>NZ_CP084260.1:1419616-2839232 GCF_022879575.1 Caballeronia sp. SL2Y3
CTGTGCGCCGGAACCTGCATTCAAAATTGCGCCGCCCGTTGCATCGAATGTGTAGGCGGCGATGATGCTGCTTACCGTGAGAAACGATGGCGCATCGGCGAAGCGGAGCCCGACGATCGCGGCTAGGATCTCGCGCTTTTGCGCGTCGCCGAGGGCGCGGGCGTAGTCGACCTGATCGGCCTTCAGCCGCGTGGGGCCGATGCCCGAGCAGCCCGCCGCGAGGAATGTCGCGCTGAGCAGTGCGATGGATAGGGCTTTCGTTGATTTGCTGGTCGATGTCGTCCGGTTCATATGGCCTTGAGTGAGGTCAGCGAGAAGGATCGTCGGCGCGGTGGCCGCGGAGCCTCGGGGCCGACAGCAATTCTCATACCATTTTCAGTCTTGGACGCTCGGGCACGAGCCTTCCCGTCCGTTGCATCGGGCGAAGCAACGGGACCAGCTAGCCACGCAACTACGTTCAGGAAGCGTCTTTTGGCGCGTCGCGGCGCTCGGGCGGCGTTGGCTTTCCACGCCCATGCGATATGTGCCGACTCGCCTGCGCATGATGAGCGACGAGTGCATCGAGACGATCCTGCGCGAAACGCGGGCCATCGTCGCGTGCATGCGCCGCCCCGCTCGCGAGCATCGTGCCCGTGATCAGGGCGACAGCCGTCAGGCGTTTGGTATTCATCATTCACCTCCGCAGGAAGACGGGAGGCGTGCGTCGATGCTCGATCGCAAGCCTCTCCCGTATCCGCCAAAATACAGCGTCGCCGCGCCGTCTGCATGTTGCATGCAAAGGCGGCCTTGCGGGCGGCGCGGGCATCTCCTATTTCTTAGCTGAAAGGCTACGTTCAGGAGACGCTCGCCATGAGACTCGCCATTTTCTTCGACGGCACCTGGAACGAGCCGAACGACCGCACCAACGCCTACCTGCTCTACAAGCTCGCGCCCGAGACCGACGATCAGGAGACGCTGTACGTGCCGGGCGTCGGCACACAGGGCAACGGGCTCTTCGCACTGGCGAACAAGTTCCTCGGCGGCGCGTTCGGCGACGGCCTCTCCGCGAACATCAAGAGCGGCTACGCGTGGCTCTGCCAGCGATACAGACCCGATGCATCGATCTATATCTTCGGCTTCTCGCGCGGCGCCTACTCCGCACGCAGCCTGGCCGGCCTCATCCGCAAATGCGGTCTGTCGAACGACTGGAGCGATGCGTCCATCGATCAGGCGTACGGCATTTATCGCGACCAGGGCGTCGGGCCATCCGACGACTCTGTGCGGGCGTACCGCAAGCAGTTCTCGCGCGAAGTGGACGTCGCGTTCATCGGCGTATGGGATACCGTCGGCGAACTCGGCATTCCTATCGGCGGGCTGCCGGTGCCGGGCTTCTCCAGCTACTACAACTTCCACGACACCACGCTCGCCAACAGCACGCGCGCCGCGTATCACGCGATAGCCGCGAACGAATTCCGCTCGCTCTACAAGCCTACGCTTTGGACGAAGGGAACCGAAGACCGCGGGACGCTGCCGCTCGAGCAGCGATGGTTTGCCGGCGCGCACGCGAACGTGGGCGGCGGCTACTTAAGCCCGCCGCGCGATCCCGCCGACCTACTGCCGCTGATTCCGGCGGAATGGCTACGGCAGAAGGGGCAATTGCACGGCCTCACATTCGACAAGCCGATCGAGATTCCGAAAGAGGCTTACTCGTGCGAACCGATCGACTCGTATACAGAATTCACGAAGATGAACCCGTTGCTCGAAGACGTGTGCAAGAAAGAGCCGCGCGTCGCTGGAGCCGCGCTCAACGAGACAGTGGACATCAGCCTTGCGAACAGGCTCGGCGCGTCCAGCTTTTTGGATGCATTCCCTTCTCTGCGTGACCAGTTGCGCGCGCTCCCGGTCGGAACGTGAGGGCGTTCTGCATGCAAAAATTCACACAGAAGAATATGCCGCTGAAGGACGTCTGCTCGAAGAGCCGCGCGTCGCCGGACACGCTCAAGAGCCGGTCGATCTTGGCTTTGTGAACCAACGCCGACCATCCAGTATTTTGAGTGCGTCTTCCGCGCACCGGTCGCAACAACGAGTGCTCTCTCAGAAGAGATGCGGCGGCGTTCGATCCACCATGTCTCGCGGCAGCGGCTCTTCCAGTTCGAACTCGACGCTCGGGAAATCCTGCAGGCGGCCCGCCACCTCGGCTTCGCCTTCGCTCGTGAAAAGGCCGTCGAGATAGTCGAAGGTCAGCTTGTCGACCAGCGCCTTCAGCGCAAGCTCGGGGCTGCGCTTCGGCTCGACCGTGATGTCGTCCACGTCCAGGCGCGCGCAGTATTCCCCGCCCTTCGACTCCATCGCGCCGATGTCGATGACCTTGCCATCGACGTTCTGCGCCAGCACGCGCTGCTCCACGGCGAACAGGCGAAAAGGCCGCTCTAGTCCGACCGGGTCGCCCGAGCCCGACGTCGAGCCGGTCTGGTCTTTTGCATTCGAATTCGTTTGCGCTGTCATCGCTGTTTCTCCTCGGATGCTTACGGTCGTCTTTTCGAAGCAAGCCACGCGCCCGATGCGGTGCCCCGAAGAACATCGCGCAACGTTTCCATTGCGGGCCGCGTCGTCCTAAAGTGCTGTAGTCACCGCGATGCAATGCGCGAAGTACCACTCGCGGAACGCAACACGCGGGACAAACCCAAAGGAGCAGCCAGTGGACGGAACCATGAGCGCGAAAGTCGCAGTCATCACGGGAGCGGGCCGCGGGCTCGGGCGCAGCGCGGCACTGAAGCTCGCGCAGCAGGGCGTGGGCATCATCGGGACGTGGCACAGCGACGCCGCCGCGGCCGAGGCCGTGGCCGGCGAGATCGAGGAATTCGGCTGCAAGTGCGCGATGTTGCAGCTCGACGTCTCCCGAAGCGAAACCTTCGGCGCCTTCGCGGATGAAGTATGCAAGGCGCTCGAACAATCGTTCGATCGGACGAACTTCGATTTTCTCGTGAACAACGCGGGAATCGGCATACATGCGCCTTTCGCCGACACCACGCCCGAGCAGTTCGACCAGCTCGTGAACATTCACCTGAAGGGGCCTTTCTTCCTGACGCAGGCGCTGCTGCCGTTCCTGCACGAGGAAGGCAGCATCGTGAACGTATCGAGCGGACTGACGCGCTTCGCGCTGCCGGGCTACGCGGCGTATGCGGCGATGAAAGGCGGCGTCGAAGTGCTCACGCGCTATCTCGCGAAGGAGTTGGGGCCGCACGGCATCACGGTCAACGCCATCGCCCCCGGCGCGATCGAAACGGATTTCGGCGGCGGCGTCGTGCGCGACGATCAGGAAGTGAACGAATTCGTCGCGCAGAACACGGCGCTCGGGCGCGTGGGGCTGCCGGACGACATAGGCGGCGCGATCGCCGCGATGCTCTCCGACGGCAACCGCTGGATGACGGCGCAGCGCGTCGAGGTGTCGGGCGGGATGTTCATCTGATAAGACGCGGTCGCGCGAGTGAAGGCGAAAAAAAAACCGGACGCCGAGGCGTCCGGTTCGCTGTGAAGCAGGTGCGGCTTAGAAGCGGTGGATAATGCCCACGCCTGCGCCGAACATGCTGCGCGACGCCGACGGAGCCGTGTTGAAGCCGTCGCCGATGGTCGCGTTTGCGGCCGTCTGTGCATTCACCGCGCCGGTCGGCGAGAAGTTCGGCTGCGCGAGCGTACGGCCGTTGGCGCGCTGGAACGCTTCCAGTGCGTACAGGCCGGTACGCTTCGACAGCGAGTAGTACTGGGACAGGTTGAACTGGTGGTAGGACGCGGCATCCGAGATGCCGTTCGCCTTGCTCGCCCACGTGTAGCTGTAGCCTGCCGCGAAGTCCCATGCCGACGTCGCCTTCCAGTGCAGCACCGTGCCGGCCGTATTGAAGACGGCTTCGTCGGTGAACTTCGAGTTGACGCCCGGAACATATTGAACGTTGGTATAGGTCGCAGTGATGTCCCACGCGCTGTTGAACGTGTAGCCGAGGCCTACCGCGAAGCGGTTCTGGGCTTGCGCGCCCTGATAGCCGTTGGTCACGGCCGACACGCCCGACTGGCCTGCGGTGTTGGTCGTCGATGCATCGCTATAGACGCCGCCGCCGACCGTCGCGTTGTTGATGCGCGTGAACGCCACCGTGCCGCCAATCGGGCCTTGCTGATACTGGACCGCCGCCGACCACGTCGAGCCCTGGTAGACGCTGCCGGGCACGCCGGCGAACGAGTAGGAACCGCTGACCGTCACGCCATACAGCTTCGGCGACGTATAGACGACCGAGTTGTTCGCGCGGTAGATCGTATCGAGTTCGTCCAGATCGCCCGGGTGCGCACCGAAGTAGCCGGTCAGCCAGTTCGTCGGGCTATACGGCGACATCAGCGTGTAGTACGACGTGTACTGACGGCCCACCGTCAACGTGCCGTAGTTCGCATTCGTGAGACCGACCCATGCCTGGCGGCCGAACATCGCGTTGGCGTACTGCTGCGCGCCGTTGTTGATGTTGAAGCCGGACTCCAACTGGAAAATGGCCTTGTTGCCGCCGCCCAGATCTTCAGCGCCCTTCAGGCCGAAGCGGCTACCCGCCCAGATGCCCGAGGCGAGCTTGACGTTGGAACGACCCGGCTGGGTCTTCGCCAGATTGGTCTGGCTGTTCTGATAAACGATCGAATCGTCGACGATACCGTACAGCGTCACGCTGCTTTGCGCGAACGCCGGCGCGGCGGCTGCGAACGCGGTCGCGGCGATGACGGCGGCCTTGGTCAGTTTGAAGCCCTTCATTTCTTCTCCTCTTGCTTTATGCGGTATGAGCGGATTCTTCGTCGTCGACGCCGAAACCGGCGCGCTATCGCGCCGCGAGCGCAACTTTTATCGCTGGCAAGTGTATGGCTTGCGGATGGAATTCGAAAGAATCGCGCGTACTGGTGTCTTTTTTTTTCACCGTGTGGTTAACCAGTATTTGCTAGCGCGCAAATATTTGGCAACCAGGCACGAAACTGACAGAAAACCAACGCAGTGCGGGCCGCGTGCCGGCCGGTGAGCCGCGCGGCGCTTGCAGAAGAGAGAGAGGGACTACGGCCTTAAAGCCCGACGCAAGAACGCTACTGCTCGATTTTCGCGCGCAGTTCCCGAGCCGTCTCCAGCAGCCCTTCATAGCCCGAGCGGGCGTGCGAAGGCAGATCGGGATCGCCGACGAGCGTGCCGAGCGTCTCGATCAGGCTGTACAAGATGCCCTTTGCCGCCCCTGCGGCCATTCGTCCGGCGGCGACGGATTCATCGACGTGCGTGATGGCCGCATCGAAATGCTCGACATCCGGATGCGCTTCGTCCACGTTCGGGGAAAGCGGGCGCGGATCGGTCGGGTCGTCTTTCATGATGGTCTGCCTTCGTAGCTGTGCACGCTTCCTGTATAACGCCGCCGCGCGACGGCCGCAATCCGGGAACGCCGCGCCGCGGTGTCGCGCTCACGGTGCGGGCACTTCCTGCACGGGTACGATGCGATGCACGCGCCGGCCGTCGCCCGGATGCGCGCCGGCTGCACGATGCGGCACGCCATGCTCCATCAGAAGCGCGCGCAGTTCGTTGATCACCGGAAAGACTTCGTGATTGTGGTCCGCGCCCTGCCGGTCGTGCGCTTCCTGCTCGCGCTCCACGATCCACCGGTCTTCCTTGAAAATGCGCTCGGTGAACCACACGAGCAGCGGCCAGGCGACGTCGAGCAGGCCGGAGATTTTCGGGCGGCGGATCGACAACAGGCCGAAGGTGCGGTTGGTGCGCTGCTCGGCGTCGAGCGGCACGTAAGCGATCCACAGGTCCATCACCATGGTCTCGTCCTTCGTGCGGATCTTGAGCGTCTGGTACGGGTAGTCCGTGCGGATCGTCATGACGTCTTTCTGCGACGCGTCCGGCTTCTCGCCGCGCTTTTGCCCGAATACGAGCGCCTCGCCGATCGGCTGCTTGCCCGCTTCGCGCGCGAAGGTGTAGTCCACTTCGATCCAGTCCTCGCCCCGGCGACGCCCGAGCGAGCGCGCCCGCATGCTGCCCATCTGCCGGCGATGCAGGAACTGATGGTTCATGTCCATCAGGTTCTCGTGCATGAACGTGTAATGGCACTTCACTTCGCGGCCGAAGCGGCGCGTCTTGTAGGCCTTGTCCGTCGCGCTCACGAGCGACGGAAACTTCGCGGCGGCGGCACGCTGCGGGTCGCCCGTGAAGACGAAGACGAGCCCCGCTTCCTCGCGGCACGGATACGCGCGCACGCCGTTGGGCAGACGCTCGCGGCCGAGATACGGAATGTCGGTGCAGCGGCCGGTGCAGTCGTAGGTCCAGCCGTGATAGCAGCAGCGAATGGACTCGCCGTCGACCACGCCCGCTGAGAGCGGCACTTGCCGATGCGCGCAGCGGTCTTCGAGCGCGAACACCTTGCCCGAGTCCGTGCGCACGAGCACGATCGGGTCGCCCGCGAAGCGCACCGCGTGCGCGCGGCCGCGCTTGACTTCGCCCGACCACGCGAGCGGATACCAGTGATCGGGATGGATGTCGGTGCGGCGCAAGTCGCGCGGGGTTCCCGGCGTTTCGGTGAGAGCGCCATCCTCATCGCCTTGCGGCAACGCTGCGTGCATGTAGAACGCCTCCGGTAGAGGGAGATCAGGGTACGCGCCGTCGGAGCGGCGCAAGAACGACACGACCAACCACCTCCGCAGTCTACACGGCGACGCGTATTTCGGCGCGAGCGAAAAGCCGCAGGCGGCGGCGCCTACCGCTTCGCGTCCTTCACGAACACGAGACTGAAGTTGTTCGCCGGCATCGGAACGGCTTCGGCGAGCGTGAATCGCGCGTCGTGCGCGAGCGCCTCGACGGCTTCCATGTCGCGCACGCCCCAGCGCGGATCGATGGCGCGCAGCTGCGCATCGAATGCTTCGTTGCTCGGCGCGGTGTGCGCCCCGTTGCGCCGATACGGCCCATACAGGTACAGTACGCCGCCCGCAGCCAGCCGCTCGGCCGCCCCGCGAAAAAGCGCCTCCGCCGCTTGCCACGGCGCGATATGGATCATGTTGATGCAGACGACCGCCGCCACGTCGCCGATGCCCCAGTCGCGCTCGGTCACGTCGATGGCAAGCGGCGCGGCGAGGTTCGAGAGGCCGGCATGCGCGCGCCACGCGGCGATGGAATCGCGGGCGGCGGCGTCCGGATCGCTCGGTTGCCAGAGGATGTGCGGCAGCGCCGCCGCGCAATGCACCGCATGCTGGCCGGTGCCGCTCGCGATTTCGAGAACCGTGCCGCCTGGCGGCAGCACGCGTGCGAGCACCGTTAGAATCGCATCGCGATTGCGTTCGGCGGCGGGCGCGCGGCGGCGCACGCTGGCTTGAGGATTTGGAGCTTGCATCGAGCGTAATCGCGCAGGCGGCAGATGGTTGCACATAGTTGCATCGAGACTAAGGGCGCGCGCGCTGCGGCGTCAAGCCGTCGCAAGCGGCGAAAGCCTTGGCGTAAAACGTGCTGCCCGGGCTCTCCATCGACCGTCGGCGCAGGCACGCACTCGGGCGCGGAGCATCATCAACCTGTGTATGCTGCCGATGAACCGGCGCGCGCTCGCCTCTTTCGAGCGTTTGCGCAAGCCACGCGCATCATCGAATGCATCACGACGAAACGGCGCGCCGCAGAGCGCCCGACACGGAGCCAAACATGCAGCAGGACAGCAATCAGAACCCGGAGCAGCCGGGGCGCGAAGGCCCCGACGAAGAGACCATCGCGTTTGCGAACGAAGTCTTCAACGCTGCGCGCCGGGGCGATGCCGCCCTGCTCGAAGTCTGGCTTCAGAAGGGCTTGCCGCCGAACCTGCGCAACGACAAGGGCGACAGCCTCGTGATGCTCGCGAGCTATCACGGCCACGCCGACGCGGTGCGCGTGCTGCTCGGACACAACGCCGATCCGGACATGCGCAACGACAACGGCCAGACGCCGATTGCCGGGGCCGCGTTCAAGGGCTTCAAGGACGTCGCCGAGACGCTGCTCGATCACGGCGCGGATGTCGAAGGCGCATCGCCCGATAGCCGCACCGCGCTGATGATCGCGGCCATGTTCAACCGCGTCGAGATTTTGGATCTGCTGATCGCTCGCGGCGCGAATCCGGACGCCCGCGATCAGGGCGGCTTGTCCGCGCGCGAAGCCGCCGCGAGAATGGGCGCGTCCGACACGGCGGCGCGCCTCGCCAAGAACGCGGACCCGGCGGCGCGCGGCGCATGAGCGCATCGAACGAACAGGGACGCGAGCGCGCAGCGCGTTCATCGACATCAACAAGAACTGGAAGGCGGCCCGGACACATGGAGCGTTTGTGATGGCAGGCGGTATCTCGCATCGGGGCGATGCGTCGTCGGTCGGCGCGGCCGCCGTGGCGCCCGCTCTTTTGATCGGAGGCGCGGGGGCGCGGCTGTTCGCTCTGGTATGCGCGCCCGTCCAACGCGTGCGCGCGCTGCGGCTTTCCTCGGTGCTCGTCGTGCTGGGCGCGTGCAGCCTGTCGGCCTGCGGGATCTTTCAGCAGCAGACGCCCGCGCCCATCGTCGAGCATTCGTACATTCCGGGGCCGAGCGAGACTGAAACGAACGAGCCGGAAGAACCGGCGCCCGTCGTCACCGTGCCGGAGCCCGCGTCCGCCGTGAAGCCGGCCCCCGCGCCGAAGCCGAAGCGCCGCGTCGTGAAACCGAAGCCGCCGGAGCCGGTCGTGACGCCGCCGCCGGAACCGCCCGAGCCGCCGCCCCCGCCGCAGATCATCTCGACGCGCCTCATGCAGCACGACCAGCTTCACGGCCTGCTGGATGCCGAAGTTCAGCGTCCCGACGGCAAGGTGGTCGGCCGCGCGGTCGATCTGTACGTCGATCCGTCGGCGAAACCCAAGTTGCTGATGGTCAACCTGTCGGGCTTCATGGGCATCGGCGATCGCAAAGTCAATTTCCCGTGGACGGCGTTTCGCTTCACGCCGAATTCCAAGACCCCGCCGATCACCTTCCTGCCACCGCCGCCGCCCGCGAAGGGCAAGCCGGCGGCGGACCCGGTGCCGAGGCCGCAGCCCGTCAGCGAGGCGCCGCCGAACTTCATGCAGCTCGTCGATTCGACGGTGACGCAGAAAAACGGCGCGCGCATCGGCCGCGTGGTCGACGTGCTCGTCGATTCGCAGGCGCAACCGCAGGCGCTCGTCGTCGATCTGTCAAGCTCGCTCGCCGCGGACAAGCGCCACGTCGCGGTGAACTGGAGCGATCTGCAGGTGGTATCGCGCAACAAGCAGCTTGCGCTGCAGATGGATTTCAACGACGCGCAACTGAAAGCCGCGCCCACCTATGCGCCCGAGCAGCCGATCAAGATCGTGTCGCCGGTCGTTCCCGCGCCGGCTTCGTCGGCGGCGGCGAGCGGCGCGGCGAGCGCAGCGGGCTCGGCCAACTCCGGCGGCACGACCGCCTCGGGCGCGGTCGCGGCGCAAACGCCGTCGTCCGGCGCGCGCCCGGCCCGATAACGGAACACCACATGGATAAGCGATTCACGACATGGTAATTGCACGCAGTCTGCGCGCGCTCGACTGGCTGAACTTCTTCGTCGCCAACGTGCAGACCGGCTTCGGCCCGTTCATCGCTTCGTACCTTGCGGCCAACAAGTGGACGCAGGGCGAGATCGGCCTGATGCTGTCCGTCGGCACGATCAGCGCGATGGCGAGCCAGCTTCCCGCGGGCGCGCTCGTCGACGCCATGCGCAACAAGAAGTTCGCTGCCCTTTCGGCGATCGTCGCGATCATCGCGAGCGCGCTCTTGCTCGCCGCGAGTCCGACCTTCGTCCCCGTGTTCGCGGCGGAAGTGCTGCACGGCTTCGCGAGCTGCATGCTGGTCCCGGCGATGGCCGCGATCTCGCTCGCCCTCGTCTCGCGCGCCGATCTCGGCGACCGGCTCGGGCGCAATGCGCGCTGGGCGTCCATAGGCAGCGCGCTCACGGCGGCGCTGATGGGCGCGTTCGGCGAGTATCTGTCGCTGCGCTCGGTGTTCTTCCTGACGGCGGCGCTCGCGCTGCCCGCCATTGTCGCGCTGCGGATGATTCACTACGAGCCGCTGCCCGCCGTGCCGCGCACGCCCGGCAAGCCGAAGCTCACGCCGGAGGGCGAGGAGCGCGAATCGCTGCGCGAACTGCTGAAAGACAAGCGCCTGCTCATTTTTGCTGCGTGCGTCGTGCTGTTCCACCTCTCGAACGCGGCGATGTTGAATCTCGCCGCCGGCGAAGTCACGGCGCACATGGGCGACAACGTTCAACTCGTGATCGCGGCGTGCATCATCGTGCCGCAGTTCATCGTGGCGGCCCTTTCGCCCTGGGTCGGACGGCAGGCGCAAAAGTGGGGACGGCGTCCGGTGTTGATTCTCGGCTTCTGTGCGTTGCCGGTGCGCGCGCTGCTGTTCGCGGGCGTCAGCAGTCCGTATCTGCTCGTACCGGTGCAGATGCTCGACGGCATCAGCGCAGCAGTGTTCGGCGTGATGCTGCCGCTGATCGCCGCCGATGTCGCCGGCGGACGCGGCCACTACAACCTGACGATCGGCTTCTTCGGCCTCGCGGCGGGCGTCGGCGCGACGCTCTCGACGGCGGCGGCCGGTTTCGCCGCCGACCGCTTCGGCACGGCGATGAGCTTCTTCGGGCTGGCGGCGGCGGGCGCGATCGCGGTCGCGCTCGTCTGGCTCGCGATGCCGGAAACGCGGGGGACGGCGGTGGCGCCCAAGAACGTGCAGAAGCCGCCGGTGGAGGCTTGAGGCGTGGTCGGGGCGGTCTTCGTTGTATGGCGCGTCGGCATTCAGATTGCAAGAGACGCGCGACGCGGCGGTTGGCTTAAGAAGGTCAGGAAACGTCGGCACCAGTAGCCCAGCCGTCTCATCGCTGTGCATCGCGCTGTGTATGCGGTGTCGGGCATTCACGATGCCGTCGCGCCGTGCATCCGAGACGCGACGGGCGCGCTTGTGTCGGCTGCTCAACGTCGCCGCGCAACGGCCACATCGGGTCGCTCACCCTCGGTTCGACGCGCATCGAGTTGCAGGCAGTGTAGGCGTGTTGGCATTCATAATGCCGTCGCCGAGTACGCACAACTCCGGCGCGCTCCGTTGTGCCAGCGGCTTCGGTCGCCGGATGACCCTAGCGTCAACTTGCTCACTATCGGTTGACTTGCACGGCGCGCGGTGACTCGCGCGTCGGCATTCAAAATGCCGCCGTGCTTCCCAGGAAACGTGACGGCGTGGTTATGTCGGCGACTCCAGGTCGCCTACAACGGCTACATCGACACACCTTCGGCTAACTGCGCATTTAAGGCAGGCAGCGTTGGCGGGTTGGCATTCATAATGCCGTCGACCAAGACGTAGTGACGCGGCGCGCTCGGTTGTGCGAGCGGCCTCGGGTCGCCCGAGAGAGCTAGCGCCAACCCGCGCAGCGTCAGTTGCACTTCAAGCCGCGTCGAGCGTCTTGCGTCGCGCGACGGCATTCAAAATGCCGTCGCGCTCTACAGGAAACGCAACGGGCGCGGATATGTCGGCTGCTTTAGGTCACCCAGCAAACGCGACATCAGGTCGCTGACCTTCGGTTCAACGTTCATCGGGCGGCGCGCAGTGAATGGCGGTTGCCATTCAGGATGCCGTCGCCTAGTACGCAAAACCCAGGCGCGCTGGCATTCATAATGCCGTCGCCCGATACGCAAAGACGCGGCGGGCTCGGGTGTGCGAGCGGCTTCAGGTCGCCCGACAAAGCTACGTCACCTCGTGAATCAACGGTTGAATGTGCATGCCCCGCCCTGCCTCCCCCGTTGGCATTCAGAATGCCGCCGCGTCTTAGATGCAGCCACCGCCATCCCCTCACCTCAACGGCTTCAGATCGCCCAACAAAGTCGGCACAAGCTCGCTCACCGTCGGATGAATATGCATCGCGCGTTGCAGCGTGGTGTAGGGCGCGTCCGCATTCATGATGTCGACGAAGGTATGAATCACTTCGTCGCCCTCGATGCCGAAAATCGCCGCGCCGAGAATGCGCTTCGTCTTCGCATCGACGAGCGCCTTCATGAAGCCGTCCGTCTCGCCGCGTTCCCGCGCCCGGCCGACGCGCGACATCGGCATCGTCGCGATCAGCGCGTCGCGGCCGTCTCGCCTCACGTCCTCCTCGCTCATGCCGACGCGGGCGAACGGCGGGTCGACGAACACCGCGTACGTCATGATGCGCGTATCGACGCTGCGCGATTCGCCATCTAGCAGATTGGCCGCGACGATCTCATAGTCGTTCCACGACGTATGCGTGAAAGCGCCGCGCCCGTTCACGTCGCCGATTGCCCAGACGCCATCCACTTCCGTGCGCAACTGGCCGTCCACGTCGATCAGACCGTGCCGGTTCACGTCGATGCCCGCCTTGTCGAGTCCGAGATCGTCGGTATTCGGCGTGCGTCCCGTTGCAAAGAGAAGATGCGACGCGTCGATGGATTCGTCTCGCAGCGAGATGCGCACGCCGTCGTTCGTCCGTTCGACGCGCTGCGGCGCAGCGCCGAAGCGGAATTCGATGCCTTCGCGCGCGAGCACGTCCTGGATCGCGCGAGCGATATCGGCGTCCTCGCGCGTCAAAATGCGATCGCCGCGCACGAGCAGCGTGACGCGGCTGCCGAAGCGCCGGAACATCTGCCCGAACTCCAGCGCGATATAGCTCGCGCCAACGATCACAAGATGCTCGGGCACGTGCGTCAGTTCGAGTATGTTCGAATTGGTGACATAGGGCACGCTGTCGAGCCCGTCGATGGCCGGCACCGCGGCGCGCGTGCCGGTGTTGATGAAGATCATGCCGGCGTCGATCTCGTGTGTTTCGCCGTCGCTGCCTTCGATAGAGAGCGCGTGCGGACCGGTGAAGCGTGCATGGCCCTTGAATACCGTCACGTTCGGCGTTTGATTGAGCCATTGCTCGATGCCGTTGCGCGATGCGCCGATCACTTCGTCCTTGCGCGCCTTCACGCGCGCCATGTCGACCGTAATGAGCCCGCCGATATCCACGCCGTATTTCGCTGCCGTGCGCGCAACATGCGCCGCGCGCGCGCTCGCGACATAGGTTTTGGTCGGCGTGCAGCCGAAGTTCACGCAGGTCCCGCCGAAAAGATGCCGCTCGATGACGGCCGTGCGCTTGCCGCTCTGCGCGAGCCGCACTGCAAGGGGCGAGCCGCCCTGCCCTGTACCGATGACGACTGCGTCGAAATGCTGTGACATGCTGGAGCCTCCCTGACCGTTGTGCGCAACGCAAAGACGAAGACGAAGACGAAGACGAAGACGCGGACGAAGACGAGCCGATGGCAATGCCCGGCCATCTTACGCCGAACGCCGCGCACGGGCATGTTCCGTGCTCGCCCCACCCCATTGGCCTTTCGCCCGGCTCGAACCGACTCACGCTTCAAGGCTTTCATGACCGAGACGATCTGGTTTCTCGTCGTCGGGGGCGTGCTCATTCTCATGGCGCTCGCCAGCTCGACGTTCAAACGCCTTCCGATCAGCACCGCCATGTGCTATCTGGCCATCGGCTTCGTGCTCGGGCCGGGCGTCGCGAATATGCTGCATATCAGGCTCGACGGCGACACGGCCGTCCTGCGCCTCATTACCGAAGTCGCCATGCTGGTGTCGCTCTTCGCGATCGGGCTGCGCCTGCGCGTGCCGCCGACCGACCGCCGCTGGCTGCTGCCGCTGCGTCTGGGCTTCGTTGCGATGGTGCTGACCATCGCCGCGCTCACGCTGCTATGCACGTACGGGCTCGGCATGACGTGGGGCGCGTCGCTCTTGCTGGCCGCGATGCTCGCGCCCACTGATCCCGTCCTCGCGCACGACGTGCAGGTCGAAGCCCCCGGCGACACGGATCTCTTGCGTTTCTCGTTGACCGCCGAAGGCGGCCTGAACGACGGCATCGCGCTACCGTTCGCACTCCTTGGCATTGCCGTCTGCCGCTTCGAAGCATCGCCGCACGACGCGTTGCAGTGGAGCTTCGTGCTGCAGGCCGTATGGGGCACGCTGGCGGCGCTTGCAAGCGGCTGGCTGCTCGGCGAACTGACGGTGCGCGTGGTGGCCTACCTGCGCACGCGTCACGGCGAAGCGTTGGGCTCCGAAGGCTTCTATGCGCTCGGTCTGATCGCGCTGTCGTACGGCGTCGCCGAGTTGCTGCATTCGTATTCGTTCCTCGCCGTGTTCGCGGCAGGCCTCGCGATGCGGCGCGTCGAGCATCGCCAAAGCGGCGACAAGGGCGCGCGCGAAGCGGTCGGCACCGTGGATGTCGGCGACATCAGCGCGACCGCATCCGATCCCGATCGCGCATACGCGTTCATGGCCGAGCGCGTGCACGGCTTCACGATCGAACTCGAACGCATCGCCGAAGTGACGATCATGCTGCTCGTCGGCTCCGTGCTCGCGACGATGTGGCGCGATCTCTTCACGTGGCGCGCGGTGATGATCTTAGGCGGGCTATTTCTCGTGATACGGCCGTTGGCGGTGCAGGCGTCGCTCGTCGGCTCGTGCGCGTCGCGCGGGCAGCGTCTCTTGATGGGCTGGTTCGGGATCCGCGGAGTCGGCTCGTTCTACTATCTGCTCTATGCGATCGAGCACGCGCCGAAGCAGGTCGCCGGCCCGCTGACGCCCATCATCATCGCGGCGATAACAGCGTCGGTTATCGTGCACGGCGTGACATCGACACCGCTGATGAACCGCTATCAGCGCGCGCATGCCAACGATTGAATACAAGATACGTTCTCATGAAGCATCTGCTCTTCTTCTGCGGTCACGCCGGAACCGGCAAGACGACGCTCGCGAAGCGCCTGTTTGCGCCGCTCATGCGCGAGACAGGCGAGCCGTTCTGTATGCTCGACAAAGACACGCTCTACGGCGCGTATAGCGCGGCGGCCATCGGCGCGCTGACGGGCGACCCGCACGATCGCGACAGCCCGCTATTCATCAAGCATTTGCGCGACCCGGAGTACCGAAGTCTCGTCGATACTGCTGCGGAGAACCTCGCGCTGGGCGTGAGCGTGGTCGTGGTCGCGCCGCTGTCGCGCGAAGTGCGCGAGCGGCGGCTCTTCGATCGCGCGTGGCTCGGCGTCGACGACGATGTGACGATTCGCGTCGTGTGGGTGCACGTCGGAGAGGACGTGGCGCGGGAGCGAATTGCCGCGCGTGCGGATCCGAATGATGCATACAAACTGGCGCACTGGGAGGACTACCGGCAGCGTCTTTTCTTTCCCGACGATGCGCTCGCCGCGGATCTGCTGATGTTCGACAACACGGCCTCGACCGCGGACGACGAGGCGCGTCTGCTGGCGCGCCTCGTCGCTCACACATGACTGAGAGGACCGAGAGCGTCTATGCGACCGCAAGGTGGCGCGCCGTCTCCAGCGCGTTCGCGCCTTCGTAGAGCTTGCCGAAGCGGTTTGCGAGAAATGCATCCAGCGGAACCTGCTCCTGCCGCACGAAGCCGCTCTGCGGCAAGAGACCTTCGCGGAACAGATCCAGTTCAGCGCACACGGCGCCCGCCGTCGTGATCTGGATCGCGCTCATTGGCATACCGCATACATCCTTCGCGACGATCTTGCGCGTGAAGACGTGCTGGACCAGTTGATCGCTGCCGCCGCCGCGCATGCCCGTCACCGTGACGAAGATCAGCACCACGTCCTGCGCCGTCGATGGGACCGCGCGCTTGAGCATGGCCTTGAGGCCGTCGCGATCGGTAGACATACGCAGGTCGTCGAGAAGGAACTTCATCAGGTCGCGATGCCCCGGATAGCGCACCGACTTGTAGTCCAGCGTCTCGACTCTTCCCGCCAGCGTTTCACACAAGGTCCCGAGTCCGCCCGACGTGTTGAACGCTTCGTACTCGATGCCGTCCAGCGAGAAATGCTCGACGCCTTCCAGTGGCTGCACCCATTGCGTGCGGCCTTCCCGCACGGCTTCGCACGGCTGGCAATACTCGTTGATGAGTCCGTCGATGCTCCACGTCAGGTTGTACTTCAACGCGTTGGTCGGGAACTGCGGCAGCGCGCCGACGCGCATCTTCACTTCGCGCAGGTTATCGAGCCGTCCGGCGAGATCGTGCGCGACGATGCCGATGAAACCCGGCGCGAGCCCGCACTGCGGCATGAATGCAGTATGCGATCCGTCGGCGATGGCGCGAATCGCATGCGTCGCGCGCACGTCCTCGGTCAGATCGAAGTAATGCACACCCGCCGCCTTTGCCGCGGATGCCACGCCGATCGCGAGGTAATACGGCAGCGCATTGACGAGCGCATCGAAGCCGCCGAGCGCATGACGCAGGGCGGGCGTATCGGCCGAATCGACGCGGCGCGTCGCGATGCCCTGCGCGTCGAGTTGCGCGAGCGCGTGTTCGTCGCGATCAAAAGCGACAACCTCGAAGTCGCCCGTTTCACGCAGCAGATGCGCAATGCTTTGACCGATCAATCCGGCGCCGACCAGTGCCACTTTCATTTTCGTCTCCTTGTTGGGGCATGAACGCCTCAGTGTAGGAGCCCGTGAATATTGATCCTAGACGCAAAATGATGCGAAGTGGCGATGGTTTTCGTCATTTTGACGACCGCATGATGCGATTTGTATTTTGCATGCCTTAGCCGGTGCGGTCGATCTTGCGTGCAAGAATGATCGAGGTCGTCGTCCGCTCCACGCCTTCGAGCGCTCCGATCTCGTCGAGCATGTCGTTGAGACGGTCGGGCGAATCCGCCCGCAGCCACGCGACGTAATCGAATTCGCCGCTCACCGCGCAAAGCAGTTGGACTTCGGGCATGCGGGCGAGGCGCTTCTGCACATCGCGACCGTACTTCGGCGCGAGCTTGATGCCGACGTACGCCTGAATGCTCGCGTCGAGCACGTCCTGTCCGAGCCGCACGCCGTAGCCCGCGATCACGTTGTTCTTCTCCAGCCGCGCGATGCGGGCAATGACCGTCGTGCGCGCGACGCCGAGCTGCCGCGCGAGATTTGCCACGCTGTCGCGGGCATTGGTCTGCAACAGCGCGACCAGATTGCGGTCGGTGTCATCGAGTTGATCGAGGCGCGGTGGTCTCATACGGTTCCCTTCGCTTGACTTTGCGTGACTTCGTTTTGCATTCGTTATTCGATGCGCATTTTTCCAGAGACGTATCGAATGTAAGCAGTTGTGGCAATGCAGGCGAATTGTCGCTCATTCGTGATACTAATATCGGGCGATGGCGTCATTCTCGCGGTCGAGCCGGCCCGCACCATGAGCAGGGTTAGGCCACGCGGCTCGCCACTTTTCCATTGATCGAAAGGTTTACGAATGAAAAAAACACTCGTCGCACTGGCGGCATCCTGCGCCGTCACGGCGGTCTTTGCACAATCGTCGGCGCCTGTGGCAAGCGCATCCGCTCCTGCCGTGGCCGCGCAACCTGCGTCCGCGGCCGCGCCGGCAGGTTCGAAGCGCGAAGCGCGCGTCGAAGAACGCATCGCCCAATTGCATTCGAGTCTAAAGATCACGTCCGCACAGGAAGCGCAGTGGGCGCCGTTCGCCGACGCCATGCGTCAAAACGCCCGCACGATGGCGGACCTGTATCGCCAACGCATTGCGCAGCGCGAGACCATGTCCGCACTCGACGACATAAAGCAGTATCAGCAGATCACGCAAGCCAACGCGGACGGCACGAAGCGTCTGGTCGACGCATTCGAGCCGCTGTATGCGAGCCTCTCGCCCGAACAGAAGAAGCTCGCCGACACGAGCTTCCGTCAGGAAGGCGAACACCACGGTCGCCGTGAACATGGCCCGCGGCACCCGCGCGCATCCGGTGCAGACGCTGCATCGGCGACGAAGCCTTAAGTACGCGGCGATTGTCGCGCAAGGAGAGGCCCGCATCTCATCGATGCGGGCCTTTTTGCATTTTCCACGCGGCATGCTGCGTGCAGCGTGCCGCGTAATGGATGCAAAATGCTCCAATAGCCGTTAGCATCGCGGTCTTGACCTCGTCTTCATGTCTTCCTTTTTCCCATGCTCGAACTCGCCCCACCCGACCTTTTCAACGATCCCGTCGCGCGCCGCGTCGTCAAGAACGAGGCCGTGGCCGTCGAATTCGCGGCTGCCGCCGGCGAACTGATGAGTCTCGAAGGACCGAACCGCTATGTGGCGGGCGACGCCATAGTGACGGGCGCATCGGGCGAACGCTGGGTCGTGTCGCGCGAACGTTTCGACGCGAAGTACACGCCCGAAGGCGGCATCGTGCATGGCGAGCCGGGCACGTATCGCAACCGGCCGAGCGTCGTGCTCGCCAAGCAGATGCAGGAACCGTTCAGGATCGCGCGCTCCGCTGCGGGCGACGTGCTGACAGGCGAGCCCGGCGACTGGGTAATGCAGTATGCACCGGGCGATTATGGCGTGGTGAAGGCGGCGCGATTCGCGAAGGTGTATCGCGCGGTCTGAGGTTCTCTACGTTTGACGCGAGTCACATCTCTTGCGCCTCGCAATACTAATAAGGACACCTGAATACACTTTCAGTTTCGATAGCGCCTCAGAGCGCGCGATGCAATGGCCTCTAAGCGCCCGCCTTCAGACGCCCAGCAACTGCTCGCGTACTGAGCGCCGCAAGGCCTTGCGTTTCGACCATCCGAGCGGTGCGAGCGCCTCTACCGCATGAAGGCGCCTAGAACGCCTTCAACGCGCAGCCCTAAGCACTCAAGCACTCAAGCACTCAAGCAAAGTCCTCCCCCATTTCGATCTCGACCTCGCGCGGGACGGCCTCCCCGTTCGCATAACGCTCTTCGAGCGAGCCGAGCGTCGCCTCGACATAGGCCCGCAGCACCGCGTAGCTGCGCGCCTGCAAACGCGGCGGCAGCGCGCGGTATCGCGCGAGCGCGCCCGGATCGAAGCGCACATCGATGGTAATGCGCCGCGCCGTCGAGCCGAAGCGCATCGCGATGTAGTGAATCATCAGCGAAGTGCGGCCGCTGTCGTCGATGCGTTCGGCGAACTGCGTCTGCTCGGGGAAGAGATCGCTGATCACGTGTGCGAGCATGTCGATATCCGCGCTCGCGCAGTCGTATTGGTAATCGTCCATTCGGTTTCGGTCGTTCAGGGTTGGCGGGCGGCGGGAGTCGATGAATTGTCGGCTTCGGCGGCGCGGCGATAGTAGCGCACGAGCGCCAGCGCGACGATGACGCCCAGCACGAGATACACCGCATCCGCCGCGACGAGCGGAATCATGCGCGCCTGAAACAGCGCAGCGGGCAGTCCGACAAGCGCATGAGCGGCGATCAGCACGCCGAGCGCACCACGCGAGCGCTCGCGCAGCAGTTGCCACATGAGCGCCGAGAAGCCAAGTTGGAAGACGAATGCACTCACGCGCTCGACCAGAAAGATGCCCGCCGACACCGGCGACAAGCTCATCAGGATCATGTGAATGCGCGCGAGGGCGTCGAGCGGCGCGCTTTCGAAATGCGCGTCGAGCGTGCCGTTATTCGCGAGGATTGCATACAAGATCCACTGCGCCTGCACCAGCGCGCCGACGATCCAGGCTTCCGCCCCGCCATGACCGATGCCGTAGCCGAGCGCCGGGCCGTGTCGTTCGAGCGCACCGGGCTCGCGCCGGATCAGCCATTTCATGCCGGCGAAGCGCCCCGCTTCCTCGCATACGCCCGCCGCGAGGGCGCCGTACACGACGAACACGACAGGATTCGACAGCCAATGCGACGTCACCGCATTGCCGAGCGCGAAGCCGTGCAGCGCGCGCTCGATGACCATCGCAAAGAGCGCGAAGACCGCGATGCCGAGAATCGGCTCGCGCGGCACCAGCCTAAAGCGCGTGCGCAGCTTGCGGTACAACACGACGGGCATGGCCGCGACGACGAGCGTCACGAATACGAGGCCCGCCAGCGTCGGGATGCTGACCATTCAGGTGCCTTCAGAGTCCGTGAGTCGCCGGCTGTTGTGTGACGCCGGCCGAGCGTTGCGTCGAGGACCGCACGATGAGTTCGCCCGGCAGCAGGCACTCGCGCGCCGGCATCAACGCACCGCCGAGCCGCTCGTGCAGAAACTCGACCGCGCGCCGGCCGATGTCGTAGGTGGGCTGGCGAACCGCCGTCATGCCCGCGAGTTCCGCCCATTCCGAATCGTCGATGGCGAGCAGCGCGACGCTCGCCTGCCAGTCCGGGCCGTGCCGCTCCTTCAAGTGCACGGCGACGCGCAGCGCAACCGGCCCGTTTGCCGCGAAAAGCGCCACGCGCTTGCCGGCCGAGCGCGCGGCATCGACACGCCGGTCCATTTCGGCGAGCGCGGATGCGGCATCCGAGAGATCGAGCACGAGCGTCGAACCGCTTGCGCCGAGCGCCGCGACGGCCTCGCGGAACGCGGCTTCGCGCAAGCGTCGGGAACTCACGTGCGTCACCGGCTGCACGATGAAGAGCAACTCGTCGAAGCCTTCATCGACGAGATGACGCGTGGCGAGCGCGACGGCGGCAGGATTGTCGAGCCCGACCATATCGGTGACGATGCCTTCGACCGTGCGGTCCACGAGCACGACCGGAATGCCGCCTTGCGTGAAGCCCTGCAGCAGTTCTTCCTTCACGCCGAGCGCGTTGACGATCACGCCTTCCACGCGGTAAGTGGTGAGCAGTTGCAGATAACGCCGCTCCATGTCGACCTCGTTCGCGGCATGGCAGATGAGCGGCATGTAGCCGAGCGCATGGCAGGCGGCCTCGACGCCTTGCACCACTTCGACCGAATAGGGATTCGTGAGGTCGGCGAGCAACATGCCGATCAACCGGTTGCGCCCGCGTTTCAGGCCGCGCGCCATCTGGTTCGGCCGATAGTCGAGCTTCGCGATGGCCGCTTCGATGCGCTCGCGTAATTCGAGCGACAGCACGCCCGTCTCGCCGTTCAGATAACGCGAAATGCTGGTCTTGCCGGTGCCGGCCTCGCGTGCGACGTCGGTGATCGTCGCGCGTCGGGCGGCGAAAGTCAGCGGGCGAAGAGTCTGCTTGTTGGGATCGTCGGACATGATGTGTCGTGAGGACTGGCTCGTGCTCGTCGAGCGCCGATGCACGTTGCATACAAAATGCGAGGCGGTGCAAGCGTGCCGCCCAAGCGCATGTTATCGCATGCGACGCGCCGATCCCATCGCGGTTAGCGCATGCGCACTTCGCGATTGACGATGTTTTCTGTGAGCGTGCCGTCGAGCGCGCCGATCAGATTCTCGGCGGCATTGCGGTTCATTGCATGCCGCGTTTCGTGCGTGGCCGAGCCGATGTGCGGCAGCGCGACGACGTTCTTCATCGAAAGGAGCGGCGAATCGGCTGGCAGCGGCTCCTGCTGGAACACATCGAGGCCGGCGGCGCGGATCGTGCCGTTTTTCAGCGCTTCGATGAGCGCGGTTTCATCGACGGTCGGCCCGCGTGACGCGTTGATGAGGATCGCGTTCGGCTTCATCTTCTTCAGTTCATTGGCGCCGATGAGACCGCGCGTTTCGGGCGTGAGCGGCACTTGCAGACACACGAAATCGGACTGCGCGAGCAGTTCGTCGAGCGGCACGCGCTTCGCGCCGTATTGTTGCTCGGCTTGCTCGTTGGGCTGCCTGTTCGTATAGAGCACGTTCATGCGAAAGCCGAGCGCGGCACGCCGCGCGACTGCCCCGCCGATGCGGCCAAGTCCCACGATACCAAGCGTCTTGCCCTGCACGTCGACGCCGAAACATGCTTCGCCGATGCTTCCTTTCCAGTTGCCTTCCTTCACCCATTCGGCGAGTTCGACGACGCGGCGCGCGCTTGCAAGGATTAACGCGAAGACCGTATCGGCGGTGGATTCGGTCAGCACGTCGGGCGTGTGCGTCAGGACGATGCCGCGACGCGTCAGGTCGTCGACGTCGAAGTTGTCGAAGCCTACCGATACGGTCGATAACGCCTTCAGGCGCGTGGCGCCTTCGAGCATGTCGGGCGTGATCTTCACGCTTGCGCCGATGGCGCCGTCGGCGTCCTTGAGCGCCGCTACGAACGCGGCGTGGTCCTTCGGATCGACATTGATGACTTCCGCGTGCGTGCGAAGGTACGCTTCCACGTCGGGCGGTAAGGGCTTGTAGGCTACGATCTTTTTCTGAGTCATGGTCGGCAATGGGTTCAAGTCGCCCTTGAGCGGGCCGTCAGCATTCATTCTTCGTGGAACTTGTACTCGCGTCGGTGTATCTGCGTTGCTGCCTCATAAAGCGATTCAACGTCAACATACCGACAAAGCAAGTCCCACCAAACCGCATACGTCAAGACCGCAAAACCCGCGAAGCCGGAACGGCGGCTTGAGGCTTGACAGCCAACGTGAACCAAACGGAAAGCAAGAGCGCAACGCTCATGAACACGTACGAGGCCGCTGGCGACCCGGTCGCGCCGTTCAGATATCCGACCACGTAGGAACCCACGAACGAGCCCAGCGCCCCCATGCTATTGATAAGCGCCATCGCTCCGCCTGCGACGTTCTTCGGCAGCAACTCGGGCACGATCGCAAAGAAAGGCCCGTACGGCGCATACATGGCGGCACCGGCAATCACGAGCAAGGTGTACGACGCCCAAAAATTAGTTGTCCCAAGCAGATACGAACCCGCGAACGCCACCGCGCCGATCAGCAGGAAGGGCCACACGAACGCCTTGCGTGCCTGGAGCTTGTCGGAGGCCCACGAGGCGAGCAGCATCGCAATGGTGGCCGCGAGATAAGGCACAGCCGAAAGCCATCCCGTCTCGACCATACCGAGCGTGGAGCCGCTCTTCAGAATCGACGGAAGCCACAGCACGAAGCCATACACGCCGATGCTCCAGCAGAAATACTGCGCGCACAACTTCATGACCGCGGGCGATTTGAAGGCCTCGCGATAGTTCTTAACCGGCTTGATCGCGGCCTGCTCCGCGCGCAGCGTCGCATCGAGATCGCGCTTCTCTTGATCCGAAAGCCAGCTCACCTGCGCGGGCTTGTCCTTGACGATGAACCACCAGATCACCGCCCACGCGATCGCCGGAAGACCTTCGGCGACGAACATGTGACGCCAGCCGAACGAATTCACGAGATAACCGGACACGACCGACATCCACAGCACCGTCACCGGATTGCCGAGAATGAGGAACGTATTGGCGCGCGATCGCTCGGACTTCGTGAACCAGTTCGCGATGAAGACGAGCATCGCGGGCATCACTGCGGCTTCGACGATGCCGAGCACGAAGCGAATGGCCATCAACGACGGAATGTTGCTGACCATGCCCGTCGCCGCCGCGCATCCGCCCCAGAGCACGAGGCTCCAGAACACGAGCTTCTTGACGCTGCGGCGTTCTGCGTAGATCGCGCCCGGAATCTGAAAGAAGAAATAGCCGAGAAAGAACAGCGCGCCGATCAGCGACGACAGTCCCTTGCTGATTCCGAGATCCTGATTGATGCCGGCGGCCGAGGCGAAGCCGTAGTTCGCGCGGTCGAGATACGCGAGGCTGTACGTGATGAAGACGATCGGCATGATCGCCCACCAGCGGCGCACGGCGAGCGTGGGGGTCGAGGATGTGTGCATGTTGTCTCCGAACGCTGAGTGTCGGGTGTTTAGGGCTCGCTCGTGATCGAGTTCGCCTCGATGTCGTCTGGCGATGTCAGACGATGATCGCGGCTCGGGCCGTCTTGTCGTTTTTGTCGTTTTTGCCGCTCTGGTCCTGCGATTCGAGCGCATCTAGCGCCTCGCGCGTCGGCAGGCCTTCGCTGTCGCCGATCACTTGAATCGCCAATGCGCCAATGCGATTGCCGCGTGCGATTGCATCGCGCACGCTGCGCCCTTCGAGCAGCGCGCTCACGACGCCGACTGCGAAGCCATCGCCGGCGCCGACGGTATCGACCACGTTCGTGACCGGCACGCCGGCAACGACGCCTGAGTCGCCATCGGCGGTGCGGAAGTATGCGCCCTCTGCGCCGAGCTTGACGACCACGCCTTTCGCGCCGCGGTCGAGATAGAACGCCGCGATGTCCTCCGGCGCCGCATAACCGGTAAGCACGAGGCCCTCGCTCACGCCGGGCAGAACCCAGTCGGCGAGCGCGGCGAGCGCGTTCAACGATTCGGCCATGGCTTCCCGCGACGGCCATAACGTCGGGCGCAGGTTCGGATCGAAGGAGATCGACTTGCCTGCGGCGCGCATTTCACGGGCCATGTGGAACGCGAGTTCGCGCGAGCTTGCGGAGATCGCCGGCGCGACGCCTGTGAGGTGCAGGTGACGCGCGCCGACCACGTAATCCGCGACATAGTCGTCGACCGAAAGATGGCTTGCCGCCGAGCCCTTGCGAAAATACTCGACTGCCGGATCGCTGCCGTCGTCGCATTTGCCCTTCAGCTGAAACCCTGTCGGATAGCGCTCGTCGATGCTCACGCAGCGCGCGTCGATGCCTTCCTCCGCGAGCACGTCGAGGACGTAGCGGCCGAACGAATCGCGGCCGACGCGGCTCATCCAGCCGACTTTGAAGCCGAGCCGCGACAAGCCGATGGCGACGTTCAGATCCGCCCCGGCGACGCGCTTCGTGAAGTGGCCGACCGACGCGAGATCACCCGTTTCTGCGGCGACGAACATCGTCATCGCTTCGCCGTAGGTGACGACGTCCAGAGCTTCGTGCTCAACCTGCATGTTCGATCCTTGTCTTGTGCGTACAGAATTCAAATCAGAACGCCGCGATGCGCGCCACCTGAGTCGCCGCGTCGGCTTCGTCGCGGAACGGAAATTCAATGCCGCGTGGCGCATCGGACGGCAAATGCGAGAGGATTGCGGCGAACTGCGCGTCGTCGTGGGCCGGCGCGACGGCGAAGCGCCGGGCGCCCTCGCCTTGCGTCGCCTTGCAGTGTATATAGCCGACATGCCGGCCAAGCCGCTTGGCGGCGTCGAGCGGATTGACATCGGCCCAGCGCCAGTTGCCGGTATCGAACGTCATTGCAAGACCACTGTCGGCCGGCAGCGCGGCGAATAGCATTTCGAATGCATTCGGCAAACCGCCGGCACGCAATTGACCGTTCTCGACCAGCACCCGAGCCGAAGAGCCGTCGATGGCGCGCGTGAGCGCCTCCAGCGTCGCCGAATCCGTCGCCACGCCGCGCTCGTCGCCGCCTAATTGCAGCTTGACGATGCGCGCACCCAACGCCCGCGCTTCATCGATTGCGAGCGCAAGCGCTTCGTGGTCGAGCGAGCCGTCGGCAGTAAACAGGGTCGCAGGCGTCGAATGCACGGCCCATAAGCCAGCTGCCCTGATGCGCTCGCCGAGCCGCGCGAGTGCGTCCAGGCTGGCGTCGGCGCACAGTTCGCGACGAACTTCGAAACCGTCTGCGCCCGAGAGCGACGCTTTCTCCGCCCACGCGGCATGGCCATCGCGACGGATCGCATCGACGCCGAACGCGCTCGCGACAATCACAACTTCAGTTTTCGCGCTGCTGCTCGACTGTCTCATGGAACCGGTTCCAATCCCTTTTGCAAAAAAGACGCCGAAGCGCCTGACTGAGTCCGGATACTGCGCCCTGAGCACCCGCTCGCGCCATAGTGGAATTCCCTAGCCGAGGGCGGCGCGGTCTTCGCAGATCTCGACAAAACGCGCGGCGGCGCGCGACGGCGCGGCTGCATGCGGCAACAGAATCGAGAAACGGCGCATGAGCGGCTCGGGCGCGATATGCAGACGCCGCAGCGCATTGTCCTCGTGACGGATGGACATCGCGGAAACGAAGCCGATGCCCATGCCCGCCCGCACCGCTTCTTTCACGCCCTCCACGCCTGCGATCTCTAGTGCCACACGCATGTCGACGCCACGTTCGCCGAACGCCCGCTCCACGATCTGGCGCACGCCCGAACCGCGCTCGCGCAACACCAGCGGATGCTCGCCGATGCCCTCCAGCGTCGCGCCGGCGCGGCCGTCGGCGAGCGCATGCCCGGCGCGCACGATCGCCACGATTTCGTCGTCGAGCCACGGCGTCACGCCCGCCGTTGGCGGCAAGCCGAGGCCGGTGGGTCCCTCGATGATCGCGACATCGAGCGAGCCGAGCGCCGCGACGATTTCCGCCGTGTTCCCGTCGATGGTCGTGACGACGACCTCCGGGTAGCGCTTGCGGAACGCTGCGATCAGGTATGGCAGCAGATAACTGGCGGGCGTCGTGCTCGCGCCGATGCGCAACGTCCCGCTTTCCAACCCGCGCATGGCGTCGCGCAGCGCATGCGCCTGCTGGAACGCCTCCCGCAAGCGCGTGGCGTATCCGAGCAGCGCTTCGCCCGCCGGCGTGAGTCGGATGCCGCGGCCGTCGCGCTGGTACAGCGGTTCACCGAATTCTTCATTCAATAAACGGAGCTGGCCCGAAACGGCGGGCTGCGAAAGATGGAGCGCGACCGCCGCCCGGCTTATATTGGCGTGCTCCGCTACGGTGGCGAAGGTTATCAACTGGTCGGGGGTCACGGCGCGGAAGTATCCGTAAAATGGATATTTGGCATTCTAAATCACGATTTCTCATATGCATATATCCGAACTAGGATAGCGGCATTGCTCAACGCCCATTGAAGGACGCCGCATATGTCCACCGTCCCCGCCTCGCTTGCCTCCGGTTCGTCCACCCGTGGTCAGCTCAACGGCATTCTGTTCGTCGCCTTGTTCGCCGCGGCGGTCACGCGGTTGTCCGCGCTGCCTGCCATCGCCGGGCTCGGGATCAGCCCGCTGATCGTCGGCATCGTGGCGGGCGCGCTCTACGGCAATGCGCTCAAGGACGGCATGCCGCAGAGCTGGGCAGCCGGCGTCAACTTTTCGGCGCGCAAGCTCCTGCGCATTGCGGTGGCATTCTTCGGACTGCGCGTGAGTCTCCAGGAGATCGCGCAAGTTGGCCTGCCGGGCTTCGCCGTATCGACGCTCGTCGTCGTGAGCACACTCGTTATCGGTACGTGGGTGGGCATGAAGCTCATGAAGCTCGACCGCGATACGGCGCTCCTCACGGCGGCCGGCAGCGCAATCTGCGGCGCGGCGGCCGTGCTCGCGTTCGAATCGACGCTGCAATCCAAGCCGCACAAGAGCGCGATGGCGGTCGGAAGCGTCGTGCTGTTCGGCACCCTCTCGATGTTCCTTTACCCGATCGCACTGCATGCAGGATGGCTGCATCTCGACACGCTCGGCGCGGGGCTCTTCTTCGGCGGCACGATCCACGAAGTCGCGCAGGTCGTCGGCGCGGCGAGCAACGTGAGCCCGGAGGCGACGCACATCGCCACCATCGTCAAGATGACGCGCGTGATGTTGCTGGTGCCGGTGCTGCTCGTGGTCGGCGTATGGATCAACCGGGCACGCGGCGATGCGACAGCGAGCGTCAACAAAGGAAAAGGCAAGCTCGCGGTGCCGTGGTTCGCGCTCGGATTCCTCGCGCTCGTCGTCGTGAATTCGCTGCATATCCTGCCGGAAAGCGCCACGAGCACGCTCAACACGCTCGACACCTTCGCGCTCACGATGGCGATGACCGCGCTCGGCATGGAAACGCGCATCGCGCAGATTCGGGAAGCCGGCCCGCGGGCGATTGCAACGGGCGCGATTCTCTACGTGTGGCTGGTGGTGGGCGGCCTGGCGATAACGTACGGCGTTGAACGCCTTTTCGGTTGATCCGCTCGTGAGTGTGCAAATGCGGCGTCCAATTCATAGAGACGCGCTTTCGCTTTAGCGCGACGAAGCTCGTACGATTCACCGTAGTACTAACTTTCCTTTGCGATCACAGAATCCTAACCGGCTCATCTCGTAATTCGCGGTTACCAAAACGAAGATCGGCAAAGTCAGCGGCATATGCTTCGGCCACGTTGTATGCGTCGGCGATTGCCTGCAAAGCAGTGCGATTCGCCGTGAACGACAGGAAGAGACTGTCTCTCATCGTGTCGTCTGCTGCTCAACAACGTAACTGGGAAAGACATATGAAACGCTCGATCATCACTGCTGCTGCCCTCGCAATCGCCGCTACGACGGCGATGGCTGCTGGCGGTGCAGTCAATCACGACATCGAAGGCGCGCATCAGCTCGTCGATCAGGGGTACCGCCACATCGAGGCCGCGCAATCGGCCGGTCGCGGTCAGTTCGGCGGTCACGCAGAGAAGGCAAAGCAGTTGTTGAAGCAGGCTCAGGCCGAACTCGATCAAGCTGCGGTCTATTACGCCGAGCACCATCGCTAAGCCGCGCGCTTCGGCTCGGTTGCTTGTCGAGTGACCGGGCCTCGCAGACATTTCTGCTCGCGTGCGCCTCATTTTGCGGCTCGCCCGTTTGTGAAGCTACCACGACGAACGGGCTAGCCGCATTTTATTTGATAGTCCTAACTAGATCAGAAGGACCGCCCGAAGGCAGTCTCTCTGGTCAGGCAAGCCGAAGGGCCTGCTCGAAATCCGCGATCAGATCGTCGGTCTCTTCGATGCCCGCCGACAGCCGGATCATGCCGTCGGAAATGCCCATCGCCTTGCGCGTTTGCGAGCCCGCTTCGAAGAAGATCGTCGGCGCGACAGGAATGATGAGCGTGCGCGTATCGCCCAGACCCGTCGCCTTCACCGGCAGTTGCAGTGCATTGACGACGTCGAGCATTTTGTCGGGATTGCGCAACTCGAACGAAAGCAGCCACGAGCCGCTCTTGAACAAAGACTTCGCGATGCCATGCTGCGGATGGCTCTCCAGCCCCGGATAAAACACGCGCCCGATGGCCTCGTGACCTTCCAGAAAGCGCGCAAGGGCAAGCGCGTTGTCGCTGCACTTCGCGACGCGTAGCGCCAGTGTTTCGGCGCCGAGCGCGATTTGATGCGCCTGCTCGGACGAAAGCGCGGCGCCCATGTCCCGCAGGCCCTTCTTGCGGATCTGCAACAGCCCTTGTTCCTTCGGACCGGCACGGCGGTAATCGTCGGCGATGTTCGGATACTGGCTCCAGTCGAAAAGCCCCGTGTCCGTGACGGCGCCGCCGAGCGCCGCGCCATGACCTGCGATGGTCTTCGTCAGCGAATTGACGACGAGGCTCGCGCCGACGTGCTTCGGCTTGAAAAGCGCGGGCGACGTGATCGTGTTATCGACGACATAAGCCAGCCCGCGCTCGCGGCAGAGTTCGCCGATACCCGCGAGGTCCGGCACCTGCGTGCCCGGATTCGCGATGGTTTCGACGAAGACCATGCGTGTCTTCGGGGTGATGGCCTCGGCGACATGGTCGGTCTTCCCGGCATCGACCGTCGTCACCTCGATACCGAGCGTGCGGAGCGTATTGAAGAGGCTGTTCGTGTTGCCGAACACATAACGGCTCGCGACGAGATGATCGCCCGCGCGCAACAGCGTCAGGAAGACCGCCGTGATCGCAGCCATGCCGGTGCTGAAGCAGATCGAACCGACGCCTTCTTCCAGCATTGTGAGCTTGCGTTCGAGCGCGGCGGTTGTCGGCGTGCCCTGGCGCGCGTAGTTATAGCCGCCCTTCTTCGTGCCCTGGAACACACCGATCAGGTCTTCGACGCGCTCGAACCCGTACTGCACCGATGTATGGATCGGCTGGCGCAGGCCGCCATGTTCGACGCCCGCGTTGCGGTCGCCGTGAACGATGCTCGTGGTGAAGCCTTGCTTGTCCATCCCTTCTCCGCTTGCTTGTCGATGTATCGCTTGCATGCTGCATGCGGCGTTATGTAGACCGCATGCAAAAGGCCATTCTACACCGCAGGTTTTCACGCAATCGCCGCTCCGCGCGGGTATAGGCGTTGCTTCGATCACGCTTCACGCCGCGCGCATCGTGCTTCAATAGCAGCAACGATGCCTCTGCCGCTTGCGGCCGATCGACGAGGAGTTCACGCATGGCTTACGAACTGTATTACTGGGACGGCTTGCAGGGCCGCGGGGAATTCGTGCGGCTCGCGCTGGAAGATGCGGGTGCGGAGTACATCGATGTCGCCCGCGCATCGAAGAAGAGCGGTTATGGCATGGACGCCATGATGAAGCTGCTCAACAGCAAGACAGAGCCGCATATTCCGTTTGCGCCGCCGTTCCTGAAAGACGGCGAACTCATCGTGCCGCAGGTGGCGAACATCCTGCTCTATCTGGGTCCGAAGCTGAACCTTGCGCCGAAAGACGAAGCCTTGCGCTACGTCGCGCATGGATTGCAGCTGACCATCGCGGATCTCGTGGCCGAGGTACACGATACGCATCATCCGCTCGCCACCGATCTGTATTACGAAGACCAGAAAGACGCCGCGAAGATTCGCACGAAGAATTTCATCGAGAAGCGCGTGCCGAAGTTCATCGGCTATTTCGAGCGCGTGCTCAAGCAGAACCCGCACGGCGACACGCAGATGGTCGGCGACACCATCACCTATGTCGACCTTTCGATGTTCCAGATCGTCGAGGGATTGCATTATGCATTCCCTCGCGCGATGAAGACATTCGCCAAGCACTATCCGCGCGTGTCGGCGCTGCATGACGCCGTGCTCGAACGGCCGAACATCGCGGCGTACGTGGATTCCGAGCGGCGCATTCCGTTCAATGAATCGGGCATTTTCCGGCACTACCCCGAACTCGATCAGGACGCGCAGTGAAGCGCGTCCTGGCCTAACCTACCTCAACAAAGGAGCCAGCATGGTCGAAACGATTCCTTCCTTCGGTCTCGGCACGTTTCGCGTCGATGCAGACAAAACCACGCAAGCCGTCAAGAGCGCGCTGCAAATCGGCTATCGCCATATCGACACGGCGCAGTTCTATAACAACGAAGCCGCCGTCGGCCGGGGCGTGCGCGAATCGGGCATCGCGCGCGACGACGTCTGGGTGACGACGAAAGTCTGGTGGGACCGCCTCGCGCACGACAAGCTGATCGCGAGCCTGAAGGACAGCCACGCGAAGCTCGATATCGGCACCATCGACCTGGCGCTCGTCCACTGGCCGTCGCCCGACGGCGCGGTGCCCATCGCCGAAACGCTCGCCGCGATGCAGGAAGCGCAGCAACTCGGCCTGATCCGCCACTACGGCGTGTCGAACTTCACCGCGCCGCTGCTCGAAGAAGCGTTGAATGCGCCGGGCGGGCGCGAGATCGTCACGAACCAGATCGAGGTCAGCCCGTTCCTCGCCAACCGCCCGCTCGTCGAAGCGACGCAGCGGCTCGGCGTGAAAGTCACCGCTTACATGCCGCTCGGCGAAGGCCGCGCCCACAACGACACGACCATCAAGGCGATCGCCGCGAAGCACGGCGCGACGCCTGCGCAGGTGACGTTCGCGTGGCTGCTGTCGCGCGACATCGTGGTGCTCTCGGCATCGACCAATGCGGAGCACCAGCAAGCCAACTGGGACGCGCAAAAGCTCAAGCTCGATGCCGACGACATCGCCAAAATCGACAAGCTCGACGAAGGCAAGCGCAACGCGAATCCGTCGTTCGCGCCGAAGTGGTAGCCAGCCCGCGCACCATCGAGCCCGGTCCGCTGTCGCGCGCCGGGCTTTTTTGCGGGCGCGCGCTCTGCGGGGCCCGCGCGCAATGCTATCCTTGCGGCGCTTTATTCCTTTTGCTTCTAAGCTATCCACGCTTACAGCTAATCGACCCGTGCTCTCGTTCCTGCTCAAGCTGCGCACGCACGCGCAACGACTCTTTCGGCTGTCCGACTCGCACACGATGCTCATCTGGGCGGTGGTCGTCGGCGTGGCGGGCGCGTTTGCGACGACCGTCTTTCGCGAAGGCATCGCGCTCTCGCAGCGGCTGCTGGGCAATCACTCCGAGGGACTCGTCGCGCTGGCGACCCTGCTGCCGTGGCCCGCGCGCATCGCGCTGCCGGCCGCCGGCGGACTCGTCGCGGGCTTTTGCCTGATCGCGGCGCGGCGGCATGAGAAGAAGCACGCGAACGCCGATTACATGGAAGCCGTCACCATCGGCGACGGCGCGGTGCCGGTCTCGCAAACGGTCTGGCGAAGCCTGTCGTCGCTCTTCACCATCACGAGCGGCGGCTCCATCGGCCGTGAAGGGTCGATGGTGCAGCTTGCCGCGCTCGTCTCGTCGCTCATCGGCCGATGGGTCCACTTCGACCCGCCGCGCCTGCGACTGCTCGTCGCGTGCGGGGCGGCGGCGGGCATCACGTCCGCGTATAACGCGCCGATCGCCGGCGCGTTCTTCGTCACGGAGATCGTGCTTGGCTCGATGGCGATGGAGAGCTTCGGGCCCATCGTCGTGTCGTCGGTCGTCGCCAACATCACGATGCGCGAGTTCGCGGGCTACCGGCCGCCTTACGAGATGCCGGTGTTCCCGACCATCGCGGGCGTCGAAGTGCTGCTTTTCGTGGTGCTCGGCCTGCTGTGCGGCGCGCTGGCGCCGCATTTTCTGCGGCTGCTCGCGGCGTCGAAACGGCGCTTCGCGCTACTGCCGTTGCCCTTGCCGGTGCGGCTCGCGCTCGGTGGACTGATCGTCGGCATCATCTCCGTATGGTGGCCGGAAGTCTGGGGCAATGGCTATGAAGTCGTCAACTCGCTGCTGCATCAACCGTGGACCTGGACGGCGCTGCTCACGGTGCTCGTCTTCAAGACCATCGCGACGGCAGCGACCGCGGGCTCCGGCGCGGTCGGCGGTATCTTCACGCCGACGCTCTTCGTGGGCGCGGTGCTCGGCTGTCTCTTCGGGATGGGCGTGCACGGCGTCTGGCCGCATTCGACGTCCGCGCCGTTCGCCTACGCGATGGTCGGCATGGGCGCCTTTCTCGCCGCCGCCACGCACGCGCCGCTGATGGCGATCCTCATGATCTTCGAGATGACGCTCTCGTATCAGGTCGTGCTGCCGCTGATGCTCTCGTGCGTCGTCGCGTATTTCATCGCGCGCACGTCCGAGCAGACGTCGATGTACGAAGTCACGCTGCGCCGCACGCGCGAGGAAAAGGAGCGGCTGCGCCTCGCCGCGACGCAGATGCGCGAGCTCGTCAAGCCCGCCGATACGGTCGTGCCGCTGACGGCGAACGTGAAGGACATGACGCGCGTGTTCCTCGAGTATCCGGTGAAGTACCTCTACGTGATCGATGAAGCCGGGCGCTTTCGCGGCGTCGTCGCGCTGAAGGACATCACGTCCGATCTGCTCGACGCTCACGACACGGCGACGAAGACCGCCGCCGATTATCTTCAGCCGCAATTCGACGTGCTCACGCCCGACATGTCGCTCGGCGAGGCGCTACAGCACTTTCTCGCGTTCCAGGGCGAACGGCTGCCGGTGATCGAGCGCAAATCCGCGCCGCTCCTGCTGGGCGTCGTGTACAAGACCTCGCTTCTGGACGCATACTTCCGTCTGAACCCGACCACGCGCTGAAACTGCGCGGCCATGCAATTTCGTGGCTCGCAGCGTCGGGAGGATGCGCGTCCGGGGCGCGAATGGCGAGTTCACGCATCACTCGAAGTTCGGTCGCGCGACGCCCGTTCGTCGCGCCCGTTCGCGATCCGAAGCGACGCTTCAGACGCGCGAAAGCCAGGCCGAAGAACCATCGGCATAGGCTTTGCTTGATGCTGCTTGATGCTCTGGCTGCTTACGTGAGGAGGGGTTGCCCGATGAAGACCTCAACGTTGTTGTCGATGGCGCTGGTTTCGGTGTCGTGCTACGCCGCGCCGCTGCATACGAGTTCGACGGATTCGACGGTCGCGTCGGCGACGCGCGCCGCGCTGCGTGTGAATGCCGGGCCGGTGTCGCCGCCTGCGCCGGATATCAGCGCGCAGAATCTCGACCACGCCCGCTGGCGTCATGTGCCGCTGCCGAAATCGCGCACGCCCAGCCGCGGCATGGCGAGTCAGCCGATTCAGGTGCTGACCTGAACGCTCATCAATTTCATGACAACGGATTCGACGATGACCGACAAGCCCGCAGAAAACCACTTTCTGAACGACGAGCCGATCGACGACGAGATCGCGCAGACGCTGCGCATGGTGCAGTTTCCCGCGAACAAGGACGCGTTAGTCGAAGCGGCGCGGCAGGCGGGCGCGAGCAACGATGTGATCAACGTATTCGATGGCCTGCCGGAACAGGATTACGCGGATGCGGATTCGGTCGAGCAGTTGCTGGGGAGTAATGGCGGGCCGGGGATCGCGGGGTGACGGGCGTCGCCCCGTAAGCCAGTCAACGAAGCATCGGTCCGCTGGCGACCTTGCAGATGGATGCGCCACGCTTCTGCTTTCACGCGCGGGCGCGCAACGCTATCCACATAAACCGTGCATCACCCTGTTGATAACCTGCCGAGAACTGCATTAAGTCGTTGACGGCGAAGCGAAACCAAGCCGCGCGTCGAAAAGAGTCACGCTTGCACGCACAATCGACTTGAGCCATCGCCGCATGCGCATCGAACGTGGCGCGCAAGACGCGCGCGCCACAGATCCCGAAGCAATCAACTCCCCCGATACTGCCCCGCACTTGCCGCCCCCGGCACCGCCGGCTTCTTCGGCGCCTTGTCGGCGGCACCCGCGGCCGCCGCGCCCGACGACATATACGCCGGCGCAGCCTTCGCCTTCGCCTTCTGCCCCGCCGGCGGCGCGGTCGGCGGCTTCTGGATGTCGGCGAGCATCTGCCCGCACGGCAGCGGCTTGTTGTTGCTCGGCGCGATGAGCGGAATCAGCGCCGCGAACGGGTTGATCAGTCCGAGCCCCACCGCCGCGCCTCCGCGCACCGCGAGCGCGCCCACATTCACGCCGACCTTCGGCTCCTTGAACGTGCCCTTCACGTACAACGGCGAGCGCAGCGAGAAAACGCGGAATCCCTTCGTGTGCGGATGGATGCCCAGATCCATGTCCTCGGTCTTCAGGTTGATGGTGCCGTCCACGTTGATCACCGCATCGTCCGTATCGAGCGCGAAGACGCGCGAATCCAGCACGCCGTTCGTCACCACGAAGTCCGCGGCCGCGCAATTGATGTTCACGTCCCGGTTGCCGAAGAGCTTCTCGTAGACCACGTTCGCCACGTTCAGGCCCGCCGCCTCCATGTAGAGCCGGCTCACCGTGCCCTCGGTGATCAGCGCCTTCACCTCGCCGTTCGAACTCGCGGCGAGCGCCGCAGGCGAATTGCCAGTCGCGGACAGCGCGGCATCGCCGTTCACTTCGCCGAGCGCGGATTGCATCGTCTTGTTGGTCGGGAACAGCTGCTTCAGTTTCAGATGCCGCGCCTCCGCCGACACCTTGCCCTTCAGCGGCGCATCGCTGCCATCGAGATGAATATTGGATGCAAACGTGCCGCCTGCGACGCCGAACTTGAGCGGCTCGAGCGAGAGCACGCCGTCCTTCATTACGACATGCGTGTAGAGGTCGGTGATCGGCAGCTTCGGGTCCTTGATGATGCGCTGGCCGGTGAACTTGACGTCGGCGTCGATGGCCTTCCAGCGGTCCGTTTTGAATTCCTCGGTCGGCAGCGCCTTGGCCGACGGCTGCTTCTTCGCGTCGCCGCGCTTCTCTTTGCTTGCGTTGGAGTCGGCGCCTATGATCGGCGCGAGATCGGAGAACTGCAGCAGGTGCGATACGAGTTCACCCTGCAAGAGCGGCCGGGGCTTTCTGGCCGCATAGACGAGCGAACCGTTGATATCGCTGCCGCCCACGCGCCCGGTGAAGTTCTCGTAGTGGAAGACGTTGCCTTCTTCCCTGAACTGTCCGGTCAGGCGTCCTTCCGTAGCGAAAGGCGGCGTCTCCGGCAGCGTAACGCCGGTGAACGTATATAAATGCGCCATGCTGACCGCCTGCACCCAGAGCCGCAGATCGACCGCCGCGAGATGCGCGGGATCGGTCACGGTGCCGACGAATGCAATATGCGTATCGCCGAGCCGCACATCGGCCTGAACGGGGAACGGGCGTTGCGCGTCTTGCACCGCCAGGACGCCGCCGAGCTTGCCTTCGCCCGAGACCTTGCCGTTGTTGTACGTGCCCTTCGCGGTCCACCCGAACGCATACGGCGGAATCGGCGGCTTCGGCGCGTCCTTGGTCGTGATGCTCTTGTTCGCGGATGTGCTCGCCGGATTCGGCGCCGAGGCATGCGCCGCTGCCGCCGCCGATGCAGCCGACGCTTCCGATGCCGCCGCCGCATCCGCCTGCTTGCTGAGCTTGGCCGCCCCACCCTTGCCGACCATCTCCGCCGACGATTTCGTCGATGCGGCTTCCTGCTGCTTCATCACTTCGCCGATGGGCACGGCCTGGCCGAGCGTATCGACAACGATGTCCATCTGCGTCTTGGTCACCTCGTCATGGACGCCGATCGTGCCTTTGGCGAGCGAAATGTCGCCGAGCGTCAGGTTCCATGTCGAAGGCTCGCTCGACTGCTTGAACTTGAACGTCCAGTTGTTGCGATTGTCCTTCAGCCGTTCGATGTCGATGGACGGATTCACGAGGTTGATGTTCGGAATCACGATGTCATGCGCAAGAAGCGGCAGCACGGCGACCTGAAAGTCGATTTCATCGAGCGTGGCGAAGTGCTGCTGGCGCGCCCAGTTCGGGTTCGCGATGGTGATTTTCTCGGCGGAGAAGCGCGGCCACGGAACCCACCGCTTCCAGCCCGTTTCGTGCGGCGGACGGCGCCAGCCCACCTTGAGGTCGCCCGTGATCTGAAACTGACGGCCGATCGCCTGCGAGACCTTGTCGTCGATCCAGGGCCGCAGCCGGTTCCAGTCGAAGGTCAGGAACACGATCACCAGCACGGCGATCAGGACCGCGAGAATGGCGAAGAACCATGCTGCGATCTTTCCGATTTTTCCGGCGGTTCGGGCTTGCGCCATGACCTCTCCATCCGTTTTTTCTGATTCACTTCGCGCCAGCATGACATGTGCCCGGCTCATGTCCGCGAGCCCGCGTAAGATGACGGCCACAAGAAACTCCCCACGATTTCCGCAGATGGCTAACGACAGACCGCTCGTGGCGGCCAAGGGCGTCGCGCGCCGCGATGCGCTGCGCGGCACGGTACTGCTGCATCCCGCCGATTTCACGCTGCGCGCGGGCGAACGCGTCGCCATCACCGGGCCCTCGGGGTCGGGAAAGAGCGTGTTCCTGCGCACGCTCGCGCTGCTCGATCCGTGCGAAGCGGGCGTCGTCACGTGGCGCGGCGAGCGCATAGAACGCGCGGGCATTCCGGCGTATCGGCGGCGCGTGGCCTATATCGCGCAGCGGCCCGCCATGCTCGACGGCACCGTCGAGGACAACCTGCGCTATCCGTACACGCTGAAGACCTATCGTGATGCGCGTTTCGATCGCGACGCCGGCGCGCGGCTCGCGCACGCAGCCGGTCGCAGCGCGGATTTCCTCGACAAGCTCGCAAGCGAGTTGTCGGGCGGCGAAGCGCAGATCGCGGCGTTCGTGCGGGTGCTTCAACTCGCCCCCGACGTGCTGCTGCTCGATGAACCGACCGCCTCGCTCGATCCCGCGTCCGTGCGCGCGATCGAAGCGCTCGTCGGCGCATGGTTCGACGGGGGCGACCATTCGGACGGCGCGCAAGCGCGCGCGTGCATCTGGGTATCGCATGATCCGGAGCAGGCGCGCCGCGTCGCCACGCGCCATCTCGCGATGTCGGCGGGCACGCTTACCGAAACCGCGGAGGCCGCGTGAACGGTTTCCAAGATCTGAGCCTGGTCGATATCGGGCTCGCGGCGGCGCTCATCGTCGTGAACGGGGCGCTTTCTGTCGCGCTCGACCTCGGGCTGGAGCGGCGGCTTTTGATCGCGGCGGTGCGCACCGTCGTGCAGCTGCTCTTTATCGGCTACGTGCTGGGCTGGGTGTTCGCGTTCAGCCGCTGGTATGTCGTGCTGCCGCTCATGGTTTTGATGACCGTGATTGCGGGGCTCGCGGCGTCCGGTCGCGGGCGGCGCACGTATGCCGGTCAGCACGTGGACAGCATCGTGTCGATCTGGGGCAGTTCGTGGCTCATCGGCGCGTTCGGGCTTTTCGTGGTGATCCGCATTCATCCGTGGTACGAGCCGCAATACACGATTCCGATTCTCGGCATGGTGCTCGGCAATACGCTGACGGGCGTGTCGCTCGGCATCGAACGCATGACGGAAGAGCTGACCGCTGGACGCGGGGCGGTCGAGATGTCGCTCGCGCTCGGCGCGACGCGCTGGGAAGCGGCCAAAGGGCCCGCGCGCCAGGCAGTGCGCGCGGGCATGATTCCGACGCTCAACCAGATGGCCGTGGTCGGTCTCGTGAGCCTGCCCGGCATGATGACCGGGCAAGTGCTGGCGGGGCAGTCGCCGTTGCAGGCGGTGCGCTATCAGATCGTCATCATGTTCCTGATCGCGGCGGCGTCGGGGCTGGGCGTCGTCGGCGCGGTCGTGATGACGTACCGGCGGCTCTTCTCGCCGGACCACCGCTTCAATGCGTCGAAGCTCGTCGAGCGCAAGGCGAAGAAGCGCCGCGCGTGATCACTGGCCCCGGTAAGCGCGCTCCAGCGCCGCGATGTCCAGCTTGATCATGTTCATCATCGCCTGCATGGTGCGGTTGGCTTTGGCGGGGTCGGGGTCCTGAAGCATCGAGCGCAGCCGCGACGGCGCAATCTGCCACGTCACGCCGAAGCGGTCCGTCACCCAGCCGCACGCGAGCGCCTGCCCGCCGTCGAGCAGCTTGTCCCAGTACCGGTCGATCTCCTCCTGGCTCTCGCAGTTCACGAACAGCGAAATGGCGGGCGTGAACTTGAACTGCGAGCCGCCGTTGATCGCCATGAACTCTTCGCCGTCGAGCTCGAACAGCACGGCAAGGACGCTGCCCGCGGGGCCGGGGCTGGCTTCGGTATGGCGCATGGTTTCGACGATGCGCGCGTTGTCGAACACGGTGAGGTAGAAGTCGACGGCCTCCTGCGCATTGTCGGCCTCGAACCACAGACAGGGCGAAATCTTCTGCATGAGCTTTCTCCTTGGGATTCGGATAGCGCGTGACGTCATTCGCGGGGCGCGCACTTGCCCTGCTGCATCTCGGCGGGACTCACATCGCGCTTGTGCGTGGCGACCGACCACTGATGCCCGAACGGGTCTTCCAGACGCCCGTAGCGGTCGCCCCAGAACATGTCGGCCACGGGCATCGTGACGCGCGCGCCGGCGGCTTCGGCCTGCTTCACCGTGGCGTCGACATCTTCCACGTACAGATGGATGGTGACGGGCGAGCCCTTCAGCGACTTCGCGCCGAGCATGCCGAAGTCCGGGTGCTCGTCGACGAGCATCAGCATGGAATCGCCGATCTTGACCATCGCGTGCATGAGCTTGCCGTCGTCGCCGGGAAGGCGTCCGATCTCGACGGCGCCGAACGCGCGCTTGTAGAACTCGATGGCCTCGGCTGCGCCCGCACAGACGAGGTGCGGCGTGAGCGAGTGCATGCCTTCGGGAATGGCTTTGACGGGACTGTGCGACATGGTGGCTCCGTGATTGAACGTGGTGGACGAGCGGGCGCACCCGCTCTCTGTCCTACGACGTGCAAGCATGCCGTCAATCGACATCGTTCCGCGCAGCCGGCGCAAATTTTTGCAGACCCGCACGCACCGAAGGCGCTGCTTCGGAAGCTACTGCGAAAGCTGTTCCGCGAGCGAGCGAATCAGCGCTTCGAGCCGCGAGAAGTTGACGGGCTTCGTCAGATGATCGCGAAAACCTGCCTCGCGGCAGCGGCGGATGTCCTCGTCCATGCCGTATCCCGTGATGGCGACCGAAGGCTTGTCCGGCTGAAGTGCGCGCCATGCGCGCGCGATATCGAGACCGCTGCCATCCGGCAAGCCGATATCGCTCACCAGCAAGTCGAACGGCGCGCCCTTTGCGCGCTCGAGCGCCGCCGCGACGGTCGTGGCGACCGCGACATCGTGGCCGAGCATCTCCAGCACTTCCGCCATGGCCGACGACGTCTGCTCGTTGTCTTCGACGAGCAGCACGCGCAACGCGCGGCCGTTCTCGTGGCGCGCGGCTTCCGGCAGCGGCGCGGCTTCGTGCGTGGGCTGCACGCGCGCGAGCGGCAGCGTCAGCGTGAAACGCGCGCCCATGTCGCGGCCGTCGCTATGCGCCGAGAGCGTGCCGCCGTGCTTCTGCGCGAGCGTGCTCGCGATGGCAAGACCGAGGCCCAATCCGCCGAAAGAGCGCGTGATGGAATCGTCGGCCTGTTCGAACGCCGAGAAGATGCGCGGCAACGCCTCGGCGCTGATGCCGATGCCGCTGTCCGTCACCGACACCGCAATGGTCCGGTCGTCCGGGTTCCACGTGCGCACTTCGATACGCCCGCCTGCCGGCGTGAACTTGACCGCGTTCTTCATCAAGTTCCAGATGATCTGCTGAAGCCGCGCGGCATCGCCGAGCACGACGAAACGCTCCGCCTCGAACCGCGTTTCGAGCGTGAGCTGCTTCGCGCGCAGATCGGCCTCCGACATATCGACCGCGCTCGTGAGCAGCGTATCGAGCGCGACGTTCGCGAAGTTCAGACTCAGCTTGCCGCGCGCGATGCTCGTGAGATCGAGCAGATCGTCGATCAGCCGCGCTTCCAGTTCCACGTTGCGGCGGATGAGATCGAGCGTCGGGTGCGCGTCGGGCGGCAGCGGATGCTTGATTTCGAGCAGCCGCACGGCCGCCAGAATGGGCGTGAGCGGCGTGCGCAGTTCATGCGAGAGCACCGCCAGAAAATGGTCCTTCGCGCGGTTCGCGGATTCCGCCTGATCCTTCGCGAGCCGCAGCGCGTCGGCGGCCATGTGCGCGTCGGTCGCGTCGCGCACGATCTTCGAGAAACCGATCAGCTCGTCATGCTCGGTGCGAATCGCGGTCGTCACGCCGGATGCGAAGAACGAGTGCCCGTCCTTGCGCCACAGCCAGCGATCGTCGCTCGCACTGCCTTCTCGCCGCGCCGTGTCCAGTTCGTTGTCGTACACGCCGGCTTCGCGGTCTTCCTGGCTATAGAAGATGCTCGCGCTCTGCCCGAGCACGTCCTGCGCCGGAAAGCCCAGAATCCGCTCGGACGCCGCGTTCCACGTGCGGATGCGGCCTTCGGGATCGAGCGTGATGACCGCGTAATCCTTCAGCGCGTCGATCAGCAGGCGAAAATGCGTTTCGGTCTCGCGCAGCGCCCGCTCCACCGCGATGCGTTGCTCGCGTTCCGCGCTTTCGCGCATCGCGCGGCGCACCACCGCAGGCAGGCGTTGCAGACGCTGTTTGAGCACGTAATCGGTCGCGCCGCGCTTGAGCATGTCGACGGCGTGTTCTTCGCCGAGCAGACCCGACACGAAGATGAACGGCGTGTCCGGCGTGCGCTCGCTCGCAATGGACAGCGCCTCGATGCCGGAGAACGTCGGCATCACGAAGTCGGCGAGAATCACGTCGAAGCGCTGGCTGTCGAGCGCGGCGATGAAGCTCGCGGAGTCGTAGACGATGGTCGCGTCCACGATGTAGTCGGCGCGTTCGAGCTGGGCGATCGTCAGTTCCGCATCGAGTGCGTTGTCTTCGACGAGAAGCAGATGCAGGGGCTGCATGGTCTAGGCGGCCTCGCTCGAAAGCGGGCGCGCGGGCGCTGAGAAAGTCACGACGGCGAACATGGGCACAACCGTCACTGCCCCGCCGACGGACGACGAAACCGCGTGGAGCCCGGCGGCGGCTCGTTCAGCACGGCCCAGAAAACGCCGAGATCGCTGATGGCCTCGACGAATTCCGCGAATTCCACCGGCTTCACCACATAGGCGTTCACGCCGAGTTCGTAGCTGCGCACGAGATCCTGCTCCTCGCGCGAAGACGTCAGCATGACGACCGGAATGCTCTTGAGCCCGGCGTTCGACCGCACCATGTCGAGCACTTCGAGGCCGTCGATTTTCGGCAGCTTCAGATCGAGCAGAATGACAGCCGGATTGCCCGGCGCGCGTTCCTTCCACTGGCCCTCGCACGTGAGATAGTCGATGGCTTCCTGACCGTCGCGCGCAACAATCACTTCGTTGGCGAGCTGGCTCTTGTCCAGCGCGACGAGGGTAAGCTCGAGGTCGTTCGGATTGTCTTCGACGAGCAGTATCGGTTTAAGCATGGTCTGGTCTTGATTTTGTCACTGACGTTGCAGATGCGGCCTTCGGCTTGCCGGCCTCGCGGCCCGTCACGCTGTGAAACTCGACCGGCAGCGAGAAATAGAATACCGCGCCCTCGCCCAGCCGCCCTTCGGCCCACGTGCGCCCTTCATGCCGCTCGACGATACGCCGCACGTTCGCGAGGCCGATTCCCGTGCCTTCGAACTCCTCCGCGCGATGCAGCCGCTGGAACACGCCGAAGAGCTTGCCTTCGTACTTCATGTCGAACCCGACGCCGTTATCACGCACACCGATGATGTGCTCGTCGCCGCTGCGAGTCGCGAATATCTCGATTTTCGCCGATTCCCGCGTCCGCGTATATTTCACCGCGTTAGAGATCAGATTTCGCACGGCGAGTTGCAGGAAAGCGGCGTCGCCGGTGACGCGCGGCAGCTCGCCGATCACCCATTCGATGTGCCGTCCGACAGTTTCCGAGTCGAACTCGCGCACGACGAATCGCACCAGTTGCCCGAGGTCGACCGGCGCGGGGCGCAGCGCGGCGCGGCCCATCTGCGAGAACGTCAGAAGATCGTCGACGAGCGTGCCCGCGAAGCGCGCCGATTCCAGCATGTTGTTGAGAAAACGGCGGCTCTTGTCGGACATGCGCTCGGCTTCCAGCTCGCGCAGCAGGTCTCCGTAACCGGCGATATGGCGCAGCGGCGCGCGCAGGTCGTGCGACACGGAATAGGAAAAGGCTTCGAGTTCCTTATTGGCGCGGGCGAGTTCCGTCGCCATTTCGGCGCGCTCTTCCGCGCGGCGCAGCACGATGTTGAGCAGCGCGCCGCGCAATTCGCTCGCGACTTCGAGTTCGGCCTGGCGCCACGACACCGAATGGCCGCGCACCGTTTCGAGCCAGGGGCTGAAGCTCGTGCGCGGCGCGCTCGCGCCGTCCTCGCCGCGAATCTTTACCGGCTCGCCGGCCCACTTGATGGTCTGCATGACCTCCGGCCGGAACCACAGCAGATAGTTCCGGAAGATCTGCGACACGGGCACGGCGAGCACGCCGCACGCCGTGTCCTGATGCGCCTGCCCCGGCGGCCACTGGCGCGCGAGCGAATCCGTCGACCAGACGCCGGACGTGTTCTCCGCGAGCCAGAGCGTGAGCGCGCGCACCGTCTCTTCGTCGGGCGTTTTGCCCATCAGCGTGATCTGGTCGTTCATCACGATGGCCGCGCCTTCGGAACGCGTAAAGCCGAGCAGATCGCGCGGCACGTCTTGCAGACCGGCGACGAAGCTCTCGTGCTCGCTCATCGCGGCGATGAGGCGGGCCATCGTGCGGCGCAATTCAGCGAGATATTCGCCCTGTTCGCGCTCCTCCTTCGCCTCGATTTGCAGCGACAGCATGTGCCCGAGATGCTCGACCGCCACGCGCGTGCTGAACGGCACGCGGCGCGCGTCGTGATCGTGACAGGAGATAAGCCCCCACAACTGCCCGCGCACGACGATCGACACCGACATCGACGCATGCGTGCCCATGTTGCGCATGTACTCCAGATGCACCGGCGAGAAGCTGCGCAGCGCGGCGAAACTGAGATCGGTCGGGCGGCCGGTGACCGGGTTGACGGCCGGGACGAGGCGCGCGGGCACGTAGTTCACGTCCGACACGAGGCGGATGCGGTTGCGCAGGTACAGGGCGCGCGCCTGAGTCGGAATGTCCGATGCCGGAAAGAACTGATGCAGGAAAGACGCATAGCGCGGGTCGCGGTCTTCGGCGAGCACGTGGCTGCGGCCTTCCGCGTCGAAGCTGTAGAGCATCACGCGGCCGAAACCGCAGATGGCGCGGACTTCGCGCACGGCCAGTTCCGCGAGCTCCTCGACCGTGGTGGCATCCTGCAGATCGCGGGCGAACGTGCGCACGAGCGGATACATCGACGAGAACGCCGCTTCGTCCGGCTCGGCGGTCGCTTCCATTTCGACGATCAGCACGCCGTCGTGCCGGTGAACCGTGACATCGAGCCGCGCGGGCTTGTCGGTGGCGCCGACATAGAGCGGCGAGTCCTCCAGCTGCATCGTCGATGCGGCGCGCAAAACGCGCCGCGCGGCGTCCTCGCCGACGAGCGCATCGAGCGGCTTGCCGAGCAGCGCCTCGACGCTTTCGCCCGTCAGCGCCGCGAGGTTCTCACTTGCCTGCGCGATGCGCGGGCCGGTTTGATCGCCGGCGCCTTCGGCCAGCACCACGAGATAACCGTGAGGCTGGATGCCGCCGGGAATGTGAATCGGCTCGGCGTCGCAGTCCTTGCTCGCCACGCCCGAATCGAGCGTGAGGCGGCGCGCTTCCGCGTCCGGTGGACCCGCAACGTGGCTTGCGCTCAAAGGATTCGCTGGGTTATTGCTCATGCGGCGGCTCCCGAAATCGCTCGCGCGTCGGACGATTCGAGGCACAGCCACGCCTGCAGACTCTCGAACGTGCCGATGGCGGCGCTCACCGCGGCGTCGTATCCCGTCTCCGGCACGACCGAGACGGCGGTTTCGCGGAACGCGTTCCACATGCTGCCCGTACGCGCGCCGTAGCCGTCGAAGTAGGCGTTGCCGACGCCCGGCGCGAGGCCCAGTTGCTCGGCCACGTGCGGCGCGATAAAGCGCCCGCCGAGCGTCGAGCCTTCCATCACGTAGAGCGAGCCGAATGCGCTGCCGAGATCGGCGATCGGCGGCAAGCTCCGCGCGTTCGCGATCACGATGGACTCGGCCACTGCGACATCGCCACTGAGCGCGACGAGATCGGCGGCGAGCAGCGACGTCTTGCGGCGTTCATCGAAGAACGCGTGCAGCGACGCAGGCAGGCATGCGCCGACCGCGTCTTCCCACGGGGCCACGTAGCCGTATAGACGTTCGAGCAGCGCGATGTAATCGTCGCGCTGCAAGCCGTCCCGCATGAGATCGAGCGCATGCTCCAGACGGGAATGACACGCAGCGGTTTCTTGCTTCAGGCGGGACAGAAGGTCGTGTCGCATGTTCGGTTGTAAGGCTTGTTGCGCCGGATATGCGGCAAAAGGCAAGCTGGCTGGAACGTCTTACCGGCCGGAGGACCGTTGCGCGTGGCGTCCGGTAAAAACAGGCTGTGTTACCCGTTTTTTTTGAGACAGACGATCATTCTACGCAGGCGCCCCTTCGATGTCATGGACATCGGCGCTTGGGGCGGCACATCGGCCCGGTCTGCGCGTCATGGTTCGCTGCTTCTTCGGTCCGTATCGACGAGACCGCGTTCGATGTCCTCATGCGCCTGCTTGCCTACATTGCGCGGCGTTTCCTCATCTTGCGACTGCACGCTCTGATCCGACTCGTGAGGCAGCGGGGGCTTCGCGCGGTCGTCGCTGGTTGCGTTGGCCTCGTCGTCCCGAGGCGCTTCGGGCGTGCTTCTGGGTTCGTCCTTTTCGGGTTCGTCCTTCGCCTGCTTCATGATGCGCTCCGCTTGCGCTACGTTTGCGCTCCGATGTCGTGAATCACCCGCGCGAGCCGTCGATGCCCAGACGTTTTTTCATCTGCGCCGTGAGCCGCTGGCGCGCCTTGGCATAGCCTTCCCATGGATCGGCCGTGAGCGCGTCCATCCGCTCGCGCGCATTGCCGATGTTCCACTGGTCGCCGCGCGTGGTGTCGTCGAGTTCGTCCCAACTGATCGGCATCGACGCGCCCATGCCCGGCCGCGCCCGCAGCGAGAATGCGCAGACCGTGCTCGAGCCGCGATTGTTGCGCAGGTAATCGACGAAGATCTTATCCTGCCGATTCTGCATGCCCATTTTCGCCGAAAAGAATTTCGGCAGCGTCTTGGCCATGAACTGCGCGACGGCCTGCGAGAAGCCCTTCATCTCGTCCCATCCTGCCTGCTTGGCGAGCGGCACGACCACATGCAGCCCCTTGCCGCCGCTCGTCTTGCAGAACGACGTGAGCCCGAGTTCTTCCAGCAGGCTGCGGGTCAGCTTGGCCGCTTCCACCATGCGATCCCAGCCGACGCCCTCGCCCGGATCGAGATCGAACACCATGCGATCCGGCTTTTCGATATTCGACGCCACCGAGTTCCACGTATGCAGTTCGATGGTGCCCATCTGCGCGGTGCCGACGAGCGCCTGCGCCGATTCGACTGTCAGAAGCGGCGGATGCCCGGGATCGACGTCCGGATGCTGCGTGATGTGCGGAATCGCGAGCCGCGCGCTGTGCTTCTGAAAGAACAGTTCGCCGCCGATATCGTCGGGCGCGCGCACGAGCGACACCGGCCGGTCCTGCAAGTGCGGCAGCATCCATTCGGCAATCGACGCGTAGTATTCGACGACATCGATCTTTCTCAGGCCCGTCGACTTGTCGATCACGCGGTCCGGATGGCTGATCTTCACGCCTTCGATTTCGGTCGCGTTCGCGCGGGACTTCGAGGCCGTTGTGGCCGTTGTTTTGGCCGCTGTTTTTTTTGCGGTCTTCGCCGCCGTCTTTCGCGCTTTGGGCGTCACTGTCTTCTCTTCCTCGGCATCGACCTTTTCGGCCGATGTCGGCTCTTCCTTCACGATCTGCCGCGCCGGTTTATCGTCGCGCAGACTGACGAACGATGCTTGTCGCACGATGCGCTCCTTGGTCCATTCCGCGAAATTGCACTCGGCCACGAGTTCGGGCTTCACCCAATGCACCGGCGTGCGGCTGCGTTCCTGCGGCTCTTTCTCGAACGGCATGCGATCGGTCGCGCGCTTGTCGAGCTCCTTCTTGACCGCAACGAGCATCGCGTGATCGAAGCCGGTGCCCACGCGCCCCGCGTATTGCAGCTTGCCCTTCGCGTCGTACACGCCGAGCAGGAGCGCGCCGAACTTTCCGCGGCTGCCGGACGGCTCCGAGTAACCCGCGACGACGAACTCCTGTCGGCGCCGGCACTTGAGCTTGATCCACGAGTTGCTGCGCCCGGACACATACGTCGAGTCGATCCGCTTGCCGATGATCCCTTCGAGCGCCATGTCGCATGCGCTCTTGAGCAGGTCGTCGGCGCTGAAGGCGAAGTCTTCGGAATAGCGCAAGGCCGGGTCGTCGACCGGTTCGACGATCGCTTTCAAGAGCGCGCGGCGCTGCACGAGCGGCACATTGCGCAGGTCGTAGCCGTTCAGAAACGCGAGGTCGAAGAAGTACACGACGATGCCCTGCGGACGCCCGACATCGAACGCGTTTTGCAGCGCCTGAAAGTCCGGCAAGCCGCGGTCGTCGAGCACGACCGCTTCGCCGTCGAGCCAGCCGCTCTCGATATCGAGCTTCTCCAGCGCCTTCACCTGCTTCGGGAACTTGGCCGTCCAGTCGTTGCCGTTGCGCGTGAAGATGCGGATATCGCTCTTGCCCTTCGTTCGCTCGATGCGCGCGAGCACGCGATAACCGTCGAACTTGATCTCGTAGGACCAGTCGTCGCTGGGCGGCGCGGCATCGACGAGCGTGGCGAGTTGCGGCTTCAGAAGCGCGGGGAGCTTGGCTTTCTCGGCGCCTTCGATAGCCGGATCGTGCGACAGCGCCCGCAGCGATTCGCTATTGCGCGTCGCGACGATATCCGGATGCGCATGCCCGCTCGATGCGTCGCTCGGCGGGCGCGGCACCGTTCTGCGCGCCGCCGGCTTCGCCTTGCGCTCGTTGCGCTCGCGCAGTTCGCCGTTTTCGAGCCGCGCGCCGAGCGAGTCGGAAAGCACGCTGCCGGGTTTCTTCAGGAGTACGTCGTATTCGGATTCGGGCCGCGCTTCCTCGTCGCGTTCCTTGATGAGGAACCACTGTTCCTTGTCGCCGCTGCCGCGCATGTGACTGCGCACGAGCGTCCAGCCGCCGTGCAGCTTTTCGCCGTCGAGCGTGAACTTGAGCTTGCCCTTTTCGTACTCGCGGGCGGCGTCTTCGGCGGTGCCGGTCTGCGGCGCCCACGTCCCGCGATCCCATACGATGACGCTGCCCGCGCCGTAATTGCCCTCGGGAATGTCGCCTTCGAACGAGCCGTAGTCGATCGGGTGATCTTCGACATGCACCGCCAGGCGCTTCACCGACGGATCGAGGCTCGGCCCTTTGGGCACCGCCCACGACTTCAGCGTGCCGTCGAGTTCCAGCCGGAAGTCGTAGTGCAGCCGCCGCGCGTCGTGTTCCTGAATCACGAAAGAAAGCGCCTGCGCGGGCGCCTTCTTGCGGCGCGCCGTTTTGCGCGCGACGGCCTTTTCGCCCGAAGGCTCGGGCGTTTCATTGAAACGCCGCATCCGCTGATAGGTTTCGAGCTTGCCCGTCATCGTCGTGGAGTCCTTCTTCGTGTCGTCCGATGGGCGCCTGATCGCCCCCTGCGCCCCCTACGCCCTCTACGCTCCCTACGCCCTCTTGCGACGCGCCGTCTTGCGCGCCGGGCGCGCGGGTTCCTCGGCGGCTTCCTTGCCTGCGTCGTCGCCGCCGTCGTCGGCATTGCGGGAACTGCCGCCGCGCTTCGGCGCGCCGCCTTTCTTCAGGCTGCGCTTGAGCAGTTCGGACAGGTCGAGGATGTCCGCGCTCGCCTTCTCCTCGCCGCCTTCCTCGAACTTCATCACTTCGGCGACCTTGCCTTCCTTCACCTTCTTCTCGACGAGCGCCATGATGTCGTCGCGGAAGGTGTCGTGATACTTGGTCGGGTCCCACGAGTCGCTCATGTCGTCGATCAGACGCTTGGCCATGTCCAGTTCCTTCGTCGTGACGCCGGCCTTCTTGGTGTCATCGTCCGGAAACGTGAACTGGCTGAAGTCGCGCACTTCGTCGCCCCAGCGCAGCGTATTGAGCGCGAGCGCGGGGCCGACCGGGATCAGCGCGGCGAGATGCTGCTTGTTATGCAGCACGACGCTCGCGATGCCGACCTTGCCGGTATCCTTCAACGCGTCGCGCAGGAGCGCATAGACCTTTTCGCCCTTGCGGTCGGGCGTGAGGTAGTACGGCGTGTCGAGCGAGAGGAACGAGATCTCGGGGGCATCGACGAACGAGAGGATATCGACCGTCTGCGTCGATTCGGGATTGGCCGCGCGGATTTCGGCATCGGTCATCACGACGTACTTGCCCTTCTCGTACTCGAAGCCTCGCACGATGTTGTCGCGCGTGACGTCCTTGCCTGTGTTCTTGTTGATCTGCTTGTAGCCGATGGGGTCCATCGACCGTTTGTCGAGCAGATTGAAGCCGACCTTCTCCGACTGCGTGGCCGGATAGAGTTGCACAGGCACGTGGACCAGCCCGAAGCTGATCGCGCCTTTCCAGATCATGTGCGGCATCGCGATTACCTCGCTGTCGGAACGGTCGATGCGTTGGCGGTTGGCATGTCGGCGGCGCGTTTCGGGCGCGACGCCATGCGCATCGGTTCTGGTAGCAGGAAGGATGCCAACGTCGTCGACCGCCTGTTGCTGGCGTAGGCCGGCGATAAAGACCGTTAGTTGCGAGACGAACTACCGCGTTAAGACGCGGCGCGAGCGACTTACTTCCGGCTCGCCGTGATGGTCAGTTGAGTGCCGTCATCGAGCGTGACGGTCTTCTTCGATCCGGTCGACGTCGGCATGCTGAAACGCACGATCTGGCTGACGCGTGAATCGACGGGACACTGCAATGCCTTGCCTCCGACCGTGACCTTGCTCGTGCCCTTCGGCGCATAGCCCCGAAAGCTCAGTTGCACGTTGGCCGAACCGTTGTCCGCGACGACGGGCGCAAAGCGGATCTGCACCTGGCGCACCGCTGCGCCGTCGGCGCCGCGCGGGATCGACGAAAGCTGCGGGCAAGCGTCCGGCACCGCCTGCGCGCCCTTGGGGGCGGCCGCCTGCCAGGTGAAGTCGTCGCTCTGGCCGGAGCGGATCGTGCGCGTCTCCTGTTCGTTGCCGAAGGTCTTCGACGTCATCTTGACCGTGTATTTGATCGGCCCGTCGTTCGGCGCTTCGGACAAGACGCGAATGCCGGGCGTGGCGTGCGCGGCCGCGAGCACGCCGCCAGCGACCACGGCGGCGAAGGCGCCGCGCACTGCGTTTGAGAGTCGATTCATCCGGCATCTCCTGAATAAGCGCGAGAGCAATCCGGCGCGGCGAGCGCCGGATCGGCTTAAGGCGGAGTCAGTCTAGCGCCGAGGATGCGCGGGCTTCGTCGGGGAAAACCCGAGCCCGCGCACGCCGGAAAGAATGCGCCGAAGCGTTTCAGAAACCCGTCATCACCAGCTTGCCGATCGCGCGCCCTTCTTCCAGAAGGCGATGCGCTTCTCTCAGGTTCGCGGCGTCGATCTTTCCGAGGTTCTTGCCGAGCGTCGTGCGGATGATGCCTGCGTCGATCAGCCGCGCCACTTCGGACAACAGCTTGTGCTGCTCGATCATGTCGGGCGTCTGGAACATCGCTCGCGTGAACATGAACTCCCAGTGAAACGCCGCGCTTTTCGCCTTCAGCAGTTCGACGGGAAGCGGCGCTGCATTCTCGACGATCGTGCAGATGCTGCCCTGCGGCTTCACGACTTCGGCCGCGGCCGGAAAATGCTTGTCGGTGTCGTTGAAGATGAGCACATAGTCGACCTGAGGGGTGCCGGCGTCCTTCAGTTGCGCCGGAATGTTCTCGAAGTGATTGACGATGCGATCCGCGCCCAGCTCCGTCGCCCATTTCGCCGACTCGGGCCGCGACGCTGTCGCGATCACATGGAGCTTCGCGACTTGCTTGGCGAGCTGAATACCGATCGAGCCGACGCCGCCCGCGCCGCCGATGATGAGCACGGTCTTGCCCGCGTCCTTGCCTTCGGCGGACACCTTCAGCCGGTCGAACAACGCTTCCCATGCCGTGAGCGTGGTGAGCGGGAGCGCGGCCGCGTGCGTGAAGTCGAGCGACTTGGGCTTCGCGCCGACGATGCGCTCGTCGATCAGATGGAATTCGCTGTTCGCGCCTTGCCGCGTGATGTCGCCGGCGTAATAGACGGCATCGCCCACTTTGAAGAGCGAGACGTCCGGACCGACGGCTTCCACGACGCCGGCTGCGTCCCAGCCGAGCACGCGCGGGCTGTCCTCGATCTTGTCCTTCGGCGCGCGCACTTTGGTGTCGACAGGATTCACCGCGATGGCCTCGATTCTCACGAGCAGATCGCGACCGGTCGGCGTGGGCTTATCGAGCTCGATGTCGACGAGCGATTCGGGGTTCGAAATCGGCAAGTAGCGGGTCAAACCGATGGCTTTCATGATGTGTCCTTGGTGAGGTGACTTTGGATTCTTAATGCAAACGGTGACTGCATCGTAGCGCGCGTCGCGCTTTCGCAAAACCGCGATAATGCAGGAAACATTTTTCGGGGAATCCATCGAATGGCGAGCGACGCATGGGTTGAAGGACACGCGCGGGACCGGCTCGATCTGCTCGACGTGAGCCTTTTCGTGCGCGCGGCGGCGCTGGCGAACCTGTCGTCGGCGGCGCGCGAGTTTGGCTTGTCGCCGGCCGTGGCGAGCGCGCGGATCGCGGGTCTGGAGCGCATGCTGGGCGCGCGGCTGCTGCACCGGACGACGCGGCGCGTGAGCGTCACGCAGGAAGGCGAGATCTTCGCGGCGCATGCGCGCCAGTTGCTGGAAGCGGCAGAAGCGGCGCGCGCATCGGTCGGCCGGGCGCTCGCGGAGCCCCATGGGCGGCTGCGCGTGACGATGCCCTCTTCGCTCGGCCGTCAGCACATCTCGCCGCTGATTCCGGCATTTCTCGCGCAGTATCCAAGCGTGACGATGGACTTGCGCATGACGGATCAGATCGTCGATCTCGTGGATGAAGGCATCGACCTTGCAATACGCATCGGCGCGTTGAAGGACTCGACGCTCGTCGCGCGCAAGCTCGCGAGCAACCGGCGCGTGCTGTGTGCGTCGCCTGCTTATCTGGAGAAACACGGCACGCCGCGCCATCCCGCCGATCTTGCGCAGCACGAATGCGTGATTCTCGCCGATCAGCGCGACTGGAGTTTCGTCACGCCGACCGGCGTGATCGATGTACGCGTGTCCGGCCGGCTCGTCACGGACAACGGCGAAGTGATCCGCGATGCGCTCGCGGCGGGCATCGGCATCGGGCTGAAGTCGACGTGGAGCGTGGCGCCGTTGCTCGCGAGCGGAGAACTCGTCACCGTGCTCGATGACTATCCGATCGCGCAGACTGTCGCGATCTGGGCGGTGTATCCGAGTCGCGCGTTCGTTCCGCCGAAGACGCTGGCGTTCATCGAGTTTCTTGCGGGCAGGTTCGGGGAGCCGCCTTATTGGGACGTCGATCCGGCGGCGGTGATGCGTTAGCAGGTTTTGCGTTTCGCATGCGCATGCATGATGCCGCATGCAAAATGCCAAGCATGCCCGCGCGGGGTCGAGGTCGCGCCCCTCGCGTACATCGCGCGGGGCGGTTCGGCCACCGGCCGTACCGAGACCGTCGAATAGGCTGCGGTCGTGCGGTAGGGAGTTCTGTGTTTTGCATGCAACGGGCCCTGTGCCGCATGCAAGATGCCAACGCTGCTCGCCAGCGTTGAGGTAGCCCCCGCTCGGACATCTCGCAAAGCGGTTCGGCGAGCCGCTGTATTGGCGAGTCGAACCGGCTGCGGTCATGCGGTAGGGAGGTTCGCGTACTGCATGCCGCATGCATGATGCTGCATGCAAAATGCCAAGCATGCCCGCCCGGCGTCGAAACAACGCTCGCCCCGTACAATACCCGGTTCCCGCGCCATCGCTCGACAAAAATCCGCTCCGATGAACCTCGTCATTCAAAGCCCCGCCCCGATCGCCGATTCGCACTTGCGGCCGCTTGCCGCCCTCGCCCGCTCGCGCACGGCTTCACGTATCGACGACACGCTCTTGCGCCTCGTCGATGCCGATCCGCTTCAGCGTCCCGACGTCGATGCGTATTGCGGGTCGCACGCGCTCGACTATGCGTACATCGAGCCGCAAGCGCAGCTTTCCGATTTCGGTCTCGTCGCCATGGACATGGACTCGACGCTGATCACCATCGAATGCATCGACGAGATCGCGGACTTTTGCGGGCTGAAGGCCGAAGTCGCTGCCATCACGGAAGCGTCGATGCGCGGTGAGATCAAGGACTTCAACGAAAGCCTGACGCGCCGCGTCGCTCTGCTGAAGGGGCTCGACGCCACGGCGCTCGAACGCGTCTATGAAGAACGCCTGCGACTGTCGCCGGGCGCGGAACGCATGCTCGAAGGCGCGCGCGCGGCGGGACTGAAGACGCTGCTCGTGTCCGGCGGCTTCACGTTCTTCACCGAGCGCCTGAAAACGCGTCTCGGGCTCGACTACACGCGCGCGAACACGCTGGAAATCGTCGATGGCAAGCTGACCGGCAAGGTCATCGGTGAAATCGTGAATGCCGACGTGAAGGCGCGCACGCTGCGCGAGACGTGCGAGAAGATCGGCATCGATCCCGAGCGGGCGATTGCAATGGGCGACGGCTCCAACGATCTGAAGATGATGGCCGAAGCCGGCCTGTCCGTGGCGTTTCGTGCGAAGCCCGTCGTGCGCGAGTCGGCGAGCGTCGCGTTCAACTTCGTCGGACTGGACGGACTGCTTCGCCTGTTCTGATTACGCGAACGCCTTGCCGAGCGCGGATTCGATGTCCGCGCGCAAGTCCGCTTCGTCTTCCAGACCCACGTACAGCCGCACCAGCACGCCTTCGTGCGGCCATTGCGACGCAGTGCGCATCGAGCGCACGTTGTAGGGCATCGCGAGGCTATGCGCGCCGCCCCAGCTCCAGCCGATCGAAAAAAGATTGAGCGCCTCGACGAACGCATCGACCTCTTCGGCGCTGTATCGGGCATCGAATACGATCGAGAACAGACCGCCCGCGCCGCCCGAAAAGTCGCGCGCGAAAAACTCGTGGCCGGGGCAATCATTGAGCGCGGGATGCAGCACCGCGGCCACTTCGGGGCGCGTCTTGAGCCAACGCGCGAGCGCGAGCGCCGAGCGGTCGTGCGCTTCGTAACGAAGTTTCATCGAAGGCAGGCTGCGCAAGACGAGCGATGCATCGTCCGCCGACACACCGACGCCCAGCCGCATGCGCGCGCGCTTGAGCTTCTTGTGCAATTCGACATCGCGCGTGATGGTTGCGCCCATCAGAATGTCGCTGCCGCCCGACTGGTACTTCGTCAGCGCCTGCACCGAAATATCGACGCCGTGATCGAACGGCTTGAACGCGAGTCCCGCCGAGAACGTGTTGTCGATCGCGGTCACGATGCCGCGCGCCCGCGCGACCGCCGTAATCGCCGGCACGTCCTGCACTTCCATCGTGACCGAACCGGGCGCTTCGAGCCAGATGAGCTTCGTGTTGGGACGGATCGAATCGGCGATGCCGGCGCCGATCATCGGATCGTAGTAGCTGACTTCGAGGCCGAAGTCGCTCGCGAGCCAGTCCGCATGCTCGCGATTCGGCGAGTACGCGTTGTCCGGCACGAGCACGTGATCGCGCGCTTTGACGAGGCCGAAGTACACGTTCGAGATCGCCGCGAGGCCGGACGGCTGCAAAAGCGCGTGCTCGCCGCCCTCGATCGCGGCCAGGCGCTGCGCGAGCGCGATCGTCGTCGGGGTGCCGTGCAGGCCGTAGCGCCACTTGGAGTCGTCGCTCCAGACGAGCGCGCGCATGGTCGCGAGGTCCGGAAAAACGACCGTCGATGCCCGCGCCACCGGCACGGAGAACGACTCGAAGCCGGGCGTGATGCGGTCGTCCGGCTGGACGATGCGCGTTTGCAGGTCTCGGTCCTTGCTGCTGGAATCGGTCATGGGCTTGCTGTCAGCGTGAATGAAAGAAGGCGTTATTCGCCGATGATGACGTTCGTCGTGCCGCCCACGGCATTCGGCGGCGAGGAAGGCAACGCAGGCGGCGCGGGTTCGAGCGAAGGCGCGGCGGGCGCGGCAACAGTGCCGGTGCTAGCCGGCGCGCGCGGCAGCATTACGCCGGCCACGGCAGGCCGCAACTCGAAAGGCTGCGCATTAGAATCGTCCGGGTCCATGCGTTCGCCCGAGACGCTTCCGTCCGCCTCGAACTTGCCGACCCAGTTGCCGGTGATGTGCGTCCCGTCGTTCGACTCCTCGATTTCGAGCGTTTCGCCGTCGCGATCGCCCGCCACGAGAATCACCGTCGGGCTGCCGACGAAGCGATACTCGCCATGCACGCCGGACGCGTCATCGGTCTTGGCGCCGAGCTTCATCTCGATCTGCTTGCCGCCGAGCGTGCCCACGTAGCGCGGAAAGCGCGCGTACTCCGGATTCGGCGCCAGCGGCTTTTGCGGCGGCAGCGCGAGCGTCCGGATCGCCTTGTCGGCGCCATACGATTCGCCGCTCGGCGCGCTTCGGGCGCTCGCGGACGCCGACGCCGATGCATCCGGCGGCATCGGCGAATTGCAGCCCGCGAGCGCGAGCGCCGCGGCCAAGCCCGCGGTCATCGTCAGCGCGGCCCGCAAGCCCGGCCGATTCGTTGCCTTCGTTGCTTCTCTCATCCTTCTTTCCTTCGATACCACGTCAAATACGCTCGAAGATCGCGGCGATCCCCTGCCCGCCGCCGATGCACATCGTCACGAGCGCGTAACGCCCGCCAATGCGCTGGAGCTCGTACAGCGCCTTCACCGTGATGAGCGCGCCGGTCGCGCCTATCGGATGCCCGAGCGAAATGCCCGAGCCGTTCGGGTTCACCTTCGCGGGATCGAGCCGCAGTTCCTGCGTGACCGCGCACGCTTGCGCGGCGAACGCTTCGTTGGCTTCGATCACGTCGAGATCGTCGACGGAAAGCCCGGCGCGCTCCAGCACCTTGCGCGTGGCCGGCACCGGGCCGATGCCCATGATGGTCGGATCGACGCCCGCGTGCGCGTACGCCACGAGCCGCCCGAGCGGCCGCGCGCCGCGCTTCTCCGCGACGCCGCGTTCCATCAGCACGACGGCCGCCGCCGCGTCGTTGATGCCGGACGCGTTGCCCGCCGTCACCGTGCCGTTCTCCTTCGCGAACACCGGCTTCAGCTTCGCGAAGTCTTCCGCCGTCGCGTTCATGCGCACGTGCTCGTCGCGCTCGAACACGGTGTTGCCCTTCTTCGATGCCAGCGTGATCGGCAGAATCTGCTCCTTGAAGTAGCCGGCCTCGATGGCGTTGGCCGCGCGACGGTGCGATTCCAGCGCGAGCGCGTCCTGCGCCTCGCGCGTGATGCCGTACTGGTTCGCGACGTTCTCGGCCGTCACGCCCATGTGAATCTTGTGGAACGGGTCGTTCAGCGCGCCGAGCATCACGTCGACGACGCGCGCATCGCCCATGCGCTGGCCGAAGCGCGCGGCGGGCATCACGTACGGCGCGCGGCTCATGCTTTCCGCGCCGCCGCCGATGGCGATGTCCGCATCGCCGAGCAGAATCGACTGCGCGGCCGACACGATCGCCTGCAAGCCCGAGCCGCACAGCCGGTTCACGGTGAGCGCGGGCGCGTGCTGCGACACGCCGCCGTCGAGCGCCGCGACGCGCGCGAGATACATGTCGCGCGGCTCGGTCTGGATCACGTTGCCGAACACGACGTGTCCGACTTCCTCGCCCGCGACGCTCGCGCGGGACAGCGCCTCGCGCACCACGCGCGCGCCGAGATCGGTCGGCGCGAAATCCTTCAGCGCGCCGCCGAAACCGCCGATTGCCGTGCGCACGCCGCTTGCCACCACCACTTCGCGTTCCATGTCGTCTCCTTTCCTATCGAATGGTTTTATGAAAGCTCACGCCAGCGCGCGTTCGACGGCCGCCCGGTCCGGGATCGGCGCGACCGCGCCGAAGCCTTGCGTCGATAACGCCGCCGCCGCGTTCGCGTAGTGCGCCGCCGCGAAGGGATCGTCGCCCGCGACGAGCCGCGCGATGAATGCGCCGCCGAAGCAATCGCCCGCGCCGGTCGCATCGACCGCATTCACGACGCGGCCCCGCACCACGCGCCGCTCGTCCGGCGTCGCGATATACGCGCCTTCCGGGCCGAGCTTCATCGCGACGATTGTCGGGCCGAGCGCGAGCAGCGTGTCGACGATGGCGTCCTTGTCTTCGTGGCCCGTGAGCACGGTGACGTCGTCCCAGCTCGGCAGACAGATATCGCTCTGGCGGATCGCTTCGAGCATCACCGCGCGGGCGCGCGCGAGCGGCCAGAGCTTCAGCCGCAGGTTCGTGTCGAAGCTGACCCGCACGCCGTTGCTGCGCGCATGGTCGATGGCGGCGAACGCGGCATCGCACGCGCTCACGCCGATGGCGAGACTGATGCCCGACAGATGCACGACTTTCGCGGCCGCGATCATGTCGAGCGGCAGATGCGACGGCGCATAGCGGCTCGCCGCCGACCCCGCGCGCAGATAGTCGAAGCGATGCCCGCTCGCGCCGTGCGACACGAAATAGACGCCCGTTGGCGCGTCCGGGTCGACGCGAACGGCGGACGTGTCGACGTTCTCCGCGCGCCACAGATCGAGCAGCAGTTGCCCGAACCCATCGTTGCCGACCGCGGAGACGAAGCCCGTCGCCGCGCCCTGCCGCGCCGCCGCGATCAGAAAGTTCGATACGTCGCCGCCGAAGCCTTGCAGATACGTCGGCTCGTCACGTCTCGACTGATTGAACTCGATCATCGCCTCGCCGAGCGCGAGGATGTGCGGCGTGTGGGGCGTCGTCGGGCTCATCGATCAGACCTCGCCCCAGAGATCGTGGCCGTCCGCGCCCGTGATCTTCACCGAAACGAAGTCGCCCGCCTTGTAGCGCTTCGAGGCCTTCGTCGGCGGCGCGATATACACGACGCCGTCGATTTCCGGCGCATCCGCCGCCGTGCGCCCGATGCCGCCTTCCGCGCTGATCTCATCGACGAGCACTTTCAGCGTCTTGCCAACTTTCTTCCTCATGCGCTTTGCCGACAGTTCCTCGGCCAGTTCCATGAAGCGCGCGCGGCGTTCCTCGCGCACGTCGTCGGGCAGCGCGCCGTCGAGTTCGTTGGCGGTAGCGCCTTCGACCGGCGAATACGCGAAGCAGCCGACGCGATCCAGATCCGCTTCCTCGATGAAGTCGAGCAGCGTCTGGAACTGCTCTTCCGTCTCGCCCGGAAAGCCCGCGATGAACGTGCTGCGAATCGTCAGATCCGGGCACATGGCGCGCCATGCCTTCACGCGCTCCAGCACCTTTTCGGCATTGGCCGGGCGCTTCATGCGCTTCAGCACTTCCGGATGCGCGTGCTGGAACGGCACGTCGAGATACGGCAGCACGTGGCCCTTGAGCGGCCCTTCCGCCATCATCGGGATGACTTCATCGACGCTCGGATACGGATACACGTAGTGCAGGCGCACCCACGCGCCGTACTGCGCGGCCAGTTCGCCCAGCGCGCCGACGAGTTCGGTCATGCGCGTCTTGAGCGGCTTGCCGTTCCAGAAACCGGTGCGGTACTTCACATCGACGCCGTACGCGCTCGTGTCCTGCGAAATGACGAGCAGTTCCTTCACGCCCGACTTGAAGAGATTCTCGGCTTCGAGCATCACTTCGGCGACGGGACGCGAAACGAGATCGCCGCGCATCGACGGAATGATGCAGAACGTGCAGCGGTGGTTGCAGCCTTCGGAAATCTTGAGATACGCGTAATGGCGCGGCGTGAGCTTGATGCCGGCGGGCGGCACGAGATCGACGAACGGGTCGTGCGGCTTCGGCAAGTGTGCGTGGACCGCGTTCATCACTTCGTTGGTCGCGTGCGGGCCGGTGACGGCCAGCACCTTCGGATGCACTTCCTCGATGAGCCCGTTGCCGCTCGCGCTCTTTTTCGCGCCGAGGCAGCCGGTCACGATGACCTTGCCGTTTTCGTTGAGCGCCTCGCCGATGGCGTCGAGGCTTTCCTGCACGGCTTCGTCGATAAAGCCGCAGGTGTTGACGACGACGAGGTCGGCGCCGTCATAGCTGCCGGAGATTTGATAACCCTCGGCGCGCAACTGGGTGATGATCTGCTCCGAATCGACGAGGGCTTTCGGGCAGCCGAGGCTGACCATGCCGATCTTCGGCGCGGAGTTCGTCTTGACGATTGAATCTAAGGAATTTTTCACGGGGAAACGGTCGGATGAGGGGCGTCGCCGGACGCACGAGGCCAATCCCGTATTTTACCCCGGAGCATCCTTCGAAGCCGTTCCGGGCCGGCTCGCCCGAAGCGAGAACGCCCGGCTTCCTTACTTCTTGTCCCCTGACGGCGCGCTCGGCGTCGGGAACGGGAACGTGTTGAACATCGTCTTCGCCTGATTCTGCATCTGCTCCTGCATCTGCACGAACATGTTCTTCGACTGCTCGATGTAGCTCGTCATCATGCCCTGCATCATCGGGGCCTGCATGTTCATGAACTGCGACCAGACTTCCGGATTGAGCGCGTTGCCGTCGTAGATGCCCTTGCTCTGCTCCGAGAGCTTCTGCTGGATGTCGATGAACGCCTGAATGTTCTTCTCCAGATACGTGCCCATCATGCCCTGCATCGCATGGCCGTAGAAGCGGATAATCTGCGAGAGCATCACGGACGAGAACATCGGCAAGCCGCCGCTCTCTTCTTCCAGAATGATCTGCAAAAGGATGCTGCGCGTCAGGTCGTCGTTGGACTTGGCGTCGAGCACCTTGAAGTCTTCCTGATCGAGCACGAGCTGCTTCACGTCGGACAACGTGATGTAAGTGCTCGTCTCCGTGTCATAGAGCCGCCGGTTCGGATATTTTTTGATGAGTCGTTCGGCGGATTTCTTTGTAGTAGTCGTGGTGGTCATTGAACGCCTTCAAAACGCGAGACTTTACTGCGATGGCAGCAAGCATGTCTTGCGTTGTCGCAAAAAAGCGTTGCTGCGGGTTCGCCGCATCGTTGATGTATCCGGCAGGCGGCATTCGCCGGCGCGGGCGCCCCATGCGCCCGCCGGCGATCGCGCCCGTCAGCCCATGTGCAAACCACCGTTGAGCGAGAAATCCGCCCCGGTGGAGAAACCCGATTCCTCCGACGCGAGCCACGCGACGATCGAGCCGATTTCGTCCGGCGTGCCGAGACGCCGCACCGGAATGGTCGCGACGATCTTCTCCAGCACTTCCGGGCGAATGGACTTCACCATGTCCGTGCCGATATAGCCCGGCGAGACCGTGTTGACCGTCACGCCCTTGGTCGCCACTTCCTGCGCGAGCGCCATCGTGAAACCGTGAATGCCGGCCTTGGCCGTCGAATAGTTCGTCTGGCCGAACTGGCCTTTCTGCCCGTTCACCGACGAAATATTGATGACCCGGCCCCAGCCGCGCTCGACCATGCCGTCGATCACCTGCTTCGTGACATTGAAGAGACTGGTCAGGTTCGTGTCGATGACCGCGGTCCAGTCCTCGTGCGTCATCTTGCGGAACACGACATCGCGCGTGATGCCCGCGTTGTTGACGAGCACATCTACTTCGCCGACTTCGGCCTTCACCTTGTCGAACGCGTTCTTGGTCGATTCCCAGTCGCCGACGTTGCCCTCGGAGGCGATGAAGTCGAAGCCGAGCGCCTTCTGGTCTTCGAGCGATTTCACCCGGCGCGGAGAGTTCGGACCGCAACCTGCCACGACCGTGAAGCCGTCCTTGTGCAGCCGCTGGCAAATGCTGGTGCCGATGCCGCCCATCCCGCCGGTTACATACGCTACGCGCTTCGTCATGCTCGACTCCTCGTTCGTTATGCGGTGCGCCCGAGAGCGCGGCCCGCTTGTCCCTTCCCTATTCCGACGCGGCCTTGCTTTACAGCCGCTCGACCGCCAGCGCGACGCCCATGCCGCCGCCGATGCACAGCGACGCGAGGCCCTTCTTCGCATCGCGCTTCTGCATCTCGTGCAGCAGCGTGACCAGAATGCGGCAGCCCGATGCGCCGATCGGATGCCCGATCGCAATCGCCCCGCCGTTCACGTTGATCTTTTCCTGATCCCAGCCCATCTGCTTGTGCACCGCGAGCGCCTGCGCGGCGAACGCTTCGTTGATCTCCATCAGATCGAGATCGTCGATGCTCCAGCCCGCGCGTTCCAGACAGCGCTTCGATGCCGGCACGGGGCCCATGCCCATGATCTTCGGATCGACGCCCGCGCTCGCGTACGCCTTGATGCGCGCAAGCGGCGTCAATCCCAGCGCCTCGGCCTTCTTCGCCGACATCACGACGACAGCCGCCGCGCCGTCGTTGATGCCCGATGCGTTCGCCGCCGTCACCGTGCCTTCCTTCGAAAACGCGGGCTTCAGTCCCGCGAGCGCTTCGGCGGTGACGCCGTGGCGCACGAACTCGTCGGTGGCGAACTGGATCGGCTCGCCTTTGCGCTGCGGAATCGAAACCGGCACGATCTCGTCGTTGAAGCGGCCGGCCTTCTGTGCGGCTTCCGCCTTGTTCTGCGACAGCGCCGCGAACGCGTCCTGCGCTTCGCGCGTGATGCCGTATTCCTTCGCGACGTTCTCGGCCGTCGTGCCCATGTGGTAGTTGTTATAGACGTCCCATAGGCCATCGACGATCATCGAGTCGATCAGCTTGGCATCGCCCATGCGAAAGCCGTCGCGCGAGCCCGGCAGCACGTGCGGCGCCGCGCTCATGTTCTCCTGGCCGCCCGCGACGATGATCTCCGAATCGCCCGCGATGATCGCGTTGGCCGCGAGCATCACGGCTTTCAGCCCCGAGCCGCAGACCTTGTTGATCGTCATGCCGGGGACCATTTCGGGCAAGCCGGCCTTGATGACCGACTGGCGCGCCGGGTTCTGACCCGAGCCCGCGGTCAGCACCTGACCCAGAATGACTTCGCTGATTTGCTCGGGCTTGAGACCCGCGCGTTCGAGCACCGCGCGAATCACGGTTGCGCCCAGTTCCGGCGCTGCGATCTTCGCAAGCGAGCCGCCGAATTTGCCGACCGCGGTGCGCGCGGCCGATACGATCACTACGTCAGTCATTTCCGTTTCCTTTGGCATCGAATGTTAGAGCGGTTTGTGCGGGCAATCCGTTCGCGCCTGTCAACTGTCGCGCTTGAGGACGTAACGGCCCGGAGCCGCCTCGATCACAGGATAATCCTTCGAGCCGAGCCCTGCGCTCGCCTTCTGCTGCTCGCCGGACTGCGTGGCGAGCCACTGCGTCCACGCCGGCCACCAGCTGCCGGGATGCTCGCTCGCGGCCTCGAACCACGCGTCGGCGGTCTCCGGCAGGCCCTCGCCCGCGCTATCGAGCATCCAGAAACTGCGCTTGTTTTTCGACGGCGGATTGATCACGCCCGCGATATGCCCCGATGCACCGAGCACGAAGGTCTGCGGCCCGGAGAGCAGCGGCGCCGAAGCATACGCCGATTTCCACGGCACGATATGGTCTTCGCGCGAGCCATAGATGAATGTCGGCGTCGTGATGGTCGACAAGTCGATGGGCACGCCGAGCACCGTCACCCCGCCCGGCTCGCGCAGCTTGTTCTCCAGATACGTATTGCGCAAATACCAGACGCACATGGGACCGGGCAGGTTCGTCGAATCGCTGTTCCAGTAGAGCAGATCGAACGCTTGCGGCGTGCGGCCCTTCAGGTAGTTATCGACGACGTAGTTCCACACGAGATCGTTCGGGCGCAAATACGAGAACGTATTGGCGAACTCGATGCCGCGCATGAGTCCCGGCGGCGCGCCGTTCTTGCCGCCGATGGTCTGCTCGCGCATCGCCACATGCGCCTCGTCGACGAAGACGTCGAGCACGCCCGTGTCGGAGAAGTCGAGCATCGAGGTAAGCAAGGTCATCGACGCGGCCGGCTCGTTGCCGCGCGCCTTCTCGACGGCGAGCGCGGTTGCGAGCAGCGTCCCGCCGATGCAGAAGCCGAGGGTGTTGATCTTGTCCGCGCCGGAGATGTCGGAGACCACGCTCATCGCCTGCATCACGCCTTCGCCGACGTAATCGTCCCATGTCTTGTGAGCAATGGACTGGTCCGCATTGCGCCACGAGATCATGTACACCTGCTGGCCCGATTCGAGCGCATGACGCACGAGCGAGCCTTCCGGCGAAAGATCGAGGATGTAGAACTTGTTGATGCACGGCGGCACGATCAGAAGCGGGCGCGCGTAGACCTTCGGCGCGAGCGGCTTGTACTGAATGAGCTGCATGAGCTCGTTCTCGTACACGACCGCGCCTTCGGTCGTCGCGACGTTCTTGCCGATGGCGAACACCGATTCGTCCGACTGCGAGATCTTGCCGCGCTGCATGTCGTTGAGCAGGTTCAGCATGCCCTGACGCAGGCTTTCGCCCTTGCTTTCGATGAGCGCCTTCTGCGCCTCGGGATTGAGCGCGAGATAGTTGCTCGGCGCGGCTGCGGCGGCCCACTGCTGCACGGCGAAGCGAATGCGTTCGCGCGTCTTCGGATCGCTCTGCACGGCGTCGGCGAGTTCCTGAAGATAGCGCGCGTTCAGGAGATACCACGCGGCCGTGAACGCGAACGCGGGCGTCGATTGCCACGCGGTGTCCTTGAAGCGCCGATCCTTGAGCGCGGCCGGATCGATGCTCTGTCCGCTCGCCTGTTTCATCAGTTCGCCGACGTCGCGCGTGTAGTCGCTTTGCAGCTGATGCAGGCGCTCGGGCGCGATGGCCGCCGTCGGAATCTTGGGCAGCGTCGGCAGGCCCTGCATCGCCGCGCCGAAGCCCGGCATGCTGCTCGCGAGCTTCGCGAATTCGGCGAGACCGTTCATCTTCGCGAGATCCGGCATCTGCGGCATGCTCGCGATGGTCGGAAAAGCGGTCGGAAACCCACCTGGAAGCGCGCCGGGCAGACCGCCGAAACCGTGGAACGGGAAGCCGCCGAATGCCGAAGAAGGCGAAGCGCCGCCGTTCGCGGACGCGCCGTCAGCCGCCGGATTCGCCGAATTCGTCTGTTGAGTGAACTTCGCCCACTGCGCCGGATCGGCGACCGCGCGCCACGCATTCAGCCATTGCTCGAATGCCTGCTGTACGCCTGCCGTGTTGTCGGCTGCTGGCTGCGCCGGGGTGCTGTCTTCGGCGGCGGTACGGGAGCGGGAAGATGAAGAGGATGTATTGGAAGCCATACCCGCCTTTGACCTCTGAGTCTCGAAAGACTGATTGCTGATGCAGGCATTGCCGGGCCGTCTCGGCCAGCGCGCGAAAGTATGGGTGCGCCTTTGCGCGCCGGGCGGAAGCCGCCCTCGCTACGCCGTGCCCGATTGAACACAATTCTGGGAACATTCTTGCGCTTGGGCGTCAAGCATGTCAATGCTTCGTCCCGATTTTGCCGCAGTGCGATGTTTTTATAATTATCGTTTTCCCCCATGAAAGAAATGCCTGTTTGCCGCGCGTTTCCGCGCGTCGGGTGATGCGGCTTCTCGATCAGTCGGCGAGCCAGATCATCGCGGCCATACGGCCCGTCACGCGGTCGCGCCGGTAGGAATAGAAGCGCGTTTCTTCGGTCACCGTGCAGTGCGTGCCACCGTGAATGCGCGCCGCGTCGATGCCGATATCGGCGAGCCGCAACCGCGCGAGCGCGTAAATGTCCGCGAAGTATTTGCCGGGCGTGCCGGCTGCCTTGAACGCGGCCGCGGTCGCATCGCGTCGATGCGCCCCGCTCGTGGCGACGAACGCGTCGAGCACGTCTTCGCCGACTTCGAACGCATCTGGTCCGATCGCCGGTCCGAGATAAGCGTTGAGTGCCGATGCCGGCGCGCCCGCGAGCGTCGCCACGCGCTCGCCGGTCTTCTCGACGATGCCGCCCGCGAGCCCGCGCCAGCCCGCATGGGCCGCGCCGACCGCGCGGCCTTCGTCATCGCAAAAGAGCACGGGCAGGCAGTCCGCCGTCATCACGACGCAGACGACGCCCGCCCGATCCGTCACGCTCGCGTCGGCCCGCGTCGGTCCGGACGCGCGCGCGTCGATGACCGCGTGGGCGTCTTCCACTTGCGTGCCGTGGATTTGTTCGAGCCACGCGGCGTCGTGCGCGCCGGTCAGCGCGAGCGCGCGGCGGCGATTCTCCTGCACGGCGGCGGGCGCATCCCCGGTCGAAAGACCCAGATTCAAACCGCCCGCTTGCGGCGCGCCGCCCTCATACGGCGCCTCGCTCACGCCGCCCGCGCGCGTCGTCACGAATGCGCGGACGCGCGGCGCCACGCGCCATTGCGGCCAGAGGCAGTGTTTCGGGTCCAATGCTTGTGACTGCGCCGCGTGTGAATCGGTCATGCTTCGTCGTCCTCGTAATCGTCGTCTTCCCAATCTTCGTCCGCCTCGTAGACCTGCACGAATTCCTCGTCTTCGTCTTCGTCGTCGAATTCCGCTTCTTCTTCGCGTCCGAATCCGAGTGCGGCGGCAAGCGCGGTCATATCCTCGGGCACGTCGGCGCGCCAGTGCACTGCCTTGCCCGTCACCGGATGGATGAGGCCGAGCCGCCACGCATGCAGCGCCTGCCGCGCGAAGCCGTCGGGCAGCGGCGTCACCGAACGCTTGCCGCGCGCGCGCCCGTAGACCGGATCGCCTAAAAGCGGATGTCCGACGTGCGCGCAATGCACGCGAATCTGGTGCGTGCGGCCCGTTTCGAGATCGCAATGAATGGCGCTCACCGGCTGGCCTTGCCATCTCGCCCGGTCGATGGTGCGAAAGTGCGTGCGCGCGGGTTTGCCCGCCGCGCTCTGCACGACCGTCATGCGCGTGCGTTCGCGCGGATCGCGGCCGATGGGCGCGTCGATGGTGCCGTCTTCCGGCATCGTCCCCCACACGAAAGCGACATAGCGGCGCTTGACCGTGCGCGCCTGCAACTGACGCACGAGGTCCGTTTGCGCTTCGAGCGTGCGGGCGACCACCATCAGCCCGGACGTCTCCTTGTCCAGCCGATGCACGATGCCCGCGCGCGGCAAGCCGGCCGCGGCGCTGCCGTAGCGATGCAGCAGGCCGTTCAGCAGCGTGCCGCTCCAGTTGCCGGCCGCGGGATGCACGACCATCCCCGCAGGCTTGTTGATGACGACGAGCGCCTCGTCTTCGTACACGATGTCGAGCGGCACCGGCTCGGGCGTGAAGGCGAGTTGCTCGGGCAACAGGTCCGGGACGAGCGAAATGGTCGCGCCGAGCGGCACCGGCTGGCGCACTTTCGCGCTCGCGCCGTCCACCAGCACGCGGCCCTCTTCGATCCAGCTTTGCAGACGGCTGCGCGAAAACTCCGGGAAAACCTTGGCAAGCACCTTGTCGAGCCGGTCGCCCGCGAGTTCGTCGGGCACGCGCGCCGTGCGGGGCGCATCGGCGCTTGGTTGCTGTCCCGCGCCGGCTTCCGATTCGGGCAAAGCCGAGTCGTCGCCGTTGGCGCATGGGCTATAATCTTTGAGTTGGTCTTTGGTACGACGAGTACTTGAGCGAGTCATGTGAACGAGAGATTGACGGGAAGTCGACCACGACCCACGGCCGCGGTCCCGATCGAAGCCGACAGCCTTGACGAGTCATCACGCGCAACCGTTACGAATGACGAAACGAGGCGATTGACCGAGCAGCGCGCCGTGCGCAAAGACTGCACCGGAAGTACTGCCGCAAACAGTTGGAATCAGTTAAGAAGCAAGCCAGAAATCAGCCCAGGAAATGCAAGCACTGATGCGAGCCTTCAACACCATTCATCGAGCGATGCAGCGATCGATCAAGTATCTGGCGCTGGCCGCGAGCGTCGCCATCGTCACGGCCTGCCACGGCCTGCCCGAGAAAACCGACGAAACGGCAACGTGGAATAACAACAAATTATATACGGAGGCCCAGGACGCGCTATCCGGCAGCGACTGGGGCAAGTGCGCCAAGTATTTCGAGGCGCTCGAAGGCCGCGACCCGTTCGGCCACTTCGCGCAGCAGGCGCAGATCAACGTCGCGTACTGCAACTGGAAGGACGGCGAAACCGCCTCGGCGGATCAGGCCATCGACCGTTTTATTCGCCTGCATCCGGATCATCCGGATATCGCGTATGCGTATTATCTGAAGGGCATGATCCACTTCAACGACGACCTCGGTCTCTTCGGCCGCTTCTCCGGCCAGGACATGAGCGAGCGCGATCCGAAGTCGCTGCGCGAGTCGTATGACGCGTTCAAGGTCGTTGTCGACAAGTATCCGCAAAGCAAATACGCGCCCGACGCCGCGCAGCGCATGCGCTATATCGTCAACGCGCTGGCGTCGCATGAAGTGCATGCCGCCGATTACTATTTCCGCCGTGGCGCGTATGTGGCCGCGATCAACCGGGCGCAGCTCGCCATTCGCGAATACAAGAACGCCCCGGCGACCGAAGACGCGCTGCATATCATGATGATGTCGTATCAGAGGCTCGATCAGCCGCAACTCGCCGACGACACCAAGCGCGTTCTGGCGGCGACGTTCCCGGACAGCCCGTATGTCACCGGCAAGCGTCGCGCGGGCACGGATAAGCCCTGGTATCAGATCTGGTAATGCATGTCGAACGGCCGGCGCGCTTGCGCCGGCTTCGTTTGCAAGGGCGTTGAATCGCCCTATTTTTTCGTCCAGATTTTTGTCACTTGGCAACAAAAATTAGCAATGCTTAAGGCATCGGCAGGCATCGCATCAAGCGAAGCCTCGCCTGCGCCCCGTTTCTTGCAAGAGACCAGTATGGCGGTAACCGTTCCGCGCACCCAGCGCGATGCATTTCTCGACACGATGGATTCCTTGCTGCCGTGGCCGACGCTGTGCGCGATCGTCCAGCCGAACGTTCAGGCGCGGGCGACCACCGAGCGCATGCTGCGCATTTGCCTGCTGCAAGGCTGGTTCGGTCTATCGGATCGTGATTGCGCGGACGCGCTCATCGACAGCATCGGCCTTCAGCGCTTCGCGCGTATCGACGCCGCACGCGACGGCTTTCCCGACGCGCGCGCTATCGGTGAGTTTCGCGGTGACTTGCAGTCGCGGGAACGGGCGCAGCCGCTGGCGGCCGAGGTCAACCGCGCGCTGGCGTCGAACGGCATCCGCGTGAAGCCGGGCGCGATCGTCAACGCGCGCATCTTCGCCGACGCGCCGGCGCGGCGTGATGAAACCGCGCCGACGCCCGTTGCCGGCAAGCCTGCCACGCGGCCGAGCTTCGGTGGCGCGTACGGCCGTCAATCGATGCACGTGCGCCTCGCGCGTGGCGCGGAACAAGCCGCAGCCGAGCGCGCCGCGCGGCTCGCTCAGGCCATCTTCAACGTGCGCAGCGTCACGAAAAGCTAGTCGGCCAGTTCCACCGCCGAACTGCGCGAATCGCTGAAGAACGCGCGCACGACATCGAGCTCGCGCGTGCGCTTGAACGGCGGCAGGCTTTGCCAGATGCGCCGTCCGTACGGTTTGTCGACGAGGCGCGTGTCGCAGATCATCAGCACGCCGCGATCCGTTTCCGCGCGGATCAGGCGGCCCGCGCCCTGCTTCAGCGTGATGACCGCCTGCGGCAACTGATGCACGGCGAACGGGCTCAGTCCTTTTTTCGTGAGCGCATCGAGCCGCGCGGCCAGCACCGGATCGTCCGGCGGCGCGAACGGCAGCTTGTCGATCACGACGAGCGAAAGCGCATCGCCGCGCACATCGACGCCTTCCCAGAAGCTCTGGCTGCCCACGAGGATCGCGTTGCCGTAGGCGCGGAAGCGGTCGAGCAGTTCCGTGCGGCTCGCATCGCCCTGAACCAGCAGCGGATTCTGCCAACCGCGACGCTCGATCACGTCGCGCAGCCGCGCCGAAATGCGATCGACCGCGCGCAGCGTCGTGCAGAGCACGAACACGCCGCCGCCGGCCGCTTCGATGACGGGCAGCGCCGCCTCGAAGACCGCATCCGTGAACTGGGGCGACGACGGCTGCGGCAGATTGCGCGGCACGTACAAGAGGCCTTGGGTCGGATAGTCGAACGGGCTCGGCAGCGTCATGGAGCGCCGCGCGTTCAGGCCCATTTGCGCCGCGTAGTGCGTGAAGTCGCCGCGCACCGAAAGCGTCGCCGACGTGAAGATCCACGCACGCGGCACGCCCGCGCGCTGCTTCGCGAAGATCGGCGCCACCGATAGCGGCGTTTCGTGCAACTGGACCGTGTGCGAGAACACCTCGACCCAGCGGACCATCTCGTTCGGCTCGTCCTTCGCCGTCTGTTGCGCGGTGTCTTCGTCGTCCGCGACGGCGCGTTCGAGCGGCGTCGGCGGCGTGGTCCAGCCCGCGAGCAAGTCCTGCAACTCGCGAGCGCGCCGCACGAGCGCCTGGAGCGATTCCGCCCGCTCCGCATGCGACGACAACGCCGCCGCGAGCGCATCGAGATGCGTTTCGAGCGTGTCGAGCGCCTCGAAGAGCGGATGCCCGTCCGGAAGCTGGCCGAGCGAGAAGCGCGCCGAATCTTCCTTAAACGCGAGCCGCAGGTCGCGCGCCGCCCGCTCCAGCGCCGCGCCGAGCTTGGTCCAGTCCGCCGCGTCGCGCGCGTGGCTCAAGCCCTCCGCGACGGTATCGCGCGCCAGTTCCAGCAGTTGCGTGGTCGAAAGCGTCTCGCCGAAGAAGAGCGTCGCCGTCTCGGGCAACTGATGCGCTTCGTCGAAGATGATGGTGTTGGCCATCGGCAGCAATTCGGCCATGCCGGTATCGCGCAGCATCACGTCGGCGAAGAACAGGTGGTGATTCACCACGACGATATCCGCCTGCTGCGCCTCCTTGCGCGCCTGCATCACGAAGCAGTCCTTGTAGTGCGGACACTCCTGACCGAGGCAGTTGTCGCGCGTGGGCGTCACCATCGGCCAGACGGGCGAGTTTTCGGGGACGCTCGCGAGTTCGGCCTTGTCGCCGGTGCGTGTGATTTTCGCGAAGCGCACGATCTCCTGCAGATGCGACGTGTCCTGCCGCGAGGGCAGCCGGCCGTTGTCGGCGGTGCGCTCCAGATAGTAATGACAAAGGTAGTTCGCGCGGCCCTTGAGCATCGCGACCGACACCGGCACGGCGAGCGCGTCGCGCACGGTCGGGATGTCGCGCTGGAAGAGCTGGTCCTGCAGATGCTTCGTGCCCGTCGAGACGATGACCTTGCCGCCCCACAACATGGCGGGAACGAGGTACGCGTAGGTCTTGCCCGTGCCGGTGCCGGCTTCGACGATCAACGTGTTCTCGCCGCCGTCGATGGCGGCCTTCGCGGTCGCGATGCCGACGTCGTCGGCCGTTTCGTCGTCGGGCGCATGCGGCTTGTCCGACGGCCCGAGCTTGCGCGCGGGGCGGCGCTGCGCTTCGAACATCGCGGGCTCGGGCATTGCGCGGCCGGACGCTTCCATCGCCGCGGCGACCGAGCGCGCCATTTCGATCTGCGATGCGCGCGGCCGATAGCCGTCGATGGCGCGGGCGAGCAGGCCATCGGCGGAGAAAATCGCATCGAGTTCGACGCTGCGTTTGTTCGTCAGCGCGAGCGGCGCGCTCGCGGCATCGGACGGTTGGGCGGGAGAGTTCAAAGGGAGCCTGATCCTGCGAATACTGCGGTTTCGTGCCGTGCGCCACGCGTCGGGGCCGCTCAGTGCGGGTCTGTGTCCAGCTGCAATTGCAGCAGGAGGATGGTGTCTTTCACCTTCAGCTTGCGCTTTTTCAAGCGCCGCAGCTCGAGGTCGTCGATGCCGGACAGCTTGCCGATGAGCGTGTCCAGACCGCGATGCTCGTCCTGCAATTGCGCGATCCGGTCGCGGATCATCGCGGCATCCGCTGCGGTTTGTCGGGGTGCGTTCAAGCGTTGCTGCATGCTCGCCTCCTTGCCCGGGACACCCGGTCCGGTCTTCGCGCCGACTTGGCGCTACTTGCCTTGCTGCTGCTGTTGTTGCTGCTGTTGCTGTTGCTGCTTCGACTGCTCTTGCTGGGCCTGCTGTGCCTTTTCCTGCTGCTTGCGGGCGGCTTCCTTCTGACGCGCCTCCACTTCCGCGCGATGCTGCGCGGCTTCCTGCTGCTTCTGCTCGAATCGCTGCGCCTTCAGTTCGCGCTCCTGCGCTTCCTGCACGCCGCGGGCGCGCGCGTCCTCCAGCTTCTTCTGGTAGTCCGCCTGCTTCTGATCGTAAGCCTTCTGGTTCGCCGCGCGCTGCGGGGCTTCCGCGTTGCGCTGCGCGGCGGCGAGCGCGTTCTGGCGCTGCTTGTCCTCGTACGCCTGCTGGTTCGACCGCTCGTTGGCCGCGCGTTGCGGCGCGTCGGCTTCGTATTGCGCCTGCTTCAGCGCCGTCTGCCGGTCGCGCTCCTTCACGCGTTCTGCGCGTTGCTCGTCGTTCAGCGCGAGCTGCTCCCGCCGGATCTGCTGACGCGCCTCGCGCATCTCGGTGCGCGCATTGTCGAGACAATGGTTCACGAAGAACTTGCTGTAGCAGTCGTGCTGCTTCACGCCATAGCGATAGTCGTTCTCCGACGTGCGCTGGTCGAGCGCCTTCTGACGCCGCTCGAAGCCGGCTCGAAGAGCGGCGTCCGCGCTGTTGTCCGCGCTGTTGTCGACGCTGCTGTCGGCGCTGGCCGGGCCGCTTTGGGACGCATCGAGCGGCTGCGTGCTCACCGCGGTCGTCGGGTCGATGGGCTTCGGCGTCTGGGCGTTCGCATGCTGCGGCAAGACGACGGCAAGCGCGCATATCGACGAGGCGGCAACGGCCATCGGCGCGAGCTTCGTAAGGCGAAAATTGAGCAAGTTGATGAACGGCAACGTGATAAGGAATCAGGTGCGCGAAGGTGAAAAACGGGCGTGCGCGGTCCCGAAATTCTATCACCGCGCGCCGGAGCGCTTCGGCATTTATGGCAAAATGCCCCGCTCAGAAACCCGGCCCATCGCTCGTCGCGGCGCGCCGCGAGGCTTCGGGCGCCGCCCGTCCGACACGGCGATGCTACGACGCCCGCGCCGCTTTCCGACGAGCCAGCAGACAGCGCAATCATGACGGAAACCGTAGCACTCAAGATCGTACAGCGCATTGCCACCGAGCTCACCGTGCAGCCGCGCCAGGTCGCCGCCGCCGTGCAGCTTCTCGACGAAGGCTCGACTGTCCCGTTCATCGCCCGATATCGGAAGGAAGTCACCGGCAATCTCGACGACACGCAGCTGCGCACGCTCGAAGAACGCCTTCTCTATCTGCGCGAACTCGAAGACCGACGCGCGGCGATCCTGCAAAGCATCGACGAGCAAGGCAAGCTGACCGACGAACTGCGCGGCGCGATCGAAGGCGCCGACAGCAAGCAGGTGCTCGAAGACCTCTATCTGCCGTACAAGCCGAAGCGCCGCACCCGCGCCCAGATCGCGCGCGAAGCCGGGCTGGAGCCGCTTGCGCAGGCACTGCTCGCCGATCCGACGCTCGATCCGCACACGGAAGCCGCGAAGTTCGTCGATGCGGAGAAAGGCGTCGCGGACACGAAAGCCGCGCTCGACGGCGCGCGCGACATTCTCTCGGAGCAGTTCGGCGAGACCGCAGAGATTCTCGGCAAGCTGCGCGACTATCTGTTCAATCAAGGGCTCGTGATATCGAGCGTGATGGACGGCAAGGAAGGCGAAGAAGGCGAGAAATTCCGCGATTACTACGACTACAGCGAGACGGTGCGCACGGTGCCGTCGCATCGCGCGCTCGCGCTCTTTCGCGGGCGCAATGCCGGCGTGCTGTCGGTGAAGCTCGGTCTCGGCGAAGAACTCGATACACAAGTGCCGCATCCGTGCGAAGCGATGATCGCGCACCATGTCGGCATCTCGAATCGCAACCGCCCGGCCGACAAGTGGCTCTCCGATGTCTGCCGCTGGTGCTGGCGCGTGAAGGTGCAGCCGCATATCGAGAACGAATTGCTCACGCAACTGCGCGAAGAAGCCGAACACGAAGCGATACGCGTGTTCGCGCGCAATCTGAAAGACTTGCTGCTGGCCGCGCCCGCGGGTCCGAAAGCCGTGATCGGTCTAGATCCCGGTCTGCGCACCGGCGTGAAGGTGGCGGTCGTCGATCGCACCGGCAAGCTGCTTGCCACCGATACGATCTACCCGCATGAGCCGCGCCGCGACTGGGACGGCTCGCTTGCGAAGCTCGCGCGAATCGCACGCGAGACGAAGGCCGAACTCATTTCGATCGGCAACGGCACGGCATCGCGCGAAACCGACAAGCTCGCGAGCGAACTCATCGCGAAGCATCCGGATTTGAAGCTGCAAAAGATCGTCGTGTCGGAAGCGGGCGCGTCGGTGTATTCGGCGTCCGAACTCGCGGCGAAGGAGTTTCCGGAACTGGACGTATCGCTGCGCGGCGCGGTGTCGATCGCGCGGCGTCTGCAAGACCCGCTCGCGGAACTGGTCAAGATCGAGCCGAAAGCCATCGGCGTCGGTCAGTATCAGCATGACGTGAATCAACGTGAACTCGCGCGTTCGCTCGATGCCGTGGTGGAAGACTGCGTGAACGCCGTGGGTGTCGATGCGAACACGGCTTCCGTCGCCCTGCTCGCCCGCGTGTCGGGTCTCAATGCGACGCTCGCGCGCAATATCGTCGAGTACCGCGACGCCAACGGGCCGTTCCCGTCGCGCGAGCATTTGCGCAAGGTTCCGCGTCTCGGCGACAAAACCTTCGAGCAGGCGGCGGGCTTCTTGCGCATCAACAACGGCGAGAATCCGCTCGACCGCTCGTCGGTGCACCCGGAAGCGTATCCCGTGGTCGAGCGCATCCTCGCGAAGATCAACAAGCACGTCGGCGATGTGCTCGGCAAGCGCGAGGCGCTCGCGGGCCTCTCGCCGGCCGAATTCGTCGACGATCGTTTCGGTCTGCCGACCGTGCGCGACATTCTCGCGGAACTGGAGAAGCCGGGCCGCGATCCACGCCCCGAGTTCAAGACCGCGACGTTCCGCGAAGGCATCGAGAAAATCTCGGACCTCGCGCCGGGCATGGTGCTCGAAGGCGTGGTGACGAACGTCGCGGCCTTCGGCGCGTTCGTCGATATCGGCGTGCATCAGGACGGACTCGTGCACGTGTCGGCCATGTCGACGAAGTTCATCAAGGACCCGCACGAAGTCGTGAAAGCCGGTCAGGTCGTGAAGGTCAAAGTGCTCGAAACCGACGTCAAGCGCCATCGCATCTCGCTGACGATGCGCCTCGACGACGACTTCGCTCCCGCGTCCGCAGCCAACGCGGGTGCGCCTGCGCGCGGCGGGCAGGATCGGCGCGCGGGCGGCGGCGGGCGCGACGCGCGTCCGAACCAACGCCGCGAGCCGGAACCGGCAGGCGCGATGGCCGCGGCGTTCGCGAAACTCAAACGCTGATTCGGCAGCCTCCAACGAAAAACCCACGCTCCGCGGCGTGGGTTTTTTGTTTGCGATGCATGCTCGGAAGCGCGGTCAGATCTCGATCTTGGTCCCGAGTTCGACCACGCGGTTCGCCGGAATGCTGAAGAAATCGGTCGGCTTCGCGGCGTTCTGATGCATCCACGCGAAGACACGCTCGCGCCATACCGACATGCCCGGAAGCTCCGTCGGCACGACCGTTTCGCGCGCCATGAAGAACGAGGTGTCCATCAGTTCGAAGGTCATCGCGTGCGTGCGCGTGATCTGCTCGAGCACGGCCTTCACGTCCGGCGTTTCGTTGAAGCCGTACGCCGCTTTCACCAGAAACAGCCCGCCGCCGATGTCCTTCACGTCCAGACGATGCGAGTCGTCCACGTACGGAATATCGCGCGTGAGGAAGTTCAGGAAAATCGTGCGCTCGTGCAGCACCTTGTTGTGCTTCAGGTTATGCAGAAGGCTCACCGGAACGAGCGAATCGCTGCCCGTCAGATAGATGGCCGTGCCCGACACGCGATGCGGCGGATGCGCCAGCAAGCCCTGAAGGAACGGCATCAGCGGAATACCATCGGCGGCGGTGCGGTCCTTCACGATCATGCGGCCCTTGTACCACGTCATCAAGAGGAAGAAGAGCGCCCCGCCGATGCACAACGGCAGCCAGCCGCCCTGCTCGATCTTCAACAGGCTCGCGCCGAAGAAGCCGATGTCGATGACGAGGAACACGGCAATCATCCCGCCGACGAGAAAGCGGTTCCAGCCCCACAGGTTCGTCATCACGACCGACACGAGGATGGTGGTCACGAGCATCGTCGCGGTGACGGCGAGACCATAGGCCGCCGCCAGATTCTCCGAGCTCTTGAAGCCGACGACGATGCACAGAATGATGAACAGCAGCATCCAGTTGACGAGCGGGATATAGATCTGCCCGATGGCCAGTTCCGACGTATGCAGGATCTTCATGCGCGGCACGTAGCCGAGCTGGATGGCCTGGCTGGTGAGCGAGTACGCGCCCGAGATGACCGCTTGCGACGCGATGACGGTGGCGATGGTCGAGAGAATCACGAGCGGCAGCAGCGCCCATTCCGGCGCGAGCAGGAAGAACGGACTCTCGATGGCCTTCGGCGAATGCATCAGCAACGCGCCCTGGCCGAAGTAGTTCAGCAAGAGCGACGGCATCACGATGCCATACCATCCGAAGCGGATAGGCTTCGCGCCGAAGTGCCCCATGTCCGCGTAGAGCGCCTCCGCGCCCGTCAGCACCAGCACCACCGAGCCGAGCACGATGTACGCTTGCAGCACATGGTCGGCCATGAACGAGATCGCATAGTACGGATTCAGCGCGATCAGCACGCCCGGCGCGAGCGCGATGTGATACGCGCCCAGCACGGCGAGCGTCAGGAACCACAGCAGCATGATCGGCCCGAACAGCTTGCCGACGACCGCCGTGCCGTGCCGCTGAATCCAGAACAGCATGATGAGGATGACCATCGTGATCGGAATCACGTACGGCGACAGCTTGGGCGCCGCGATTTCCAGACCTTCCACCGCCGAAATGACGGACATGGCCGGCGTGATGACGGCATCGCCATAGAACATGCACGCGCCGAAGATGCCGAGCATCATCAGCACGCCGGAGAGTCGGCCGGGATCTTTCACGCTGCGCAGCGCGAGGGTCATCATCGCGAACACGCCGCCTTCGCCGTTGTTGTCGGCGCGCATGACGAAGAGCACGTACTTGATCGCGACCACCATCACGATGGCCCAGAAGAGCAGTGAGATGACGCCGAGAATCGAGGCTTCGGAAAGACCGATGCCGTGCGAGGGACTGAAGGCTTCCTTCAGCGCATAAAGAGGACTCGTGCCGATGTCGCCGAAGACGACGCCGATGGCCGCGAGCGCAAGCGAAGGCAACGGCTGTTTGCGCTCTTGCGCGTGAGTCAGGGTAGTCATAAAAACGAAATGTCCGTCCAGAGCGGTAAAAAACCGAACGCCATTCTATCTAACGCCGCGCGCAAAAACGGCCTCTCGCATGTTGCTCACTTGCCACGACAGGCGCGACTGGAAGTTTAGCATCGCGCCCCAAACGCGTCGGCAGGTCGTGCGTGCTTTCACGCATCCTTCTGTTAGCTTGATGCGTGGTTCGCGGTGAAAGCGGCCCGAAATGCAAAACGCCGTTGCGCCGGGCGCGAGCCCGGGCGCAACGGCGCCTCTTGTCGAAACAAAGCGGTGGCTCGCTTACGCGCGGCCGTTTTGCATGCCTCGCTTGATCCACGCGCCGAGGTTGTGCGGACGCACCGTGTCCCATTCCTCGAACGGCTGATGAATCCACGGATTCGTTTCGAGAAACTGAACGTGGTAGTCCGGCTTCACCTTCGAGCACGCCTTGTACCACAGCACCGCGGAACGCACGGCGGTGATCGCCGGATAACGCTCCTTCAGATGCTCCTGCACGCGCGCGAGCGTCACGCCCGAGTCGACGAGATCGTCCACGAGCAGCACGTTGCCCGACAACTCGCCGCGCGTCATGGTGATGTACTGCGCGATGTCGAGATCGCCCTGCTGCGTGCCCGCGGCTTCGCGATACGAGCTCGTCGCGAGAATGGCGAGCGGCAGGTCGTAGATGCGCGACAGCTGGTCGCCCACGCGCAGGCCGCCACGGGCGAGACACAGGATCTTGTCGAACTTCCATCCGGAGTCGTGCACGTTCAGCGCGAGCAGTTCGATCAACCGGTGATATTCGTCCCAGTTGACCCAGAGATTCTTGTCGTCGTTACGCGGGTCGGTCATCGCGATCATGGTGAGGCTCTTTCGATTGCATACTGCGGTTATATACGAAATGTGGCCGCATGAAGCGGCCACATTCTTTACAGCGTCCGGTTCAGGTCGAGGCTAACGCGCGCTCAGACCTTGAACGGATGACGAAGCAGAATGGTTTCGTCGCGGTCCGGACCGGTCGAAACCATGTCGATCGGCACGCCGGCCACTTCCTGCACGCGCGTGAGATAAGCGCGCGCATTCTCCGGCAGGCTGTCCCACTGCGTGATGCCGATGGTGCTCTCTTTCCAGCCGCCGAAGGTCTCGTAGACCGGCTCGCAGCGCGCCACTTCCGATGCGCCGCGCGGCAGGATGTCGACCGGCTTGCCGTCGAGCGTATAGCCGACGCACAGCTTCACTTCTTCGAGGCCGTCGAGCACGTCGAGCTTGGTCATGCACAGGCCCGAGATGCCGTTGATCTGAATGGAACGGCGCAGCGCGGCGGCATCCAGCCAGCCGGTGCGGCGCGGGCGGCCCGTGACCGAGCCGAATTCCTTGCCGACCGTGGCGAGGTTCAGTCCCACCTGGTCCTGACGCTGCGCGTTCTCCGCATCGTACAGCTCGCTCGGGAACGGGCCCGAACCGACGCGCGTGCAATACGCTTTCGTGATGCCGAGAATGTAGTTCAGCTTCTGCGGGCCGACGCCCGCGCCGGCCGTCGCCGCGCCCGCGACGCAGTTGCTCGACGTAACGAACGGATACGTGCCGTGGTCGATATCGAGCAGCGTGCCTTGCGCGCCTTCGAACAGCAGATTGCGGCCAGCGTGGTTTTCGTCGTAGAGACGGCGGGAGACGTCCGTGACCATGGGCGCGAGACGGTCGGCGAAGCCGAGCATCGTATCGAGCGTTTGCTGGAAGTCGACGGCCTTCGCGCCGAGGTATTGCGTCAGTACGAAGTTATGGAAGTCGAGCGCTTCGGAGAGACGCTCTTCGAACACGGCGCGGTCGAAGAGATCCTGCACGCGCAGGCCGCGCCGCGCGACCTTGTCTTCGTACGCCGGGCCGATGCCGCGCCCCGTCGTGCCGATCTTGCCGGCGCCGCGCTTGGCTTCGCGCGCCTGGTCGATGGCGACGTGGTACGGCAGAACCAGCGTGGCGGCTTCGGAGATGAACAGGCGCTTGGAAACGTCGATGCCCGCGCCTTCCAGTTCGTCGATTTCCTTGAAGAGCGCCTCGGGCGACAACACGACGCCATTGCCGATGTAACAGGCCGTGCCCGCGCGCATGATGCCCGACGGGATGAGGCGCAGAATGGTTTTCTTGCCGCCGATGATGAGCGTGTGTCCGGCGTTGTGACCGCCCTGGAAGCGCACGACGCCCTGGGCGTGGTCCGTCAGCCAGTCGACGATCTTGCCCTTGCCCTCATCACCCCATTGGGTGCCCACCACGACGACATTGCGCCCCGGGTTCACATTCACTGCACTGGCAGACATGTTGATTCGTTAGCTGGTTAAAAACGTATTTTACCTATGTTCGCGGCGCGTTCCGAATTTTTCGGGATGCGTTTCGCGATTCCGTCACGTCGGCGCGCGCACGCGCGTCTTCGCAAAAGTCCTTGCCGATCAGACGCCTGCGCGCGCCGGCGTCACGCGCTCTTCCACTTCCCAGCGGCCGTCGCGTTCGATCAGCACGCGGTCGAACGCGAACTCGTCGAGGTCGTGATCGTGGCCCGGCAGCGCCTGAATCACGACTTCTCCGGCATCGCGCAATGCCGCGACTGCCGCGCGCAGCGGTTCGTCGTGCTTCCACGGCGCGAGGATCGCGCTGCCGCGCGCATCGACCGGCGAAATGCGCGCCACTTCGCGCAGATCGAGCGAGAAGCCCGTCGCGGGGCGCGCCCGGCCGTAGGCGAGGCCCACGTCGTCGTAACGGCCGCCGCGCGCCACCGCGTTCGGCACGCCATCGACGTACGCCGAGAACATCACGCCGCTGTGGTATGCGTAGCCGCGCAAATCGGCGAGGTCGATCATCAGTTCCGCGCCATCCGCTTGAGACGCGAGGAACGCGAGATCGTCGAGCGCGCGGGCGATGACCGGCAGATTCGGCAGACGCGCACGCGCCGTCTCGAGCACGGAGGCATCGCCGTACAGCGAGGGCAACGCGCGCAACGCCTCGCGCGGCACTTGACCGAGATGCGCTGTCAGTTCGTTCAGACGCGGCACGTCTTTGCTCGCGAGCGCGTCGTAGAGCGCCTCGCCGAGCGATGCCGCCGCCGGCTCCAGTTCCAGCAACGCCGCCAGCACGCCCGCATGGCACAGATCGAGCCGCACTTTCGTCAGACCGGCGAAATGCAGCGAGTCGAGCATCAGCTGCTGAATTTCGAGGTCCGCTTCGAGGCCGGCGTGGCCGAATATTTCCGCGCCGATTTGAATCTGCTCGCGCGTGGCGTGCAGGCCGCGCGGACGCGTGTGCAGCACGACGCCGGCATAACACAGGCGCGTGACGCCCTGCCGGTTCAGCAAGTGCGCGTCGATGCGCGAGACTTGCGGCGTGATGTCCGCGCGCAGGCCGAGCGTGCGCCCCGACAGCTGATCGACGAGCTTGAACGTGCGCAGATTGAGGTCGCTGCCGCCGCTCGTCAGCAGCGATTCGAGGTATTCGAGCATCGGCGGCATGACGAGCTCGTAGCCGTACGAACGGAAGCGGTCGAGAAGGCGCCGGCGCAGTTCTTCGATCTTGCGCGCTTCCGACGGCAACACGTCGGCAATATTCTCGGGAAGAAGCCAGGTGGACATCGATACGTTTCCTGCGGGGCGCGACGCGTCAAAGCGCGGCGCGCATGGAAGGATAAGGACAAAGATAGGCGAAAAGACGCGGCTTCGCGGCTACGTCGCGATAACGAGCAGAATCAACCCGAGCACCATCGCGATCAATCCGCCGATGCGGATGTGATGCGGCGGGCGCTCGGCGATGCGGCGGAACGTATCGCGCCAGGCCGTCGGAAAGACGAAGGGGAACATGCCTTCGATAATCAACATCAACGCAAGAGCGAGCAGTATCGTCTCGACCATTGTCTACGGAGGATGAGCGCCGCTCGACGAGAAAGCCGCGCGGCGCGGGGTGCGGTCAGCGCTTCGGCGCGGCGGAGGCGGACGTGTCGACGCCGCCGTTCGGGCTCTTCATGAAACGGAAGAAGTCGCTGCTCGGGTCGACCACGATCACGTCGCCCGGCTTGAACGTCTTCTTGTACGCTTCGAGGCTCTGATAGAACTGGTAAAACTGCGGGTCGCGTCCATAGGCATCGGCGGCGATGGCTGCCGCCTTGCTGTCTCCTTCGCCCTTGATGGACTGCGCCTGGCTGTAGGCGTCGGCGAGAATCTGCTGCTGCTCGCGCTCGGCGTCGGCCTTGATCTTGTCGGCGTCCGCGGTGCCCTTCGCGCGCTCGTTCGCGGCCGCTTGCTGGCGCGCGGCGATCATGCGCTTGTAGACGGAATCCGCCACGGCCGACGGAAAGTCGACGCGCGTCATCTGCAGATCGACCAGCTTCACGCCGAACCCCGATGCCGCGCCTTCCACCGCCTTCTGCGCCTCGGTTTCGAGCGCTTGCTGATTGCCGAGCGCATCGTTCAGCGAGCGATTCGCGAACGCGCTCGCAAGCGCGGTGCGGGTCAGCGCGGCGAGGCGTTCCTGCGCGCTCTGCGTGTTCTTTTCGTTGCTCACGAAAAGCTTCAGCGGATCCGCCACGCGATACTTGATGACCGTGTTGACCAGCACTTCGTTCTTGTCGGCCGTGGTGAAGCGGTCCGCCCCGCCCTCGTCGATGGTGAGTGTGCGCGTGTCGATGAGTGTGAGCGTCTGGAACGGCGGCGGCAGCTTGAAGTGCAGGCCGGGGCCATCGAGACGCGGGTTGCTGTCGCCGTGCGCGGCCACGACGCCGGCATGCCGTTCGTCGACGGTAAAGACCATCGACGAGCCGATGAAGAGCACGACCACGACTGCGACGACGAGCGCAATGATTCGATTCATGTTGAGCGCTCCTTACTGCAGATCGTCTTGACGGCTGCGCGAGCGGAACGCATCGCGCGAGCGCAGCGGATCGCCTGCGCCGCTCGCGGCGTTCGGCGCGCTCGCACCTGCCGCGCCGCTTGCGGGCACGGAAGCGGCTGCAGCCGAGCCTGCCGTCGCGCTTGGCGCGCGCACTTCGGCGCTAGCCGCAGCGGGCGCGCTGGCCGACGCGGCGTCGGCCGTGTTCGCGGCTGCGTCTTTCGCCTGCTGACGATTCGCTTCGACGAGCTTGTCGAGCGGCAAATACACCACGTTGTTGCCGGCCTTGCTGTCCACGAAGACCTTCGTGGTGCGGGAGTAGATCTGCTGCATCGTGTCCAGGTACATGCGTTGGCGAATGACGGCGGGCGCCTTCGAGTATTCGGCGTAGACCTGCTTGAAGCGTTCGGCGTCGCCCTGCGCCTGCGTGACTTGGCGATTGCTGTAGGCGGTCGCTTCGTCGATCATCTTCGCGGCATCGGCCTTCGCGCGCGGCAGCAGTTGATTCGCGTAGGCTTCGGCGGTGTCGCGGGCGCGCTCGTTGTCCTGCCGCACGCGCGACGCTTCTTCGAACGCCGCCTGCACCTGAGTCGGCACCTGCACGCTCTGCACCGTGACGCCCGTGACCTGCAAGCCGGTGCGATATGCGTCGAGCGAGTGCTGGATGGTCTCGGCCAGACGCGCGCGCAGCGTGTCGCGGTCCTTGTAGAGCAGATCGTCCGTCGCCGACGCGCCTGCGATCTCGCGGATGGCGGCTTGCGCGGCTTCGGTCACGCTCTGGTCGGGATCGAAATTGCGGAACAGGAAGTCGGTCGGCGACTTGATCTGATACTGCACCGCGAAGCGCACGTCGAGGATGTCGGCCTCGTTCGTGAGCAGCGATGCATCGCGCACGTTGCCCTGCGCGAGCGCGACGCCGCGCCCGATCTCGACCGAGCGGATCTGCGACGTATCGACGATATCGTGCGACTGGAACGGATACGGCAAGCGCCAGTGGATGCCCTGCGGCACCGTCTGCCGGTACTGGCCGAACTGGGACACCACGCCCACGTGCCCGTCCTGCACCACGAACACGCCGCTGCCGAGATAAATGGCGATCAACACGCCGATGACGATGCCGACCCCGATCTTCGTGCCACGGCCGCTGTCGCGCGGCATGCCGCCGCCCGGCTTGCGGCCGAAGATGCCCGCGATCCGGCGGTTGAACTCGCGCCACATCTCATCGAGGTCGGGCGGGCCTTCTTCCTTGCCGTTGCCGCGCTTGCCGTCTTGCGGACGCTTCGCGTCGTTCTTTACACCATTGGCGTCGCCCCGCCCCCAGCGCGGATCGTTGATGGAAAAGACGGCGCGCATGCGCTGCCTGTTAGTGCGCTCGTTGTAATCGTTCACTCGGTGATTCACCATTAGACAGCCGGTTCGATGCCGCGTCGGTATTGCGGAGCAGTTCAGTGTCCGTGCTCGGGAACCTGGTGGCCGTCACGTTGTTCGGCTGGCCGGTGGTCTTCCGGCTGCGCGTTGGCGTCGTGTGTCTCGTTCGGCCCGGACTGCGCGGGTTGCCCGGATTGTGTGACGTCCGTGGCTTCCGTGGCTTCCGGCTCATCCGACACTTCCGGCGTTCCCGACATTTCCGGCGTCTCCGCCGGCGCTTGTGTTTCGGCGAGCACGCTGGGCAGGCTTTCTTCGGGTTCGCCTTCGTCGGCCGCAGCAATTTCGGCGATGGCGGCGCGCAGTTCGTCGAGTCCCTGACCAGTGCGCGCGCTCAAAAAGACGCGCGAAATATTACCATACTCGTCCCTTTCAACCGCCTCGCCGCGGGCCGCGAGTTCCGGCACCGCGTCGATCTTGTTGAAGACGAGAATCTGGCGGATGGATTCCGCGCCGATGCTGCGCAATACCTCGTTCACCTGATCGATCTGATCCAGGCGCACGGGGCTCGATGCATCCACGACATGCAGCAGCAGATCCGCATGAACGGTTTCCTCCAGCGTCGCGCGGAATGCGGCGACGAGCTGGTGCGGCAACTCGCGGATGAAGCCGACCGTATCGGACACCACCACTTGCCCCGCTTCTTCGCCGAGAAACACGCGGCGCGAAGTGGTGTCGAGCGTGGCGAACAACTGGTTGGCCGCATACGCCTGCGCCTTCGTGAGCGCATTGAAGAGGGTGGACTTGCCCGCGTTCGTATAACCGACGAGCGACACCGACAACGTGCGATTGCGCGTGCGCTGCCGGCGCTGCGTGCCGTGCTGGCGGCGCAGTTTGGCAAGACGCGTCTTGAGCGCCTTGATGCGTTCGCCGATCAAGCGGCGGTCGGTTTCCAGCTGCGTTTCGCCGGGACCGCGCAAGCCGATGCCGCCCTTCTGCCGTTCGAGGTGAGTCCACGCGCGGATCAGCCGCGTCGACAGATATTGCAGTTGCGCGAGTTCGACCTGCAACTTGCCTTCGTGGCTGCGGGCGCGCTGCGCGAAGATATCGAGGATGAGGCTCGTGCGATCCACCACGCGGCGGTTCAGCGCCATCTCGAGATTGCGCTGCTGCGCCGGTGCGAGGGCGTGATTGAAGATGACGAGTTCGACGTCGTTCGCTTCGCAGGAAAGGCGCAGCTCTTCGACCTTTCCGCTGCCGATGAACATTTTGGCGTCCGGACTGGACCTGCGCCCGGTGAGCGTGACGGCGGGATGGGCGCCCGCGCTTTCTGCGAGCAGACTGAGTTCTTCGAGACTGGCTTCGAAATCGATCTTGCCGAAGTCGATGCCGACGAGTGCGGCGTTAATCAAATTGATGTATTCGTTTTTGAAGCGACCGGCGAGTCGCATTTAGCTGCGATCTTGCCGCCGGTCGCGACGAGGTTTAGGACGATTCGGCGTCCGGATGGAAATTCACCGGACGGGCCGGCACGACCGTGGAAATGGCGTGCTTGTAGACCATCTGGGTGACCGTATTCCTGAGCAACACAACGTACTGGTCGAACGATTCGATGTTCCCTTGAAGCTTGATGCCGTTGACCAAATAGATGGACACCGGCACGTGCTCTTTACGCAGCGCGTTCAAAAACGGGTCTTGTAACAATTGCCCTTTGTTGCTCATAGCAAACTCCGTATTTTTTTGCAGGTTAGAAGTATTGTGGACGAAGAAAAAGAGATCCGCCGACAATCGCTACACTATAGCCGATTTTCGTTTCGGCAAGAGATCGGCCACCCGGCCAATCGGGCCGCAACGCTTGACTGAAGCGGCTCTCAGTCCTTGTCCGCATAAGGGTTCTTGCTCGAGCGGAACTCTATGCGCAATGGAGTGCCGGCCAGTCCAAAAGTTTCTCGAAAGCGCCCTTCCAGATACCGTTTATAGGTATCCGTGACCGCATCGAGCGCGTTGCCATGCACGACGATGATCGGCGGATTCTGACCGCCCTGGTGCGCATAGCGAAGCTTCGGCCGCACGGGCCCTCGGCGGCGCGGCTGCTGAAACTCGACGGCTTCGATCAGCGCGCGCGTGAGCTTCGGCGTCGGCAGCTTGGCCATCGCGGCGGCGTAGGCGTCGTCGACCGATTTCATCAGCGCGCCGATGCCGGTTTTCTCCAGCGCCGAGACGTAGTGAAATTTAGCAAAGTCCAAAAACTTGAGCTTGCGCGTGAGATCGGCCTTGGTGCGCTCGCGCACATGCGAGTCCAGACCGTCCCACTTGTTCACGCCTACGACTAGCGCGCGTCCCTGTTCGACGACGAAGCCCGCGATATGCGCGTCCTGATCCGAGATGTCCTGCTGCGCGTCGAGCAGCAGAATCACGACGTTCGCATCCGAGATCGACTGCAGTGTCTTCACGACCGAGAACTTCTCGATCGCCTCGAACACCTTGCCGCGGCGACGCAGGCCGGCCGTGTCGATCAACGTGTATTTGCGGCCTTGTCGCTCGAAATCAACATAGATCGAATCGCGCGTGGTGCCCGGCATGTCGAACGCGATCACGCGCTCCTCGCCGATCAGCGTGTTCACGAGCGTCGACTTGCCGACGTTCGGTCTCCCGACGATGGCGATCTTCACGCCGTGCTGCGCCTTTTCTTCCTCGCTCTCTTCCGCATGACCGGCATAGGCGATGTCGAGCGCATCGTTGATCATCTCGGTCACGCCGTCGCCGTGCGCGGCCGAGATCGCCCGGGGATCGCCTAGACCGAGCTCGTAGAAGTCGGACGCGACCGCCGTGTACTTCATGCCCTCGGCCTTGTTCACGACGAGAAAGAGCGGCCGGCCGGTCTTGCGCAAATAGTCCGCTATGGACTTGTCCTGCGGCGCGAGCCCGTTGCGTCCATCGACGATGAACACGACGACGTCCGCTTCTTCCACGGCCTGCCGCGTCTGCCGCGCCATTTCGTGCAGGATGCCGTCCTTCGCCACCGGCTCGAAGCCGCCCGTATCCACGACGAGATACGGCCGTTCGCCGCCGACGCGGCCTTCGCCGTAATGGCGGTCGCGCGTGAGGCCAGGCAGGTCGGCGACGAGCGCATCGCGCGAACGCGTCAGCCGGTTGAAGAGAGTCGATTTCCCCACATTGGGGCGCCCGACGAGGGCAATCACGGGTTTCATCAGATGTTGTTCACGGTTGAACGCAAGGCGAACGCGAAACGTGCGGTGCGAACGTCAGTCCCGCCTACGCCGCGCAATGGCTGCGCTTGTCGAAAATTAGCATGGATTCGGCCCGAGCCACGCGAGGGTGCGTGGCGATCGAGCGCCGGCGCCGTGCGCCGTTGTTCTGTCTGTCCGAGGGCTATTCTCGCGCCGCGTCACTGCGCGACGCGCTTTGTTCTGTCAGGCCCTGCGTACTGAGTGTTGTTGCCGGGCGCGTACGGTGGACGCGCCCTCTTTCCTGCAAACCGCGCGGACCAACCTGCCAGCGCGGCTTTCTGCGGCGCTTCGCCTCTGGCGAGCCGGAGCGCCGTTCCGAGACTTACTGCGGACGGAAGCCGTAGAGATCGCCGTCATGCGTCTGCACGACGAGCGTATTGCCCGCCAGCACCGGCGCGGCGGTAATCGCGCTGCCGTCGGTCGGCACGCGGCCCACGAGTTCGCCGCTGTCCGTGCTCAGAAAATGCACGAAGCCCTTGTAGTCGCCCAGAACGACCGCGCGGCCGAGGATGAACGGAACGCTCACCTGACGGTTCTTGAGCTTGTCGTTCTTCCAGACGGGCGAACCGTCGGCGGCGCGGAACGCATTCACGACCGACCAGTCGTCGCCCGCTGCGACGATCTGCTCGTCTTGCGCGAGGCCGCTGTCGCTCGAGAAGTTCTTCTCCCACACCGCACGGCCCGAATTGGCGTCGAAGCAGCCGATCTTGCCCTGGAACGTGACCGCGCAGGTCTGCGCGCCGACGAGACCGGGCGCGCCCGTGACGTCGTTGATACGCTCGACTTCCGTCACGCCCTTCGGGTACGACACCGGCGCTTGCCAGTAGGCATCGCCCGTTTGCAGGTTGATCGCGGCGAAGTTGCCGCCCGGGAAGCCCGCGAGCACCGCCTGACTGCCGGCGAACGTCATGCCGGCGGCCACGCGGAGGTTCAGCGGCACGGCGCGCAACTGGAAGATCCACTTCTGCTCGCCGGTCTGCGCGTTGAACGCGACGACCTTGCCGTCGATGGTGCGCACGATCACGAGGTCGTTGCCGACAAGCGGCGGCGAGATGATTTCGCCCGGCGCAGTGGCCGTCCACAACTGCTTGCCGTCGGGTCCGAGCACGTAGACCGCGCCCTTCAGGCCGCCGACCGCCGTCAGATTGCCGTCGCTGCCGACGCCCGCCGACAGGTCGTCCTTGAGCTTCGTGCGCCAGACGTCCTGACCCGTCTTCGCGTCGATCTTCGCGACGGTGCCGTTCTCGCCCGCCGCGTACACGGCGTCGCCCACCGCGACCGGCGAGAACAGATAACGGCCGGCCTTGCCGACGCTGGCCTTCCACGCCTGAGTGACGTTCAGCACCGGCTTGAATTCGACGAGCGGCGTCGGCACGCGGCGCTCGTCCTTGGTCGACGAACAGGCGGCCAGAAGCACGGTCATCGCGCAGGCGAGCGGCACGGCGTAGCGTTTCAATTGGATCATCGGAGGACGCAACATGAATGTGAATTCGGTTGACCGGCGCGGCCGCGAATCGCTTGCGGGCGACGCGCGGCGCGGCGGCTTGATTGGCGAAACGGCTTCGGCGCTAGCGGAGCGCCGAACGTCGGAAGCGATGCGGATCAGCCGCCGAGCGCATCGAGCTTGAACTGGACGAGTTGCCGCGCGGACGTGTCGTTCGCGGGCAGCGCCGCGAGCGCCGTCTGGTACGCGGCGCGCGCATCGTCGCGCTTGCCTTGCGCGGCGAGCAGATCGCCCCGGCGGTCCGCGATCACGCCCTTGAACGCATCGAGCGGCGCGTCGGCGAGGAGCTTGAGGCCCGCGTCGTAATTCTTCTCGTCGGAGAGCACGAGCGCGAGGCGCAGCTTCGCGATCTGCTTGTACTCGTCGTCTTTCGCGTGATCGACGGCCCACTGCAACTGCGCCTTCGCGCCGGCCGTATCGCCTGCCATATACAGGGACTTCGCGGCCAGAAGCGCGCTCATCTCGGCGTAAGCGGTGCGGCCGAACTTGTCTTCCATGTCCGATGCCACCCGCGCGACGAGCTTCTGGTCGCTGCCGTTGACCGCCTGCTGAAGCTGGTCGTACAGCACCGAAGCCTCGGCAGCCTGACGCCGCTGCCAGTAGTTCCAGCCGTTGAAAGCGGCCGCAACGACGAGCGCCACGAGCACGATCCACGTCGTGGTGTTACCCCATTTGGCCCACCAGGCCTTGACACTTTCCAGCGATTCTTGTTCGTCGTGGTAACTCATCGTCCAGCTATTCCTTCCTGCGTTTCATGGCCCTTCGTTCGCGTGGCGCGATGGCGGAACGCGCTTGCACGTGCATGCACGCGCTTGCACTCGATTCCGCCGGATGCGCACGGCTTCGCTTCGATGCCTAACGTTTAGGCATCCTCGTCCGCGGCGGTTGCAACCATCGCATTGATTAGGTATTCGGTCAAGTCTTCCGCCGGAACGTTCACCTGCTCGTTCTTTTGCGCGTCGGACGTTTCGTCGCCCGAGCGGCGCAGCGGCTTGACGCCGATCATGCCCTGCGCGAGTTCGTCCTCGCCTAGCACCACCGCGAACGCCGCGCCGCTTGCGTCCGCCTTTTTCATCTGCGACTTGAAGCTGGAAGACGCGCCGTCCGGGCTGCAATGCAGAATGACGTCGAGCCCCGTGTCGCGCAGACGCTCGGCCACGATGAACGCCTGCTCTGCCGCCTGCTCGCCCTGATGCACCACGTAGACGTCCGTGCCTTCGGCTTCCGGCACCAGATTTTCTTCCTTCAGCAGTTCGAGAATGCGCTCGACGCCCATCGCCCAGCCGCAAGCGGCGGTCGGCTTGCCGCCGAGCTGCTCGATCAGCGGATCGTAGCGCCCGCCGCCCGCCACCGTGCCCTGCGCGCCGAGCTTGTCGGTCACCCATTCGAACACGGTGAGGTTGTAGTAGTCGAGGCCGCGCACCAGACGCGGGTTGATCGTGAACGGAATATTGTTGGCCTTCAGCAGCCGCTGCACGCCCTCGAAGTGCTTGCGCGACTCATCGCCGAGAAAATCGACGAGCTTCGGCGCGTTCTGCGCGATCTCCTGCATCGCCGGATTCTTCGTGTCGAGCACGCGCAGCGGATTCGTGTAGAGACGGCGCTTCGCTTCCTCGTCGAGTACATCGACGTGCTGTTCCAGATACGCGATGAGTTTCTCGCGGTGCGCCGCGCGTTCGTGCGCCTGACCGAGCGAGTTCAGTTCGAGGCGGATGCCCGTCAGCCCGAGGTCGTCCCACAGGCGCTGACACATCATGATGATTTCGGCGTCCGTGTCCGGACCCGCGAAGCCGAGCGCCTCGACGCCGACCTGATGAAACTGGCGATAACGCCCGCGCTGCGGACGCTCGTGCCGGAACATCGGGCCGATGTACCACAGGCGCTTCGGGCCGTCGTACAGCAGGTTGTGCTCGATGGTCGCGCGCACGACGGCCGCCGTGTTTTCCGGGCGCATGGTGAGATGCTCGCCGTTCAGCGCGTCGGTGAAGCTGTACATCTCCTTCTCGACGATATCGGTCACTTCGCCAATACCGCGCGTGAAAAGCTGCGTATGCTCAACGATCGGCGTGCGAATGTTCTGATAGCCGTATGCGCGCAGCATCGACTTCACGGTGGTTTCGAAAAAGTCCCACAACGCGGCATCCTGCGGGAGGATGTCGTTCATGCCCTTCACGCCCGTCAGCTTCGCGAGCCGTTTCTTCTGTTCAGTCATCTGTCTTTAGATTGATGCCGCGGACGTTTCGACGCGCTTGCCGTAAGTGCGCTCGACGTAGTCGCTAACGATTTGCTGGAATTCTTCGGCAATGCGCTCGCCGCGCAGCGTCTTCACCTTAACGCCGTCGACGAACACCGGCGCGGCCGGATTCTCGCCCGAACCCGGCAGGCTGATGCCGATGTTCGCGTGCTTCGACTCGCCCGGCCCGTTGACGATGCAGCCCATCACGGCGACGTGCATCTTTTCGACGCCGGGATACTGATCGCGCCAGACGGGCATGGAGTTGCGCAGGTAGGTCTGAATCTGCGACGCGAGTTCCTGGAACAGCGTGCTGGTCGTGCGGCCGCAGCCGGGACACGCAATGACCATCGGCGTGAACGAGCGCAGGCCCATGGTCTGCAGAATCTCTTGTCCGACGACCACTTCGCCGGTACGCGCGCCGCCCGGCTCGGGCGTGAGCGAAATGCGGATGGTGTCGCCGATGCCCTCTTGCAGCAGCACCGACAGCGCCGCCGTGGACGCCACGATGCCCTTCGAGCCCATGCCCGCCTCGGTCAGGCCCAGATGCAGCGCGAAGCTGCAGCGTTTGGCCAGCTCGCGATAAACCGCGATCAAGTCCTGCACGCCGCTCACCTTGCACGACAGGATGATCTTGTCGCGTCCGAGCCCCAGTTCCACCGCGCGTTCCGCCGAGCCGATGGCCGACTGGATCAGCGCCTCGTACATCACGCTTTGCAGCTCCCACGGCGTCGCGCGGGCGGCGTTTTCGTCCATCATGCGCGCGAGCAGGTCCTGATCGAGACTGCCCCAGTTCACGCCGATGCGCACCGGCTTGTCGTACTGAATGGCCGCTTCGATCATCTGCGCGAACTGCGTGTCGCGCTTCGCGCCCTGTCCGACGTTGCCCGGGTTGATCCGATACTTCGACAACGCCTCGGCGCACGCGGGATGATCGCGCAGCAGCAAGTGGCCGTTGTAGTGGAAGTCGCCGACGAGCGGCACGGTCACGCCCATGCGGTCGAGCTGCTCGCGAATGTGCGGCACGGCCGCCGCCGCTTCCGGCGTATTTACCGTAATGCGCACGAGTTCCGAGCCGGCTTGCGCGAGTTCCTTGATCTGGATCGCGGTGCCGATCGCGTCCGCCGTATCGGTGTTGGTCATCGACTGGACGCGCACGGGCGCATCCCCGCCGATGGTCACGAGCTGGCCGCCCCAGCGCACGTCCACCGCATGCGACGACCGCCGCGGCAACGGGCCGCCGAAAACCGGCTCCGTCGAACAGATTTTGCTGCTAATCAGGGATTGAGCTTCGGATTGCATCGAAAAACCCTTTGGCAACCGGGGCGCTGACAGGCAGCCGGAGTTGCTTGAATGGAACCTCGAACGGGCGTCACGGCAAAGACCGCGGCGCCCCTGACTTGTCCGCGCGTCGCGGGCAGCCGCAAGCCGCCCGCGTGATGGCCTTACGGCAACGAGAAGCGCGCGACGTTTCCGCGGGCGGAAGAATACTTCTTGGCGTCGACGGGCTCGTCGTCCACCGACAGCGACTCGACGCCTCGCGCGTTTCCGACGGTCACCTTGAACGGCGCCTGGCCTTCTACGCGCTGCGTGCTGCCCGCGCGCACCAGGCCGGAGAACACTTCCTTGCCGTCCTTGCCGCGCACGCTGAACCAGCTATCTCCCTTCACTTTCAGTTCGACGGCGTTCGCGCCCTTGCCCGTGGTCGCCACGGTCGCTGCCGAAGCCGGTGCCGCCGCGACAGCCGCCGATGCGGCCTTCGCCGCCGGCGCGGCGACTGCGGGCGCGCTCGCGCTCTGCACTGCCGTGATGGTGGACGACGACGCCGGCAGCGCGTTCGTGCCGAGCGGACGCGGCATCGGCTGCTCGCCGGGCGCGGCCGCCACTTCGGGCAGCGAGGCCTCGCCGGTGTTCGCAGCGGCGGCCTCGTCGGGCGTCGCGACTTGCGACGCGGCCGGCTTGTCGGCGGACGTCGACGCGAGCCCCGCGCCGGTGCTCGACTTGAGCCGCGCGAGCCACGCCGAAGAATCGCCGCCGGTATGCCACATCACCAGCGCCGCGAGCACCGCGACGATCGCCGCGACGCCCCACAGCCACGAACGCTTGCGGCCCGACGAATTGCCGAGCGGCACCGACACGCGGCCGCGCGGCAAGCCCGCGCCGGACGACGCCGGCACCTTCAGATTGTGCTCGACAGGCACGCCGTCCCGCCGAAACGCCTGCGTGAACGGCGCCGGGTCGGCGCCGAGCACCTTCGCGTAGCTGCGCACGATTCCCGCGGCGAACGTCCGGTCGGGCAACTGGCTGATGTCGCCTTCCTCTAGCGCGGCGAGCTTCTGCGGCGACACCTTGAGCCGGGCGGACACGTCGTCGATCGACCAGCCCTTCGCGTGCCGGAGTTGCACGAGACGCGCGCCGACTGCCTGCAACGAGTCCAGCGTCTCCGGCTGGCTCGCGCGCGATGCCGCCCCTCCGACCCGCGTCCGCGCATCATGCTGATCGCCGGACATTTCGTCGGTATGACTGCCGAAAGGCGTCGGGTGTTGCGGCTCACTCATCCCAAATTCCTCGCATCGATTCTTTTATATTGCGCTGCTGCGCCGTCAGGTTCAAAAGCACTGAACGATACAACCCCGGCGCCGTTGCAGACCGCTTTATAACAAAATGTTCGCCTTCGCGCGGCGATTGCCTCATGGTCGTTGCGGTCTGGCCATGTCGACGCGTGGGCGCAGCCGCGAATCCGTCAGACCGCGCGCACCTCGATCACCTTGCTTCCCGCGCGGTTCGTGCGCTCGGCGAGCCGCGTGCGATCCTGCACCGCGCCCGCGAGCTGACCGCATGCCGCGTCGATGTCGTCGCCGCGCGTCTTGCGCACCGTCGTGACGACGCCCGCGTCGATCAGCACCTGCGCGAACCGTTTGATCTGCTCGTTCTTCGAGCGCGTGAGGCCGGATTCCGGGAACGGATTGAACGGAATGAGGTTGAACTTGCACGGCACGTCGCGCGTCACCGCGAGCAATTCGCGGGCGTGAGCCTCGCTGTCGTTCACGCCGTCCAGCATGCAGTATTCGAACGTGATGAAGTCGCGCGGCGCGACCTTCAGATACCGCTGGCACGCCGCCATCAGCTCGCGCAACGGATACTTCTTGTTGAGCGGCACGAGCATGTCGCGCAGCGGATCGTTCGGCGCGTGCAGCGACACCGCGAGCGCCACGGGAAGATCGGCCGCGAGCCGGTCCATCATCGGCACGACGCCGGACGTGGACAGCGTGACGCGGCGGCGCGACAGGCCGTAGGCGTTGTCGTCGAGCATCAGCCGCATGGCCGGCACGACGGCGTCGTAGTTCAGCATCGGCTCGCCCATGCCCATCATCACGACGTTGGTGACGACGCGCTCGCCCTTGCCCGGCCCGCCGACGTCGCGGCCGAGCGACTTGCGCAGCGCGAATTCCGCCATGCGCAGTTGACCGATGATTTCGCCGGTCGTCAGATTGCGCGAGAAGCCTTGCTTGCCGGTGGAGCAGAACCGGCAGTTGACCGCGCACCCCGCCTGCGACGACACGCACAGCGTGCCGCGCGTCTCTTCGGGGATGAACACGGTTTCGACCGCGTTGCCGTTGCCGACGTCGATCAGCCACTTGCGCGTGCCATCGGCGGAAACGTGGTCGCGAATGATGTCGGGCATCGCCAGCGTGGCGCGGCCCTTGAGTTTTTCGCGCAAAGATTTCGCGAGATCCGTCATGCCGTCGAAGTCGTCGGCGCCAAACTGATGAATCCAGCGTTGCAATTGCTTGGCGCGAAACGGCTTTTCGCCGAGACTGCCGCAGTACGCGACCAGCCCGGCGGCGTCGAGATCGAGAAGATTGACGGTGCTGCTGCTCGTCATGTCGAGTTCTGCCATTTCCAGATTGCGAAGCCCGGGCGCTTGCCCGGGACCGTTCGCGCCAAATTCCTGCTTATTCACAACTCATTTTGCAGCTATTCTTGTGCTGAGGCGCGTTTGACCGCGCCTTTGAACAGGCGCGGCGACCAGCACACGAATTAACGCGAGTAGACGTTCACTTCGGGGAAGAAGAACGCGATTTCCTGGCGCGCCGTTTCCGGAGCGTCGGAACCGTGCACGGCATTCGCGTCGATGCTGTCGGCGAAGTCGGCGCGGATCGTGCCCTTGTCAGCCTTCTTCGGATCGGTTGCGCCCATCAGGTCGCGGTTCTTGGCGATTGCGCTTTCGCCTTCCAGCACCTGGATCATGACCGGACCCGACACCATGAACTCGACGAGGTCCTTGAAGAACGGACGCGCGGCGTGCACCGCGTAGAACTTCTCTGCGTCGGCGCGCGACAGATGAACCATGCGCGACGCGATGATCTTCAGACCAGCGTTCTCGAAACGGCTGTAGATCTGGCCGATAACGTTCTTTGCCACTGCGTCCGGCTTGATAATCGACAGGGTGCGCTCGATCGCCATGAAAAACTCCAAAAAATGAACGGTTTACGGATTAAAACGAATCGACAATTGTAGCACGAAGCAAGGTATGATTGCGATTGAAACCTTACGGTGCCGTAAGGATCAAAGCATGCGTCGGCTGGCTGCATGCGGGCTCTGAAATAGAGCGGGCAAGCATTGAATTCTGCGCGCGCCGCCGCCATATTGGAGCAAAACGCGGTATCTCAATGGAACCGGCCGTGCACCATTGCGATACTCATATTGGCTTAAGTCAGCGACGTTAGGATCCCGTGTAATCAGAACGTAGCGGTAAAACTGAACGACGGACAATTGGAGCAAGGAGAAACCATGAACGAATCACCCTACGGCTTCGGCCGCACTGGCGCCGTCACCTCGGTCGAGGTGCGCAACAAGGTGCTGCGCAATACTTACTGGCTGCTGGCGCTCTCGATGGTGCCGACGGTTCTCGGCGCGTACATCGGTGTCGCGACAGGCTTTTCGCTGTTCGCGGCCACGAGCCCGGCAATGAGCTTCATCGCGTTCTTAGCCATCGCGTTCGGCTTCATGTTCGCGATCGAAAAGACGAAGAACAGCGGCATGGGCGTGGTCGTCCTGCTCGGCTTCACGTTCTTCATGGGGCTCATGCTCTCGCGTCTCTTGAGCTTCATTCTCGGCTTCTCGAACGGGCCGCAGCTCATCATGATGGCCTTCGGCGGCACAGGCGTGATTTTCGCGGCCATGGCGACCATCGCGACGGTCAGCAAGCGTGATTTCTCGGGGCTGGGCAAGTTCCTGTTCATGGGCGTGCTCGTCATTCTGCTCGCCGCATTCGCGAACATCTTCCTGCAACTGCCGGCGCTGATGATGACGATCTCCGTGCTCGCCATCGTGATTTTCTCCGCGTACATGCTGTTCGACGTGCAGCGCGTCGTGAACGGCGGCGAGACGAATTACATCAGCGCGACGCTCGCCATTTACCTCGACCTGTACAACGTCTTCACGAACCTGCTGGCGCTGCTCGGCATCTTCGGCGGCAATCGCAACTGATCGCGAAACGCTTCGCTGAAACGAAAAACCGGCCTTCGGGCCGGTTTTTCTTTGCCTGCTGAAAACGCGCGACGATCAGTCTCGCTCGAACAGCGCGATCGATTCGACGTGCGATGTATGCGGGAACATGTTCACGACGCCCGCGCCCTTCATCCGGTAACCGGCCTCGTGCACGAGCAGGCCGGCATCGCGCGCGAGCGTCGCCGGATTGCAGGACACATAGACGATGCGCTTCGGCAACATCGCGTCGTCGCCGCTCTGCGCGATGTCCGCGAGCGCCTTCGACACCGCGAGCGCGCCTTCGCGCGGCGGATCGATCAGGAACTTGTCGAAGCGGCCGAGCGCGCGCATGTCGTCGGCGGTGACTTCGAACAGATTGCGGCACGCGAAGGACGTGTGTCCATCGACGCCGTTCGCCTTCGCATTCTCGAGCGCGCGAGCCGTCAGCGCTTCGCTGCCTTCGATGCCCACCACTTCGCGCGACACTCTTGCGAGCGGCAGCGTGAAATTGCCGATGCCGCAGAACAGATCGAGCACGCGATCGGTGCGCTCCGCCGCGAGCAGGCTCAACGCGCGCGACACGAGCACACGGTTGATCTGATGATTGACCTGCGTGAAGTCGGTCGGCTTGAACGGCATCCGAATGTCGAATTCTGGCAGCGTGTACCCGAGTTCTCGGTCGAGCGGATAGAACGGATAGACGGTGTCCGGGCCCTTCGGCTGCAGCCAGAACTGCACGTTGTGCTCGTCGGCGAACGCGCGCAGCAACGCTTCGTCGGCTTCGGTCAGCGGTTCGAGAATGCGCAGAACGAGCGCCGTCACGTCCGAGCCCACTGCCAGCTCGATTTGCGGCATGCGATCCCGGATCGACAGGCCCGCCACCAGATGACGCAGCGGCACGAGCATCGCGGAAACGTGCGGCGGCAGCACTTCGCAGCTCGCCATGTCAGCGACGTAGCTGCTTTTGCGCTCATGAAAGCCGACCAGCACGCCGCCCTTCTTTTCGACGTGGCGCACGGTCAGCCGCGCCCGGTAGCGGTATCCCCACGACGGACCGTGAATCGGCCGGAACATGGTTTCCGCGCGCAATTTCGCCAGATGCTGAAGATTGTCTTCCAGCACGCGCTGCTTGACCGCGATCTGCGCGCGCACGTCGAGATGCTGCATCGAGCAGCCGCCGCACGTGCCGAAGAACTGGCACTTCGGCTTCGTGCGGATCACCGCTTCGCGCAGCACTTTCACGACCTGCGCCTGCTCGAAGCTCGGCTTCTTGCGATAGCTCGAATAGCTGACCCGTTCGCCCGGCAGCGCGCCTTCCACGAAGATGACCTTGCCCGGCTCGCCGTCCTCGTTGACCGTGCGGCCGACGCCGCGCGCGTCCATATCGAGCGCGTCGATTTCGATTTCAGGCGCGACGAACGACGGATCGGGCGTGACGGACTTCGCGGGCGCCGCGCGGCGGCGGTGCGGATTTTTTCGAGCGGCTTCAGACACCTGCGTACTTCCTGACTGACGTGATAGCGGAGGCGAGATTGTAGACGAAGCGTCAAGAACTCATCGGCCGAACGCGGCCAGATACTCGGCCCAGTGCGGCGACGTCTCCTGCGCGAGCGCGTTCTTCACGAAGTTGACTTCGTCGCTGTATTCATCGGCCGAGAAGCCGCCGCGCATCAACTGGAAGCGGCAATACATCAGATACGTATTGACGACGTCCGTCTCGCAATAGTTGCGGATCTCGTCGAGCTGGCCGTCGCAGAAGGCATCCCAGACCTTGCCGCCGTCCATGCCGAGCTTGCCGGGAAAGCCGCAGAGCTTCGCGAGCGCGTCGAGCGGCGCGTTGGCGCGCGCCTGATACATCGCGAGGACGTCCATGAGGTCGATATGCCGCATGTGATAGCGACTGATGTAGTTATTGAATTTGAACTCGCGGTCGTCTTGCCCCAGGTCCCAATACCGCGGCGCGGCGATGCCGTGCACGAGCGCGCGGTAATGCAGCACCGGCAGATCGAAGCCGCCGCCGTTCCATGAAACGAGTTGCGGCGTGTATTTCTCGATCACGCGATAAAACGACTGAATCAGCGCCGCCTCGCCGTCGCCGGGCGCGCCGAGCGAGCGCACGCGAAAGCCGTTGTTGTCGCGAAACACGCAGGATATGGCCGCGACGCGTTGCAGATGGTGCGGCAGAAAATCGTTGCCGACGCGCTCGCGGCGCATCTGGAACGCATAGTCGGCGACTTCGCGATCCGAAAGATCGGCGGGCAAATCTTCGAGACGGCGAATGCCGTCGACATCGGGGATCGTCTCGATGTCGAATACGAGAATCGGTGTCATTGAATCCTGGGAATGCGGCAGAACACATGCAACGACGCCCTCGCAGGCGCCAGGAAAGCGTTAAAGCACGGCGTCCTTGCGAACGCCGTTGGACGCGAAGAAACGCTTGAGCCTCACGAGCGCCTCCTGCTGAATCTGGCGCACGCGCTCGCGCGTGAGGCCCATTTCGTCGGCCAGCTCTTCCAGCGTGGCTGGCTCGATGTGATTGAGTCCGAAACGTCGCTCGATCACATGCCGATGCTTGTCCGACAGCCGCGAGAGCCACAGCCGCGTCAGCGTTTCCAGTTCGCGGTGCTGCACTTCGGCATCCGGCGACTGGCTTTGGTCGTCGGAAAGCAGGTCGAGCAGACTGCTGCCCGGATCGAGGTCGAGCGGCGCGTCGAGCGAAGCGGTGTGTTCGTTCAACGCGAGAATGTCGGTGACTTCCTCGGGCGTCTTGCCGGTGAGATACGCGATGTCGTCGATGCTGGCGTCGCGGCGTTCGGGCGCCACGGGATCGGTCGCGTTGGCAGAGTTCTTCTCCAGATGGCGCTTTGCGCGCAGCACCTGATTCAGCTCGCGGATCACGTGAACCGGCAGCCGCACCGTGCGCGCCTGATTCATGATGGCTCGCTCGATGCTTTGACGTATCCACCATGTCGCGTAGGTCGAGAAGCGGAAACCGCGCGTCGGATCGAATTTCTCGATGGCGTGCATGAGGCCGAGGTTGCCCTCTTCGATCAGATCGAGCAGCGGCACGCCGCGATTCAGATAACCCTTCGCGATACTGACGACCAGCCGCAGATTGCGCTCGATCATGACCTGCCGCGCTTCGAACTCGCCCGCCTTCGCGAGACGCGAATACCGCTGCTCCTCCTCGACGGTGAGCAGCGGCTTCACGCTGATGCGATTCAGGTAATGCTGAATAGTGTCGGCCGTGAGTTCGGCCTGAAGCAACGAGCGGAAGTCGTCCGCGTCGGGCGGGGAATCGTTTGCGCCGTCGGCGGTTTCAGCGCCTTCTTCCGCGCGCTTGCCGCGGCCCGCGCCGTCTTCGTCGGAATCGACATCGACGTCGATGTTCTCGGCGTCCTCGTCGCGGGTAGAAGCGCCCTCTTCCACCGACACTTGCAAAGGTCGGCTGATCGTCTCAGTCTCGGCTTGCGGCAGGCGGCGCTTCGTTTTCGGCATGATGGCTCCGCTTTTATCGCGGCGGCAAATACTTCAGTGGGTCAACAGGTTTACCCTGCCGGCGAACTTCGAAATGCAACATCACACGGTCCGAATCGCTGTTCCCCATCTCAGCGATTTTCTGCCCTTTAGTCACCGCGTCTCCCTCTTTTACCATCAAAGCGCGGTTATGTGCATACGCCGTGAGAAAAGTCGCATCGTGCTTGATGATAATGAGATTGCCGTAGCCGCGCAGCCCATTTCCGGAGTAGACCACCCGCCCATCCGCCGAAGCGTTGACCGGATCTCCCGCCGCACCGCCGATATTCAGCCCCTTGTTTCTCGCGTCGTCGAACGTGCCGAGAATCGGGCCGCGCGCCGGCCAGATGAACGCCGGCTGCGCTGCCGCCGTTGCGCTGTTGTCGACGCCCGCCGCCACGCCCGGCACCGCGCCTGCCGCTGCGCCCGGCGCGGTTCCCATGCCGGAACTCGGCCCGTAGTACGGCGGCTGGGTCGTACCCGTTGTCGTGCCCGTGGTCGCGCCCGGCTGCTGCGCGCCGCCGTTGAGCGGCTGCGCTTGGACCGCGCCACCCGCGATCGGCGCGGTCGACACACCCGGCGTCGCGGCGGCGACATTCGCTCCCGGCGGCGCGACGCGCACCAGTTGACCGACCTCGATCTGATTCGGGTTGGTCAGATTGTTCCAGGCAGCGATGTCGTGATAATTCTGACCGTTTTCCAGTGCGATCCGATATAGGGTGTCGCCCGGTTTCACGCGGTAGAAGCCCGGCGGCGGCGGACCGTTGGACGCGGCGGCCTGCGCGGCGTCCGTGCCGATGGGCGCGCCGGTTCTATCCACCACCGGCGCCATGTCCATGCGCGTCGAACACGCCGCCAGCACGGTTAGCGCAACGACGCACACGCTGCGCTGCGCCGCCGTCAGGCGAACGTTCGCACTCCCTACTCGCCAAGCACGCAAGATACTCATCGGTGTCAAATCACTCCGGATTTCAAAGGTACAAAGAAAACGCGATCCAGCTGCGACTCGCGCCACTGCGTCGCCGAAACGCGCGTGACGAGCGTGACGAGCGTCAGCACCTGCGACTGCGCGGCCTGCGATCCGACCGGCGCGACCAGCCTGCCGCCGACCGCCAGTTGATCCAGCAAGGCCTGCGGCACGTCGAGCCCCGCGCACGCGATGACGATCGCATCGAACGGCGCGGCCGCGGGCAGGCCGAGACGGCCGTCGCCGTAGTGGAGCCGGATATTCGGCACGCGCAGCGGCCGAAGATTGAGCTTCGCGCGCTCGGACAGCGGCCGCACTCGCTCGATCGAATAAACCTCGGTTGCGACCTGCGACAGCACCGCCGCCTGATAACCGCAGCCGGTCCCGATCTCCAGCACCTTGTCGAGCGTGCGGCCGGCCGCGACCAGTTCGATCATGCGCGCGACCACGGAAGGCTTCGAGATGGTCTGATGGTGGCCGATTGGCAGCGCCGCGTCTTCGTATGCCTGCGCGGCGAGCCCCGGATCGACGAACATGTGGCGCGGCACGACCGACATGGCGTTCAACACGCGCGGATCGGTGATGCCGTTCCCGCGCAGCCGCTCGACCATGCGCTCGCGCACGCGTTCGGAGGTGAGCGTCTGCGTGCTCGTCAGCGCGACGTTGGGCGCGCCCTTCTTCGTTGCGGCGTTGGTGTTCGCAGTCGGATTGCGCTCGGCGGGACGCTGCGTGGTGCGCAACGCGCTCGTTCTTGGATGGGGCGCCTGCGCCGGACTGCGCGTCGCGGCGGAAACCGGTTTCTCGCTCCCAAGCTTCGACGGAAACGCCGACGCCGCTTTCTGCGCGCCGCCCGCCGATCGCAACGCGCCGGGCGTGGCCGCGGGCTTCACGCGCGACGCATCCGCGCGGCCGCCGGGCTTGCGTGGCTCGCGTACCAGGTCCGCGAGCGCCAGCGGAAAGCGCTTGGCGCGCTCGTCCGTCATGAGCGGCGGCTCCCGGCGGCGGCCCATTCGCGGGTCTCGGCCATGAGCTTTGTGTGCGTCAGGTCGAGTTGCAGCGGCGTGATGGAGACGTAGCCGTTCGCGACGGCGTGAAAATCGGTGCCTTCGCTGGCATCGAGCGCATCGCCCGACGGCCCGATCCAGTAGATCGGATTGCCGCGCGGATCCGTCTGCCGGATGACCGGCTGCGAAGGATGCCGCTTGCCGAGGCGCGTCACGCGCCATTCGCCGAGCTGATCGTACGGCAGGCTTGGAATATTGACGTTCAGCAACGGATGACCCGGCATCGGATGCTCGAGAAAATGCGCGACGATTTCCGCCGCGACGCGCGCTGCATCTTCCAGATGAAGCCAGTCGCGGCCGACGAGCGAAAACGCGATGGCCGGAATGCCGAACATGAAGCCTTCGGTGGCGGCGGCGACCGTGCCCGAATACAGCGTGTCCTCGCCGACGTTCTGGCCGTTGTTGATACCCGACACCACGAGGTCCGGCTGCTCGTCCAGCATGCCGGTAAGCGCGATATGCACGGAATCGGTCGGCGTGCCGTTCACGAAGTTGAAACCGTTCGGCGCGCGATGGATGCTCAACGGCCGCGACAACGTGAGCGAGTTCGACGAGCCGCTGCAGTTCTGCTCGGGCGCCATCACGGTCACGTCGCCGAGCGGTTGCAAGGCGTCGTGCAGCACGTTGATGCCGCGCGCCAGATAGCCGTCGTCGTTGCTGAGTAGGATTCGCATCTGACGATTGTAACCGAGGAAAGATGACGCGCGAACGCGCGCGCGGGCTCGTCCGGAGCGCCGCGCTGCCCTACACTGACCGCCTCGACGACGAGGAGACGACATGCGCGCGGTTCGCTGCAATCAGTACGGTTTACCCGACACGCTCACCATCGAGACGCTGCCGGACCTGCACCCCGAAGCCGGGGAAATCATCATCGACGTGAAGGCGGCGAGTGTCAATTTTCCGGACGTGCTCATCGTTCAGAACAAGTATCAATTCAAGCCGCCGCTGCCCTTTACGCCGGGCGCGGAGTTGGCGGGCGTGGTGCGCGAAGTCGGCGCGGGCGTGACGCGCTTCACGCCCGGCATGCGCGTGGCCGCCTACACGGCGCACGGCGCGTTCGCCGAACAGGTGCGCGCGAGCGAGACGGCGTGCATTGCGCTGCCCGATCATGTCGATTTTGCAGAGGCCGCCGCGTTCACGCTCGCCTACGGCACGTCGTATCACGCGCTCGTCGATCGCGGCGAGCTGAAGGCCGGCGAGACGCTGCTCGTGCTCGGCGCGGCGGGCGGCGTCGGATTGGCGGCGCTGCAGATCGGCAAGATCGTCGGCGCGCGGGTGATCGCGGCGGCATCGAGCGCGGAGAAGCTCGCGTTCTGCCGCGAGCACGGTGCGGACGATGTCATCGACTACACGCAGGAAGACTTGCGCGAGCGCATCAAGGCGCTGACCGGCGGCAACGGTCCGGATGTCATATTTGATCCTGTCGGCGGCGCGTATGCGGAACCGGCGTTTCGCAGCATCGCGTGGCGCGGGCGATATCTCGTCGTCGGCTTTGCGAACGGCGAGATTCCCAAGCTGCCGCTGAACCTCGCGCTCCTGAAAGGCGCGAGCATCGTCGGCGTGTTCTGGGGCGATCACATGCGCCGCGAGCACGCGCTCGCGGACCGCGAATTCGCGACGATGGTCGAATGGATCGAAGCAGGCAAGCTGCGCCCCGTCGTCACGAAACGCTATACGCTCGAAGAGACGCCGCAAGCACTCGACGACATGATGAATCGCCGCGTGACGGGCAAGGTCGTGATCGAGCCGTAGATCGCTGCTATCTCACAGCTTCTCGGTATTGCCGGTTTTCGGCTGCCATTTCATCAGCCGCCGCTCGACGAGCGCCACCAGTCCGTCGAGCACCAGCGCGAACGCGGTCAGCACGAGAATGCCGGCGAACACGGTGTTGATATCGAACGTGCCTTCCGCTTGAAGAATCAGATAGCCGACGCCGCGCGCCGAACCGAGATACTCGCCCACCACCGAGCCGACGAACGCGAGGCCGACCGACGTATGGAGGCTCGAAAACACCCAGCTCGTCGCGCTCGGCAGATACACATGACGCAGCAGTTGCTTGCGGTTCGCGCCGAGCATGCGCGCGTTCGCGAGCACGACCGGGCTCACTTCCTTCACGCCCTGATAGACGTTGAAGAAGACGATGAAGAAAACGAGCGTCACGCCGAGCGCCACCTTCGACCAGATGCCGAGCCCGAACCACACCGCGAAGATCGGCGCGAGGATCACGCGCGGCATGGAGTTCGCGGCCTTGATGTAGGGGTCGAGCAGCGCGCTCGTCGTCGGCGCGAGCGCCAGCCAGAGGCCGACCGCGAGCCCCGACACCGTGCCGATGACGAAGGCGAGCACCGTCTCGATCAGCGTCACCCAAAGGTGGATATAAATCTCGCCGCCGCTGAACCATTCCCAGATGCGCACGAGCACCTTTTGCGGCTCGCCGAAGAAGAACGCGGCCTTGTTGGCGTCGTCGAAATAAAAAGGCGGCAAGAGCGTCGGGCTCGTAAGCACGTACCACACGACGAAGCACGCGACGAGCAACAGCCATTGCCACAGCGCGAGATTGGCCCGATTGGGGCGCAGCTTGTTCCACATGTTCGTATTCTTATCCGGCGACGGCGGGCTTCAATTGCTGCTGATAACCCTTGAGCACTTCCTCGCGCAGCACGCCCCAGATCTGCGCGTGCAATTCGACGAAGCGAGGATGCGAGCGAATCTCGGCGACATCGCGCGGACGCGGAAGGTCGATCGCGAATTCACCGATGGGATGCGTGCCCGGCCCCGCCGACAGCACGACGACGCGGTCGGACATGGAGATGGCTTCGTCCAGATCGTGCGTGATGAAGAGCACGGCTTTGCGCTTCGCGGCCCAGAGTTCGAGCAGCTCGTTCTCCATCAACTGCCGCGTCTGGATGTCGAGCGCGGAGAACGGCTCGTCCATCAGGATGATGTCGGGATCGAGAATCAGGGTCTGCGCCATCGCGACGCGCTTGCGCATGCCGCCCGACAGTTGATGCGGATAGCGATCGCCGAAGCCGGACAGCCCCACGCGTTTCAGCCACGCCTCGCCGCGCGAGCGCGCTTCGTCCTTGGGCACGCCGTCGAACGCGAGGCCCGCGGTCACGTTGTCGAGCGCGGAGCGCCAGGGCATCAGCGCGTCGGCCTGAAACATGTAGCCGGCGCGGCGATTGATGCCTTTCAGCGGTTCGCCGAACACGCTGACGGTACCCGACGACGGCTGCAGCAAGCCCGCCGAGATGTTGAGCAGCGTGGACTTGCCGCATCCGGTCGGGCCTACGACGGACACGAACTCGCCCGGCGCAATGGCCAAAGTGGTATTGCGAACGGCGGTATAGCGGTCCTTACGATTCTCGCGCGACGCGAACGTGCAGGTCACGTCGTGCAACGCCAGCGCGGCTTCCAAGGGCGTCGCCACGATCACGCCTTGACCGAGGCGAGCGCCTTCTTCACGAAGTCGTTCGTCCAGGTCTTCGACAAGTCGATCGGCTTGCCCTTCACGGTTTCGTCGAACGCCTGGAGCGTTTTCAGCGACGTGGCCGGGCCGTCCTCCGGCATCAGGCCATCGGGCGACATGGCTTCCTTCACGTGCTGCCACGAATCGAGATACAGCGCGCGGTCGCCGAGCAGATAGCCTTCCGGCACCGTCGCGATCAGTTCCTTGCCCGATGCCGTTTGCAGCCACTTCAGCGCGCGCACCATCGCGTTGGTGAGCGCCTGCGTCGTGTTCGGATTCTTGCTGATGAAGCTCTGCGACGCGTAGAGACACCCGGCGGGCATGTTGCCGCCGAACACGGTGCGCGTATCCGCGAGCGTGCGCGTGTCCGAGACGATGCGAATCTCGCCCGCGCGGTCGAGCTTGGTCATCACGGGATCGAGGTTCGCCATGGCGTCGATCTGGCCGGATTCCAGCGCCGCGATCGCGCCCGCTCCCGCGCCGACGCCGATGAACGACACGTCCGTCGCCTTGAGACCGGCCTTCGCGAGCACGAAGCTCGCCATGATCGACGTCGAGGAACCCGGCGCCGTCACGCCGATCTTCTTGCCCTTCAGGTCCGCGACGGACTTGTAGTTGGGCATCGCCTTCTTCGATACGGCGAGCACGATCTGCGGCGCGCGACCTTGCAGCACGAATTCGCGGAAATACTGATTCTTGGCTTGCAGCAGCAGCGTGTGCTCGAACGCGCCGGACACGACGTCCGCGCTGCCGCCGACCGCCGCCTGCAACGCCTTTGCGCCGCCAGCGAAATCGGCGATCTCGATATCGAGTCCTTCGTCCTTGAAGTAGTTGCGGCGCTCCGCGATGGTGAGCGGCAGATAGTAGAAAAGGTTCTTGCCGCCGACGGCGATCGACACCTTCGTCTGTTCCGGCTTGCCTTGCGCGAACGCGAGCGGCATGCCCGACACTGCGCTACCCGCGAGCACGGCGCCGCTCGCGATGAACGTCCTGCGTTTCATCGTTGTTGTCTCCTGTCGACCGGATGTCGCATGAAGCGCTCCGGTTGCTTGTCGTTCTGGTCTGCGCTGCCGGCCGGGCGACGCGATTCGCTCAGATCACCTTGGCCGCCCGCAGTCGCGCGATATCGTCGGGATGATACCCGAGCGTTGTAAGGACTTCATCGGTGTGTTCACCGAGTTGCGGCCCGAGCCAGCGCGTCTCGCCGGGCGTGTCGGACAGCTTCGGCGTGACGTTCGGCAGCGTGATCTCGCGGCCGTCCTGCCAGGGGAAGCGTTGCAGCATTTGCCGCGCGATGTACTGCGGGTCCGTGAACATGTCGGCGACGCTGTAGATGCGCCCGGCCGGCACGTCGGCGGCGTTCAGCACGGCGAGCGCCTCGTCGATGCTGCGCGTCGAGAGCCACGCGGCGATGGCGTCGTCGATTTCCTGCGTGCGCGGCACGCGGCCGTCGTTCGAGGCGAGCGCCGGATCGTTCGCGAGATCGGCGCGGTCGATGGCGGTCATCAGCCGCTTGAAGATGGGATCGCTATTGCCGCCGATGACGATGCTGCCATCGCGGCACGGATACGTGTTCGACGGCACGATGCCCGGCAGCGACGCGCCCGTGCGCTCGCGCACGAGACCGTACACGCCGTATTCGGGCACGACACTCTCCATCATGTTGAAGACGGCTTCGTAGAGCGCGACGTCGACCACTTGCCCTTTGCCGCCGTTCACCTGCCGATGATGCAGCGCCATCAGCGCGCCGATCACGCCGTGCAGCGCGGCAATCGAATCGCCGATGGAAATGCCGATGCGCGGCGGCGGCAAGTCCGGATAGCCGGTGATGTGCCGCAGGCCGCCCATCGATTCGGCAATCGCGCCGAAGCCCGGACGGTCCCGATACGGTCCGGTCTGGCCGTAGCCGGAAAGCCGCACCATCACGAGGCCGGGGTTCTCGGCAGAGAGCGTCTCATAGCCGAGACCGAGCTTTTCGAGCAAGCCCGGCCGGAAGTTCTCGATGACGATGTCCGCTTCCTTCGCGAGCCGCCGGACGATTTCCTTGCCCTCTTCGGCCTTCAGGTTCACGGTCACGGACTTCTTGTTGCGCGCCTGCACCGCCCACCAGAGCGACGTGCCGCCGACTTCCGGATACAGCTTGCGCCACTTGCGCAGCGGATCGCCGCCGTTCGGGTCTTCTATCTTGATGACGTCCGCCCCGAACTCGCCCATGAAGCGCGCGGCGAACGGCCCCGCGATGAGCGTGCCCAATTCGAGCACCTTGACGCCGGCGAGCGGCCCCGCGGTTGCGCTCATGTTTTCGTCTCCTTTGTTTTTGTACGGGCTTTCAGAGCGGCAGATCCAGCGGCTTGAAGCGCGGCGTGCCGTCGGCGAGCGTCTCGTTGAACATCGCGGCGGGCCGCACCCACAAGCCGCGCTCGTGCGGCCACAGGTGTTCGTAGACGATCATCGCTTCTTCCGTTTCGGAGTGCCGGGCCACGCCGATCACGCGATACAGCCCGCCCTTGTAATGCCGATGCGTGGCGAGCGCGAGTGCTTCGGTTTCTGTCATGGAGTCTTCCTTATACGGAGCGCCGGTCGAGCATCGCGCGTGCGATGGTGCCCGCATCGACATATTCGAGCTCGCCGCCCACCGGCACGCCGCGCGCGAGCCGCGTCACCTTCAGCCCTTTCGCCTTGAGCGTCTGTGCGAGGTAATGCGCGGTGGCTTCGCCTTCGTTGGTGAAGTTCGTCGCGAGCACGACCTCTTGCACGACGCCGTCCAGCGCGCGGTTGATCAGGCGCTCGAAGTGAATCTCCTTCGGCCCGATGCCGTCGAGCGGACTCAGCCTCCCCATCAGCACGAAGTACAGCCCGCGATACGTGAGCGTCTGTTCGAGCATGATCTGGTCGGCGGGCGTCTCGACGACGCACAGCAGAGCCGGGTCGCGCTCCGGATCGAGACAGACTTCGCAGACCGGCGCCTCGGTGAAGGTGTTGCACTTCTCGCAGTGACGCAGGTGCTCGGTCGCGAACAGCAGCGAATTGCCGAGCTTCTCGGCACCAGCGCGGTCGTGCTGCATCAGGTGATACGCCATGCGCTGCGCGGATTTCGGGCCGACGCCCGGCAGCGCGCGCAGCGCCTCGACGAGCGCCGAGAGGGCGGAAGGTTGTTTCATGTGTCCTTCGTTGGCGTCGAAACGCGCCGAATGCGCTCCGGCGCGCGCGATCAGAACGGCAGCTTGAAGCCCGGCGGCATCGGCATGCCGGCGGTCATGCCGCTCATTTTTTCTTGCGTGGTGGCTTCGGCCTTGCGCACGGCGTCGTTGAACGCGGCGGCGACGAGGTCTTCGAGCATATCCTTGTCGTCCGCGAGCAGGCTCGGGTCGATCTGCACGCGCTTCACGTCGTTCTTGCAGGTCATCGTCACTTTCACGAGACCGGCGCCCGACTGGCCCTCGACCTCGATCAGCGCGAGCTGGTCCTGCATCTTCTTCATGTTTTCCTGCATCTGCTGAGCTTGCTTCATCAGCCCGGCGAGTTGGTTCTTCATCATGGTGCGGCTCCTTCCTGAAAAGCGGATATGCGGATGGCGGCGAGCGCGCCGCGACGTGCGGCGGCGCGCTTCGGGATTCAAGCCGCACATGCGGCGAGTGTGCGGCGTGTCTTGCTGCTTACTGTACCGTGCCCGTCAGGCGGATGCGCCCGGTGTATGTCCGCCCGATGCGGCAAGCGGCCTGATCGAGCCTTGCACGATGCTCGCGCCGAAATCGCGGATGAGCGACTGCACGAACGGATCGCGCTGGATCTCCTGCTCGGCCTCCTGCTGCTTCTTCGCACGTTCGGCTGCGTCGAGCGCGGCGGCCGTGCGGCGCGCGGGACCGACGCTCACATTGACTTCGACGGCGCGGCCGAGTTTTTCGGCAAGCGCGCTCTTGAGCTTCGCGACGTGGCCGGCGTCCTTGTACATCGGCACGGCGACAGTGAGCGTGACCGAATTCGCGTCGCAGGCGGTCAATTCGCTGTTGAACGCGAGCTGATACGCGACGCCTTTGAGCGGCAGATCGACGACGAGCGCCGCCCATTCGATGTCGACGCCGAGCGCATCGAGCGCAACGGCGGGCGGCAACGGCGCGGTGTCGACCTTTGGCGCGGGCTTCGGCGCGGGTTCGCTGCCGAAGCGCATGTCGTCGGGGCCGTTGTCGAACGCGGGGATATAACCGTCGTCGGGCGGCATGAAATACGCATCTTCCGACGATGCCGGGGCGTAGTCGTCCGGCGGCATGTCCTCCCACGGCGGGATGACTTTCGCGGCGGGCTTGGCTTGCGGCTCGGGCGCGGCTGCGGGTGCCGACGCCGCTGTCGACGCGGATGCCGCTTGCGCCGCCGGGCGGCGCGGCTCCGGAACCTGAACTTTCACGGCAGGCTTGGCGACGTTGGCGACAGGCTTGGGCGCAGCGGCCGGCGCGTTCGCCTGCCCCGCTGCCGCTCCGCGCCCCGGGCGATCCGACGACAGCCGCATGCCTGCACTGCGCAGCACTTCGAGCGCGGCGCTGGCTCCGCTTCCGGCGCGGGAGGGTGCGGGAGACTCCACGGAAGCAGCGGCGTCCACCGTCTGTCGCGCGGCGGCGGAAAGCGGCGCGGGGGCGGCTGGCGGCTCGTTGGCTGCGTTGTCTTCCGGCCGCGTCGCGGAGACGAGCGATGCGGCTGGCGGCGCGTTGTCCGCCTCGGCAGCTTCGTCTTTCGGCCGAGTCGCGGAAACGAGCGACGCGGCTGACGGTGCGTTGCTGGCATCCGCTGTCTCGTCCTGGCGCGGCGTCGCGCGGACGAGCGATGCGGCTGGCGCTGCGTTGTCCGCCTCGGCAGCTTCGTCTTTAGTCCGAGTCGCGGAAACGAGCGACGCGGCTGACGGTGCGTTGTCTCTCTCGCCGGCTTCGTCTTCCGAGCGAGTAGCCGACACAAGCGATGCGGCTGGCGGTGCGCTACCAACATCGGCGGCTTTGTCTTCCGGACCAATCGTGGAACCGCGCGACGCATCCGAGCGTTCGCCATTCATCGCGGATGCTTCGTCGCCGGAACTCGATGCAGGCGACGCGTGCGCCGGAGAAACGACGCTTCGATCACGGACCTGCGCTTGCGGCTCGCCCGTCGCCGCAGATGCCCCGCTCGCCGCCTTCGCGGCGACCGGCGCGGGCGCCACCGCGCGCTCGGCCATTGCACCGGCGAGCGCCGCGCTGCGCTGCGGCTTCGTCGCTTGCGGCGCGTTCACCGCGAGGCCGCCGCCACCGCCCGGCCCGCCCGCGGGCTCGAACGCCAGCATGCGCAGCAGCGTCATCGTGAAGCCCGCGTATTCGTCCGGCGCGAGGCCGAGTTCGCTTCGGCCGACGGTTGCGATCTGATAGAACAACTGCACCTGCTCCGCGGACAGCGCGTCCGCGAAGCGGCGGATATCTTCGGCTTCGGGCCACTCGTCCAACACCGACGACGGCGCGAACTGCGCCCACGCGATTCGATGCAGCAGGCTCGCCAGATCCTGCAGCGCGGTCGAAAAGGACAGGCTGCGCAGCGCCATTTCGTCCGCGATGGCGAGCACGCCCGCGCCGTCGCCGGCGGCGAGCGCGTCGATCAGACGGATCACATAGCTTTGATCGAGCGCGCCGAGCATGCCGCGCACGGCTTCCTCGGTCACCTGATTCGCCGAATACGCGATAGCCTGATCGGTCAGCGAAAGCGCGTCGCGCATGCTGCCGTCCGCCGCGCGCGACAGAAGCCGCAGCGCCTGCGGCTCGAACGCGATGTGCTCTTCGCCTAGGATGTGCTCGAGATGCGAGACGATATGCCCCGCCGGCATCTGCTTCAGGTTGAACTGCAGGCAGCGCGAGAGCACCGTCACCGGAATCTTCTGCGGATCGGTCGTGGCCAGAATGAATTTGACGTGCGCCGGCGGCTCTTCCAGCGTCTTCAGCATGGCGTTGAAGGCGTGGTTCGTGAGCATGTGCACTTCGTCGATCATATAGACCTTGAAACGCGCATCGACCGGTGCATACACCGCGCGCTCCAGAAGCGCGGCCATTTCATCGACGCCGCGATTGCTCGCCGCGTCCATTTCCACATAGTCGACGAAGCGGCCTTCGTCGATTTCCCTGCACGCGCGGCACACGCCGCACGGCTTCGAGCTCACGCCGGTCTCGCAATTGAGCGCCTTCGCGAAGATGCGCGAAAGCGTCGTCTTGCCGACGCCGCGCGTGCCCGTGAACAGATAGGCGTGATGCAGACGGCCGCCGTCGAGCGCGTGCGTGAGCGCGCGAACGACATGCTCCTGGCCGACGAGCGACTCGAACGATTTCGGCCGCCATTTGCGTGCGAGAACTTGATAGGTCATGCGCGAAATTGTATCAGCAACGACTTGCGGCAAACGCGCGAGAGCGGGACGCGGCAAGCGTCCAGGGAGGCTGTCGCCGCACTGGAGAAACAGGGAAATGCTGGAGGAGAGAAGCGAGAAAAAGCGGAAGGTGACGAGCCCGACCCTCGGCACTGGTGGAAAGCGGCTGTGGCTGCTTCGTTCCCGACCTGACCAGGTTGACCGCGCCACCATGCGAGGAGGCCCGTCACGACGAATTGTATCACGCTCGGCGCGCCGCCCGGAAGGCTGGTCGCGAAGCTCGCTACGAAGGCAACGCGCGACCGTGCTCTTGTGCTTCGTGCTTTCGCCCTCAGATCGTCGCTATCGGGCACGGGCAACGGATAGCAAAGTAGGCTAAGATGGCATGTGACTCACCTGTGACCGTGCGTGCTCAGGCTCGAATCGGCGGGCGCGGTGGCGGGACATTCGTTCGCTCATGAACTGTAGTTTCAGCGGTGCAGCTTCAGCGGCAAATGAGCGGCGAAATCCTTTTCCAGTTTTCGTGTATCGTGGCGAGCATTCCAACGCGGGCCTCGAATCAATAGAGGTATTCAGACAATGAGCGAATCAATCAAGCACATCAGCGACGCTTCTTTCGAACAGGACGTCGTCAAGTCGGATAAACCTGTCCTGCTCGACTTCTGGGCCGAGTGGTGCGGTCCGTGCAAGATGATTGCCCCCATCCTCGACGAAGTCGCGAAGGATTACGGCGATCGCCTGCAGATCGCGAAGATCAATGTGGACGAACACCAGTCGACGCCGGTCAAGTTCGGCGTGCGCGGCATTCCCACGCTGATCCTGTTCAAGAACGGCGCGGTCGCCGCGCAAAAGGTCGGCGCCTTGTCGAAGTCGCAACTGACCGCGTTCCTCGACAGCAACCTGTAACTGCACCACAGGCGGGCGTCGGCTTTCATCGGCGCCCGCTCTGCGCGATTGCGCGCCATTCCGCGCGATTTCGCGCGATTCGAATGAAAAGCGCGTGAGCCGATGTTGTCGCACGACAACATCGGCCGAAAAGCCCCGTCCCCGGCCTATTAGAGGCCTGCGCGGCGTGTGCTATGCTAGAATCACAAGACTTCAAGAAGTATTAACTAGCAGTATTAAGTCTAGAGCGGTTCCGCTCACCTCTTCCCCAAATCTTTCTGTCGCACCTCTTCTCCCTGGCGGGAAATCCGTATGCATTTATCCGAGCTCAAGTCTCAGCACGTGTCTGCACTGATCGAGATGGCCAATGGCCTGGAGATCGAAAACGCGAACCGCCTGCGCAAGCAGGAATTGATGTTCGCGATTCTTAAAAAGCGCGCCAAGGCTGGCGACACGATTTTCGGCGACGGCACGCTCGAAGTGCTGCCCGACGGCTTCGGGTTTCTGCGCTCGCCCGAGACTTCGTATCTCGCGAGTACGGACGATATCTATATCAGCCCGTCGCAGATTCGCCGTTTCAATCTGCATACCGGCGACACGATCGAAGGCGAAGTGCGCACGCCGAAAGACGGCGAACGTTATTTCGCGCTGGTGAAGGTCGACAAAGTCAACGGGCAGCCGCCCGAGGCCTCGAAACACAAGATCATGTTCGAGAACCTCACGCCGCTCCATCCGAATAAGCCGTTGCCGCTCGAACGCGAAATGCGCGGCGAGGAAAACGTCACGGGCCGGATCATCGACATGATCGCGCCGATCGGCAAGGGCCAGCGCGGGCTGCTCGTCGCATCGCCGAAGTCGGGCAAGACCGTGATGCTTCAGCACATCGCGCATGCGGTGAAGGCGAATCATCCGGACGTCGTGCTGTTCGTGCTCCTGATCGACGAGCGTCCCGAGGAAGTCACCGAAATGCAGCGCTCGGTCGCGGGCGAAGTGATCGCCTCGACCTTCGACGAACCCGCCGCGCGTCACGTGCAGGTGGCCGAAATGGTCATCGAAAAGGCGAAGCGCCTCGTCGAGATGAAGCATGACGTCGTGATTCTGCTCGACTCGATCACGCGTCTCGCGCGCGCCTACAACACGGTCGTGCCGGCATCGGGCAAGGTGCTGACGGGCGGTGTCGATGCGAACGCGCTGCAGCGCCCGAAGCGTTTCTTCGGCGCGGCGCGCAATATCGAAGAAGGCGGGTCGCTCACCATCATCGGCACGGCGCTGATCGAAACCGGCAGCCGCATGGACGACGTGATCTACGAAGAGTTCAAGGGCACCGGCAACATGGAAGTGCACTTGGAGCGCCGTCTCGCGGAAAAGCGCGTGTATCCGTCCATCAACTTGAACAAGTCGGGTACGCGCCGCGAAGAACTGCTGATCAAGCCGGATCTGCTGCAAAAGGTCTGGGTGCTGCGCAAGTTCATTCACGACATGGACGAAGTCGAAGCGATGGAATTCCTGCTCGACAAGATCCGCCAGACGAAGAGCAACTCCGAGTTCTTCGACCTGATGCGTCGCGGCGGGGGTTGATTCTCCGTACCGCTTCGCGCTTTAAGGGAACCGCCTGCATCGTCAGGCGGTTTTTTTATCCGCGCGTGCTCCGCGGCCGCGATGCCGGCCGCGCGCATCCGTACAATTCGGTCTGTTCCCCGGGTCATCCCGCGCAACCACTCGACCGACCGATGCCCAACCTCTTCACCCGCTGGTTCGGCGCGCAACGCCGCGAACGCGCGCTGCGCAAGTACGCCATCGACGACGCCCTCTGGCAGCGCACGCTCGACGCCTTCCCGTTTTTCGGCCACCTCAGCGCGCCGGACCGCGACCGCCTGCGCGAGCTGACGAGCCTGTTCATCGCGCAGAAGTCGTTCTCCACCGCGCACGAACTGGAACTGACCGACGAGATGATCGTCGCGATCGCCGCGCAGGCGTGCCTGCCGGTGCTCAACCTGAGCCTCGATCTGTACGACGGCTGGGTCGGCGTGATCGTCTATCCGGGCGAGTTCGTGATCAAGAAGACCGTGGAGGACGAAGCCGGCGTGGTTCACGAGATCGAGCACGACGCGAGCGGCGAGGCATGGGAAGGCGGCCCGGTCGTGCTCTCGTGGGAGGACGCGCAAATGGCGGACGGCTCCGACGCCTACAACGTCGTGATCCACGAGTTCGCGCACAAGATCGACATGCTGAACGGCGAGGCTGACGGACATCCGCCGCTCTTTCGACGCTGGCACGCGCCGCTCGACCACGCCGCATGGTCCGACGTGTTCGACAACGCGTACGACCAGTTCTGCGCGCGCGTGGACGCGGTGCCGAAGCGCCGTTGGGCGCGCTTCGAGCGCGAATCGCTGATCGATCCGTATGCGGCGGACCATCCGTCGGAATTCTTCGCGGTATGCAGCGAGGCGCTCTTCGTCACGCCGCAGGCTTTCGAGGCCGAGTATCCCGAGTTGTATCGGCTGCTCGCGCGTTATTACCGTCAAGACCCGGCGAACGTGGGCGCGCTGGCGGGTTGAGTTCTGCACACTGAGTCGTGCAAACGTCTCGGAAAAAGTATCAACCGACTGATTTTCTGGCATAATCTTCGTTTTTCGACCCCCAGGCAAGTGACTCGCTAAAGCCACCGTGAACGGTGCAGCGGGTTGGCTACCGCCAGATACCAGGAAAGATCATGAAAGAAGGCATTCACCCGGATTACCGCGAAGTCCTGTTCGTCGACATGTCGAACGACTTCAAGTTCGTGACCCGCTCGACCATCCAGACGCGCGAAACCGCCGAGTACAACGGCAAGACGTACCCGCTCGCGAAGATCGAAGTGTCGTCGGAATCGCACCCGTTCTACACCGGCCAGCAGAAGATCATGGACACGGCCGGCCGCGTCGAGAAGTTCAACAACAAGTTCGCGCGCTTCTCCACCAAGAAGTAAGTCGGGCTTCAGGGTCCAGCAAAAAGGGCAGCTTTGGCTGCCCTTTTTTGTCACTGCGTCTTCTGTCGCTGCGTCTGTCGCCGCACCTTCGGCGAGCGTTGTTGCGTGCGGTTACATGCCGACGCGCCAAGACGCTAGAGAAGCCGCTGCCCGACTACAATGCCGGATGCTCCGGCCCCGCCGCGCTTTTTTGCGCACGCCTCCTGGCGGTCCGTCTCTCCATCAAGCCTTCTCGCATGCGATCTGTCGTTCGTCTGACCGCCTCCGCCACCAGCGCCCTGCCGCGCTGGCTCCTGCTCGCCATCTGCATCACGTATGCGTCGTTCGGCCTCTTCGGCCGCGATCCCTGGAAGAACGAAGACGCAGCGGGCTTCGGCGTGATGTGGACGATGGCCAACGGCGACGCCCGCGACTGGCTCCTGCCGAACCTGCTCGGCAAGGCGCCGACCGCCGACGGACCGCTGATGTACTGGCTCGGCGCGACGTCGATCCGCCTCCTGAGCCCGTGGGTCGATGCGAGCAACGCGTCGCGCGTCGTGACGGGTCTGCTCTTCTGTCTCGCGTGCGCGTTCGTCTGGTATTCGACGTATCTGCTCGGCCGCCGCGAAGAAGCGCAGCCGTTCAAGTACGCGTTCGGCGGCGAGCCGGAACCGCGCGACTACGGCCGCACCCTCGCCGATGGCGCGCTCCTGATTCTGCTCGCGTGCTTCGGCCTCGCCGAGCGCGGCCACGAAACCACGCCGCAGCTCGCGCAGTTCGCCGGCACGGCCATGCTCATCTACGGCCTCGTGCGCAGCCTCGACAAGCCGGTACACGGCGCGCTCGTGTGGGGCGCGGCGATCGGCGTCGTCGGGCTGTCGAGTTCGCCGGTGCTCGTCTTCGCGCTGCTGCTCTGCACGCTGGCCATGACGATCATCGTGCGTCAGGTGCGCGCCGCGCCCCTGTTGATCTACGGCCTGCCGGTCGCCGTCGTGCTGATCGCCGCATGGGTGCTGCCGACGCTGCACTTCTTTCCCGACGACGGCGAATGGTGGCTGCGCCAATGGTGGCGCACGAGCTTCTATACGTTCGCCGGGCCGCCGTCGATCGTCTTCGGCTACGCGATGAAGAACCTGCCGCTCTTCGCGTGGCCCGCGTGGCCGCTCGCGGTGTGGGCGTTCGTGAGCTGGGGCGGCATGCGCCGCTCGCCGCACGTAGCGGTGCCGTTGTCGATCATCGGGCCGCTGCTGGTGCTCGTCGTGTTGCAGGCACAAGAGACCAACCGCCTCTTCCTGCTGCTCTTGCCGCCGCTGTCCGTGCTCGCGACCTTCGCGCTGCCGACGCTCAAGCGCGGCGCGATCAACGCGATCGACTGGTTCGCGATGCTCAGCTTCACAATCATCGGCTCGCTGGTGTGGCTCGTGTGGACGGCGGGCATGATCGGCTTTCCGGCGCCGATGGCGCGCAACCTCGCGCGTCTCGTGCCGGGCTTCCATCCCGAGTTCAAGCTCATTTCCTTCGTGTGCGCGGTGGCGGTGACGGTCTGCTGGTTCCTGCTCGCGCGCTGGCGGCTTGCGCGGCATCCGAAGGTGCTGTGGCGCAGCGTCGTCTTGTCGAGCGCGGGCACCACGCTGATGTGGGTGCTGCTCATGACCCTTTGGCTGCCGGTCGTCAACTACAGCCGCACGTATCGCGACGTCGCGGAGCAGATCGCGGATCATCTTCCGCCCGACTACACGTGCATTTCGCCGGTGCGTCTTGGCGATGCGCAGATCGCGACCTTCGCCTATTTCGGCGGCATGCATTTCGCGTTCGACGAAGATTGCGATGTGATCCTCCGACAGGATCGCGCCGATTACGGCGATCCGCCGTCCATCTCGACGTTCCAGTGGAAGCTCGTGTGGGAAGGCCGCCGCGCCGCCGACCGCGACGAACGCTTCCGCCTCTACGTGCGCATCGAGCGCCCCGCGCCGCCGGCGAAGAAGCCGTTGCGCCCGCGCACGCTGCGCCGGACACAATAAGACGATGCTCCCGAAGCTCTCGATCCCCAACGGCCACGCCGGCATGTGGCGCGACGTGCGCACCATCGCGGCGCTCGCGTGGCCGGTGCTGATCGGCCAGCTCGCGGTGATCGCGTTCGGCGTGATCGATACCGCGATGGTCGGCCGCTTCTCCGCCACCGATCTCGCCGCGCTCGGCCTCGGCTCGTCGGTCTATATCTCCATCTACATCGGCCTGACGGGCATTCTCGTGGCGCTTCAACCGATTGCCGGACAGCTTTTCGGCGCGGGACGCGAGAGGGAGATCGGCGAGGAGACGCGTCAGGCGCTGTGGCTCGCGGTGGCGCTGACGGTGATCGGCTTCGTGCTGCTCTTCTTCCCCGAGCCGCTTCTGAGTCTTGCCAAGGCGCCGCCCGCGCTGCACGAACGCACGGTGCAGTATCTGCGCATCTTGTCGTTCGGTTTGCCCGCGAGCCTCGCGTTTCGCGTCTACAGCTCGCTGACCAACGCGGTCGGCAAGCCGCGGCTCGTGATGTTTCTGCAAGTCGGCGGCCTGATTCTCAAGTTTCCGCTCAATACGTGGTTCATCTTCGGCGGCGCGGGCGTGCCGGCGCTCGGCGGCCCCGGCTGCGCGCTCGCGAGCACGCTCATCAACTGGGTGCTGGCGGCGGTCGGCATGACGGTGCTCGTGAAGTTCGAGTTCTTCCGCCCGTTCGGCATCTTCTCGCGCTTTTCGTGGCCCGCGTTCAGGCGGCAAGTCGCGCTCTTGCGGCTCGGCATTCCGATGGGGCTGTCTTATCTGATCGAAGTGACGTCGTACACGTTCATGGCGCTCTTCATCTCGCGTTTCGGCACGACCACGCTCGCGGGCCATCAGATCGCCGGCAACCTCGGCGCGGTGCTCTACATGACGCCGCTTGCCATCGGCATCGCGTCGTCCACGCTGGTTTCGCAGGCGCTCGGCGCGCGGCGCTTCGACGACGCCGCGTCGATTTCGCGGCACGGCATCGGCATGGCGTGCGTGCTGGCCTTCGTCTACGGCGTGATCCTGCTCGCCGCGCGGCCGCACATCATCGCGGCCTATACGCCGGATGCGAACGTTATCGCGGCCGCGATGCCGCTCGTGCTCATCATCGTCGTCTATCACCTCTGCGACGCGTTGCAGATCACCACCGCGTTCATTCTCCGCGCGTACAAGGTCACGCTCGTGCCGACGATCATCTACGCGATCGCGCTGTGGGGCATCGGGCTCGGCGGCGGTTATCTGCTCGGCTTCGATGTCGGCGGCGCGGTGCCCGCGTGGCTGCAAGGCGCGCGCGGATTCTGGATCGCCAATTCGCTGAGCCTCGGCGTGGCGGGCGTCGGACTCTTCGCCTACTGGCGGCGCGTGAGCGTGCGGCATCTCGATACGGCGGATGCGGACTGAACGAGCGCGTCCCATCAAAAACGGAAGAAAGCGTCGAAAAGCGTCGATGGCCGTGCCGCGTAGAAAGATTTCGGTAGGAGTCCCGTAAAATCTCGCCCGAGGAATCTCGGAGCGAGTGGATGAGCCGCGTTACGAACACACAAAAATGGATCCTGGCCGCAACCACCGTGCTGGCAGCGCTTGGCCTGAGCGCCGCCGTGCATCGTGCCGATGCCGCGCGCGCCGTCAGCGTCTCGCCGCAAGGCAAGGTCACGCAGGCAAGACAGGTCGTCGTCAAGTTCGACGAGCCGATGACCGCGTTCGGCAATCCCGCCGCGGCCGCGCCCGGCAAGGTGTCGTGTAGCGGCGCGCCGGCAGCGGCCACCGCGGGCAGCGCCCGCTGGATCGACCAGAAAACATGGGCCTTCGACTTCGCCGCCGATCTGCCGCCCGGCGTGCGCTGCGCGCTCGACCTCGACGCCGGCCTCAAGTCCACCGCAGGCAATGCGCTCGCGGGCCCGAGCCACTTTACGTTCGAGACTGGCGGGCCGTTCGTGACGGCCATTCAACCGGACTACGGCGACATCGAGGAAGACCAGGCGTTCGTGTTGCGCCTGAATGGCCCGGCGACGCAGGCTTCCGTGCTCGATCATGTGTGGTGCGAATCGAACGCGATCGGCAATCGCATCCCGGTGCGCATGCTCGACTCCGCCACGCGCGGCGCGATCCTCAAGCAATTCCACTACGAGAAAGAAAGCGACCGCGTTCTGACGCTCGCATGCCAGCAGGCGCTGCCCTCCGCGACCAAGATGCAGCTCGTCTACGGCGTCGGCGTGACAGGACCGAGCGGCATTCCGAACGATGTCGAGCGGCGCTTCGATTTCAAAGTGCGCGAGCCGTTCAAGGCAGGCTTCACGTGCGAGCGCGAGAACGCGCAGGCGCCATGCACGCCGCTGCGGCCGCTGCGCGTCACCTTCACCGCGCCGATCAGCCGCGCCGACGCACAGAAGTTCGTCCTGCGCGGACCGAAAGGCACCGCCGCGCCGCACTTCGATCCCGACAACAAGGACGACGAGGTGAGCGACGTGGAATTCGCCACGCCGCTGCCCGAGCGCGCGAGCCTCACGATCGAAGCACCCGCTGATCTCAAAGACGTGAGCGGCCGCAAGCTCGCCAACGCCGATTTCTTCCCGCTCAGAACGCAGACCGCGCCGATGCCGCCGCTCGCCAAGTTCTCGTCGGGCGAGTTCGGCATCATCGAAAGCTTCGCGGAACCGAACATGCCCGCGATGCTGCCCGTCACGCTGCGTCATGTCGAAGCGGATCTGCATGTGCAAGGGCTCAATTCCGGCACGTCGAAGATCACGAGCCTCAGGGTCGATGCGGACACGGACATCCGCCAATGGATGAAAACCGTCGAAGCATTCGGCGGTATGTCGATCGGTCAAAGAACCGTGGAATCGCTCGCGCCGCATGCGTTGAGTAACGGCATCGCGCCGATCGTCACGAACACGACAGGCGGTGTGTACTTCGACGCGCGCTCGCTCTCGCTTCTGAGCAAGCACGCGGGCGTCGAAACGCTGACGCTGCCGGCAGCCGATCCGAAGGCGCTGCGGCCGTTCGAAGTCGTCGGCATTCCGCTTGGCAAACCCGGCTTCTATGTGGTCGAACTGGCGTCGCCCGCGCTCGGAGCGTCGCTGATGGCGAAGCATCAGGCGATGTATGTGCGCACCTCCGTGCTCGTCACGAACCTCGGCGTGCATCTGAAGCAGGGGCGCGAGAACAGCCTCGTGTGGGTCACGACGCTCGACAAGGGCAAGCCCGTGCCGAACGCGCAAGTGCGCGTGACCGACTGCAACGGCGAACAGGTCGCCACCGGCATCACCGACGCAGAAGGCATCGCGAGAATCGGCAAGCCGCTCGCGCCGCTGCACGAGTGCAACGAAAACAGCCTCGCCTACGGCGGCTTCTTCGTGTCGGCGCGCGTGAACGATCCCGCGACCGGTCCGGACATGGCTTTCGTGTTGTCGGACTGGAACCGCGGCATCGAATCGTGGCGCTTCAACGTTCCGACCGACATGAGCAGCAGGCGCACCACCCGCGCGCACACGGTGTTCGACCGCACGTTGCTGCGCGCAGGCGAAACCGTGTCGATGAAGCATCTGATGCGCGTCGAGACGCTCGGCGGCCTCGCCTTTCCGAAGCGTTATCCGACGCGCGTGACCATTCGACATGTCGGCAGCGGACAGACGTGGCATCTGCCGCTGACGTGGGCCGCCGATCACAGCGCCGACTCGAGCTTTACCGTGCCGACAGCGGCGAAGCTCGGCGAGTACAGCGTCTCGCTCGACGACGGCACCGCCCAAGGCACGAGCGATGACGACGACGCCCGCGTCACGGAGTCGTTTGAGACCGGGAGCTTTCGCGTGGAGGAATTCCGGCTGCCGGTGTTCAAAGGCTCGATTTCTGCCGGCGACAGCAAGTCGGCCGGACTGATCGCGGCGCGCGAGGCGCCCGTCGCCGTGCGGCTCGAATACGTGCAGGGCGGCGCGGCGTCGAAGGTGCCTGTGGCCGTGTCGGCGCTCGTGAAAGACATCGCGTCGCCCTTCGCTTCGCAATACGACGCCTTCAGCTTCGCGCCGTATCGCAAGCCGGCTAACGACGGCGCGAGCGCGCCCGCCGAGGACCAGAACGACGACGACGAAGCGCAGCAGCAACAAAGCGACGCCACGACGAAGCTCGTCGCCGACAAGGAGCGCATCACGCTCGACCGTGACGGCGTCGGCAAGTTGACGGTCGCCCCGCTGCCCGCCGTCGATGCGCCTAAGCGCCTTGCGCTTGAAGCCACCTTCGCCGATCCGAACGGCGAAGTGCAGACCATCAGCGGCAACACCATGCTCTGGCCCGCCGCCGTGGCGGTCGGCGTGAAATCGGGCTCGTGGGTGTCGGTCGGCAGCACGGTGCCGGTGCAGGCCATCGCGCTCGATCTCCAAGGCAAGCCGCGCGCCGGCGTGCCGATGCAGATCAAGGGCGTCGTCCACGCGATGACGAGCTCGCGCAAGCGCATGGTCGGCGGCTTCTACGCCTACGACAACCACACCGAGACGAACGATCTCGGCACGCTGTGCAGCGGCAAGAGCGACGACCACGGCCTGCTGTCGTGCGAAGCGAAGCTCAAGCAGCCGGGCAATATCGATCTGATCGCGGTCGCGAAAGATGGCGACGGCCGCGAAGCCAACGCGACGACGTCCGTCTGGGTCACGCGCGAAGACGAACTGTGGTTCGGCGGCGAGAACACCGACCGCATCGACGTGTTGCCGGAGAAAACCAGCTACGAGCCGGGCGAGACCGCGCGGTTCCAGGTGCGCATGCCGTTTCGTTCGGCGACGGCGCTCGTCGCAGTCGAACGGGAAGGCATCGTGGAAACGCATGTCGTCGAGCTGAACGGCAAGGACCCGACGATCGACCTGAAGGTGCAGGATGCATGGGGGCCGAACGTGTATGTGTCGGTGCTCGCGCTGCGCGGCCGCTTGCGCGACGTGCCGTGGTACTCGTTCTTCACCTGGGGCTGGAAGGCGCCGGTCGAATGGGCGCGCGCGTTCTGGTACGAAGGCCGTCAGTATCAGGCGCCGACGCCGCTCGTCGATCTGTCGAAGCCCGCGTTCCGCTATGGACTGGCGTCGATCAAGGTCGGCATCGCGTCGCACAGGCTCGCGGTCAGCGTGAGCCCGGACGCGAAGTCGTATGCGGTGCGCGGCAAGGCGCGCGTGAAGGTGAAAGTCGCCCTGCCCGACGGCAAGGCCGCGCCCGCGGGCACGCAGATCGCCGTCGCAGCGGTCGACGAAGCGTTGCTCGAACTCATGCCGAACCAAAGCTGGAACGTGCTCGATGCGATGCTGCAGCAGCGCGCGTATGGCGTCGAGACATCGACGGCGCAGATGGAGATCATCGGGCGGCGGCACTTCGGGCGCAAGGCGGTGCCTGCGGGCGGCGGCGGCGGCCATAGCGCGACGCGCGAGCTTTTCGACACGCTGCTGCTGTGGAATCCGCGCGTGACGCTGGATGCGAACGGCGAGGCAACGCTCGACGTGCCGCTCAACGATTCGCTCACGCGCTTTCGGATCGTCGCGATCGCGGCGGTCGGCGCGGGCCGCTTCGGCACGGGCAGCGCAACCATCCAGACCAGTCAGGACCTGCAACTGGTCTCCGGCCTGCCGCCGCTCGTGCGCGTGGGCGATACGTTCCGCGCTCAGTTCACGCTGCGCAATACCACGCCCCGCGCGATGCGCGTGCTCGTGACGCCGCGCGCCGGATCGCTCGCGCTCGATGCACGCACAGTTTCCCTCGCGGCGGAGTCGTCGCAGGAAGTCGCATGGGACGTGACGCCGCCGGATATGCCCGGCGGCGAATCGTCCGCGAGCCTCGCGTGGAACGTGAGCGCCGTCGAACAAGGCACCGGCAAGGCCAGCGATGCGCTGAAGCTCACGCAGCGCATCGTCGCGGCGATTCCCGTCACAGTGCAGCAGGCGACCATCGCGCAAGTCGACGGCACGTTGAGCGTGCCGGTCGCGCCGCCCGCCGACGCCACGAAGACGGCTGCCGGCGCGGTGCGCGGCGGCATCGCGGTGTCGTTGCAGCCGAAGCTCGCGGACGGCTTGCCGGGCGTGCGCCGCTGGTTCCTCGATTATCCGTACGGTTGCCTGGAGCAGCAGACTTCGCGCGCGCTCGGGCTGATGGACGCGGCGCAATGGCAAGCGGTGCTCGCGCATATGGCCACGTATCTGGATGCCGATGGCCTCGCGAACTACTTCCCGCCGTACGACGACTCGCGTCCGACCGGCAGTCCGACGCTCACCGCCTACCTGCTCGCCGTGACCGACGAAGCGGCCAAGGCAGACCGCCGTTTCGCCCTGCCCGCCGATCTGCGCGACAGGCTCACGGCGGCGCTAACGAACTTCGTCGACGGCAAGATTCAACGCAATGTCTGGGCGCCGCGCAACGGTTTCGACTTCGAGAAGCTGGCGGCCATCGAAGCCCTGTCGCGCTATGGCCTCGCGCAGCCGCGCATGCTGGATTCGATCACCATCGCGCCGAACCAGTGGCCGACTTCCGCCGTGCTCGATTACTACGCGATCCTCTCGCGCGTCGATGGCATTGCGGACCGCGAAGCGAAGCGCGCGCAGGCCGAGCAGATCGTCCGCGCGCGGCTCACGTATCAGGGCACGCGTCTGACGTTCTCGACCGCGCCGGACGACGATCTCTGGTGGCTCATGACCGGCGTCGAGACCAACGCCGCGCGCACCGCGCTGCTTTTTGCCGACGCGCCCGGCTGGAAGGACGAGATGCCGCGCCTCGTCGCGGGCCTGCTCGCGTTGCAGACGAACGGCGCATGGTCCACCACGACGGCCAACCTGTGGGGCTCGCTCGCGGTCGCGCGGTTCTCACGCGTGTTCGAAAGCACGCCGGTCACGGGCAGCACGGACATCCGCCTCGGCGCGTCGTCGCAAACGGTGAACTGGGCCGCGGCCGCGCCCGCCGCGATGGCGTCCGCCACGCCGATCACGCGCACCCCGAACACGCGCAGCGCCCTGCTGCCATGGTCGACCGGCTCTCTCATGCTCACGCAGCAAGGCACCGGCAAGCCGTGGGCGACGATCGAAAGCCTCGCCGCCGTCGCGCTGAAAGCACCGTTTGCGGCAGGCTACCGCATCGCGAAGATCATCACGCCGGTTGAACCGGCCGTGAAAGACGTGCTCTCGCGTGGCGATGTCGTGCGCGTGAGCCTCGACATCGACGCTCAAAGCGACATGACCTGGGTCGTGGTCAACGATCCGATTCCCGCCGGCGCGACCATCCTCGGCTCCGGACTCGGCCGCGATTCGGAATCCGCCACGCAAGGCGAGCAAAACAGCGGCCAATGGCCGGTGTACGTGGAGCGCGCGTTCGACGGTTATCGCGCGTATTTCGACTATCTGCCGAAGGGCAAGCTGCATGTCGAATACACGATGCGACTGAACAACGCCGGCAGCTTCGGCCTGCCGCCGACGCGCGTGGAGGCGCTCTATGCGCCGTCGACCTTCGGCGCGCTGCCCAATGCGCGGATGGTCGTGAAGCCGCTCGCCGCGAGATGACGCGATGACACGCGCCGCCTGTTTCGTGATCGCATGCATTTTGAGCGCGGCGGCGCACGCCGCGCCCAGCTTCGACGACGTGCGCGCGAACTGGCGCAGTTCCGACTGGCTGCTGCTCGACCGCAACGGCGAAACGCTGCAGCGCACGCGCATCGACGCAAGCGCGCGGCGCGGCGACTGGGTTGCGCTCGCAGACGTATCGCCGGCATTGCGCGAAGCCATCGTCGTTTCGGAGGACAAACGATTCTACGAGCACGCGGGCGTCGACTGGCGCGGCGCGGCGGCCGCCGCCTGGGCGAATCTGTGGAATACGCGCACGCGCGGCGCATCGACCGTCACCATGCAGTTGACCGGCCTGATCGGCGATGAAGGCCGCAAGCCCGCCGGACGGCGCAGTATCGGCGAGAAGGCGCAGCAGACAGTCGGCGCGCTATGGCTCGAACGCACGTGGCGCAAGGATCAGATTCTCGAGGCGTATCTGAACCTCGTGCCGTTCCGGGGCGAGATCGTCGGGCTGTCGGCGCTCTCGCAGACGCTTTTCGGCAAGGCGCCCTCCGGCCTCGACGAGCGCGAAGCCGCGCTGGCCGCCGCGCTCGTGCGTGCGCCGAACGCGTCGTACGGGAAGGTCGCCGCGCGCGCGTGCGTGATTCTGCGCGACATGAACGGCTTGCGCGCGGCCGGCCATTCGCGTGACCCCGACCCGTGCGCCAATCTCGACAGCTACGCGCAACTGACGCTCACGCGCAGCGCCGCCGCGCCGGCGCTCGCTTCCGGCGACGAGGCGCTCGCCCCGCATCTCGCGCGGCGCATCGCCGGCGAAGCGCATCCGGCGGCGGGCGAGCGCGTGCGCTCGACGCTCGACGCGCGGCTGCAACGCTTCACGCGCGATACGCTCTCGCGCACGCTCGCCGAGCTCAACGCGCGCGCGCATCCGCGCAATGTGCACGACGCGGCGGCGATCGTCATCGACAATGCATCGGGCGACGTGCTGGCGTGGGTCGGATCGGCGGGCGGTTTGTCGAATGCGCCGGAAGTCGATGCCGTGCTCGCCGCGCGTCAGGCCGGATCGACGCTCAAGCCTTTTCTCTATGCGCAAGCCATCGACGAAAAGCGGCTGACCGCCGCGACCTTGCTCGATGATGCGCCGCTCGACCTCGCCACGGGCGGCGGCCTCTATATCCCGCAGAACTACGATCACGACTTCAAAGGCTGGGTCAGCGTGAGAACGGCGCTCGGCTCGTCGCTGAACGTGCCGGCCGTGCGCGCGCTCGTGCTCGTCACGCCGCATCGGTTCGCGCGCACGCTGGTCGCGCTCGGCCTGCCGCTCACGCGCACCGGCGACTACTACGGCTTTAGCCTCGCGCTCGGCAGCGCCGACGTGACCTTGGCTTCGCTTGCCAACGCGTATCGGGCGCTCGCCAACGGCGGCATCGCGCGGCCGTTTTTCGATCTCGCGGGCCACGCTTCTGCGCCTGCCGGCCAGCGCGTGTTCAGCCCGCAGGCGAGCTTCATCGTCACCGACATCCTCTCGGACAACAACGCCCGCACGCGCACGTTCGGCTTCGACAGCGTGCTCGCGACGCGCACCTTCAGCGCGGTGAAGACCGGCACGAGCAAGGACATGCGCGACAACTGGGCGGTGGGCTTCACGTCGCGCTACACGGTGGGCGTGTGGGTCGGCAATGCGGACGGCGCGCCGATGTGGGACGTCTCCGGCGTCACCGGCGCGGCCCCGGCCTGGAATGCGATCGTCAATTATCTGCACCGCCGCGTAATCAGCCGCGCAATCAGCCGCGCGCCGGATGCGCCGCCGGGCGTCGTGAAGGCCCGCGTCGCGTATCAGAACGACGTCGAGCCGGCGCGCGACGAATGGTTCCTGCGCGGCACGGAGATGAACACGATCGGTCTGACGGCGAATGCAGCGGCAGGAACGGAAGCCGATGCGCACGCTCGCCGCCGCGAACGCTCGCAGAGCGCGGCAAGCCCCGCTGCAAGCCCCGACGCGAGCCCGGCCAGGATCGGCGCGCCGACCGACGGCACCATCTTCGCGCTCGATCCCGACATTCCGCCCGCGCGCCAGCGCGTGTGGTTCGAACGCACGGGCGGCAGCGGCCAACTCGGCTGGCGGCTCGACGGCAAGCCGTTCAGCCGCGACGCCCGCGCCGCGTGGCTGCCGTGGCCTGGCCGTCATCGGCTCGAACTCGTCGATGCGCGCGGCGAGGTGATCGATTCGGTCGGTTTCGAAGTACGGGGCGCCTTCGCGAGAACTGCCGCGCCTGCTGTGAAATAGCTGCCGGCGCTGGCATACGGTTGGCACGACGAAGCGTTTCAACGACTCATTTGCTCGCGGGCACAATCCGGCCGTTCGTCGCACGCCCTGCAACGTTAAAGATTGTGCGCCGACGGAGCGCATTCCCCGGCCTCATGCACAATGCGGACAGCCCGCGTTCGAAAGACGGATTTGTCCTATCCTTAACGGCATCGTCCGTTTGCCGGACCGTGCGGCCTTCGTTTCCTTCGTTCCGTTAATCTGCCTGGAGTGTCGTCATGCTGAGAAAGCTGTTGATGCTGTGCCTCGCGTTCATGCTGTCCATCGGCGCGGCGTTCGCCGCCGTCGATGTCAATACCGCCGATCAGGCCGCGCTCGATTCGGTCAAGGGCCTCGGGCCCGTCAAATCGAAGGCGATCGTCGACGAACGCACGAAGAACGGCCCGTTCAAGGACGCCGACGATCTCGCCAACCGCGTGAAAGGACTCGGCGCCAAGTCGGTCGCGAAGCTCGAAGAGAACGGCCTGACCATCGGCGGCTCTTCGCTGCCGCCGACCGGCAAGGCATCGAAGCCCGCCGCCACGGCTTCTCACGGCGCGGCCGCGCCGAACTCGACCATCAAGTCATCGGCGGCGGCGACCGCTGCGACATCGCCCGCAGCCACGGCCGCACAGACGCCGGCCGTCGCCCCGGCATCGGGCCCGGCGGGTGCTTCCGCTTCCACCACTGCTTCCGGTAAGAAGTCGAGCGCCACGGCTGCGGCGGCAACCAGCGACGCGAAGCCCTCGAAATCGAAGCGAAAGAAAGACAAGGCGGCGAGCGCGTCGGCCGCCAGCCTGTAATCCATCTGCAACCTTTAGTACTGAGACTGCCATGAGCCTACTCGATATCCTCGCCTCTTCCCTCGGCAATTCGTCGCAACAAGGCGGCCAATCCGGTCAAGCCGGCCAATCCAGCCAGGCCGCGCTGATTGCGGCGGCGCTCGAATTCGTGAACAGTCAGCCCGGCGGCATCATGGGGCTGATTCAGCGTTTCCATCAGAACGGCGCGGGCGATATCGTCTCGTCGTGGATCGGCAATGGCGAAAACAAGCCGATCAGCCCGGGCCTCCTGACCAACGTGCTCGGCGCGGACAACGTCGGCGCGCTCGCGCAGAAGGCGGGCGTTTCGGGCGATCAGCTCTCCGGCATGCTTGCGGCGGTTCTGCCGCATATCGTCGATCGCGCGACGCCCAACGGCGAAGTCCCGCCCGAAGGCAAGCTCGACCTGACGGGCGTGCTCGGCTCGCTCGGCGGTCTCGCGGGCCTCTTTGGCAAGAGCGAGGAGCCGAAGCAAGGATAAGCGCGTTTTTCGTATCGCTCTAGGCCCCGCGCCCGGCTTACGCCGGCGCGGGGCTTTTGCTTTTTGCAGCCGTCGCGCGCATAACGCGGGAAATAAAAAAGGCAACGAATCGCTTCGTTGCCTTCGAAAGAAATGCGCCTTACTGGACCTTAGTGCACCACGCGATCGAAGACGAACTCGCCGTCCCGGACATCGACCGGAATGACGTCCTTCGGTCCGAAGCGCCCGGCCAGGATCAGCTTGGCGACCGGGTTCTCGATCTCCTGCTGAATCGCGCGCTTCAACGGCCGCGCGCCGAACACCGGGTCGTAGCCCACCTTGCCGACCTGCTCCAGAGCGGCATCGGACACGTCCAGCTGCATGTCGAGCTTCGCCAGCCGGTCGTGCAGACGCTGCAACTGAATCTTCGCGATCGACTCGATATTCGCGCGATCCAGCGAGTGGAACACGACGACATCGTCGATACGGTTCAGGAACTCGGGCCGGAAATGCAGCTTCACTTCTTCCCAGACCGCGTCCTTCACGGCTTCCTGCGGCTCGCCGACCATGCCCTGAATCACCTGCGAACCGAGGTTCGAGGTCATCACGATCACCGTGTTCTTGAAGTCCACGGTGCGGCCCTGGCCATCCGTCATGCGGCCATCGTCGAGCACTTGCAGCAGCACGTTGAACACGTCCGGGTGCGCCTTCTCGATCTCATCGAGCAGGATCACGCTGTACGGCTTGCGGCGCACGGCTTCGGTCAGATAACCGCCTTCCTCGTAGCCGACGTATCCCGGCGGCGCGCCGATCAGCCGCGCGACGCTGTGCTTCTCCATGAACTCGCTCATGTCGATGCGGATCAGATGATCCTCGGAATCGAACAGGAACGCCGCCAGCGCCTTGCACAGCTCGGTCTTGCCGACGCCCGTCGGCCCGAGGAACAGGAACGATCCATACGGACGGTTCGGGTCCGACAAACCGGCGCGCGAACGGCGAATCGCATCCGCGACCGCGCCGATCGCCTCGTCCTGGCCGACGACGCGCTCGTGCAGCTTGCTCTCGATCTGCAACAGCTTCTCGCGCTCGCCCTGCATCATGCGCGACACGGGAATGCCGGTGGAACGCGACACCACTTCCGCGATTTCCTCCGCGCCGACTTGCGTGCGCAACAGACGCGGGCGCGTCGGGTTGTTCTGTTCCTCCGATTCCGCCTGCGTGACCTGCTTCAGGCGCGCTTCCAGTTCGGGCAGCTTGCCGTACTGCAACTCGGCAACCTTTTCGAGCTTGCCCTCGCGCTGCAAACGCGCGATGTCGGCGCGCACCTTCTCGATCTCTTCCTTCAGTTGCGCGCTGCCCTGCACCGCCGCCTTTTCAGCGGTCCAGATTTCTTCGAGGTCCGAATACTCGCGGTTCAGCCGGTCGATTTCCTCTTCGATCAGTTGGAGGCGCTTCTGCGATGCTTCGTCCTTCTCCTTCTTCACGGCCTCGCGCTCGATCTTCAGCTGAATGAGACGGCGGTCGAGCTTGTCCATCTCTTCGGGCTTCGAATCGATTTCCATCTTGATGCGCGACGCGGCTTCGTCGATCAGGTCGATGGCCTTGTCCGGCAAAAAGCGGTCCGTGATATAGCGATGCGACAGTTCCGCCGCCGCGACGATAGCCGGGTCCGTGATCTCGACGCCGTGGTGCAGCTCGTACTTCTCCTGCAAGCCGCGCAGGATCGCGATGGTCGCTTCCACCGACGGTTCATCGACCAGCACTTTCTGGAAGCGCCGTTCGAGCGCCGCGTCCTTTTCGATGTACTTGCGGTATTCGTCCAGCGTGGTCGCGCCGATGCAGTGCAGCTCGCCACGCGAGAGCGCCGGCTTCAGCATGTTGCCCGCGTCCATTGCGCCTTCGGCCTTGCCTGCGCCGACCATCGTGTGAATTTCGTCGATAAAGACGATGGTCTGCCCTTCGTCCTTCGCGATGTCGTTCAGCACGGCCTTGAGCCGCTCCTCGAACTCGCCGCGATACTTCGCGCCCGCGAGCAGCGCCGCCATGTCGAGCGACAGCACGCGCTTGCCCTTGAGCGTTTCCGGCACTTCGCCGTTGACGATGCGCTGCGCGAGGCCCTCGACGATGGCCGTCTTGCCGACGCCCGGCTCGCCGATCAGCACCGGATTGTTCTTCGTGCGGCGCTGGAGGATCTGGATCGAGCGGCGGATTTCGTCGTCGCGGCCTATCACCGGGTCGAGCTTGCCGGCGCGGGCGCGCTCGGTCAGATCGACGGTGTATTTCTTCAGCGCCTCGCGCTGGCTCTCGGCGTCCTGGCTGTTCACCTGCGCGCCGCCGCGCACGGCGTTGATGGCCGCCTCCAACGCGCGCCGCGTGAGCCCGTGCTGCTTCGCGATGCGCCCGGCTTCGCCCTTGTCGTCCGCCACGGCGAGCAGGAACATCTCGCTCGCGATGTAGGTGTCGTTGAGCTTTTGCGCTTCCTTGTCGGCGTTGTTCAAAAGACCCGCGAGGTCGCGGCTTACTTGAACGTTTCCGTCCGTGCCCTGCACTTGCGGCAGGCGGCTGATCGCCTCGTTGAGCGCGGCCTGCAACGCCTGAACCTGCACGCCGGCATGCGAAAGCAGCGAGCGCGCGGAGCCGTCGCGTTGCGCGATCAACGCGGCAAGCAGATGCACGGGCTCGATGTACTGGTTGTCGTTGCCGACAGCCAGGCTTTGCGCGTCCGAGAGTGCTTCCTGGAATTTGGTAGTGAGTTTGTCGATTCTCATTTTTGGTGAGCTCCAATTCGAATACGACCAAAATGAGGCGCTTTCGGGCGGTTTCAAGCGCGCAAACCGCTCATTCCGGGGATTTTCTGCGAGTTCGGCCGCGTCCGATCAGCGCGGCGGCGCTTTCGAAAGACCGCGCTGTGCAGGTTTCGTTCAGTGCCGCGTGATCGGGCGGAAGCGTCGGTCAGGACGAAGCGCCCGGAACGAGCGCAGCCGCGTACACAGCATCGACGGGCGCGATGCCCAGCAGCCGCGCGAGATCGCTCGCCGGCTCGGACAGTTCGCCGACCGTGTGCTTGTCGAGTTCGGCGAGGAAGGCATCGCGCGCCGCCGCGAGCACGCCGCGCAGGCGGCAAGCGGGCTGGATCGCGCAATAGCGGCCGTCCGTTCGCTCGCCGAAGCAGCCGACGAGCGCGAAGTCGCCCTCGGTTTCCCGGACGATATCGCCGATGGTCAGCCCGCGCGAGCGCGCCGCGAGCCGCAGGCCGCCGTGACGTCCGCGCACGGTTTCCACCCAGCCGAGATTGCCGAGCTGCTGGACGATCTTCATCAGGTGATTCTTGGAGATGCCGTAGGCGTCGGAGATCTCCCGAATCGTCGAGAGCCGCGCGGGCCGCACGGACAGATACAGCAGCACACGCAGCGCATAATCGGTGTAGTCGGTCAGTTGCATGGCCTGGGCGCGTCGGACGGCGGGTGGAAAAAAGCCGAGGTTGCGTGAATCGACTGACGGGGCGAACGAGGCCGGGACAAATCCGCGCGGCGGCCGGGGCCATCGCCCGCGCGAGCGTCACAGGGTCTAATATCCGCTCGCGGCAGCCGCGACACATCCGTCACGCGCCAGAGCACTGTCCACATTCTGCGCCACTTGGGTGCCTGCGTCAGCCGGATTAGCGATGATTCGGCCTGTGACGCCAGCTTACCGTTTGCAGCCATGAAGTCTTCAGCCATGAACCGAGACGAAACGAGCCACGCCATCACCCGCGAGCGCGAGCCCACAGAAACGAACATCCGCGCGCTGGTCGAGGCGTTCTATCGCCGCGTGGACGACGATCCGCTGCTCGGCCCGATCTTCGCGCGGCAACTCGAAGGCCGTTGGGACGAGCATCTCGCGAAGATGACGACGTTCTGGTCGAGCCTCGTGCTCGGCTCGAAGCAGTATCGGGGGAACGTGCAGGAGGCGCACCGGCCGCTCGCGGGCATCGAGCCGCAGCACTTCGCGCGCTGGCTGTCGCTGTTTCTGCACACCGTCGAAGCGCGCTACGAGCCCGCCGCGGCGGTGCAGTTCATGGAGCCGGCCCTGCGCATCGCGCAGAGTCTCCAGTTGAGCAAGTTCGGCTGGGACTACCGGATTCCCGAGGAGCAGGAAGCCCTGCTCGCGGCGCTCAAGCGCCAGCGCACCGGCGGCCGCGATGAGCCGCGTTTCCCCGAGCGCCCGGCAGGCGAGCCGTTTCCGGCAAAGTTCGTCGGCAAGCCCGCCGACGAAGACTGACGCGCGGGGTTCAACCCGCAGGCGGCGTCCAGCGCGCGAGCGCCGCGTCGTCCGATTCGCGGGCGTCCACCCAACGCTCGCCCTGCTCGGTCTTCTCCTTCTTCCAGAACGGCGCCTGCGTCTTCAGATAGTCCATCACGAACGCGCACGATTCGAACGCTTCCGCGCGATGCATCGCCGTCGTCGCGACGAGCACGATCTGATCGAGCGGCTTGAGCTTGCCCACGCGATGCACGATGAGCACGTCGGAGCCGCGCCACCGTTCGCGCGCCTGATCGGCAATCGCTTCGAGTGACTTCTCCGTCATGCCCGGATAGTGCTCCAGTTCCATCGTCTCGACGGCGCTGCCTTCGTTCAGATCCCGCACCGTGCCGACGAAGCACGCGACCGCGCCGACCTTCGGATTGTCGGCGCGCAGCGCGGCCACTTCGGCGCTGATGTCGAAATCGGCTTCCTGCACGCGGACTTTCGCATGCGTTCCCATGTCAGCCACCCGTGACCGGCGGAAAGAACGCGACTTCGCAGCCATCGGTGATGCGCTGCGATGCGTTCGTCATCACGTGATTGCAGGCCATGCGCAGCGCGCGGCCTTCCGCGAGCGTCTCGGCCCACACGCCGCCGCGCATGCGCAGCCACGCGCGCACGTCACCGACATTGACGACCGTATCCGGCACGCTCACCGTCTCGTTCGCGACGCCCAGTGCCTCGCGCACGCTCGCAAAAAATCTCAGTTCGACTTTCATGGGACTTCGTTCCTTACCGCATCAACTCTGAAAAGGGAATGAACCGCACCGTCTCGCCCGCGCTGATCGCGTGATTCGGCGGATTGTCGATGAGGCCGTCGCCCCAGACGGTGGACGTCAGCACCGCCGAACTCTGGTTCGGGAAGAGATCGAGGCCGCCGGCCTCGTTCACGCGCGCGCGCAGGAATTCGTTGCGGCGATCGCCCTTCTTCTGCGTGAAGTCGGCGCGCATGGAGTAGACGCGCGGCGCGACATGCTCGACGCCCGCGAGGCGCAGCACGAACGGCCGCACGAACAGCAGGAACGTGCAGAAGCTAGAAACGGGATTGCCCGGCAAGCCGATGAAAAACGCCTCCTGCCCGCCTTCGCCGCGCCGGACCGCGCCGAACGCGAACGGCTTGCCCGGCTTCATCGCGATCTGCCACATCGCGATGCGCCCTTCTGCTTCGACCGCCGGCTTCACGTGATCTTCCTCGCCGACGGAAACGCCGCCGCACGTCAGAATCAGATCGTGGTCGAGCGCGGCGCGGCGCAGCGTGTCGCGCGTGGCATCGAGCGAATCGGCCACGATGCCGAAGTCCGTTACGTCGCAGCCGAGCTTCGCGAGCAGCGCGCGCAGCGTGAATCGGTTCGAGTTGTAGATGGCGCCGGGCGCGAGCGGCTCGCCGGGCATGCGCAGTTCGTCGCCGGTGAAGAAAATCGCGACGCGCACGCGCCGCGTCACATCGAGCGCCGCGCAGCCGACCGACGCCGCGAGACCGAGCGCCTGCGGCGTGAGCCGCGTGCCCGCGCGCAGAATGACGGAGCCGCGCTCGATGTCCGCGCCCTGCCGCGTGGTCCATTCGCCGGCAGCGGGCGGCTGCGTGAAGGCAACCGTGCCATCGTCGGACGCCTGCGCCATTTCCTGCATCACGACGGCATCCGCGCCGGGCGGCACCGTCGCGCCCGTGAAAATGCGCGCCGCCGTGCCTGCCGCGAGCGGCTCGGCCGCGTGTCCGGCCGGGATGCGCTGCGAGACGCGCAGCGCGACCGGCGCGGCGTCGCTGGCAGCGGCCAGATCGGCGGCGCGGACCGCGTAGCCGTCCATCGCGCTCGTGTGCATCGGCGGGACGTCGAGCGGTGAAACCACGTCGGCGGCGAGCACGCGACCGAGCGCGTCGAGCGTGTCGATACGCTCCGTGTCCGTCACCGGGCGCGCGGCGTCGAGCAGACGACCGAGGGCATCGGCTGTGGCGAGCATCGGAGGACGAGAGGAACCGGCTGACGGAGAGGACATGGCTTCGCTGGGAGCGCGGCGCGCTGAAGGAATGGAAAAATGAGGTAATCGGCAACTATTGTAGCGACTCATCGCACGGCGCCCGACACCCGCGCCGCGCGCGAAAGCTGCCCCGCCCCAGTGATACACTCGCAGCACACTTCCAGCGTCCATTTCCATGAAATTCTGTTCCGTCTGCGGCCACGAGGTCGGCCTGAGCATTCCGCCCGGCGACAACCGCGAGCGATTCGTCTGCAACAACTGCGGCACCGTGCACTATCAGAACCCGCGCAACGTCGTGGGCACCGTGCCCGTATGGGATGACAAGGTGCTTCTGTGCCGCCGCGCGATCGAGCCGCGCTACGGCTACTGGACGCTGCCCGCCGGCTTCATGGAAATGGAAGAGACGACGAGCGAAGGCGCCGCCCGCGAAACGCTGGAAGAAGCCGGCGCGCGCGTCGAAATCCAAAGCCTCTTCACGCTGCTGAACGTGCCGCACGTGCATCAGGTGCATTTGTTCTACCTCGCGCGGCTGCTCGATATCGAACTGGACCCCGGCGAGGAAAGTCTGGAAGTGCGGCTCTTTGAGGAGAGCGAAATTCCGTGGGACGAGATCGCGTTCCCGACCGTCGGCCAGACGCTGCGCTTTTTCTTCGCCGACCGCGCCGCCGGCAACTTCACGCTGCATACCGGCGACATTTTCCGCACGCTGCGCGAAGGTTGAACGGCGCCGGACGATCATGGTTCCCTGGCTCGCTCACGACGATCCGTTCCCGCCGGTCGAGCGCGCGCTCGGCGCATCGAGCGGCGCGCCGGGGCTGCTCGCCGCGAGCGCCGATCTGCTGCCCTCGCGGCTCGTCGACGCCTACCGGCGCGGCATCTTCCCGTGGTATTCGGACGGCCAGCCCGTGCTGTGGTGGAGTCCCGATCCGCGCATGGTGCTCGTGCCCGCCGAGTTCAAGGTGTCGCATTCGCTGCGCAAGACGTTGAAACGCGTTCTTCGCGACGATGCGTGGGAAGTGCGCGTCGACCACGACTTTCCCGCCGTGATGCGCGCCTGCGCCGACACCCCGCGCGAAGGCCAGCGCGGCACGTGGATCACGGCGGATATCGTGGAGGCTTATACGTCGCTGCATCGCGCGGGCGAGGCGCACAGCATCGAGACCTGGCGCGACGGCGTGCGCGTGGGCGGGCTGTACGGCGTGTCGTTCGGGCGCATGTTCTTCGGCGAATCCATGTTCGCGCACCAAACGGATGCCTCGAAAATCGCGCTCGCCGCACTTGTCGGACACTTGCGCCGCCACAAAATAGAGATGATAGACTGCCAACAGAACACGTCGCATCTGGCGTCGCTGGGCGGCCGCGAGATCCCGCGCCGCGCGTTCGTCGCGCATCTGCGCCGCGCGGTCGCCGAAGCGCCGATCCCGTGGCATTTCGACAAGTCCGTGCTCATCGACCTCATCGGCACGGCCGCGCCCTGATCATCCGAAGCCCGCGCCGGGCGCACCGTTTGCGACGCGAGTACTCAGACAAGCACGATCCGCCGCGCACGCCTTCGCCGACAGCGAAGCGCACGCGGCAATGAAGAGACGACGCCTGCGAGAGCCGCCAAAGTGACACATCCGAACGAGCTGCCACTGTCACCGCTTTCCGCGCTGCAATTCTATGCAACAGCGCCTTACCCTTGCAGTTATCTGGAAGGGCGCGTGGCGCGCTCGCAAGTCGCGACGCCGAGCCACCTGATCAACTCCGACGTCTACACGGAACTCGTCAAGGCGGGCTTCCGGCGCTCGGGCGTCTTCACGTATCGCCCGTACTGCGACGGCTGCCGCGCCTGCGTGCCGGTGCGCGTGCCCGTCGCGCGCTTCGCGCCGAACCGCGCGCAGCGGCGCGTGTGGAAGCAGCACGGCAATCTGATTGCGAGCGTGGCGCCCCTGCATTACGACGAAGAGCACTACGCGCTCTACATGCGCTATCAGTCGGCGCGGCACGCGGGCGGCGGCATGGACCGCGACAGCCGCGATCAGTACGAGCAGTTCCTGCTGCAAAGCAGGATCAACTCGCGGCTCGTCGAGTTCCGCGAACCGGCCTCTGCTGACAAGCCGGATGCGCCCGGCGCGCTGCGCATGATCAGCATGATCGACATTCTCGGCGACGGGCTCTCGTCCGTGTACACGTTCTTCGAGCCCGACCTGGCGAGGACGAGCTACGGCACCTTCAATATCCTTTGGCAGATCGAGCAGGCGCGAAGCCTCGACTTGCCGCACGTGTATCTCGGCTACTGGATACGCGAGAGCGAAAAGATGGCGTACAAGGCCAATTTCCGGCCGCTGGAAGGGCTCGTCGATGGCCGCTGGTCCGTGCTCGATCCCGCGACGACGCACTCTGCCGGCGCCCTGCCGATGCCGGGCCGCAGCAACGGGCTCGGCCAACCCAAGTAACGGCGTCCGCGGGCCATTTCATCCGGCTCCGGGCGCACGTCGCAAAGCCGCTAAAATAGCGGTCTTAAAAAAATTCGCCGTCGCCGGCGCTCATCCGTGTTCAGTTCTCTCTACCCGCTCGCGCGTTCGCGCCTTTTTCGCATGGACGCGGAAGACGCGCATCACCTGACCTTGCGCATGCTCCGCGCGGCCGGCCGCACCGGACTGGCCGGCGTGCTCGGCAAGCGCGGCCCCGATTCGCCGCGCACCGTGATGGGCCTCACCTTCAGGAATCCGGTCGGCCTCGCGGCGGGGCTGGACAAGGACGGCGCGTGCATCGACGGACTCGCCGCGCTCGGCTTCGGCTTTATCGAAGTGGGCACCGTGACGCCGCGCGCGCAGCCGGGCAACCCGCGCCCGCGCATCTTCCGTTTGCCGGAAGCCGGCGCGCTCATCAACCGAATGGGCTTCAACAACGGCGGCGTCGATCAGTTCGTCGCGAACGTGCAGGCCGCGCGGTATCGCGGCGTGCTCGGGCTCAACATCGGCAAGAACGCGGATACGCCGATGGAGCGCGCCGCCGAAGACTATCTGTACTGTCTCGAACGCGTGTATCCGTTCGCGAGCTACGTGACGATCAACATTTCGTCGCCGAACACGAAGAACCTGCGGCAACTTCAGGGCGCGGGCGAGCTCGACGCGCTGCTCGGCGCGCTGAAGGACAAGCAGCAGCGTTTGTCCGATCTGCACGGCAAGCTCGTGCCGCTCGCGCTGAAGATCGCGCCCGATCTCGACGACGAGCAGATCAAGTCAATCGCGGGCACCCTGCTCGCGCATCGCATCGACGGCGTGATCGCCACCAACACGACGCTTTCGCGCGCGGCCGTCGCGGGCATGGCGCACGGCGACGAAGCGGGCGGCCTGTCGGGGCGTCCGGTGTTCGATGCATCCAACGAAGTGATCCGCAAACTGCGCGCGGAAGTGGGCACGGAGGTGCCGATCATCGGCGTGGGCGGCATCTTCTCCGGCGCGGATGCGCGCGCGAAGCTCGCGGCGGGCGCATCGCTCGTGCAGGTTTACACGGGGCTGATTTATCGCGGGCCGGCGCTCGTCACCGAATGCGTCGAGTCGCTCGCGCAGGGAATATAGACATAAGCAAACGATCTTACGCGCCGGTTGCAGTTTCTCTATGATCCCGCACCTATCGGGCGCGGCGCGGAAAGAAGCGGCGTGCCACTTTGCCAACACGAGGAGAACAACACGATGAACCTGTCCACGCTCAAGAAGCTCGTCGCCGCAAGCCTGATCGGCGCGGCGTTCACCGCGGTCACGGCCACGGCGCACGCAGAAGACCTGCTCGACCAAGTCAAGCAGCGCGGCACGCTGCGCGTCGGTCTGGAAGGCACGTTCCCGCCGTTCAACTCGAAGGCGCCGTCGGGCGAGCTCGTCGGCTTCGACGTGGATATCGCGAAGGCCGTCGCCGCGAAGCTCGGCGTGAAGCCCGAGTTCGTCACGACGGAGTGGAGCGGCATCATCGCGGGCCTGCAGGCAGGCAAGTTCGACGTGATCGTGAACCAGGTCGGCATCACCGACAAGCGCAAGGAAACGCTCGACTTCTCGCCGGCGTACACGTACTCGAACGCGCAGCTGATCCAGCGCGCCGACGACAAGCGCGAATTCAAGTCGCTCGAAGAGCTGAAGGGCAAGAAGCTCGGCGTCGGCCTCGGCACGAACTACATGGACATGGCGAAGTCCGTGCCGGGCATCGACGTGAAGACGTATCCGGGCGCGCCGGAATATCTGCGCGATCTGGCCGCGGGCCGTCTGGACGCCGCGCTCAACGACCGCCTGATGCTCGCGTACTTGCTCAAGAACTCGCAGTTGCCGCTGCGCACGGGCGCGAACGTCGGCGCGGGTAATCCGTCGGGCATTCCGTTCAAGAAGGGCAATCCGAAGTTCGCGAAGGCGATCGACGACGCGATGACCCAGCTCGAACAGGACGGCACGTTTGCGAAGATCTCCGACAAGTGGTTCGGCATCGACGTGACGAAGCCGGCGAAGTAAGCACGCAGACACGCGAGCGCACGCATGATCGGGCGGCATCGTCTCACGGTGCCGCCCTTCTCTTTTTCGCGCCCGGTTTATGATGTGCGCTTTCGCGCGCCGCCCGGCTTTTCTTTTCGCCCCGCGCGCTTTCCGCTTACGTTTTCCCGTTCATGTCGACCACTTCCCTGCTGGTTCAGTCCGCGCCGGTGCTGGCGCAAGGCGCGCTGCTGACGATCAAGTTCGCGCTGTACTCGATGTTCTTCGGCCTCATCGCGGCCACGGTGCTGGCGTTGATGGGCATCAGCCGCAACCGCGCGCTCGTCGGCATCGGGCGCGTCTACGTCAGTGTGATGCGCGGCACGCCGCTTCTCGTGCAGATTTTCGTGATCTATTACGGCTTGCCGAGCCTCGGCATATCGCTCGAACCGACGCCCGCAGGCGTCATCGCGCTATCGGCGAACGTGGCGGCGTATCTGTCGGAAAGCATGCGCGGCGCGATCCTCGGCATTCACAGCGGGCAATGGCTCGCGGCGTACAGTCTCGGCCTGTCGCGCACGCAGACGCTGCGCTACGTGATCGGGCCGCAGGCGCTGCGCATCGCGGTGCCCAGCCTTTCGAACAGCCTCATCAGTCTCATCAAGGATACGTCGCTCGTCTCGGTCATCACCGTGACCGAGCTTTTGCGCAGCGCGCAGGAAGTGATCGCGGCGACCTATCAGCCGCTGCCGCTCTATCTTGCGGCGGCCTTGGTCTACTGGCTGCTGTGCAGCGTGCTGGAAGTCGTTCAGCGCGTGTTCGAGCGGCGGCTCGCGCTGCCCGGGCGGCACTAACGCGCGCGCAGCCTCGTTCAGTCTTCTTCGAACGGGAAGCGCACGCCCAGATCGCGCCGCGCCGCGTCCATGATCGCCATCATGCGCATGGACATGACATGCGGCATCACCGGGCTTTCGGTCAGACCCGCGCGCAGCAGCTCGCAGAAGTGCGCGGTCTCGTAGTTGAGGCCGCCGCCCGAAACGGGCTCGTCGAGTTCCACCTTGCGGCCGTCCGTATAGGCGATGGTCGCGCGAGCCGGGTTCCACCAGTTCTCGTGAATCGTCACGGTGCCTTTCGTGCCGCCGATGAGCGCGTCGCCTCGTCCTTGCAGGTCCATTCCGCAGAATAGTTGCGCGATGCCGCGCTCGTGCCGCACGTTCAGACTCGCGAAGACATCGACTCCCGTCGCGCCGACGCGACCGATCGTCTGCACGTCGAGCGCCTCGCCGAGCCAGTCGACCGCGAGAAACGCTTCGTAGATGCCGATATCGAGCAACGCGCCGCCGCCCGCGTCCAGCGAAAACGACGGATGATCCGCCGGCACGTTCGCCATCGAGCAGCCCGCGCGCACGAGGCCGATATCGCCGATCGGATCGGCCTGCAAATGCTCGCGCAAGCGCCGATACAGCGGGTAGAACGGCGGCTTCATCGCCTCCATGAAGAGGACCTTCGCGCCGCGAGCCACGTCGATCATCTGCTGCAAGGTCCGCGCGTTCACGGCGGCGGGCTTCTCGCATAACACCGGCTTGCCCGCGGCGAACGCGCGCAACGCATAGTGCGGATGGCTGTCCTGCATCGTCGCGACGTAGAGCGCGTCGATGTTCGCGAGCAAGGTGTCGAAGTCATCGAATGCGGCTGCGCCGAACGGCTCGGCGAGCGCGCGCGCCGACTCGGGCCGCCGCGAAGACACGCCCGCGAGCGTCGCGCCCTCCACGTGTTGCAGGCTCTCGGCAAAGCGACGCGCGATGCGCCCCGCGCCGACGATGCCCCAGCGTATCGATTCCATGTAGGTTGCCTCCGGATGTATGTCGTGCGGGGATTGTGCCTGATCGCGCCGCGCGGAAACGACAAAGCCGGGCACGAGGCCCGGCTTTCATCGGACGATGCAATTGCTTCGCGTCAACCAGCGCGGTATAGACCGCTCAGGCTCCCGCCGACGCGTTCACGTCCGGCGGCGAGACCGGCTGGCTCGGCTGACTCATGCGTTCGAGCGAGAACGCGCGCCCCACTTCCTCCGCCGCGAGATCGACGAGCGAGCGCGTCGCGCGTTCGGCGGCTGCCGGGTCTTTCGCCTCGATCGCCTCGACGACGCTGCGCTGCGCCGCGAGCGTCGCCTCGCGCACGGACTCGATGCCGTCCACGATCGGATTCACGGTCACGAGCGCGCCGCGCACGATGGCCGTCATCTGCCGGAAGAACTGGTTGCCGCTCGCGGCCACGATGCGCGTGTGCAGCACTTCGTCCGCGGCCTGATACTCGGGCTCGCCGACCTGAAGGCGCGAAAGCGTATCGAACGCGTCGCGGATGCCGGCAATCTCGTCGGGCGTCGCGCGCGCAGCGGCGAGCGCGGCAGCGCGCGGCTCGATCAGCATGCGGAATTCGATTACATCCCGCAAGAAAGTCTGATCCGGCTTCGCGCGAAAACGCCACGACACCACGTCTTCGTCGATGAGACGCCAGTCGCTCATCGGCCGGATACGCGTGCCGGTCTTCGGCCGCACGTCCAGCATGTGACGGGCGAGCAGCATCGAGAGCGCTTCGCGCATGACGGTGCGGCTCACGTCGAACTCTTTGGAAAGGATGTCTTGCGGCGGCAGTATCGCGCCGTATTTCTGCTCGACGATCCCCGATACGAGCCCGTCCATGACCTTCGCCACCAGCGACCGCTCTTTGTTTTCATCCATCACGCTTCTCCCCTATCCGCCTGTCCGTAGCCCATGTGTGTCTGTGCGCGTCGCTCTCACGCGTCCCGTGGCGGCCAAGGCGACGAATTTCCGAACATCCATTCGTCGCACTACACGTTGCGGCTTCGTTGCGTCGAAAACCAGTGAGGAATTTCCTGAGAGGGTATTCCCTTTGGTCGCCATCGAAGCCGCCTTCGCTTGCCGCCGTTCCTAATCGTTGCATCACGCGTTGCCGTATGCGTTGCCGTATGCGTTGCCGTATGCGTCGCCGCATTCGTACGCTCGAATTCCTGTGCTCGCGCCGCGCGGGCGCCGTCATTCCTCAGGGAAACTGATGAATGACGGCGTCTCGGCGCGGCGTATTTGTGTGTTTTATTCGGCCAGAAAACGTCAGCCGTTCATGCACTCATTTGAGCAAGCATCTCGTAGGCTTTCTGTGCGAACGCGAACGCTCACTCGCGCGGGGGCGGCTATTGTATGACGCGATTGGCGAAATTCTCATGCAGTGCTTAGTTCATGAGAATGCCGCTTTGGAGCGCGGTCGCATGGTTGCGAGCGGCGTATGGGGGCGCTTACATGGCGCCGTCCGAGGCGCGCGGACGCCTCGCGTGCATGCGTTGATCGCGGCGTTGCAGCGACTCGCGCTCGGCAAGTGTCTGCTGATAGATGGCCACGTATTCGCTACCGACTCTTTCGACTGAAAGCCGCTGAATGTCTTCCCGCGCGCGCGACGCATACTGCCCGCGGGCTTGCGAGTCGAGCAGGAGCCAGCGCAATTTCACGGCGGCCTGCGCCGGATCGCCCGGCGCGACGAGCACGCCCGCGCCACCGCCATCGAGCAATTCGGGAATGCCGCCCACGCGCGTCGCGAGAATGGCGCAGCCCGCTTCGCGCGCCTCGGCGATCACGAGCGGACACGGGTCCTGATGCGATAAGAGCGCAAAGACATCGGCGTTCGCGAGATAAGGGCGCGGGTCCGTCACGAAGCCCGTGAAATGAACAGCGGATTGCAGGCCGAGTTCGGCGGCGAGCGCCTCCATCGACTCGCGCTCGGGACCATCGCCGATCAGGTACAGGTGCGGCTCCGCGATGAAGTCGCGCTGATGCGCCGTTTGTTCGCGCACCATCGCGAAGGCCTTCAAAAGATCCGCGATGCCCTTTCGCCGATACATTCCCGCGACGCAGACGACGCTCGGCCGCTTCATCGGCACCGGGCGCGCCGCAGGACGGCACGTGAGGCGCGGCGCGCCGACCGCGCCGTTGAGCACGACCGATACGCGCTCGCGTCCGATGCCGCGCTCCTCGAGCGTACGCGCGACGGCATCGCTCACGGCGACCATGCGGTCGCCCGCGCGCACGAGCGACGCGCTCTTCTGGAGTTCGTGATGCACGGTGGTCACGAGCGCGAAGCGGCGGCGCATGCTGCCGAAACGCGAGATGAGCGCGCCCGTCATCATGTGCGCGTGAACGATGTCGGGATCGAAGCGATCGATGAGACGATTGAAGCCCGCGATCATCGAGGGCACGCGCCAGGGCTGTCTCGACTGCTGCAAAGGAATGTGCGTGATGCCATGACGCCGCAACAGCGGCTCGAAGCCGCCGCCCGACGAAGCGACGACCACGTCGTGTCCCATGCGCGCCTCGATGCATGCGAGATCGACCATCATGTTGACGGTGCCGTTGCCGATGATCTGCGCGTGATTGGCGAGATGGACTATTCGCATGAGGGTGCCGGTTGCGCGTGCCGGCATACGTGAATGCGCCGGCCGCGCGGTTCGTTATCGTTATGAAGAAGAGCTACGGATACCGCAGAGACGCACACGAGAAAGACTCGGGGCGCGCGTCTCGCTTCAGAGCAGTTCGTACGTATTGGCGAACGCGTTGGCGCCCGCTTGCTGCGACTTGCTGGCGCTCGTTTCGCGCGCCGTGCGGCTTTTTCTTGTCAGACCGATGTAGGGCATGCCGTGTTCGAGGAACGGCCCCTCGGTCTTGCGAAAGCCGAACGCTTCGTAGAACGCACGCAAACTCACGGGCGCCGTTAGCCGCACCGCGCGGCCCGGCCAACGTTCGGCGCACACGTTGAGCACGCGCTCGATGAGCGCGTGCGCGGTGCCATCGCCACGGCGCAGCGGACTCGTCAGGATTTTGTCCACGACGACTTCGGGATCTTCGATATCGCCTTCGTGGATGCGGGCGTAAGCGAGCACCGGCATCGGGCGCGTCATGTCGTCGGTTGCGAAGACGTGCACGCCGGTTTCATCGCGGCCGTCCGCATCGAGATGCACATGCGACTGCTCGACGACGAACACCGCACTGCGCGCACGCAGAATCAGATAAAGCTCGCGCGCAGTGAGCTGTTCGAAATCCAGGGTCTTCCAATTCATTGGTTGTTCTCCTTGCTGCCGGTTTCTCACCGGCGTTGCGACGATTGAACGTTACGTCCCGCGAAACAAGCTTTCAGTGCGGGGGCGCACCGACTCCAGGGCTTGCAGCCCCGTCAAATAAGGTCAACCACACAAGAGGGCGTCTTCGGGGAAAAGGACGCCTTCACGAGATCCATCACGACATCTCAGCCGAGTCCCGCGCCACGCGGGCGACTCGCGCACGTGCCGCGATAGCGCTCGCGTCGTTGCGCACCTTCATGGGAAAATCACAATGCAACCCGCCATTGAACGCGGCGCCTCAATAAGCGATAAAAACAAAGGCGATAAAAGCGCAGGTAAAAACAACGAATGCTTCGGCGCGCACGCGGTATCGGTTGCCGGCTTTTCAGGCCCGAGGTAAGCCCATGAGCGCGTTTCATACCAGCGGTATGACGAGTTCCGGCGTCAGTCGTTCACGCGTCGTTTCACTCGACCCTTTGCGCATGCGCGCGAAACGTCATCGCGCGCATGGGCTGCATCGTGCCGAACGCATCTGGCGCGATGGAGCGGACCCTGTCGATCTGTGGATCGAACTCCTGCATGGCAATCAACTCGAACCGCTTGCCATGCTGGCCTACACGGTCGCGCAGGACTTCGAGGACGATCAGTTCACGCTCGGCCGTCCGCCTCGTGAAGACATCGAAAAGCTGTACGGCCTGCAGGTCCACGAACTCGCCGTATTCGGCTCGCTCGAAGAACGCGCGCTCGTGCAAACGCGCCGGGGCAATACGGTGCTCGTCGAGGGCGATGCCTTCTTCTTGCCCGACATGCGCGCGACTCACTATCGGCGCGAGCATGTGAAGACGACCATCGCCATCGATGTGATCGACCCCAACGCACGACGACTCGGTTACTTTCATCACAGCGGTTATCACCTTCTTCACGGCGACGACTACGACGGCGTGCTGGGAACCAGCACTGCGCACGATGCGGCTTCAACCGGTGCAACGGGCACAACGCAAGGGCAAGCACTGTTCCCGCATGTCGAGTTCGTCAAGCGCGCGCGCGAATCGCTCGGCGGGACACCGCTTGCGGAAGCGTCGGCGGACCTGTTGTGCGCGCATCTGCTGCGCCGTCCGATGCACAACCCGATATCGCGCTGGCGCAGCGCGTTTCCCGCACACGTCGAAACGATGCTCGAGCGCGGAGAAGCGTATGCGCGGCCTTATGCGTCTCATGTGATGCGTCAGCTCGGCGGCAACTTCGAACTGCTCGCTCATTACCTCGAATGGATGCGCGAACAGGGCTTCGACATTCCGGTGACGACCCACGTGGGCGCGCGCGCGATTGCGAGCGAAGCGATGGCTCTGCAATGCCGGCTCGCGAGGGCGCTTGCGAACGGGCAAGCGGATCTCTGCGACGCGTCGTTCGACATCATGGAAGCCGCGTATGAACGCGTGGTGCCCACGCTGGCGGCTATCGTCTGCTGATCGTTCGACTGCGGTGTGCGTCGCCCACACGCGCATGACATCGCGATGATTCCCGTCGCGTCATGCGCATTTCACGCCCGCATGGTGAGATGCGACGAGCGGCAACGATCCTATTGTCCCCGATGAAACATTTCCGCGCTGCGTAATGGCGCGTTCCATACGTTCGTCACGCACGCCCGGATATCGGGTCGACGCTCGGAACCCATGCGCCTTTCGCAAACGTTTGACGCGCGCATCGGGGTTTTTGAGGGAAAAGCCGGTCGCTCCCATGCCCTATGTGGGCGAAGTCACGCCCTCTTGCAGGCACGATTCACGCATTCGGGCGCGGCCTAGCCCACAGACGAGCCGTTTCGTGCAACGGGCGCAACGTTTAGCCGTTTGCGAAATTGCCATGGAACACATTCTTCACTGCGCGCCAAGGCTTGTGCAGCAAGGCTCTCGCGGGAGGCAAGAGGGCTTGCGGCGGCAGCGCGTTCGTTAGGGCACGAACATGATGGAACACAGATGAATCAATTTTCAATGTCCCTACAAAAGGAGGGGTTCTCTCGGCGGGACGCGGGCCTCTGAGGCTTATCGCACGGTGATCGTCAAAGCCCGGCCCCGTCCGCGAGCGGTTTGCGCTGACGATACCCCTCCGGGCGCATGGGGATTCCTAAGACCACCGATGTTCAAGACTGAAACAAAAAGACGACGCTGCGCCGCACCACAGTGGGGGTTCGAGCAGTGAGGCCCCACCAGCATTGACGTTCGCCGCATTGGCACAGTCCTCGCTAAAAGAGTCGCGCAACCCGAAGCGACGCGATCTACTAAATCAACTCAAGCGAGCACGGGCTGTTAAACGGGGCTGGTGTGAGACGTTTTCATAGCCGCGACAGACGCGACCCGAGAACGATCACACCAGTAAAGAAAAAAGTGAAGCGCAACGCGCGAAGTTACGAGAGAACAAACATGCTGACCCTTCAGTCCGACCTGCACGGCAACCACCTCCTCGGCGCCCTTCCGGCACATGAGTGGCAAGCTCTGACTCCGCATCTCGAACTGGTTCAACTCCGCACCGAGCAACTGCTCTGCGATTCGGGCCAACGTATTCATCACGTGTACTTCCCGACCACCGCCATCATTTCTTTGCTGCATACGATGGAAGACGGCGGGTCGGTCGAAATCGCCGCAGTCGGCCGCGAAGGCATGACGGGCGTGCCGGTCCTGACCGGCGGCGAAACCATGCCCACGCGTGTCCAGGTGCAGTGCCCGGGCTTTGCGTATCGCATGAGCGCCCAGGCGCTGCGCGAACAGTTCGGACGTTCGGACTTTCTGCGCCGCCTGATGCTCCTCTACATGCAGGCCCTGCTCACGCAAGTCGCGCAGACCGCAGCATGTAATCGTCATCATTCGCTTAACAAGCAGTTGTGCCGCTGGCTTCTGATCGAAATCGACCGCACCGCGTCGAACGAACTGCAAGTCACGCAGCAGCTGATTGCCGACATGCTCGGCGTGCGCCGCGAAGGCGTGACCGAAGCGGCCGGCAAGCTGCACGATGCGGGCCTCATCCACCATAGCCGCGGCTGCATCAAGGTGGTGGATCGCGAAGGGCTGGAAGCGCGCGCCTGCGAATGCTACGGCCTCGTCAAACGTGAGTTCGACCGCCTGCTGCCGCGTCTGCGCGCGCAGGAGACGGCTTCGGCCTCCAGTGTCTGAGATACGGATGCACAATAAAAGTCACGATATGTTCGGCTGGACAGCGCGCTGTCTGGACGTGTTCTTCGTCATCGCGGGCGGGGTGATCGCGCATTCGATGCGCTTTTCCTCGCTCGAATTCAGCGATATCGAGAAGCTCCTGATCGCATTCAATAGCGTGCTGGCATTGCTGTTGTTCCCGACGTTCGGCGTGTACGAAGCCTGGCGCGGCAAGCCGCTTCCGATGATGCTGGCGCGCGTCACGCTCGCGTGGATGACGGTGGCCGCCGCGGCGCTTCTGCTCGCCTTCACGCTGCATCGCATGGATGCGGTGTCGCGGCTGTGGTTCACGTATTCGACGCTCATCTCCGGCGCGCTCATCGTGGTCGCGAAATGCGTGGTGTACGCGAGCCTTCGTATCATGCGCGGCCGCGGCTTCAACCAGCGCACGGTGGCGATCGTCGGCGCGCAGGGCTTCGCGCGCACGCTGCTCGCGCATCTGTCGAGCACGCCCGAGCAAGGCTTCACGCCCGTCTGTCTGCTCGACACGACGGGCGACGAAGAACTGCATGCGAGCGGCCTCGGCAGCCGGCCCGGCGCGTCCATGCGCCTGCCGGTGCTCAACGATTTCGACGAGCTCGTCGAGAAAGTGCGCGCCGAGGACATCAACGAAGTGTGGCTCGCGCTGCCGCTTTCGCAGGAACACACGATCTATCGCTTCGTGCATGCGCTGCGGCACGACTTCGTGAATCTGCGGCTCATTCCGGACACGCGCAGCATCTCGCTCTTCAATCATTCGATGACCGATGTCGCGGGGCTCGCGACCATCAACCTGACGACGTCGCCTGTCAGCACCTTGCAGATGTGGCCGAAGATGCTGTTCGACCGCTGCTTTGCCGCGGCCGCGCTGCTCGCGCTCTCGCCGATCATGATCAGCATTGCGATCGCGATCAAGGCCACGTCCGAAGGGCCGGTGTTCTTCACGCAGAACCGCAAGGGCGCCGACGGACGGCCGTTCAAGATCTACAAGTTCCGTTCGATGGCCGTGCATCGCGAGTCGAAGGGACACGTGACGCAGGCGACGCGCAACGACCCGCGCGTGACGAAGATCGGCGCTTTCCTGCGCCGCACGAGCCTCGACGAACTGCCGCAGTTCATCAACGTGCTGTTCGGCGACATGTCGGTGGTCGGGCCGCGTCCGCATGCGATCGAACACGACGATCTGTACAAGGATCTCGTCTACGGCTACATGTTCCGCTACCGCATCAAGCCGGGCATTACCGGCTGGGCGCAGGTGAACGGCTATCGCGGCGCGACCGAGAAGGTCGAGAAGATGCAGAACCGCGTGAAATTCGACCTGTTCTACATTCACAACTGGTCGTTCTGGTTCGACATCAAGATCGTCGCGATGACGCTGTTCAAGGGCTTCATCGGACGAAACGCGTACTGAGCGCGCTGCATCGAAAGAAAACGGGCCCGGCGACTCGCGTTGCCGGGCCCGTTGCGCTTGGCTAAGGCGCTTCAGTAGTCGATGCGCTCGACGCCCTGCTCCGTGCCGAGCAGGCACAGGTCCGCGCCGCGCGCCGCGAACAGACCCACCGTCACCACGCCCGGCCACGCGTTGATCTGCGCTTCGAGTCCGCGCGGGTCCGTAATGGAGAGGCCCTTCACGTCGATGATCTCGTTGCCGTTGTCGGTGATAAACGGCATGCCGTCCTGCGTCACGCGCACGATCGGCACGCCGCCGAGCGCGGTGACCTTGCGGCCGATCGCGGTGCGCGCCATCGGCACCACTTCGATGGGCAGCGGGAACGTGCCCATCACGTCGACGCGCTTGCTCGCATCCGCAATGCACACGAATACCTCCGCCACCGACGCCACGATCTTCTCGCGCGTGAGCGCCCCGCCGCCGCCTTTGATCATCGCGCCGCTCGCGTCGATCTCGTCGGCGCCGTCCACGTAGACCGGCAGCGTGTCCACGTCGTTCAGGTCGAACACCTTGAAGCCGTGCGATTCGAGCCGCGCCGTCGTCGCGAGCGAACTCGAAACGGCCCCGCGATAACGCGCTTTCGAGGCGGCCAGCGCGTCGATGAAGCAATTGGCCGTCGATCCGGTGCCGACGCCGATGATCGAGCCTTCGGGCACGTGCGCGTTCACGTAGTCGGCCGCGGCCTGGCCGACGCGCTGCTTGAGTTCGTCCTGAGTCATGGAAATGGTGCTGCGCGTGAGGGTAAAACGCGATTTTATCGGAGCGCGCGCCGCCTTCCCGCGCTTTTTGCGCAGGCGGTCAGAGCATGCCGTGCAGGAATCCGAGCGGATCGTGCGTGCGCGCGACGGACGCGATGAACGCGAACACGATGGCCGCCAGCACGCCGAAAACAGCGCGTGCGCCTTTCGTGCGGCCGCGCTTGAGGGAAAACGTGCCGAGCACGATGTAGACGACGAGGCCGGCGATTTTCGCGCCGAGCCACGCCGCGTTCGGCCCGAAGCCGATGATCGCGACGAGCGCAACGGCGCTCGCGAGCAAGAGCGTATCGACGATATGCGGCACGATTCTGGTCGCGCGCGCGGCGAGAAGGCGCGAGTCCGTCAGCATCCAGATCCAGCGCACAACGAAGCCCGCGATGCTCAGGCCCGCGCACGTCATATGGAGCGCGCGCAGCGGCAGAAAATAGTCGCCCATTTCTTCTTTTGTCTAACGCAACGGTCAGGGGAAGTACTTGTCCAGCAAGGCCTGCGCGATGGCGTCGGTTTGCGCGTCCGCGTCGCCCGCGTAGTCCGAGGGCCGGAAGTGCATCTGGAACGCGCCGAAGACGCGGCGCGTCTTCTCGTCGAGGATGCCGTCGGTGGCGACGTCGTAGCCGTAGCGTTTCAGCTTTTCCTGCAACGCGCGCACGTCGCACGGCGCTTTGGGATCGCGGCCCGCGAGATGCGCGGCGACGGTCGCGTCGTCGGGCCATGCGCCGATGCCCGCCTCGTACAGCGTGCGCCACGGAAAGAGCGGGCCGGGATCGATCTTGCGCTGCGGCGCGATATCGCTATGGCCGACCACGCGCGTCGGCGGAATGCCGTATCGCTCGACGATGTCGCGCGAGAGCTTCACGAGCGCATCGACCTGCGCGGGCGGATACGGCTGCCAGGTTCGGCCGGCGGGGGTATCGATCGGTCCGAGATTCACGTTTTCGATGCCGATGGACGACGCGTTCAGTTCCGTCGCGCCCTGCCAGTAGCTCTGGCCGGCATGCCACGCGCGCTTGTCTTCGGGCACGAGTTGATAGACGACCGGCTCGCCGTTCTCGATGCGCGGCGCGTCCGGCACGACGTAGTGGACGCTGACCTCATCGCCCGTGAGGACGGCGAGCGAGCGCGCTTCGTCGATTTCCGTGTAGTGCATGACGAGGAAACGCACGCGCGAATCGGCGTTTTTCGCGTGGTGTTGGGTGTCGGCGATGTAGGTGCCGCGGTTTTGCATGGTGGGGGTGCAGGCGGTGAGTGTTAGAGCGAGCAGTAGTGCGGTTAGGCGTGCGAACGTGCGATTGATGTTCACGAATGCATCCCACGCTCATAGCCGGCCTGTTCGCGTCGTCGCGCGTCCCCATCATTCGAACCGTCCCATATCGAACGGACGAAGAGCGCATGAGCCAAGAGTGCGTCGAAGCTCGGCCGAGACTCAGGGTTCCTCGGTAATCGGATCGACTGACCGGCGAGCCGCTCGTATTCACTGTGCCTTAGCTCTGGAGAAACCATTACACGAAGTGTGTCGGGCTCGATGGCAATCAATGCGCGGTCGTAGAGCGTGTGCAGGTCGGACCGAAGCAAGAGTCCGTTTGAGACGACGTTGGTTTCTTTGCCCATGTACCGGCAAATGTGCGCTGCTTCCAGGACCGGAATCACATCGCATCCGGAGATGGCGCAGCGGCGTTCGTAAGCTTCAAGCATGGATCGGCGGAATGCCGGTTGACCTTCACGCAAAACTATCGACGCTTCCACCCATCGGCGGGCGTCTTCAACACTCGAAGGGCGAAACGGGGCGGATGTATGGATCGCCTCCTCAAGTAGATCTATTTGTTGCGCAAAGTCATCGTAGCGATCTCCGCTCGGACCAACCAACTGAAAGTAGCCCTCGTGCCAACCCGTCACGAATGCCAAGCCTAGCACCAGGTAGCGCGGCTGGGGCTTAGCTTTGACTTGGCGCATGACCCCGACCGGAATCCCGTCTCGCTGACAGGCTAGCAGAGCGAGATTGGTGAATTGACTGTCGCGCTTGCTCGGGTCCTGCTGTTCCTGGAAATACCGATATGTCCATGACCCGTCTGGATTTGCAGTTGGGTCATGATCTGCATAAGGCCCATTCAGCGATTGACGCACGCTGACGGCGTATTCCAGACCAGCAGGTTTGTGAATTCCCTTGGCCTTATTGACGAGGAATGTTCCATCGGGCAAGGGCTTAGGCCAGGCTATCTCTTGGCCCTTGTTAGTTTGGAACCATTGCAAGGCAGCTCGGTGACGAGGAGCCAATTGTTGAAGAAGCGTGTTCAGGGATGCCATCGACAAGTTACTGCCACGTCCGTCGGTATTGTTAAGTTACTTCTTCACCATCCTCTGCCGCACGGCCTCGAACAGGCACACCCCGCTCGCCACCGACACGTTCAGGCTCTCCACCGCGCCCGCCATCGGGATATGCATGATCTCGTCGCACGTTTCGCGCGTGAGGCGGCGCATGCCCTCCCCTTCCGCGCCCACGACGATCGCCACCGGGCCGTCGAGCTTCGTCTCGTAGACGCTCGCCGTCGCTTCGCCTGCCGTGCCGATCACCCAGACGCCGGCGTCCTTCAGTTCGCGCAGCGCGCGCGCCAGGTTCGTCACCGTGATGTACGGCACGCTTTCGGCCGCGCCGCTCGCCACTTTCGCGGCGGTCGCGTTGAGGCCCGCCGAACGATCGCGCGGCGCGATGACCGCGTGCGCGCCCGCCGCGTCCGCGACGCGCAGGCATGCGCCGAGGTTATGCGGGTCGGTGACGCCGTCCAGCACGAGCAGCAACGGCGTTCCCGAGATGCCGTCGAGCAGTTCGGCGAGGTTCTGCGCGAGCGGCAAGTCGTGCGCGCGGGCCATCACGCCCTGATGCTGGATATTGCCCGCGAGGCCCCACAGACGCCCTTCGTCGGCGGCGATCAGACGCACGCCCGCGTCCTTCGCGGCACGCAGGAAGTCCTGCATGCGCCGGTCCTTCCGCGTGGGGTCGTACAACACTTCCTCGATAGACGAGGCATCCGCCCGCACGCGCGCCGTCACCGCGTGGAACCCGTAAAGAACCTTGAGACGAGACATGACTGATTCGAACCTTCGTGATGACCATGAAAAGCACGACGCGGCCCGGCGCAAAGCGCACCGGACCGCGCGTATTCGTTGACGCGATGAGCGCCGCCTAGCGTTTCTTGCGCGCCGGCCGCCCCTGCGCCGCCGACTTCGACGCCGAGTTGGACGTCCCCCCGCGTTTCTTCGCCGCGCCGCCGCGCGCCGCCGGTGATGCGCCCTTCTTCGTGCCGCCGCGCTGACGCGTGCTCGGCGCGTCGTCGTTCAGCGGACGAATGCGCGGACCCGCTGCGCCATTCGCGCCATTCGCGCCCGAGGCGCCGTGATCGCCCGCGCCCGACGACGAACGCGGCGACGGCTTCACGGGCGTATCGCGCACCAGACGGAAGTCGATCTTGCGTGCATCGAGATCGACGCGGCCCACCTGCACGCGCACGCGATCGAACATGCGATAGCGGATGCCGGTGCGCTCGCCGCGCAGCTCGTTCTTGATCTCGTCGTACTGGAAGTAGTCCGAGCCGAGCTCCGTCACATGCACGAGCCCTTCGATGAAGAGCGAGTCCAGCTGCACGAAGATGCCGAACGACGTCACGCCGTTCACCATGCCGCCGTATTCCTCGCCGAGCTTGTCGCGCATGAAATAGCACTTGAGCCAGGCTTCGACGTCGCGTGACGCTTCGTCGGCGCGACGCTCGTTCGACGAGCAATGCAGGCCGAGTTCTTCCCACACCGCGACACTGTTGCGCGACCGGCCGCGCGCGCTGTCGTCGGCCAGTTGCATTTCGCGCGCGGCTTTCGTCAAGCCCGTGCTCAGCGAAACGTCATGGCCGATATCCGGCACGTATTTCTTGCCCTGCAGAATCGCGTAAATGGCGCGGTGCGTGAGCAGGTCGGGATAGCGGCGAATCGGGCTCGTGAAGTGCGCGTAGGCCTCGTACGCGAGCCCGAAGTGACCGATGTTGTCCGGACTGTAGACGGCCTGCTGCATCGATCGCAGCACCATCGACTGAAGCATCTGCGCGTCGGGCCGGTCGCGGATTTGCGCGATCAGCGCGGCGTAGTCGCTCGCGTGCGGCTTGTCGCCGCCCGTCAGCGTCAGGCCGACGCCACGCAGAAACTGGCGCAGGTTTTCGAGCTTTTCCTCGGTCGGCCCCGCGTGCACGCGGTACAGGCCCGGATGCTTGTTGCGCTTCAGAAAGTCCGCCGCGCAGACGTTCGCCGCGAGCATGCACTCTTCGATCAGCCGATGCGCGTCGTTGCGATGACGCGGCAAAATCTGCTCGATCTTGCCCTGCGAGTTCACGACGATATACGTCTCCGTCGTGTCGAAGTCGATCGCGCCGCGCTTCTGGCGAGCCGCGTGCAACGCCTTGAAGACGCCGTAAAGGTTCTGCAACTGCGGCACCAGTTCCGCGCGCCGCGCGGCTTCCGGGCCCTTGGTGTTGGCGAGCACGGCCGCGACTTCGGTGTACGTGAGCCGCGCCGCCGAGTGCATGACGCCCGGATAGAACTGGTACGCCTTGATCTCGCCGCGCGCCGTGATGATCATGTCGCACACGAGCACGCAGCGGTCGACGTCCGGGTTCAGCGAGCACAGCCCGTTCGAGAGCTTCTCGGGCAGCATCGGGATCACGCGGCGCGGGAAGTACACCGACGTGCTGCGGTCCAGCGCGTCGACATCGAGCGGCTCGTTCGGGCGCACGTAGTGCGACACGTCGGCGATCGCCACGAGCAGGCGGAAGCCCTGTCCGCGGCCGACGGCGACGGGCTCGCAATACACGGCGTCGTCGAAGTCGCGGGCGTCTTCGCCGTCGATCGTGACGAGCGGCACGTCGCGCAGATCGACGCGATGGCGGATGTCCACCGGCCGCACTTCGTCGGGCAGCTTCGCGGCGGCGGCGAGCGCCGCATCGCTGAACTGATGCGGCACGCCGTACTTGCGCACCGCGATCTCGATTTCCATGCCGGGATCGTCGATATCGCCGATCACTTCGGCCACGCGCCCGAGCGGCTGCGAATGGCGGCTCGGAAAGTCCGTCAGATCCACGGACACGACCTGCCCCACTTTCGCCTTCTTCGGGTTCTGCGTGATGAGAATGTCGTGGCCGATGCGCTTGTCTTCCGGCACGAGAATGAGCGCGCCGTTTTCATTCACGAGCCGCCCGATGATGCGCTTGTTCGCGCGGTCGGTGACTTCGACGATATGGCCTTCGGGCCGCCCGCGCCGGTCGTAGCCAACGATGCGCGCGAGCACGCGGTCGTTGTGCATGACCTTCTGCATTTCGCCGTTGGGCAGGAACAGATCGTCCTGGCCGTCATCGCGGATCAGGAAACCGAAGCCGTCGCGATGACCTTGCACGCGCCCCGCGACGAAGTTCGACGGATGCGTGAGCTGATAATGGCCGCGCTTGTCGAGCCGAATCTGCCCGTCGCGTTCCATGGCCGCCAGTCGCTTGAAAAATCCTTCGCGCTCCTGGCGCTTGATCGACAGGGCCTCGGCGATGTCGTTCGCGGAGTGAGGCGTTTCGCTCGTGCGCAGCACACCGAGAATCTCTTCGCGGCTGGGAATCGGATACGGATATTTGCTCAAGGGCTTAATAGAGTTCTTCTCGTTGGACTGGACTTTCGCCGTGTTTTGCCGTTAGTCGAGCGGCAATCGTTGAAATCATTCTAACACTGCCTATTGTGGACTCCGGCCGCCAGGCCGGCGCTTGCTCGTTGCCATTGCAGCAAACGCTGGCCCCGCCGCGACCGGCGATGAAACGCTTGACAGCGGCTCGCGAGTCGCTATAATGGCGTTCTTTGCTGCTGACGCAGACAAAGAAATACGCAGCAACGCACCCTTGCCCAGGTGGCGGAATTGGTAGACGCACTAGGTTCAGGTCCTAGCGGTGGCAACACCGTGGAGGTTCGAGTCCTCTCTTGGGCACCAGATGTCAGGAAACGCCACCTTCGGGTGGCGTTTTCTTTTTATGCGGAGACCGTGTTTTTCGGCTCCTGCCAGTCGTGAAGCGCAGTTGACACGGCTCGGCTTCCCGCTAAAATAGCGGGCTCGCTGTACCCCTTGGCCCAGGTGGCGGAATTGGTAGACGCACTAGGTTCAGGTCCTAGCGGTGGCAACACCGTGGAGGTTCGAGTCCTCTCCTGGGCACCAAGGTCCCTTTCCCGCGAAAAGCCCCACGCAAATGCACGTGGGGCTTTTTGTTTTCCGCGCGCGGTTTTCTTTCTTATAAGCGGCTTCGTTTTGCTTTCGTTTTTATTCGGCTTCTGACCGGGTTAAAGCGAAATGAATGGATCGGCCGCGCTATCGTCTTTTCTCCATCAGTAACGTTCAGCACGCTCGTAAACAGCGGCGTACACTCGTCCTGCCCGCGTGACCGCATGAGCGCCGCGTGCAACCGCATTGCATATCAAGCTGATCAATACTGATTCGGAGACCGAGGCGATGAGTTGGACGCGAGAACAAAGAAACGTGACGATTGCCGCTTATCTCGGCTGGACGCTGGACGCATTCGATTTCTTCCTGATGGTTTTCGTCCTGAAAGACATCGCCGCGGAATTCAACACGAAGATTCCCGAAGTCGCGTTTGCGATCACGCTCACGCTCGCCATGCGCCCTATCGGCGCGCTGATTTTCGGCCGGCTCGCGGACAAGTTCGGCCGCCGTCCGACGCTGATGGTGAATATCGCGTGTTATTCATTGCTGGAATTGCTATCCGGCCTCTCTCCCAATCTGACGACGCTTCTCATCTTGCGCTCGCTCTTCGGCATCGCGATGGGCGGTGAATGGGGCGTCGGTTCTGCCCTGACGATGGAAACCGTGCCGCCCAAGGCGCGCGGCTTCGTCTCCGGCTTGCTGCAAGCCGGTTATCCGAGCGGTTATCTGCTCGCGTCAATCGTATTCGGCGTGCTGTATCAGTTCGTCGGCTGGCGCGGGATGTTTTTCGTCGGCGTGGCGCCCGCGCTGCTCGTGCTTTATGTTCGCGCGCATGTGCCCGAATCGCCCGCATGGCAAGCGATGGAAAAGCGCAAACGTCCGGGCCTCCTCGCGACGCTCAAACAGAACTGGACGCTTTCTCTCTACGCGATCGTTCTGATGACCGCATTCAATTTCTTCTCGCACGGCACGCAGGATCTTTATCCGACGTTTTTGCGCGAACAGCATCACTTCGATCCGCATACGGTGTCCATCATTACCATCGTGCTGAATATCGGCGCGATTGTCGGAGGGCTGTTTTTCGGGTCGTTGTCGGAGCGAATCGGGCGGCGCGTGACGATTTTCATCGCCGCACTGATTGCGTTGCCGGTACTTTATGTGTGGGCGTTTTCGGTGACTCCGGTTGCGCTGGCAATCGGCGCGTTTCTGATGCAGATCTCAGTGCAAGGCGCGTGGGGCGTGATTCCGGTGCATTTGAACGAGATATCGCCGGATGAGATTCGCGCCACTTTTCCTGGGCTCGTGTATCAACTGGGCAATTTGCTGGCCGCAATCAATGCGACGATGCAGGCGTCGATTGCCACTTCTCACGGAAACAACTACGGCATGGCGATGGCGATCGTCGCGGGTACCGTCGCGGTGGTGATCGCGGCGTTGATTTTCTTTAGCCGGGAGCGAAGGGGGATCGATATGACGCGGTCGGCGCAGGAAGTGGGGGCGACGGGATAGGGCTTGGGGCGGACCTGTCGAAACGCCTCACCCCACGACTCCCGCGTGCGCTCAACGGAAGAATGCTTGCACTTGGCCGTTTACACGGGACCGCTCCGGCACCGTCAAACGGGAAGACAAGTCATGACGCAAACGCACGTCCGTCGCCTCCTCTACTCGACGCTCGCGTGCGCGCTGTCAGCGTCGATCACCGCTAGCCCCGCGCCCGCCCGAGCGACTCCACAGCCGGCGGTCAACGAAATCGCCACCCAGACCGCCGACCAACAAGCCCAATGGCTCGCACGCGCCGCCGCCGACGGCACGCTCGCGCGCCTCAGCGACGACGAACTCGTCGCCCTCTTCCGCGCGCTCGATCCCGCGACGCTGCCGCGCTACCTGCGCGATGGCTTAGCCCGCTATGCATCCTGCGAATTCACGATCGTTCGACGCGAGCGCATCGGCGGAAAATGGCCGGAGCGGCCCGACCACATGCTCGTGCGCGTCACGCGCGAACCGCTGCGCGTCTACGCCAGATGGCTGCCCGATGGCGCCCATGCGGGCCAGGAAGTCATCTACGACGCGTCCAGGCGCCCCGGCGAACTCTACGGCCATCTCGGCGGCTTGCTCGGTGTCGTGCCGATGTGGACATCGCTGAACGGACCGCTCGCCCGCGCGCAATCGAATCATTCGATCCGCGAACTCGGCATCGATGCCGTGACGCAGCGTTTTATCGACGAAGGCAGGAAGTTCGCCGACGCCGGCATCACGCGGCCGTCGGATATCGCGGTGACGACCGTCAACGGCGCGCGCGTCGTCGCGTTGACGTATGTCGCGCCGGCCGGGCAGCCCGACTTCTATGCGAAGCGCGAACTGCTCGACCTCGATCTCGAAGCGCCGCTGATACGCGCGGTCGAATCCTTCGACAACGAAGGCAGAGTGTTCGAAAGCGCCGTCTTCGAGCACATCGAGCCGAAGCCGTTCGACGGCCTGACATTCGATCCGCGCAACCCCGACTACCGGTTCTGAAGCGCGCGCCGATTGCGTGACATGCGCGGTAACACGCGCATCCCGCCTATGGGCAGCGTTTAAGCAGCGTTTAAGTCTCGCCTAAGTTTCGGCCGATACGCTTGCCGCACTTCATCATCGACATCCACGACGCCGCGCTGCCCGCGGCGCGAATCGTCATGTAAACCAAGGAGTTCGCGCATGAACCTCCGCTCTGCTTCGGCTCCGGTGCGAGCCATCAAACGGCTCTTGAGTCATCACGAAATCGCCACGCTGCTTTTGCTGATGCACGCGCCGATCGACGCGATGGCCGCGCCGCCCGACGTAACCTCGCTGCAGGAATACGGCTACGTGGAAATCGTCTCGCCCGACGCGGACGGTCCGAAGGTGCGCCTCACCGACGACGGCAACGCCGTTCTGCGCGGCCTGGGCGTCAAGTAAGCGCCCGTCTAGCCGTCGCGATCTCTGTAATAATCGGTCGACCTTCTTAACCGACCGAGGAGTGATTCGCGATGCCCGCCATGGAACCCATCGTTCAACGTGTGCTGCTGACCAACGACGACGGCATCGACGCGCCCGGCCTAGCCGTGCTCGAAGCCGTTGCCGCAGAACTCGCGCACGAAGTCTGGGTCGTCGCGCCCGAGCACGATCAGAGCGGTACTTCGCACTCCATCAGCCTGCATTCGCCGCTGCGCATCTCGCGTCAGGGCGAGCGGCGCTTCGGCGTTCAGGGCACGCCCGGCGATTGCGTCGTGATGGCCGCGCGGCATCTCATGAAAGACGCGCCGCCGACGCTCGTGCTCTCGGGCATCAATCGCGGCGCGAACCTCGGCGTCGAGACGATGTTCTCGGGCACCGTGGGCGCGGCGATGACGGGCCTTCTGCTCGGCCTGCCTTCGATTGCGCTCAGTCAGACGTTTTCCGACCGTCAAAGCGTGCGCTGGGATACGGCGCGCGCGCTCGCGCCCGGCGTGATCCGTCAGTTGCTCGCCATCTCGCACGACGCACCGACGTGTCTCAACGTCAACTTTCCGGACTGCGATGCATCCGCGGCCGGTCCGCTCACCGTGACGCGGCAGGGCGTCGGGCTCGTGGAAGGCATCGACGTGCTCGATGAGACCGATCCGCGCGGCATCGACTACTTCTGGCTGAGATTCCAGCGCGGTCAGCGCGAGAATGCGCCCGACAGCGAAACCGCCGTTGTCGCAAGCAAGCGCATTTCGGTGACGCCGCTGCATTTCGATCGCACCGATCCGCGCACGTTCGACGTACTCGAAGCCGGTCTGCGCGGCGGCGCTTAAGCCTAGAGCCTTTCCTCCCAGACGCAACGCACGGTTCCTCGTATGCTGCGTCGGCAACGCGCCGGGCAACGCTTCGGGCGCCACCATCACAAAAACAAGGAGGCAATATGAAGCACTTCGTCCGCATCGCGGCTGGCGCGCTTATCGCGGTGTCGGCGGCGGGCGCGTTCGCGCAGGCGTCGTCGCCGGCGGGCACTTGGCAAACCATCGATGACGCCACCGGCAAGCCGAAGGCGATCATCCAGATCATCGACGACGGTAACGGGCAGCTTTCCGGCAAGGTAGTGCGCGGCATCGGCGAATTCGATCATCCGGACCGGCGCTGCACCGCGTGCACCGACGACCGGAAGGATCAACTGGTGAAGGGCATGACCATCATCACGGGCATGAAGCAGAACGGCGATACGTGGGAAGGCGGCCAGATTCTGGACCCGGAAAACGGCAAGCTGTACAAGTGCAAGATGAAGCTGGAAGACGGCGGGCAGAAGCTGGTGGTGCGCGGTTATATCGGCGTGTCGCTGCTCGGGCGCTCGCAAACGTGGGTGCGGCAACAGTAGCGTTTCTTCACGCGCAAAGAAAAACGGGCGGAAGACTGCGTGTCTTCCGCCCGTTTCTTTTGGTTCAGCGCGCAGTTCAGGCAGCGTGACGAACCGGTTCATCGCCTTGCGGCGAGCGCGCCGCCGCGATGGCGCGCATCGGCTCCAAGGCTTCCGCGGTCGCAACCGGCAATTCGGCCGGCACGCGCATGCGGGACGTCATCAGGCCGTACAGCGATTCACCGGCGGGGCCGAAGAGCTGTGTCATCACCCGCAGCAACACGCCCGACTCATGCCACGCCTTGAAGCGGCGATGGCACGTCTGATACGACGGATATTTGCGCGGCAGCGTGGACCACGACGCGCCGCTGTACATGACCCAGAGCACGCCGTTGAGCACGGCGCGAGTGTTGGCCAGAGGACGGCCGCGCAACTCCGAGCGCGGACGCAATTCCGGAAGCAGCGGTGCGACCATCTGCCATTCTTCGTCGGACATATCGCGGTAGGGTTTCACGGCATTCTCTCCAATTGGCTGCTGATTAACTGGCCAGAACAATACCGAGTGCCCTTCAACCGGCAAATCAGAGAGGTCCTAATCTTGAAAATCCGGCGGAAGCCTTATGCCATTTGGCTAGACGCCTGTTTTTGATTCTCGTATTAGCTCAGGTAAGCGAAATGTTCGCGAGCCGCCGCGGCGCCTCCAGATACTCTTGCGACTGCATTTCGACGATGCGCGAGACCGTGCGCGCGAACTCGTTCGCCATCGGCCCTTCCACATACAAGTCCTCTGCCGGCACCGCCGCCGACATCAGCAGCTTGACCTTGTGGTCGTAGAAGACGTCGATGAGCCACGTGAAGCGGCGCGCTTCGGACGCCATGCGCGGCGACATCTGCGGCACGTCCGACAGGATGACCGCGTGGAAGCGGTTCGCGATCTCCAGATAGTCGTTCTGCGAGCGCGGGCCGCCGCAGAGCGTCGCGAAGTCGAACCACACGACGCCATCGGCTTTGCGCAGCGCCTTGATCTCGCGCTTCTCGATATGCAGGATCGGGCTTTCGTCGGGCACGGCGGCGAGCTTCGCGTAATCCGCGCGCAGCGCCTTGTCCGCCGCCGCGCCGAGCGGCGTGTGATACGCCTGCACTTGCGACAGCGTGCGCTTGCGATAATCGGTGCCCGCGTCGACATTCAGCACGTCGAGATTCTTCTTGAGCAACTCGATGGCGGGCAGCAGCCGGTCGCGGTGCAAGCCCTCCGGATACAGCGTGTCCGGCTCGTAGTTGGACGTCATCACGAACTGCACGCCGTTGTTGAACAGGCGGTCCAGCAGGCGATACAGAATCATCGCGTCCGCAATGTCGGAGACGTGGAATTCGTCGAAGCAGATCAGCCGGTAACGCTTCGCGATGCGCCGCGCCAGTTCATCGAGCGGATCGGCCTGCCCCTTCAACTCCTCCAGTTCCCGATGCACTTCGCGCATGAACTCGTGAAAATGCAGGCGCGTCTTGCGCTGCACCGGCACGACGGCGTAGAAGCTGTCCATCAGAAAACTCTTGCCGCGCCCGACGCCGCCCCACATGTACATTCCGCGCGGCAACTCCGGATGCACGAGAAACTTCCTGATTGCGTTCGAGCGTCGCGCCTTGTACGCGACCCATTCTTCGTAGCAGCGTTGCAGGCGAGCGACCGCCGCCAGCTGCGCTTCGTCGGACTGGTAGCCCCGCGTGCGCAGTTCGTTTTCGTAGTATTCGGTGACGTTCATCTTCTGCCGTTCGATGTGACGAAGGCGAGCGGTTTGATCCGCTCGCCTTCGTGTGCGATGCCCTGCTTGTTGCCCGAAGTCGAGCCGAATTACATGTTCAACGCGCGCTTGTCGACCGCGAGCGCCGCTTCGCGCATCACTTCAGACAGCGACGGATGCGGATGGCAAATGCGGCCGATGTCTTCCGACGCCGCCTTGAACTCCATCGCGACGACCGCTTCCGCGATCAGATCCGACGCGTCCGCTGCGATGATATGCACGCCGAGAATCTCGTCGGTCTTCGCGTCCGCGATCATCTTGACGAAGCCTTCCGCCCGGCCGATGCCAAGCGCCCGGCCATTGGCCATCATCGGGAACTGCCCGGTCTTGATCTCGCGGCCTTCGGCCTTCAGTTGCTGCTCGGTCTTGCCGACCCACGCGATTTCCGGTTCCGTGTAGATGACCCACGGCACGCAGTTGTAGTCGATATGCGGCTTTTGTCCGTCGATGATTTCCGCCACCGCCACGCCCTCGTCTTCCGCCTTGTGCGCGAGCATCGGGCCGCGCACGACGTCGCCGATAGCGTACACGCCCGGCACGCTCGTCGCGCAGTGATCGTCCACGTCGATGAAGCCGCGCTCGTTCGCCTTCAGGCCGATGCTTTCCAGACCGAGGTTGTCGGTGTTCGGCACGCGTCCGACGGAGACGATCAGGCGGTCCGCTTCCAGCGTTTGCGCGTTGCCCTGATTGTCCGTGTACGCGATCGAGACGCCGTTGCCGGTCGTCTTCACTTCGCCGATCTTCACGCCGAGGTGAATGTCGAGCCCTTGCTTCTTGAACTGCTTGGCGGCTTCCTTCGCGAGCGAATCGTCCGCTGCGGCGAGGAATTGCGGCAGCGCTTCGAGCACCGTCACTTCAGCGCCCAGACGACGCCACACCGAGCCGAGTTCCAGACCGATCACGCCCGCGCCGATCACGGCGAGCTTCTTCGGCACGGAGTCGAACGAGAGCGCCCCTTCGTTGTCGGCGATCAGCTTGTTGTCGACTGGAATGCCTGGCAGATGACGCGCCTTCGAGCCCGTCGCGATGATCACGTTCTTCGCCGTGACGGTTTCCGTTTCGCCTTCGCCCGACACTTCGATCTGCACGCCGGCGTCCGTCTTGCCGGTGAACTTGCCGTGACCCTTGAGCCACGTGACCTTGTTCTTGCGGAACAGGAACTCGATGCCCTTCGTCATCTTGTCGACGATGCCGTCTTTGCGCGCCAGCATCTTCGACACATCGAGCTTCACGTCCGACACGCTGATGCCGTGATCGGCCAGATGCTTCGACGTATTTTCGAATTCTTCGGAGGACGCGAGCAGCGCCTTCGACGGAATGCAGCCCACGTTCAGGCAGGTGCCGCCGAGCTTCAGCGCGCCGGCCGGGTTCTTCCACTTCTCGATACACGCAACCGTCTTGCCGAGTTGCGCTGCGCGAATCGCCGCGATATAGCCGCCCGGGCCCGCGCCGATCACGACGACATCAAATTCCTTGGACATGACTTTCCTTTGGTCTATCTCCGCTCATGCGGAGCTGCCTCGTGCGATGCGCGCGAGCCTATCGCGCGCATCGAGGCGAATTGCTTTCTTACAGGTCCAGCAGCAGACGGGCCGGATCTTCCAGCGCGTCCTTCATGGCGACGAGCGACAGCACGGCTTCGCGGCCGTCGATGATACGGTGGTCGTACGACAGCGCGAGGTAGTTCATCGGGCGGATCACGATCTGGCCGTTTTCGACCACAGCGCGTTCCTTCGTCGCGTGCACGCCGAGAATGGCGGACTGCGGCGGGTTGATGATCGGCGTCGAGAGCATCGAGCCGAACACGCCGCCGTTCGAGATGGAGAACGTGCCGCCCGTCATTTCTTCGATCGACAGCTTGCCGTCGCGCGCCTTCGCGCCGAATTCGGCGATCTTCTTCTCGATGTCGGCGAGGCTCATCTGATCCGCGTTGCGCAGGATCGGCACGACCAGACCGCGCGGCGAACCGACCGCGATACCGATGTCGAAGTAGCCGTGATAGACGATGTCGTTACCGTCGATCGATGCGTTCACGAGCGGGAACTTCTTCAGCGCGTGCACGGCCGCCTTCACGAAGAACGACATGAAGCCGAGCTTCACGCCGTGCTCCTTCTCGAAGCGGTCCTTGTACTTGTTGCGCAGGTCCATGACCGGCGCCATGTTGACTTCGTTGAACGTCGTCAGGATGGCGTTGGTTTGCTGCGATTCGAGCAGACGCTCGGCGATACGCGCACGCAGACGCGACATCGGCACGCGCTGTTCCGGGCGATCCTTCAGCCACTGATCGGCCGATGCCGGCGCGTTGACTTGCGGCAGCGCAGGCTTCGCGGCCTTCGCGGGCGCAGCAGCCGGTGCCGGTGCCTTGGCGGCGGCGGGCGCGCCGGCTTGCGCGGCGAGCGCGTCGCCCTTCGTGATGCGGCCGTCGCGGCCCGAGCCCGACACCTGGTCGGCGGACACGCCCTTCTCGGCCAGAATCTTCGTCGCGGCGGGCGATGCCGCGCCGCCCGTGACCGAACCGCCCGTCGCGGAGGCGGTCGCTTGCGCGGTCGCCGACGACGACGCCACGGCCGGCTCGGCTTGCGGCGCCGGCTTCACTTCTGCGTCGCCAGCGGCGGCGGCTGCGGGCGCTTCGCCTGCTTTCGCTTCGGTGTCGATCTTCGCGATGATCTCGTCAGCCGTGACGATATCGCCGTCATGCTTGATGACTTGCGCGAGCACGCCAGCCGACGGCGCGGGCACTTCGAGCACGACCTTGTCGGTTTCGATTTCGATCAGGATTTCGTCCTGGGCGACTGCCTCGCCCGGCTTCTTCTTCCATTGCAGCATGGTTGCTTCCGAGACCGACTCGGAAAGCTGGGGAACCTTGACTTCTACGATAGCCATTTCTGTATTGTCCTAATGCGTTCTGTGTGTACGAGCGTCGGAACCGGCGCGCTTCCCGCACGCCGGTCCGATCAGGCAACGATTACTTCGCGATGGTCTGCGCACCCTTCAGGCGGCCGAACGCGCCTTCAACCAGCGCCTTCTGCTGCTCGTAGTGCTTCGCGTAGTAGCCGACCGCGGGCGAGGCGGAAGCGGGACGGCCGCTGTAGGCCAGCTTCATCCCTTCCTTCATGCCTTCACGCAGATGGTGCTCGATGTAGAACCAGGCACCCTGGTTCTGCGGCTCGTCCTGCACCCAGACCACTTCGGTCGCGTTTTCGTACTTCTTGAGTTCCGCGTCGAACTGCTTGTGCGCGAACGGATACAACTGCTCGATACGCACGATGGCGATGTCGTTCGCCTTCGCTTCGCGGCGATGCGCGACGAGGTCGTAGTACACGCGGCCCGAGCAGCAGACCACGCGCTTGACCTTCTTCGCGTCGATGCTTTCGTCCACTTCGCCGATGACCGGCTGGAACGAGCCCTTCGCCAGTTCCGACAGGTCCGACACCGCTTCCTTGTGACGCAGCAGCGACTTCGGCGTGGCGATGATGAGCGGCTTGCGGAACAGGCGGATCATCTGACGGCGCAGCAGATGGAAGATCTGCGCCGGGGTCGTCGGCTGGACCACTTGCATGTTGTGATCCGCGCACAGTTGCAGGAAACGCTCGATGCGCGCCGACGAGTGCTCCGGACCCTGGCCTTCGTAGCCGTGCGGCAGCATCATCGTGAGACCGGAGACGCGGCCCCACTTCACTTCGCCCGACGAGATGAACTGGTCGATCACCACTTGCGCGCCGTTCACGAAGTCGCCGAACTGCGCTTCCCACGCGACGAACGTGTTGGGTTCGGCGGTCGAATAGCCGTACTCGAAGCCGAGCACCGCTTCTTCCGACAGCACCGAGTCGATGACCGTGAACTTCGCCTGGTTGTCGGCGATGTTCTGCAGCGGAATGTAGGTGCCGTCGTTCCAGCGCTCACGGTTCTGGTCGTGCAGCACCGCGTGGCGGTGCGTGAACGTGCCGCGGCCCGAGTCCTGGCCCGTCAGACGCACGGCATAGCCCGATGCCACCAGCGACGCGAACGCGAGATGCTCGCCCATGCCCCAGTCGAGCTTCGCTTCGCCACGGCCCATCGCGCGGCGATCGTTGATCACGCGCTCGACGAGCGGATGCAGCTTGAAGTTCTCCGGAATCGTCGTGATGCGCTCAGCGAGGCGCTTCAGTTCGGCGAGCGGCACGGCGGTGTCGGCGGCGTCCGTCCACTTGCGGTTCAGGAACGGCACCCAGTCGACCGCGTACTTGCTCTTGTAGTTCGAGAGCACCGGATCGATGGTGTGATGGCCTTCGTCCATCGCCTGACGGTACGCCTTCACGAAGTTGTCGGCGTCTTCGGCCGTGATCACGCCTTGCTGCACGAGCTTCTCGGCGTACAGCGCGCGCGTGCCCGGATGCTTCGCGATGGTCTTGTACATCAGCGGCTGCGTAACCGCCGGCGTGTCCTGCTCGTTGTGGCCGAGCTTGCGGAAGCAGACGATGTCCACCACCACGTCCTTGTGGAACTTCATGCGGAAGTCGATCGCGAGCTGCGTGGCGAGCACGACCGCTTCGGGATCGTCGCCGTTCACGTGCAGCACCGGCGCTTCGATCATCTTGACGACGTCCGAGCAGTACAGCGTCGAGCGCGAATCGCGCGGGTCCGACGTCGTGAAACCGATCTGGTTGTTGATGACGATATGCAGCGTGCCGTGCGTGCCGTAGCCGCGCGTTTGCGCGAGATTCAGCGTTTCCATCACGACGCCCTGGCCCGCGAAGGCCGCGTCGCCGTGAATCTGCACCGGCAGCACTTGCAGGCCTTCTTCATCGCCACGGCGATCCATGCGCGCCTTCGCCGAACCCTCGACCACCGGGTTGACGATTTCCAGGTGCGACGGGTTGAACGCGAGCGACAGGTGAACCGGGCCGCCTTCGGTCGACACGTCCGACGAGAAACCCTTGTGGTACTTCACGTCGCCGGCCGGCAGGTCGTCCACGTGCTTGCCTTCGAATTCGGCGAAGAGGTCCGCCGGCATCTTGCCGAGCGTGTTGACCAGCACGTTCAGACGGCCACGGTGCGCCATGCCGATGACGATTTCCTGCACGCCGTTCTTGCCCGCGTGACGCACGACTTCGTCCATCGACGCGATGAAGCTCTCGCCGCCTTCCAGCGAGAAACGCTTCTGGCCGACGTACTTGGTGTGCAGGAAACGCTCGAGGCCTTCGGCGGCCGTCAGGCGGTTCAGGATGTGCTTCTTCTTGTCGTTCGAGAAGTTCGGCGTCGAGCGGATGGATTCGAGACGCTCCTTCCACCAGCGCTTCTGTTCCGGATCGCTGATGTACATGTACTCGGCGCCGATCGTGCCGCAGTACGTGTCACGCAATGCCTTGACGATCTCGCGCAGCGTCGCGCGCTCGAAACCGAAATACAGGTTCGTGGCGCTGTACGTCTGGTCCATGTCGGCTTCGGTGAAGTCGTAGAACGCAGGCTCGAGTTCGGGAATATGCGGACGCTCGCGGCGCTTGAGCGGATCGAGATTGGCCCATTGCGAGCCGAGGAAGCGATACGCGCCGATGAGGGACTGAACGTAGACTTGCTTTCGCGCGGTAGCGAGATCTTCGGTGGCGCCTTCGCGCTGAACGAAGCCGTTGGACTTCGCGCGCTGGGCAAACGACTCGACGATCGGGCCGTGGGCCACGTCGTTGTGGTTCGTGCCGTCCGACGCGGGCACGTTCTGCAACGCGTCGAAATAGGCTCGCCAGGTCTCGGGCACTGACGCGGGATTATCGAGATATGCCTCGTACAACTCTTCGACGTACGGAGCATTACCGCCGAACAAATAGGAGTTCGACTGGAATTGCTTCATCATTTTACGCTCACCTTTCTTCGAGTTTCTCGAGGAAGTGCGGGTTACAAAACCTTCCGCGACACGGCCTGACCGTTTAGCGGATTGCGCGAATCAAGTCTGCTTGGAAGGACCTAAAAAGCGACAACTAATCCGAATAGCATAGCACAGATGCATTCGTCATATGACCGGACGTCGCACCGTTGCACAGGCATTCGCCCTTCTGCAACGGGCATGTGCGGGCGTTTCCGGTCGATGCAAGAGCGCTGGCCATGCGTGATTGTCGGCTTCGATTGACTATTCTTTAATGCATGGCGGCCAAGCATCGAATGCAAAAAGCCGCCCGAAGGCGGCTCTTGGACTGCAATGTCGGAGGCGATTTACTCCGCCGATTCGCGGCTTGCGCGGCGGCGCTCGTGTTCCTTCAGGTGACGCTTGCGCAGACGAATGGACTGCGGCGTCACTTCGACGAGTTCGTCGTCGTCGATGAATTCGACCGCGTACTCCAGCGAAAGCTGGATCGGCGGCACGAGGCGCACGGCTTCGTCGGTGCCCGACGCGCGCACGTTGGTCAGCTGCTTGCCCTTGATCGGATTCACGACGAGGTCGTTGTCGCGGCTGTGAATGCCGATGATCATGCCTTCATAGAGCGCATCGCCCGGCGACACGAACATGCGACCGCGATCCTGCAGCTTCCACAGCGCGTAGGCGACAGCCGCGCCGTCGTCCTGCGAGATCAGCACGCCGTTGCGGCGCTCGCCGACCGAGCCTTCCTTGACGGGCGCATACGAATCGAACGTATGGCTCATCAGACCCGTGCCGCGCGTGAGCGTCAGGAACTCGCTCTGGAAACCGATCAGCCCGCGCGCCGAGATCTTGTATTCGAGGCGCGTGCGGCCGCGGCCGTCAGAGGTCATGTCGAGCATTTCGCCCTTGCGGCGGCCAAGCTCTTCCATGACGCCGCCCTGATGCTGGTCTTCGATATCGACCGTCAGGTTTTCATACGGCTCGCACTTCACGCCGTCGATTTCCTGCAGCACGACGCGCGGACGCGACACGGCCAGCTCGTAGCCTTCACGGCGCATGTTCTCGACGAGAATCGTCAGGTGCAGTTCGCCGCGGCCCGAGACTTCGAACGTGGTTTCGTCGCCGGTGTCCTTCACGCGCAGCGCGACGTTGTGGTTCAGTTCCTTCGTGAGACGGTCGCGAATCTGGCGGCTCGTCACGAACTTGCCTTCCTTGCCCGCGAGCGGCGACGAGTTCACGAGGAAGTTCATCGTGAGCGTCGGTTCGTCGACGGTGATCATCGGCAACGCCTCGGGATTGTCCGGCGAGCAGATCGTCACGCCGATGCCGATTTCCTCGATGCCGTTGATCAGCACGATATCGCCTGCCTGCGCTTCCTCGACTTGCACGCGCTCGAGGCCGTGGAACGACAGCACCTGGTTGATCTTGCGGTTCAGGATCGCGCCGTCGGGACCCGAGCGCACCGCGACCTGCATGCCGGGGCGAATGCGCCCGCGTGCGACGCGGCCCACGCCGATACGGCCGACGTACGTGTTGTAGTCGAGCGAAGTGATTTGAAGCTGCAGCGGGCCGTCCGGATCGGCCGGGCGCACCGGCACGTGTTCGAGAATGGCTTCGAAGAGCGGACGCATGGTGCCTTCGCGCGTTTCCGGATCGAGGCTCGCGTAGCCGTTCAGGCCCGACGCGTAGACGATCGGGAAGTCGAGTTGTTCTTCAGTGGCGCCGAGCTTGTCGAACAGATCGAAAGTCTGGTTGATCACCCAGTCGATACGCGCGCCCGGACGGTCCACCTTGTTGATGACGACGATCGGCTTAAGACCGAGCGCCAGCGCCTTCTTCGTGACGAAGCGCGTTTGCGGCATCGGGCCTTCGACGGCATCGACGAGCAGCAGCACGGAATCGACCATCGACAGCACGCGTTCCACTTCGCCGCCGAAGTCGGCGTGTCCCGGCGTATCGACGATATTGATGTGCGTGCCTTCGTATTCGACCGCGCAGTTCTTCGCGAGAATCGTGATGCCGCGTTCCTTTTCGATGTCGTTCGAGTCCATGACGCGCTCGGCGACTTGTTGATTTTCCCGGAACGTGCCCGACTGACGGAGCAACTGGTCGACGAGCGTGGTCTTGCCGTGGTCGACGTGGGCAATGATGGCGATATTGCGGAGGGCGCGAGTCATAAGAGGTATCTTGGTTGTGCGCCGTCGGAGCGGGGCCGCCAAGCAGAACGCTCAATGGCTGATGGCTCGGCAGACCCTCGGATAAGCGTCACAGAGTCACATCCAGCTTTTGCTTGGCGTGACTGCTTGGTGACTGCTCGGAATGACTCTTCGGGCCCGGCGCGGTGAGAACCGTAAATTATAGCACGCTCACGTTTCAGCATCGAAGTGCATCCATACGGCGCTCCCTTGCGCCGCCGATTGTTAAGCATTCTCAGAAAAGACCGTTGCAGCGGCGGATTGACGCCCCTATAATCCTGCCTAGTCAACTATTGCACTCGCACAAAATTTTTCATGAGCGACGCTCCGAAACCCACGGCGATCGACAACTACGTGTTGAGCGAAAGCGTCGGCTATTTGCTGAGCCGCGTGCGCTCGACGCTGTGGAACATGGTGACGCAGCACACCACGTCCGAACTCGGCATCACGAGCACGCAGGCGAGCATCGTGTTCATGCTGGCGGTCGGCAAGTGCCTGACGGCGGCGGATATTGCGCGGGAATACGGCATCGACGCGAGCGCGGTCACGCGCCTGATCGACCGGCTGGAAAAGCGCGGCCTGCTTTCGCGCGTGCGCAGCGAGGAAGACCGGCGCGTCGTGCGTCTCGCGCTGACGGCCGACGGCCGCGCGATGGCCGAGAAGGTGCCGGCCATCTTCACGCGCGTGCTGGACGCGTTGCTCGCGGGCTTCACGCCCGAGGAAGTCGGCTTCCTGAAGAGCATGCTTCGCCGCATTCTCGCCAATACGTGCGATCCTGCCGCGTGTCCCGCAGGCGGCAATGATAAGCCTGGTATGCCATTGCGGTGACAAGCAAATGGACCGGGGAACCCAGCTTGACCATCCAAGAATTGGTTGCAACGTCCATCTTTAACACTCATCTCAAGAGACGAGCGATGAAACACCTTTCCTTGTCCGCGTGCAGGCCGAAAAGCGCGCTGCGCGGCGCGAAAAGCGCCGTCGCGGCCGCCGTGGCCGCGCTTGCGGTCGCCGGCTGCGCGAACTACGCGGGCATCTCGAGCGACAAGCAGATCACCACGCCCGACGCCTTGCAGTCGACTGAGAGCGTGCCGGGGCAAGGCGGCCAGTGGCCGAGCCTCGACTGGGCGAAGCAGTTCGGCGACCCGCAACTGCCGCAACTGATCGACGAAGCCGTCGCGGATAATCCGAGCATCGCGCAGGCGCAGGCGCGCATCGCGAAGGCATCGTCGTATATCGAAAGCTCGCGCTCGACGCTCTATCCGCACGTGAACGCGCAGTATTCATGGACGCGCGAGCTCTATTCGGGCAACGCCCTGTTTCCGCCGCCCTACGGCGGCACGTGGTTCAGCGAGAACAACGTGCTTGCCAGCGCGTCGTGGGATCTCGACCTGTGGGGAAAGAACCGCTCGCGCCTGAACATGGCCGTGTCGCAGCAGAAGGCCGCCGAGGCCGACATGCAGCAGGCACGCGTGACGCTCGCCGCGTCCGTGGCGCGCACGTATAACCAGCTCGCCCTGCTCTACGCGCTGCGCGACGTCACGCAGCGAGAGATCGCCAATCGCGAGGACGTCGGCCGGATCACGAGCGGACGCGTGACCGCGGGCCTGGATACGAACGTCGAACGCCGCACGGCCGAAGGCAATGTCGCGACGAGCCAGACGAACCTGAGCGAACTCGACGGGCAGATCCAGTCGGTCCGCTATCAGTTGGCCGCGCTGCTCGGCAAGGGTCCGGATCGCGGCTCGCAGATCGCCAATCCGGTGATCGATCCGAACGTCAACGTGACGCTGCCGGACAACGTGCCGGCCGACCTCATTTCGCGCCGCCCGGATATCGTCGCGGCGCGCTGGCAGGTCGAAGCGGCCACGCATGACATCGCGGAAGCCAAGGCCGAGTTCTTCCCCGACATCAATCTCGCGGCGAGCTTCGGTTTCGACGCGTTCGGGTGGAGCCGCTTCCTGATGGCGAGCAGCCGGCAGATTCAGGCGGGACCGGCCATTCACCTGCCGATCTTCGACGCGGGCGCGTTGCGCGCGCAGTTGAAAGGCCGTTACGCCGATTTCGACAACGTCGTCGCCAACTACAATCAGACGCTCGTGAACGCGCTGAACGACGTGGCGACCAACATCTCCGCGATCCGCTCGCTCGACAGGCAGATGGCCGACGCGCAACGCGCGCTCGCCGCAGCGACGAGCGCCTATCAATTGGCGGTGATCCGCTACAAGGCCGGTCTTTCGCCACAGTTGCAAGTGCTCACGGCGGACGAAAACCGCCTCGCGAACGAGCAGACGGTGACGAACCTGCGCCTGAAGCGCTCGGATCTGCAAATCGCGCTGATTCGTTCGCTCGGCGGCGGTTTCGACGCCACGAGCACGAATCTCGCCATCGACGGCAGCGGGCAACGGCAGGCCGCAGTTCAAGCCGCGCCGTCGAACTGAGCAACTCAAAAGAACACGCATCAAGACCAACACGGATTTTTCGGAGCCCTTCATGAGCGACCCTCAACAAACCGCGGCCAACGCGCCTGCGCCGAAGCAGAGCAGTGGCAAGCGCCGCATGCTGATGACGCTGATCGTCCTCGTCATTCTCATCGCCGCCATCGCATACGGCCTGTACTACTTCCTCGTCGCCCGCTTCCACGAGTCGACGGACGACGCGTACGTCAACGGCAACGTCGTGCAGATCACGCCGCAGGTGGTCGGCACCGTAGTGTCCGTGAACGCCGACGACACGCAGACTGTGAAGGTCGGCGATCCGCTCGTCGCGCTGGATCCGGCGGATTCGAAAGTCGCGCTCGATCAGGCCGAAGCGAATCTAGCGCAGACGGTGCGGCAGGTTCGCACGTTCTTCGTCAATAACAACCAGTACGAAGCGCAAGTCGCGCTGCGCAAGTCGGACTTGTCGCGTGCGCAAGACGACCTGCGCCGCCGCCTGACGGTGGCGCAAACGGGCGCGGTCTCGCAGGAAGAAATCTCGCACGCACGCGACGCCGTGCGCAGCGCCCAGGCCGCGCTCGACGCCGCGCAGCAGGAACTGGCCTCGAACCGGTCGCTGACGGCGAACACGACTATCGCGGACCATCCGAACGTGCTGGCCGCCGCCGCGAAGGTGCGCGACTCGTACATCAACTACGCGCGCAACACGCTGCCCGCGCCGGTCACGGGCTATGTCGCAAAGCGTTCGGTGCAGGTCGGCCAGCGCGTCGCGCCGGGCAATCCGCTGATGGCAATCGTGCCGCTCAACGGCGTGTGGGTCGACGCGAACTTCAAGGAAGTGCAGCTGAAGCACATGCGCATCGGCCAGCCGGTCGAACTGACGGCCGACCTTTATGGCTCGGGCGTCGTGTTCCACGGCAAGGTGATCGGTTTCTCGGCCGGCACGGGTTCGGCGTTCTCGCTGCTGCCCGCGCAGAACGCGACCGGCAACTGGATCAAGGTCGTGCAGCGCCTGCCGGTGCGTATCGAGCTCGACCCGAAGGAACTGGAGCAGCATCCGCTGCGCATCGGCCTCTCGATGAACGTCGACGTCACCATCAAGGACGAGCAAGGCGGCCAGCTGGGCAACGTGCCGAACACCGTGTATCAGACGAACGTGTTCGACAAGTACGGCGCCCAGGCCGACGCGGAAATCGCGCGCATCATCCAGCAGAACGCCGGCAGCGGCTCGGGCACGCAAGGCACGGGCTCGCCCGCGGCTTCGCGCGGCAACGCGACGAAGTCCGCGTCGGCCGCCAAGCTGATGTAAACCGCCGCTTCGCGGAACCAACACATGTCTCAAGCTAACGTCGTCCATCCGCCGCTTTCGGGCGGCAAGCTCGTCATCGGGACGATCGCCGTGTCGCTCGCGGTGTTCATGAACGTGCTCGACACGTCGATCGCGAACGTCTCGATTCCGTCGATCTCCGGCGATCTCGGCGTGTCGTCGGATCAGGGCACGTGGGTGATCACGTCGTTCGCGGTCGCCAACGCGATCTCGGTGCCGCTCACCGGCTGGCTCACGCAGCGGTTCGGACAAGTGCGCCTGTTCCTCGGCTCGATCATCCTGTTCGTGCTCGCGTCGTGGCTGTGCGGTCTCGCGCCGACGCTGCCGTTCTTGCTCGCCGCGCGCGTGCTGCAAGGTGCGGTTGCCGGGCCGATGATTCCGCTGTCGCAGACGCTGCTGCTTGCAAGCTATCCGCGCGAAAAAGCGCCGATGGCGCTCTCGATGTGGTCGATGACCACGCTCATCGCGCCGGTCGCGGGGCCGGTGCTCGGCGGGTGGATCTCGGACAACATCTCGTGGCCGTGGATCTTCTACGTGAACATCCCGGTCGGCATCGCGGCGGCGCTCGCCACGTTCGCCATCTTCCGCGACCGCGATTCCGCGATTCGCAAGGCGCCCATCGACACGGTCGGCCTCGGGCTGCTCGTGATCTGGGTCGGCTCGTTGCAGATCATGCTCGACAAGGGCAAGGACCTCGACTGGTTCAACTCGACGACCATCGTCGTGCTCGCGTTGATCGCGGTGATTTCGTTCGCGTTCTTCATCGTGTGGGAGTTGACGGCGGAGCATCCGGTCGTCGACCTGTCGCTCTTCGAACTGCGCAACTTCACGGGCGGCACCATTGCGCTGTCGATCGGCTACGGGCTGTACTTCGGCAATCTCGTGCTGCTGCCGCTGTGGCTGCAAACGGACATCGGCTACACCGCGACGAACGCCGGGCTCGTGATGGCGCCGGTCGGCGTGTTCGCCATTCTGCTTTCGCCAATCACGGGCAAGTTCCTGCCGCGCACGGACCCGCGGCGCATCGCGACGGCCGCGTTCCTCGTGTTCGCGCTGTGCTTCTGGATGCGTTCGCGCTACACGACCGGCGTGGATACGTGGACGCTGACGCTGCCGACGCTCATTCAGGGCATCGGCATGGCGGGCTTCTTCATTCCGCTCGTGTCGATCACGCTGTCGGGCTTGCCCGGGCATCGCATTCCTGCGGCTTCGGGCTTGTCGAACTTCGTGCGGATCATGTGCGGGGGCATCGGCACGTCGATCTTCTCGACGGCGTGGGAGCATCGGTCGATCGTGCATCACGCGCAACTGGTCGAACAGGCGAACGCGTATAACCCGACCTTCGCCAATTCCATGCAACAGATGAGCGCGCTCGGCATGTCAAAGGAGCAGACTTACGGACTCTTCAACAGCATGGCGACGCAGCAGGCCGCGCAGCTCGGCGTGAACGACATGTTCTATATCTCGGCGGGGATTTTCGTGGCGCTGATCGCGCTGATCTGGATCACGCGTCCCGAGCGCTCGGGCGGCGGCGATTCGGCAGCGGCGGCATCGGCGGCGCATTGAACTGGATGCATCGGCGGAAATGAAAAAGGAGAGGCGCTGGCCTCTCCTTTTTGTTTGTGGATGCGCTCGCGGCGGTCAGTCAAGACCCGCTCACCACCAAGCGCTCAGGGGCGAGCACGCCCTCCGCTGCTCGCGCGACGCCGAGGAGCTTTCCCGCATCGTCATAGACGCGCACTCGCGTGTCCTCAGCCTGCCAAACGGATGCCGGTTCGCCCAGTTCGTCCAGGCGCAGCCGCTGACCGTGCCTGAAGCGCCGCGTCGCATCGTCGTGCAGATGCACGGCCGGAAACGTCGACAATAGCGCATCGACCGGGCGCAGCCAGGCGTCGCGCTCCGGCTCGGCCGCAGTGGCCAACGCATCCAGCGTGACCGCGCCTTCGAGCGTCAACGCGCCGACACCGGTGCGACGCAGCGCCGTCAGATGCGCGCCGCAGCCCAACGCCTCGCCGATATCTTCCGCCAGCGTCCGCACATACGTGCCCTTGCTGCACGTCACCCGAAACGTCACGAGCGGCAGCGCGCAGGCAACCATTTTCAACGCGTGAATCGTCACGTGACGGCCTTCGCGCTCGACCGTCTGCCCGGCGCGGGCGTATTCGTACAGCGGCTTGCCGTCGCGCTTGAGCGCCGAGTACATCGGCGGCACCTGAACGATCTCGCCGAGAAACCGCTGCATCGCCGTTTCGACGGCCGCTTCGTCGCACAGGACGTCGCGCGTTTCTACGGCCTCGCCTTCGGCATCGCCCGTCGTCGTGCGAATGCCGAGGCGCATCGTCGCTTCGTACGTCTTGTCGGCTTCGAGCAAGTCTTGCGAGAACTTCGTCGCCTCGCCGAAGCACAGCGGCAAGAGACCGGTGGCAAGCGGATCGAGCGTGCCCGTGTGACCCGCCTTCTTCGCCAGATAAAGGCGCTTGGCCTTGATGAGCGCGTCGTTGCTCGACAAGCCGAGCGGCTTGTCCAGCAGCAACACGCCGTCGAGCGCGCGGCGCGGGATCTTCGGACCGCCTTTCACTCACGCACCTTCTTCGTCGTCTTTGGCGCGCGTCGCGTTCGCTTCATCGATCAGGCGCGACATCTCGACGGCCTTCTCGATCGTCTTGTCGTAGTGGAAATGCAGCGTCGGCACCGTATGGATGTGCAGGCGCTTGAACAGCAGGTTATGCAGATGACCGGCTGCGTGGTTGAGCGCCTCTTCGGTCTGCTTGGGATCGCCCGTCAGCGTCGTGAAGTAGACCTTCGCGTGCGCGTAGTCGGGCGTCAGTTCGACGCTCTGCATCGTCACTAGGCCGATGCGCGGGTCCTTCACCTCGCGCATCAGTTCCGAGAGATCGCGCTGAATCTGGTCCGCAATCTGCACGTTGCGATTCGTGGACGTACGTCTTTTAGCCATGATCTTGGTTCCTTCCCTTCTCTATCGCCGCGCCAAATAAAAAAGGCGGAGCGAGCCGTCAGGCCCGCTCCGCCTCGAGCTCGGCGTACTAATGCATTACAGCGTGCGAGCCACTTCCGTCACTTCGAAGACTTCCAGCTGATCGCCTTCGACGATGTCGTTGAAGTTCTTGATCGAGATACCGCACTCGAAGCCCTGACGCACTTCCTTGACGTCGTCCTTGAAGCGCTTCAGCGAATCCAGCTCGCCGGTGTGGATCACGACGTTGTTGCGGATCACGCGAACCGACGACGTGCGCTTCACGAAACCGTCCGTCACCATACAACCCGCGATCAGACCGACCTTCGGCACGCGAATGACCTGACGCACCTCGACCGTGCCCGTCACCGTCTCGCGCTTCTCCGGCGCGAGCATGCCGGACATCGCCGCCTTCACTTCATCCACTGCGTCGTAGATGATGTTGTAGTAGCGAATGTCGATGCCGTTCGATTCGGCCAGCTTGCGAGCTTGCGCATCCGCACGCGTGTTGAAGCCGATGATGACCGCCTTCGACGCCGTCGCCAGGTTGACGTCCGACTCGCTGATCGCGCCGACCGCGCTGTGCACGATCTGCACGCGCACTTCGCCGGTCGAGAGCTTCTGCAGCGATTGCACGAGCGCTTCCTGCGAACCCTGCACGTCCGCCTTCACGATGAGCGGCAGGTTCTGCACTTCGCCTTCGCCCATCTGCTCCAGCATGTTCTCGAGCTTCGCGGCCTGCTGCTTGGCGAGCTTGACGTCGCGGAACTTGCCTTGACGGAACAGCGCGATTTCGCGCGCCTTGCGCTCGTCCGGCAACACGATGACTTCTTCGCCCGCCGCCGGCACTTCCGACAGACCCTGAATCTCTACCGGAATCGACGGGCCCGCGGACTTCGTCGGCTTGCCGGTTTCGTCCAGCATGGCGCGCACGCGGCCGTAGGCGCTGCCCGCGAGAACCACGTCGCCGCGGTTCAGCGTGCCCGACTGCACCAGAATGGTCGCGACCGGACCCTTGCCCTTGTCGAGCTTCGCTTCGATCACGAGACCCTTCGCGCCGGCGTCGACCGGAGCGGTCAGTTCCAGCACTTCGGCCTGCAGCGACACGTTTTCCAGCAGATCGTCGATGCCCTTGCCGGTCTTCGCCGACACTTCGATGAACGGCGAATCGCCGCCGTACTCTTCCGGCACCACGCCTTCCGCGACCAGTTCCTGTTTCACGCGGTCCGGGTTCGCTTCCGGCTTGTCGATCTTATTGATCGCCACGACGATAGGCACGCCGCCCGCCTTCGCGTGAGCGATCGCTTCCTTCGTCTGCGGCATCACGCCGTCGTCGGCCGCGACCACCAGAATGACGATGTCGGTTGCCTTCGCGCCGCGCGCACGCATGGCCGTGAAGGCCTCGTGACCCGGCGTATCGAGGAAGGTGATGACGCCGCGCGGCGTTTCGACGTGATACGCGCCGATATGCTGCGTGATGCCGCCCGCTTCGCCCGCCGCCACTTTCGCGCGACGGATGTAGTCCAAGAGCGAGGTCTTGCCGTGGTCGACGTGACCCATGACGGTAACGACCGGCGGACGCGGCAGACGCTCCGCCGTTTCCTCGGCGGCTTCGCCTTCGATGAGGAGCGCCTCGGGATCGTCCAGCTTCGCCGCGACCGCGCGGTGGCCCAGTTCCTCGACGACGATCATCGCCGTTTCCTGGTCCAGCACCTGGTTGATCGTGACCATCTGGCCGAGCTTCATCATCACCTTGATGACTTCCGAAGCCTTCACCGACATCTTGTGCGCGAGATCGGCCACCGAGATGGTTTCCGGCACGTGCACTTCACGGACGATCGGCTCGGTCGGCGCCTGGAACGACGTCTGTTCCTGATGCTTGCCACGGCCCTTCGGACCGCCGCGCCAGCCGCGATCGACGCCGCCGCTCGTGTCGCCGCGCGTCTTGATGCTGCGGCGCTTCGATGCGTCGTCCTGCTGCCAGCCGCCCTTGCCGCCGGTTTTTTTCTTGTCGCCGGTCGGCGCCGTCGTGGCGGGCGCTGCCGCGCCTGGCGCCGGCTTCTTCGCGGCTGCCGGACGCGCGGCTTGCGCGCCTTCGGGTTTCGCCGGCTTGTGCAGCGTGCCCTTCGCTTCGGCAGCCTTGGCCGCTTCGGCGGGCTTCGCCGCAGGCGCCGGTTCCGGCGCCTTGACTTGCGCCTTGCGCGGCGTGTTCATCATCTCGCGAATGGCGCGCGCTTCGGCTTCCGCCGCTGCACGGCGCTTCGCGATGGCTTCCTGTTCGAGACGCGCCTTCTCGGCGGCTTCGCGCGCGGCGTCTTCCGCCTTCTTCGCGGCTTCGCGCTGGGCGGCGCGTTCGCTCGCCGCCTTCTCTTCCGCTGCCTTTTCGGCGGCTTCGCGCTGGGCCGTATCGTCCTGCTTCGGCGGCTTGGCCTCGGCCTTCACCTCGGCAGCGACAGGCGTACGGGCTTCCTGACGCGCTGCCTGTGCGGCGCGCGAAATCTCGGCCGCCTGCGCGGCGGCTTGCGCACGGCGCTCGGCTTCCGCTTCCTGGCGGCGACGCTCGGCTTCAGCCGCTTCCTCGCGGGCGCGACGCTCCGCTTCTTCCTGTTCCAGACGCGCCTGACGCTCCTTCAACTCGCGCTCTTCGCGCTCGAGTTGCTCCGCGGCGCGGCGAGCTTCTTCCTCGCGGCGCTGCAGTTCGGCCTCGTCGACTTCGTCTTCGACATGATTCGGCGTCTCGGCCGGCTGCTCGATGCCGGCCTCGTCGCGCTTCACGAACACACGCTTCTTGCGCACCTCGACCTGAATGGTGCGAGCCTTACCCGTTGCGTCGGATTGCTTGATTTCCGACGTATGCCGGCGGGTCAGAGTGATCTTGCGCTTGTCGGCATCGGCGGACCCGTGCGACTTGCGCAAATGATCGAGCAGACGCGCCTTGTCCGTTTCGGACAGGTCGTCGTTCGCGCTCGCTTTCTGGACGCCAGCCGCCTGCAACTGCTCGAGCAGCACGCCCGCAGGCATTTTGAGTTCCGCGGCAAATTGGGCTACGTTGTTACTCGCCATTCATTCCTCTTGATGCAAGGATCAGTCCTTGCGGTTAGATCGGGTCATGCGGCCGAACTGGCCGCGATATTTCAGTGCGCCATGGTCATTTCTCACTGGAACCAGTGTTCACGTGCTTTCATGATCAACGCGCGAGCGTTATCCTCTTCCATCCCGGTCATCTCGACCAGTTCATCTACTGCCAGCTCCGCGAGGTCATCGCGGGTCTGAATCTGATGCTCCGCGAGCTTCGCGAGAAGCTCGTTGTCCATGCCGTCGAGGCTCTTCAGATCGAGCGCTACGCCTTCGACCTTCTCCTCGTTGGCAATCGCCATCGTGAGCAACGCGTCACGCGACCGGTTGCGCAGCTCGTGCACGGTGTCTTCGTCGAACGCTTCGATTTCGAGCATCTCGTTGAGCGGCACATAGGCGATTTCTTCGAGGCTCGTGAAGCCTTCGTCGATCAGGATGTCGGCGACTTCCTCGTCCACATCCAGACGCGCCATGAACAGACTGCGCAACTTGCCGCGCTCTTCGTTCTGCTTCAGCGCCGATTCGTCCGGCGTCATGATATTGATCTGCCAGCCGGTGAGCTCGCTGGCGAGTCGAACGTTCTGGCCGCTGCGGCCGATGGCGACCGCGAGCTCGCTCTCGTCCACGACGACGTCCATCGAATGCTTTTCTTCATCGACGACGATCGACTGAACGGCTGCCGGCGCGAGGGCGCCGATCACGAACTGCGCGGGGTCTTCCGACCATAGCACGATGTCGACGTTCTCGCCACCGAGCTCGTTGCGCACGGCCTGCACGCGCGAACCGCGGATGCCTACGCACGTTCCGATCGGATCGATGCGCTTGTCGTAGGCGATCACCCCGATTTTCGCACGCACGCCGGGATCGCGCGCGGCCGCCTTGATTTCCAGCAGCCCTTGCTCGATTTCCGGCACTTCGAGCTCGAACAGCTTCATCAGGAACTCGGGCGCGGTGCGCGACAGTTCGATCTGCGGACCGCGCGCCGTGCGGTCCACCTTCGCGATGTACGCGCGCACACGGTCGCCCACGCGCAGGTTTTCCTTCGGAATCAGCTGGTCGCGGCGCAGCAGCGCTTCCACGCGACCGGATTCGACGATGAAATTGCCCTTGTCCAGACGCTTGACCGAGCCGGTCATGATCTTTTCGCCGCGCTCGAGAAAGTCGTTCAGGATCTGCTCGCGCTCGGCGTCGCGCACCTTCTGCAGAATGACCTGCTTGGCGGCCTGCGCGCCGATGCGGCCGAATTCGATCGACGGAATGGGTTCCTCGATGTAGTCGTCCACTTGCGCGTCGGGCTTTTGCTCCTTAGCTTCGAACAGCAGAATTTCCTGGTCGGGCTCCTGAAGGCCGGCCTCGTCCGGCACCACGCGCCAGCGGCGGAACGTCTCGTGCTCGCCGCTTTCACGGTCGATCGCGACGCGGATATCGACATCTTCCTCGAACAGCTTCTTCGTTGCCGAAGCAAGCGCAGCCTCCAGAGCTGCGTACACCACGTCCTTGTTGACGTTCTTTTCGCGCGCCAGCGCATCCGCCAGCATCAAAACTTCGCGACTCATTGTTTGCGGCTCCTAAAGTCAACTTTGGGGACGAGACGTGCTTTATCGAGGTCCGCGAGCGTGAAATCGAGCATCGCGGCGCCGTCCTTCCCTTCGAATTCCAAACCGATCTTGTCGCCCTCGGGGGCGTGCAGAACGCCGCGGAACGACTTGCGCCCGTCCAGCGGCTTTTTCAATGTGATGACGGCTTCGTTGCCGGCGAAACGCTCGAAGTCGGCCAGCTTCTTGAGCGGGCGGTCGAGCCCCGGCGACGAGACTTCGAGGCGGTCGTAATCGACGTTTTCGACTTCGAGCACATACTGAAGCTGACGCGTGACTTTCTCGCAGTCTTCGATGGCGATACCGGCCGGCTGGTCGATATAAATACGCAGCATGCCGCCTCCCGAACGTTCGAGATCGACAAGCTCGTAGCCCAGGCTCGAGACCGTGGTTTCAATCAGTTCCGTCAGTTGCACAGTAACTCCAAGGTGTTTCGCGCCCGCGCCGCGAAACACCTGCGGGCGAGCGCCTTGACTGGGCGCACCCCTGCTCCCGAGATGCCGAACCAAAAAGCCAAAAAAAAATGGGCGCAACGCCCATCTTTTTCAACCGAGGTCGCACCCGGGCAGCGCAAAAAACTATGTGCCCAGCGACTTTGTGATTTTAGCCATTTTTCGGGATAAACGCAAACGTAAAGCGCGCGATCGGGCCCGTTTCGTGCCAGTTCGCATGCTTTTTTGCTTTATGCCGATGGCTCGGCGAGGCGATTCGGCGGATCGGCCGCAGGCGCACCCGCGGCCGACCGAAACGGCTCGTCAACGCGTGTTCAACGTCCGCGCGTGCGGTTGCGCGGGCCGCGTCCGGCGCCGGGCTTGCCTTGTCCCGCGCCTTGTTGCCCGCCGCCCTGACGATTGCCGCGCGGGCCGTTGCCGCCCGCCGGACGCTTGGCCGGCCCACTCATGCCTTGTGGACCCTGTCCGCGCGCATTGCGCTGACCCGAGCGGCCGCCGTTCGCGCGATTGCCATTCGGCTCGTTGCCGATGCGGTTGCCGTTCGGCTCGCGGCCACCTCGTCGACCCGGGCCTCCGGCGTTGCCGGTATTGCCCGTGTTGCCGCCGAAGCCGCCCATGCTGCCCAGCCCGCTCGCGCCGAACGCGCCGGGAAGCCCGCCCGCGCCGCCGCGCCGACCGCCGCGCGCCGGCGTCTGCGCCGCGCGCAAGTGCGAGCTCAAGACCGGCTCGCGCGTGATGAAGCCCATCGACGTCTGCATCGGATCGGGCTGAACGCGCGGCGCGGCGCTGCGCCCGCCCTTCTCGGCGGTCGGCGCCTTCAGGCCGACTGCCGCCATCAGGCTGCGCACCTGGTTGTCTTCCAGCTCTTCCCACCGGCCACGCTTGAGACCGCGCGGCAACGCGATCGGACCGTGGCGCGTGCGGATCAGGCGGCTGACCATGAGCCCGGCCGCCTCGAACATGCGGCGCACTTCGCGATTGCGGCCCTCGGCCAGCGCGACGTGATACCAATGGTTCGTGCCTTCGCCGCCGCCGTCCTGGATGCGCAGGAAGTTGGCGGGGCCGTCGTCGAGCTCCACGCCTTTTAGCAGCTTCTGCTTCATCGCCTCGGACAACTGACCGACGACGCGCACCGCATATTCACGCTCGACGCTATAGCGCGGGTGCATGAACCGGTTTGCGAGATCGCCGGACGTTGTGAGCAGCAGGAGCCCTTCCGTGTTGAAGTCGAGCCGCCCGACCGCGAGCCACTTCGCGGTCTTCATCGACGGGAGTTTGTCGAACACGGACGGACGGCCTTCCGGGTCTGCGTGACTGACGATCTCGCCCGTCGGCTTGTGATACAGCAGAATGCGCGGCGGCTTGCTCGCGAGCTTGCGCTTGAGCGGCTTGCCGTTGATGCGCACCTGGTCGGTCGGCATGATGCGCTGCCCGATGTGCGCCGGCTCGCCGTTCACCGACACGCGCCCCGCGATGATCAGTTCCTCCATGTCGCGCCGCGAGCCCATGCCGGCGTCGGCCAGCACCTTGTGCAGCTTCGGGGCGTCGTCGTCCGGTTCCAGCACGCGCTTTTGCTGGGGCGCGTTGCGGCCACGGCGCAGCATCGGCGCGCGCACGCCCCCCGAGCCGTTGTCCGCGTCGAATGCCGGGGACGTGACGTACGCGAAGACGTCGTCGACGGCGGCGGACGCCGCGCTCTCGACTGTCGCCGGTCCTGCATCGTTGCGCTTGCCGTTGCGCGGCTGCCGTTCACGTTTCTGTGGCGGATTCTTGCGCTGCGCGCCCTCGCGCGGCGCGGCCGCTGCGACTTCGCCAGACGCTTCCACGGCAACTTCTCCGTCATCGCGACGCCCACGCTTGCGGCCGCCTTGCCGCGCGGCGTTCGGCTGGCCTTCCGCAGTGTCGCGCTTCGGGTCTCGCTTGGCTGCCGGTTTTCGCGGCGCCTTCGCGCCCGCTTCCTTGCGCGGCGCACGCGCCTGCTCGGCAGGGGCGCCCTCCGACGGCGACGCTTCCGTCGCTGCGTCCGGCGCGCCATCCGCGCCCTTCGTTTTGGCGACAGCCCGGCGGCGTGCGATCAGACTGCGCGGACCGCGGCGCAGGCCGCGGCGCGGACGATCGTCGCCTTCTGCGCTTTCGTCGGTGCGCGTGAGTTCGCCGGCATCGGCCGACTCATGGGCGTCCGCGCCATGCACGGGGCGCGCGGATTCGGGCGAATCGCTGTCGTGGGAGTGTGTCAAAACAACCTCAAATGTCGAATTGCGCACCCTGGCGGGCGCGTCAAAAATTTCCGCTGACCGGTCCGGCTCGTCGTCTTCGACGTGATGTTTTATCGAGAGCCGGTTGAGTCAGGGGCCATGCAATTGCGTCAGGCGCGGCGCGCCTTCGGTTCTTCGTCGGAGTCGCCGCCGTTCAGGTCGGCGTCGTTCCGCTCGACGCCGCTCGATCGGCGGGCGTCGGTCGCATCGTGTTCTCGATGTGTGCCAGCGTCGCCTGCGTCGGCCAACGCAGGCGCTTCTTCTGAATCGGATGCATCGGTCGCGGGCATCAGGCGGACCTCGGTCAACACGGGCCCGTCCGTCTCTTCGCTCGCACGAAGCGTTCCGGCCTCGGATGCATCGCTCGGCGAAGCGTCCGGCGTGTCGGTGACGTCAGGCATCGCGGCCTCGCGCACATGCTCCGGATGCGCGACAGCCGTCGTGTCGTCCACCGCGTTTTCGCCAGCAGACGCCTGCGCGGCTGCGCCGTCCGGAAAATCGATCGAATGCTGCGCGAGCAGCGACGCCTCGAACTGCGCCGACGGATTGTCCAGCGCCGGCAGTTCGTCGAGCGCGGTCAGGCCGAGGTCGTCGAGAAACTGCTTGGTCGTGGCGTACAGCGCGGGCCGGCCGGGCACGTCGCGATGTCCGATGACCTCGATCCACCCGCGATCTTCCAGTTGCTTCACCACCTGCGTGTTCACCGTCACGCCGCGGATCTCTTCGATATCGCCGCGCGTGACCGGCTGCCGATAAGCAATAATGGCGAGCGTTTCGAGCACCGCCCGCGAATATTTCGGCGGCTTTTCGGGATTGAGCCGGTCGAGATAAGTCCGCATGGCGGGCTTGCTCTGAAAGCGCCATCCCGACGCAAGCGCCACCAGCTCGACGCCGCGCCCCGACCAATCAGCCTGTAGTCTTTCGAGCAGCGTGCGCACCGTATCGGCCGAAATGTCCTCGGCGAAGAGCTTGCGCAATTCACTCACCCGCAGCGGTTCCTGCGCGCAGATCAAAGCAGTCTCGAGGACGATTTTCGCCTCTTGGGTATTCATGCAGCTTCGGTCAACCCTTAATGGTCAATGATCCGGTTCAAAACGAGCCTGAGCGAGTTCGGACGTCACCGAAGCGGTGCGCACGATAAAGCTGGACGCGGAGTTTCTAGACGCGCTCGCCCGATTGTAATCGGTCATATTGATTGGGAGCACGCACCGGGGAGAGGCGACAATGGGCGATCGGTGAGCGAATCGCCGGGCCATCCCAGCCGGACGAGGTGGCGCTTTCCTAGGCGAAAGCGCGTGACTGAGCGCCATATTACGCAAAAAGAACCGGGGCGTAAAGGTGATCGATTACGCCCGGCTCTACTCACTTCGCACTCACTTAGCCCTCACTTAGCGCCTCGGTCCGACAAAAAGCGCCGCAGGCGTTCGACGCCTTCGTCGAGGCGCGCCGGATCGCAGGCATAGCACCAGCGCACGAAGCCTTCGCCTTCCGCGCCGAATGCGCTGCCCGGCGCGAGCCCGAGTCCCGCCTCTTTCACCAGCGCCTTGCAGAGTTCCAGGCTCCGCTCGGCACCCGGCAGCGAGAAGAACAGGTACATCGCACCGTCGGGGGCGCGCACGTCGACGCCTTCGATACTCTGCAACGCGGTCACCAGATGATCGCGGCTCGCGCGCAGGTCCGCGACGAGCGACTGCGCAAACGACTCGCCCTGTTCCACCGCGACGATGCCCGCCTGCTGCACGAACGACGGCGCGCACGACGTGTTGTATTCGACGAGCTTGCCGAGATCGTCCATCAGGCGCGCGGGCGCGACCAGCCAGCCGAGCCGCCAGCCGGTCATGAGCCACGCCTTCGAGAACGAATTGACCGCGATCACGCGCTCGTCGCGATCCGCGAGATCGAGGAAAGACGGCGCCACGTTCGCGCCCGGACCGTAATACAGTCGCTCGTAGACCTCGTCCGCCACGATCCAGATGCCGTGGCGTCGGCAGTGGTCGAGCACGATGCGCTGCTCGTCGCGCGTCATCGTCCAGCCGGTCGGGTTGTTCGGCGAGTTGATCATCAGCATGCGCGTGGACGGCGTGAGCGCGGCGAGCAGCCGGTCGAGGTCGAGCGTCCATCCGCGCTCGCCGTAAGTCAGCGAGACCGTTTCGACCGTCGCGCCGAGAATCTTCGGAATCTCGACGAGGTTCGGCCACAGCGGCGTTACCGCGACCACGCGGTCGCCCGCGCCCGCGACGAGTTGCGCCGCAAGCATCAGCGCGTTCACGCCCGCGCTGGTCACCGCGATGTGATCGGCGGGCGTCGCGCCGTGCAGCGCGCTGACGTAGCGGCCGAGCGCGTCGCGCAGCGGCGCGATGCCGAGATTGTGCGTGTAGAACGTCGCGCCGTCGGCGAGCGCGCGGCTCGCCGCATCGCGGATGAATTCGGGCGTGACCCGGTCCGATTCGCCGAACCAGAACGGCAGCACGTCCGGCACGCCGAATCCGGCGTTCGCGACTTCGCGAATCTGCGAGGGACGCAACGCCCGCACGGCGTCGCGCGCGTTTGGCGCGCCGCCCGTGTGCGTCTGCGCCGTCAAGCCGCTCAATTCAGCGATTACCGCGCCTTCCGATTCACTCATCGCCCGCTCCGTCGAAAAGGAAGAAGTCTAACGCGAGCGCGTTAAAAAGCGCGCGGCCTTCAGAGTTCTTCGGCGCGTCGCGGCAGCCCTGCGATCAGCGACCACACCGACTGCGCCGCCGGCGACAGCGAGCGATCGCGCCGCCGCACCAGTTCCACCGTGCGTTCGGCGCGCGGCTCCAGCGGCAGCGCGACGAGCGACGAATCCGCCGGCAACGGCAGCGCGAGCCACGGCAGCACGCTCACGCCGACGCCCGCTTCCACCAGCCCGAACACGGTCGCCGAATGACCGAGCTCCTGCACCACCTGCGCTTCGACACCATGCTGCTGCATGACGGCATCGATGATCGGCCGGCTGCCCGATGCGTAGTCCAGCATGACGAGCCGCTCGCCCGCGAGGGCCTCCCAGGGCGCGGCGCGTTCGTGCGCGAGGGGATGATCGCGCCGCGCGACGAGGCAGAACGAATCGGTCATCACCGCTTCGCCGTGCAGATCGTCGGCTGCGAACGGGCCGATCACGACGCCGAAATCCACTTCGCCCGACTTCACCTTGCGCAGCACGTCCGACTGGACGTCGTCCCGCAGGCTGAGCGTAACGAGCGGAAACTGCCGCGAGCACGACGCGATCACGCGCGGCATCAGCCGGCACGCGATCGTCGGGCTCGCCGCGACGATCACCCGGCCGCGACGCTGCTGCCCAAGATCGCGCGCTTCACGTAGCGCCTCGTCCAGATCGGCGAGCAGCCGCGACACGGTGCCGACGAGATCCACCCCGACATCGGTGAGCTGCACTTCGCGCGTGGTCCGGTCGATCAGCTTCAGTCCGATTTCGCTCTCCAGTTCGCGCACGGAGCGGCTCACCGCTGACTGCGTCAGGCCGATCTCGGCGCCGGCGCGGCTGAAGCTGCGCAGCCGCGACACTTCGATAAAAACGCGCAGTTGGCGCAACGTGACGTTCAGGGAGGCGTTCATTCCGGGGATTCATGAAAAGCGTGATCTCATGCGGAATTATAGTCGCTCGCGACCGTTTCGCTGCGGTGCAGCAAACCGTCCGAAACGCACGCCGGAAGGGCTTCCTGCACAGGATTGGTGATTGTCCCGATTTCTTAATCAATCGGATTCGGGTCTGATACGGGCCATGCTGGCATCGCGTCAGCCTACTGCCATGCGGGTTTCCCGGATTTCGCGACGTGCATGGCATGGTTCTCGCATTTCATTGCGCACAGAGGTCGAAGCACAGCGGACGTAACGGAAACTGGTTTGCCGCAGCCGCTTCGGCCTTCCCTGGATTCGTTCATCGGATTCGACCAGAGTGCGCGGCGCGGGGCAGCGCACCGGGGTTAGCTTCGCTGAGGTGAGATATGGTGCTGTTCGACGATTTGAGAGATAACGAGTGGGCGCTGGTTGAGGCGTTGTTCTGTTCCGAGCCCGCGCGCAGCGAGCGGCGCGGCCGGCCGCGCGTCGAAGCGCGATCGGTGGTCAACGCCGTGTTGTGGGTTTTGTCGACGGGCGAAGGCTGGTCGAAGCTGCCGGGCCGTTATCCCTCGCCTCCGACCTGCCGCCGGCGCTTCGACGAATGGCAAGCCGACGGCACGCTCGCGGAAATCGTAAAGCGTCTGTCGAGCAACGGCCGCGAGGTGTCGCTGCGCGGGCGTATCGGTTCGAGCGCGGTGAAGCCGCCGGCTCCGCCGAGCCGCGATCGGCTGCGCGGCGCGTTCTGGACCAATCCCGAATCGTGGCGCGCGCCGGCCAAGATGGCCTAAGCGCTCTGCACGACACGTCGAAGCCGGTTCTGCCGGCTTCGATTGTTTTCGGGCGTTGCTTTGCCGACCTCGCGCGGTTCGTTGCGCGATACAACTCTTTACGATTGCTTACAGCGCCGCGACGAATCGAGGCTTAGCGTGACGAGTGACCCAACAGGTCCGATCAGGGCTTCAGGACACTCTCATGAAGGTTTCGACACTGCTCGTGCGTGGCGTCTTGGCGGGGCTCGCCGACGTGGCGTTCGTTGCTCACGCGCAGCCGCCTGCATCCGATCTGCACCTCTCGGCGAAGACGGCGGCGCCTGCGTCGCCTGACGCCGCGCGCGCTCGCGCCGCCACGCCGCCCGCGCCGCGCGGCGATTTACGCGGTGACATTGCGAGCAACGTACGCGCTCGGCCGGACAACGACCGCGACGAGCGCTCGCCGCATCACTGAATCTTCGGGCGACGAGTCTCGATTCGCGCGGAACCCGGCGAGTCGGCCGCAGTCACACCCAATGCCATGAGCACAGCATGGCAACAGTGGAATCCGGTCTGCCCGTGTCCTCGGACACGGGCTTTTTTTCGGCCGGACTTCGCACGCTCTCGCGCTAGGCGCGTCGCCTCAAAATCTGACTTCGAGCACCGCTTCGTGGCCACCGAAGATGTACGGTTCGGTGCGCCGCAAATCCCAGTCGATGGAACGCTCATCGCGCGAGAGCCGCGTGAATTCCTGTTTCCCGCGTTCGGTGACGACGGCGATATCCACGGGTGCATGAAATCCCGGCGCCGGCGCGACGGTGCGTTGCCGCGCGAGCTCGAGCAGCCCGAGGGCGCGAAGGTGGTCGAAACCCTTGGGGCGTTTCGCCCACGGAACTTGACGATACTGCGCCCGGCGAAGTGCTTCGAGTACCGCTTCGTTGGAATACGTGGTCATCTCGTTTTTTCTTCCTGTGCAGCCATGACGACGCTCGTGACGGTCGCAAGACGGTCCGCGACGTCGACTAAACGCGGCGCGCCGAATCTCACGCGAGCGAACGATTTAAGCGTTCGCTGCCTGAATGTTTGGCCGCCGCTTGCGCTAGGTGCTGCTTTCTATTAAAAGCCCCCGTTGAGAGCGCGCTGATCACGCGCTTTCCTGCGACAACCGCCGATGCGCTCTGACCACGCGATGACGGAGCAAATTGCCCTGAAACCAATACGTTACTCCAATTAAATTGGTTCTATTTACTTTATTGCTGCTTTTTTTTGCACTGTTCGCGTTTTGCAAGCGCCTTCGTGCGGCGATTGTCATCGTCACCCTTCTCCTGGCCTGGGGGCTCGGTAGCGGTTGGCTGACAAGGCCGCTCCTCCGGATCGCGCAGCACAGCTACGCAGAGACCATACCGCCCTCGTTCGCGCCGAGAACCACCATCGTCCTGATGGGCGGGGGCACGGACCGGCGTCACGGCCAACTGGTCCCGAAAAGCGATTCGATGCCGCGCATCGCCGCGGCGGCGCGGGTGTATCGGCAATGCCGTGCCACCGGCGCTTCATGCCGCGTGATTTTGAGCGGCGGCGATCCCCAGCATCACGGACAGGCCGAAGCCGACAACTACGCGCCGTATGTCGTGGCGCAGGGCGTCGCACCGGCCGATCTCACGCGCGAGAACAAAAGCCTCAACACGTACCAGAACGCGCAGAACGTAGCCGCTATCTTAGGCAACGCCCATGACACTGCCTTGATCGTCATCACATCCGCGTATCACATGCGACGTTCGGTCCTGGCGTTCGAAGCGTTCGGCTACGAGCCGCAGCCCTACGTCTCGGACGTGCGTGAGAATCGGCTGACGTTGTTGCCGCGATACAGAAGCCTGGAGAACAGCGAACTCGCGCTGCACGAACTGGTCGGGCTCGCGCGTTTTCACGTCTGGCGCTGGCTGCATCTGTACTGAGGCACGGAATCGGCGTATATCAAAATAATCAGGACTAGAAAGTACCTGTGCGCGCCGGTATGATTCCGCTCCGGCTGCATGGCCGGGCCGGTATCGTCGTCCGACACACCGCTGACCTGATCTCGGCCTATGATGGACGCAGTCAGGCGTGGGCTCGTTCCCGTACGCATCCCGTCACGGATGCGCGCCAACGCCAGGCGGGAGCGATTTTTGCTCTGATGTATGTGTCTTTCCAACCGGATCGGACAGGCGATTCCCGGGTTCAACTGCTACTAGGAGGTAACAATGAAGAAAGTGTCCCTGGCTGTTCTGTTGTCCCTGAGCGCGGTCGCATCGGCGTACGCGCAGAGCGAACAAGGCGTGACGATGAGCACCGATCCCGCACGGATCGCGGACATCGAATCGCGCGCGCAGAATCTGCAATCGCAGCAATCCAGCATGCAAAACATGCAGATGGATCAATCGAGCTCGACGCACAAGTCGGGTCATCACAAGAAGTCGCACGGCAAGTCGATGCACCATTCGGCCGAGTAAGGCCCTCGGTCGCCGGCCTGCTTTTCGGCGGGTCGCGCCGCGCCGTCATCGCAGTGCATGATCGCGATGACGGCGAAATGCGTTATGGGCTCAACCGCGCGCTGCGCGATGCGCCACCCAATCGCCGCCCTCGATGCGCGGCAAGCCCTGCACCGCACTCGCCGCTACCGGATAGACGAGGCAATCGACATGCGTAGCCTCGCCGTCCAGTTCGACGTCCACATGCAGCCGGTGCGCACGAAAGAGTCCCTCGACGCCCGGATACACTTCCTCGATCTCGTCCAGCACGGCGACGAGCGCATCGTCGATGCGATAAATATCCCCTTTGACCGGTGCGCCGCTCTCCTCGTCAAGGACGAGGCCGGGATACGAGCCGAAATCGAAAAGTCGTCCACGCACATGCGCCGTGCCTATCCATTGCGGCGCCGCAATTCCGCTGCGCTCAGCCGCGCGATTGATGTCGTTGATCTCGCCCGCGCGCAGCGTGCCGTACACGAAAACATATTGCATCGAAGGAACCGCTCCGTTCGCTAGTCGCCGAGACGCGCATTATCGCCGCCCAATAAAGCGCGGACGGACTGTAAGATCGGCGGATCGCGGCCAGGTCGGCCGCCCGACGAGCCGCCATGCCCACGTTCGCCGATCCGCGCCCGCCTTTCGAGCAGGTCGAACACCTCGACATTCCCGTCGAGCACTCGCCGACGCTCGTCCATCCGATCCGCGTTCGCTCGCGCCCGGTGCCTTATGGCGTGCGGATCGCGCTGCATACGCATCCGTGGGCGCAAGTCGCCTACACGTCGCGGGGCGTGCTGCGCGTGGCAACCGCCGATTCGACGTGGATGGTGCCGCCCTCGCGCGCCATCTGGGTGCCGCCGAACGTCACGCACGAAGTGTTGATCGTGGAAGATGCGTATCTGCGCACGCTCTACGTCGACGCGAGCGTCGTGCCGGCCGGGCTCGGCGCGTGCCGCGTGGTGGAAGTGTCGCCCTTGTTGCGCGAGGTGATCGCGGCGCTGGACGAAGCGTCCATCACGCGTGAACGCGAGCGCCTGCTCGGCACGCTCGCACTGGACGAGATCATCCGCTCGCAGCCGCTGCCGCTCTCCGTGCCGATGCCGAACGAGAAGCGCCTGCGCGCGCTGTGCGACGCGGTGCTCGCGGACCCTTCGCACTCCGATCTCGAACGCTGGTCGTCGGAAGCCGGCGCGAGCACGCGCACCATCGCACGCCTGTTCAGACGCGAACTCGGCGTCAGCTTTTCGCAGTGGCGGCAGCAGGCGGTGCTGGCACGCGCCATTCCTTTGCTGAGTCAGGGCCGGCCGCTTTCACAGGTCGCGCGTGAGTTGGGGTATCAGAGCCAGAGCGCATTTTCGGCGATGTTTCGCCGTGCCTTCGGCGAGAGTCCACGCGCGTTCTTCGCCCGCGACGCCAGCGACGAGCGCGATCAGAACGACACGCACGGCGTCTGATGCCGCCCCTGCGTCGGCTCAGACTCGCCGGACCATATGTCGAATGGCGCCGAGCTGGGCCAGCCTGGGTCCGGCAGGACGATATCCGAGCCGCATATAAAGGCGCGCGGCCGGGTTGTCGACGAAAACGCGCAGTTGGCATTCCGCCAGCCCGCGGGCCCGCGCCCAGCGATGCGCCGTGTTCAACAGGAACGTGCCCGCGCCGCGTCCCCGGTAGCCCGGCGCAATCTGGACGTCGCGAATATGCAGGGAGTTGTTTTCTTCGGTCACGCGCATGACGCCGACGGGCACGCCGTCTGCCTGAAGGATGAAGTTCTCCGACTCGCGCCAGCTGGAAAGAAACAGGTCGCCGCGCCAGACAAGATTGTGACGCCGGTAATAACCGACCATGTTGTCGTGCGTGAGGGCCTCGGCGAAGGCGAAGTCGGCCATCGTCGCCTGGCGGAGTTGGTAGAGCGAGAGGTCTTCGGTCGGGTCGAGCATCGCACGCATGCAGGCACGGGACAGTGCCTCCACACTAAGACAGCGCGCGCTTGCTGGCAATGGAAAATGCGATTCCGGTGAGAAGGGCGAATCCGAAGAAGCGAAAAAAAGGGCAAAAAAAATCCAGCCCGAAGGCTGGATTTTTTCACAACAAGCTGGCGGAGCGGACGGGACTCGAACCCGCGACCCCCGGCGTGACAGGCCGGTATTCTAACCAACTGAACTACCGCTCCAACTTTTTCATCGTTTCTCGAAGATCAACCTTCGAAAAATGTGCAGCGCTTGGTACTAGCAGCCGCCGATCTTCTGGCGTCCCCTAGGGGATTCGAACCCCTGTACTCACCGTGAAAGGGTGATGTCCTAGGCCTCTAGACGAAGGGGACAACAAACTTCTTGCAATCCTGCGGCGAAAAAAAACCGGCTGATCAGCCGGAGTATTTCCTGCTCGCAAAACGTTGGCGGAGCGGACGGGGCTCGAACCCGCGACCCCCGGCGTGACAGGCCGGTATTCTAACCAACTGAACTACCGCTCCAGCTCTTTCCTTGCTCCACGAGGCTCTAGTCACCTCATGAAACCGACAGCGCATTTTCTAGCAGCCGCCTCAAATCTGGCGTCCCCTAGGGGATTCGAACCCCTGTACTCACCGTGAAAGGGTGATGTCCTAGGCCTCTAGACGAAGGGGACAGAAACTTGTGATTCTGTCTTTACCGCTTGCTTCGCTAATTAACTGCTGCAAATCAGCGAAGACCGAGATTCTAAACAACTTCGCGTTACTTGTGAAGTATTTTTTGCGACTTCCGAAACCCGGAGAACAACTTCGCAATCACTTCATCTGTTCTTGGTGGAGGTAAGCGGGATCGAACCGCTGACCTCTTGCATGCCATGCAAGCGCTCTCCCAGCTGAGCTATACCCCCTTGCAGAACAGAAACGAGATTCTATAGGCCGTTTTTGAAGTTGTAAATACCTTCTGGCGATAGAACCGACAATTTTTTCACTTATCACTTCGCGAACGCGCGCAAGGGCTTCCTCGGCCTCCTTGCGCGCGTCTGCGCTCAAGCGGCCGCGCGCTCCAGACGACGCAGCACCACATCCCGGCCGAACAGCATCAGCACGATGTCGATGGACGGCGTATGCGTCGTGCCCGCGACGAGCAGGCGCACCGGCATCGCGAGTTGCGGCATCTTGAGCTTGTGCGCGCCGAGCGTCGCCTTCAATGCCGCCGAGATGCCCTCCTTGCTCCACTCGGCTTGTTCGAGCGCCGCGCGCAGGTCCGCGATCGCCGGGCGCACCGCGTCGGTCACATGCTGCGCGAACGCGTCCGCTTCGATCGTGGGCTCGCGATAGAACATCGCGGCATTATCGGCGATGTCCTTCACCGTCGACGCGCGGTCCTTGAGCAGCCCGACGACCTGATCGAGCGGCGCGCCGTTGTCGAGTGCCGCGGCGTCGATCCCGGCTTGCAGCAGGAACGGCCGCGTCAGCCCGGCGAGGCGCGCGTTGTCCGCCTCCTTGATGTAGTGCGCGTTCAACCAGTTGAGCTTGTCGTGGTCGTATTGCGCGGGCGACTTGCCGAGATGCTCCAGGTCGAACCATTCGATGAACTGCTCGCGCGAGAAAATCTCCGCATCGCCGTGCGACCAGCCGAGCCGGGCCAGATAGTTGACCACCGCCTCCGGCAAGTACCCGGCATCGCGGTAACCCATCACCGCCATCGCGCCGTGACGCTTGCTCATCTTTTCGCCCTGCTCGTTCAGCACGGTCGGCAGATGCGCATAGACCGGCGTTTCGCCGCCGAGCGCGCGCAGGATGTTGATCTGGCGCGGCGTGTTGTTCACGTGGTCGTCGCCCCGGATCACGTGCGTGATCTTCATGTCGAGATCGTCGACCACCACGCAGAAGTTGTACGTCGGCGTACCGTCGGGGCGCGCGATCACGAGGTCGTCGAGCTCTTCGTTCGAGATCTCGATTCGGCCCTTCACCGCGTCGTCCCACGCGACCACGCCCGTCAGCGGATTGCGAAAGCGCACCACCGGCTTCACCCCTTCCGGAATCGGCGGCAGCGTCTTGCCCGGTTCCGGACGCCACGTGCCGTCGTAGCGCGGCTTTTCGCCAGCGGCGCGTTGACGCTCGCGCAACGCGTCGAGTTCTTCCGTCGACATGTAGCAGTGGTACGCCAGGCCCTTCTCCAGCATCTGGCCGACGACCTCGCGATACCGGTCCATCCGCTGCATCTGATAGAACGGGCCTTCGTCGAAATCGAGGCCGAGCCACGCCATGCCTTCCAGAATCGCGTCGACGGACGCCTCTGTCGAACGCTCGACGTCCGTATCCTCGATACGCAGCACGAACGTCCCTTTCATCTTGCGCGCGAACGCCCACGGATAGAGCGCGGAGCGGATGTTGCCGAGATGGATGAAGCCGGTCGGGCTCGGGGCAAAGCGGGTACGGACTTGGGTCATTGCTGTTTTCTCGATGTACTCGAATGTTTGCGCTCACCCGGCGAAAGAAGCAGCCGAGCGAGAGAGCGAAGAGGCGAACGGGCGGCGCGTGGAAGCGCCGTTGGCTCTTGCACGAAAGCGGTTGCCGGCCGGGTTGCACGCACGTCGAACACGCGTCGGGCACCGGCTCGATGACCCGAAATTATACCCGCCGCCCGCCTCGCGCCTGAGCCCGCGCCTTTTGCTTTATGATGTGCGCGCCGTTTTCATTGCACCGGAAAACGCGCATGCAATCGCACACTCGCCGCATCGCTGGAGTCTCACTTGAATTCATCGTCACGTCTCATTTCCCGCCGCGCGTTTTCGCTCGCGGCGGCGTCGTCCATTCTCGCGGCCTGCACGAGCACGAGCGGCGGCGGCCTCGGCGGCAAGAGCGCGCCGGTCGCAACTACGCCTGCCCCGGACCCGCAACGCGCCGCGCGAATCGGCCTCGCGCTCGGCGGCGGCGCGGCGCGCGGGTTCGCGCATATCGGCGTCATCAAGGCGCTGGAAGCGCGCAACGTGCGCGTCGATCTGGTGGCGGGCACGAGCGCGGGTTCGGTGATCGCCGCGCTGTACGCGTCCGGCATGACCGGCATCGCGATGAACAAGCTCGCGCTGACGATGGACGAAGCCTCCATCAGCGACTGGGCGATGCCCTTTCGCGCGCGCGGCATTCTGCAAGGCGTGGCGTTGCAGAACTTCCTGAACAAGACGCTCGACAACAGGCCGATCGAAAAGATGGCGAAGCCGCTCGGCATTGTCGCCACCGACCTGAAAAGCGGCCAGCCGATTCTGTTTCAACGCGGCAATACCGGCGTCGCCGTGCGGGCGTCGTGCAGCGTGCCGTCCGTTTTCGAGCCGGTGAAGATCGGCGATCACGAATATGTCGATGGCGGACTCGTAAGCCCGGTGCCTGCCGCGTTCGCGCACAAGATGGGCGCGGATTTCGTGATCGCCGTCGATATCTCCGCGCGGCCCGAAACGGCGCTCACGCAGAGTTCGTTCGACGTGCTGATGCAGACGTTCACCATCATGGGCCAGTCGATCAAGGCTTACGAGCTCGACAAATACGCGAACGCGGTCATCCGCCCGAATCTGAACGCGATGAGCAACAGCGACTTCAGCCAGCGCAACGCCGCGATTCTTGCCGGCGAAGAAGCGGTGTCGAAAATGTGGCCGACGTTGCAGCGGCAACTGGCCGAGCGCGGCATGCGCGTTTGACCGCATCGAAAACAAGAAGGCCACGCAATGCGTGGCCTTCGTACATCAGCGCAGCGACTTCACCTTGTCGGCGGTGACATCGCCAGGCTGGCCGCCCCATGTCGCCCGCAGATAGTTGGCCAACTGCGCGATCTGCTCGTCGCTGTACGTCGCGGCGAAGCCCGGCATCGGCTGCATGCGTTCGACGCCGGCGAACGGCTGCGCTTCGATGCCGTCGAGCATCGATACGATCAGATTGCGCGCGTCGCCCTGGCGCAGCGTCGAGTTGTCCTTCATCGCGACGGCGACGTGCGGCTTGCCCTCGCCTTCGCGTCCGTGACAGCCGGCGCATGAATCGAGGTACAGATTGCGGCCGGCTGCGAGTTGCGCCGCGTCGGCCGATCGCAGCTTCACCGGCGCTGGCGCGGGAGGCGCGTCGCCGAGCAGATACGTCGCGAGAGCACGGGCGTCATCGCGAGCCAGATGCTGCGTGCTCAGATACACGACCGGATGCATTTCGCCGAAAGCCGATCCCTGCCGCGCGACGCCCGTCGAGAAGTACGCCTGCAAGTCCGCCCCGGTCCAGCCGCGCGCCGCCAGTGCAGCCGGCGTGATATCCGGCGCGGCGATGCGTCCGAGCGCGCCGCCCTGCAGCGTCTTCGCGTTAGCGAGCTGGCCGAACGCGCCGCGCGGCGTGTGGCATTCCGCGCAGTGCCCGAGCGCATTGGCAAGATAGCGGCCGCGCGTCCAGTCGGCCGATTGTCCCGTGGATGCGTCGGGCAGCGCGTCGTTCAGGAACAGCATGTCCCAGAACCGCACCGCGAAACGCACGTTGAACGGGAAGCGCAGATTCGCTTCGACATTCGGCACCGCCGCGGGCTTCTGCGCCATCAGGTACGCGTAGATAGCGTCGCTGTCCTCGCGCGACATCTGCCGGTACGACGTGTACGGCATCGCGGGATAGAGCTTGCCGTTCGGCGTCTTGCCGTCATGCAGCGCCCCGTAGAACGCGTCGGAGGTCCATTTGCCGATGCCGTACTTCGCATCGGGCGTGATGTTGCTGCCATAGAACGTGCCGAATTGCGACTCCAGCTTCACGCCGCCCGCGAACGGCGCGCCGCCTTCGGCCGTGTGGCAGGCAGCGCAGTCGGCCGCTTGCGCGAGATAGCGTCCGCGAGCGACGACTTCTGGCGAAGCCGCAGTCTTCTGCGCGACGTCGCGTTCGCTATGGCAGGCGGACAGCGCGAGCGCGGTCAGTGCAACGGGAAGCACGCGCATGAACGAGCGGCGCATGGTGCGCGTCTTGATCGATGTCATCATGCGGCGTCCTTCACGAGTCCGGGCGTGGCAAGCACGAGGTCCTTCACGGCTTCGTAGTAGCGCACATAGCCCGTGCAGCGGCAGATGTGGTCGTTGAGCGCGGCCATGATCGTCGCTTCGATCTGATCCTTTGCGATCGGCTCGCGCTTGAGCCGCTCGATCAGCACCGTCGTCGCGTTGACGAAACCGGGCGTGCAATAGCCGCACTGGAAGCTGAAATGATCGAGAAACTGCTGCTGCACCGGCGACAGCTCGACCACCTCGCCGTGTTCGTTGCGCTTCGCGTGCCCTTCGATGGTCCGCACCGTCTTGCCGTCGAAAAAATGCGCGCCGTTGATGCACGTGCGCACTTCCTCGCTCGTGCCGTCCGCGTGATCGACGATCACCACGCACGCGTGGCACACGCCCTGTCCGCAGCCGAGCCGCGAGCCCGTGAGACCGGCGTATTCGTGCAGAAAGTCGATCATCGGCAAACCGGACGGCACCGGCATCGGGCCGACCTTGTTGCCGTTGATCGTCATCGAAAGCGAGCGCATGTCGACGCCCGCGGCGGATGGGATGGCCGTCATGCGAGCACCTCCTGAATGTTTTGCGGCGTCACCGGCAGATCGGTGAAGCGATGGCCGATCGCGTGCGCGATCGCGTTGACGATAGCCCCGACCACCGGAATCATCACCACTTCGGCGATGCCTTTCGGCGGATCGGTCTCACTGAGCGGCGGCAGCACGTCGCCGGTCTGATTCCACACCGCGACATCGCTCGCGAGCGGCAGCCGGTAGCGGTTGAAGTTCCACGTGCCGTTGCCGGGGCCGTCTTCGTAGAGCGGCAGATACTCGTGCAGCGCGTGCCCGATGCCCATCGCGAGGCCGCCCTGCAACTGCCCCGAGACGAGTTGCGGCGCGATCGGATTGCCGCATTCGAGAATCGAGTGATGCGACAGCAGTTCGACCTTGCCGCTTGCCTCGTTCACGGCCAGTTCGACGAGCGTGCCTACCGCGCTGTAGTACGTGACCATCGCGTTATTGCGCTGCACGGGCGGAATCGTCACGCGCTTGCGGTCGAGCACGCGATACCCGTTGGCGGTCGCCTTGCCCTTGTCGGCGGCACCGCTGCCTAAGCGCACCGACAAGCCGTCGAGCGGCAACTGATCGGCCGTGCCTCCGATATCGAACTGCGCTTCGCTCCACTGCCAGCGGTTGAACGTGTGCACGACCGCGCCGGTCGCGAGTCCCAGTTCGTGCGCCTTCTTCGCGAGGACGTCGAACGGGATCGGCTCCAGACCGTCGGCGGACAGTTTGCCGTCCCTCCAGCGCGCGTCTTCGATTCGCACGACGAACGATGCCGCCTGACCGCCGCCGATGCCTTGCCCCCAGATCGCCATCGCGGCGGGCCAGAGGCCGTGGCGGAACAGCACGCGCGCCGCCTCGCGCGTCGCGTGCGAGAAGTAGTAGGCGGAATTCGTCGCGCTCGCCGGCGACATGTACGCGGGCGACCAGCGCGGATTCGCGCTCAGTCTGTCCTGCTCGGCCTGCGACATGAGGTACGGATCGCCGCTCGTGACGACCGGCAGATCCGCCCAGTCGGTGACGGCCATGTGGACCTAGGCGGCGGGCTTGCCGAGCCACTTCGCGACGACGAGCGCCTGCGCCGTGGACGATCCCGTGCCGATCTCCGCGCCCGAGTGCGACAGCGCGATGCGTCCGTCGGCGCTGAATTCCACCTTGGCGAACGCGCTCTCTGCGCCGGTGCCGAAGTCTTTCTGCACGCACGCAAAGCCAACGCCGTAGCGCATGCCCGGATGCGCGGCTTCATACTCCGTCTTGCGTTGCGCGCGCCCGGTCCACAGCGGATGTTCCTTCGCCTGACGCAGCACGTCTTCCGCGCGCACGGCGCCTGCCGGAATCGCGCCCTGCGTGTTCTTCATGCCGGTGCGCATGACGTTCGCAAGACGCAGGTCGATCGGGTCCATGCCGAGTTGCGCGGCGATGTCGTCAATCATCATTTCGGTCGCCGCCATGCTTTGCAGCGTGCCGTAGCCGCGCGCCGAGCCGGCATCGACGGCGCGCGAAGCGATGGCGACTGCCGTCAGGTCGCTCTGCGGAATGTAATAGATGGATTGCGCGGCGGTCGCGCCGACCATCGCCACTGACGGCGAGAAATTGCAGCGTCCGCCGCCATTCGCGATGAACTCGCCCTTGAATGCCTGAATCTTGCCGGTCTTCCTGTCCACCGCCATGCGATAGCGCATGTCGAACGCGTGTCGCTTGAGCGAGCTTTGAAACTGCTCGAAGCGGTCGAACGCGAGACGCACCGGGCGGCCGTCGCCGTACATCGCCGCGACGAGCCCGTAGAACGGCACGTTGAAGTGATCCTTCGAGCCGTAGCCGACCGTGTAGCACGGATGCAGGAACAAGTTCTTCACCGTGAAGCGCGATTTCGCCGCCATTTCGAGCGCGCTCTGCGCGACTTCGTATGGCCCTTGCGTCGGCACGACCATGTGCAGCGACTGCGTTGCCGCGTCGTACCAGCAGTTCGCGTTGTCGGGTTCCAGCGCGGCGGTGTCGACGGACTGCGTCTTGTATTCGCGATCGACGACAAGCCATTCTCCCGGCGGATGATCCAGCGCGTTAGCAATGGCCTGCGCGTGGAACATGCCCTGCTCGTCGAGCTTGCCGTGTTCGTTGGCGTCGGCCCACACGGGCTCGCGCTTTTTCATCATGTGCGGGAAAAGCGGCGAGTCTTTCAGGCTGGAGAACGCGTCGTCGTCGAACGGCGTCTTGCCGCCCACGCGCACGAAGCGAAACGACGCCCACGGATCGCGCTCGATGAAACCGGTCGTCGCGCCATAGCGGACGACGCCTTCGCGGAACTGGAGCTTGTCCTTCGCGAGACGGAAGCGCGCGAAGTCGTGATAGATCAGGATGGCGACCGCCTGACCGAGATAAGCGGGCGTCTTGCCGGCGGGCAGCAGCATGTCGTCGCCATAGAAGGCGGGAAACGCGAGCTTGTCGCGGGCGAGGTCATCCGCCGTCACGACGCGATCGGGCGCGAGCCCGCCGCCGAGAATCGAAAGGTCGATGCCTTCGAAGAGACGATCCGCGAGCGTCGTGCGCAGGATCAGCGCATGCGACTGTTCTTGCGGCCAATGCGGCATGTCCTTCGCGCGGATATCGCGTGCGAAGACTTTGTCGCCCGTCACCTTTGCGATGCCGTCGATGCGGAACTTCGGATAGCCGCTTGTCGCATGCCATTGAACGGGCGTCAGAATGTGCTCTTCGAACAGCGCGGCGAACGCGCGGCTGCCCAAAGGCGCGATGAACACGGACACGCCCGCGAGCGCCCCCGCCTTCAGAAAACCGCGACGCGACAGGCCGAGTTTCCCCATGTGCTTCTCCTCGAATGAACGCCTTTTGGACGCGCGCAGGCGCTGACGACCGCGCCGCCGTGGCGCGGTCATCGTGAAATTCGTTTGCAATGCAAAGGATTTACCCGCGAGCAGCGACGGCGTCCGGACGTTATGGTGACGGCCGGCATCGCTTGCCGGCACGCAGAGGGCGCGATTTTAAGGGGCGGATAGGCGCGCAACAACGCGCGCCGCGTCAAGTTCTGTCAAGATTGGCCGGCGCTTCGCGCAAACAAAAACGGCGGCGCTCTTGCGAGCGCCGCCGTCGTTTGGCAATCAGTGAAGAGGCGGACTCAGTAGTCCGCGTCTTCGATCCACGCGGCCTGAATGGCTTCGAGGATCTTTTCGTTCGATTTCTGCGGGTCGTCGTCGAAACCTTCCAGTTCGGTCACCCAGCGATGCAGGTCCGTGAAACGCACATATTGCGGATCGACATCCTGGTGCGCGTCGGTCAGGGCCATCGCGATCTCCTGAGTATCTGTCCACTTCATGGGCGAGCCTCCTGTCAGTGATTTTCTTTGGCGTGATTGATGGAGTACCGGGGAATCTCGACCACCAGGTCGTCCTCGGCGGGCATCATCGCCTGACATGATAACCGCGATGTCGGCTCGAGACCCCAGGCTTTGTCGAGCAGATCGTCTTCGTCCTCGCTGGACGGTTCGAGCGCGTTGAAGCCCTCGCGGATGATGACGTGACAGGTCGTGCACGCGCACGACTTCTCGCACGCGTGCTCGATCTCGATTCCGTGTTCCAGCAGGTTGTCGCAGATGCTCTTGCCGACATCGGCGTCGATCACCGCGCCGTCCGGGCAAAGTTCGACATGAGGCAGCACAACGATTTGAGGCATGGTTTTCCGTGAATGCTTGAGTGGATCAGACGTCGTCGAGCTTGCGGCCCGCGAGCGCGCGGCGAATGCTCTTGTTCATGCGGCGCGCGGCGAATTCGTCGGTGGCGGCGGCGAGCGCCTTCGTCGCCTCGTCGATCTCTTCGACGGACTCGCCTTGCGACAGCGCCGCCAGTTCGCCGATGAGCGTTTCGATCTGCGCGCGTTCGGCCTCGTCGAGCAATTCGCCGTCGGCGGCGAGCGCGGCCTGCGTCGCTTCAATCAGGCGCTGCGCTTCGACGAGCGCCTCGCGCAGCGCGCGGGCGCGCATGTCGACCTCGGCGGTCTTGAAGCTCTCTTCGAGCATGCGGGCGACGTCGTCATCGGCGAGACCGTACGACGGCTTCACCACCACCGACGCCTCCACGCCCGACGTCTGCTCGCGCGCAAACACCGACAGCAGCCCGTCCGCGTCGACCTGATACGTGACGCGGATGCGCGCCGCGCCCGCCGCCATCGGCGGAATGCCGCGCAACTCGAAACGCGCGAGCGAGCGGCAGTCGGAGACGAGCTCGCGCTCGCCTTGCACGACGTGGATCGCCATCGCCGTCTGGCCGTCCTTGAAGGTCGTGAAGTCCTGCGCGCGCGCCGTCGGAATGGTCGAATTGCGCGGAATGATCTTCTCGGTGAGCCCGCCCATCGTTTCGACGCCGAGCGACAGCGGAATCACGTCGAGCAGCAGCCAGTCGTCGCCCTCGCCGCGCCGGTTGCCCGCGAGCAGGTCCGCCTGAATCGCCGCGCCCAGCGCGACGACCTGATCCGGGTCGAGATTGACGAGCGGCGGCTGGCCGAAGAACGCTTCGACCGCGCGGCGGATCACCGGCATGCGCGTCGCGCCGCCGACCAGCACGACGCCCTTGATATCGGCGGGCGTCACCTTCGCGTCGCGCAGCGCCTTTTTCGTCGGCCCGAGCGTGCGCGCGACGAGCGATTCGGTGAGCGCGGCGAACTGCGCTTCGGTCACGGCCACGTCGACGGTTTCGCCCGTGGACAAGCTCGCCTGCACGCGCGTTTCGCTCGCCGACGACAGCGCCTCTTTCGCCGTGCGCACGCGATCGAGCAGCAGGCGCACGTCTTCCGGCGTCTTCGGCTGAATGCCGGCTTCCGTCAGCACATGGCGATACAGCGCGTGATCGAAGTCGTCGCCGCCGAGCGCGGAATCGCCGCCCGCCGCGAGCACTTCGAACACGCCCTTCGTGAGCTTCAGAATGGACAGATCGAAGGTGCCGCCGCCGAGATCGTAGACGGCGTACAGTCCTTCGGAAGCGTTGTCGAGGCCGTACGCGATGGCCGCGGCCGTCGGCTCGTTGAGCAGGCGCAGCACGTTGAGGCCCGCGAGCTTCGCCGCGTCCTTGGTGGCCTGGCGCTGCGCTTCATCGAAGTAGGCGGGCACGGTGATGACCGCGCCGACGAGATCCTCGCCGAGCGTGTCTTCCGCGCGGTAGCGCAGCGTCGCGAGAATCTCCGCCGACACTTCGACCGGGCTCTTCACGCCATCGACCGTGCGAATCTGCACCATGCCGGGCGCGTCCACGAAATCGTACGGCGCGTTTTCCGCGCCTTCCACTTCGCTCTTGCCGCGGCCCATGAAGCGCTTCACCGACACGATCGTGTTGCGCGGATCCGTCGCGGCTTCCTCTTTCGCGATACGGCCGATGCGCCGGCCGCCCTTCTCCAGATAGCGCACCACCGACGGCAGCAGCACATGGCCGTCCTCGTCGGGCAACGCTTCGGGCACGCTGTTGCGCACGGCGGCCACGAGCGAGTTCGTGGTGCCGAGATCGATGCCGACCGCCACGCGCCGCTGGTGCGGCGCGGGCGCCATGCCGGGTTCTGAGATTTGCAGTAAAGCCATCGTTGGTCTTGTGGGGTTGTGTGGCGCGCTGGGCCTGTGTTTTCTTGTCGTGCTGGAGTGCGAGTGCGCTCGGCTTCAGGCGTTTTCCAGCCGCTCGATCTGCGCGCCGATCTCATGCGCGACGCGCTCGATGAACATCAGCTGACGCACCGCTTCGCTCGCCGCCTGATCCGCATTGCTGTCGATGAGCGCTTCCAGTTTGGCGAAGCGCACGCGCTCTTCGTCGCGCAGTTCGGTCAGCAGCGATTCGAGCGCGCCGACGTTCTTTGCCGCGGCGGCATCTTCGATATTCTCGCGCCATTCCATCTGCTGCATCAGGAACGCAGGCTCCATCGCCGTGTTGTTCTCCGCGCCGACGTCGATGCCGCGCAGCGACAGCATATAGCGCGCGCGCTTCAGCGGATCGCGCAGCGTCTGATACGCCTCGTTGGCGCGCGTGGCCCACTGCATCGCGAGCCGGCGCTGCGCGTCGCCGGCGGCGGCGAAGCGGTCGGGATGCACTTGCGCCTGCACGGTGCGGTAGGCGTCGTCGAGCCGGTCGCGGTCAACCGCGAAAGTCGGCGGCAGGCCGAAGAGATCGAAGTGGCTGTCGGTGAGCGTTGCCATGGCGTTGTCAATGAGTTCGGGATGCGCGAATGAAAAAGGCGGCCCGCGCCGCCTCTTGTGCCGAAACCGCCGGCGTCACGCGCGTCACACGCGGAACGATTCGCCGCAGCCGCATTCGTCTTTCGCGTTCGGATTGTTGAAGCGGAAACCTTCGTTCAGCCCTTCGCGCGCGAAGTCGAGCTCGGTGCCGTCGAGGTACGCGAGACTCTTCGGATCGATGATGATCTTCACGCCCGCCGATTCGAACACCATGTCTTCGGGCGCCAGTTCGTCGACATATTCGAGCTTGTACGCCAGACCCGAGCAGCCGGTCGTACGCACGCCCAGGCGCAGGCCCACGCCCTTGCCGCGCCGCGTCAAATACTTCTGCACGTGTTGTGCCGCCTTCTCCGTCAACGTGATTGCCATAGTCGTCGCGTCTCTCGCGCTCAAATCGTGCTTCCCGCAGCGCCGCCGCGTTCGTGCGGCGGCGCTGCGGCCTTTCCCTGCCACCTGCGTGATGCCAGCTTACGCTGCGTGCTGCTTTGCCTGAGCCTCTTCGGCTTGGCGGTCCGCCGCGCCGTGACGCTGCTTGTAGTCGGCGACCGCTGCCTTGATCGCGTCTTCCGCCAGAATCGAGCAGTGGATCTTCACCGGCGGCAGCGCCAGTTCTTCGGCGATCTGCGTGTTCTTGATCGACAGCGCCTCGTCGAGCGTGCGGCCCTTCACCCATTCGGTCACGAGCGAGCTCGACGCGATGGCCGAACCGCAGCCGTACGTCTTGAACTTTGCGTCCTCGATGACGCCGTCCGCGCCCACGCGAATCTGCAGCTTCATCACGTCGCCGCATGCCGGCGCGCCGACCATGCCGGTGCCGACAGCGTCGTCGTCCTTCGCGAACGAGCCGACGTTGCGCGGGTTTTCGTAGTGGTCCAGAACCTTGTCGCTATAAGCCATGATTCAACTCTCCGTATGTTCGTTTCGCGCGGACGCAGTGTGCTTCGTTCAGTGCGCCGCCCACTGGATGCTCGAAATGTCGATGCCGTCCTTGTGCATTTCCCAGAGCGGCGACAGATCGCGCAGTTTCGCAATCTTGCTCTTGAGCAGGTTGACGACGTAATCGACGTCCTGCTCGGTCGTGAAGCGGCCGACCGTGAAGCGGATCGAGCTGTGCGCGAGTTCGTCGTTGCGGCCGAGGGCGCGCAGCACATAAGACGGCTCGAGCGAGGCCGACGTGCACGCCGAACCCGACGACACCGCCACGTCCTTCACCGCCATGATCAGCGACTCGCCTTCGACGAAATTGAAGCTGATATTGAGGTTGTGCGGCACGCGGCGTTCCATGTCGCCGTTGACGTACACCTCTTCGATTTCCTGCAGGCCGTGCAGCAGCCGGTCGCGCAACATGCGGATGCGCTCGTTTTCCGTCGCCATTTCTTCGCGCGCGATGCGGAACGCCTCGCCCATGCCGACGATCTGATGCGTCGCGAGCGTGCCGGAGCGCATGCCGCGCTCGTGGCCGCCGCCGTGCATCTGCGCTTCGATGCGCACGCGCGGCTTGCGACGCACATACAGCGCGCCGATGCCCTTCGGGCCATACGTCTTGTGCGCCGAGAACGACATGAGGTCGACCTTCAGCTTCTGCAGATCGATCTGAATCTTGCCGGTGGCCTGCGCCGCATCCACGTGAAAAATGATGCCCTTCTCACGCGTGATCTCGCCGATCGCCTCGATGTCCTGAATCACGCCGATCTCGTTGTTCACGCTCATCACGGAAACGAGAATGGTGTCGGGGCGGATTGCCGCCTTGAACGTGTCGAGGTCGATCAGACCGTCTTCCTTCACGTCCAGATACGTGACTTCGTAGCCCTCGCGCTCGAGCTCGCGGCAGGTGTCGAGCACGGCCTTGTGCTCGGTCTTCACCGTGATGATGTGCTTGCCTTTGCTCTTGTAGAAGTGCGCCGCGCCCTTGATGGCGAGATTGTCCGATTCGGTCGCGCCCGACGTCCAGATGATCTCGCGCGGATCTGCGTTCACCAGCGCCGCGACCTGCTCGCGCGCTTCCTCGACTGCGCGCTCCGCATCCCAGCCGTACTGATGGCTGCGCGAGGCCGGATTGCCGAACTGCTCGCGAAGATACGGAATCATCTTGTCCACCACGCGCGGATCGATCGGCGTCGTCGCGCTGTAGTCCATGTAAATGGGCAGGTGGGGGATATCGTTGTTCATCAGTCGCTCCGGGAAAATCGGTCAAATCGCATGGCTGGGTCGCTGGCGCCGCGTTGCAGTACGTTCTGCGGTTCGCGGCGGCCGGGCGGGCTCAGCCAGCCAGATTGAAAATGGAATTCGGACCCTTGGGCACGACGCGCGCCGCCTCGACGCCCGCCGGTTCCGCGCGCCGGTCGCGCAGCACCGCCGCCGAGCCTTCGCGGGCGCGCTGCTGGTCGACCAGATCTTTCAGCGAGACGGAATCGAGATACTCGACCATCTTCTGATTGAGCGTCGCCCAGAGTTCGTGGGTCATGCAGTGGCCGTCGTGCTGCTTCGTGCCTTCGCACGTGCCCTTGCCGCCGCACTGGGTGGCGTCGATCGGCTCGTCCACCGCGATGATGATGTCCGCCACCGTGACGTTCTCCGCCCGGCGCGCGAGGTTGTACCCGCCGCCCGGACCGCGCACCGATTCGACGATCTCGTGCCGGCGCAGCTTGCCGAACAGTTGTTCGAGATAGGAAAGCGAGATGCGCTGGCGCTGGCTGATGCCTGCCAGCGTCACCGGGCCCTGCTCCTGGCGCAGCGCCAGGTCGATCATCGCCGTGACGGCGAAACGGCCTTTCGTGGTGAGTCTCATAATTGGGGGCTAACGCTAATACTCGATGATTTTCGTCAAGTATAAATATCCCACAGTTTTAGTCAAGTATCCGGGCGGAATAAGTAACGATTTAGTCGATCTTTTCGCCCCCGGCAGCGCCCGCGAGCTACGGCCGCAGCTGGGCCCGCAACGCGTTCAACAAGCCCTCGCAGGCGTCCTCGCACTGGTCCAGCACGCGCTCGAAGCCTTCGTCGCCGCCGAAATACGGATCGACGACCACGCGGGTGTCGTCGCGGGTGGCGAACTCCATCAAGAGCCGGATCTTGTCCCGGTACTCCGGCGGACAGACCGAGGCGAGCGCGGCAGCGTTGGCGTCGTCCATGACGATGAACAGGTCGAAGCGGGCGAAATCTTCTGCCGCCACCTGACGGCCGCGCAGCGTCGACAGGTCGTAGCCGCGCTTTTTCGCTGCGCGCTGCGCGCGCTCGTCCGGCGGCTGGCCGATGTGCCAGTCGCCGGTGCCCGCTGAATCGATAAGGATCCGGTCAGCTAGTCTCGCCCGCTCGACCAGTTCGCGCATGACCGCTTCCGCGCTGGGCGACCGGCAGATGTTGCCGAGACAGACGAAGCAGATCGCGATCGAATTCATCGGGCCGAACGGGAAAATGGGTGTTGGACGCCGCGCAGACAACCGCGCGTTCGAATGCGCTCGGATTATACAAAGGCTCGTCTGAATGCGCCCGGACGGGCGGCGACCGGCGCTCTCTCCCGCGCAGGATCAACGCTTCTCGCGATGAATGTCGTGCGTGACGAAGCCGCTCTCGCCGTTCGGCATGTCGAGCCAGTCGCGATGCGCCAGCGTGCGGCGGATGTCGGCGAGGCCAGTCTCCCAGTGCTCGTGCATTGTCGAGAAGCCGAACTGATAGTCCTTGTACTGGCCCTCGTACTCCTTCTGCCGATAGATAAGGTGAATGATGTTGTAGCGCTTCGAGCAGGCCAGTTGGGCGGCGCGTCGGCACCACTCGTCGGTGTCGCGAAGCGCCTCGGGTACGAGGTCGAGGACGTGCTTCAGGACGTTGCGGTACCGCTGGGCGCGCTGCATCTCGTCCGTGACGAGCCGCGTGCGGCTCGAATACTGTATGTCCTTGATGCGGCCCGTGACATCGACGATATTGTCCGGCACCGGCCCGCGCGCGCTCCAGAGATCGACCTGGAACGCGAGCGTATCGCGGCGCGGCGTGGCCTGCGCGACCTCGTAGAGCGGCGTGTTCGACATGAGGCCGCCGTCCCAGTAGAACTGTCCGTCGATCTCCACGGCGGCGAAGCCGGGCGGCAGCGCGCCCGAGGCCAGAAAATGCTCGGCGCGCAGCTTCGTCCGCGTGTTGTCGAAGTACGCGAAGTTGCCGGTTGCCACGTTCACCGCGCCGACGGACACGCGCGTCTCGCCCGAATTGATGCGGTCGAAGTCGCAAAGGCGTTCGAGCGTAGCCTTGAGCGGAGCCGTATCGTAATAGCTCGCGGTCTCAGGCGAACTCGATGCCACCGGCGACGGCGGCGGAAAGCGGGGCACGAAGAACCCCTTCTGCCCTTCGACGAGCGCATCGACCGCCTGCAACGCGGTAAAAGCCTTTCGGATCTGGTCGCTCGAATTGAAGAACGCGCGCTCGACGAACGCGGGCAACGGAAAGCCGAACGCCGGCTGACAGATGGTTTCCCAGAATTCCCGCAGCCGCTCGACGCGATTCTCCGGCGCATTTCCCGCGATGATCGCTGTGTTGATCGCGCCGATCGAGATGCCGGCGATCCAGTTCGGGTGAATATCCGCTTCGTGCAAGCCCTGGTAGACGCCGGCCTGATACGCGCCGAGCGCGCCGCCGCCCTGAAGCACGAGCGCGATGGTCTCGTAGGGCGGCAGGCTCATGCGCGGCGCTTGTTCGTGGCTGCGTTCGCGTCCGAGGGCTGGGTTGTCGTCGCTTTCTGACATGAGGCCTCGTTCCTTATTGCATGTTCCGGCCGCGGCTCACCACAAACGATTGCCCGTGAGCGGCGCCCATTCGAACGTGGTCTGCGCCACGTCTCCGACCTTGTCGACACGCCATGGCGCGGCCGATGCCGCTTGCCGCGCCTATGACCACCGCCGTCTAACCTCCTGTCGGAAGACTGAATGACAACATGCGAACCATGCGACCATCAAGCTGGCCGTTTGGCATAGGAGGATTCGCGTTCGCTCGCATGGATCGCCTAGCCCGTTTGGCCAGCTATTGCGCGAAACCCGGGAGCGGCTATTGTGCACGAACGTAGCGGTGCGCCCCAGCGGCCGGCCGAGCCGAATAACCGCGCCTACGTGCTCCGCTACAATTGATCGCTTTCGCTTTTCATCGCTTCTTGCGGGTCACTCGTCATGCTCAGTTACCGTCACGCCTTTCACGCGGGCAACCACGCCGATGTGCTGAAGCACGCCATTGTGGTTCAGATGCTTCGATATCTCGGGCTGAAAGACAAATCGTACTGGTACATCGACACGCATGCCGGTGCAGGCGTGTATTCGCTGGCGGAAGGTTTCGCGGCGAAAAACGCGGAGTACGAATCGGGCATTGCGCCATTGTGGGATCGCACCGACTTGCCGCCGTTGCTTGCCGATTACGTCGACGAAGTGAAGGCGTTGAATCCGGACGGCGCATTGCGCTTTTATCCGGGCTCGCCGTATCTGGCTTGGCGCGCGATGCGCGAACAGGACCGCATGCGGCTGTTCGAACTGCACAGCACGGAGATCGACGTGCTGCGTCATAACTTCCGCGACGCCGGCCGCCGCGCGATGATCTACGACGGCGACGGATTCGAAGGCATCAAGGCGATTCTTCCTCCGCCGCCGCGCCGCGCGCTGGTGCTGATCGACCCGTCCTACGAAGACAAGCGCGACTATGCGCGGACGGTCGAATGCCTTGAAGAATCGCTCAGGCGTTTTGCCACCGGGACGTATGCGGTGTGGTATCCGCAAGTCTCGCGCATGGAGTCGCAGCGTTTCGCCGATCAGCTGAAGGCCATCCAGCCGACGGGCTGGCTGCACGCGACGCTCACCGTCAAGACGCCGCCGGCGGACGGCCTCGGCTTGTTCGGCAGTGGCATGTTCGTCCTGAATCCGCCGTATAAGCTCGCGAGCGAGTTGAAGCAGGCGTTGCCCTATCTGGTCGATGCGCTCGGCCAGGATGCGGGCGCTGCATTCAAACTGGAGCAGCGCGCGGATTGATTGCGTCGGATCAGGGGTAGGCTTCCCGTCGCCTGCGCGAGTGGCTCGGGTTGGTCGTCGCGGGCGTTGCCGTCTGCCCGCCATATTCGATGTACGGCGAAACCACGATCGGCTGCTGCTCCTGTGGCGGCAGTCCGGGTAACGTCGCCATCGGGACCATGCCCGGCGCGCCGAGGGGCGCGCTTTGCAGGACCGTCCCGCTCACGCCGCTATGAATGCCGGTTTGAGTATCCAGCACGAGCGGTTCGCCGCCGGGTTTGGCGAATGCCAGGTCGCCGTGGCAAAGTGCCACGGCATACGCTGCGCAGGCCGCAACGAGGCGCGTCTGCGTCGTCTTGGAGAGGTGGCGTGTCATCGATCGCTCTATTCGGTAGACGAAACGGCTTTACCTTACCCCGGTGGCAAGCTTTAGGCTAGGCGCTCACATCCACATTGACCGTTCTTTCGGGAGAATTATGAAGTCGACACGGAATCTGCTGCGCGCTGTACTCGCCGTCATCACCGTTTCCTTCAGCGTAAGCGGCTTCGCCCAGACAGCGGCGTCTTCGCACGACAGCATGTCGGGCATGAAGCATGGCATGCCCGCCAACGAGGATGCGCCCTCGAACGCAGCTTTCCAGGCCGCCGATGAATCCATGATGTCGAGAATGTCAGACGTTCAGTACACCGGAGACGCCGACCGCGATTTCGTCGCGCACATGATTCCGCACCATGAAGGCGCGGTCGAAATGGCGAAGGTGGAGTTGAAGTACGGCAAGGACGCGAAACTGCGCAAGCTGGCGAAGGACATCGTCGCCGCGCAAGAGAAGGAAATCGCGTTCATGAAACAGTGGCTGGCGACGCATCCGGCGCAGAAGTGACGTCGCTTCGAATGAAAGCCGCAGAAACGACAAAGCCCCGCATGACGGGGCTTTTCATTCAACACCTGGCGCGCTTCGCGGCGCGCGGACCCGGGCTTCAGATGTTGTAGCCGTTGTTTTCGAGCGAACGGATACGCTTTTCGAGCTGGACGACGTCCGACGATTGAGCCAGGTATTCTTCGCGGCGGCGCTGTTCGGCGGCTTCAAACCAGATGCTGAGTTTTTCGAGCAGAATTGCAAACATGGTGTTCTCCAAGGATTAGTGCTGGTCCCTGGCGGTTCGGGTCAGGGATAACCCGCGTTAGGGATAACCCGGATTATAGCTGACTCATCTGAGTCGTGTGAGTGAAATGCCCGCATGGGGTGCATTCCTTTTCGGAATGGTGCTCGACGGGCAACTCCCTAAGTTATTGATTCGACGAAATAAGGATAGGACATCGCAGAAATGTGCACTGTCTTAGTGCACTCACTGCGCCAATTTGTCCAGAATCGGGCAGTCCGGGCGCTCGTCGCCTTGGCAATGCCTTGCGAGGTGTGACAGCGTGTCGCGCATGTCCGTCAGCTCCGCGATCCGGCGATCGAGCTCCGCGACATGTTCCAGCGCGATTGCCTTCACCTCGGCGCTGGCTCGCGTCCGGTCATGCCACAGCGCGAGCAGCTTGCGGATATCCTCGACGAGAAAGCCCAGACGCCGCGCCTGCCGCACGAACCGCAGCGCATGCACTTCCTGTTCGCCGTACACGCGGTATCCCGATGACGTCCGTCCGACCGGTGTGAGCAAGCCGACGCTCTCGTAATACCGGATCATCTTCGCAGTGACGCCCGACGCGCGGGCCGCTTCGCCAATGTTCATCCTGTTCTCCTCGACTTTCCGCCGACTCTACACGTTCCCATCATGGCAAGGTATACGATGTCGATACTTCCACCCATTTAAAGAGGAAACGGATATGACCGAATTCGAAGTCCAAGGCATGAGTTGCCAGCATTGCGTCGCTGCCGTCACGCGGTCGATTCAGGAGATCGACCCAGAGGCGCAGGTTCGCGTCGATCTGGAGCGCGGTACGGTCGCGGTCGAATCGACGCAGACGGAACAGGCGCTGAAGGACGCCATCGACGATGCCGGCTATACCGTCGTAGGCGCAGCTTCCGCATGACAGGCGGTCGGGGGTTCACTGTCGCGCTGATCGGCGCGTCCGGTCTTCTGGGGCGCGCCATATCCGCCGAACTCGCCGGCTTGGCGCAGTGGCGCGTCGTGCGTACCGCGCATCGGCGCGCGGGTGCGAACAGCGTGCCGCTCGATATCCGCGATCACGACGCCGTGCGCGCCTTTCTGCGCCGGGAAAAACCGGATGCCCTCGTGATCGCGGCAGCGGAGCGTCGGCCGGATGTGTGCGAGAACGACCCGCCGCTCGCCCGCGCGCTCAACGTGGACGCCGTGCGCGTCATCGCTACGGAAGCGAGCGCGCTCGGCGCGTGGGTCCTGTCGATTTCGACGGACTATGTTTTCGACGGCACGTCTGCGCCCTACTTCCCCGACGACACGCCCGCGCCGCTGAACGCCTACGGGCGCAGCAAGCTCGACGGCGAGCGCGCGTTGCTAGAAGCCGATCCGCGATCGTGCGTGCTGCGTCTGCCGCTGCTTTACGGACCGGTCGTCGACTGGACCGAATCGGCGGTGACGAGCCTGACGCCCGCCATCGTCGCCTCCGCCGAATCTGCAAAAGCGCCGGCTTCGATGGATGCGTGGGCGACGCGTTACCCGACCTACACACCGGACGTCGCGGTGGTGATCCGCGGCATGCTCGAACATCACGCTCGCGGCGCGACGATTTCCGGCATCACGCAATGGTCCGGCGACGAACCGATGACGAAGTTCGATATCGCCGAACGCATCGCGCGTGTGCTGAAGGTGGACGCGAAGCTCGTCGCGCAACGGGAGCCGACCGACGCGACGCCGCGCCCGCGCGATTGCCATCTGGATTCGGGCCGCCTGGAGGCGCTCGGCATCGGGCGGCGCACACCGTTCGATACGGCGATCGAACGGCTGCTCGCGAATTATCCGGCGCTGCCGTCGTTGTAACTCAGTGAAAGTCGCGGCTCGACGCGGCAAGGCGTCCAAGCAGCGCCGTGTGATCTTCGAGCCGTTGCGCGACCAGATGCCGCACGTCGCCCTCGTTCTGCCACACGCCATGCACGCCGAGGAGCGACGCGCCGAGCAACACCTTGCGCTGCTTCTCGACGAGCCCCGGCCAGACGATCACGTTGATCGCGCCGGTTTCGTCCTCGATCGAGACGAAGATCGTGCCGTTCGCCGTGCCCGGCCGTTGCCGCACCGTCACGATGCCGCACGCCCGCACGATGCGCCCGGTCTTGAGTTCCGCCAGATCAGCGGCCGTCCGGAAACGCAGCCGCGCCAGCCGCGCACGCAGCAGCGCGAGCGGATGACGATTGAGCGTGAGCCCGAGACTCGCGTAGTCATCGACGATTTCGCGGCCCTCCGATGCCTGCGGCAACGCGAGCGGCGCCTCGGGCATCGGCGCATCGCGCAGCAATTCCGGCGCGCGCTGCTGTGCGGTCACCGCCCACCATGCCTGACGCCGGTGCCCCGCGATGCTCGCGAGCGCGTTGCCCGCTGCGAGCGCCTCCAATTCCCGGCGCGATAAGGCGGCGCGGCGCGTGAGATCGTCGACATCGAGGAAAGGCGCCTCGGCCCGCGCGATCATGATCCGCTCGGCCGCGGCTTGCGGCAGACCTTTGATGAGTTGCAGGCCGATGCGCACGCCCGGCCCGCCCGCACCGTATTGCTGCGCCGGCAGCTGGACACGCGCGGCGAGCTTGCGCGCGCCGCGCCGCATGGTCTTGCGAAACATCTGATGCGGCAACGGCGCGCCGTAAAACTGCTGACGCCGCTGCTCCTTGCCGGCATCGAAAACGACGCGCTCGCCCTTGCCCGGCGGCAATTCGAGCACCGATTCCCAGTCGCTCAGCGAAACATCCGGCGCGAACACGTCCACGCCGTGCCGCCGCGCGTCCTGCACGAGTTGCGACGGCGAATAAAAGCCGAGCGGCTGACTATTCAGGAGGCCGGCCAGAAACGCGGCGGGCTCGTAACGCTTGATCCACGCGCTGAAATAGACGAGCAGCGCGAAACTCGCCGAATGGCTTTCCGGGAACCCATATTCGCCGAAACCCTCGATCTGCTTGCAGACGCGCGCCGCGAACTCGTGCTCGTAGCCGCGCGCGAGCATCTTCTTCATGAGATCGGCCTGATACTCTTCCAGATGGCTGCCGCGTCGCCAGGCGGCCATCGCGCGGCGCAGCTGGTCGGCCTGCTCGGCCGTATAGCCTGCCGCGACCATCGCGAGCTTCATCACCTGTTCCTGAAAAATCGGCACGCCGAGCGTACGGCCGAGCACGGGCCGCAGTTCTTCCTTCGGATAATCCTCTTCCTCCAGACCCTGCTTGCGCCGCAGATACGGATGCACCATGCCGCCCTGAATCGGGCCGGGCCGCACGATCGCCACTTCGATCACGAGGTCGTAATACTTTTGCGGCCGCAAGCGCGGCAACATGCTCTGCTGCGCCCGCGACTCGATCTGAAAGACGCCGATGGTGTCCGCGCGGCAACACATCTCGTAGACGGCTTTGTCCTCGCGGCGAATGTGCGACAGGCCGAATTGCGGGATGCCCCGCCGCAGCGCGACGAATTCGAGCGCGCGGCGGATCGCCGACAACATGCCGAGCGCGAGCACGTCCACTTTCAGGAGCTTGAGCTGATCGATGTCGTCCTTGTCCCACTGGATCACGCAGCGGTCTTTCATCGCGGCGTTTTCGATCGGCACGAGCCGCGACAGCCGTTCCCGCGCGATCACGAAGCCGCCGACGTGCTGCGACAAGTGGCGCGGAAAGCCGCGTAGTTCGCGCGTCAGGCGAATCAGATGCCGCGTGATGTGCGAGTCCTCGCTGAAGCCCGCTTCCCGCAGATAGCCAGCCACCGCCGACGGCCCGTCCCACCACTGCTGCGCCTTGCCGATGCGCTCGATCAGCGAGGCATCCAGTCCGAGCGCGCGGCCCACGTCCTTCAGCGCACTGCGCGTGTGATACGTCGTGACCGACGCCGCCAGCGACGCGCGATGCCGCCCGTATTTCCGGTAAATGTACTGAATGACTTCCTCGCGCCGCTGGTGCTCGAAATCGACGTCGATATCGGGCGGCTCGTTGCGCGCCTGGGAGATGAATCGCTCGACCAGCAGGCCCATTCTGACCGGATCGAGTTCGGTGATGAAAAGACAGAAGCAGATGATCGAATTCGCCGCCGAGCCGCGCCCCTGGCACAGAATGCCCTTGCTGCGGGCAAAGGCGACGATGTCGTAGACCGTCAGGAAGTATTTCTCGTAGCCCAGGGTGGCGACGAGCGCGAGTTCCTTGTCGATGAGACCGATGGTGTCGGCATCGAACCCGTTCGGCCAGCGCACTTTCGCGCCCGCCATCACGCGTTTGCGCAGATAGCTCGCGGGCGTTTCGCCCGGCGGCACGAGCTCTTCGGGATATTCGTACTGAAGCTCGTCGAGACGGAACGTGCAGCGGGCGGCCACTTTCAGCGTTTCCGCGATCGCCGCCTTCGGATACAGCGCGCCGATACGCAGGCGCGTGCGCAAATGCCGCTCCGCGTTTGCTTCGAGCGCATAGCCGCATTCGGCAAGCGGACGGCCGAGGCGAACGGCAGTCAGCGTGTCCTGCAAGGGTTTGCGCGAGCGCGCGTGCATCAGCGCGCCGCTTGCCGCGACGAGCGGCAGGCCGCTCGCCTCCGAAATGACGCGGCACGAAGCGAGGCGCTCGTCGTCGCTGCCGTCCTGCCAGAGTTCCAGCGCAAGCCACGCGCGGCCCGCCGCGAAGCTGGCGAGCCAGTGCGCGCGTTCGAGCGTGTCGGCGAGCGTGGCCGCGCGTTGCGGCACGAGAATCAGCAGGCAGTCGGGCAAATGCTTCAGATGCGCGATGTCGCCGCGCAGATCGGCGGCATCCGTGACATTGGACGACGCGGCCGGATCGGTGAAATCTTCGGGCCCCAGCCGATATTGGCCCTTCGGCGAACGCGAGCGCGCGAGCGAGATCAGCTCGGACAGATTGCCGTAGCCTTCGCGGTTCGTCGCCAGCGCGATGAGCGTGCAGAACGGCTGGCCGTCGGCATCGGTCAGATTCAATTCGCTGCCGATGATTAGCTTGAGTGTCGATTGGTGGGGCAACGGCTGCCCGGCGAGCCGCGCGGCTTCGACCGCGGCTTTTACCTTGGCCTCGATGTCCTTGATCGCGGCGTGCGCGCGCACGACGCCCGCGAGCGAGCATTCGTCCGTGATCGCGAGTGCGGTATAGCCGTGCTCGAGCGCCGCGGCGGCCAGTTCCTGCGGATGCGACGCGCCGCGCAGAAACGAGAAATTGCTGATGCAATGCAGCTCGGCGTATCCGGGCAGAAGCGTGGACGCGGACACGGCGCCGGAAAAGTCTCCGCCGTCGTCGGCCAGACCGATGATGTCGTTGAGATCGTCCATCGGCGTCATCCAAAGAATCCGTGCAGGAACCACGCGCCGCTCAGACGCTCGCGATACAGCCAGAACATGCGGCCGCGATCGTCGGAGGCGACGTAGTAATCGCGCTGGACGCCGTTGCCGTCCCACCAGCCCGCTTCAATGCGCTCCGTCCGGCTGATGAGCTTCAGCGGACGGCGATAGAACGGCCGCTCGTTGCGCAACTGCAGCTTTTGCGGCGTTTCGAGGATCCACGACGGGCGCGGCTGCGAAGGCACGGCCCGATCGGGAAGTTGCAGCGGCTCGTCGGTTTCGGTCTCTGGCTCGTCTTCCTGCGCTTCTTCGGGGACTTCGTCGGATGCGCTCTCGACATGCTTCGGCTTCTTTGCGCGCTTGGGCTTGCCCTCGCGCGCTGCCTGATAAGGCTCGACCGTCATCGCCGCTTCCGGCCGATGATCCTCGCGCGCAACCAGTTGCACGACGTTCTCCGCGCCCAGGCGCGCGCTCAGACGTTCGAGCAGTTGCGCCATCGATTCGTTATCGGAAGTGGGCATCGGAAACAGCGTGTCGGACGGCGGCGCGTGCTCGCAGACTTTGTCGGCAAACAGCTTCATCTCGATGACCGGAGCTGCGAGCGTCGTCTGATTCAGCTTTTCGCGCAGCAGCCAGAGGACATGATCGGCGTCGCGCGTCGGCACGGCCCACGCGACCTTGAGCGTCGATGTTTTCGGCGCGTGGCGCGCGGCCAGTTCGTGCTCCAGCAGCAGCGAGAACTCGCTCACCGCGGCGTGATGCGCGCTCAGCCAGCCGGCCAGTTGCAGCACGAGCCGGCGCGCTGCGAAAAGCAGCGCCTCGGCGCTTTCCACGCGCGCCTGCAATTCCAGCCGCGCCTCGAACGATGCCGGCGCACAGAACGCCTCGCGCGGATCGGGCGCCAGGCCGTAAGCCTGCGCGAGCCATTGCAGAATGCCCTGCCCGAACCGACGCGCGACGCCCTTGCGCGGCAGGCGGCGCAAATCGGCGAGCGTCGAACAGCCGATCTGTTCGAACACGTTCCCATGCGATTCCGCCGACGGAACGAGGGACACCGGCAACGCGTCGAGCACGCGCACGAGCGTCGTCTCCTTCACGATGCGCACGCGACGCGTCACGCGGCGAGTGCGCGCATGCGCGAGCAGCCAGGCGCCCCACGCGGTCGGCGCGCAGCCCATTCGCGACGTGAAGCCGCATCCTTTCACCGTCGACGCCACCTTGGCGATCAGTGGCCGCAGCCCGCCGAAAAGCCGCGTGCTCGCACCGACTTCCAGCAGCACCGTATTCGCATGCGCGAGCACGACCTTCGGCGTGAACGCGAGCAACGCCAGCGCGACTGCTTCGAGCGCGCGCTGCTCCGCGTTGACATCGACCGCGAGCAGCGTCAGCCGCGGCGCCAGCGCGAACGCGTGAGAGCGCGTGCTGCCGGGCCTCACCCCCAGCCGGAACGCGATGAGGTCGGGCAGCAGAATGCGCGCGTGATCGGCGAGCGCGAAACAGGGCTGATCGATGTCCTGCGCGACTGGCGTGTCGGCGCGGTCATTCGGCGTCGGCCTCGCTCCAGGCGAAATCGAACCGGCCGATGCGCATGGCATCGATGGCGGCTTGACTGCTTCGAGCGATAAAAGCGGCAATGTCACCGCTATCCACAACATGTTTGACCTCTCGTGCTTTCCTTTGCTGGCTGGCGCGGCGCAAATGCTCGGGCAACGCGGGCAACTGCAGCGGCAAGCGCAAATGCAACGGCTTTTCGAGCAACGGACCGCGTCGCTTGATGATGCTGATCTCCAGCATGACGACTTGCATCCATTCGCGACGATTCATCGTCGGTGCGGCTGCGGGCAGCATCGGCTTGCAGACCATTCGCAGCGGCGCCGCCGATGATTGCTTCGCGGCATTCAATGGACGAAACAGGAACGCCAGCGATTGCGACTCTTGTGCAGCAACTTGCAATCGCCGCAAGGCTTCGGGGCGCGCCTTGGGGAGCCAGATCAACACAGCGCCGATGCCCTCCTGCTTGAGCGACTGCTCCGCGGCCCACAGCACCTGATCGTCGGGCGCCTTGACCCAGACGAGCTTATTCGGCGCGATGTTCATTGCCCGAAACGCGGCGTGATTGGGCATCCAGGGGGGCGCGATGAAGACGACGGAGCGGCTTTGAACCGTCGTCAAGTCCCGCAACGTGCGCGCGAGCAGCCGGATTTCACCGACGCCGCTTTCTTCGATCAGCACTTCGGTCACAGTGCCCGGCTGCCAGCCTGCGCCTGGCAACGCCAGATCAAGCATCCGATAGCCGCTCGGAACGACGCCTGAATGCGAGGTGGTGAACTGCTCGCCTTGCCATAGCTGCTGCTGTAGGCGCGAAGTCAGTCCGATGTCCAGTAATGAAAGTGCGGCACCCATGGATTCCCGTCTGCCGGATGCAGAGTCCGCTCATGCGTAAACACGAAGCGGCTCCGGTTGATACTGTACATTTATACAGTATTTCGGAGTGCGCTGGGGAATGGGCGGAAAGACCCGAAGAGGTGGGACGGGGAGCGGGTGAGGAGGGGCTTTTCGTGAGTCCAACGCAAAAACCCCACCTTTTCGGGGTGGGGTTTTTGTTTTGCGAGGGGGAGCCTGACGATTACCTACTTTCACACGGGCAATCCGCACTATCATCGGCGTGGAGTCGTTTCACGGTCCTGTTCGGGATGGGAAGGGGTGGGACCGACTCGCTATGGTCATCAGGCATAAAGGGGATGTTGTATCGCCTTGGGGGGCGCTACAACCAATCGGGGAAGAAGTAGTGTGTTAGGGCAGTGACTGTGGGCACAGTCGCTACTCAGCCAGTGGCCCCCTTCGGGGGTTGCATTGAGTAAGCGCTAAAGCGCTAACTCACTGCGAAACACACTGGTTATAGGATCAAGCCTTACGGGCAATTAGTATCAGTTAGCTCAATGCATTACTGCACTTACACACCTGACCTATCAACGTCCTGGTCTGGAACGACCCTTCAAGGGGCTCGAAGCCCCGGGGATATCTCATCTTAAGGCGAGTTTCCCGCTTAGATGCTTTCAGCGGTTATCTCTTCCGAACATAGCTACCCGGCGATGCCACTGGCGTGACAACCGGTACACCAGAGGTTCGTCCACTCCGGTCCTCTCGTACTAGGAGCAGCCCCCTTCAAATATCCAACGCCCACGGCAGATAGGGACCAAACTGTCTCACGACGTTTTAAACCCAGCTCACGTACCTCTTTAAATGGCGAACAGCCATACCCTTGGGACCGGCTACAGCCCCAGGATGAGATGAGCCGACATCGAGGTGCCAAACACCGCCGTCGATATGAACTCTTGGGCGGTATCAGCCTGTTATCCCCAGAGTACCTTTTATCCGTTGAGCGATGGCCCTTCCATACAGAACCACCGGATCACTATGACCTGCTTTCGCACCTGCTCGACTTGTCGGTCTCGCAGTTAAGCACGCTTATGCCATTGCACTATCAGCACGATTTCCGACCGTACCTAGCGTACCTTCGTACTCCTCCGTTACGCTTTGGGAGGAGACCGCCCCAGTCAAACTGCCTACCATGCACTGTCCCCGATCCGGATCACGGACCAAGGTTAGAACCTCAAACAAACCAGGGTGGTATTTCAAGGACGGCTCCACCGAAACTGGCGTTCCGGTTTCATAGCCTCCCACCTATCCTACACAGATCGGTTCAAAGTCCAATGCAAAGCTACAGTAAAGGTTCATGGGGTCTTTCCGTCTAGCCGCGGGGAGATTGCATCATCACAAACACTTCAACTTCGCTGAGTCTCGGGAGGAGACAGTGTGGCCATCGTTACGCCATTCGTGCAGGTCGGAACTTACCCGACAAGGAATTTCGCTACCTTAGGACCGTTATAGTTACGGCCGCCGTTTACCGGGACTTCAATCAAGAGCTTGCACCCCATCATTTAATCTTCCGGCACCGGGCAGGCGTCACACCCTATACGTCCACTTTCGTGTTTGCAGAGTGCTGTGTTTTTATTAAACAGTCGCAGCCACCAGTTTATTGCAACCCTTTCACCCTCCTGGCGCAGGCCAGTCAAGCTACCAGGGCGTACCTTATCCCGAAGTTACGGTACCAATTTGCCGAGTTCCTTCTCCCGAGTTCTCTCAAGCGCCTTAGAATACTCATCTCGCCCACCTGTGTCGGTTTGCGGTACGGTCATCGTTAGACTGAAGCTTAGAGGCTTTTCTTGGAACCACTTCCAATTGCTTCGTGACCGAAGTCACTCGCGCCACACCCTTGAATTATGTGCCCGGATTTGCCTAAGCACCTTCTCCAATGCAGCGACCGGGACGTCCAACACCCGGACAACCTTCCGCGATCCGTCCCCCCATCGCATCTAACAATGGTGCAGGAATATTGACCTGCTTCCCATCAGCTACGCATTTCTGCCTCGCCTTAGGGGCCGACTCACCCTACGCCGATGAACGTTGCGTAGGAAACCTTGGGCTTACGGCGAGGGGGCTTTTCACCCCCTTTATCGCTACTCATGTCAGCATTCGCACTTCCGATACCTCCAGCACGCTTTTCAACGCACCTTCGCAGGCTTACGGAACGCTCTCCTACCATGCGTGTAAAACACGCATCCGCAGCTTCGGTGACTGGCTTGAGCCCCGTTACATCTTCCGCGCAGGACGACTCGATCAGTGAGCTATTACGCTTTCTTTAAAGGGTGGCTGCTTCTAAGCCAACCTCCTGACTGTTTTAGCCTTCCCACTTCGTTTCCCACTTAGCCAATCTTTGGGACCTTAGCTGGCGGTCTGGGTTGTTTCCCTCTTGACACCGGACGTTAGCACCCGATGTCTGTCTCCCGTGATTGCACTCTTCGGTATTCGGAGTTTGCTATGGCGTAGTAATCCGCAATGGACCCCACAACCATGACAGTGCTCTACCCCCGAAGGTGATACACGAGGCACTACCTAAATAGTTTTCGGAGAGAACCAGCTATTTCCAAGTTTGTTTAGCCTTTCACCCCTATCCACAGCTCATCCCCTAACTTTTCAACGTTAGTGGGTTCGGTCCTCCAGTACGTGTTACCGCACCTTCAACCTGGCCATGGATAGATCACTTGGTTTCGGGTCTACGCCCAGCAACTGATCGCCCTATTCGGACTCGCTTTCGCTACGCCTGCCTTAATCAGTTAAGCTCGCTACTGAACGTAAGTCGCTGACCCATTATACAAAAGGTACGCCGTCACCCCTTGACAGGGCTCCGACTGTTTGTATGCATGCGGTTTCAGGATCTATTTCACTCCCCTCCCGGGGTTCTTTTCGCCTTTCCCTCACGGTACTGGTTCACTATCGGTCGATCACGAGTATTTAGCCTTGGAGGATGGTCCCCCCATCTTCAGACAGGATTTCACGTGTCCCGCCCTACTTGTCGTACCCCTAGTTCTTTCATACTGTTTTCGCTTACAGGGCTATCACCTGCTATGGCCGCACTTTCCAGAGCGTTCAGCTAACAATACAAATAAAGAGTACAGGCTCTTCCCATTTCGCTCGCCACTACTTTGGGAATCTCGGTTGATTTCTTTTCCTGCGGTTACTTAGATGTTTCAGTTCACCGCGTTCGCTTCACATAGCCTATGTATTCAGCTATGGATACTCCATACGGAGTGGGTTTCCCCATTCGGACATCTTCGGATCAATGCTCGTTTGCCAGCTCCCCGAAGCTTTTCGCAGGCTACCGCGTCCTTCATCGCCTGTGATCGCCAAGGCATCCACCACATGCACTTGTTCGCTTGACCCTATAACGAGTGTGTCTCTTTGCTGCTCTAGACTCACACGCTACAGGCTGAGTATTCGCGTTGTGCCGTATTCCAAGTCATCAATTAAGATCACTTTTCATACTCGATACAATCACTACCCTGACTACCCTACTCACACCCATCTCTAAGTGCTTTCAGATAATCTCTTTACTACTTCTTCCTGATTGTTAAAGAACGTTTAGCCGATAGGTGTCTTGCAATACCCACAGCATCAACTGGCTAGCAATCGCCAATGCCAAGTGCTCGTGTCAAACACTTGGCATTGAAGATTGGTGGAGGATGACGGGATCGAACCGACGACCCCCTGCTTGCAAAGCAGGTGCTCTCCCAGCTGAGCTAATCCCCCGGTATGGTGGGTCTGGTTGGATTCGAACCAACGACCCCCGCCTTATCAAGACGGTGCTCTAACCGACTGAGCTACAGACCCTTAGCCTGTTTCTAAACCACAGCCGATAAGCGTGAGCGCTTGCTAGTTTCGTGCGAAGCTCGAGAAAGGAGGTGATCCAGCCGCACCTTCCGATACGGCTACCTTGTTACGACTTCACCCCAGTCATGAATCCTACCGTGGTGACCGTCCTCCTTGCGGTTAGACTAGCCACTTCTGGTAAAACCCACTCCCATGGTGTGACGGGCGGTGTGTACAAGACCCGGGAACGTATTCACCGCGGCATGCTGATCCGCGATTACTAGCGATTCCAGCTTCACGCAGTCGAGTTGCAGACTGCGATCCGGACTACGATCGGTTTTCTGGGATTGGCTCCACCTCGCGGCTTGGCAACCCTCTGTTCCGACCATTGTATGACGTGTGAAGCCCTACCCATAAGGGCCATGAGGACTTGACGTCATCCCCACCTTCCTCCGGTTTGTCACCGGCAGTCTCCTTAGAGTGCTCTTGCGTAGCAACTAAGGACAAGGGTTGCGCTCGTTGCGGGACTTAACCCAACATCTCACGACACGAGCTGACGACAGCCATGCAGCACCTGTGCGCCGGTTCTCTTTCGAGCACTCCCGCCTCTCAGCAGGATTCCGACCATGTCAAGGGTAGGTAAGGTTTTTCGCGTTGCATCGAATTAATCCACATCATCCACCGCTTGTGCGGGTCCCCGTCAATTCCTTTGAGTTTTAATCTTGCGACCGTACTCCCCAGGCGGTCAACTTCACGCGTTAGCTACGTTACTAAGGAAATGAATCCCCAACAACTAGTTGACATCGTTTAGGGCGTGGACTACCAGGGTATCTAATCCTGTTTGCTCCCCACGCTTTCGTGCATGAGCGTCAGTGTTGGCCCAGGAGGCTGCCTTCGCCATCGGTATTCCTCCACATCTCTACGCATTTCACTGCTACACGTGGAATTCTACCTCCCTCTGCCACACTCAAAGCCTGCCAGTCACCAATGCAGTTCCCAGGTTAAGCCCGGGGATTTCACATCGGTCTTAACAGACCGCCTGCGCACGCTTTACGCCCAGTAATTCCGATTAACGCTCGCACCCTACGTATTACCGCGGCTGCTGGCACGTAGTTAGCCGGTGCTTATTCTTCCGGTACCGTCATCCTCCATCCATATTAGGGACGAAGTTTTCTTTCCGGACAAAAGTGCTTTACAACCCGAAGGCCTTCTTCACACACGCGGCATTGCTGGATCAGGGTTGCCCCCATTGTCCAAAATTCCCCACTGCTGCCTCCCGTAGGAGTCTGGGCCGTGTCTCAGTCCCAGTGTGGCTGGTCGTCCTCTCAGACCAGCTACAGATCGTCGCCTTGGTAGGCCTTTACCCCACCAACTAGCTAATCTGCCATCGGCCGCCCCTACAGCGCGAGGTCCGAAGATCCCCCGCTTTCCTCCGTAGATCGTATGCGGTATTAATCCGGCTTTCGCCGGGCTATCCCCCACTACAGGACACGTTCCGATGTATTACTCACCCGTTCGCCACTCGCCGCCAGGCCGAAGCCCGCGCTGCCGTCCGACTTGCATGTGTAAGGCATGCCGCCAGCGTTCAATCTGAGCCAGGATCAAACTCTTCAGTTCAATGCCTGTTACTGTTTTCGGTTCATCTAAGAACCGGTCGCTCACTCAACGTACTGACGATGATTAATCCGTCTCTCGACAGACAAACCTTCCTCTGATACTTCGTGTGAGACTCTTGATACTTTTGCTTGCCCGGCTCCGAAGAACCGGCCGCACTCACCATCAAGCGCCCACACTTATCGGCTGTTAGTTTTTAAAGAGCAATCCGCCAAGACTTTTTACTTCACCGTACCGAGAACCTCGCTCAGCACCGCTTCGTCTTGCGTCGCTGCATCAGCAGCAGAGAAACGAGATTATGTACGTCGTTTCGATCAGTGTCAACAAGTTTTTGAAGCATTTCACTCGTCAACCGCGCTTGGAACACTTCCACCTCCCAAGCCCAACCACGACACGACACCACCGTTCCCGCTTCCTTCGCGTTCGTTGAATCGCGAAGGAACGGAATTCTAGTGAGTGCCGGCGCCGACCGCAAGGGCTCTGTCGAAAAAAAATTGCGATCGCTTGAAAGGCCAACGGCCCTCCCCCGCCTCTATCGACCGACGACGCGCACATCCCGTAAAACAGCCAGCCGAACGACTACAATAAAAGGTTCTTCGCCCAAATGAACCTGTATTGATATGCGCACGCGAACCGCTAAACGCCTCCCTCCAGACGCGGACAAACTCGTCAGCCTCTCTCTCGCGCTTTTCGCCTCGGGCAGCCGCGTCGAAGATCGCTTCTGGGAGGGCCGCCTGGACACTCTCATCGCCAAACTGGTGCGCAACGGCAACCAAACAACTCTTGATGCTGCGCTGGATCACCTGCAGCAGAATCATCCCGACGCCTACGGCGCGTTGGCCGACATGGCGGAAACGCATAGCGAGTCGTTCAAGGTCGATATCGATGGCGTGCCGCACGAGTCTCTCCTGATCGCGGCGCCGGTGCTCGCGTGGACGCGCTATGCGATTCCATCAGGCACGCTCAAAAGCGAGTCCGTCGAAGCGCTCCGCACGCAACTGCAGGCGCACGTGCTGGCTGGCGGCGCACGCGTAGCCGTCGCGCCGTATCTGTACAGCATCGACCAGCTGCCGCGGCATCATGTCGACACAGCTCGCCTCGCGCAACAGTTGACGCAGGCCGCGCTCGGCGGTGCCAGCGCACGTATGAACCTGGCGGACTTGCCGGAAACGTCACCGATCCTCGCCGATCCGCGCTTTCTGCTCGCTGTCGCCGTTGTGCCGGCAGGCGAGGCTTTCTTCCGCTGGCAGGAAGACGAGAACGGAGCGCGCATCGAGCGGAGTCAATGTCTCGAACAATGGGCGGCTCAGGGCGGCGCCAGCTTTGCGAGTATTCTTCCCGGCTGCGAATTCGAATGTTTGTTGCCGGATGCCTACTATTCGGCATGCCGGGATGCCGACGAGCAAGTGCGCCCTCACACCGTGCGCACTGCTGTTCGCTATCTTTTCGATACGCTCGGCACCGGCCCGCAGGAGCTGCGCGCGGTCATCGCGGGCTTCGGCGAGCGCCGCATCGACGAATATCGCATCGGATTCACACGGCGCGGCAGCAACGATGTGATCTACGGCGTCGTTTGGCCGCTGTACGGGCGCGAGAACGGCGAGGCAGGCCTCGAAGATGAAGCCGAACTCGAAGGCGCCGACGGTCCGGTGGAAGAGATCGTCGAGTTGCTCAGAAAGTCCGGCGTCACCGACGTTCGCCGCCACGCCGGACGCTTCGAGCCAGAGTTTTGCGATGACTGCGGGGTGCCGCTCTACGCCGATCCGCTGGGCGAGATCGTCCACGCCGAGATGCCCGAGGACGCCGAACCCGCTCAGCCCCACTTCCATTGACATGCGTCAATGCTTCGGCAGCCTGGCAAAGCCCCGCACTCATGCGGGGCTTTGTGCTTTTTCGCCTATGCCATTCGGATAGGGGGCGCAACCGCAAGAAGTTTGTCAATATCACGTCAACGCCGACATTCGCTGGCGTTTAGTTCCGCCGCGAGTGGGCGTCGGATGTATTGACAAGAGGTTGAGCATGAAAATAATCATCATGGGTTCGGACGCGGAGCGCCGTGCGGGCCTGAAAACACTGCTGCGCCGTGTCGCACGTCAAGCGCAGTTCACCGAAGCAAGAGACTGGCGGCAGGCGGCATCTGCGCTCAAGCGCATCGAGGCTCGCATGATCGTGATCGACTGGGCGGAGAGCATGCGCATGAGCGAACTCGAAACGCTGCTCGACAACGCGCCCGCCGTTCCCGCCGCGGTCATGGTGGACCGCTCCGGTGCCGCACAGGTCTACATGCTCATGAGCGCGGGCGCAATGGGCGTCATTCCTCGCACGCTCGAGCCCATCCTCATTCTGCGCGCGCTCGAAATGGTACTCATCGGCGGTCACTATGTTCCGCCGGATGTCATCGATCTCGCGCCCATCCGCGATCTGCCTATTCGCCGTCAGCACGCCCTTGCCGCGATGCCGGACAGCGCGCGCGTTCATCCGACGCTTTCGCCGCGCCAGCAACAGATCATGCGGTGCGTGCATATGGGAAGCACGAACAAGATGATTGCGAAGACGCTCGGCATTAGCGAAGGCACGGTCAAGATTCATCTTGCAAGTATCTTCCAGCAGCTCGGGGCACCGAACCGAGCGGCGGCAGTCGCCATTTACAACGGCGTGCAGAATTCGTATCTGGAGATTCTGCGTAGCGACGCCGAACAAGCCATCCGCGCAACGCCGGGCGAGTCCAATGTGGTCCCGTTGCGCAGGCGGCGCGCGAAATATCCGCCGATCGAGAACCAGGACGGCGCTTCGCTACCCATGGCAGCAGAGCCCGAGGCGTCGTTCTAGCAACAATCACGCGATCCGGGTTCGTTGATTGCGCACACGTTTCAAACGTAACGAGTAATATGCAGGCATGGGGTTCTTCTATACACCGCTACCGCTTTGGCTGACCGTCGGCAGTTGGATTGTTGCCGCGGGGCTGCTTGCACTCGTCCTCGTGCAGCGGCCGTTCAATCGCCTGCATGACGCCACCCTCCAGCACGTCTGGCTTGGGGTGATCGTCTCGGTAACGGTGCTATGGGCCTGCAACGCATGGTTCGATGACGGACCCGTCATCCACTTGCTGGGCGCCACGCTGATGGTCACGCTCTTCGACTGGCGGCTCGCGCTCATCGGCACTGCCGCGAGCACTGGGCTCGCTGCCGTGGTGCTCGATGCCTCCTGGCTCTCGGTCGCAATCACGTACCTTCTTTTCGGCGCCGTGCCCGTCGCGGTCTCCACACTGCTGCAGCGTCTGTCCAATGCATGGCTGCCGCGCAACCTGTTCACCTTCATCGCAGGCCACGGGTTTATCGTGTCGGCCGCAGCAGTGGCGGCTGCTTGCGGCTCGACCGTGTTGCTCGAGGCAGCGCTTGCCGGCGGTGCGGTGAATGTACCCGCTGCATTCACGCGCGGATCGCTATTGCTCGGTGCCGGTGAGTCCTTGTTTACCGGACTTCTCACCATTCTCATCACCGTGTATAAGCCGGCGTGGATCACCACGTATGACGTGCGCCGCTATCGCCTGGACCGTGGTCCGCGAGTTTGACGTCGACCTAGAAGAACGTCCACCCACACGGCAGACCGCGCCCTCTCGCATGGCCGGCGGTCCGATACGCGCACAAAGTGCGATAAGATTGAACTCCTTCCCCACACGGGGCATCTTACTTGCCCGTGTCTTCTTAGCGCCAAATTGATGGAAAGTAACTTTGCACCGCGCCGGCTGATGAGGCTCGTCGGCCGGTTCGCGGTATGCGCAGCGCTTCTGTGCGCGACGTCCGCCTTTGCCGATACGCTCGACGAGCGCAATGAACTGGTTCATCACTTCGTGACCGATTTCAACGCCAATCCGCTGGTTGCGGATTGCGCCGCGCATGGCAACTTCATCGCCAGCACGTCGGCGGCGTTCGATCATGTCGAATTCTCGCCTGCTTCATTCGATTCATCGCATTCCACCATCGAACCGTGGAACGACTCGTTCGACGAGAAGAAGCAGCGCATCAAGGTCGACAATGTCGTGACCGTCGAAGGACAAGGCGTCGCGAAAAGCGGCGAGAAAGATCCGACGCCGCTCAAATTCCGTTGTGGCTATGTGGGCAGTCAGATGCTCGCCTTCGGATGGAACGACCCGGTTCCGCCGTTGCGTCCGCATGCAGAGCCGCGCAGCACGTCCGGCAAGAAAGGCAAGCACGGCGCGAAGACGAAGTCGTCGTCGAAGAAAGCGGCAGCGGCAGGCAAGAGCACGAGCGGCGGCACAAGCAGCAAAAGCGCGAAAAAGGCGTCGAAGAAACACTAGCCGGCCTAAGGCGGCGAGGCATGAACAAAGGGCGTGGCCATCGCAAGACGGCCACGCCCTTTTCATTGTTTGCGGATAGCGGTCGCTATCAAGCCGCGCACGCCTGCAACTGCCAAAGAATCGCCTGCAGCATGGCGGCACCGAGCGCCGCACTGCGTTCACCGTTCCAGCCGACGCGCTCATCCGGCAGATCAGCGTTGTCCTTGAACGGCATTTCGAGCGTGAGCGACAGACACTTGTATTCGTTGCTCATGTACTTGGACGCCAGCTTCAGCGCATCTTCCCGATATTTGCCGCTCTCGTAGCCGTGCACATCCTGAAAGTCAGGACTTGCCTGCTTGAAGAACTGCACGAACGCCTTCTGCTCTTTCGCCTGTTGCTCGGTGAAGGCCGGCAGCATCTCCGACCCGGCGACGAACACGTGCGGAATGGCCTCATCGCCGTGGATATCGAAGAACATGTCGCAACCCGTCGCACGAATCGCGTCGCGCACGACCAGCACTTCGGGACTGCGCTCGGCGCTCGGCTCCATCCATTCGCGATTCAGGTTCGCGCCCGCCGCATTCGTGCGCAGATTGCCGAGCACGCTGCCGTCCGGATTCATGTTCGGTACGATATGAAACACCGCGCGATCGAAGAGCGCCCGCGCGACCGGATCGCCTGACCAGTCGCCCCAGCCTGCAAGACGTTTCACGAGTCCTTCGACGAACCATTCCGCCATCGTCTCGCCGGGATGCTGGCGCGCGATGATCCATATGTTCTTCTTGGGACGCGCGGCCGCCTCGTCGGTCAGGCCGAGCGTAAGCAAGGACATCGGCCGGTTCTCGACCGTGCGGCCGAGTTCCGTCAACGTTGCATGCGGCATCTGCTGAACCGCGCCGAGAAACTCCGAGTGGCGCTCCTCGGTATACGGCTCGAAGTACGCGTAGTACACGCGATCGAAGTCCGGCGTGTGATCGATCGTCAGCACGCGGCCGTCGTACTGCGTCGGCACGCGAAACCAGTTCACGCGATCGTAGCTCGCGACCGCCCGATAGTCGCGCCATCCATCGGGGAAGGCACACTGCGCCGCGTTCTCGAACGTCATCACGAGGCGCTCGCCGCGCGCGCCCGAGACGCGAAAGTAGAACCACTGCGCGAAGTCGGCCTTCGTGTCCGGACGCACGCGCAGGCGAATGTTCGCGGGATTGCTCGCGTCGATGATGTCGATCGCGCCTGCGTCGAAATTGCTGGTAATCGAAATGCTCATGATGATGTCCTTGATGCGCCTGTCTCACTCCGCGACGCGGCGGCGAAACACATAAGTCGTATCGTTCGATGCATTCGCGTCGAACCGGTAGCCTTCGCTGTCGAAGCCCTTCAGCGCCTCGGGCTCGTCGATTCTGTTCTGCACCGCGTAGCGCGCCATCAGGCCTCGCGCGCGCTTCGCGTGAAAGCTGATGATCTTGTAGCGGCCGCCCTTCCAGTCCTCGAAGACCGGCGAGACGACGGGCACGTCGAGCTGCTTCGGCTTCACCGACTTGAAATATTCCTCCGATGCGCAGTTGACCAGCACGCGCGCGCCGCGCTGCCGCTTGAACTGCGCATTGAGCGCCGCCGTGATGCGCTCGCCCCAGAACGCATACAAATCCTTGCCGCGCGCGTTCTTGAACTTGGTGCCCATTTCCAGCCGATACGGCTGCAGCAGGTCGAGCGGCCGCAGCAGTCCATACAAGCCTGACAGCACGCGCACATGATTCTGCGCGTAGTCGAGATCCGCGGAAGTGAGCGTCTTCGCCGCGAAGCCTTCATACACATCGCCATTGAAGGCGAGCACCGCCTGCTTCGAATTGTGCGCGTCGAACGTCTTCGACCATTCGGCATAACGCTGGAAGTTCAGCGCCGCGAGTTGATCCGAGATGCCCATCATGCCGCCGATCTGCTGCGGCGAAAGCTGGCGCAAGCCTTCGATCAACTCGGCGGCGTCATCGACGAATTCGGGCAGCGTGTGCTTCCTGATGTGAGCGGGCGTCTCGTAGTCGAGCGATTTGGCGGGCGAGAGAACGATTATCATGGAGGCTCGCCGGCACCCCGCCGGCGACATAGGCATAAACCCCCGATTGTATCGAATGGAAAATTCCGCCGCGCCGCCTCACAATCTGCGGGTCGTGCTCGATTCAAACGTGTGGATCGACATACTCGTGTTCGACGATCCGGCCACGCGGCCGATCCGCGCCGCGCTCGAAGCCCGCGCGCTCGATGCGCTGATCGACGCGCGATGCCTTGCCGAACTGACATACGTGCTCGACTATCCGCATTTCGTGCGCATGGGCATCGACAAGTCGGCGGCGCTCGCGACGCTTGGTAGTCTGTCGCGCTTGGTCGCGCCCGAAGCATTGCCGGACGCGCCTGCTCTGCCGAAGTGCCGCGACCGCGACGACCAGAAGTTTCTCGAACTCGCGCAGGCATCGCAGGCGGACTGGCTCGTCTCGAAAGATCGCGCCGTGCTGAAGCTCGCGCGGCGCGTCGCGCGCGACTTCGCGTTTCGCATCGCCGAGCCCAAGCCGTTCGTCGCCGCGCTCGAAGCGCACGCCGCCCTTGTCGCCCTTGCCGCCCTCGCCTGATTACCGCATGTGAATACCGCTCAGCCCACGTCCTCCTACGCTATGAACGCTACGCACGAAAAGAATCCGGCTGCACCCGATCTGTCCTTCCCGTCGCGTCTGCCGAATGTCGGCACGACCATTTTCACCGTGATGAGCGCGCTCGCCGCGCAAAAAGGCGCGGTGAATCTGGGCCAAGGCTTCCCCGATTTCGACTGCGATGCGCGCATCGTCGATGCCGTCGCGTCCGCCATGCGCGACGGCCACAACCAGTATCCGCCGATGTCGGGCGCCGCGCCGTTGCGCCAGGCGATCGCGCGCAAGATCGAGGCGCTCTACGGCCGCGCCTACGACGCCGACCGCGAGATCACCGTCACGGCCGGCGCGACCCAGGCGCTGCTCACGGCCGTGCTGTGCTGCGTGCATCCGGGCGATGAAGTCGTCGTGATCGAGCCGATGTACGACAGCTACGTGCCGGCCATCGAACTGGCGGGCGGCAAGCCGGTGTTCGTCTCGCTCGAAGCGCCCGACTACGCGCTGCCTTTCGACAAGATCGCCGCCGCGATCACGCCGAAGACGCGCCTTCTGATGATCAACACGCCGCACAATCCGACGGGCCGCGTCTGGCGCGATACGGACATGCGCAAGCTCGAAGACATCGTGCGCGGGACGAACTTGCTGATCGTCTCCGACGAAGTTTATGAACACATGGTCTACGACGGCGCGCCGCACGAGAGCGTGTCGCGCTATCCGGAGCTCGCGAAGCGCAGTTTCGTCGTGTCCAGTTTCGGCAAGACGTTTCACGTGACCGGCTGGAAGATCGGCTATGTGGCCGCGCCCGTCGCGCTGACCGCCGAGTTCCGCAAGGTGCATCAGTTCAATGTGTTCACGGTGAACACGCCGATGCAAGTCGGGCTCGCGCATTATCTGGAAGATCCGAAGCCCTACCTTGAATTGCCCGCGTTCTATCAGAGAAAGCGCGACTTCTTCCGCGCCGGGCTCGCCGATACGCGCTTCTCGCTTCTGCCCTGCGACGGAACCTACTTCCAATGCGTCGATTATTCGGCGATCAGCGACATGCCCGAAGCCGAGTTCTCGCAATGGCTGACGAGCGAGATCGGCGTCGCGGCGATTCCCGTGTCGGCGTTCTATCACGAGTCTCACGAGTCGGGCGTCGTGCGCTTCTGCTTCGCGAAGAAGGAAGAGACGCTCGCGCTCGCGTTGGACCGACTGCGCAAGCTCTGAGCGTCGTCTTGCTGCCGGACACGATAGACCACACAGAGAACATCGAGGAGTCGAACCGCATCATGAGTCCGCAGGAATACAAGATCGAAACCCTGGGCATCGTCGGCAGCGGCGCGATGGGGCGCGGCATCGCGCAGATCGCGGCGCTCGCCGGACTGACCGTGCGTCTCTACGATGCGAACCCGCAAGCACTCTCGGCCGCGCGTGCGTATCTGTCCGACACGTTCGACAAGCTCACCGCCAAGGGCAAGCTGAAGGAAGCGGACGCGCACGCCGCGCTCGCCCGCGTCCATGACGCGCAGGACATCGGCGAGCTTTCCGACTGCGGCGCGGTCGTCGAGGCGATCGTCGAGAACCTCGAAATCAAGCGCGGACTCTTTCGCGAACTGGAAGCGGTCGTCGGCGACGCGTGCATTCTGGCGTCGAACACGTCGTCGCTGTCCATCACCGCGATTGCGGCGGGCTGCGCGAAACCGGAACGCGTCGCGGGCTTTCACTTCTTCAACCCGGTGCCGCTGATGCGCGTGGTCGAAGTCATCGACGGCTTGCGCGGCGACCGAAAAGCCGGCGACGCGCTAATGGAACTCGCCCGCCGCATGGGTCACACGCCGGTGCGCGCGAAAGACATGCCGGGCTTCATCGTGAACCACGCCGGGCGCGGCATGAACACCGAAGGCCTGCGCGTGGCGAGCGAAGGCGTCGCGAGCTTCGCGGACATCGACCGCATCATGCGCGAGCAGGCCGGTTTCCGGCTCGGGCCGTTCGAACTGCTGGATCTCACCGCGCTCGACGTCTCGCATCCGGTGATGGAGTCGATCTATCACCAGTTCTACGAGGAGCCGCGCTTCACGCCGTCGCCCATCACCGGGACGCGGCTCGCGGGCGGGCTCATCGGGCGCAAGGCGGGCGAAGGGTTTTATCGCTACGTGGAAGGCAAGCAGCAAGTGCCGGACGAGCCGCCCGCGCCGACGCAACTGCCGGCGCGCGTGTGGATCAGCCGCGCGTCGCCCGCTGCCCGCGAGCAGGTGCTGAAAGTCATCGCGAAGCACGACGCCGCCGTGCACATCGACACCGGCAACACGCCCGCGCCCGATTCGCTCATCGTCGTGACGCCGCTTGGCTTCGACGCGACCACGACCGCCGTCGCCGAACATCTCGACGCCACGCGCGTCGTCGCCGTGGATACGCTCTTTCCGCTCGATACCGTCGCGCGCCGCACCATCATGACGACGCCCGCGACCACGCCCGCCATGCGCGACGCAGCGCACGCGCTCTTTGCCGCCGACGGCGTGCCGGTCACCGTCATCCGCGATTCGACCGGCTTCGTCGCGCAGCGCGTGGTCGCGACCATCGTGAATATCGGCTGCGACATCGCGCAACAAGGCATCGCGACGCCGGAGGACATCGACCTCGCGGTGACGCTCGGCCTGGGCTATCCGCGCGGGCCGCTCGCGCTCGGCGATTCGCTCGGCGCCACGACCATTCTCACGATTCTGCGCAACATCCAGAGCGCGCTCGGCGATCCGCGCTACCGCCCTTCTCCGTGGCTCACGCGCCGCGCGCAGCTCGGACTTTCGCTTACCCATACCGAGGAGCTCCGATGAGCGCCGAACTGCTGACACACCGGCCCGCAGGCAGCGACACCACGCTCGTGCTCAAGCTGTCCAATCCGGGCGCACGCAACGCGCTGCATCCGGACATGTACGCGGCCGGCATCGAAGCGCTTTCAACGGCCGAGCGCGACAACTCCGTGCGCGCGATCGTGCTGACCGGCGCGGACAACTTCTTCTGCGCGGGCGGCAACCTGAACCGGCTGCTGGAAAACCGCGCGAAAGACCCGTCGGTGCAGGCAGAGAGCATCGACTTGCTCGCCGAATGGATCAGCGCGCTGCGGGCTTCGACGAAGCCGGTCATCGCGGCGGTCGAAGGCGCGGCCGCCGGCGCGGGCTTCTCGCTTGCGCTAGCGTGCGATCTGATCGTCGCCGCCGACGACGCGAAGTTCGTCATGTCGTATGCGCGCGTGGGCCTCACGCCGGATGGCGGCGCTTCATGGTTCCTGACGCGCGCGTTGCCGCGCACGCTCGCGAGCGAGGTGCTGCTCGAAGCGAAGCCCATCGGCGCGTCGCGTCTGCACGAGGTCGGCGTCGTCAACCGGCTGACGAAAAAAGGCATCGCGCTGGATGCCGCTATCGCGTGGGCCGACGATCTCGGCAGCGTGTCGCCCAAGGCGCTCGCGCGCATCAAGTCGCTGATGAACGCGGCGGACGTGCAGCCGCTCGCCGCGCATCTCGATATGGAGCGCGACGCTTTCGTGGATGCGCTTCATCGCGGCGACGCGCTCGAAGGCATCACCGCTTTCCTTGAAAAGCGCCAGCCGAACTATCGCTGAAATCATGGCTCACTACGACCTGCCGAAGCGGCGGCGCATCTTCCTGATGCGTCACGGCGATGTGACCTATTTCGACGACACCGGCCGCGCCATCGACCCTGAAAGCGTGCCGCTCAACGCGCGTGGCCGCGAGGAAGCGAGCGCGGCGGGACGCGAGTTCGCCGCGCAAAACGTCCGCTTCGATCGCGTGATTGCGAGCGGCCTGCCGCGTACGATCGAAACGGCCGAGCGCGTGCTCGCGGAAACGGGACAGGCAGCGCAGATCGAAATCTGGCCCGAGTGGCAGGAGATTCGCGGAGGACGGCTCGCGAACCTTTCGACGAGCGACATCGAGCGCGCGTTTCTTTCGGTGTTCGACGGCGTCGTGCCCGAAGAGACGCAGTTCCTGGGCGGCGAGACCATCGGCCAGTTGCTCGACCGCGCGCTGCCCGCCATGACGAGGCTGCGCGCGGATACGTCGTGGGACACGGTGCTGCTCGTGCTGCACGGCGGCGTCAATCGCGCGCTGCTCTCGCATGCGATCACGGCTGGCGGGCGCGCGTTCTTCGGGCATTTGTCGCAGGCGACGGGCTGCATCAACGCGCTCGATGTCGGCGACAAACCCGGCGACTGGGTCGTCCACGCCATCAATCATTCGCCGCCCTCGCCGCTGCACGCGGACGTGCGGAACACGACGATGGAACTGCTCTACGCGCAGTTCGTGAAGTTCAAGGCGAGCGACATGGACTAAGCATCGCGCATACAAAAACGGAGGAGACGATGGCAGACAACGAGACAAATCAGCACTCCGACTTTTCAGCATTCGAAGGCACGCGCCCCGTGCACGAAGCCCAACGCTTCGACACCGATGCGCTCGCTGCGTGGCTCGCCGCGCACGTCGATGGCTTCGCCGGTCCGCTCGGCGTCGAGCAGTTCGCGGGCGGCCAGTCCAACCCCACGTTCAAGCTCGTCACGCCGTCGCGCGCGTACGTGATGCGCGCGAAGCCCGGCCCCGCCGCGAAGCTGCTTCCGTCGGCGCATGCAATCGAGCGCGAGTATCGCGTGATGGATGCGCTCGCCGCTACAGGCGTGCCTGTCGCGCGCATGCTCGCCTTGTGCGAAGACGAAAGCGTGATCGGCCGCGCGTTCTACGTGATGGAGTTCGTCGAAGGCCGCGTGTTGTGGGACCCGTCGCTGCCCGGCATGACGCCCGCCGAACGCGCCGCGATCTACGACGAAACGAACCGCGTGATCGCGGCGCTGCATACGGTCGATGTCGAAGCGGCCGGACTTAGCAGCTACGGCAAGCCGGGCAATTACTTCGAACGGCAGATCGGGCGCTGGAGCAAGCAGTACGTCGCGTCGCAGACCGAGAAGATCGACGCGATGGACCGCCTGATCGACTGGCTGCCGCGGCATGTCCCTGCGTCGGCAGCGGCGAAGGCGAGTGTTGTGCATGGCGATTTCCGGCTCGATAACCTCATCTTCCATCCGAGCGAACCGCGCGTGCTCGCCGTGCTCGACTGGGAGCTCTCGACGCTCGGCGATCCGCTCGCCGATTTCGCGTATCACTGCATGGCGTGGCATGTCGATCCGTCGCAGTTCCGCGGCATCGCCGGCCTGGACTGGACCGCGCTCGGCATTCCCGACGAAGCCGCGTACGTCGCGCGTTATTGCGAGCGGACGGGCTTGAATATCGAGGGCGACTGGAACTTCTATCTCGCCTACAACATGTTCCGCATCGCCGCGATCCTGCAAGGCATCATGAAGCGCGTCGTGGATGGCACGGCGGCGAGCGCGCAGGCCATCGACGCGGGCCGCCGCGCCCGGCCGATGGCCGAACTCGCGTGGCAATACGCGCAGAAAGTCGGCGCATGACAACGGATCAGGAGACGAGCCGATGAACTTCGACTACACGCCGAAAGTCGAGGCGTTGCGCGCGAGACTGCACGCTTTCTTCGACGCGCATATCTATCCGAACGAGGATGCATTCCGCGACGAGATCGCGGCGAATCGCGCGGCCGGCAACGCGTGGGTTCCGACGCGCCTCATCGAAGCGCTGAAGGACAAAGCGCGCGGCGAAGGGCTGTGGAACTTGTTCCTGCCGTCGTCGGAACGCGGTGCCGGTCTGACGAATCTCGAATACGCGCCGCTTTGCGAGATCATGGGCCGCGTGCCGTGGGCGCCGGAAGTCTTCAATTGCAGCGCGCCCGATACGGGCAATATGGAAACGATCGAACGCTACGGCACCGATGCGCAAAAAGCCCAATGGCTCGAACCGCTTCTGCGGGGCGAGATCCGCTCGGCGTTTTTGATGACGGAGCCGGAAGTCGCGTCATCGGATGCGACGAATATCCGCTGCAGCATCACGCGCGACGGCGACAGCTACGTCATCGACGGTCATAAGTGGTGGTCGTCCGGCGCGGGCGATCCGCGCTGCAAGGTGTTCATCGTGATGGGCAAGACCGACCCCGACGCGCCGAAGCACGCGCAGCAGTCGATGATTCTCGTGCCGGCGGATGCAGAAGGCATCACCGTGCATCGCCCGCTGAACGTGTTCGGCTACGACGACGCGCCGCACGGTCACATGGACATCACGCTCGACAAGGTCCGTGTGCCGGCCGACAACATCCTGCTCGGCGAAGGACGCGGCTTCGAGATCGCGCAGGGGCGGCTCGGGCCGGGACGCATCCATCATTGCATGCGGCTGATCGGACTTGCAGAGCGTGCGCTCGAACTCATGGCGAAGCGCACGCTTTCGCGCGTCGCGTTCGGCAAGCCCGTCGCGCAGCATGGCGTGACGCAGGAGCGCATCGCCGAAGCGCGCATCATGATCGAACAGGCGCGGCTGCTGACGCTGAAGGCCGCATACATGATGGATACCGTTGGCAACAAGGGCGCGCGCGGCGAGATCGCGATGATCAAGGTGGTCGCGCCGAACGTCGCGTGTCAGGTGATCGACTGGGCGATTCAGGCGCACGGCGCGGCGGGCATTTGCGACGACTTTCCGCTTGCGTACGCGTATGCATCGGCGCGCACGTTGAGGCTCGCGGACGGGCCGGACGAAGTGCATCGCAATGCCATCGCGAAACTGGAACTGGCGAAATACATGGAACCGCGCGACTGATTCGCCGTTGCGAGCCGCGGGCGGGCTCTGCACGGCGCGCACAAACATGCTCTAATTTTCGCTGCCATTCCGCGAGCCGCGCGTGAATGCGTCATCCGCACGACTGAGGAGCGCACATGATCGACGTGTATAGCTGGCCGACGCCCAACGGGCACAAGATTCACATCATGCTGGAGGAAACCGGCCTCGAATACCGGGCTCATCCCGTCGATATCGGTGCGGGCGACCAGTTCAAGCCCGACTTTCTCGCGATCAGCCCGAACAACAAGATTCCCGCGATCATCGACAACGACGGTCCGGAAGGCAAGCCGTTCGCGTTGTTCGAATCCGGCGCGATCCTCGTGTATCTCGCGGAGAAGACGGGCAAACTGCTGCCCCCGGATGCCATCGGCCGCTACACGACGATTCAATGGCTCATGTTCCAGATGGGCGGCGTCGGACCGATGCTCGGACAGACGCACCACTTTCGCAATTACGCGCCCGAGAAGATCGACTACGCGATCAACCGCTACACGAACGAAGCGCGCCGGCTGTACGGCGTGATGGACAAGCAGCTCGGCGTCACGCAATACCTCGCGGGCAACGAGTACACGATTGCGGACATCGCGACCTTCCCGTGGACGCGTTCGTGGGAGAACCAGGGCATCGTGCTCGATGAATTCCCGAACGTGCGGCGCTGGTTCGATGCGATCGCGGCGCGGCCGGCCGTGGAGCGCGGCGTGCAGGTGCTGGCGCGCGAACGCAAGCCCTTCACCGACAAGGAGAAGGAAGTGCTGTTCGGCGCGACGCAGTACGCGAAGCGCTAGCTCGCGGCAGGCGTCCGCAGGCCGAAGAGCGCAGCCGAATCCACCGTCAGCACCAGTTCGCCGTCCTGATTGTGCGCTTCCCAGCGTGTCGAGACGATGCCGCGGTCCGGCTTGCTCTTCGACACGCGCTTGTCCAGCACGCGCACGGTGAGCCGCACCGAATCGCCGACGCGCACGGGCTTGAGCCAGCGAATGTTGTCGAGACCGGGCGAGCCCATCGACGTCGAATCGGCGAGCATGTCGCGCACGAGAATGCCCATCATCGCGGAGCACGTGTTCCATCCGCTCGCGACAAGTCCGCCGAAGTGCGATGCCCTTCCCGCTTCGTCCGAGAGATGAAACGGCTGCGGATCGTAGCGGCTCGCGAAGTCGATGATCTCCTCGCGGCTGAACGTATGCGCGCTCAGCGTCACCGCCGCGCCGACTTCGAAATCCTCGAAACTGTAGGTCATGCGTAGGTCCTCTTATTAGCGTCGGACAATCGAAGGCGGCAGGAAGCGCCGGATCGCGCTCAGGGAAGCGGGATCGGTGCGATCGATACAGGGGAATTTGGTGGCGATGCGGGGCGAGACGGCGCCAAGACGGCAGCCGTGATACGCACGGAAAGAATGACGACTCATACGCGATGTCTCCTTGTCGGGCCGAAGCCGGGAAGACGCCGCGTTCAGTCATTACTGCAGCGGCTCCTTCAACGCGGCCGGCACGGGCAGCGGCATTACTTCGATGCCTTCTTCCAGCAAAGCGTGCGCGTCTTCGGGCGTCGTGACGCCGCGGATATTGCGCGCCGGCGCTTCGTTGTAATGGATGCGCCGCGCCTCTTCGGCGAAACGCTCGCCCACGTTCTCGGTCTTCTCGATCAGTTCTCGCATGAACTGGAGCGCGCGCGCCTGCATGGCGGCCGCATCCGGCGATGCCTTCGGCGCTTGCGGTTGCACCTCCGCCTCCCCACGCGCCGAAGACAAGTTCAGGCGCGGCGCGGACGGCATGCGACTGACATCCGTCGTCGAGCAGACGGGACACGCGACCAGCTTGCGGCCCAGCTGCGACTCGAATTCTTCGGTCGAAGCAAACCAGCCTTCAAAGCGATGTTCGTGCGAGCACTTTAAATCGAGGACCTTCATGCTGATGGGACTTCGGTGAGTTTATCTCAGAATCGCGTTTTGCGAACGATCGTGCGTTGGCCCGTCATGCCGCGACGTACAGGAGCGAGCGACGTCAGATTCTAGCTGTTCGGCGCTTTCGCCGCCGAGCGCGGGCGTCAAAACGACAAAAGCGGCCAACGCGGCCGCTTTCCGTGATGACAGAGCCAGCCGGCGTCTTACTCAGCCGCCCTGCCCGCCTGCCATTCGCCCGAGCGAATTTTCTCCAGCCAGAACGCGCCGATGATCGTCTTCACATCGCTGATCGTGCCGTCCTTGACCCACGCCATCAACTGCGCCTCGTCCGCGATGAACGTTTCGAGGAACTCGCCTTCGTCGAGCTTCGCGTCGCCAGCCGTGAGACCGCGCGCCAGATACAGGTCGATGAATTCCGTCGAATACGAAATGACCGGATGAATGCGCGTCAGGAACACCCATTCGCGCGCGGTGTAGCCGGTTTCCTCCTGCAATTCGCGCTTCGCGCACGTCAGTTCGTCCTCGTTCGGATCGAGCTTGCCTGCCGGAAATTCGAGCAGCACGCGCCCGACCGGATAGCGGAACTGACGTTCGAGCAGCACGCGGCCATCGTCGAAAACCGGCAGGATCATCACCGCGCCCGGGTGCTCGACAAACTCGCGCGTGGCGTGCTTGCCGTCGGGCAACGCCACCGTATCGCGCTTGAGCGTGAGGAACTTGCCTTCATGCAGCGTGACGCTTTCGACCTTCTTCTCGATGAGGCCGTCGTCGTTATCGGAAGCGGAGAACTGGTCTGCCATCTTGCACCCTGTGCCGGTTAAGCAAACAGCCGCCGAGGGCGCGAAGCCATCAGCGGCGTTTGACGAGATATTGATAGGTGAAGCCCGGAAACGCGAGCACCACGAACAGACTGAAGGTGATGGCGTAGAACTGCCATCCCTGGTCGAAACGGTTGCCGGCGCGCGCTTCGAGCATGAAGCCGAGCGCGCCGACCACGAAGTAGAGAACGATCAACTCACCGATCCTGATCCATGCGCTCTTCTTCGCCGGCTGATGGCGCGTCGGTGCCGGCAGCGGCACCGGCACGACAGCGAAGAGGCGCTGGTTCAGGAACGGCACGTTGGCGCCGACGAGCGCCAACAGCACGATAAACCAGCCCGCAGCCGACATTACAGCGGCAGCGTATGCGTGATTGCTTGCAGGCAAGCCGTCATCAGCGGGCCCGGAACCAGACCCAGCACCAGCACGGCCAAACCGTTGAACGCCAAGAGCGAACGATTCAGGCCATCCGCGACGATCGGCGATGCGTCTTGCGGCGCGTCGAAGTACATGAGCTTGACGATGCGCAGGTAGTAGAACGCGCCCACGAGCGACGTCAGCACGGCCAGCACGGCAAGCCACGTCAGACCGGCGTTCATCGTCGCTTCGAGCACGGCGAGCTTCGCGTAGAAGCCGACCGTCGGCGGAATGCCGGCGAGCGAGAACATCATGACCATCATGACGAACGCGAAGACCGGGCTGCGCTGGTTGAGGCCCTTGAAGTCGTCGATCTGTTCGGCTTCGAAGTCGCGGCGCGCGAGCAGCATCACGACGCCGAAGGTGCCGAGCGTCGTCACCAGATAGATGATGCTGTAGAACATCGCCGAGCTGTATGCGCCCGCCGCGCCCGTCACCTTGCCGTCGACCACGCCGGCCAGTAGGCCGAGCAGCACGAAGCCCATGTTCGAGATGGCCGAGTACGCCAGCATCCGTTTGATGTTCTTCTGCACGATACCCGTGACGTTGCCGACGATCAGCGACAGCGCCGCGAGAATCACCAGCATCTCCTGCCAGTCGACCGCGAACGGCAGCAGACCCATCACCAGGAAGCGCAGGCCCCACGCGAACGCCGCGACCTTCGGGCCGCCGCCGGTCAGCAGCGTCATGGCCGTCGGCGCGCCTTGATAGACGTCCGGCACCCACATGTGGAACGGCACCGCGCCCATCTTGAACGCCACGCCCGCCACGATGAAGATCACGCCAAAGAGCAGCACTGCGTCGTTGATGCGGCCCGACGCCACGGCCTTCAGCACTTCGTTCAGTTCGAGCGAGCCGGTCGCGCCGTACAGCATCGAGATGCCGTAGAGCAGGAAGCCGGACGCGAGCGCGCCGAGCACGTAGTACTTCATCGCCGATTCGTTCGACTGCGGCACGTCCTTGCGCAACGCGATGACCGCGTACAGCGACAGCGACATCAGTTCGAGGCCGAGGTACAGCGTGAGGAAGTTGTTGCCCGAAATCATCACGCACTGGCCGAGCAGCGAGAACAGGCCGAGCAGGAAGAAGTCGCCGCGGAACAGATCGCGGTCTTCCAGATACTTGCGCGAGTAGATGATCGACACCGCGTAGCCGAGCGTCACGACCGCTTTCATCGCGCTCGCGAACGGATCGACGATATACATGCGCGCGAAGAAGTAATGCGGCGTCGGATCGAGCGCCGAGAACGCGAACCACACGCCGACGACGATGGTCGAGACCAGCGCGATCGCGTAGGTCGTACGGCGGCTCGACGGACCGAACATCGTGTCGTTCAACCAGGCCACGACGACGGCGGCCATCAGGATGCCGTCGGGCAACAGGACACTCATAGGGGCGTTTTGCATGATCTTTTAGTTCCTCCGCACGGCGTTACTGAGCCAGCGGCAGCTTGGACTGCGCGACGTGGGAGAGCAGGTTTGCCACCGACTCGTGCATCACGTCGGTGAAGGGCTTCGGATGCAGGCCCATATAGAGCGTGAACAGCGCGAGCACGAGCAGCATGAACATCTCACGCTTGTTGATGTCCGCGAGCTTCGCGACGTGGTCGTTCGCAACCGCGCCGAAATACACGCGCTTGTACATCCACAGCGTGTAGGCCGCGCCGAGAATCAGCGTGAACGTGGCGAGGAAGCCGATCCAGAAGTTGAACTTCACGGCAGCCAGAATCACCATGAACTCGCCGACGAAACCGGAGGTGCCCGGCAGACCGCAGTTGGCCATCGCGAACAGCATGGAGAACGCGGCGAACTTCGGCATGGTGTTCACGACGCCGCCGTAATCCGCGATCTGACGCGAATGCACGCGGTCGTACAGCACGCCGATGGACAGGAACATCGCGCCCGAGACGAAGCCGTGCGAGATCATCTGGATGATCGCGCCTTCCACGCCGAGCTGGCTGAAGATGAAGAAGCCGAGCGTGACGAAGCCCATGTGCGCAATCGACGAATACGCGACGAGCTTCTTCATATCGGCCTGCACCATCGCGACGAGACCGATGTAGATGACCGCGATCAGCGACAGCGTGATGACCACCGGCGCGAGGAAGTGGCTCGCGTCCGGCGCGATCGGCAGCGAAAAGCGCAGGAAACCGTATGCGCCGAGCTTCAGCATGATCGCCGCCAGCACGACGGAACCGCCCGTCGGCGCTTCGACGTGCGCATCCGGCAGCCAGGTGTGAACCGGCCACATCGGCACCTTCACGGCGAACGCCAGGAAGAACGCGATGAAGAGCAGCACCTGCGGCGTCATGCCGATCTTCGCGGCTTGCCACGTGGCGAGATCGAACGTGTGCGTCTGCGTGTACAGGTACAGCAACGCAACCAGCATCAGGAGCGAGCCGGCGAGCGTGTACAGGAAGAACTTGAACGCCGCATACACGCGATTCGGGCCGCCCCACACGCCGATGATGATGTACATCGGAATGAGCGTGGCTTCGAAGAACACGTAGAACAGCAGGCCGTCGGCCGTGGAGAACACGCCGATCATGATGCCCGAGAGGATCAGGAACGCAGCCATGTACTGCGAGACGCGCTCCGTGATGACTTCCCACCCGGCGATCACGACGATCACGGTGATGAGCGCGGTCAGCACGACGAACCACATCGAGATGCCGTCGACGCCCAGGTGATACGTGATGTTGAACCGCTCGATCCAGTTCGCCTGTTCGACGAATTGCAGCGCGGCGCTCGACGTATCGAAGCCGGTGATCAGCGGAAGGGTCACGATCAGACCGAGAACCGAGCCGATCAGCGCGACCCAGCGCGCGGGCGCCGGGTTACGGTCAGAACCTACAGCCAGGACCAGGACGCCGAAGATGATCGGCAGCCAGATCGAGACACTGAGAATCGGAAAAGAGTGCATAGGGTCCCTCGCCTTATTTGCCGCCGAGCGTTACAAACAGGGTCAAGAGCCCCAACATGCCGATAATCATGGCGAACGCGTAGTGATAGATGTAACCGGATTGAAGGAAGCGGATCACACCGGCGAACCAGGCGACGAACCGCGCACTGCCGTTGACGACGCCGTCGATGACGACCACATCGCCCTCTTTCCACAGCCCGCGACCGATGGCGACCGCGCCCCGGGCGAAGACCACTTCATTGATCTTGTCGAAGTAGTACTTGTTGTCGAGCAGCGTGTAGATCGGGCCGAAGCGGCGGCGGATGACCGGCGGCAGATCCGGACGCTTCATGTACAGGAACCACGCGACGATCACGCCCGCGAGCGCGAGCCACACCGGCAGCCCTGCGACCGAATGCAGGCCCATCGGGAACCAGCCGTGGAACTCTTCGGCCATTTCGCGCATGCCTTCGTGGTTCTCGGCGATGTAGATCACCTTGTCGAACACGACGCCGTGCGAGAAGAAGTCGCCGAAGAGCATCGGGCCGATCATGATGGCGCCGATAATGACCGACGGAATCGCCAGCAGGATCAGCGGCAGCGTGACGACCCACGGGCTTTCGTGCGGCTCGTGTGCGTGGCCGTGGCTGTGGTCATCGTGACCGTGGCCGTGTGCGTGACCATGATTGTCGCTACCGTGGCCCTGACCGTGCGTCGCCTCTTCGGCGCCCATCGGCGAATCAGGATGCTTCGGACCGCGGAACCGCTCCTTGCCGTGGAACACGAGGAAGTACATGCGGAACGAGTACAGCGCCGTGACGAAGACGCTCGCCACCACCGCGAAATACGCGAAACCCGAACCCGGCAGATGCGAGAGCTTCACCGCATCGATGATCGAGTCTTTCGAATAGAAGCCCGAGAAGAACGGCGTACCGATCAGCGCCAGCGAACCGATCAGCGACGTGATCCAGGTGATCGGCATGTACTTCGCCAGCCCGCCCATGTTGCGCATGTCCTGGTCGTGGTGCATGCCGATGATGACCGAGCCCGCGCCGAGGAACAGCAGCGCCTTGAAGAACGCGTGCGTGCCGAGGTGGAACACCGCGACCGGGTACGCCGAGACGCCGAGCGCGACCGTCATGTAGCCGAGCTGCGAGAGCGTCGAATACGCGACCACGCGCTTGATGTCGTTCTGCACGACGCCGAGGAAGCCCATGAACAACGCCGTGATCGCGCCGATGACCGTCACGAACGACAGCGCGGCATCCGAGTGCTCGAAGAGCGGCGACATGCGCGTCACCATGAAGATACCGGCCGTCACCATCGTTGCCGCGTGAATCAGCGCGGAGATCGGCGTCGGGCCTTCCATCGAATCCGGCAGCCACACATGCAGCGGGAACTGCGCGGACTTACCCATCGCGCCGATGAAGAGGCAGATGCACGCCACGGTCAGGAGGCCCCAGCTCGTGCCCGGGAACGTCATGGCCGCGAGCTTTTCGCCTTGCGCGAAGACGTCGCCGTAGTTCAGCGAACCGGCGAACGCCAGCAGCAGGCCGATGCCGAGCAGGAAGCCGAAGTCGCCGACGCGGTTGACGATGAACGCCTTCATGTTCGCGTAGATCGCGCTCTCGCGGGTGAAGTAGAAGCCGATCAGCAGATACGAGACGAGACCCACTGCTTCCCAGCCGAAGAACAGCTGCAGGAAGTTGTTGCTCATCACGAGCATCAGCATCGAGAACGTGAAGAGCGAAATGTACGAGAAGAAGCGCTGATATCCGTCTTCTTCCGCCATGTAGCCGATGGTGTAGATGTGCACCATCAGCGAGACGAAGGTCACGATGACCATCATCATCGCCGTCAGGGAATCGACGAGGAAGCCGACTTCCATCTTCAGCGAGCCCATCGTCATCCATTCGTAGACGGTGCCATTGAAGCTCGCGCCCATCATCACGTCGTAGAACACGAACGCGGACAGGATGAACGAGATGAAGACGCCGAGAATGGTGACGCGGTGCGAGCCCTTGCGCCCCACCGTCTTCCCGAGCAGCCCCGCGATCAGCGAGCCCGCGAGCGGAGCCAGCGGGACCGCGAGCAGGAGGTTTTCATTGAGTGTCGTGGACATAACAGCCTAGCCTGAAATTAACCTTTGAGCTGATCGAGGTCCTCGACGTTGATCGTGTCGAGGCTACGGAACAGGGTCACGAGAATCGCGAGACCGATCGCGGCTTCCGCAGCGGCCACGGTCAGGACGAAGAACACGAAAATCTGGCCGTGAACGTCGCCCAGATAGTGCGAGAACGCGACGAAATTGGTGTTCACCGCAAGCAGCATCAGTTCGATGGCCATCAGGATGATGATGACGTTGCGGCGGTTCAGGAAGATGCCGACGATGCTGATCGCGAAAAGGATCGCGCCGAGCACGAGGTAATGGGCAAGACTCAACATGTTTGTTCTCTCCTTCGCGCTCAGCCCTTGTTGTCCACGGTGCCCGCGCCGATGTTGCCGGTCACGGCAGGTTCCACCGATGCATCCGGCGCCTGCTTTTCAGCCTGCATCTTCACGAGACGCACGCGGTCCTGGCGGCGAACCTTGACCTGCTTGCTGACGGTTTGCGTCTTCTTGTCCTTCTTGTCGCGCACGGTCAGCGAGATGGCCGCGATGATCGCCACCAGCAGCACGAGACCCGCGATTTCGAACGCGAAGATGTAGTCCGTGTAAATGACCTTGCCGATGAGCTGCGTGTTCGGCATCAGCGCCGCACCGCTCACGCCGGCGCCCGCGGCGGCCGTGCCCGCATCACGCAGCGGCGTGACCGTCGCGCCGTAGCCGTGCCACAGAATCAGCGCCGTTTCGATGACGATGATCGCGCCGACGATGGTCGCGAGCGGCACGAAACGCTTGAAGTCGCGCCGCAGCACGTCGATGTTGATGTCGAGCATCATCACGACGAAGAGGAACAGCACCATCACCGCGCCGACATACACGAGAACCAGCAGGATCGCGAGGAATTCGGCTTGCAGGAGCATCCAGATCGCGGCCGCGTTGAAGAACGCGAGCACGAGAAAGAGCGCGGATGACACCGGATTGCGCGAGGTGATCACCTTCAGCGCGGACACGGTCAACAGCAGCGCGAAGATATAGAACAGTACGGTTGTGAATTCCATGATTACCGGTTCATCGTTAGGCCATCATCAGGCAGGGTGTGTCGGCGCGCGGCGCAACGCGCCAACAGCAACAGCAGAATCGCTTTGACTTCGACTCGGACGCCGGCGGCCACGCCGGCATCCGCTTCGCATCAACGGTAAGGAGCGTCGGCCGCCTTCGATGCGGCGATTTCCGTCTCGTAGCGATCGCCCACTGCAAGCAGCATGTCCTTCGTGAAATACAGATCGCCGCGCTTTTCGCCGTGATATTCGAGGATGTGCGTCTCGACGATCGAATCGACCGGGCAGCTCTCTTCGCAGAAGCCGCAGAAGATACACTTGGTCAGGTCGATGTCGTAGCGCGTCGTGCGGCGGGTATTGTCCGCGCGCGTTTCCGATTCGATAGTGATGGCGAGCGCCGGGCACACCGCTTCGCACAGCTTGCACGCGATGCAGCGCTCTTCGCCGTTTTCATAGCGGCGCAGCGCGTGCAGCCCGCGAAAGCGCGGCGACACCGGCGTCTTTTCTTCCGGGAACTGCACCGTGATCTTGCGCTGGAACGTATAACGGCCCGTCAGCGCCAGACCCTTCAGCAGTTCGGTCAGGAAGAAGGTCTTAAAGAAGTTCTGAATTGCGTTCATGATGTTTGGTCCGCTCTTGTCCTGGGTTCGTCCGACTACTTCCAGATGTTGAGCGGCGACATGATCCAGAAGCCGATCACGACCACCCACACTACCGAGACCGGCAGGAACACCTTCCAGCCGAGACGCATGATCTGGTCATAGCGGTAGCGCGGGAACGTCGCGCGGGCCCAGATGAAGACCGACAGCAGGAAGAAAACCTTGAGCACGAACCAGAACACGCCCGGGATGAACGACAGGAAGCCGAACGGCGCGTCCCAGCCGCCCAGGAACAGGGTCGTCGCAATCGCCGAGATCACGATCATGTTGATGTACTCGGCGAGGAAGAACAGCGCGAACGCCATGCCCGAGTAGTCGATCATGTGACCCGCGACGATTTCCGATTCGCCTTCCACCACGTCGAACGGGTGACGATTCGTTTCTGCGATGCCCGAGATGAAGTACACGACGAACATCGGCAGAAGCGGCAGCCAGTTCCACGACAGGATGTTGACGCCGAAGCCCGCGAAAATGCCGCGTTGCTGCGAAGCGACGATGTCCGACATGTTCAGCGTGCCCGCGACCATCAGCACCACGACGAGCGCGAAGCCCATCGAGATTTCGTAGGACACCATCTGCGCCGCCGCGCGCATCGCGCCGAGGAACGCGTACTTCGAGTTCGACGCCCAGCCCGCGAGAATCACGCCGTACACGCCGATCGACGAGATCGCCATGATGTACAGGAGACCCGCGTTGATGTTGCCTAGCACGGCTTTCGCCTGGAACGGAATGACCGCCCAGACAGCGAAGGCCGGCACCACGGTCATGATCGGCGCGATGACGTAGATCCATTTGCTCGCCTGCGTCGGCTGAATGACTTCCTTCAGCAGCAGCTTCAGCACGTCCGCAATCGGCTGCAGCAAGCCTGCCGGGCCGACGCGGTTCGGGCCGAGACGCACGTGCATCCAGCCGATGAGCTTGCGTTCCCAAAGAATCAGGTACGCGACGCACAGCAGGATCACCACCGCAACCACGAGGATGCGCACCAGCGCCCACACGGTCGGCCAGGCAACGCCCAGAAGCTGCGTGCCGCCTGCGTTGATCGTATCGAACAAGCCCATTTACGCCTTCTCCACTACCAGTTCACCGAACAGGCCGCCGAGTGCGGCGCCAGCCGCGGTAGCCGCCGACACGCGGACCACCGTTTCCGCCAGGTTCGCGTCGCGCACCGCGGGCATCACCACCGACAGGTCGCCTTGCTTGATGCGCACGACGTCGCCGTCCTTCAGGCCGAGCTTGTCGAAAAGCGTCGTCGGCAAGCCCGCGACATTCGCGTCGCGTGCCGCTGCCGTCAGATGCAGCGACGGCGCGCGGCGCACGAGCGGGTCCGCGTGATAGATCGGCACGTCGGCGAGACGCTCGAAGCCGCCCTTCACCGAAATGTTCGATGCAGCGCCCTTCGGTGCGACCGTCGTCTTGTTCGACAGACGCGCCGTGAGGTCGCCCGTGCCGAGCGCCGCGACGCGCACTTCTTCCGCCGTGTCGAATTCGAAGCCCGGCAGGCCGAGCATCGTGCCCAGCACGCGCAGTACCTTCCAGCCCGGACGCGTCTCGCCCAATGCGCGGACGACGCCGTTGAACGACTGCGCCGTGCCTTCCGCGTTGACGAACGTGCCCGACGTCTCCGTGAACGGCGCGATGGGCAGCAGCACGTCGGCGTACTCCATGCCGTGCGTGAACGGCGACAGCACGACCACCATTTCGGCGGCCTTCAGCGCCGCGACGGCCTGCGCCGGGTTCGCCGCATCGAGTTCCGGCTCTGCATTGAAGAGCACGTAGCCCTTGCGCGGCTGTTCGAACGCCGCGCGGGCGTCGAGACCGCCCTCGCCCGGCAGCGCATCGACGAGATAGCCGCCCACCGAGTTCGCGCCTTCAGTCAGGAAGCCGAGCGTCGCGCCGGTGTTGTCGGCGATCCACTGCGCCGCCGCCTGACTCTGCGCGAAGTCCGGATGCTGGACCGCCACATTGCCGAGCAGCACGACACGCTTCTCGCCCGCCGACAACGATGCCGCCACGTCCTTCGCGGCGGCCGACACTTCGCGACCGGCGAACGCGTCCGGCAGCGCGACGCCGCGCGCTTCCGAGATCGCACCGGCGATGCCCGCGAGCTGGTCGAGCCACGCCGAGGGCGCAGCGACCAGACGATGCGCGGTCGGGATCAGCGAGTCGTCGTTGCTGGCGTTCAGGAACGTGAGCATCGCGCCGTTCTTCGCAGCCTGACGCAGACGCGCGGCGAAAAGCGGATGATCGCGGCGCAGGAACGAGCCGATGACGAACGCCGTATCGACGTTCGACAGATCCGCGATCTTCACGCCCAGCCACGGCGCGCCCGCGCCCACCGGCGCGGAAAAGTCGTTCTGACGCAGACGGAAATCGACGTTCGGCGAGCCGACGCCTTCCGCGAACTGCTTCAGCAAATACAGTTCTTCGACCGTGCTATGCGGCGTCGCGAGCGCGGCGATGGCGTTCGCGCCATGATCCGCCTTGATGCCCTTGATGCCCTTCGCCACGTACTCGAGCGCCGTCTGCCAGTCCGTTTCGATCCACTTGCCGCCCTGCTTGAGCATCGGCGTGGTCAGGCGTTCGTCGCTGTTGAGCGCTTCGTACGAGAAGCGGTCCTTGTCCGAGATCCAGCATTCGTTGATGGCTTCGTTTTCCATCGGCAGAACGCGCATCACGCGGTTGTTCTTCACCTGAACGACCAGGTTCGAACCGACGGAATCGTGCGGGCTCACCGACTTGCGGCGCGACAATTCCCACGTCCGCGCGCTGTAGCGGAACGGCTTGCTCGTGAGCGCGCCGACCGGGCACAGGTCGATCATGTTGCCCGACAGTTCCGAATCCACCGTCTTGCCGACGAACGACGTGATTTCCGAATGCTCGCCGCGGCCCAGCATGCCGAGTTCCATGACGCCGGCGACTTCCTGGCCGAAGCGCACGCAGCGCGTGCAGTGGATGCAGCGCGTCATCTCTTCCATCGAGATGAGCGGGCCCACGTTCTTGTGGAACACCACGCGCTTTTCTTCGTTGTAGCGCGACTGGGACTTGCCGTAACCCACGGCCAGATCCTGCAACTGGCACTCGCCGCCCTGATCGCAGATCGGGCAGTCCAGCGGGTGATTGATCAGCAGGAACTCCATCACCGACTGTTGCGCCTTCACGGCCTTGTCGGAGGCGGTCCGCACGACCATGCCGGCCGAAACGGGCGTGGCGCACGCGGGGACGGCCTTCGGCATCTTTTCGACTTCGACGAGGCACATCCGGCAGTTCGCCGCGATCGACAGCTTCTTGTGATAGCAGAAGTGAGGAATGTACGTATCGACCTTGTGCGCAGCCTGGATCACCATGCTGCCTTCGGGCACCTCGACCGTCTTGCCGTCAATTTCTAGTTCAACCATGATGGGGAATGGTCCTCAACCTCTTTCGCGCAACTGACTGTGCGCCTGATTACGCGGTAAGCGCCTCGGACGCCGCATGATGCGCGTGCCCGCCGACGAGACAGTGCTTGTGCTCGACGTGATATTCGAATTCGTTCCAGAAGTGCTTCAGCATGCCGCGCACCGGCATGGCCGCCGCATCGCCGAGCGCGCAGATCGTGCGGCCCATGATGTTTTCGGCGACGGAATTCAGCAGATCCAGGTCTTCCTTGCGGCCGAGGCCGTGCTCGATGCGATGCACCACGCGATACAGCCAGCCCGTGCCTTCGCGGCAAGGCGTGCACTGACCGCACGACTCCTCGTAATAGAAGTACGACAGGCGCAGCAACGAACGCACCATGCACCGCGTTTCGTTCATCACGATGACCGCGCCCGAGCCGAGCATCGAACCCGCCTTGGCGATCGAATCGTAGTCCATATCGGTCGCGAGCATCATCTCGCCCGGCACCACCGGCGCGGACGACCCGCCCGGAATCACCGCCTTGATCGACTCGCCGCGCACGCCGCCCGCCAGTTCCATCAGCGTCGAGAACGGCGTGCCGAGCGGAATTTCATAGTTGCCCGGACGATTCACGTCGCCCGACACCGAGAAAATCTTCGTGCCGCCGTTGTTCGGCTTGCCGATTTCGAGGTAATTCTGCGGCCCGATTTCCAGCAGGAACGGCACCGCAGCGAACGTCTCGGTGTTGTTGATCGTGGTCGGCTTGCCGTACACGCCGAAGCTCGCCGGGAAAGGCGGCTTGAAGCGCGGCTGGCCCTTCTTGCCTTCCAGCGATTCGAGCAGCGCGGTTTCTTCGCCGCAGATGTACGCGCCGTAGCCGTGGTGAGCGTACAACTCGAACGAGAAGCCGGAGCCGAGGATGTTCGCGCCGAGATAGCCGGCTGCGCGCGCTTCTTCCAGCGCCGCTTCGAACACCTTATAGACTTCCCAGATCTCGCCGTGGATGTAGTTGTAGCCGACGGTGATGCCCATCGCATACGCGCCGATGGCCATGCCTTCGATCAGCGCGTGCGGGTTCCAGCGCAGGATGTCGCGGTCTTTGAACGTGCCCGGCTCGCCTTCGTCCGAATTGCACACGAGATACTTCTGCCCCGGGAACTGACGCGGCATGAAGCTCCACTTCAGGCCGGTCGGAAAGCCCGCACCGCCGCGGCCGCGCAGACCCGACGCCTTCACGTCGGCAATCACCTGCTCGGCCGGAATCTTCTCTTCCAGAATGCGGCGCAGCTGCTTGTAGCCGCCGCGCGCAACGTAATCTTCGAGATGCCAGTTCTCGCCATTGAGGCCAGCGAGGATCAGCGGCTTGATGTGACGATCGTGGAGAGACGTCATTTCGATAGTTCCTCGATCAACTGGTCGATCTTCTCGCGGCTCATGAAGCTGCACATGCGATGGTTGTTCACCAGCACGACAGGCGCATCGCCGCACGCGCCGAAGCACTCGCCTTCTTTCAGCGTGAACTTGCCGTCGGGCGTGGTTTCGCCGAAGTCGATGCCGAGCTTCTGCCGGAGATACTGAGCAGCACTATCCGAGCCGCCGTCCGGGCCGAGCTGGCAGGGCAAGTTCGTGCAGAGCGTGATCTTGTGCTTACCGACCGGCGCGAGCTCGTACATCGTGTAGAACGTGGCGACTTCCTGCACCGCGACTGGCGGCATGCTCAGATAGTCGGCGACGAACTTCATGAGTTCGGGCGAGAGCCATCCGTGCTCTTCCTGAGCGACAGCAAGCGCAGCCATCACCGCCGACTGCTTCTGCTCGGCGGGATACTTCGCGATCGCACGATCGATTTCTTTCAGGCCTTCAGCTGAGATCATTTTCAGACACGACTCTTTCAATTCCTACCGAACGAAAACCTGCCGCGGGCATCTTATTGCGGCAGACCTGGCGTCCTGCGGTTTCCTGTAATTGCTTCAACGCTTTGCGCTCGATTCAGCGCAACGGCGGCCCGGCCAACGAGCGCGCCGTGCGAGCGGACGACGGAATCAGCGATCAATCTCGCCGAACACGATGTCTTGCGTTCCGATGATCGTGACGGCGTCGGCGATCATGTGGCCGCGCGCCATCTCGTCCAGCGAGGCCAGATGCGCGAAACCAGGCGCGCGGATCTTCAGGCGATACGGCTTGTTCGCGCCGTCCGACACGAGATAGATGCCGAACTCGCCCTTCGGATGCTCGATCGCGGCGTAGGTCTCGCCTTCCGGCACGTGGAAGCCTTCCGTGAAGAGCTTGAAGTGGTGAATCAGCTCTTCCATGTTGCTCTTCATGCCGACGCGCGACGGCGGCGCAACCTTGTGATTATCGACCATCACAGGGCCGGGATTCTTGCGCAGCCAGGCAATGCACTGTTTGGCGATACGCGTGGACTGACGCATTTCCTCGACACGCACGAGATAGCGGTCGTAGCAGTCGCCGTTCACGCCCACCGGAATGTCGAAGTCCAGTTGATCGTAGACTTCGTACGGCTGCTTCTTGCGCAGATCCCATTCGATGCCCGAACCACGCAGCATCGCGCCGCTCAAGCCGAGCTGCAACGCGCGCTCGGGGCTGACCACGCCGATGCCGACGAGACGCTGCTTCCAGATGCGGTTGTCCGTGAGCAGCGTTTCGTACTCGTCGACATAGCCGGGGAAGCGATTGAAGAAGTCTTCGATGAAATCGAGCAGCGAACCTTGACGGTTCTCGTTCATCTTCTCCAGCGCCTTCGCATTGCGAATCTTGGAGACCTTGTATTGCGGCATTGCGTCGGGCAGATCGCGATAGACGCCGCCCGGACGGTAATACGCCGCGTGCATGCGCGCGCCCGAGACGGCTTCGTACACGTCCATCAGGTCTTCGCGCTCACGGAACGCGTAGAGGAAGACCGCCATCGCGCCGACGTCGAGCGCGTGCGAGCCGATCCACATCAAATGGTTCAGCACGCGCGTGATTTCGTCGAACAGGACGCGGATGTACTTCGCGCGGATCGGCACGTCGATGCCGAGCAGCTTTTCGATGGCCATCACGTAGGCGTGCTCGTTCGCCATCATCGACACGTAGTCGAGACGGTCCATGTACGGCACGGACTGAATGAAGGTCTTGGTTTCGGCGAGCTTTTCGGTCGCGCGATGCAAGAGGCCGATGTGCGGATCGGCGCGCTGGATCACTTCGCCGTCGAGTTCGAGCACGAGGCGCAGCACGCCGTGCGCGGCAGGGTGCTGCGGGCCGAAATTCAGCGTGTAGTTCTTGATGTCTGCCATGACGCTCTCTTAATGTTTCAGACCACCATAACGATCTTCGCGGATCACGCGCGGCGTGATTTCGCGCGGCTCGATCGTCACAGGCTGATACACGACGCGCTTCTCTTCCGGGTCGTAGCGCATTTCGACGAAGCCCGTCACCGGGAAGTCCTTGCGGAACGGGTGGCCGATGAAGCCGTAGTCCGTGAGAATGCGGCGCAGATCGGGGTGGCCTTCGAACACAATGCCGTACAGGTCGAATGCTTCGCGCTCGTACCAGTTGGCCGACGACCAGATATCGACGAGCGACGGGATGATGGGCACTTCGTCGTCCGGAGCGAACACGCGCACGCGCAGGCGCCAGTTGTTCGAAATGGAGAGCAGATGAACGACGGCCGCGAAGCGCGGGCCTTCGTAGACGCCGTCGCCGAAGGTCGAATAATCGATGCCGGCGAGGTCCATCAGCTGCTCGAAGCCGAGCGAGCGGTCGTCACGCAGCCGGGTCGCGACTTCAAGATAATGGGCCGCCTTCACGACGACCGTCACCTGACCCAGCGACTCGGTGATGTTCTGGAGACGGTCGCCAAACGCCGCCTCGAGGTTCGCTTTGAGGGTCTCGAGTTTGCTTGCCATAGTTGGGGAGGCTCAGGCCTTTATTGACGGGCGATGGTGTTCGTGCGGCGGATCTTCGCCTGCAGCTGGATCACGCCGTAGACCAGCGCCTCGGCCGTCGGAGGGCAGCCCGGGACATAGACGTCGACCGGAACGATACGGTCGCAGCCGCGCACGACGGAGTACGAATAGTGGTAGTAGCCACCACCATTCGCGCACGAACCCATGGAAATGACCCAGCGCGGCTCGGCCATCTGGTCGTACACCTTACGAAGCGCGGGCGCCATCTTGTTGCACAGCGTGCCGGCGACGATCATCACGTCGGACTGGCGCGGGCTCGGACGGAACACCACGCCGAAGCGGTCCAGGTCGTAACGGGCGGCGCCCGCATGCATCATCTCGACCGCACAGCACGCGAGACCGAACGTCATCGGCCACAGGGAGCCGGTGCGCGTCCAGTTGATCAGCTTGTCAGCCGTGGTGGTGACAAAGCCTTCCTTCAAGACCCCTTCGATACTCATTTGATTTCCACTCCAGATGAGCAGCCAGCCAAAGCCGCCCATGAATCCGGTGATCTACCCGTCATTCCCAGTCGAGACCGCCCTTTCTCCAGATGTAGGCGAAGCCGAGCAGGAATTCGAGCAGAAAGATCATCATGGCCATGAAGCCGGGCCAGCCGATGTCGCGCAGGGCCACGCCCCACGGAAACAGGAACGCCGTCTCAAGGTCGAAGATGATGAAAAGAATTGCGACGAGATAGTAGCGCACATCGAACTTCATACGCGCGTCTTCGAATGCTTCGAAGCCGCATTCGTACGGGGCATTCTTTTCGGTGTCGGGCTTGTTGGGACCGAGAATCTTGCCGATGCTGACCAGCGCTATACCTAAACCAAGGCCCACCACAAGAAACAAGAAGACGGGGTAATAGGGTGCGAGGTTCAAGGCTTTCCTCTGATCGGTAGTTTCGGTCAGTGATGATTGAGATGCTTGCCGGGACAGACCACCCGGCGACGGGATTCACTTGGGACCGCTCACGATATCAACGATATCGTAAGGGTACTCCAGAAGTGACAATGCCAGCCGAAGCGATGCATGCGGCTGGCATTGGATAACTTTTGGTGCCGACGGCGAGACTCGAACTCGCACAGCTTTCGCCACTACCCCCTCAAGATAGCGTGTCTACCAATTTCACCACGTCGGCACTGTACTGCAATCCGGGAAAACAAACTTCTTAATTGCCGCGAATCGCTTCAAGACTTGAATTATAACTAGGTCCCACGAATTGTTCAACGCACAAAACACGAATTTCGCGAAAATTTGTTTTGGCGTTATTTCGGCACGTCCGCGCCGGGTGCAGAAGTGGCAGCAGCGGCCGACGCGGGCGCGCTCACCGGAGCCGAAGCGCTCTTTCCTGCCGCAGCAGGCGAAGAAGCAGACGTCGGACCTGCGCCGAGAACGCCTGCCGAAGTCTGCGGCTTGTAGCTTCCGAGGTACGTGAGCGCGAGCGTCGTGACGAAGAAGATCGCGGCGAGCACAGCGGTGGTACGCGAAAGAAAGTTCGCCGAGCCGGTCGCGCCGAACAAACTGCCCGACGCGCCGCTGCCGAACGCCGCGCCCATGTCGGCGCCCTTTCCGTGCTGTAGCAGCACGAGCCCGATCACGCCAAGCGCCGACAGCAACTGGACGACGATAATCAATGTCTTCAAATACAGCATTTCAACTCACCTGGATCTTGATGTTTCCGCGACACTCACGTGTCGCGACATGCTCTTTCGACTGCTTTCGCCACGAACCGCTTATTGCAACACGGTTCGCGCTGCCTCGCAGATCGCAAGAAAATCTTTCGACTTCAGCGACGCGCCGCCAATCAGCCCGCCGTCGATGTCTTGTTGCCCGAACAATTCCTGCGCGTTCTCGGGTTTGACGCTGCCGCCATAGAGCAGCGGCACTTCGGCTGCGGCGGCACCCTTCTCGGCCAGCTTCTTGCGCAGGAACGCGTGAGCGCGCTGCGCCTGGTCGGCCGTCGCGCTCTTGCCGGTGCCGATCGCCCAGACCGGCTCGTACGCGACGACAATGCGCGCCGCCTGCTCCTCGTCCAGCATCAGAAGCACCGCATCTAGTTGAGCGCCGATGACCTGCTCCGTCGCTTCGCGCTCGCGTTCGCCGAGCGTTTCGCCGACACAGACGATGGGCGTCAGTCCCGCCTCGAGCGCGCGGCGCGCCTTGGCTCCGACCAGTTCCGGCGTTTCTTGGTGATACGCGCGACGCTCCGAATGCCCGACGATCGCGTAGGTCGCGCCGAAGTCGAGCGTCATCTCGGCCGCGACTTCGCCTGTGTACGCGCCCTGCGCATGCGCCGACACGTCCTGCACGCCCCAGCGCACCACCGAGCCGTCCAGCAGCGCCTGCGCCTGCGCGAGATACGGATACGGCACACACACGCCGACGTCCACGCCGTTGCGCAGAGCCGATGCCCCCGACGCCACCTCGGTCAGCAGAACCGCGTTTTCCTGCATGCGGCCGTGCATCTTCCAGTTGCCGACCACCAGTTTCGCTCGTTGTCTCGACATTGTCTCGTCACTCGGCGGCTTGCGACAGCCGCTTTAGTTATAGCGGCCGTGCTTTTCAATCAGCCGCCGCGTTATGGGAATGAACCGCTACAAACTGCGAACTGCTTGCAAAACAGGCGATTTTACTGTGTTACAGATAACTCGGTCAAACCGCCGATAACCGAGTCGCGTCTACTGCCCGCTTTGTTGCCCGTTCTCCGTCCAGTCGAGGACGATCTTGCCGACATGCGTGCTGCTTTCCATCAGCGCATGCGCGGCCGCCGCCTCGCTTGCCGGAAACACCTGGTGAATGACCGGTTTGATGCGCCCTGCCTCGATTTCCGGCCATACGCGTTCCTTCAGCTTCGCGGCGATCTTCGCCTTGAACGCGACGGGACGCGGACGCAGCGTCGAGCCGGTGATGACGAGCCGGCGGCGCAGAATGTCGTTGAGGTTGATTTCCGCCTTCGCGCCGCCCAGGAGCGCGATCACGCAGATGCGCCCGCCATCAGCGAGGGCCTTCAGCTCGCGCGGCAGGTAGTCGCCCGCGACCATGTCGAGAATCACGTCGACGCCACGATCGTTCGTGAGCGACCTCACCACTTCGACGAAATCCTCCGTCTTGTAGTTGATCGCCCGCTCGGCGCCGAGCGTCTCGCACGCGCGGCACTTTTCGTCGCTGCCCGCGGTCGCGAACACCCGAAAGCCGAGCGCGCGCGCAATCTGGATGGCCGTGACGCCGATGCCGCTCGAACCGCCTTGCACGAGCAGCGTCTCTTCGTCGCCGTTTTCGCCCGAGCCGAGATGCGCGCGCTCGAAGACGTTGCTCCATACCGTGAAGAACGTTTCCGGCAGCGATGCCGCTTCGATATCGGACAAACCGGCCGGCACCGGCAGGCATTGCTCCAGCGGCGCCACCGCATACTCGGCATAGCCGCCGCCCGCGAGCAGCGCGCACACGCGATCGCCTTTCTTGAGACCGAACGGGTTGTGCTTCGAATCGAGGTCGCCGTCGACGATTTCGCCCGCCACTTCCAGTCCCGGCAGGTCGGACGCGCCCGGCGGCGGCGCATAGGCGCCCTTGCGCTGAAAGACGTCCGGCCGGTTCACGCCGGAAGCCGCCACCTTGATGAGCACCTCGCACTTGCCGGCTTCGGGCATCGGGCGCTCGCCCAGCTTGAGAACTTCGGGTGCGCCAAACTCGGTGATTTCGACGGCCTTCATAGCATTCCCCTGGATGGGCATGGCGGGATGGATCGATTCGAACGGCTCGAACCGGATGGCGCTGTGCACGCGCCGAGCAATTCACGCTCCACAGTGCCATCGGGTCCGGCGACGCATCGGACAATGCATAGTCCTGCATCGTCCCGCATCGTCCAATTGACGCCATACAAGAAAACGGCCGGCTCGCGGATGCGGCCGGCCGTCTACACATTACCGCATTACTGCTGCGGCTGCGTCGGTTCGGTTTGTTGCGCGGCTTCGTGCAAGAGCGCCTTGGCCGACAAACGCACGCGGCCCTTCTCGTCCGTCTGGATGACCTTGACCTTCACGACCTGGCCTTCCTTCAGGTAATCGTTGATGTCCTTCACGCGCTCGTTGACGATCTCCGAGATGTGCAGCAGACCGTCCTTGCCCGGCAGGATATTCACGATCGCGCCGAAATCGAGCAGCTTGAGCACCGGACCTTCGTACACCTGGCCCACTTCCACTTCCGCCGTGATGTTCTCGATGCGCTTCTTCGCCTCGGCCATGCCTTCGGCGCTCGTGCTCGCGATGGTCACGACGCCGTCGTCCGAAATGTCGATGGTCGTGTTCGTCTCTTCGGTCAGCGCGCGGATCACCGAACCGCCCTTGCCGATCACGTCGCGGATCTTCTCCGGATTGATCTTCAGCGTGATCATGCGCGGCGCGAATTCCGACAGTTCCGTGTTCGTGCCCGGCACCGCCGAGGTCATCTTGCCGAGGATGTGCATGCGGCCTTCCTTCGCCTGCGCGAGCGCGACCTGCATGATTTCCTTCGTGATGCCCTGGATCTTGATGTCCATCTGCAGCGCGGTCACGCCTTGCGCGGTGCCGGCCACCTTGAAGTCCATGTCGCCCAGGTGATCCTCGTCGCCGAGAATGTCGGTCAGAACCGCGAATTTGTTGCCTTCGAGGATCAGGCCCATCGCGATGCCGGCGACGTGCGCCTTCATCGGCACGCCGGCGTCCATCAGCGCGAGACAGCCGCCGCAGACCGAAGCCATCGACGACGAACCGTTCGATTCCGTGATTTCCGACACGACGCGGATCGAGTAGCCGAATTCGTCGGCGCTCGGCAGGCACGCGACGAGCGCGCGCTTGGCAAGGCGCCCGTGGCCGATTTCGCGGCGCTTCGGCGAACCGACGCGGCCGGTTTCGCCCGTGGCGAACGGCGGCATGTTGTAGTGGAGCATGAAGCGCTCGCGGTATTCGCCTTCGAGCGCGTCGATGTTCTGTTCGTCGCCCTTCGTGCCGAGCGTCGCGATCACGAGCGCCTGCGTCTCGCCGCGCGTGAAGAGCGCCGAGCCGTGCGTACGCGGCAACACGCCCGTGCGGATTTCGATCGGGCGCACCGTGCGCGTGTCGCGGCCGTCGATACGCGGCTCGCCGTTCAGGATCTGCGAGCGGACGATCTTCGCTTCAATGTCGAACAGGACGTTGCCGACGGTGGCCGCATCCGCAGCTGCCGTTCCCGATGCCGCCGCTTCCTCGGCGAGCTTCGCCGACGTCGCTGCATAGACTTCCTTCAGCTTCGTCGAGCGCGCCTGCTTGTTGCGCAACTGATACGCAGCTTCGAGTTCCGGCTTCGCGATTTCGGTGACGCGCGCGATCAGCGCCTCGTTCTTCGGCGCCGGCTGCCAGTCCCACTCGGGCCTGCCGCCGTCACGGACCAGTTCGTGGATCGCGTCGATTGCGGCTTGCATCTGCTCGTGGCCGAACACGACCGCGCCGAGCATCACTTCTTCCGAAAGCTGCTGCGCCTCGGATTCCACCATCAGCACCGCGCGCTCCGTACCCGCGACGACCAGATCGAGCGCCGATTCCTTCATCTGCGCGCGCGTCGGATTCAGCACGTACTCGTTGTTGATGTAGGCGACGCGCGCCGCGCCGACCGGGCCGTTGAACGGCAGACCGGACACCGCGAGCGCAGCGGACGCGCCGATCAGCGCGGGGATATCGGCCGGGATTTCCGGATTCAGCGACAGGACGTGAATCACGACCTGCACTTCGTTATAGAAGCCTTCCGGGAAAAGCGGGCGCAGCGGACGGTCGATCAGGCGCGAGATGAGCGTCTCGCCTTCCGACGGACGGCCTTCGCGACGGAAGAAGCCGCCCGGAATCTTGCCGGCGGCGTAGGTCTTTTCCAGATAGTCGACGGTCAGCGGGAAGAAATCCTGGCCCGGCTTCGCCGTCTTCGCGCCGACGACGGTCGCGAGCACCACGGTGTCTTCGACATCGACGATCACCGCGCCGCTTGCCTGACGCGCGATTTCACCCGTTTCCAGGCGGACGTTGTGTTGCCCCCACTTGAACTCTTTAACGATCTTATTAAACATTGCGACTCCTTCTATGTTGCGCCGCGCCTTCGGTCGAGCGCGTGAGCTGTCTCTGCGGCGCTGGGCGGGACGGTCCCGGGCCGCGCGTGAGAGGTGTGTTATGCCATTCCAGGGCGGCGCGCGAACGGGCCGCGGGGCCGCGCTGGAATGACACAAAGCTCTGCCGCGAGGCTGGACCGAGTGTCGGGTAAAGCGATGACTGCCGAGAACGACTAACTACGAAGTGCCGGCCGATGAAACCGATCCGGCACCACTTCGCGAGCGGATCGCGCAAAAACAAAATGCCTGCATCAGCGAACTGACACAGGCACTTCGTTAGAACACTGGCCGCGAAGCCACGCCAGAGGCCAATTACTTGCGCAGACCCAGCTTTTCGATCAGCGAGCGGTAACGATCCGCATCCTTGCCCTTCAGGTAGTCGAGCAGCTTGCGACGACGGCTGACCATGCGCAGCAGACCGCGGCGGCTGTGGTGATCCTTCGTGTGGGCCTTGAAGTGGATGGTCAGTTCGTTGATGCGGCTCGTGAGCAGTGCGACTTGCACTTCGGGGGAGCCGGTATCGTTGGCGCCGCGCGCGTATTCAGCGACGACGTCGGACTTCTTGATTTCTGCTACGGACATTTGCTTTTCCTTTGATACAGACAGGCGGTCACGGAAGAAAGGCCGTGCCGTGGATTGCGTCGACAGGCCCAACTCGACAACTCGACGAGTCGGACCCAATTTCACTTCGTTCCCGGCATTGCGCGCGCCTTGCAGGCACACATCCAGCCAAAAACGAAGCGCAGAGTATAGCACACCGCGCTTTCCCGAGCGGACGGCTCCATGCGCTCAACGCGACGGGCGCGTCATTTTGCACGTGGTCGGGGGCGCGGTGTCGGCGGCGGGCACCGATAGCAGCGTGCGGAAGCCGTAGCCGGAACCTTCGTTGTCGAAGCGCACGCCCGGCGTCCCGGCCTTGTCCATCTCCATCACGTAGAGCGGCTGTATCAGTTGATGATCCGACGCGCGCATGGTCGATGGATGGAAGCCGGCGCCATCGAACTGCATGCCTTCGAGCGCGCGCGCCACGGCGAGCGGGTCCGCGCTGCCGGCGCGCGTCATGGCGGTGGCGAGCATGTCGATCATGAGCGGCATGCGCAGCACGAGGTAATCGTCGGAGGCGGCGGGAAAACGGGCGCGGAACGCGCGGTAATACGCGTCGGAGGCCGCGCCGCCCGCGTTCGGATGCCAGTCTGCGACCGCGATGACGCGCTTCACGCCGGCATCGCCGAGCGCGGCGGGCGCGCCCAGACTGTTGCCGTAGAACGTGTAGAACTTCGTGCCGAGCCCCTGCTCCCGCGCCGCCTTCACGAGCAGCGTCAGGTCGTTGCCCCAGTTCCCGGTGATGACGGCATCCGCGCCGCTCGTGCGAATCTTCGCGATATACGGCGCGAAGTCCTTCACGCGCCCGACCGGATGAAACTCGTCGCCCGTAATCGCAATGTCGGGCCGCTTTTCATGCAACGCGCGCCGCGCCTCGCGGCTCACGTCGTGGCCGAAGCTGTAGTCCTGATTCAGCAGATAGACCTTCTTCACGGCGCGATCGCCTTGCAGCGCGTCTGCGAGCGCGTCCATGCGCATGCCGGCGTGCGCGTCGAAACGGAAGTGCCAGAAGCTGCACGCGTCGTTGCTGAGCGCGGGATCGTCGGCGGAGTAATTCAGGAACAGGACGCGATGCTCCGGCTCGCGCTCGTTCTGCTTGTCGATGGCCGCGACCAGCGCCGCCGCCACCGCCGAACTGTTGCCCTGCATGACGAAGCCGATTTTCTCGTCGATGGCCGCGCGCAACTGCACGAGACTCGCCTCGCTGCTGCCCTTGCCGTCGAGCACGACGAGCTCGAGCGGATGCATGCCGTCCGCCAGCTTGACGCCGCCTCGCGCATTCACCCGCTCGACGCCGAAGCGCAGATTGCGCTCGACCGCCGCGCCCGCGTTGGCAAATGGCCCGGACATGCCTTCGATCATCGCGAGCTTAATGGGCGCAAGATCGGCGGCGTTCGCCTTCGCTATGCACGTCAACGCGACACACGTCAACGCGATCCGCAGCCACCGCGCGCGCGACTTCATGAGACTGAGGCTTGCCATCGCTCTTTCCGAAGATCAAAGCGCGGATCATAGGCTGCGGCGCGGGCGCGATGCAAGCCGGCGCGACGCATGGTTCTTGCGCCGCATGTCAAAATCGGGGAAAGCGAAGAAAAGCCCTCGCCATCGCGAGGAACCTGCACGTGGAGGCTTCAATGCTGCACTCATTCAACCGTCTGCGCGGCGCGCTCGTCTGCGCCGGGACGGCGTTGCTGCTCGCGGGTTGCGCGCAGCCGTGGCAGAACTATCAGGCAGGCGCGGATGCCTCGACCATCGTCGCCCGCCTCGGCCCGCCGCGCGAAGTCTACGACCTGCCGAACGGCGGCAAGCGCCTGATGTGGCCGACGCAGCCGCTCGGCGAATTCACGACCGCCGCGGACATCGACGCCTCGGGCAAGATCGTCAGCGTGCGTCAGGTGCTCGACGAGAACGAGTTCTACAAGGCGCAAATCGGCACGTGGACCAAGAAAGACGTGCTCGTGAACTTCGGCCGGCCGGTGGAAACGTCGTATTACCCGCTGATGAAGCGCGAAGTCTGGACGTATCGCTATATGGAAGCGAACTTCTGGTACTTGATGTACAGCTTCTATTTCGACGATGAGGGCGTCCTGCGCCTGATGCAGAAATCGCCCGATCCGCTGCACGATCCCGATCGGCGCAGTCTGTTCTGACAGGCGGCGCGCGGAAAAAAAGCCCTCCGAGGAGGGCTTCTGCGTTATTGCGACTCTGTGCGGATCAAAGCTGCCGATCAAAGCTGCGGATTGAGCTTTTCGACCTTCGAATGCAGCTTGTTGAGCGCGGCGATATACGCCTTCGCCGAAGCGGCGACGATATCCGGATCCGTGCCGACGCCGTTCACGATACGCCCGCTCTTCGACAGCCGCACCGTCACTTCGCCCTGCGCCTGCGTGCCGGTCGTGATCGCGTTGACCGAGTACAGCACGAGTTCCGCGCCGCTTTCCACCTTCGATTCGATCGCGTGCAGCGTGGCATCGACCGGGCCGTTGCCGCGTGCTTCGCCCGTCAATTCGGTGCCATCCACCGCGAAGACCACGCGCGCCTGCGGCTGCTCGCCGGTCTCCGAATGCTGCTTCATCGAAACGAAGCGGAAATGCTCCTTCGCCTGCGCTTCCGGCGATTCTTCGGAGACGATCTGCATGATGTCTTCGTCGAAGATTTCGGCTTTGCGGTCCGCCAGATCCTTGAAGCGCGCGAACGCGGCATTCACTTCCGCTTCCGATTCGAGCTGCACGCCGAGTTCTTCGAGACGCTGCTTGAACGCGTTGCGGCCGGACAGCTTGCCGAGCACGATCTTGTTCGCGCTCCAGCCCACGTCTTCGGCGCGCATGATTTCGTAGGTGTCGCGCGCCTTCAGCACGCCGTCCTGGTGGATGCCCGACGCGTGCGCGAACGCGTTCGCGCCGACCACCGCCTTGTTCGGCTGCACGACGAAGCCGGTGATCTGCGAGACGAGCTTCGAAGTCGGCACGATCTGCGTCGTGTCGATACCCAGGTCGAGCCCGAAATAATCCTTGCGCGTCTTGACCGCCATCACGATTTCTTCGAGCGACGTATTGCCCGCGCGCTCGCCCAGGCCGTTGATCGTGCATTCCACCTGACGCGCGCCGCCGATCTGCACGCCCGCGAGCGAATTCGCCACCGCCATGCCGAGGTCATCGTGGCAGTGAACGGAGAAGATGGCCTTGTCCGAATTCGGGATGCGCTCGCGCAGCGTCTTCACGAGGTTGCCGTAGAGTTCCGGCACGCCATAACCCACCGTGTCGGCGATATTGATCGTGCGCGCGCCTTCGTCGATCACCGCTTCGAGCACGCGGCACAGAAAGTCGATATCCGAGCGGCTGCCGTCTTCCGGTGAGAACTCCACATCGTCCGTGAACTTGCGGGCGAAGCGCACCGCGAGCCGCGCCTGTTCGTACACCTGCTCCGGCGACATGCGCAGCTTCTTTTCCATATGCAGCGCGGACGTGGCGATGAACGTGTGAATGCGGAAGCGGTTCGCGGGCTTCAACGCATCGGCGGCGCGCTGGATGTCCTTGTCGTTGGCGCGGGCAAGCGAGCAGACCGTGCTGTCCTTCACGAGCGAGGCGATCGTCTGGATCGCGTCGAAGTCGCCGTTGGAACTGGCGGCGAAACCGGCCTCGATCACGTCGACCTTCATGCGCTCCAGTTGCTTCGCGATGCGGATCTTCTCCTCTTTCGTCATCGAAGCGCCGGGGGACTGCTCGCCGTCACGCAAGGTCGTATCGAAGATGATCAACTTGTCTGCTGCCATGTTGGGCTCCTGTGGGGAGATTTATCGATTGTTGGAAATATCGAGATAGAACGACAAAGGGAATCCGGGTGTTCGCGCCACCGCTGGCGTCGAAAACCTTGAACGAGCAGACGGGAGGCGAGACAGATCAGCGCGGTAGGCGCGCTAGTAGCGATAGTGCGCGTAGGAACGCACCAGCCGAGGAAGACGAGAGAAGGAACAGAGAAATGTTCATTCGAAAACTATAACGGCTTTCGAAGACGCGTGCAATGAGGCTTTGCGATCGCATCAATAGCCCACTTCGCGACGACGCGACAAAACAAAAAGCCTGCATTCGCGAGAACGCAGGCTTTTGTGATGCGCGTGTGAAGCAAAGGGGTCGGTCAGTAACCGCCGAGCGTCGCGCTCACGCGCTGACGCAATTCAGCGCCGTCGTTGAACTGCGCGTTCTCGATGCGGCGAGCGCCCGTGAACCGCTTTTCCCAATAGCCGTTTTCCATGTCGTCGACGCGGATCGTGCTGCCGGTGGACGGCGAATGCACGAACTTGTTGTCGCCGATATAGATGCCGACATGCGAGAACGAGCGGCGCATCGTGTTGAAGAACACGAGATCGCCCGGCTTGAGATCCGACACGCGGACCTTCTCGCCGACGCGGCTCATTTCTTCGGCGCGGCGCGGCAGCGTCATGCCGAGCGTGTCCTGAAAGACGTAGCGCACGAAGCCGCTGCAATCGAGGCCCGAATCCGGCGTGTCGCCGCCCCAGCGATAGCGCACGCCGATCATGTTGAGCGCGCCGACGACGACGTCGCCTGCCTTGCTCGCTACGCCGGAGAAGAACGCCTTCGCGCCGCGCGGTGCGCTGGCGGTATCCGCCGTGGCTGCGACGGCCGCAGTGTCGGCGGCTTTGGAAGCGGTGGAGATGCCGTTGCCGGCATTTTGGCTGTTACTGCTGACTTCGTCGGCGAAAGCGCCGGAAGTGGTGGTCATCAGAAGGCCGAGCAACATGCCCGCGGCAGCGCGCGCACATGTCTGAGTCAACGTGAGTGGTTGCATCGGTCGGTAGGTTTTACAATTAAAGACTGAAAAATCAGTGAGATATGTGAAAGTTTGAACGCATACTAGCCACAAAGTATTTAACTGTCAAAAGAAATAGGAAAATACAATTGAGACGGACACGCAATTGACGAAAAAGAAAGAATTTTAGGAATTCAGGGCTGCCGCCAGTAGCTTTCGTGTGTATTCGTCGGAAGGATTCGCAAAAATCTTCTCTGCTTCACCAGCCTCGACGACATTTCCATCTCGCATGACCGCGACGCGATGCGCCATCGCGCCGATCACCTGCAAGTCGTGGCTGATAAACACATATCCCAGATTGTGCTTCTTCTGAATGTCGGCAAGCAGCGCCAGAACTTGAGTCTGGATTGAGACATCGAGCGCGCTCGTCGGTTCGTCGAGAATGAGAATGCTCGGTTCCAGCACGAGCGCGCGCGCAATCGCGATGCGCTGCCGCTGCCCGCCCGAGAACTCGTGCGCGTAGCGCGTGAGCGCCGTGCGATCCAGCCCGACTTCGCGCAGCACGGCAATCACCTTCGCGCGGCGCGCGGCCGCATCCAGTTCCGGGCGATGCAGCGCCAGCCCTTCGCCGACGATGCGCTCCACCGTCTGGCGCGGCGATAGCGAACTGAACGGGTCCTGAAACACCACTTGCAGATTCGAGCGCAACACGGTCTTTTCGCGCCCGTGAAAATCGCCGAGCGCCCTGCCCTGAAACTGCACGCTTCCGTGCGAGATGCGCTGCAAGCCGAGCAGCGCCATCGCGAGCGTCGACTTCCCGGAGCCGGATTCTCCGACGATGCCGAGCGTTTCTCCCTGCCGCACGGAGAGCGTCACGTCGTCGACGGCCTTGAAGCGGCCGCGCCGGAACCACCCCTGAAAGCCCGGCAGCCGCGTCGGATATTCCACGCGCACGTCTTTCGCATCGAGCAGCACGGGCGCGATCGGCAGGACCGGCAGCACGCGCCGCTCGGGCCGGCTGTTCAACAGGCGCTGCGTGTACGGGTGCTGCGGCGACTCGAAGATCGTGTCGACCGCGCCGCTTTCGACCAGCACGCCCTTTTCCATCACGGCCACGCGCTCTGCGAAACGCCGCACCAGATTCAGATCGTGCGTGATGAGCAGCACCGCCATGCCGCGCTTCTCGGCCTCGTCGCGCTGAAGCTCCAGCAGCAGTTCGACGATCTGCGCGCGAATGGTCACGTCGAGCGCGGTCGTCGGCTCGTCGGCGAGCAAGAGACGCGGGCGGCACGCGAGCGCCATCGCGATCATCACGCGCTGGCGCTGGCCGCCTGAAAGCTGATGCGGATAACTGTCGACGCGCCGCTCCGGTTCCGTAATGCCCGTGCGCGCCAAGAGCGCGATGGCGCGCTCGCGGGCCTGTCGCGGAGTCGCGCCGTCGTGAAGCTGGATCGTCTCGCCGATCTGATCGCCGACGGTGTACAGCGGATTGAGCGCGGTCATCGGCTCCTGAAAGATCATCGCGATGTCCGAGCCGCGCAGGCCGCGCATCTCGCGCTCGCTTTTCGCGAGCAGGTCTTCACCGGCGAAGCGGATGGCGCCCGTCACTTCGGCATCGCGCAAAAGACGCAGCACCGACAGCGCGGTCACGCTCTTGCCCGAGCCCGATTCGCCGACGAGCGCGACGCGTTCGCCCGCGCGAACGTCGAGTGTCACGCCATCGACGGCGAGCGTGTCGCCGAAGCGCACGCGCAGATTGTCGATCGACAAGAGCGGCGCGCTCATTGACCGCCTCCGGCCTTGACCGCATCCGCGATGCGCGTGTCGAGCGCATTGCGCAGCGCATCGCCCATGAAGGTGAGCAGAAGCAATGTCGCCACCAGCACGCCGAAGGTCGAGACCGAAATCCACCACGCGTCGAGATTGGCCTTGCCCTGCGCGAGCAGTTCACCGAGCGACGGCGTCGGCGACGGCACACCCAGCCCGAGAAAATCGAGGCTCGTGAGCGCGAGAATCGCCCCACTCATTCGAAACGGCAGGAATGTGATGACGGGCGTCAGGCTATTGGGCAGCACATGCCGCCAGATGATCTGCCAGTTGGACAAGCCCATCGCGCGGGCGGCGCGCACATAGTCCTGCGTGCGGTTGCGCAAAAACTCCGCGCGCACGTAATCCGACAGGCCGATCCAGCCGAAAAGCGACAGCAGCACGATGAGCAGGATCAGACTCGGCTCGAAGATCGACGCGAAGATGATGAGCAGATAAAGCTCCGGCAGCGCGCTCCAGATTTCGATCAGCCGCTGCCCGGTAATGTCGATGCGTCCGCCGAAGTAACCCTGCACCGCGCCCGCGACGACGCCGAGCACGGTGCCGATGGCCGTCAGCACGAGCGCGAACAGCACCGACACGCGAAAGCCGTAGACGAGCCGCGCGAACACGTCGCGGCCGCGATCGTCGGTGCCGAGCCAGTTTTCGCGCGACGGCGGCGCCGGGTTCGAGCCCTTCGAGAAGTAATTGAGCGTGTCGTAGTAATAGTGATTCGGCGGATAGACCGCGAAGTTGCCCGGCGCGTTGAAGCGGTCGCGCACGAACGGATCGAGATAATCGGCGGGCGTCGGGAAGTCGCCGCCGAAGGTCGTCTCGGCGTAAGTCTTGACGAGCGGAAAGTAGAACTGCCCCTGATAGCGCACGACGAGCGGCTTGTCGTTCGACCACAGCGGCCCCGCGAGGCTGATGACGAACGCCGCGACGAACACGACGAGGCTCCAGTACCCCAGCCGGTTGCGTCGGAAACGCTGCCACACGCGCCGCCCGGGCGTCGTCGAGACTTCGGGGCGCAGCGGCTGGCCGTCTGTTGCGGTCGCGGCGCGGCGCGACGATGCGGCTCGGTTCAAGTCAACGCTCCAGTTGCTCGAATTGAATGCGCGGATCGACCCATACGTAGCAAAGGTCCGAGATGAGCTTCGTCGCGAGGCCGATCAGCGTGAAGAGATACAGCGTGCCGAGCACGACGGGATAATCGCGCCGCACGACCGATTCGTAAGAAAGCAGCCCGAGGCCGTCGAGCGAAAAGAGCGTCTCGATCAGCAGGCTGCCCGTGAAGAACGCGCCGATGAACGCCGCCGGAAAGCCGACGATCAGCGGCAAAAGCGCATTGCGGAACACGTGCTTCCAGAGCACGCGCCGCTCGCCCAGGCCCTTCGCGCGCGCGGTGAGCACGTATTGCTTGCGGATTTCGTCGAGGAACGCGTTCTTCGTCAGCATGGTGATCACGGCGAAGCTCCCGACCACCGACGCCACCACGGGCAACGTGATGTGCCACAGATAATCGAGGATTTTCCCGCCGAGCGAGAGCGTCGCCCAGTTGTCCGAAGTCAGATTGCGCAGCGGGAACAGTTGCCAGAACGTTCCGCCGCCGAACAGCACGAGCAGCAGCACGCCCAGCACAAAGCCGGGAATCGCAAAGCCGATCAGGACGATGAGACTCGTCGCGACATCGAACTTCGAGCCGTTCTTCACGGCCTTCGCGATGCCGAGCGGCACCGATATCAGATACGTGATGAAGAACGTCCACAAGCCGATGCTGATGGACACCGGCAGCTTCGACACGATGAGCGACCACACGCTCTGATGCCGGAAGTAGCTCTCGCCGAGATCGAAGCGCGCGAACTTGCCGAGCATCAGGAAATAACGCTGCAGCGGTGGCTTGTCGAAGCCGTAAAGCGCCTTGAGTTGCGCGATCTGCTGTGCATCGACGCCGGTGTGCGAGCGCATGCCGAACGCCGCGCCGCCTTCCGCGTTGCCGCGCCGCAGATCGTGAACGGCCTGCTCCACCGGACCGCCCGGCACGAACTGGATCACGACGAAGGTCAGCGTGAGCACGCCGACGAGCGTCGGGATCATCAACAGAATGCGTTTAAGGATGTAGCTCCACATCGCGTCGTCCTTATTTAGATACCGCCGCGGGCTTCTGCCACCACGTCGAGAGCACCCACTCATCCGCGACGTAATAAAGCGGCAGCGTCGACGGATAGCCGAGCGTATTGCGGTACGCCACCCGATGCGTCGCCGAATACCAGTGCGGAATCACGTAATAGCCGTTCATCAGCACACGGTCGAGCGCGTGCGTGGCATCCACGAGCTGATCGCGCGTCTGCGCGGACACGACCTTGCGCAAAATCGCGTCGATGGCCGGCGACTTCACGCCCGCGAGGTTGTCCGAGCCCTGCTCGTCCGCGTATTTGCTGCCGAAGCGCGACACCTGCTCGGTGCCCGGCACCTGCACGTCGGGCAGACGCACGCTCGTCATGTCGAAGTCGAACGCATCGAGGCGCTTCTGGATCAGCGCGTAATCGACCGTGCGGAAGTTCATCGTGATGCCGAGCTTCTGCAGGTTGCGTCCGAACGCGGCCGCGACCGGCTCCATCGACGCGCCGCCGCCCGTGTCGTCGAGTATCTCGAACACGAACGGCTGGCCCTTCTCATTGCGCAGCGCGCCGTCGCGATACGTCCAGCCGGCTTGCGCCAGCAACTCGCGCGCCTTGATGAGATTCGCGCGCAGCGAGCCGGGCGGATCGGTGTCGGGCTGCTTCGGCATCTCGCCGAAGACCGCGGGATCGAGCTTGTTGCGCAGCGGATTGAGAATCGCGAGCTCGCCTTCGCTCGGCATGCCTTTCGCCTGCAGGTCCGTGTTGACGAAGAAGCTGTCCGTGCGCTTGTACTGGTTGAAGAACAGTTGCCGGTTGAGCCACTCGAAGTCGAGCGCGAGATCGAGCGCCTGCCGCACGCGCACGTCCTTGAAAAGCGGCCGGCGCAGGTTCATGAAGAAGCCCTGCATGCCGGTGCCGTTGTGATGCGGAAACTCGCGCTTGATGAGTTCGCCGCTATCGAACCGCTTGCCGATATCGCGCCGCACCCAGCTTCGCGCGACGTTTTCGACGAGCACGTCGTACTCGCCGGCCTTGAACGCTTCGAGCCGCGCGGTGGCGTCCGAATACAGCTTGTAGTCGATGCGCGCGAAGTTGTGCGTGCCGACGCGCACCGGCAGCGACGCGCCCCAGTAGTGCGGATCGCGCTTGTAGGTGATCGTGCGGCCGTTGTCGAACGAGTCGATCACGTAATCGCCGCTCGCAATCGGCTTTTCGAACGCGAGCTGATCGAACGGGATGCGCGTGCCGTCGGGCCGCATGCCCCATTTGCGCGAGAACACCGGAATGCCGCCCGCGAGCAGCGGCATTTCGCGCGTCGCCACTTTGTATTCGAAGCGGATAGTCAGCCGGTCGACGACAACCGCCCGCGTGATCTGCCCGAAGTACACCGAAAACTGCGGCGCGGCTTTCGGACTCTTGAGCGTCTCGAAGGAGAACTTGACGTCCTCGGCCGTGACCGGATCGCCATTGTTGAAGCGCGCTTTCGGGTTGATGTGGAAGGTCGTCGACAATCCGTCCGGCGCCACGTCGATATTGTCCGCGAGCAGGCAATAGGCGCTCGCCACTTCGTCGGAGCTTCCTGTCGTCAGGCTTTCGAACATGAGCCCGAGGCCCGGCGCGGCATTGCCTCTCAGCGTGAACGGATTGAACTTGTCGAAGCTCGTCAGGCGGCTCGGATTGGCGAGCACCAGCGTGCCGTCGCGCGGCGCGTCGGGATTCACGTAATCGAAGTGCTTGAAGTCCGGCGGATACTTCGGCTCGCCGTACTGCGCGTAGGCGTGCGCGGCGAACGCCGGGCTGCCCGGGAAGCAGGCGACCCAGGCGACGCTGGCGGCGAGCATGAGCGCGAGGCGCTTGCCCCGCGCGGGCGGTGATGCGAACGGCAGGCGGGACGTCGACAGCCCGGTCATAGGCTCCTTGCGAGATGAGTGAATGGCCCGGCGCTCACGAAACGCGAGACGCAGGACCCGAGCGAGCGGCCGGACGGCTCTGGCGATGTGAGAGAATTCTACCCAATCAAAACGCCATGCGGTTTGGCGCACGGAAGGCGTCTCCTCTGATGCCCCTACGTCCCGCCCGACCGATGCGCGCCGCACCCGACGCGAAGCCCGCAATCGAGACGCCTTGCGAGCCTCGCGTGACATTGACATTCAAGGAGCATTCATGGGCTTTCTCGCTGGAAAACGAATTCTGCTGACCGGCTTGCTGTCGAACCGCTCGATCGCTTACGGTATCGCACAGGCCTGCAAGCGCGAGGGCGCGGAACTGGCGTTCACGTATGTCGGCGAGCGCTTCAAGGACCGCATCACCGAATTTGCGACCGAATTCGGCAGCGACATGGTCTACCCGTGCGATGTGAGCAGCGACGCCGACATCGAAGCGCTCTTCTCGTCGATCAAGGAACGCTGGGATACGCTCGACGGCCTCGTGCATTCCATCGGCTTCGCGCCGCGCGAAGCGATTGCCGGCGACTTCCTCGAAGGCATGACGCGCGAGAACTTCCGCATCGCGCACGACATCTCCGCATACAGCTTCCCGGCGCTGGCCAAGGCCGCGCATTCCATGCTCTCGGACAGCGCGTCGCTGCTCACGCTCAGCTATCTCGGCGCGGAACGCGCGATTCCCAACTACAACACGATGGGTCTCGCGAAGGCGTCGCTGGAAGCGAGCGTGCGTTATCTCGCGGCATCGCTCGGCCAGAAAGGCGTGCGCGTGAACGGCATCTCGGCCGGCCCGATCAAGACGCTGGCGGCGAGCGGCATCAAAGGCTTCGGCAAGATCCTCGATTTCGTGGAAGACAACGCGCCGCTCAAGCGCAACGTGACGATCGAACAGGTGGGCAACGTCGCCGCGTTCCTGCTGTCGGACCTGGCGGGCGGCGTGAGCGCGGAAATCGTGCATGTCGATGCCGGTTTCCACGCGGTCGTCGGCGGCATGGCGGGCATCGGCGAGTAAGCGCTCTCGCGGCATCGCGTTAAAAAGGGCTGTTCCTTCGCGGAACGGCCCTTTTGTCGTTTGGCGGCGGTCGAGCGAGATCAACGGTGGCCGTGACCGTGGCCGTGACCGTTCCCGTGGCCATTACCGTGGCCGTTGCCGTGTCTGTGCTCGTATCCATGGCCGTAGCCGTGATAGCGATTCCAGTCGGCGCGGCTCCAGTAGCGTCGTCCGTCCCAATACCGGTTGCCGTGCCAGCCGATCACGACCGGCGGCGCATACATCGGCCCGGGCGCGTAGATCACCGGCGGCGGCGGCGGCGCGTACACGGGCGTCGGCGCGACAAACACCGGCGCCGGAACGCCGATGTTCACGCCGACGTGCACATCCGCCGCTTGCGCGGAGCTGCCCGCCGCCCAAGCTCCGACGCTTAGCGCGACTGCGAGCGACGCCCTCGTCGTATTGACTTTCATGGCTTCGGTCCTCGTTTACTCGTTGTTGGATGCCACGAAATATAACGGAATGCTTTCAGCCGGATATTTCCGCTTTGTAAGTTCGTGCGCATTTCGCCGTTAAGTCAGAGGAAAGCTTACTTTTCGTTACATGGGAAGCTGCAAAACAAAAAGCCACCGGCGTTCGTACGGGTGGCTTTTCTGTGGAGAAGCTGTCGAGCGAGTTGCCGGCTCAATGCCAGCCGTGACGCCCGTGGTCTCCGTGGCCGTGCTCCTCGTGGCCATACGCATGGCCGCGGCCGTGATACCGATACCAGTCGTCGCGATCCCAATAGCGACGCCCGTCCCAGTAACGATCGCCGTGCCAGCCGATCACGACGGCCGGCTGCGCATAGACCGGCGGCGGCGGCGCGTACACGACGGGCGGCGGAGGCGGCGCATACACCGGCGCCGGCGCGACGTAGACCGGCGCGGGCACCCCGATGTTCACGCCCACCGACACTCCCGCCATTGCCGCGCCCGACACCGTCAAGCCGCCGAGCACGAGCGCATACGCCACGGAAGCCTTCGAAACCTTGTTCATGTGAAGCCCACCTCGATGGGATGTTTGTTGTGTTGAATCGACTATATCGAACGATTTGCCAGACAGTTGTTCGAGTTCGTAACCTCGCGTTACCAGCCAGAAAAGCCAAGCGCTGCCGCGCCAAAAACAAACGGCGGCCCACGCAGGGCCGCCGCGATAGTACCGCATGTCATACCAATCAGTTGGGCAGTTCCTGGCCCTTCGTTTCCGGCGCGAACGGAATGACCGCGAGGCCGATCAAAAACGCAATGCCCGTGAGCGCGATCGGCACGCCGAGCGTCTTCATGTTCAGAACCATCGCGCCGATCCCGAAGTTCACGATCGCGCCGAAGAAACGCCCGATCGACGTGCAGAAAGCGAACGCCGTCGCCCGCACGCGGGTCTCGAACTGCTCGGGGAGCCAGAGGCTGAAGAGCGCGAAGTTGCCGCCGAAGAAGCCGAGCACGAACAGAAGCGCGATGAACGGCACGAGCCCGTTGTTCAGATAGAACGCCCAGCCGAACGACAGCGCGATGGACGCCGCCATGCCGACGAAGTACACCGCGAGCGTCTTGCGCCGGCCGATGCGCTCGGCCATCGGCGGCAGCGCGAGACAGCCGATGATCGTGCCGATGGACAAGAGCCCCGTCGCGATCGACGCCATGCGCGCGGCTTCGGGCTTGCTCATGCCGGCGCGCGTCGCAAGCTGAATGACCGCCGACGGTTCATACACCGCGCCGGCCCACAGCCCGATGATCGCCACCGTCAGCAGCACGGCCGCGACGATGGTGCGCTTGCGATACTGCGCCGAGAAAATGGCGCGCAGCGGACTCTGATGCTTGACCGCGGGTGCCGCCGTGGCTTCGGCGCGCTCCCACTTGTCGGTTTCCTTGACGCGCGTCAGCACGAGAATCGACACGACGACCGGAAACAGCCCGACGAGAAACATCGCGCGCCAGCCGAACGCCGCGCCGATGGTGTAGTTCAGCGCCGCCGCGAGAAAAAAGCCCGCGTAGTAGCCGGTTTGCAGATAGCCCGCGCCCATTTTGCGGCGGTCTTCCGGCCATGCTTCCGCGACGTAGGTCCCGGCGAGCGCCCACTCCCCGCCTATGCCGACGCCGGCGAAGAAGCGGTAGATGCCGAGCGCCCAGACCGTGTGCGCGGTGGCGGCCAGCCCGGTGAAGATGGCGAACGTGAAGATGGTCGCTGCGAGCACCTTGGTGCGCCCGAAGCGGTCGGCGAGCGGCCCCCAGATGAACGACAGTCCCCATCCGACCAGAAACAGCGCGAAAAGAATCGATCCGGCGAGACCGACGTTCGCGGGCGTCGCGGCATAGCCGGAGCGCGGCAGCAGCTCGGTCAGCGCCGGCGCGAGCACGAGCGCGTAAATGAACGAGTCCATCCCGTCGAGCGTCCAGCCCGCCCATGCGCCCCAGAAGCCGGTGATTTGCGAACGGTTGAGCGGTGTCCTCGTGGCGCGCATGGCGCTGATCGGTCGATCTAGCGTGCTTGGCATGGCGTGTCTCTCCTTTCTCTGCAGGTCGGCAACTGACGGAAATTTCGACGCGCGTGTTATCGGTTCGAGTGTCGGCGTCTAGGGAAAGCACCGTAGTTCGGCGTACGGTTTTATATATAATATTTGAACAACGGGACGCGACAACCCCGCACTTTCACCTAGCAGCCATGTCGACAAATCTCTCTTCACAAGCGGCTTCGTTTCGCGACGCGCAGTTCGAGCCGCGCCAGAGCACCTCGCGCTTCATCGCGGATGCGTTGCGCGCCGCCATCGTCGAAGGCTCGCTCACGCCCGGCGAGCCGCTGCGTCAGGATGCGATCGCCCGGCAGTTCTCGGTGAGCGCGATACCCGTGCGCGAAGCCTTCCGGCAACTGGAAAGCGAAGGCTGGGTAAAGATCGAGCCGAATCGCGGCGCCGCGGTCAGCCCGCAATCGGCGGACGAAGCGCGCGAGATCTACGAGATTCGCGCATCGCTCGAAAGTCTCGCCATCGGCATCGCCATCGCGCACCACACGCCGGACACGCTCGCGGAATGCAAACGGCTGCTCGAAGCCGCCGAGAACGAGCCGGACCCCGCGCTCTACGTCATGCGCAACGAGCAGTTCCATACGAGCCTGTACGCGCCGGCTAATCGCCCGCATCTGATGGAGCTGATCGGCCAGATGCATCGGCGCGGCGTGCGGTATCTGCGTCTCAAGCTCGGCTTGCCGATCCACAAGGATTCCTCCGATGCCGAGCACCGCGCGATCTTCGATGCGCTCGCCGCACGCGACATCGAAGCTGCGCAGACGCTCGTCGCACGCCACTTGCTCGCGACGGGCGAGCTGATTCACCGCTTTCTCGCCGATGCGCAGGCGCTCGCTGCAACGAAAGAGGTGAAAAACAAGCGCCGCGCGCGTGCTTCCGCCGCTCAATCCTCACGAACGTCTTCCCGACAGGCCGACCGATGAATTCGTCCCCTTCCGCCGATGCCCTCACGCCATCCCGAAGCTGGAACACGCGCGCCCAGGAAAAAGCGCGCCGCCTGAAGCTGATCGAGCCGTGGCTCGACGGTCCGGTGCTCGACAGCGAACGCATCGTGGACGCGCTGCATGCGTTGATCGTCACGGGCGACCGCGTCGCGCTCGAAGGGAACAACCAGAAGCAGGCGGATTTTCTGTCGCGCGCCTTCGCGCGGCTCGATCCCGAGCGCGTGCACGACGTGCATCTGCTGATTTCGAGCATCAGCCGGCCCGAGCATCTGACGCTCTTCGAACAGGGCATCGCGCGCAAGGTCGATTTCGCCTATGCCGGCCCGCAGAGCCTGCGCGTCGCGCAACTGCTGGAAGACGGGCTGCTCGAAATCGGCGCGATTTATACGTACATCGAACTGTACGCGCGCATGTTCATCGATCTGACGCCGAACGTCGCGCTCGTCTGCGCGGAGAAGGCGGACCGCCACGGCAATCTGTACACCGGCGCGAACACCGAAGACACGCCGACCATCGTGGAAGCGGCCGCGTTCCGGCATGGCATCGTGATCGCGCAGGTCAACGAAATCGTCGACGAACTGCCGCGCGTCGATATTCCCGGCTCGTGGGTCGACGTGATCGTGAAGGCGGACCGGCCGTTCGCCGTCGAGCCGCTTTTCACGCGCGATCCGCGCCATATCGGTGAGCTGCAAATCCTGATGGCGATGATGACGATTCGCGGCATCTACGCGCGCTACGGCGTCACGTCGCTGAACCACGGCATCGGCTTCGACACGGCGGCCATCGAACTGCTTCTGCCGACGTACGGCGAATCGCTCGGCCTGAAGGGCAAGGTCTGCACGCACTGGGCGCTCAATCCGCACCCGACGCTGATTCCCGCCATCGAAAGCGGCTGGGTCGAAAGCGTGCACTGCTTTGGCAGCGAGGTCGGCATGGAGAAGTACATCGCGGCGCGCCCGGACGTGTTCTTCACCGGACGCGACGGCAGCCTGCGCTCGAATCGCGTGTTCTGTCAGCTTGCGGGACAGTATGGCGTCGATCTCTTCATCGGCTCGACCTTGCAGATGGACGCTGACGCGAATTCATCGACCGTCACGCTCGGACGGCTCGCGGGCTTCGGCGGCGCGCCGAACATGGGCCACGATCCGCGCGGACGCCGACATTCGAGCGAGGCGTGGCTCAAGCTCCTGAAAAACGACGGCCCGAATCCGGCCATCGCACGGGGACACAAGCTCGTCGTGCAGACCGCCGAGACGTACAAGAAAGGCGGCGAGCCGACCATCGTGGATGCGCTCGACGCCATCGCCGTCGGCGAAAAGAGCCGCATGCCGATCGCGCCCGTGATGATCTACGGCGACGACGTCACGCATGTGGTGACGGAAGAAGGCATCGCCTACCTGCACGCGGCCGAAGGCATCGACGAACGGCGCGCGGCGCTCGCCGCCGTGGCCGGCGTGACGCCCATCGGCATGCGCGCCGATGCGAACAAGACGGCCGAGCTGCGGCGGCGCGGCATCGTCGCGTTCCCGGAAGACCTCGGCGTGCGGCGCGGCGACGCGAAACGCTCGCTCCTCGCCGCGCGCAGCATCGACGATCTCGTCGCGTGGTCGGGCGGTCTGTATGCGCCGCCCGCGCGCTTCAGAAGCTGGTGAGCGCGATGACCGCCGCCCTTCCCCTCCTTCGCGATGACGGGTGCCGGAGCGCGCGCGCCGCGCCTGCGCCTGTCATCGCCGAGCTCGCCGTCGATGCGCTGATCGCCGAGGCGCGTCTCACGCCGAAGCCCGCGCTCGTCGACGAACGCGGCAGCGGCGCGCATCGCGATCTCGATCTCGACACGATGCTGCGCTCGGCGCACGCGCTGCATCCGACGTTTCTCGCCATCGCGCGGGCCGCGTCGGGCGTGGCGCCGTCGCAGGCGTTGCGCGAACGGCTCGCGCGCATCGGCCGCGAAGGCGAAGCCGCGATGCTGCGCGCGACCGGCGGCAGCAATGCGCATCGCGGCGCGATCTGGATCGTCGGCTTGTTGTGCGCGGGCGCCGCGATGCATGCGCCCGGCGACAGCGAGGCGATCTGCGCGTCGGCGGCGTGCATCGCGCGCTACGACGACCGCTTCGCGCCCGCGTCCGCAAAGGCGAGCCACGGCGCACGCGTGACGGCGCGCTTTCGTGTCGCGGGCGCGCGCGGCGAAGCGCGCGAGGGCTTTCCGCACGCGTTGCGAATGGGCTTGCCGGCGCTCGCCGATGCGCGCCGCCGCGGCCTCTCCGACACTCACGCGCGGCTCGACGCGCTCGTCGCCATCATGGCCTCGCTCGACGATACGTGCCTCTTGCATCGCGGCGGCATGGAAGCGCTCGCCGTCGCGAAAGACGGCGCGCGGTGCGTGATCGACCACGGCGGGTTGGCGCATGCAGCGGGACGCGCGGCGCTCGCGCGGCTCGACGCGGACTTGCTGGCGCTGAACGCATCGCCGGGCGGCGCGGCCGACCTGCTTGCCGCCACGCTCTTTCTCGACAGCCTCGGGCAATCGTCCTGAAACGCAACCAGAGGAACGAAGATGGAAAACATGCGATACGAATACCCCGCGAAACGGCCCGTCACGCGCCGCGCGCACGTCGGCGTGGTCGGATCGGGCGATCTCGAAGTGCTGCTCACGCCATCGCAGACGGCCAACGCGGAAGTGGTGATCCGCACGAGCGTCGACGGCTACGAGCACGTATGGAAAAGCGTGCTCGACCGCTTCTTCCAGCGCTACGACGGTGCCGCGAAATTCGAACTCAACGACTTCGGCGCGACGCCCGGCGTCGTGATGCTGCGCCTTTCGGAAGCGGCAGAAGCCAGCGACGCGCAGGAACAGGGAGAGGCGCGATGAATGCACACGACACGTTTCTCGCGCGGCACAGCTTCATCGAAATGACGGCGCGCGAACGCGCCCGCGCCTTGCTCGATGCGGGCACGTACCGCGAACTGCTCGGCCCGTTCGACCGCCTCGAATCGCCGTGGCTCGCCATGCAGAACATCGTCTGCCAGTCCGACGACGGCGCGGTGATCGCACGCGGCACGCTCGGCGGCGAGCCGGCCGTCATCGCGGCCATCGAGCCGGCGTTTCAGGGCGGCAGCATCGGCGAAGTCTCGGGCGCGAAGATCGCGGCCGCGCTCGAACTTGCGCTCGGCGAACTCGAAGCGGGTCGCGCGATTCGTCCGGTGATCCTCTTCGAAACCGGCGGCGTGCGCTTACAGGAGGCGAACCTCGGCCTCGCGGCGATCGCGGAGATTCAGGCGGCTATCGTCGCGCTGCGGCGGCATGTGCCGGTGGTCGGCGTGATCGGCGGGATGGTCGGCTGCTTCGGCGGCATGTCGCTCGCTGCGGCCCTGTGCACGGAACTCGTGATGACGCGGCAGGCGCGGCTCGGCATGAACGGCCCGGAAGTGATCGAGCAGGAAGCGGGCATCGAGGAACTGGACGCCGGAGATCGCCGGCTCATCTGGTCGATGATCGGCGGCGAAGAGCGCGTGGCGGTCGGGCTGGCGGATACGCTCGTCGAAGACGATACGGCGCAGGTTCGCGACGCGGTGCTCGCGGCGTTCGCGCGGGGCATGCCGGCGCGGCATCGCAGCGAGGACGTGGACGGGTTCATCGAACGCCTTGCGCGCGTGAATCCGGATGCGATCGATCCCGACACGCTGCGCGCGCTGTGGAACCAGACTAGAGGATTGCAACGATGAGCACGATCAACGCCATGACTTCGCGCGGCGCGTGCTGGCTGGATGCGCTAACGACGGCACCTGCCGACGCCGAAAGCGGCCCGGTCCGCGCGCGCGACGGCGAACTGGATGGCGCTGCGGCGCGCTTCATCGCCGTGGTGCCCGATCCGCACAACCGCTTCCCGCGCGCGACCGAGAACGTGGTCGGGCTCGAACAGGGCTGGCTGCTCGCGCGCGCGGTGCGCGAGGTGATCGACGCCGACCGCGACGCCGAGTCCAGGCGGCCTATCGTCGCCATCGTCGATGTGAAGAGCCAGGCGTACGGACGGCGCGAGGAGTTGCTCGGCATCCATCTCGCGTGCGCCGCCGCGGTGGATGCCTACGCGAGCGCGCGGCTCGCCGGGCATCCGGTGATCGCGCTGATCGTCGGGCCGGCGATGTCGGGCGCGTATCTCGCGCACGGCTATCAGGCGAACCGGATCGTCGCTCTCGATGCGTCGGGCACGGCGGTGCACGCCATGGGCAAGGAAGCGGCGGCGCGCGTCACGCGGCGCAGCGTCGAGAGCCTCGATGCGCTCGGCGATACGGTCTTGCCGATGTCGTACAAGATGAGCGCGTACGCGAAGCTCGGACTGCTGCACGAACTGATCGAAGGCGTGAATGCGGATGCGCCTTCAGAGGCGGATATCGAACGCGTCAAGGCATCGCTGGCTGCGGCGGTTGTAGATGCGCGTGGCGGACCGCGCGATTTATCGAACCGGCTGGCGTCGGCGGATGCGAAGCGCACGCGGGCGGCGTCGGTGGAAGTGCGGCGGCGGATGCGCGAGCAATGGGAGCGGTGATGGCGGACGAGTCGGGGCGTTTAGAGCGTTCGGGCGGTTGGGCGCATTCGGCCTGTGCGGCGTGTGCGGCGCTTCGGCGTGCCGCGCCGCCCAACCATCGGATAGGAAGTTGACCGCGCGATGACCTCCCCGCCGCACGAACCGCGCCCGCACGACTTGCTGGCCTTGTCCCCGGCTGCCCCGCCCTTTCCCGACGCTCGCTCGTGGGTCGAAGCATCGCTCACTCGCGCGCCGTTCGTCGTCGTGCGGCGCGCGCCGCGCATGGGTAGCGCCATCGCCGTCGGCATACGCGGGACGACGCGCAGCGAGCGATTCGGCACGTGGGTCGAGGCGCGTGACATCGAGTGCGTGCTGACGCCCGAAGCATTGCGGCTGCGCGAGCCCGCCGCATCGCGCAGAGACATGCCGGCCTTCGCGCTGTTGCGCGCCGTCGCGCCGATCTTCGACGCTTCGGGACTCGCCTGGGGCCCCGCCGGAAGCACGGGCTTCGAACTGGCGAGCGGCCAGCCGACGGTCACGGCAAGCAGCGATCTCGACGTGATCGTGCGAGCGCCCGAGCCGCTCTCGCACGCCGATGCGTCGCGTCTCTTGGATGCGCTCTCGCACGAAGCGCGCTGCGTCGGCACGCGTATCGACGTGCAAATCGAAACGACGGACGCCGCGTTCTCGCTTGCCGACTATGCCCGGCAAAACGTCCGCGTGCTGCTCCGTCACGCGGACGGTCCACGTCTCGCCGCCGATCCGTGGGCCGTGCCATGATCGCGTATCTCTTCCCGGGACAAGGCGCGCAGACGCCGGGCTTTTTGCATCGCATGGGCGGCGAGAAGCCGCATCCGGCTATCGCGCGCACGATCGCCGAGGCGTCGGCCATTCTCGGTCAGGACGTGCTCTCGCTGGACGACGCGAACGCGCTCGCATCGACCGTCGCGGTGCAGATCGCGCTGACCGTGGCGGGCGTCGCAGCCACGCGGGCGCTCGCTGAAGAAGGCATCGAACCGCACGCCGTCGCGGGCTTGTCCGTCGGCGCGTACGGCGCGGCCGTCGCCTGCGGCGCGATTGCTTTCGACGACGCGTTGCGGCTCGTACGCCTGCGCGCCACGCTCATGCAGGACGCGTATCCGCGCGGCTACGGCATGCTCGCGATACTCGGCCTGAACGAACGCGAGGTTGCGGGTGTGATCGAAAAGGTTCGCGAGGAGGCTCGCGCCGATGCCTACATCGGCAATCTGAATGCGCCGCGGCAAATCGTCGTATCGGGCAGCAATCAAGCGCTCGACGCCGTGCGCGAAGCCGCGCTCGCACGCGGCGCGCGCAAGGCGGACCGGCTCGCGGTGAGCGTGCCGTCGCATTGCGTGTTGCTCGACGACGCGGCCGTGCGCCTCGCCGAAGCGGCCGACAAGGTGCGCTTCGTCGCGCCGCGCATCGCTTACGTGGGCAACCGCGGCGCGCGCGCGCTCGGGCGCGCCGATGCGATCCGCGAAGACCTCGCGACGAACCTGCGTTATCCGGTACGCTGGCACGATTCGACGATCGCGCTTGCCGAGCGCGGCGCTAACGTGTTCGTCGAAATGCCGCCCGGCCGCACGCTCACGCAGCTTCTCGCCGAAGCCCTGCCCGATGTGCCGGGAATCGCGATGGATGCGTCGCCGGTGGCATCGACTGCGGCGCGCGTGCGCGCGGCATGCCGCCGCGCGGATGAATGAATCTGCGCGGTCCGTCGGCGTTTCGTCATCGAGCCGTCAGCAAAATAGGAATTTTCGGATAGCTTACGACGCGCTCGCCCGTGAGCATTGCGCTCCGTCCGTGAATCATCGCGGATCGACCACAACAACTCATAAGGCAGACCATGAAACACGTTCGCATTGCAATCGCAGCCTCCGCAGCATCCGCAGCCTTCGCGCTCGCTTCCTGTGGCAACGTCGCCAACCTGAGCCCGGACACGCTGCTGCAATCCGGCCAGATGGCCACGCAAGCGTTCACGCTCAGCGACGCCGACGTGCGCCAGCTCTCCGACAAGTCGTGCGCCGAGATGGATGCGCAGAACAAGATCGCGCCGGCGTCCAGCGCATACGCGCAGCGCCTGAACCGCATCTCGAAGCAGCTCGGCGACAACATCAACGGCGTGCCGGTGAACTACAAGGTGTACATCACGAAGGATGTCAATGCATGGGCGATGGCCAACGGCTGCGTGCGCGTCTATAGCGGCCTGATGGACATGATGAACGACGACGAAGTGCGCGGCGTGGTCGGCCATGAAATGGGCCACGTGGCGCTCGGCCACACGAAGAAGGCGATGCAGGTGGCCTATGCGACATCGGCGGCGCGCTCGGTGGCGTCGTCGGCGGGCGGCGTGGTCGGCAGCCTGTCGGCATCGCAGCTCGGCGATCTCTCGGAAAAGTTTGTCAACGCGCAGTTCTCGCAGTCGCAGGAAAGCGCCGCCGACGATTATTCGTTCGATATGCAGAAGAAGAAGGGCTACAGCCCGGCGGGACTCGTCACCGCGTTCCAGAAGCTCGCGGCGCTGGATGGCGGGAAGTCGAGCATGCTGAGTTCTCACCCGTCGTCGCCGTCGCGGGCGAAGCATATCGAGGAGAGGCTTGCGGCGAAGTGAGGTTGTTTTGAGTCGCGCGAGCGGGAACAGATGCGCACGAGTCACTGAGTGATGAGCACGCGGTGCCTGGGTAGGATGTGGATTCGATGCATGGCACCGCGGGGTCGTTTGCGTTGTTGCGATTGCCGGCCTGCTGTTGTCGGCGTCGACGTGCGAGGCGCGGAGGGAGTGAATTCGACGTTGGAGCCGGTGTCTCGACAAACACTGGCGAGCGGGGAGGCGAAGCACTGCATGCGTCGCCCTATTGCCCCCGCGCCGGCGCTCGTCAAGCGGTATGGAGTCAGCGTCATATTGCACGTCCGTTCTTCGTCGCGCCGTCGGCAAGGCGACACCCCAGGACGAGTCGCCAGTGCACGCTTTGGAGCAGCTCTGGTGCTTAGTTAGAAGAAAGCGTCTCCGTCCGCTATCTCGTCGGAGAAGCATTCGATCAAGGCGGCGTATCAACTAAAGACATCCACCCTGTTCAATAACGCCGCTCGTTGACCGAAGCGTGGCGCGGGATAGTCGGTGATTGACACCAAGAGCCCCGCGTGTGCGGCGCTTTCAAAACAAATCAGTCGATGCCATACGGCAGCGTGGTAGAACAGATAGAAACGAACTGCACCTAGAGTCAGTAGTAACGCCAACGCTCGCGACGATGGGTTCTCAGCATGTTTGAAGCCATTGATCGCATACTGCGCTCGGCGCAAAAGCGGATCCAAAGATCAGGGCATAGGCAAATGCAGACACGTTGCCGTGTTCAGTGGTCCCAGCAATCATGCCAATGCATGCTGAACAGCGGCCAGGATAGCCGCCGCGACAAGCGACTGATCCAGACCGCCGATTGCCACGATAATAGGGCACCGGCGACCAGAAAGACAACGGACCATGCGATGCGCTTCGATTGATTTCCCAAAGCAGAATCTACTGGCGGCGCGGGTCGTTACTTTCGCAAACCGCCATACGGGCGCCATGACGCGGGATTCGCGCCGAGCTACAACGCTAAGAGGATGTCCGCACTGGCAGCGATCGCATCCGTGGAATACCGGAAGCATCCGATATAAGCCAGTTTTGAGTGCGGACAATTCGAGACGGCGCCCGCTCCCATGCGATAGTTTGCGGAGCATCGCCTTCGCGCTTGTTTTCCCATCTAACAATCAGCGATAAGCCGAATTCAACTACCGGGAGAATGGGATTTTTCCCATACCCGAACCGCTTGATAGGGGTAGCGTCTATTCTTCGTATTCCTTACCATGTGATGGCGCTGTGCTATCTGATGCCGTACGCATTGCATGACGTTATCGACTTCAACCCGAGCACCTCTATGCCTCAACAAAGCGATATGCGCTTTACTATCGAACTTGCCGGTGGTGGTCCTTTCAATGTAGTTGAGTTCGATCTCGATGAAGCAATTTCGTCATGCTTCGAACTTGTCGTCCATCTATCCAGCGAGAACCCCGCGGTCGATTTCGGTTCGATTCTCGATCAGCCCGCGTTGCTTACGATCTGGCGGGGCGACACGCCCGTGCGGTATGTACATGGGCTAGTCAGCACTTTCGAACAAGGCGAGACAGGCTTCAGGCGCAGCCGATATAAGGCGACCATTGAGCCTGCATACGCCCGCGCCGCAATACGCTCTAACTGGCGTGCTTTCCAACTGAAAAACGTTCCGGAAATCCTGCAAACGCTCATGACCGAACAGAGAATTACGGACTACGAGCAACGGATCTATGGCGTTCACCAGACGCGCGAATTTTGCGTGCAACCCGGCGAGACCACTCTCGCGTTCTGCGACCGGATTGCAGCCGAAGAAGGACTGATCTACAGCTTCGTCCACACAGGACAAGGCCACCGCCTGATCCATAATGATCGCCTGATTGTGCACGGCGCAATCGGCGGCGCCCCGGTTTCGTACAACCCGAACCCCGGCGGCGACGCGCCCGAACCCGCGCTGCGTACCTTCCGTTACGCCGAACGGGTACGAACCAGCCGCGTGACGCGACGTGACTATACGTTCCGTAATCCGAGGTATGCCCACGAGCATAGCAGCACTGGGGCAAGCCTCGGTCATCAAGGCTCGGGCTATGAAAATTTCGGGTATCCCGGACGATACAAGACAGACGAAGCGGGACGACCTTTTACGCAAACGCGGCTGCTGGCCTTGCGCGGCGATGCGCAGATGGTCCGCGCCGAAGGCGACGACGCGCGCCTCACGCCCGGTCTGGCCTTCGAACTGACGGGGCATCCGCGCGAGGAGTTGAACCGTAGCTGGCGTCCTGTGCGCATCCGGCATCGTGGCGTACAGCGCACCAGTCAGCAGGAAGAATCCGCCGACACCATCGAAGGCACGCTGTATCGCTGCACCGCCGATCTCATACCGGACGATGTGGAATGGAAAGCGCCGCTGCTGCCGAAGCCGCGTATCGACGGACCGCACATAGCGACCGTCACCGGCCCTGCGGGAGAGGAAATCCATACGGACCAGCATGGCCGGGTCAAAGTTCAATTTGCATGGGATCGCGAAGGCAAAAACGACGAACATAGTTCCTGCTGGATTCGCGTGGCGCAAAACTGGGCCGGTGCTACTTGGGGGCACATGGCGATACCGCGTATCGGACAGGAAGTGATTGTGGACTGGCTCGATGTTGATTGCGACCAGCCGATCATCATCGGCCGCGCCTATAACGCCCTGAACCTGCCGCCCTACGAACTGCCACGCCACAAGACGCGCATGACCATCAAAAGCCAAACGCATAAGGGCGATGGCTTCAACGAACTGCGTTTCGAGGACGAAGCCGGGCAGGAGGAAATCTACGTCCACGCGCAGAAGGATCAGAACATCCACGTGAATCATGACGAGACGACTTTCGTAGGGCATGACCACCACGAGAATGTCGAGCATGACCAATCGATCGGTATCGGGCACGACCGCACGGAGACGGTAGGCAATGATGAGCAGGTGTCCATCGGTCGCGAGCGGCGTCATAGCGTTGGACAGGATGCGTTCCTCATAATCGAGCGCAATCACACGATTGCTGTCGCTAAGGACCGCGTTGAAACGGTTGGCAACCATCGCAAGGAGCAGACGACGGCGAACCATATCGTGGACGTCGGCGGCCATGTTGAACAATCCGTGCAGGGGCGTTACAGGCTTATCACGGGACAACGCATCGAACGCCAAACGCAAAAGTATCTATTGCAGGCCGCTGATCGTGCGGTGATCCAGGGACCGGGCGGCACGATCACTCTCGACAATAGCGGCGTCACCATCGAAGGTATGGCGATTCGGTTCAAAGGCCCGGTGTCGATCGGCGATGGCGGCGTCGGTCATGCCAAGGCGGTTGACGGAAATCCCGCGGAGGGGCTACCTAATGGCCCGTATCAGGAGTTCTTCGTTTTGCAGGATGCAATCACGGGCAAAGTCCTGCGCAATCACCCTTACCGCCTGCAACGCTGGGGCAAGGGCGAGGTGGAAAGTCGGTCCGACGCGCAGGGACGCACGCAGGTTGTGAACACCGAAAACAGCGAGTTGCTGAGCGCAGAAGCTCACCCCGACCCCGCACAACAACTGATGCTCAATTCATCGTACTGGGATCAGCACGCTGATTTCAAGATCGATTTTCTGCGCAATCCCGCACCAGACCAGCACTAAGCCATGGCAAACCTACCGCGCACCGCATCACGCGCGCCCAGTGGCGGCGCGCGCACCACCACGAAATCCAACGCTGAAGGAACCGTTTTACCCGTGGTCAATCCGCTGGACCTCTGGTATCTGTGCGAGAAAGCCGTCTACGCCAAACGCAATCCGTATCGGCGGGCAAAGGACGGACGGCCCATGTACCAGCGTACCGTCACGACGCTCGTACGCGCCGATAATGAACTATTCAAATATCACTTTCCGTACTGCGGCGAGGTTGGTTACGACATGACCGTCTCACCACCGAAGCCGCTGATGAGTCGTGGAGAATCGTGGCGGCCCAGTCGCTTTCCGCTCTCGTTCTATAAGCAGATCACTACCGAGATCATGCCCGATTACGCGGCGCTGGAAGTGGAACGCGACCTAATCGGCAAAGACGAACTCGAATCGACGATTGCGCTTCCCCTACCCGACGATGTGGACAAGCGTGGCCTGTGGACCGACGTACAGGGCGGCGTGCGCGGGCTGCTGCGTATTCCCGATGCGCTGCGGCTGCAAAGCTTCAACAACCCCGGAGAGGCGCAGTACAGTCAGCCCAATCTGGCATGTGTGATCGAGATGAAGTTTCCGGGGGACTATCTTTCAGAAAGACAGCAGCGTGCCTATGAAAACATTGCTGGCCTGAAGAGCAATTTTCGGTTGCTCGAAATATCCCGCTGTGAGATTGCAGACAAGCGCCTTCGCCGAGACTGGATGCGTGCTGCCCAGAAAGAGCCCGTCTACAAACCTGTGGGACAAGCGATGAGTCTGCCGACACGCGCCATGGCCGATCCTTATCAATTGCTGGCGGGCCTCATTGATGCAGAACACGATTTGGCACGGCGACAACTCGAAGTCAAGCCACCGCCTCCGGGTACGCCTGTGATGAGCGCGCTCCCCGATCCTGCCGAGGCGGAAGCGCGCCGCCGTCAAGGCGTGGCGCAGATCGAGATGACGCTAGCCGCACCATTCGTCGTCGTTGGCGCGGGCATCCTCGCCATTGCAGCCGTCCCGGCTGCCGGTGGTGCTGCCGCAGGGGAAGCAACCACCATCGAGGCTAATGCGGGAGCCGAAGTCATTCAGTTCAATCGCTATTTGCGTGCGGCCCGCGTAGCGCGCGCGACGGGTACGGCAGCAGCAGCGGGGACCGCTGCCGACAAGCTTGCTGCACGGCCCGCCGACCTACCCCAAGCGACCACGCCTGCTCTTTCGCCTGAACCGCAGCGCCGTTGGGATGCTTATTGGGAGTGGGAAAAACAGCAGCGATTTCAACCTCAAGAAGAAAAACACTATCTCTTCTGGCCCGATGCGCCGAGGATCGCACAATGAACGAACAAGAGTTCTTCGAAGCATTCGAAACCGAGCGCTGGAATTTCACATTTGTGGATGAAGCTGACACGACAAAGCCTGTGCAGCAGGTTGGCTTAGTGGCTGTCTTCCATCTTGTGGATGCCTATTTGCCAATTAGACGGAAGCACATTGCCGAGGCATTTACTCTTTACGATAAACACTATGGCAGCAAGTTGAAGGGTGGCTATCGTGAGGACCTTGGAATGCGTATACGGCCTTATAGCCGTGAAGAATTCCACGATTGTGTTAGCTATATTGAAACCATCGGCTTGAACGACGCAGTGGAGTTCAAGTGGATGTCGCGCCCGAATCTTGATCTGGTCAGCGATTACATGTTTGGAGTCTTCTCGCCCGAGGGTTGGTATGAAAAGGTGCATGGATCACTCACGAAGGTTCGATTTTATCTGCCGGTAGAGGAGTTAAAGAATGATGGTCAAGCACATTTCGAAAAGGTAATGACCGAGATGTGCCAACTTCTACGGCCGATTCATGGGGCCGCAGGCCTCGCTGTTCAGGAATCCCACGCGTGGGAGGACTTCCAACATACCGAATACGAAACGGCGTGGGCATATCGCGGCGTAGACGTATGCATTCCCACCGACAACAAGTCGTGGCGTGACGGCTATTCCAACCTCAATTGGTACACCTTCATCGCCCACCACTGGCTTGCCAAACTTGGCACGCCCGAAGAACTAAGGACCAAACTCGACGACGACCGTATCGAGGTCATACCGTACGAATGGGGTAGCATGATTCGGGCAGGCAACTGGCCGCAACTAGGGAAGGCTGATGTCGATCCGCAACCGGAGCTTTACGTCAAGGTGAACGAAGCCATCAAGCCGCTGCGCGTAGATGATATCGGATCGCTGCATTACGGCTCCGTGGGCGGCGAAGTGCGTTTCAACCGGCGTACTAGTAATTCGTGGCTGCGGCGCTTCGACCGACCACGAGCGCCATCCACCGGGGCGGCCGATGATTCCGATAATGCTGTTGAGTCGTCGTCGGCCAAGAGCGAAGCCCGCCGCTTTCTTCGTATCGCCTCGGGCACGCCATGCCCTTGGCCGGGCGTATGGCTATGCGAGGAAGCCGAACACCTAGGCCCACAGACCGTTGCTCACGGCGTGCCCATGCCCGAAATCGAGGGACGCGCCGTGACATGGCGGCTAATCAGAGGACTTTGATATCCTGTCGCCAACTATGTGCCGCCCATACTTGCAACAAGTGGCGGCGCGATTCCCAGCAAGTTGATCCGATGGGTTCGTATCGCTTCATGAGGTGTCGTTGGAGTTCTATATGCTTTGCGGAATAGTCACGTAGAGATGCTACAGGAGCGTGGGTTGCTTTTTGCTCGTCGAAAAAGCAAAAGCCCCGTAAGTCGGTGAACTTACGGGGCTTCCTTCCTACCACTGGCGGAGACGGAGGGATTCGAACCCTCGATCCAGTTCTTAGCCAGATGCTCCCTTAGCAGGGGAGTGCCTTCGACCTCTCGGCCACGTCTCCCAAACTTTTCGTTGCACCGGGAGTACAGTGCAACGAGATCGAGATAATAGCCTGTTCAGCCGCAGCGGTCAAATTCGCATGACGATTTTTTCCAATCGATCAAATTCGAATCTCGCCGACAGCCGAACCGCAACAGTGCCAAGGTACGAAGCCGCCCGGCCGGCCGGTCAGGCGCTCAGCCGCGATCCAGCTCGAACGCCTTGTGCAGCGCGCGAACCGCGAGCTCGGTGTACTTCTCGTCGATCAGCACGGAGATCTTAATTTCCGAAGTCGAGATCATCTGGATGTTGATGCCCTCTTCCGACAACGTGCGGAACATCGTGCTCGCAATGCCCACGTGCGAACGCATGCCCACGCCCACGACCGACACCTTCGACACCTTCGGATCACCCAGCACGGTTTCCGCGTTCACGTGGCCCTTTACCTGGCCGTTCAGGATCTCCAGCGCGCGCTGGTAGTCGCCGCGGCCCACCGTGAACGTGAAGTCGGTCTTGCCGTTCACGCTCTGGTTCTGGATGATCATGTCGATGTCGATGTTCGCATCGGCCACCGGACCGAGAATCTGATACGCGACGCCCGGCTTGTCGGGCACGCCCATGACGGCGATGCGCGCTTCGTCGCGCTGGAACGCGATGCCGGAGATAACTGCCTTTTCCATGTTCTCGTCTTCTTCAAAAGTAATCAGGGTGCCCGAGTGCATCTCGGCCTCGAGCGGCATGAGCGGATCGGTCAGGCTGGACAGCACCCGCGTCTTCACCTGGTACTTGCCGGCGAATTCCACCGAGCGGATCTGCAGGACCTTCGAGCCCAGGCTCGCCATTTCCAGCATTTCCTCGAAGGTCACGCGATCCAGCCGGCGCGCCTCTTCGACGACGCGCGGGTCGGTCGTGTAGACGCCGTCGACGTCGGTATAGATCAGGCACTCGTCGGCCTTCAGCGCCGCCGCGATCGCGACCGCCGACGTATCCGAGCCGCCGCGCCCGAGCGTGGCGATATGGCCTTCCGGATCGACGCCCTGAAAGCCCGTGATGACCACGACCTTGCCCGCGTCGAGGTCTTTCAGCACGCGCTCGCCGTCGATTTCGCTGATACGCGCCTTCGTGAACGCGCTATCCGTCTTGATGGGCACCTGCCAGCCGGCATAGCTCACGGCGTCGAGGCCTTCGGCGTGCAGCGCGATGGCGAGGAGTCCCACGCTCACCTGCTCGCCCGTGGAGGCAATCATGTCGAGTTCGCGCGGGTCCGGGTTCGCCGTGATGTCTTTTGCAAGACCGAGCAGGCGGTTGGTTTCGCCGGACATCGCCGAGGGCACGACGACCATTCGGTGGCCGGCCTTGTGCCATTTGGCGACGCGCTTGGCGACGTTCTTGATGCGCTCGACCGAGCCCATCGAAGTGCCGCCGTATTTGTGTACGATGAGTGCCATTGTCGTTTTGAACTGAAGGGAAAACCGCGCTGACGCGCTCGATGCGTGCTGCTCGTGTTGCTATGGCGTTGCGCTCGACGGCTTCGCGGATAGGGAAAGCCAATCACGAGACGCGGGTGCCGCCGCATACCCGCCCAGGGAGTCGCACTCGTGGAGTGACTTGTGCGCGCAAGGGCGCAAGCGGCACATCACGGGCGAAATTCGCGTCTTTTGAACGGAGATGCCGCGCAAAGCGCGTGGCGGGCAAACGAGTTACGGTACCTGAACGAGGCCTAAATTTCAAGATTGGGCGGCGTAGCGCGCTATTTTACCGCCTTCGCAGACCGCTCCGTGGCGGACCTCAGGCCAGCAGCAAATCCGGCCGCCAGACGATGCGGCGCAACGGCGCATTCGCCGTCTCCGGCGCCACTTCGCGATTCACGCCGACGAGCGGCACGAAGAGAAGCGCATCGCGAATGAAAAGCAGCGGCACGTCGCGCTTCCACGCCGGCACGCCGCGCTCCTGAAACAGGTTCTTGAGCGTGCGGCTCGGCGCATCGGCGAAAAGGCGCATGCGCTCGCCTCCGGCACGCGAACGCGCGACGATGGGCGCCGCGCGTAACAAACCCTCCGCGACGACATCGACACCGGGCAACGCGGCCGGCTCGAACACGAACGAGCCGCGCCACTGCGGCAGCCGCCAGACTTCATCGCCCTGCCAGTGCAATTCGCTTGGCGCCTTCGGCACCGCCGCGCCCTGATCGAGGTCGGGCGCATCCGCGCTGTCGCCCGTCTCCCAGAAGAGCGCGTTGCGATACACGCGCAGACACCGCCCCGCGTGATCGACGCGCAGCGCATGACCGTCGCGTGCATTCGCCGCGCGCCGGAGTTGGCGCAGCATGTCCGCGACGCGCGCCGTCGATGCAGCCGGCAAGTCGCGCGTGCGCATCCAGTAGCGCAGCACGTTCACGGCGCGTTCGTCGTCGAGCGCGAGCAGCGCGTCGAGGGCGAGCGCGCCCTCCTCTTCGCTCTGCGCGGTGTCCATGTCGAGACGGGCCAGATCGTCGAGCAGCCGCTGCGCCGATGCCGCGTGTGACGCGGTGCGCGCGAGCGCATCGCGAAAGCCGGGGAAATGCACGGCGAGCACCGGCAGCACGTCGTGGCGCAGCGCGTTGCGCGCGTAGCGGGTATCGGCGTTCGATTCGTCGTCGATCCAGCTTAAGTCGCGCTCGTGCGCGTACTGCTCCAGTTGCGCCCGCAAGAGCCGCAAGAGCGGTCGCAGGCGCGGCACGTTCGCGCCGTCGAGCCGCTGCGGCGCCATCGCGGCGAGCCCCGCGACGCCCGCGCCACGCAGCAATTGCAGCAGCACGGTCTCCGCCTGATCGTCTGCGTGATGCGCGATCAGGAGCGCCGCCGCGCCGTGCGCGTCGCAGAGTTCGTCGAGCGCGCGATAACGCGCATCGCGCGCGGCGGCTTCGAGGCTCTCGCCGCCCGCGCGCATCACGTCGACATGGCGCGCCGCGTAACGTACGCCGAGCGATGCCGCGAACGACTGGCAGTGCGCGGCCCAGGCATCGGCGTTCGGACTCAAGCCGTGATGCACGTGGAACGCGACGACGCGCGCCGCGCCGAACACGCGCACGGCGGCATCGAGCAAAACGGTGGAATCGAGACCGCCGCTCAATGCGACGGCGAGCAGCGAATCAGCGGCGAGTCCGGCATCGGCCACCGCCGCGCGGACCGCCTCGAGCACGAGGCGGCCGGCCGTGGTTTCGCTGTCGGATGTCACGAGAATCGTGAGGAGAAGGAAGAAGGAAGCAAGCGTCAGAACGACGCGATCATGCGCCGGGCATCGATTCCTTGAACTTGCCGTAGGCCATGATCTTGTCGAAGCGGCGGTCGCGCAAGTCTTGCATGCTCATGCCCTGGAACTGACGCAGCGAATCGGCGAGCGCGCGGCGCAGCAGCGCGGCCATGCCCTTCGGATCGCGGTGCGCGCCGCCGAGCGGCTCGTTCACGATCTTGTCGATGAGTCCGAGCGCCTTGAGCCGATGCGCTGTCAAACCGAGCGCCTCGGCCGCTTCGGGCGCCTTCGCCGCGCTCTTCCACAGAATGGACGCGCAGCCTTCCGGCGAGATGACCGAATACGTGGAGAACTGCAGCATCATCACGGTGTCGGCGACGGCAATGGCCAGCGCGCCGCCCGAGCCGCCTTCGCCGATGATCGTCGTGATGATCGGTGTCTTCAGTTCGGCCATGACGAACAGATTGCGGCCGATGGCTTCGGACTGCCCGCGCTCTTCCGCGCCGATGCCCGGATACGCGCCCGGCGTATCGACGAACGTAAAGATCGGCATGCTGAATTTTTCGGCCAGGCGCATGAGCCGCTCGGCCTTGCGATAGCCTTCCGGACGCGGCATGCCGAAGTTGCGCAGCGCGCGCTCCTTGGTGTCGCGGCCCTTCTGATGGCCGATCACCATGCACGGCTGGCCGTTGAAACGCGCGAAGCCGCCGACGATAGCGAGGTCGTCCGCGAAAGAGCGGTCGCCATGCAGTTCGTGGAAGTCGGTGAACAGTTCGCTCACATAGTCGAGCGTGTAAGGACGCTGCGGATGACGCGCGATTTGCGACACCTGCCACGGCGACAGGTTGGCGTACAAATCCTTGGTGAGCTGCTGGCTCTTCTTCGACAGCCGCTCGATTTCTTCCGAGATGTCGACAGCGGAATCGTCCTGAACGAAGCGGAGTTCTTCGATCTTCGCTTCGAGTTCAGCGATCGGCTGCTCGAAATCCAGAAACGTGGTCTTCATGTGTTCGAGTCCTTGAACAACGGGCAGGGGCGCAAGGGCGTCTATTCTAACCGCCTCCGTCCCTGTTAAAAACGCGCGGGAACTATCAATTATAAATCAACGATAGCCCGGCAAATGCGCTTGCGAATCAGTGGTCTGCGGGAATCGGGTTCAGGCTGCGCCACATGTACCACGTCGCGACGGTTCGCCACGGCTCCCAGTTCGCCGCGACTTCGCGCGCTTCGCTGCGCGTGACCGGCTCGCCGCTGAAGTAATTCACGCTGATCGCCTGAATGAGGCCGAGGTCGTCGAGCGGCAGCACGTTCGGGCGCGACAGGTTGAAGATGAGAAACATCTCCGCCGTCCATCGGCCGATGCCGCGAATCTGCGTGAGCTCGGCGATCACGGCTTCGTCGTCCATCGACGCCCATGTATCCACGTGCAGCGCGCCCGAGACGAAGTGCTGCGCGAGATCTAGGATGTACTCGGTCTTGCGCTTCGAGAGGCCGCACGCTTGCAGCTTCTCCGCGCCGAGCGCGATGAAATCCGCCGGCAAGATGGTCGGACACGCGGTCTTCACGCGCTCCCAGATGGCTTGCGCGGCCTTCACCGAAATCTGCTGTCCGGCAACCGAACGCGCGAGCGTCGAGAACGGATCGCCGAGATTGACGAGATGCATCTGCCCGAACTTCGGGATCAGTTTCTTGAGAATGCGGTCGCGCTTCATGAGATCGGCGCAGGCCTTGTCCCAGTAATCGGGACGCTCGATGTCGCGCGTGAGGCCGCCCACTTGCGCGGGCACGGCGGCATCGGCCGTGACCACGCGCGACTTGCGAACGACTTCGCCCGGCTCCTTGTCCGCGACGAGCGATTGCGCGTTCGCCGCATCGCTCGTGGATGCGCGGACGTTGCCCTTCGCTCGCGGCGCGGGTGCGATGTCAGCCTTCGACGTCCGCGCCGAGACATCCTCGCCATTGACGCGGCGCGCGCCGTTCACGTGCGCGCCTGCCGTGTCCTTCGATGCCCGCTTGAGCGCGGTCTTGCGCGGCGCTGCGGTCGAGGCACCAGCGGTCTGCAAAGCGGTCTGCGTGCTTGCGTTCAATTGCGCACCGCGCGTCCGCTTCGTTGCGGGCGACGCAGCACTTCCTGACGCGGGTCGCTTGACCGGCGTCTTCCTGGCCGTTGCCATCTTGCCTCCTGCCTGGCGAGTCGATCAGAGGGTTCGAAGGTTCGCGCTCAAACGCGACGCCATTCGGTCGACCCACCCGGTTTGTCTTCAAGCGCAATCCCGGCTTCGAGCAACTGGGCGCGAATCCGGTCTGCTTCGGCATAGTTCTTCGCCTGCTTCGCCGCGATGCGCTCGGCGATTCTGGCTTCGATCTCTTGCGGCGAAAGGCCTTCTGCCGCAGCGGTGCCGCCTGCTTGCTGCAGGAAGGCGCGCGGCTCGCGGCCGAAGAAACCGAGCACCTGACCCAGGCCCTTCAGCTGGCGCGCGAGCGCGGCATCGCGCGTGCGGTTGACTTCACTTGCGAGATCGAACAGCACGGACACGGCCACCGGCGTGTTGAAGTCGTCGTTCATCGCAGACTGGAAACGCTGCGCGTTCGCCTCGTCCCAGTCAAGTTGCTGATTGTCCGGCTCGACATCCTTCAACGCCGTATATAGACGCGTCAGTGCGTTCCTTGCATCGTCGAGATGCACGTCGCTGTAGTTCAGCGGCGACCGATAGTGTGCCCGCGCAATAAAGAAGCGCACCACTTCGGCATCGAATTTTTCGAGCACTTCGCGAATCGTGAAGAAGTTGCCGAGCGACTTCGACATCTTCTCGCTGTCGATCTGCACGAAGCCGTTATGCATCCAGTAGTTCACGAAGATCTGGCCGGTCGCGCCTTCGCTTTGCGCGATCTCGTTCTCGTGATGCGGGAACTGCAAGTCCTGACCGCCGCCGTGAATGTCGAAATGTTCGCCGAGCAGTTTGCAGGCCATGGCCGAACATTCGATATGCCAGCCCGGACGGCCGCGTCCCCACTTCGAGTCCCAGCCCGAGTCCGCGGGCTCGCCCTCCTTCGCGCGCTTCCACAGCACGAAGTCGAGCGGATCTTCCTTCGCGTCGTTGGCCGCGACGCGCTCCCCCGCGCGCAGGTCTTCGAGCGACTTGCCCGAGAGCTTGCCGTAGCCCGCGAACTTGCGCACCGCGTAGTTCACGTCGCCGTCCTTCGCGTGATACGCGTAGCCGTTGGCTTCCAACGCATCGATCATGCCGAGCATCTGCGGGATGAAGTCGGTGGCGCGCGGCTCCAGGTCCGGGCGCGCGACGCCGAGCGCATCGGCGTCTTCGTGCATCGCCGTGATGAAGCGCTGCGTGAGCGACTTGATCGGCTCGTTGTTCTCGACCGCGCGGCGGATGATCTTGTCGTCGATGTCCGTGATGTTCTGAACGTGCGTGACCTTGTAGCCGAGCGTGCGCAGCCACCGTTGCACGAGATCGAACACCACCATCACGCGCGCATGGCCGACATGACAATAGTCATAGACCGTCATTCCGCAGACGTACATGCGTACCTCGCCGGGGCGAAGCGGCGTGAAGGGTTGCTTGTCACGCGCGAGCGTGTTGTAGATGCGCAGCGAATTCATAGAGGACAGTGCGTGAGCCGGAACCAACCGTGCGTGGAGTCGCAAACGGCGTGCTCGATATTGCGGGGCGAAGAAGACGCACACGCGAGCGCGAACACGACGGTCATGCGACCAGGACGGAGACGGCCACGAGTGGCGAAGACAGTCCGATGTCGGCAGCGCGTGAGCACGAGCGTATGTCGTGTGCAAGACGCGTGCGCGGAACGTCCGGACCTTTTGTTAGAATGGGTCGGAGTATAACACCCGGATTTGAGCCCATGAAACCTCCTGGCGGCCGCACGGCAGGCAATGTGACGCATGCTTTGCGCTTCGCTCTCGGCCCCGCCGTTCATGGTGTTTCGTGCGTCGCCCGGCGGTCGCTTCGCGGGTCGTTCGCAGCCCGCGCTCCGCTATCTCGGCTATCTTCGCTTTCTTCCCGCCTCCTTCCTTGACCCATATTCAAGTGACTCACGCCCAAGCGCGCATGCCTCTGCAATTCTCTCGCCGGCCCGCTGCCGATCGCTTCCTTTTCCAATTCCGCTCACGCTTTGCCGCGACGCTTGTGCGCACCGCCGCTGTCGCCGTCTTCGGCGTTGCCGCATGCTTCGGCTGGTCGAACGCGGCGCTCGCGCAGGTATCGACGGCCACGGCGGACGATACGCCGCAGATCGACGCCGCCATCGCCGGCAAGGACTGGAACGCCGCGCTCACGCAACTGGACGCGCGCCTGGCCACGCATCCGCGCGACGTGCAGGCGAAGTTCAAGCGCGCGACGGTGCTGGCACGTCTGAATCGCGACGACGAAGCCATCACCGCGTTCACCGAGCTCACGCAGGCCTACCCCGAGTTGCCCGAGCCGTATAACAATCTCGCCGCGCTGTACGCGAAGAAAGGCCGCTACGAAGATGCACGCGTCGCGCTGGAAACGGCCGTGAAAGCGAATCCCGGCTATGCCCTCGCCTACGACAATCTCGGCGATCTGTATCTGCGGCTTGCGAGCGAATCGTACAAGCGCGCGCAGTCGCTCGGCTCGACGAGCCCGCTCACGCGGCAACGCGTGACCGCCATCCAGAACATCATCACGCCGCCGCCGAGAAAGCGCGGAGCGGCTGCGGCTTCGGGCGCGCAGGCGGCGTCGGCGCCGCGCGCGGCATCGGATCTGTGGACGCCCGCGCCGGGCTCCAACGTCACGACGATGCCTTCGCCCGACAGCTACTCGCCGTTCGGCGGACCGAGCGGCCCATTGCCGACATCGCCCTATGTCGCGCCCAACGGCCAGCCGTAAGCAGGAGAACCCGCGCGCGCAGGCGGTAAGCTGTCGTCCTGCGCCGCGCGATTGCACGACGCTTTGCATCCATCAATCGAGGATTGGACCTTCATGAAATTGCTGATGTTGGCGCTGTCCGGCGCCGCCCTGATCGCGACAGCCCCCGCCTTTGCTCAGAGCGCGCAGGCCGCGCATCCGAACGTGCTCTTCAAGACGTCGCAAGGCGACATCCGCGTCGAGCTGTATCCCGAGAAGGCGCCGAAGACGGTCGAGAACTTTCTCGCCTACGTGAAGTCCGGTCAATACAGCGGCACGATCTTTCATCGCGTGATTCCCGGCTTCATGATTCAGGGCGGCGGCTATAGCACGAGCTTTGCTGAGAAGCCCACGCGCGCGCCGATTCCGCTCGAAAGCCGCAACGGCCTGAAGAACGCGACCGGCACCATCGCGATGGCGCGCACGAGCGATCCGAATTCGGCAACGGCGCAGTTCTTCATCAATACGGTCGATAATGCCGGCCTCGACTATCCGAACCCGGACGGCAACGGCTATGCCGTGTTCGGCAAGGTGGTCTCGGGCATGGATGTCGTGAAGAAGATCGAAGGCAGCCCGACCACCACGCGCGGGCCGATGGCCGACGTGCCGCAGAAGCCGACCGTCATCGAGTCGGCCACCGTGGTGTCCCAGTAACACGAACACTCGCGGCGGCGCGCGATGGTCGCGCGCCGCGCATTGCGCTCATTCAACACACCGGAGAAAGAACATGGTCGAACTGCATACGAACCACGGCGTCATCAAGCTCGAACTCGACGCGGAGAAGGCGCCGAAGACCGTTGAGAACTTCCTCAACTACGTGAAGAAGGGCCACTACGACAACACGGTGTTCCATCGCGTGATCGACGGCTTCATGATTCAGGGCGGCGGCTTCGAGCCGGGCATGAAGCAGAAGCCGACTGACGCGCCGATCCAGAACGAAGCCAACAACGGCCTGACGAACGACACCGGCACGGTCGCGATGGCGCGCACGAATGACCCGCATTCGGCCACCGCGCAGTTCTTCATCAACGTGAAGGACAACGACTTCCTGAACCATTCGTCGCCGACGCCGCAAGGCTGGGGCTACACCGTGTTCGGCCGCGTCGTCGAAGGGCTGGATGTCGTCGAGAAGATCAAGAAGGTCAAGACGGGCTCGAAGGGCTTCCACCAGGACGTGCCGGTCGATGACGTGATCATCGAGAAGGCCGTGGTGGTCTGATCGTTCATCGCATGATCGATACGAAGTCTTTCGGTCGCGAATCGAAACACGAGGCAGCGGGCAGCGCGCACGTCGCGCGCCCGCTGTTTTTCATTTCGGACCTGCACTTGAGCGAGGCGATACCGAAGACGGTCGCCGCGTTCGAACATTTCATCGAAGTCACGGCCAGCGAGGCGGACTCCGTTTTCATTCTCGGCGACCTGTTCGAGTTCTGGGTCGGCGACGACGTGCTCGATCCCGCCGTGGACCACGAGCGCGCACGCTTCGCGCGGCGCATGACCAAGCTCATGCACACGCTTTCGGAGCGCGGCATCGGCCTATATGTGATGCACGGCAATCGTGACTTTCTGCTGGGCAAACGTTTCATGCGCGAAGCCGGCGCCATGCTGCTGCCCGATCCGTATGCGATGACCGCGTTCGGCACGCGCATCGTGCTCGCGCACGGCGACGCGCTGTGTACCGCCGATCGCGCGTATCAGCACTTTCGACGCTTCGCGCGCAACCGCTACGCGCAACGCGCCTTTCTCGCGCTGCCGCTCGGCGTACGGCTCGCCATCGGCGAGCGCATGCGAGGCAAAAGCGAAGGCGCGCGCATGCACGGCGTATCGGCGAAATACGACGTGACGCGCAAGGCCGTGTCGGAGCTCTTCATCCGAAGCCGCACGCATACGCTGATTCACGGCCATACGCACCGTCCCGCGATGCATCGCGAAGTGGAAGGCGTGCGCTGGGTGCTGCCCGATTGGGAACTGGATATCGACGCGCCGCGCGGCGGCTATCTACGTCTGGATGCCGGCGGCGTGCGCGCGCTGCCGCTATAAGTGACGTTCGGCGCTGCGCGCCTCGCCTTCTATCACTTTTGAGAGGCGCTTCAGGTCGAGCAGCGCCGCGCCGTCCACGCCGTGCAGCGCCTCGACGCGCGCGCCGAGCCGCTCCAGCGCCGCGACGATCTCGTCGGTGCGCTGCGCCTGCGTCGATGCGTGATCGATCAGGCCGTGAATGGCGAGCGACACGGGATCGTCCGCATTCGGCGTGATGCCGTACGCGCAGAATGCGGCGCTCGCGTTCTCGCGCGCATCGGGCTTCTTCGCGACCGCCGGCATCACCACGCGCGCCGGATTGCCCACCGCCGTGCCGCCCGCCGGCACCGGCTTCACGACGACGGCGTTCGAACCGATCTTCGCCTGCGCGCCGACGCTGAAGCTGCCGAGCACCTTCGCGCCCGCGCCGACGATCACGCCTTGTTCGAGCGTCGGGTGCCGCTTCGCGCCGCGCGAGAGCGACGTGCCGCCGAGCGTCACGCCCTGATAGATGGTGCAGTCGTCGCCGACGATAGCCGTCTCGCCGATCACCACGCCCATGCCGTGATCGATGAATACGCGCCGCCCGAGCGTCGCGCCCGGATGAATTTCGATGCCGGTCAGAAAACGCGCGATCTGCGAGACGAAGCGCCCGAGCCAGCGCCAGCCGCGGTTCCAGCAGCCGTGCGCGAAACGATGCAGGACGATGGCATGCAGGCCCGGATAACACGTGACGACTTCAAAGACGCTGCGAGCGGCGGGATCGCGCTCACGAATGGCGGCGATGTCTTCGCGAAATCGGTCGAACATGGCGGTGGTCTCGGTCGGGGGAAGGATGGCGCTGGATCGCGCTGGGTCGCACTGGGTCGCACTATGTCGGGCTTTGCTCTGCTTTGCTGGAAAAGCGCAAAGCTTATGACGGCGCGCCGTTTCTTGCCGATTGTAGGACGAGCGCGCCGCCGTTGCAGGACGCGCCCGATGCCCCCGATGACAACGCGGTCGCGCTCACGGCTTACCACGCAGAAGAATATGCTTTGCAATGCCTCGAAGAATGTTCACTTCCTCACGTTCGAGACCGGCTCGTGCAAAAAGACGCCGCACGCGCGACATCAGCTTCTTGGGATTGGCCGGATCGAGGAACGATAGCGCGACCAATGCCTCTTCGAGGTGCGCGTACATGCCTTCGATTTCATCGCTCGGTGCAAGCTGCACCACCGTTTCGCCGGGCGTCGCGACGGGCGCGGCCTGATGAAACGCGAGCCGCAGTTCGTAGGCGAGCACCTGAACCGCCTGCGCGAGATTGAGCGAGCTATACGCGGGGTTCGCCGGAATATGCGCGAGCGCGCTGCATCGCTCGACATCCGCGTTGGAAAGCCCGGTGCGCTCGTTGCCGAAGACGAGCGCAATGTCGCCGTGATGCGTGAGCTCTCGCGCGCGCTCGCCCACGACACGCGGCGGCATGTGCGGCGGCCCGTACTCGCGCGTGCGCGCGGTCAGCGCGACGGACCAGTGCACGCCGACGAGCGCATCCGCGAGCGAATCGACGACATGCGCGGACGCGAGCACGTCGTCCGCGCCGCTCGCCATCGCGACGGCTTCGGGGTCGTTCTTCACGTCGGCCACGCGCGGCGCGACCAGCACGAGGCGCGCAAAGCCCATCGTCTTGAGCGCGCGGGCCGCGGCGCCCACATTGCCCGGATGACTCGGCTCGACGAGGATGAATCGCGTGGACGTGAAGCCACCGGCGGGGAGAGAAAGATCGTTGGATTCCAAGGCGCGGTTCGTGCTCTGAGTTGCGGACGGGTTGGAGAATAAGTGCGAGAGTAACCCGCTATGTTATCGCCGATTGACCCGGTCGGCCGCCCTCGCTGCGCCCGGCCGCATTCGGGTAAAATGGCCCCTTCGCGCTTCGTGAACGTCTGCGGGCGCCCCGCTCTTATTCAATTCGTCTTTCGTCGACCTTAGTCGTTGTCGCCAACCCTTCTTGCAACCCATCGCCCGCGCACGTGAGTGCAACGCGCGGCGGTCAAAGGATTTCGCTCATGCATCCGATGCTCAACATCGCTGTCAAGGCCGCGCGCCGCGCCGGACAGATCATCAACCGCGCGTCGCTGGACCTGGACCGCCTCCTCGTCAGCAAGAAGCAGCACAACGACTTCGTGACGGAAGTCGACAAGGCGTCGGAAGCGGCCATCATCGAGACGCTGCACACCGCCTATCCCGATCATTCGATTCTCGCGGAAGACTCCGGCCAGGACGATCGCGAGTCCGACTATCAGTGGATGATCGATCCGCTCGACGGCACCACCAACTTCATCCACGGCTTCCAGTACTACTGCGTCTCGATCGCGCTCGCGCACAAGGGCACGGTCACGCAAGCCGTCGTCTACGATCCGACGCGCAACGATCTCTTCACCGCCTCGCGCGGCGGCGGCGCGTATCTGAACGAGCGGCGCATTCGCGTCGGCAAGCTGGACCGTCTCTCCGATGCGCTCATCGGCACGGGCTTTCCGTTTCGCGACGGCCAGGGCCTGAACGCCTACACGCGCCTTTTCAGCGAAATGACGATGTCGTGCGCCGGTCTGCGTCGTCCGGGCGCGGCGGCGCTCGATCTGGCAAACGTCGCGGCCGGACGCCTCGACGGCTTCTTCGAGCAGGGCATTCATCCGTGGGACGTCGCCGCGGGCAGCCTGATCGTGACCGAAGCGGGCGGGCTCGTCGGCAACTACACGGGCGAATCCGACTTCCTGTTTCAGAACGAGATCGTCGCCGCGAACCCGAAGGTGTACGCGCAGATGGTCAAGATTCTAGACATGTACTCGCGCACGCGTCTGACCGGCGAATAAGCCGGCGCACGCGAAACAATCGCAATCGCTTTGCCGGAGCGCGCGCCGCCGCGCTCCGTTTCCATTGGCCTGACGGGCGCGCCGCGTGCTCTGCAACGAAAGTCGCGCTCGGCTAGAGTGCAATCTTTTGCTTCGCGTTCAGCGGGGCGCGCTTTCTCCCCTTCCCTTTCAGTTTCCGTTCACGGCGCCACGCGCCCGGTCGCCCGCACCCATGAAAGAAGGCTTCTATACGATCATCGCCGCGCAGTTCGTCTCGTCGCTGGCGGACAACGCGCTTCTGATCGCCGCGATCGCGATGCTCGCCGTCGTGCGCTCCGCGCCGTGGGTCACGCCGCTCTTGCAGATCTTCTTCACCGTTTCGTACGTGGTGCTCGCGCCTTTCGTCGGCGCATTCGCCGATGCGCTGCAAAAGCGCCATGTCATGTTCATCTCGAACGCGCTCAAGGCCGGCGGCTGCGCGTTGATGATCGCGGGCGTGCATCCGATGATCGCGTACGGCGTGGTCGGCCTCGGCGCGGCCGCGTATTCGCCGGCCAAGTACGGCATCCTCACCGAACTGCTGCCGCCGCAAAAGCTGATCGCGGCCAACGCGTGGCTCGAATCGGCGACGGTCGGCTCGACCATCATCGGCACCGTGATCGGCGGCGCGCTCGTGAGCCAGGTCGTCGAACGCTGGGTGTCGCAGGCGCATGTGCCGCTCGTCACCAGCGCCGCACACGCCGCGATGTTCGCCGTCATGCTGATCTACGCATCGGCGGCCGTCATCAACGCGTTCATCCCCGATACCGGCGCGCGCTATCCGAATTTGCTGACGCAGCCCACGCGCCTCGTGCACGACTTCTCGCGCTGCTTCAAGGTCTTGTGGAGCGACAAGCTCGCGCAGATCGCGCTCTGGGTCACGACGCTCCTGTGGGGCGCGGCCGTCACGCTGCAACTGCTCGTGCTGAAGTGGGCCGATGCGAACCTCGGCTTGTCGCTTTCGAAGGCGGCTGTTCTGCAAGGCATCACGGGTGTCGGCATTGCGCTCGGCGCGGCAGCGGCGTCCGCGTGGATCGTGCTGCGGCAGTCGCTGAAGGTGCTGCCGGTCGGCGTGCTGATCGGCGCGGTGGCTGTCGCGATGGCGTTCTACAACAAGGACCTCTTTCCGGCGGGCGCGGGCGTGCACATCGGTCCTTTCTTCGCGCCGGCGTACATTCTGATGGCCTATCCGCTGATGATCGCGCTCGGCGGCCTGTCGGGCTTTTTCATCGTGCCGATGAACGCGATACTGCAACATCGCGGCGCGACGCTGCTTTCGGCGGGCCATTCGATCGCCGTGCAGAATTTCAACCAGAACCTCGCCGTGCTCGCGATGCTCGGCGCCTATGCGCTCCTCCTGACGGAGAAGATGCCGGTGCAGTGGATCATCGTCGTGTTCGGCGTCTTCGTCTGCGGGATGATGGCGCTCGCGATGCGCCGGCATAACCGCAACGAACGCGAAGTGGATCTGGGCGCGCTCGTCGAGGAATGAAGCTTGCTTGTCCGTTGAATCCGGCTGCACGCGTCGGCGTCTGAACAGGCAGGAACGTCGGCGCACGGTTTGAGTCGTAACAGCAGGGAACGCGCATCAGCGCAAGAGGCCGCGCGGGCCGGATCACGCAACTACAGTTCGCGCGCAGCCATTCTCCGGCACGTCAAATAAAGGAGCAATGAAATGGGACTGTTTTCACGTTCGACGCTCGACAGCAAGATCAATGGCGCAGCCGATGTCGGCCAGCGCGCCGTGCGCGGTGCGGGCGATGTCGTCGATTCGGCGACCGACCAGCTGCGCAGCCTGCTCGACGATCTTGAAAGCTCGCTTCAGGGCGCGAAGGATATCGACGCCGACCGCCTGCGCAAGCGACTGCAATCGAAGCTGAAGTTCGCGCGCTCGCAAATGGACGGCGCGAGCTCGGCCATCACCGACAAGCTCGGCGACGCAGCGGGCTACGCCGACGACTTCGTCCATGACAAGCCGTGGCATACGCTCGGCGCGGTGGCGGGCCTCGCGCTGCTCGTCGGCTTTCTGGCGGGACGCTCCTAAAGCATCGCGCCTGCTTTGCCTGTGACAACGGGGCCGCCGCAGGGCGGCCCCGCTTGTTTTTGCGTCGCCCGTCGCGCGGCTTATGCCTTTCGGCCGCCTCCGTCGCCCAAGCGCCGCAGGTTAAACTCTTGCACTATTGGCTGAACGCGGCTGAATTTGGCTGAACGCGCGTTGCGTTCGGCCCGTTGGCTCTTACCGCACGCAAGATGGGCAATCACACGGCAACTCCCGACTCTCCTTCCGCTCCGGCCGCCGCCGCGCTTCCGGCGGACTTCGCGCAGCACACGCCGATGATGCAGCAGTACCTTCGCATTAAAGCGGAGCATCCCGGCACGCTCGTCTTCTATCGCATGGGCGATTTCTACGAGCTTTTTTTCGACGATGCCGAGAAAGCGGCGCGCCTGCTCGATCTCACGCTCACGCAACGCGGCGCGTCCGGTGGCAATCCGATCCGCATGGCGGGCGTGCCGCATCACGCGTGCGAGCAATATCTCGCGAAGCTGGTGAAGCTCGGCGAGTCGGTCGCGATTTGCGAACAGATCGGCGATCCGGCCACGTCGAAAGGGCCGGTCGAGCGCAAGGTCGTGCGCGTGGTGACGCCCGGCACGCTCACGGACGCCGCGCTGCTCTCCGACAAAAGCGATGTCTATCTGCTCGCGCTCTGCCCCGCGCACAACCGGCGCGGCGTGGTGACGAGCGTCGGCCTCGCGTGGCTCAATCTGGCGAGCGGTGCGCTGCGGCTCGCGGAAGTCGCGCCCGAGCAGGTGGCAGCGGCGCTGGAGCGCATCCGTCCGTCGGAAACGCTCATCGCCGATACCGTCACCGACATGCAGGCGACTTTCGGCGTCGCGAATCTCGCCGCGCCGACGCGCGTGCCCGCCTGGCACTTCGATGTCGGCTCCGGCACGCAGCGTCTTCGCGAGCAACTCAACGTCGCGAGCCTCGACGGCTTCGGCGGCGAAACGCTCACCTGCGCGTGCGGCGCGGCGGGCGCGCTCTTGCTGTACGCCGCCGCAACGCAAGGGCAGCAGTTGCGCCATGTGCGCAGCCTGAAGGTCGAGCATGAGTCGGAGTACATCGGGCTCGACCCGGCGACGCGCCGCAATCTCGAACTGACCGAAACGCTGCGCGGCACCGAATCGCCGACGCTCTGTTCGCTGCTCGATACCTGCTGCACGAGCATGGGGAGCCGCCTGTTGCGTCACTGGCTGCATCATCCGCCGCGCGATGCGTCCGTCGCGCAGGCTCGCCAGCATGCGATCGGCGCGCTGCTCGACGCGCCGGCTGCGAGCGGACTCGACGCGCTGCGAACCGCGCTTCGCAAGATCTCGGATATCGAACGCATCACGGGGCGGCTCGCGCTGCTGTCGGCGCGCCCGCGCGATCTGTCCTGCCTGCGCGACACGTTCGCCGCGCTGCCCGAACTGCAGACGCTCGTCGCGGCGTTGCCCGCGCAGCCGGCGGCGCTCGCGCGCATCGGCGCGGCGCTCGAACCGCCGCACGAATGCCTCGATCTGCTCGCGAGCGCCATCGCGCCCGAACCGGCCGCGCTGATTCGCGATGGCGGCGTGATCGCGCGCGGCTACGACGCCGATCTCGACGAACTGCGCGATATTTCGGAGAACTGCGATCAATTCCTGATCGACCTCGAAGCGCGCGAGCGCACGCGCACGGGCATCGGCAACCTGCGCGTCGAGTACAACCGCGTGCATGGCTTCTATATCGAAGTGACGCGCGGCCAGACCGACAAGGTGCCGGACGATTACCGCCGCCGTCAGACGCTGAAGAACGCGGAGCGGTACATCACGCCCGAGCTCAAGGCGTTCGAGGACAAGGCGCTATCGGCGCAGGAACGCGCACTGGCCCGCGAACGCGCGCTCTATGAAGCGCTGCTGCAAAACCTGTTGCCGTTTCTTGAAGACTGTCAGCGCGTCGCCAGCGCGCTCGCCGAACTCGACTTGCTCGGCGCGTTCGCGGAGCGTGCGCGCGCGCTCGATTGGGTCGCGCCGGAGTTCGCGGCGGACGCCGGCATCGATATCGAACAGGGACGGCACCCGGTCGTGGAGGCGCAGGTCGAGCAGTTCATCGCGAACGATTGCTGCCTGAATGACGACCGCAAGCTGTTGCTGATCACCGGCCCCAACATGGGCGGTAAATCGACGTTCATGCGGCAGACGGCGTTGATCGCGCTGATGGCGTATGTCGGCAGCTACGTGCCGGCCAGGCGCGCGCGTTTCGGCGCGCTCGACCGCATCTTCACGCGCATCGGCGCGGCGGACGATCTCGCGGGCGGCCGGTCCACGTTCATGGTCGAGATGACCGAAGCCGCCGCCATTCTCAACGACGCCACCGCGTCGAGCCTCGTCCTCATGGACGAGATTGGCCGCGGCACCTCGACGTTCGACGGCCTCGCGCTCGCGTGGGCCATCGCGCGGCATCTGCTGTCGCACAACCACTGCTATACGCTCTTCGCGACGCATTACTTCGAATTGACGCAGTTGCCCACCGAGTTCACGCAGGCGGCGAACGTGCACTTGTCGGCAGTCGAGCACGATCACGGCATCGTGTTCCTGCATTCGGTCAACGAAGGCCCGGCGAACCAGAGCTACGGCTTGCAGGTCGCGCAGCTTGCGGGCGTTCCGTCAGCGGTGATCCGCGCCGCGCGCAAGCATCTCGTGCATCTGGAACAGCAGTCCATCGGGCAGCCGACCGCGCAGTTCGATCTTTTCGCGAGCCCGCCGTACGCGTTCGACGACGAAGCGGGTAACGAACCCGCCGCGCAACCCGCGGCCGATCATCCGGTGCTCGACAAACTGCGCGCGCTCGATCCGAACGACCTGCGTCCGCGCGATGCGCTTGATTTGCTCTACGAACTGCATGAACTGGCGAATCAGGCGCCGGATGCGTCGCACTGAGCGCATCGACGGCACTGGCGCGTCGCGTCTTTTGCGCGCGGCCGCACGGCTTTGCAATGGCGCGTTCGTAACGGCGCTCTTGGCGGGCGCGTTCGCTCAGGCGCACGCCCAGAACGGCGATCCGCTGACGTTCGCTGTCATCTCCGACGCGCTCACCCGCCCTGCCGACGAAGCGCCCGTGCGTCAAATGCTCGATGCCATCGCGCGGGATCGCGACGTCGGTTTCATCATCTACGACGGCAACGTGAAAGGTCCAACGGAGCCTTGCCGCGACAGCATCTATCAGTCGCGGCGCGATCTGCTGGATGCATCACGAACGCCGCTCGTGCTGGTGCTCGGCCAGCACGACTGGGCCGATTGCGGACTGACGCATGGCGGCGCGTACGATCCCGTCGAACGGCTCGACTTCGTTCGGCAGCTTTTTTTCGCGGATGCCAGTTCCCTGGGACAGAATCCGCTTACGCTCACGCGCGAAAGCGACGTTGCGCGCTTTCGGCCGTTTCGTGAAAACGTGCGCTGGCAGGCCGAAGGCATTGCGTTCATCGGCCTGAATGCGCCGAGTCCGAACAACCATTACTTGACGGCAGGCGGGCGCAACGGCGAGTTCGAGGATCGCACGGTGGCGACGACGTTCTGGCTCGATCACGCCGCCGAATCGGCGCGGCGCGCGGGCATGCGCGCGCTCGTCATCGTGCTTCAGGGCGATCCCGACTTCGCGCGTTATGAACGGCGCGACCGTTTCGCTTGGCTGCGCTTTTCGCGCGCCAACGAGCCGCGCGATGGCTTTCTCGAACTGAAGCGCTCGCTCGTGAAAGCGGCGGAGACGTTTCGCGGACCGGTGATCGTCATTCATCGAACGGAAGCGTCCGAGCCGAACGGGTTTAATATCGACCAGCCGTTGCGCAACGACAAGGGGCTGACCGTGACGAATCTGACGCGCGTCGCGCTTTCGCTGAAGCGACCGCAGTCGCAATGGCTCGAAGTGGTCAGCGACGCGCGATGGCATCCGCCGTTTCGGCTACGGGTGCGCGATAGTCGCGATGTGCGTAACGCGCAGGACTCTCGCAAGCGTGATGCGACGGAGCAGAAAGCAGAAACGCCCGCGCAATCCGCGCCGTCGAGCGCGCCTTACGGCTCATATCCCGATTACGTGCCGACTGCGCCCGCATCGACACCGCCCGCGCTGCCGCGTAACGATTTGCCCACGCAAATTCCCGCGCCGCCGTCGCTCATGCAGCCGGCGTCGGGCGTGCCCCCCATTCTCACTCCGCCGCAAGCGTTGCCGCCTATTCTCCCGGTGCCCGCGTCGGGCGTGTCCGGCAACGGCACCCCGCAATAAAAAAGCGCAGCCGAAGCTGCGCTTTGCGACGACGCCTGAGAACTCCGATGCGCTTAATGCAGCGTCGGGCCGGAGTCCGTGCGCGGCTCGTCGTCGTCTTCGTCTTCATCCAGCACTTCGAGGCCGTCCACGCCGTGCGCGTGCTGATGCTTCACCTCGTCTTCCGTGGCCGTGCGCACTTCCTGCACCGACAGCGCAAAGCGCAGCGCCATGCCGGCAAGCGGATGATTGCCGTCGAGCACCACTTTGTCTTCCGCGACATCCGTCACCGTGTAGATGAGCGCGTCGAGATCGTCGTCGCTGTCTTCGGGCGTGCCTTCGAACTGCATGCCCACTTCCAGCGGCTCCGGAAAACGGCTGCGCTCTTCGATTTTGACGAGCTCGGGATCGTATTCGCCGAACGCGTCTTGCGGCTCGAGCTGGATGAGCGTTTCATAACCCGGCTCGCGACCGTCTAGCGCTTCCTCGATCTTGGGGAACGTGCCATCATAGCCGCCGTGCAGATAGACCATCGGCTCGTCGCTCTCCTCGATCAGATTGCCTTGCGCATCCGATAGCTTGTAGGCGACCGAAACGACAGTGTCTTTCGCAATTTTCATTGAATCCTCCAAGATACAAGCCTCGATTATACGATGCGCCAGCGGCCCTCAGACGTTCCCACCTTACCCCTTCCCAGCCTTTCCGAGCCCTCCGGCGCGCCGCTTCCCGACGAGATCACACCGTTGTTGGGCAACCGCACGCCGCGACAGTTCATGCGGCGTTACTGGCAGAAAAAGCCGCTTCTGATCCGTCAGGCGATCCCCGGCATATCCGCGCCCGTTCCGCGCGACGACCTGTTCGAACTCGCCGATCTCGACGACGTGGAATCGCGCCTCATCACGCATTTTCGCAATACGTGGAATCTCGAGCACGGCCCGTTCGCGGCGGACGAACTGCCTTCCGTCAGGAAGCGCGAATGGACCTTGCTCGTGCAAGGCGTGAACCTGCACGACGAGCGCGCGCATGCGCTGATGAACCGTTTTCGCTTCATTCCTGACGCGCGTCTCGACGATCTCATGATCTCTTATGCCACCGACGGCGGCGGCGTCGGCCCGCACTTCGACTCTTACGATGTGTTTCTGCTGCAAGTGCACGGCAAGCGGCGCTGGCGCATTGGCGCGCAGCGGGATCTCTCGCTAAAACCCGGCCTGCCGTTGAAAGTTTTACAGCACTTCGAGCCGGAAGAAGAATGGGTGCTGGAGCCGGGCGACATGCTGTATCTGCCGCCGCATATCGCGCACGACGGCATCGCGGAAGGCGAATGCATGACGTGCTCCATCGGCTTTCGCGCGCCATCGGCTCGTGAGCTCACCGCGCAGTTTCTCTATCACCTCGCGGAGCGAGCGGGAGACGAATCGAACGCGGGCAAAGCCGATGTGCGCTATCGCGATCCTGCGCAGCCGCCGGTCGAGAAGCCGGGCGAGTTGCCCGCGCTTCTCGTCGAGCGCGTTGGCGCGATCCTTGCGAACCTCACCTGGAATGAAAAGGACGTTGCCGAGTTTCTCGGAAGTTATCTGAGCGAACCGAAAGCCAATGTCGTATTCGATCCGCCCTCCCGCGCGCTTAATGAGCAAAAATTTGTTGAGCGAGCGAAAAAGACAGGGATCAGACTAGATAGAAAGACGAATTTGCTCTACAACACGCACTCGTATTTCGTTAATGGCGAAGCGGCCGCGTTATCCGCAAAGGCTAAAAAGTGGCTGCCGGAGTTGGCTGACAAACGGCGTCTGGAGGCGAAACGCTTTGTAACACTTACAGGCGATTCGGCAATGACATCCCTGCTGCACGAGTGGTATCGTGCGGGCTGGATTCAGACGGACCCGCCGGCCTGAAACGCTTTGCGCGAACGCGTCGGGCGATTCACCGAAGGCCCTGGTTTTGCTGTTCCGCAATACGAATGTTTGTATGAGAAAGACAACGTACCGTCCCCGCATTTATCGACGGTCGTTACGAAAGTGCCTATAATTTCCGGCCAAGCCGTGTAGGTCTCACACAAAAAGAATTGTGAGGCTCCACAGCGGCCCAGGTCGGTGTTGGAGCACACATTACCGGTACTTTGCGCTGTTGCTTACCTTTAACCATAAAAGGACGTGATCATGAAGAAATCCCTCCTCGTAGCATCCCTGTTGGCTGCTGTTGCCCTGGCTGCATGCAACAAGTCTAGCGATACGGCTGCTCCGAGCGCTGCAAGCGATTCGTCGGCTGCTTCGGCTCCGGCTGCTGCCGCTTCGGACGCAAACGCTGCTGCATCGAGCGCATCGGCCGCTGCAAGCGACGCAGCTTCGGCAGCTGGCGCTGCTTCGGACGCTGCTGCTTCGTCGGCTGCTCCGGCTTCGGGCGCAAGCCAGTAAGGCCATCAGGCTTTACGCCAGCGCGTGACGCCTGGCAGGGCCGCTTCAAGCGGCCCATACAAAAAAACCGGCTCGCGCCGGTTTTTTTGTTTGTGCTCACGGGTTCGCTGTCTACAGCGTCAACCAGTCGAAGCCATCCGCCTGCGATGCCACCACGACATCCTCCGCCGACGCGCCGAGCACCGCCGCGAGCGCGCCCTGCGCGAGATGCGGCAGATTGTTTTGCTGACTCAGATGCGCGGCCACGAGATGCCGCATTCTGGAACGATCGAGCGATGCGAGGATCGCGGCGGCGGCATCGTTATTCAGGTGTCCATGGGTCCCGCCGATACGCGCCTTCAGCGACGCCGGATAACGGCTTGCGGCGAGCATCGCGAGGTCATGGTTGGATTCGAGCACGAGCGCGTCGCAGCCGCTTAGAACGCTCGTGATGTGCGGCGTCGCCACGCCGACATCAGTCAGGACACCGAGACGGCTTGCGCCATCCGAAAAGACATATTGCAGCGGCTCGCGCGCGTCGTGCGGCACCGTGTACGGCAGCAGGCTGACATCGCCGATAGCGACGCTCTCGTCGCCCCACAGCACGCGCAGATCGACCTTCGCTTCGTCCGCGCCGACCGCCCGCGCGGTGCCCCAACTCATATACAGCGGAATGGACCACTTGCGCGCCAGTGTCAGCGCGCTGCCGATATGGTCCGTGTGCTCGTGCGTGATGACGATGGCATCGAGTTGCGCCGCAGCGCACCCGAGCCGTGCAAGCCGGCGCTCTACTTCCTTCGCGGAAAAACCGCAATCGAGCAGCACGCGCGTGGTGGTCGTGCCGCTCGTCGACTCGACGAGCAGCGCGTTGCCTTCACTGCCGCTACCCAGACTGGCGAATCTCACAATCGCTCGGCGCCCGGGCTCAGTTGAGTTGCGCGTGAAGCAGCGAAACGATGCGCTGCGCATCGGACGAGTTGTCCGGCTGGCCGTTCGCATCGACGACGGCGACCTGCGTGAGCGCATCCGCTTTCGGACGAACGTTCACGAGGAACTGGCGCGTGGGCTTCGGCGAATTGCTGGAGAACAGCTTGCCAAGGAGACCTTCCTTCTTCAGCTCCGCCATCGAATCCGAATAGTGCACGTAGTAGATGCCCTTCTCGCGGTCGCGATTGTCGACCGTGAAGTTCGTGCGATCCAGCGCGAGGCCGACGCGCAGCCATGCGCGGTCGAACGGCTCGGCGAGATCGAGCGTGGAGGTGCCCGCCGTCTGCTCGACGGCGACCTTCGCGCCCGCCGGACGCGCCTGCGCGATCAGCTGCTTCGATTGATCTTCGGTCAGGCCGAACTTCTGCATCATCTTTGCGAGAAACGCGGCTTCGAGCGCCGGATTGCGCGGACGCGTTTCCCAGCGCGACGAGGTCTTGTCCTGACCCGTCAGCACTTCTTCCATCGCGCTATGCGTGACGGAGATATCGGTCGAGCCGTCCGACGCGCGATCCACCTGCGTGCGGAACATGTCGCGCGTGCCGGACGAATACGCGAAGTCCAGCAGCTTGCCGACGCTGTTGCGGAACCAGTCGTTCGGAATGTTCGCGCGATTCTCGGCCCAGTCGGTCGCCATGATGCCGGTCTGCGCCGAGTCGGTTTTCAGCGTGAAGCCGTTCTCGGTCCAGAACTCCTGCAACTGCGGCCAGACCTGATCCGGCGAACGGCCATCCACGACGAGCCAGCGGCGGTCGCCGTCGCTCTCGACGTGCATGCCGTAGGGGTCCTGCGCATTCGGCACGCCGAGCGTCAGGTTGCCCGCGGGCGTCGCGTTGCGCTGCGCAGTGCCGCCGAGCGTGTTGATCGGCGGCGGCGCGGCGTAACGCTGGCTGATGTCGGCCGTGCTGAGATCGGACGGCACGTTGAGCGACGGTGCGGTTTCAGCGGCCTTGTAATTCACGCGATCGGGCGCGAGCCAGTCGTTCAGCGTGTCGCAACCCGCCAGCGCGAAGACGACGCCGGCGCCAAGCGACAGCACGCCCAGGCGTTTGGCTTGAGTAAGAAGAGTGGAATGTTTCATGAGGTCCTTCTTTGCTGCAGATGACGTGCTGTTACGCATGGCCTCACGTCGGTCGCGCGTGCGAACGCGGGCAAGCGAGGCCGATGAGCGGCGGTTGATGACGGGTCGCGATCGCTTCGATCACGTTGAGCGGCGCCGTCGATTTCGATGTGTCGTCGATATCGCGAGTGCGCCGCCGCGCTTCGGTCAAGAGAGCAGCCCGGCGCTTTGCAGCGCGCCACGCACGATGTCGTGAAAGCGCGCGTCGAGCGGCGTGAGCGGCAGGCGGATGCCGCCTTCCATGCGGCCGAGCGCCTGCAGCGCCCATTTCGCCGGAATCGGGTTGGATTCGCAGAACAGTTGCTTGTGCAGTTCCAAAAGGCTCAGATGGATGCGGCGCGCGGTGATCGCGTCGCCTGCGAGCGCGGCGCGGCACAGCTCGCTCATCTGCTTCGGCGCGACGTTGGCCGTCACCGAAATGTTGCCGTGGCCGCCCAGCAGCATCAGCGCGATGGCCGTGGGATCGTCGCCGCTGAAGATGGCGAAATCGGCCGGCGCGTGCTTGATGAGATGCGCCGCGCGATCGATGTTGCCGGTCGCTTCCTTCACGCCGATGATGCCAGGCACGTCGGCCAGGCGCAGGATCGTCTCGTTGCTCATGTCGGCAACGGTGCGGCCCGGCACGTTATAGAGAATCACGGGAAGATCGACGGCTTCCGCAATGGCGCGGAAGTGCCGGTACATGCCCTCTTGCGTCGGCTTGTTGTAGTACGGCACGACTTGCAGTGTGGCATCCGCGCCGACTTTCTTGGCCTGCTTGGACAGTTCGATGGCTTCCGCCGTCGAATTGCCGCCCGCGCCCGCGATGATCGGGAACCGCTTGGCCGCGTGCTCGACCGCCGTCTGCACCATCAGCACGTGCTCTTCGACCGACAACGTGGCCGACTCGCCGCTCGTGCCCACGACCACGAGCCCGTTCGAGCCCTGCTCGACATGCCAGTCGATCAGCTTACGAAACGCCGGCAGATCGAGACTACCGTCCTCGTGCATCGGTGTGACGATGGCAGGGATGCTGCCGCGAATCCGGAGGCCGCCGCCGTTGGACCCGCCGTTAGTTCCGTTAGTCATGAAACTCTATGAATTTAATCGTGAATTTAATCGCAAAAAGCGATATTACGCGATTGTAGCGGATTAGCCCGCCAAATCGTAACGAGGCGAACCCGAAGACGTGTTACCAACCGTGAGCGGTTTTTCTGCGCCCGATGGCGCGCTATCGGTTGCCTGTAGCTCGCGGACCGCGCAAATTCGCTGCACATAGGCAGCACGCGGGCGTTCGACGTAACCATCTTCGCATGCGATCACGCGAAGCCGGCCGCGAACCGCGTCGAGCAATTCGCCGGGCGCGAGCAGAAACGCGGGATTCGATGGCTTGCCGATGCGCTCGTTGCCCGCCGCGAACGTCTCATAGATGAGCACGCCACCGGGTGCGAGCGAGTCGATCAGATGACCGAAGAGCGGCCGATGCAGATAGTTCGTGACGACGACCGCGCCGAACCGTCGATCGGCTGGAAGCGGCCACGGCGCGCCTTCGAGATCGGCGGCGAGCGTCGTGACGCCGTCGCACGCGGACATCGACGCAAGCGCCTCGACGTCGCGATCGACCGCGAGCACCGCGTGACCGCGCTCCGCGAACCAGCGCGCGTGGCGTCCGCTGCCCGACGCGACATCGAGCACGTCGGCGCCGGGCGCAACGAGATGCGCCCAGCGCGTGACCCAGCCGCTCGGCGTGCCGGCATCCATCAGTTGTACGACAGGCCCATTGCTTCGCGCACGTCGCGCATGGTTTCCGTCGCGAACTTGCGCGCCTTGTCGCAGCCATCGGCGACGATCGCGCGCAGAAGCGACGGATCGTCCATGTACTTTTGCGCGCGTTCGAGCATCGGCTGCTGCTCGCGCAAGATGCCTTCGATCACCGGCTGCTTGCAGTCGAGGCAACCGATGCCCGCGCTGCGGCAGCCCTGCTGCACCCACTTGTGCGTCTCTTCATCGGTGTAGACCTGATGCAGTTGCCACACCGGGCACTTGTCCGGGTCGCCCGGGTCGGTGCGGCGCACGCGCGCCGGATCGGTGGGCATGGTGCGCACTTTCTTCGTGATGGTTTCCGCGTCCTCGCGCAGGCCGATGGTGTTGCCGTACGACTTCGACATCTTCTGCCCGTCGAGACCCGGCATGCGCGACGCTTCCGTCAAGAGCACTTGCGGCTCGACGAGAATCAGCTTGCGCGCGCCTTCCAGATAGCCGAACAGGCGTTCGCGGTCGCTCATCGACAGGCTCTGCGATTCCTGCAGCATTGCGCGGGCTTGTTCGAGCGCCTCGTCGTCGCCTTCCTGCTGATACGCGATGCGCAGTTCGTGATACAGCTTCGCGCGCTTGCCGCCGAGCTTCTTCGCGGCTTCGAGCGCCTTCTCTTCGAAGTCCGGCTCCTTGCCGTAGAGATAGTTGAAGCGGCGCGCGATCTCGCGCGTCATTTCGACGTGCGGCACCTGGTCTTCGCCGACCGGCACCAGCGACGCGCGATACAGCAGAATGTCCGCCGCCATCAGCACCGGATAGCCGAGAAAGCCGTACGTGGACAGGTCCTTTTCCTTCAGCTTCTCGATCTGCTCCTTGTAGGTCGGCACGCGTTCGAGCCAGCCGAGCGGCGTGCCCATGCCGAGCAGGAGCGACAATTCCGCGTGTTCAGGCACGCGGCTCTGGATGAAGAGCGTGGCCTGCGCCGGATCGATGCCGGAAGCGAGCCAGTCGATCAGCACTTCCCAGACGTTTTTCTCGATGACCTCGGGCGTCTCGTAGTGCGTGGTGAGCGCGTGCCAGTCCACCACCGCGAAGAAGCACGGATACTCGGACTGCAGCCGCACCCAGTTTTTCAGCACGCCGTGATAGTGGCCGAGGTGCAGCGACCCGGTGGGCCGCATGCCGGAGAAGATACGGTCAGGGAACATGATCTTAGGGAAAGAGTGAAGCGAAGGGATTCAGAATGGCCGACACCGCCGCGTAGCCCACGTTCACGAGGGGGCCGAGCCAGAAGCGCGTCAGCGCGTTGGTCATGATGAGCGCCATCACGATCCAGAAACCGTACGGCTCGATCTTCTGAAATGCAAGCGACGCGCGCACCGGCAAGAGCGCCGACAGAATGCGCCCGCCGTCGAGCGGCAGCAGCGGAAAGAGATTGAGCACGCCGAACACCAGATTCACGCCGACGCCGGCTGCCGCCATGCGCGTGAAGAACGGTTCATCGACATGAAAGGCGGCGAGCAGCACCGCGAGCACGCCCCACAGGAGCGCCTGCACGAAGTTGCTGCCCGGACCCGCCGCCGCGACCCACAGGCCGCCCCAGCGCGGATTGCGCAGATTGCCGAACGCGACGGGAACCGGTTTCGCGTAGCCGAACATGAACGCGCCGCTCGTCACGAAATACAGCACGATGGGAATGACGATGGTCCCGATCGGGTCGATGTGGCGCATCGGATTCATGGAAACGCGGCCGAGCACGTAAGCCGTGTTGTCGCCGAGCAGACGCGCGGCGTAGCCATGCGCGGCCTCGTGCAGCGTGATCGCGAAGATCACCGGGAGCGCGTAGACCGCGATGGTTTGTATCAGGGAAGGATCCATAGGGCGCTATTGTATCAAGCGGGCAGGCGTCGGCAGGCGCGGCGCGGCTTGCGCGCGGCGTTTCTGGCTTCGGAAATGCGCAGCCGTGAGGCCGCGCTCACGCCGCCAGGCCGAACGGCTCCAGACTGCCCCGGCCCGCGCGCACCAGCACCGGCTCGCCGCCCGTCAGGTCGATCACCGTGGAAGGCTCGGCCGGGCACGCGCCCGCATCGATCACGAGGTCGATTTGCTTTTCCAGCCGCTCGCGGATTTCCTCGGCGTCGTTGAGCGGCTCGGTCTCGCCCGGCAGGATCAGGGTGGACGCGAGCAGCGGCTCGCCGAGCGCGCCGAGCAGCGCGAGCGTGATCTCGTGATCCGGCACGCGCAGCCCGATGGTCTTGCGCGACGGATGCGACAGCCTGCGCGGCACTTCCTTCGTCGCTTGGAGCACGAACACGTACGGCCCCGGCGTGACCGATTTGATCAGCCGATACTGCCGGTTGTCGACCATCGCGAAGTTGGCGAGCTCGGACAGATCGCGCACGAGCAGCGACAACAGTTGCTTGTCGTCGATGCCGCGAATGCGCCGCAGCCGCTCGACGGCAGTCTTGTCGTCGAGATGGCAGGCGAGCGCGTAGCTCGAATCGGTCGGCAGGGCGACGATGCCGCCGTCCTTGATGATCTGCACCGCCTGATTGATCAGACGCGGCTGCGGATTATCCGGATGAATACGAAAGAACTGGGACATGGGACGCCTTGTTGTGTCGTTCTTGCCCGTGGACGCGTACGCCTCGCGCGTGAGTGCGCGAGCGCGACGCTTCGGCCAAACCGTACGTGCGATAGATGCCGTGAGGCAAGGACCATGCGCGTGCGCGCAAGGCACGCGCCGAGACGTTACAGCCAGCGCGCCCAGACGGGCGTGAGGTCCTCGGGTAGCGGCGGAAGCCGGCCCAGATCGACGCGCCCTTCCCCCGGCCCGTGAAAGTCCGAACCGCGCGACGCTTCGAAGCCGTAACGGCGCGCGACATCAGCGTACTCGCGGTACTGGTCGGGCGTATGACTGCCGGTCACGACTTCGATGGCCTTGCCGCCCAACTGGATAAACTCGTCGAAGAGCGCGGCGAACTGGACCGGCGTGTAGTCGTAGCGGCCCGGATGCGCGATGATCGGCTCGCCGCCTGCGTCGCGAATCCACTGCATCGCATCCGCGAGCTTGGCCCAGCGATGTCCGACGAAGCCCGGCTTGCCGTCGCCGAGATAGCGCGCGAACACGTCGGAGGTCGTCTCGGCGTAGCCTTCTTCGACGAGAAAGCGCGCGAAATGCGTACGCGAGATCATATCGGGGTCGTCGGTATAGCGCAGCGCGCCTTCGTACGCGTTCGGAATGCCCACCGCCGCGAGCGCGTCCCCGATGGCCACGCCCCGCGCGGCGCGTCCGTTGCGCGTCGAGGCGAGGCCGTTGACGAGCGCCTGATTCTCCGGATCGACGTTCATGCCCACCACATGCACCGTGCGCGAGGCCCACGTCACCGAGATCTCGACGCCCGGCAGATAGCGCATGCCGAGCACCTCCGCCGCCGCGCGCGCCTCGCGCTGTCCGCCCAGCTGATCGTGGTCGGTCAGCGACCACATTTCGACGCCGCCCGCATGCGCGCGCGCCGCCACTTCGGCGGGCGAAAGCTGGCCGTCCGAGACGGTGGAGTGGCAATGCAGATCGGCGTTGATGGTCGGCTTCATGGAATGTCATTTTACTTGAACGGCATGGAACAACGCTTACCGCGATGACCGCCAGCGGCCAGCGCACGCCCAGCCGTCACGCGCAGAACGCCTCGATCAGCGCGGCGATGCGCTCGGGCTGGTCGTGATGGATCATGTGCCCCGCATCGCCGACGATTTCTTCGCGCCAGTCGGGGAATGCGGCGAACCGCGTCTTGAACTCGGCGATGGGCATCGAGCCCGCGAAGCTCGCGAGCGTCGGCGACGCTTCCGCCTCCACGTGCAGCACTTTCGCCTGCACGCGCGACCAGACGGCCATCACCTCGTCGAGGCGATACAGCACAGGGCTACGCAGCTTGTGTGCCGGGTCCGCGAGCAGATGGAACGCGCCGTCCGCTTCTTGCCGCGACCAGTGCTGCGCGAGAAAACGCGCCCGCGACCGGGCGAGACGTGGATTCGTGCGGATCAGGCGGTCGGCCACGTCGTCGAGGCTCGCATAGGAGCGCAAGGGCGGCGGCGCGCGCAGATCGTCGAGCCATCGCGTGAGCGCGCCCGGCGCCTGCGAGGGACGCGTCGCGGGCAGTCCGAAGCCTTCGAGATCGACCACGCGTCGCACGCGCGCGGGCCGCACACCGGCGTAGAGCAGCGCGACGTTCGCGCCCATGCTGTGGCCGACGAGATCGACTTGGTCCGTGGGCGCGTAATGGTCGAGAAGCGCGTCGAGATCGGCGAGATAGTCGGGAAAATAGTAGTGCCCGCCGCCCTTTTGCGCGACCGGCCAGTCCGACAGGCCGAAGCCGCGCGCATCGGGCGCGAGCACTTGCCAGTCGCCCGCGAGCGCGTCGACCACGAACTGGAAGGACGCCGCGACGTCCATCCAGCCGTGCAGCATGAACAGCATGGGCGCGTCGGGCGAGCCCCAGTGGCGCACGTGCAGACGCACGCCGCGCGCATCGACGAACTCGGAGCGCGATTCTTTCATGGTCCGCCTCGGGAAATTCGTGAAAAAGGATGACCGTTCAGTATAGCGGCTACGCCGATGCGTCGAGTCCCGCGAGCGCGCGGAGTTCGGCCTCGTCGAAACCGGCGTCGCGGCGCGCCTCCAAGTTGAACGGGCCGCGCAGCTTCGGCGCGTGATACTGCTCGGCGAGGCGTTCGTAAGTGACGTGCGGATCGAGCGCAGCCTGATCGCACAGAGAGCGGAACCAGCGGTTGCCGATCAGCACGTGGCCGATCTCGTCTCGCAGGATCACGTCGAGAATGGCCGCCGACGCGTGATCGCCCGCCTGCGCGAGCCGCTTGCGGATGGGCGGCGACGCGTCGAGCCCGCGCGCCTCCAGCGTGCGCGGCACGAGCGCCATGCGCGCGAGTACGTCGCCGCGCGTGCGCTCGGCCATTTCCCAGAGTCCGTCGTGCGCGGGGAAGTCGCCGTAAGCGTGCCCGAATTCGGCGAGACGCGCGCGCAGCAGCGAGAAGTGATGCGCTTCTTCGGCCGCGACCTTGAGCCAGTCGACGTAGAACTCGGCTGGCATCGAGGAGAAGCGCCACACGGCGTCGAGCGCGAGGTTGATCGCGTTGAATTCGATGTGCGCGAGCGCGTGCAGCAGCACCGCGCGCCCGGCTTCCGACTGCATGCCGCGCCGTTTCAGCGACGAAGGCTCGACGAGTTCCGGCCGCGCCGGGCGTCCCGGCAGATCGCCGGGATCGTCGAGCGCGAGCGCCGGATCCACGTGCAACGCGCTGGATCGCACGCTCTCGTAAAGGGTACGAGCGCGTTCCGCCTTCGCGACCGGCTCGCGCTCGCGCAGAATCGCGAGCGCCGCGCGACGCGCGCAGAACGTGTCGCACGGAAAATCGGCGGGCGGGGGAAGATTCGGCATGACAGCGGCTGATCGGAAGAGGAAGGCCCGGCGGCGAAATGCCGCAAACGGCTAAAATGATGATCCGGCAGGGCAAAACATCGCGCAACTATAGCGCCGGCGTAGGCGCAGAGACGAGCCAAGACGCGCATTCTAGCGTCGCGCGGCCGGCATCCATCATCGAAGACGCAAGCCAGAGGAGACACCGTGGCGATCTACAAACTCGGCGACGACGCCCCCACCATTCACGAAAGCGTGTTTCTCGCGGATACCGCGACCATCATCGGCCGCGTCACGCTCGAAGAAAACGCGAGCGTGTGGTTCGGCGCGGCGCTGCGCGGCGATAACGAGCCGATCGTCGTCGGCCGCGGCAGCAACGTGCAGGAAGGCGCGGTGCTGCACGCCGACCCCGGCTTTCCGCTGACGATTGCGGCCAACGTCACGGTCGGCCATCAGGCGATGCTGCACGGCTGCACCGTCGGCGAAGGGTCGCTGATCGGGATTCAGGCGGTGGTCTTGAATGGCGCGGTGATCGGCCGCAACTGTCTGGTGGGCGCGGGCGCGATCGTCACCGAAGGCAAGGTTTTTCCCGACAACACGCTGATTCTCGGCGCGCCCGCGAAGGCGGTGCGCGAAATCGGCGAGGCGGACATCGCCCGCATGCGCGCGGCCACGGCGAGTTATGCCGACCGGCGCGAATACTATAAGGCGCAGCTCGTGCGCATCGGCTGAACGGCGGCGCTGCGCGAGACGCGAAGCGGCACGTTCCGCCTCAACACCCAAGGAAGAGTTGTGAACGACCAGTTGCAGAAATTCATGTTCAACGCGGCGCCGGTGCGCGGCGAGATCGTTTCGCTGCGCAATACGTGGCAGGAAGTGCTCGCGCGCCGCGCGTACCCGACCGCCGTGCGCAACGTGCTCGGCGAGATGATGGCCGCGTGCGCCCTGCTCTCGGCGAACCTCAAGTTCGACGGCACGCTCATCATGCAGATCTACGGCGACGGTCCGGTGAAGATGCTGGTCGTACAATGCAGCTCGGCTCTGACGCTGCGCGCGACGGCCAAGCTCGCGGAAGGCGCGGAAAGCACGCTTCGCGACGACATGCCGCTCGCGGAACTGCTCAACCGCAATGGTCACGGCCGCTGCGTCATCACGCTCGATCCGTCCGACAAGAAGCCGGGCCAGCAGCCGTATCAGGGCATCGTGCCGCTGTCCGGCGAGCACGGACCGCTCGCGTCGATGGCCGAGGTGCTGGAACAGTACATGCATCATTCCGAGCAGCTCGACACGCGCCTGTGGCTCGCCGCGAATACGGACCGCGCCGTCGGCATGTTGTTGCAGAAGCTGCCGGGCGATGGCGGCATCGTTCCGCATCCGGGCGAGCACGACTCCGATACGTGGCAGCGCGTCTGTCATCTCGGCAGCACGCTGTCGAACGAGGAACTGCTGAAGGAAGATCCCGAAACCGTGTTCCGGCGGCTCTTCTGGCAGGAAAACGTGCAGCACTTCGAGCCCGCGCCGGCGCGCTTCCAGTGCACCTGCTCGCGCGAAAAGGTCGGCGGCATGCTGAAGATGCTCGGGCGCGAAGAGGTGGACAGCGTGATCGAAGAACGCGGCAGCGTGGAGGTGCACTGCGAGTTCTGCAATCAACGCTACGAGTTCGACCCGGTCGACGTTGCGCAACTTTTTGTCGCAAAAGAGCTGTCGCAGGGCGTGAGTCCGGCATCGGATCAGCGGCACTGATCGGCTCGATGCCTTGTCCGGCGGGCCTCTGCGCGCGCCGGACGCGCGCCGGCCGGCCGGAGCGACCGCGCCGCGAGCGGGTTTCGGAGCACGCGCCGCGCGCTATGATTGACGCTTGATTAGTTGTCCGACCGGCTGGAGGTCGCAAATGAAAACCGCATTGCTAGTGCTGAAACTTTCGTCGTGTGCCGCCGCCGCGCTGCTCGTTAGCGGCTGCATGATGGATCCGCCGGGGCCATCGCCGATCTACAGCCGTCTGCCGAGCACGCCGACGACGGCGCAGCAGACGCTCACGCCCGACGAGCAGATGCAGCGTTACAACGAGATCGACAAGCAGGCGCTCAACGAATCGCAGCAAGCCGCGACTGCCGGCAACAACGCGAAGATGATGTCCGGCTATTACACGCCGCCCATCGGCGTGTATGGCGGCTATTCGAGCGGCGGCTGGGGCGGTCCTTACTGGGGCACGGGCGTCGGCATCGGGACGTGGTGGTAAGCCGCTCGCGCGGAACGAAAAAAAATGGCGCAGTCGATCACGACTGCGCCATTTTTATTTGCCCGCTGAATGCTTCAAATCACCCGCCTGCGCCCTGCTTCTTCTTCGCTTCGGCGGCTTTATCCTTGCGCGCCTTGCGATCCAGATCGCGCAACTCCTGCTTCGAACGCGACACCGGATTCGGCACCACGCGCAACGGCGCGGCAGATACCTGCCCGCGCGTCGAGCCGTTCATGCCCGGCACGTTCGCCGAGTTGACAGGCGCGGTCGAATTGGGCGCGACGAACTGCACGAACACCTCGCTGTCCTTCACCATGCCCATCTCATAGCGCGCCCGCTCTTCCACGGCGGCGGTGCCACTTTGCAGGTCCTGCACCTCGCCTTGCACGCGTTCGTTGCGCAGCTTCAGGTTCGTGTTCTTGTCCGTCTGCTGCGCGAGTTGCTGCTGCAATTCATGCACGCGCAGCCAGCCGCCGTGCCCCCACCAGAGCGGGTACTGGATCAGCGCCAGCAACAAGACCAGAACGACAGTTACAAGCCGCATTCACGTAGCCGAAATAAGCGCCGCCCTTCGGTCTCGTTCGACACGAGGCCGGGGCGGCGGGCAGAAGATAAGATCAACGTCCTTATCGACCAAAGCGGCGAAAGCTTTAGCGAGGACTTTTAACGCAAGTTATAAAACGCCGACTTGCCGGGATAGCTTGCGATATCGCCGAGGTCTTCTTCGATACGCAGCAACTGGTTGTACTTCGAGATGCGGTCGCTGCGCGACAGCGAACCGGTCTTGATCTGGCCGGCGTTCAGACCGACCGCGATATCCGCGATGGTCGAATCTTCCGTCTCCCCCGATCGGTGCGAGATGACCGCCGTGTAACCCGCGCGCTTTGCCATTTCGATCGCGGCGAAGGTTTCCGTCAGCGTGCCGATCTGGTTGATCTTGATGAGGATCGAGTTGGCGATGCCCCGCTCGATGCCTTCCTTCAGAATGCGCGTGTTGGTGACGAAAAGGTCGTCGCCGACGAGCTGCACCTTCTTGCCGAGGCGCTCGGTCAGCGTCTTCCAGCCGTCCCAGTCGCTTTCGTGCATGCCGTCTTCGATAGAGACGATCGGGAACTTGTCGGCGAGCGTTGCAAGGTAGTCGGCGAATTCGCCCGACGACAGTTGCAGGCCTTCGCCCGCGAGCTGGTACTTGCCGTCGTGGTAGAACTCGCTCGCCGCGCAGTCGAGCGCGAGCAGCACGTCTTCGCCCGCGCGGTAGCCGGCTTTCTCGATGGCTTGCAGAATGGTCGACAGGCACTCGTCGTTGCTGCCGAAGTTCGGCGCGAAGCCGCCTTCGTCGCCCACTGCCGTGCTCATGCCGCGATCCGACAGGATTTTCTTCAGCGCATGGAACACTTCCGCGCCGCAACGCAACGCTTCGCGGAACGTCGGCTGGCTGACCGGGACGATCATGAATTCCTGAATGTCCAGGCTGTTGTTCGCGTGCGCGCCGCCGTTCACGATGTTCATCATCGGCACGGGGAGTTGCATGGCGCCGGAGCCGCCGAAATAGCGATACAGCGGCAAGCCGGCTTCTTCGGCGGCAGCCTTGGCGACGGCCATCGACACGGCGAGCAGCGCGTTCGCGCCGAGGCGCGACTTGTTCTCGGTGCCGTCGAGTTCGAGCAGCGTCTTGTCGAGGAAAGCCTGCTCCGAGGCGTCGAGGCCCATGATGGCTTCGGAGATCTCGGTGTTGATGTGTTCGACTGCCTTCAGCACGCCCTTGCCGCCGTAGCGGCCGGCTTCGCCGTCGCGAAGTTCGATGGCCTCGCGCGAACCCGTGGATGCGCCCGACGGCACTGCGGCCCGGCCCATCGTGCCCGATTCGAGCAACACGTCGCATTCGACGGTCGGATTGCCTCGCGAATCGAGAATCTCGCGGCCGATGATATCTACGATAGCACTCATGGTTTCCTCAAATTGACGATGAATTCTGTCAGTCACGATCGAAGCGGCCAGCGCTGGCTTTACTGCTCTGCTGCACTGGCCTCGCTTCGTTGGCCTGGCTCAGACCTTCCGGCGCGCGGCCGGTTCACTACGGCGCTCGTTCGCCCTGTGACGCAGCCTAAAAACCCTGCGCGCGGGCTTTAGTTGAAGTCGTTTTCGAGAAACGGTCCGCTCTTCACCGCACGGTCGAGCGCGATGAGCGTCGTCAGCAGCGATTCCATGCGCGCGAGCGGCACTGCATTCGGACCATCCGACTTCGCGCAGGCCGGATCAGGATGCGTCTCCATGAACAGCCCGGCGACGCCCGTGGCGACCGCCGCCCGCGCCAGCACCGGCACGAACTCGCGCTGGCCGCCCGAACTCGTGCCCTGCCCGCCCGGCAACTGCACCGAGTGCGTGGCGTCGAAGACGACCGGCGCGTTGGTTTCGCGCATGATCGCGAGGGAGCGCATGTCCGACACCAGATTGTTATAGCCGAACGACACGCCGCGCTCGCACGCCATGAAGCGGTCTTCCGAGAGCCCCGCCTCGCGCGCGGCGTCGCGCGCCTTGTCGATCACGTTCTTCATGTCGTGCGGCGCGAGGAACTGGCCCTTCTTGATATTGACAGGCTTGCCGGAGCGCGCGCACGCGTGGATGAAGTCGGTCTGACGGCACAGGAACGCGGGCGTCTGCAACACGTCCACGACCGATGCGACCGCTTCGATCTCATGCTCGGCGTGAACGTCCGTGAGAACCGGCACGCCGAGTTGCTTCTTCACTTCGCCGAGAATGCGCAAGCCCTCGTTCATGCCGAGGCCGCGAAACGACTTGCCCGAACTGCGGTTCGCCTTGTCGTATGACGACTTGTAGATGAACGGGATGCCGAGCTTCTGCGTGATTTCTTTGAGTTGGCCCGCGACGTCGATGGTCATCTGCTCCGATTCGACGACGCACGTGCCCGCGATAAGGAAGAACGGCTGGTCGAGTCCCGCTTCGAAGTGACAGAGCTTCATGCCTGTGCTCCCGCCGTTGCCGCGACCGGCGCAGCGTTCTCGCCGCCCGCCGCGATGCTGTGCGCGCGCGCCGCTTCGACGAACGCCTTGAAGAGCGGATGCCCGTCGCGCGGCGTCGAGGTGAACTCGGGGTGGAACTGCACGCCGACGAACCACGGATGCATCGACTGCGGCAACTCCATCATCTCGGGCAGGTCCTCGCTCGGCGTACGGGCGCTGATGATAAGGCCGCCCGCTTCGAGCTGGGGCACGAAACGGTTATTGACCTCATAACGGTGACGATGACGCTCGTTCACATCCGTGCCGTAGATGCGCTCGGCCATCGTGCCGGGCTTGATCGGGCACTTCTGCGAGCCGAGGCGCATGGTGCCGCCCAGATCCGACTCTTCGCTGCGCTTTTCGATGCGTCCCGCGCGGTCGTACCACTCGGTGATGAGCGCGACGACCGGGTTCGTGGTGCCGGAATCGAATTCGGTGCTGTTGGCGTCCGCGAGGCCGGCGACGTCGCGCGCGAACTCGATGACCGCGAGCTGCATGCCGAGGCAGATGCCGAGATACGGCGTCTTCGACTCGCGCGCATAGCGGATCGCCTTGATCTTGCCTTCGGTGCCGCGACGGCCGAAACCGCCCGGCACGAGCACGGCGTCGAGGTGCTTCAGGCCATCGGCGCCTTCGGCTTCGATCTGCTCGGAATCGATATATTCGATGTTGACCTTGGTCGACGTGTGGATGGCCGCGTGACGCAGCGCCTCGATCAGCGACTTGTACGACTCGGTGAGTTCCACGTACTTGCCGACCATGCCGATGGTCACTTCGTGCTTCGGATTCTCCAGCTTCTCGACGAGGTCCGACCACATCTTCAGGTCGGCGGGCTTCGGCGAGAGCTTCAGTTCGTTGCAGACGATTTCGTCGAGGCCCTGGTCGTTGAGCATCTGCGGAATCTTGTAGATGCTGTCCACGTCCCACACCGAAATGACCGCTTCCTCATGCACGTTCGAGAACAGCGAAATCTTCTGGCGCTCGTCGTCCGGAATCGGGCGGTCCGCGCGGCACAAGAGCACGTTCGGATAGATACCGATTTCGCGCAGCTTCTGCACGCTATGCTGCGTGGGCTTGGTCTTGAGTTCGCCCGCGGTGGCGATGAACGGCACGAGCGTCAGGTGCACGAAGCAGGCGCTGTGGCGGCCCATGCGCAGGCTCATCTGACGCGCGGCTTCGAGGAACGGCAGCGATTCGATGTCGCCCACCGTGCCGCCGATCTCGACGATCGCGACATCCGGCTGGCCGCACGTGGCCGCAGCCGCGCCGCGCTCGACGAACGCCTGGATTTCGTTGGTGATATGCGGAATGACCTGCACCGTCTTGCCGAGATACTCGCCGCGGCGTTCCTTGCGGATCACCGATTCGTAAATCTGGCCCGTGGTGAAGTTGTTGGCCTTGCGCATCTTCGTGCTGATGAAGCGCTCATAGTGGCCGAGGTCGAGGTCCGTCTCCGCGCCGTCTTCCGTCACGAACACTTCGCCGTGCTGAAACGGGGACATCGTGCCGGGGTCGACGTTGATGTAGGGATCGAGCTTGAGGAGGGTGACTTTCAGACCGCGCGATTCGAGGATCGCGGCGAGGGAGGCGGCGGCAATACCCTTGCCGAGGGAAGAAACTACGCCGCCGGTGACGAATACATATTTGGTCATCGCTAGATGCTCGCGGGAAAAACGGATTATACCGTAAAGGCCGTCCGCGACCCAGCGGCCGACGCGCCGGAATCACGCTTGCCGATCCGCTTTTCGGTGCTTTTTCGTGGTATCCACGCGCACCATTTCCCTCCACGCTCGCGCCCTTTCGACAGCGATCAACTCATCGCGTGAAGCAGCCGCCGAATGGCGCGCGCCGTCTCGATGGGCCGCTCCATCGGAAAGAGATGGCTGCCTTCGATCCATTCGAAATGCCCGCCCGCGACGCGCCGCGTCATGCGCAGTCCGACCTGCCGCACTTCGGTGGAATGCGTGCCCGCGACGAAGCCGACGGGCACCGGCGCGCCGTGCGCGAAGCGCGCGCCGAGCGTGTGCGGCAGCGTGCGATAGATCAGATATTCGACGTGCCGGTCGAACGAGAGCGTGCGCGTGCCGTCGGCGTGCGTCTGCGGAATGCCGAAGTCGATGTAGTCGGCCAGCATGCGCTCGTCCCAGCGCGCAAATGCGGGCTTCGCGCGAAAATGCCGCCACGCTTCGTCGCGGCTCGCCCAGTGCGTGCGGCGCTTTTTCGTCGCGGCCGCCGGCGAGAGGCGTTCGTCGAGTCCAGTCCATTGCGTCGCGCGCAGCAGGCCGCTGCGCCATCCCGCGATGATCGGCGAATCCAGCATGACCACGCCCTTCACCCACTGCGGGCGCTTTTGCGCCGCCATCAGCGAAAGATAGCCGCCGAGCGAATGCCCGACGAGCCACACCTTCGGATGCTTGTCTTGCCGGTAGCGGCTCATGTCCTCGATCAGTTGATCCGCGAGATGCGGCCAACCCTGCGTGACCGGAAAGCGCGGATCGTGCCCGTATCGTTCGATGCTGCGGATCTCATAGTCGTCCGCGAGCTCGGCGAACACGGTGCGGTAAGTGGACGCCGGAAAGCCGTTCGCGTGGGAGAAATGGATGATGTCCTTCAAGCGGCTCCTCGTTCTTTTCGTATTGTTTTCAGCGCCCCATCCAGTAACGCGCGTGCGTTTGCCGGTAGCGATCGAGCACGATCTCCTCACCCATGTCGATGCGCGCCGCGCCGTCCTCGTCGGTGCGCGTGAGCGCGATGTCGCGCAACCGGTAGCGCGCGTACACCGTGGGATTTGGATGGTGAAAGCGGTTGCGATAGCCTACCTGAAATACCGCGGCGAGCGGCCCGACCGAATCGAGGAACGGCTCGGTCGACGACGTGCGGCTGCCGTGATGCGGCACGATCAGCACGTCGGCGCGCAGCGCGGCGGCATCGCGCGCGAGCAGCGTGCGTTCGACGTCCGCTTCGATATCGGCGGTGAAAAGCGCGGCGCGCCCCGCCGCGTTCGTCACCTTCAGCACGCAAGCCTGATGATTCGGCGTGCCCGTGAGCGGCCCCGGGTCGGGCCATAGCACGCGGAAATCCACGCGGTCCCATGTCCAGTGCTGGCCGGCGACGCAACGCAGCGTATCACCGCCGCGCTTCCCGGCATCGGACCAGAGCGGATGGCTTGCGGGCAGCGACGCCAGCAGTTGCCGCACCGGGACCGCTTGCAGCACTGCGGGCGCGCCGCCCGCGTGATCCGAATCGGAATGGCTCACGACGAGCGCATCCAGCGAACGCACGCCCGTTGCAAGCAGATACGGCGCGACGATGCGCTCGCCCGCGTGCGTCGACTCGGGGCCGGGACCGGCGTCGAAAAGCAGCGTGTGCCGCGCTGTCTCGACGACGAGCGCCGAGCCTTGTCCGATATCGAGCGCGGTCACGCGAAACGCGCCTTGTGCGACGCCGCTCGACGCCGGCATGACAAGCGGCAGCCACGTGAGCGGCACGGCGAAGCGCAGGGGCCAGCCGCGCGGCGCGAGCGCCCATGCCGCGCCCGCGAGCGACGCGGCGAGCGCGAACATGCCGGGCTGCGGCAAGCGCCACAGCGACCATGCGGGGCCCGCGTCGGCTAGACGTTCGAGCGCGTCGAAGAGGATGCAGAGTGCGCCGTGCGCTAGGTGAAGCATCGGTACGTCGAGCGGTGCCGGAAGGATCAGCGCGGCAAGCGTCGCCGGCGTCACGACGAAGCTGATCCAGGGAATCGCGAACGCGTTGGCGAGCGGGCCGACGAGCGGAATCTGCGAGAACCAGTAGGCGGTCAACGGCGCGAGTGACAGCGTGACGGCGTATTGAACGCGTGCGCTCGATGCCAGATGCCCGCGTATCTTGTCAGCGGCGCGGCGGCACGCGCTTGTCAGCGAGCGCGAGGGCTTACGCGACGGCGCATCGGCGACGGCTTCGCCCGACGCGCCCTCATCCGGCAGCACCGGATCACGCGCCTCCATGCCCGCGAGCCAGTCGTCGGTGTCATCGGACGGCGCTTTCTTGGCGTGCCTGCCGTACGCCGCGATGGCATGCAGAATCGCCGCCACCGCGACGAACGAGAGCCAGAATCCGGGCGATGTCACCGCCCACGGGTCCGCGATCAGCACGAACCCGAGCGCCCACGCGAGCACGAGCGACGCCGCCGGCCGCCGCCCGCCGACGAACGCGACGGCGAACACCGCGAGCGTCCACAAGGTGCGCTGCGCGGGTACGTTGAAGCCGGCGAGCGCGGCATAGAACGCCGCGAACGACGCCGCGCCGAGCGCCGCCACTTTCGGCGCCGCCACGACGAGCGGCGCCGGCACGCCACGCAAGCGGATGCGCTTCCACACGAAGCCGCAGATGAACGCCGCAAGCCCCGCGACGAAGCCGATGTGCAGGCCGGAAATGGCGACGAGATGACTCGTGCCGGTCGCGCGCAGAATGGCCCAGTCGGCATCGCTCACGGAATCCTGCGCGCCCACCGCCAGCGCGACGACGATCCCGCGATGCGGCGCATCCGCGATCACGGTTTCGATGCGCTGCCGGATGCGCGCGCGCCACCGGTCGATGGTGAGCCACGGTCCGATCGCATCGCCGCGAAGGCGTCGCGCGGGCCGGCTGGCGGACACCGAGCCGGTCGCGCGAATGCCGCGCTCGAGCAAGCTCACTTCGCTATCGCGCAACGAGAAGTTTGCGTTGGCATGCGCGCGCTTGAGCCGCGCCGTGAGCGTCCAGCGTTGACCCGCCACGAGCGCTGGCAGCGTCGCGGGCATCGAAAGCAGCCTCACGATGCGCGGGAAATCGCGTAAGCGCGCGCCGTTCGACTCGACTTCGAAGAGAAAGCGCGTGCCTTCCGCTTGCGGCTCAGGCAGACCGCGCACGAAGCCGGTCAGTTCGATATCGCGCTGCTCGAACTCGACCGGCAAGTGCTGCTGCAAGCGCACTTCGGCGCGCACGGCGGCGTAGGCGAAGCCGATTGCAGCGGCTGCAATCGCGAAAGCCACGATACGCCGCCGCCCGCGCAGCACGCAACCGACGCACGCCGCCACGCAAGCAAGTGCGAAGCAAGCCGCCCAGCCGCCGACACCCGGCAACGCGGCCTGTTGCTGCAACCACGCAACGCCCAATGCAAAACACAGCAACACCGCCCGCACGCCTCTGCTCTCTTCTATCGTCACGCGAAACGCATCCGCCCGGATCAAAATCAGTGATCCGAAGCAAATGCAACCGTGAACGATTATGAAGCCGCGAGTGCGAGCCGGGGCAGCGCGGCGTGGGCGTTAGCCGTTGTGCCTAGTGAAAGCGCGTCTTCGCCGATGCCGCGCAGTTGCGCGAGCACCTTCGCGATGCCCGCGACCTGATCCGGCGTATTGCGGCCCTTGTAGCGCCAGGCGGGCGCAATGTCGGGCGCGTCGGTTTCGAGCACGATGGCATCGAGCGGAAGATCGGCCGCGAGCCGTCTGATCTGGCGCGCCCGCTCGAACGTCAGATTGCCGCCGAAACCGAGCCGCATGCCCTGCGCGATGAACGCCTCGGCCTGCTGGAAGCTGCCGTTGAACGCATGCGCGATGCCGCAATGAATGTCGTGCACGCGCAGGCCCTTCAGCACCTTGTCCTGCGACTTGCGCACGTGGCAAATCACGGGCAACTGGAACTCGCGGGCGAGCTTCAGTTGCTCGTAGTAGAAGAACTGCTGGCGCGCGTCGTCGAGCGTCGGCACGAAGTAATCCAGCCCGATCTCGCCGATGCCGACGAAGCGCGGATCATCCATGCTCGCCGCGATCTGCTCGCGCAGCACGTGCAGATCATCGTCGGTGGCGCGCGGCGTGAATAGCGGATGGATGCCGAGCGCATACGCGCCGCCCTCGATGCGATGCGCCAGCGCGCGCACCGTATCGAAGTTCGACCGCTCGACGCCCGGAATCACGATGCGCGTCACCGCTGCGTCGATGGCCGCGCGGACCACGGCGTCGCGGTCCGCGTCGAACTCGGAGGCATCGAGGTGACAGTGCGTGTCGATCCACATGGCGTCCTCCGAGGCGCGCGGCGCTTAGACCGGCACCGGCGGCTCTTCGTGCAGCACGCCGTCGCGCAGACGCATGATGCGGTCGCAGCGCGCGGCGAGATCGGGATCGTGCGTGACGATCACGAAGCTCGTCTCCAGCGTCTGCGACAGCTCCAGCATCAGGTTGAAGACCGTATCGGCGGTGCCGCCGTCGAGGTTGCCGGTCGGCTCGTCGGCGAGCACGCACGCCGGGCGCGTGACGAGCGCCCGCGCAATAGCCACGCGCTGCCGCTCGCCGCCCGACAATGCGCCCGGCCGATGCTTCGCGCGATGCGCGATGCCGACGCGCTCCAGCATGCCCATCGCTTCCTTGCGCGCGGCGTCTTCGCTCATGCGGCGAATGCGCAGCGGCATCGCGACGTTATCGACCGCGGTGAACTCGGGCAGCAGATGATGAAACTGGTACACGAAGCCGAGCGCGCGGTTGCGCAGTTCGTTGCGCTCCTTCTCTTTCAGCTCTGTGAACGGCTTGCCGAGCAGCGAGACCTTGCCCGCGCTCGGCTCATCGAGGCCACCGAGCACATGCAGGAGCGTGCTCTTGCCGGAACCCGACGCGCCGACGATCGCGAGCTTCTCGCCGCGATAGATTTCGAGTTGTGCGTTGTCGAGCACCTGCACGTTCGAGCCGCCCTGCACGAACGCCTTCGAAATGGCGGACGCCTGCAGCACGATATTGTTTGCCGGAATCAGGTCACTCATAGCGCAGCGCCTCCGCCGGACGAACCTTCGCGCCGCGCCAGCTCGGATAGAGCGTCGCGAGCGACGACAACAGAAACGCGATGACGCCGATCTTCATGACATCGCCCGGCACGAGCTCGGACGGCAGCTCGCTGATGAAATACACCGAAGGCGGCAGGAACTGCACGCCGAGCAGATGCTCGATCATCGGCACGAGCCACGGAATGCTCCACGCGATCAGGCAGCCGAGCGACACGCCCAGCGCCGTGCCAATAAAGCCGATCGTCACGCCCTGCACCACGAATATCTTCATGATCGAGCCGGGCTGCGCGCCGAGCGTGCGCAGAATGGCGATATCGGCCTGCTTGTCGGTGACGGTCATCACGAGCGACGACACGAGATTGAACGCCGCCACCGCGATGATCAGCGTGAGAATGATGAACATCATGCGCTTTTCGATCTGCACGGCGGAGAACCACGTCTTGTTCTGCTGCGTCCAGTCGCGGATATAGAGTTCGCCGGAGAGCGTGTGCGACAGTTGCCGCGCGACTTCGGGCGCGCGCTGCATGTCTTTCAGGCGCAGGCGCACGCCGGTCGGCGCGGGCAAGCGAAAGAGCGCCTGCGCGTCGCGGATCGAAATGAGCGCGAGCGTCGAATCGTATTCGTAGTGACCGGATTCAAAGATGCCGACGACCGTGAACTGCTTGAGGCGCGGCATCATGCCCGCGGGCGTGATGGTGCCTTCGGGCGCGACGAGCGTGATTTTGTCGCCTGTCATAACGCCGAGGTTGGTCGCGAGATCGGCGCCGAGCACGATGCCGAATTCACCGGGAACCAGGTCCGCGAGCTTGCCGGCGCGCATCTCCTTGCCGATATCCGACACTTCCGGCTCCAGCGACGGTTCCACGCCGCGCAGCGCGACGCCGCTCACCGCGCCTTGCCGCGTGAGCAGCGCCTGCGCTTCGACATAGGGCGCCGCGCCGATCACTTCGGGATTGCGCTTGGCTTCCTGCGCGGTCAGTTGCCAGTTGGGCATGGAGCCGGTCGGCGAGAAGATCTCGACGTGCGCGAGCACGGAGAGCATGCGGTCGCGCACTTCCTTCTGAAAGCCGTTCATGACCGAGAGCACGACGATCAGCGCGGCGACGCCGAGCGCGATGCCCGCCATCGACACGAGCGCGATGAATGAGATGAAGCCGTTGCCTGTCGTGCGTTTGCTGGCGCGCGTGTAGCGCCAGCCGATCTGCCATTCGTACGGAAGTTTCAAGCGAATCCTTGTGTCTGGTGTTGCTGCGTGGCTGTACGACGGCGCATGACGAATGCCGTGTAAATCGCCCGTTGATGGCGGCGCATGACAGGTCCATTCGCCGCGCGCCGCGAAATTTGCGAAAGTTTGCCACACCTGGAGTCGGCGCCGTAACAAGCGCGGGTCGTGCAGCGCTCGGCGCATCGCGCCCGCGCCGATCACGCCTGCCGCTTTGCCCTACAATGCCGACCATCATGCCCGTTCCCGACCTTCACCTTCTGCTGCCGTTCGCCCTGCCCTCGGCGGCGGACGCCGCAACCGCGCTGCACGGACTGGAAAGCGCGGCGCTCGACATGCTGCTCGCCCGCGCGACGCTCGAAGAACGCGTGATCGGCGAAGATTTTCAGCGCACGCTGCCGCACGAGCGCTGGATCGCGCAACGCTTCGGGCTCGCTTCGCCGAACGCGGGCCAACGTTATGCCGACGACGCCCCGCTCGCGCCCTTCATGCTCCTCGCCGATGGCGGCGATCCCGGCGCCTCCGATGCCGGGGACGCGGCCCTTTGGGCCTGCATCGAGCCGGTTCATGTCCGCATCGCGCACGATCATCTCGTGTTGATCGACCCGGCCACGCTCGGCGTGCGCACCGAAGAAGCGCGCGCGCTGCTGGACACCGCGCGGCCGGTTATCGAAGACTTGGGGCTCGCGTTGCAGGCGCCTACGCCGCTGCGCTGGTACGTTTCGGGCGACGCGCTCGGCGCGCTCGCGGGCGCGTCGCCGTTGCGCGCGGCGGGACGCAACATCGAAATCTGGCTGCCGCACGAAGCCCGCACCGGCGAACGCTCGCGCCCGTGGATGAAGTTGCAGAACGAAGTGCAGATGGCGTGGTTCGAGCACCCGCTGAACGTCGAGCGCGAGTCGCGCGGACTGCCGCCGATCAATTCGATCTGGCTGCACGGACAAGGCGCGATGCGTCCGGTCACGCGCCCGTTCGCCGCCGTAATGTCCGATGCCGCCGCCACGCGCGGCCTCGCGCTCGCTTCAGGCGTGAAACCGTCGACGCCGCCGGAGTCGTTTGCAGCGCTTCCGAAAGGCGGCGAAGGCGCGACGCTCGTCGAACTGGACCCGTTCTCCGCGCCTTTCATCGAGCAGGACTGGGCGCGCTGGAACGCCGCGCTGAAGACGCTCGAAGACGCGTGGTTCGCGCCGGCGCTCGATGCGCTATCGAACGCTTCGCTCAAGCGCCTGCGTCTCACGTTATGCGGCGATACCGGCTCGGTCACGCTATCGGTCACGCGCGGCGACTTGCGCAAGTTCTGGCGCCGCCGGCCGATTGCGGCGCTTCTCATCGAATAAGGCTCTTTCCGCATGACGCGAATCGTTACCCGCGCCTCGTCCCCCGCCGATGCCGAAGCCCTGATGCGCCACGGCCTGCATCCCGTGATCGCGCGGCTCTACGCGGCGCGCGGCGTCACGTCGCCGGACGAAGTCGAAACCGAGTTGAAGCGCCTGCACGCGCCGGTCGGCCTGAAGGGCTGCGACGCCGCCGCCGCCGTGCTCGCCGATGCGCTCGCGGCGGGCAAGCGCATGCTCGTCGTCGCGGACTACGACTGCGACGGCGCGACCGCCTGCGCGGTCGCCGTGCGCGGCCTGCGCATGTTCGGCGCGACCATCGACTATCTCGTGCCGAACCGCTTTGAATACGGCTACGGACTGACGCCCGAGATCGTCGAACTGGCCGCGCGCTCGCCGCTCGGCACGCCCGACTTGCTGATCACCGTCGATAACGGCATCGCGAGCGTCGAAGGCGTCGCGGCGGCCAACGCGCTCGGCATCGACGTCGTCGTGACCGATCATCACCTGCCCGGCGACGAACTGCCGGCCGCCCGCGCGATCGTCAATCCGAATCAGCCGGGCTGCGGCTTTCCGAGCAAATGCATCGCGGGCGTCGGCGTGATGTTCTACGTGCTGCTCGCGCTGCGTGCGGAGTTGCGCCGGCGCGGCGCGTACGAGCGCACGCCGGAGCCGCGTCTCGACGGCTTGCTCGATCTCGTCGCGCTCGGCACCGTGGCCGACGTCGTGAAGCTCGACGGCAACAACCGCATCCTCGTCGCGCAGGGTTTGAAGCGCATCCGCGCGGGCCGCATGCAGCCGGGCATCGCCGCGCTGTTCCGCGCGGCGGGCCGCGATGCGCGCGCCGCGTCGGGCTTCGATCTCGGCTTCGCGCTCGGGCCGCGCCTGAACGCGGCGGGACGGCTCTCGGACATGTCGCTCGGCATCGAATGCTTGACGACCGACGACATCGGCCGCGCATGGGAACTCGCGCAGCAGCTGGACGCGATGAACCGCGAGCGGCGCGAAATCGAAGCCGGCATGCAGCAACAGGCGCTCGCCGAACTGCAATCGTTCGATGCCGGCGAGCGCGCGACGCTCACGCTCTACGACGCGAGCTGGCATCAGGGCGTGATCGGCATCGTCGCGGGACGGCTGAAGGAGCGCTTTCACCGGCCGTCGTTCACGTTCGCGCACGCCGACGACGCGGGCACGCTCTCGAAAGGCTCCGGCCGCTCGATTCCGGGCTTCCATCTGCGCGATGCCGTCGATCTCATCAGCAAGCGGGAGCCCGGTCTCATCCACAAGTTCGGCGGCCACGCGATGGCGGCGGGCCTCACGCTCGCCACCGCCGACATTCCGCGCTTCACCGACGCGTTCGAAGCGGTCGGCCGCGAGTGGCTGACCGCCGACGCGCTCTCGCGGACCATCGAGACGGACGGCGAGCTGGAGGATGCGTACTTCACGCCGCAATTCATCGAGCTGCTGGACGCGGCGGTCTGGGGACAGGGCTTTCCGGCGCCGACGTTTTCGGGCGAGTTCGACGTCGCTTCGCAATCGCTCGTGAAAGACAAGCACCTGAAGCTGCAATTGATGCGCGGTCGTCAGCGTTTCAACGCGATCTGGTTCAACCACGTCGATCCGCTGCCACCGCGCGCGACGGTCGCGTACCGGCTCGTCAGCGATTCGTGGAACGGCGTGGCGCGCGTGCAGCTGATCGTCGAGCACGCGGCTTAAGCGGAGTCGGCATGCGCCCGCGCAACATTCACTGATCGCCGGCTCGCCAATACGGTCGCGCGATTACGGCCGGCGTTCCCGCTGGCAAGGAACACCGAGCCTTGCGCGAGGCGCCTGCACGCGGACGACAAAGCGCCCCGCTTCGCGCGTAGCGGCGTGCGTCCGCCTGCGCCGCCAGCGCGGGAAAAGCGTGTCGATCGGCTATAATTTGACCTTTTTACGAAGCCGAAGATCGACAATGGAAGCAGAACGTCTCAACGCGATCGAAAGCCTTCTGGCCGACCTGCGCCGCCGCGCGGGCGAGCTACGGGGGTATCTTTGACTACGACGCCAAGTCCGCGCGTCTAGCCGAAGTCAACAAGGAACTCGAAGACCCGAACGTCTGGAACGACTCGAAGAACGCGCAGGCGCTCGGTCGTGAAAAGAAGCTGCTCGACGGCGTGGTGTCGACGCTTTCCGCCCTCGACAACGATCTGCGCGACGCCGAAGAACTCTTCGAGATGGCGCGCGAGGAAGGCGACGAAGACACGCTCGTCGCCTGCGAATCCGACGCCGACGCATTGAGAGCGCGCGTCGAAGACATGGAATTCCGCCGGATGTTCTCGAATCCGGCCGATCCGAACAACTGCTTCATCGACATTCAGGCGGGCGCGGGCGGCACCGAGGCGTGCGACTGGGCGTCCATGCTGCTGCGCCAGTACCTGCGCTATTGCGAGCGCAAGGGCTTCAAGACCGAAGTGCTCGAAGAATCCGAAGGCGACGTCGCCGGCATCAAGAGCGCGACGATCAAGGTCGAAGGCGAGTACGCGTACGGCTATCTGCGCACCGAAACCGGCATTCACCGGCTCGTGCGCAAGTCGCCGTTCGATTCGTCGGGCGGGCGGCACACGTCGTTCTCGTCGGTGTTCGTGTATCCGGAAATCGACGACTCCATCGAGATCGAGATCAATCCGGCCGATATTCGCACGGACACGTATCGCGCATCGGGCGCGGGCGGCCAGCACATCAACAAGACGGACTCCGCCGTGCGTCTCACGCACGCGCCGACCGGCATCGTCGTGCAGTGCCAGAACGACCGCTCGCAGCACCGCAACCGCGCCGAAGCCATGCAGATGCTCAAGGCGCGTCTGTACGAATTCGAAATGCGCAAGCGTCAGGCGGAGCAGGACAAGCTCGAATCCAGCAAGACGGACGTGGGCTGGGGCCATCAGATCCGCTCGTACGTGCTCGACCAGAGCCGCGTGAAGGACCTTCGCACCAACGTCGAAATGAGCAACACGCGCGCCGTGCTCGACGGCGACCTCGACGACTTCATCAGCGCGAGCCTGAAACAGGGCGTTTAAGTCCTGCGGCGGCGCGGCCCTCCGGTCGCGCCGCGTTCGTTAAATTCGCCGCGCATCTGCCGCATTCCAAAGCCAAGAATCATCATGACCGAACCGACTCAGACGAGCGCCGCTCCCGAACTGGAAGACAACCAGATCATCGCCGAGCGCCGCGACAAGCTGCGCTCGCTGCGTGAGCAAGGCGTCGCCTATCCGAACGACTTCCGCCCGACGCATCAGGCGGCCGCGCTGCAAAGCGACTACGCCGAGACCGACAAGGAGACGCTCGAAGCGAATCCCCTGCCCGTCGCGCTCGCGGGCCGCATGATGCTCAAGCGCGTGATGGGCAAGGCGAGCTTCGCGACGGTTCAGGACGGCAGCGGCCAGATTCAGTTCTTCGTGACGCCCGCCGATGTCGGCGCGGACGTCTACGAGGCATTCAAGAAGTGGGATCTGGGCGACATCATCGCGGCAAAAGGCGTGCTGTTTCGCACGAACAAGGGCGAGCTGTCGGTGCGCTGCACGGAACTGCGGCTCTTGTCGAAGGCGCTGCGTCCGCTGCCGGACAAGTTCCACGGCCTCGCCGATCAGGAAACGCGCTATCGCCAGCGTTACGTCGATCTGATCGTCACGCCGGAGTCGCGCAAGACGTTCATGGCGCGCACGAAGGCCGTCACGTCGATTCGCAACTTCATGGCGCAGGCGAACTTCATGGAAGTCGAAACGCCGATGCTGCACCCGATTCCGGGCGGCGCGGCGGCGAAGCCTTTTGTCACGCACCACAACGCGCTCGACATGCAGATGTTCCTGCGCATCGCGCCGGAGCTTTATCTCAAGCGGCTGATCGTCGGCGGCTTCGAGCGCGTGTTCGAGATCAATCGTAATTTCCGGAACGAAGGCGTGTCGCCGCGCCACAACCCGGAATTCACGATGATGGAGTTCTACGCGGCGTACACGGATTACCGCTGGCTGATGGACTTCACCGAACAACTGATCCGTCAGGCCGCCGTCGATGCGCTCGGCACCGCGACCATCACGTATCAGGGACGCGAGCTGGATTTGTCGAAGCCGTTCCATCGCCTGACCATCAATCAGGCGATTCAAAAGTACGCGCCGCAGTACACCGACGCGCAGCTTGCCGACGCCGTGTTCCTGCGCGCGGAGCTGAAGAAGTTCGGCGTCGATACGACGCAGCCCGCCTTCCTGAACGCAGGCATCGGCGCGTTGCAGCTCGCGCTCTTCGAAGAGACCGCGGAATCGCAGTTGTGGGAACCGACGTATATCGTCGACTATCCGGTGGAAGTGTCGCCGCTCGCGCGGGCGTCGGATTCGGTGCCGGGCATCACGGAGCGCTTCGAGTTGTTCATCACGGGCCGCGAGATTGCGAACGGGTTCTCGGAACTGAACGATCCGGAAGATCAGGCCGCGCGCTTCCAGAAGCAGGTCGATCAGAAAGACGCGGGCGACGAGGAAGCCATGTACTTCGACGCCGACTATATTCGCGCGCTCGAGTACGGCATGCCGCCGACGGGCGGCTGCGGCATCGGCATCGACCGTCTGGTGATGCTGCTGACCGACAGCCCGAGCATCCGCGATGTGATTCTGTTTCCGCATCTGCGTCGGGAAGAGTGAACGAACAGTGCGGTTTGTGTCCGGTGAAAAGCGCGTCCTTCGGGGCGCGTTTTTTTTGGTCGTTGGCGGATGTCCGGGGAACCGTTCGCGATAGGCTTCGTTCGGCCAAGAGCAGTCGACACCAATGCATACATCGTTGACAATGAGCGGCGCCGCGTCGAAAGCATGCGGGAGTTTAGCCTGGCGTCTCTAATCGAAACGAGTATCAAATGATGTCGAATACGAGAAAACTCAGGACAACACCTACAATAATCTTGCGGTGCTTTGCCCTAGTGATCATGATATAGCCCATCAAGGTGGATTGACCCTTCGTCTTACTGATAAACAGCTCCGTAAGGCCAAGGAAAATTGGGAAAAGCAAGTTCAAATCGCAAATGCACAGCGCGCCGCGCAAACAATCGAAGTCGACGATGATGCGATTGACTATGTCAATGTCAAGCGCATCGAGGAGCTTTGCGTACGGCTATTCAAGAAGATTCCCAAAACGTCCCTAACACCCAACCTACGACGCGCGGGCATACTCGGTGCTAACAATTCATTCGACCAAAAATACGTTCAGACCAATCTTTCTGGCGGACGTTATCTCTTCGATTACATAACTAATCAAGAGACAGAACATTACAAACAGCTAATGCAAGAGATTGCAAAAGTGACTGATTTCATTGACCTAGATTCAGTCGCATCTTGCGGATTTGACAAGTTAAAATCGACAGAGGGCAAGTACGCTTTTTTCATTGGTGGTGTAACCGCGAAGCGCCCAACATTTCCGATCGCCGCAAATACGCCGCCGATTATCGTTCGTTACTCAAGAAAAAATCTAAAAATCGAATGGATCCTGGATCCGAGCTTTTTGATGTCCATGTCGGCAATACATCGAATTGGCGGCAAAAATCGATATATTATCTACTGTCTAATTCGCACTGTCGAGAAGCAATCAAACGGCGTTGCTTCAGTTAAGGCGAGCCCTTTGCTCATTGCCCAGCCGACGCCTTACGTCGACAAAACACCGACAATTGCCTACGAGCGACTTTATGAGCGTTATGTCGATGATCACCTGATCGATGATGAGGCAGCCAATTCCTGATTCACCGTAACAGCGTCATCTGTAAGTCGGAGGCAGCCGTTTTGCCAGCAATATCTTGAACCTCGACTGTCTGTCATCGAGAAAATTGAACGGCGGAACAGGGTCGCCTAGGGCCGGCCGCATTTGGCGGAAGGCGCCCGTTTTGGTCACTCTACGCGACATGCGACGTCGCTAGCAACCCGGAGGCCTGATGCCGTGAAGGAAACGAAACCTGTCAAAAATGTAGACCGGTGAGAAATTGTAATGCGCGGGCGCGGTGTAGATTTCGTGGCGATTCCGTTGGCTATGCCAGACAATGTATGTGCCTGTCAAACCGCGCATTACCGCTTGTTTCCGACATTTCTTTGGGTGTGGGCGCTGACCTTTTCATTGTGGGGTTCCCCTATGGATATATTCCCATTCAACCGTTTCCTGTTTATAAGAGAGGAACGATTGCAAGTGAACCTTTGCTGTCGCATGAAGATTTGCCGTATTTTTTGATTGATGCGAACACTGCGCCAGGAATGTCTGGATCGCCCGTTTTCGCGATCGAGAAGCGGCTAAAGATGCTGGCAACTTTCGAAGAAGCCGAGACTTTGGAAAAGGTCTCTTCCGGGAAGTCGGGCGCACTAGAAGCCCTAGCCTCGCTAGGGGCGTTCGCAAGTCAGACACCACATTGGGAAACGGACTATAGACTCGTCGGAATTTATTCCTCTCGCATCACAGGGCCGACGGGAAAGAGCGGACAGGGTGATTACGGCTTGGGGAAGGTTTGGCGTATTGAAGCGCTGGTCGAGGCATTCCAAGTTGGAAATGTAGTGAATCATCCCTTCCCACCTCACCAAGTGAGTTAAACTTCGTGCAGTCGGACCAACTTCATTATAAATGACTCTATAAAAACCGGCAGTTCGACGCGACTGCGAGACTCGATGTGTGCCCTCCTTAAATGCGTGACGGTCCACAGTGAGTGCCGCGTTCCTCCCTTACACGCATCCGTGTCAGGTCCTCGAGATCTCGGTCGAGCGGCCGCTATCAAGCACGGTCGGTGACTGCTTTGGGTCGCATACGGCCTGTCTCGGCAATCCCCGAAGATCCATATTCGCCCGTCACGCCTGGCATCCAACGTGCTTCTGCCAAGAAAAACGCGGTTACAACCTGAAAAAGCGCCGATGCGGCATCTGCGCCAGAATTGACGCTATCGGCACTTCGCCTCGAACGGAGGTCAAAAATGGACAACGGGACCAACAACATCACGCCCACGCCCGGCACGGGCGAGCCGCGCCGCCTGCATCCGCTGGTTGCGACGGCTGCGGGCGCAGTCATCGTCGCGAGCCTCGCGGCAACGGCCGCCGTGACCGGGATCTTCCCCGGCGCGCACAGCAATTCCGCGCAGAACGCGCAGACGCAGACCGCCGCGGTCGCCCAGCAACAACCAGTGGTCGCGCCCGCCGCGCCGTCGGCCGCCCAGCCGGTAGTCGCGCAAACCGCGCCCGCGCCTGCACCGGCGGCGCAAACCGCGACTCAGCCGGTACAGCAAGCACCCGTACAGCAGCAGCCTGCGCAACCATCATACGCACAGCAGCCGCCGCAACACCCGGCCTATTGCTCAACGTGCGGCACCGTCGAAGCCATCTCCGCGGTGCGTCGCGAAGGGCACGGAACCGGCATCGGCGCGGTCGGGGGCGCGGTGGCGGGCGGCGTCGTCGGGAATCAGTTCGGACGCGGCGGCGGCCGCACTGCGATGACGCTGCTCGGCGCGCTCGGCGGTGGGCTCGCGGGCAACTCGGTCGAAAAGCACCTGCGCAGCGAGACCGATTACTCGGTACGCGTGCGGATGGAAAACGGCAAGACGCGTTATTTCACCTATCATCAGCAGCCGCCGTTCGCGCAGGGGCAGCATGTGCGCGTGCATAACGGAACGCTGGTCGACGCGGGCTGATAGGCCGACCGCCTCACGCAAAAAGGGCGACGGGGTCAGCAACCCGCCGCCCTTTTGTATCGCCAAAACCCGCGTTAGTGGTCGCGCTGAGAACTGCGCGCCGGATTCGGTCTGCCGCGCATGGCCATGTACGCCCACCAGACGTAGCCCGAGAAGCCATACAGCACGAAGAGGCAAAACAGCATGACGGGCGGATCCGACGAAACGAGCACGAACGCCACCACGACCAACAATACGCCCGCGAACGGCACCCGATAGCGCACATCGAGCGCCTTGCCGCTGTAGAACGGCGCGTTCGACACCATCGTGACGCCCGCGTAGACGGTCAGCGCGAACGCGACCCACGGCAGCCACACGAGCTTGAGCGGCACGCGATTGTCGGTCGCGAGCCACACGAAGCCGGCGATCAGCGCCGCCGCGGCCGGACTCGGCAAGCCCTGGAAATAGCGCTTGTCGACCACGCCGACGTTCGTGTTGAAGCGCGCGAGCCGCAGCGCCGCGCCCGAGCAGTACACGAACGCCGCGAGCCAGCCCCAGCGCCCGAGGTCCTTCAGCACCCATTCGTACATGACGAGCGCCGGCGCGACGCCGAACGACACCATGTCCGACAGGCTGTCGAACTGCTCGCCGAATGCGCTCTGCGTATGCGTCATGCGCGCGACGCGGCCGTCCATGCCGTCGAGCACCATCGCGACGAAAATGGCGATGGCCGCGATCTCGAAGCGCACGTTCATCGCCTGCACCACGGCGAAGAAGCCGCAGAAGAGCGCGGCCGTGGTGAACGCATTCGGCAGCAGATAGATGCCGCGCTTCCTCAGGAATTGCTGCCGCTTCGCGCGCCGCGTTTCCACGGCGCCGACATCTTGCACCGCCTTGTTGCGACGAAACGCGCGCGGCGGCGCCCCGTTCATGCGGTTCCGGCGCGGTTTGAATGCCGCCATCGACGCCTCCGCGTTATTCCGCGAACTCGGCGAGAATCGTCGACGAGGCGGACACCTTCTCGCCGATCGCCACGCGCGGCCGGCTGCCGACCGGCAGATACACGTCGACGCGCGAACCGAAGCGGATGAAGCCGTAGCGTTGACCGCGCGTGAGCGGCTCGCCCGCGTGGACGTAGCAGAGAATGCGCCGCGCGATCAGCCCGGCGATCTGCACCGACGTCACCGTATGCCCGGTCGCCGTCTGCAGCACGATGGCGTTGCGCTCGTTTTCGGTCGATGCCTTGTCGACGGCCGCGTTCAGATACGCACCCGGGAAGTACTGCACCTTGGTGATCGCGCCATCGACCGGCGAACGCTGCGAGTGCACGTTGAACACGTTCATGAACACGCTGATCTTCAGCGCCTCGCGGCCCGCGTACGGATCATGCGCGGTTTCCACCGCGACGATGCGCCCGTCCGCCGGACACAGCACGGCATTGGCCTGCGTGGGAATGGGGCGCGGCGGATCGCGGAAGAACTGGACGACGAAAATCACGATCAGCCAGAAGATCCAGGCGAAGCCGAAGCCGCCGACCGCCTGCACGAGAATGGCAATGACGGCCGCGATGGCGATGAACGGCCAGCCTTCGCGGGCAATGATCGGATGGGGATAGTTCATGAACGAGGTCTGTGTTTTTTAAAACCCGTAGGATAGCAAAAGCCGCCCTCGGCACAGCGGCTTCGGGCGGCTTTCGTGACAGCAAGAACCGTGACGCGCGAAAAACTTAGTTCTTCGACTGGTCGACGAGCTTGTTCTTCGCGATCCACGGCATCATCGCGCGCAGCTTCTCGCCGACTTGCTCGATCTGATGCTCGGCCGTCAGGCGGCGGCGCGATTGCAGCGTCGGCGCGCCGGCGCGGTTCTCGATAATGAAGCTCTTCGCGTATTCGCCGGTCTGGATGTCCTTCAGCACGGCCTTCATCGCCTTCTTCGTCTCTTCCGTGACGATGCGCGGGCCCGTCACGTACTCGCCGTACTCGGCGTTGTTCGAGATCGAGTAGTTCATGTTGGCGATGCCGCCTTCATAGATCAGGTCGACGATCAGCTTCAATTCGTGCAGGCACTCGAAGTACGCCATTTCCGGCGCGTAGCCTGCTTCCACCAGCGTTTCGAAGCCGGCCTTGATCAGGTCGACCGTGCCGCCGCACAGCACCGCCTGTTCGCCGAAGAGGTCGGTTTCGGTCTCTTCACGGAAGTTCGTTTCGATGATGCCCGCGCGGCCGCCGCCGTTGGCCACCGCGTACGAGAGCGCCACGTCGCGCGCCGAGCCGGTCTTGTCCTGCGCGACCGCGATCAGGTGCGGCACGCCGCCGCCTTGCGTGTACGTGTTGCGCACGGTGTGACCCGGCGCCTTCGGCGCGATCATGATGACGTCGAGATCGGCGCGCGGGATCACCTGGCCGTAATGCACGTTGAAGCCGTGCGCGAACGCGAGCGCCGCGCCGTTCTTGATGTTCGCGTGAACTTCCTTCGCGTACACCTCGGCGATCTGCTCGTCGGGCAGCAGCATCATCACGACGTCGGCGCCCTTCACCGCTTCGGCCACTTCCTTGACCGGCAGACCGGCGTTCTCGGCCTTGCTCCACGAAGCGCCGCCCTTGCGCAGGCCGACCGTCACGTTCACGCCGCTTTCCTTCAGGTTCAGCGCGTGCGCATGGCCTTGCGAGCCATAACCGATGATGGTGACTTGCTTGCCCTTGATGAGGGAGAGGTCGGCGTCTTTGTCGTAGAAAACTTTCATGGTGGTTCCTTGAGTCCTGGGTCTGTCTCCGCGAGAAGCAGAGGAAATGAGTCGAGTTGCGTGTGGTGCTACACCTTCAGGATGCGCTCGCCCCGGCCGATGCCGGAACTGCCCGTGCGAACCGTCTCCAGAATCGCCGTGGCGTCGAGCGCCTGAATGAACGCGTCGAGCTTGTCGGAGGCGCCCGTCAGTTCCATGGTGTAGGTCTTTTCGGTCACGTCGATGATGCGGCCGCGGAAGATATCCGCCATCCGCTTCATCTCTTCGCGTTCCTTGCCGACTGCCCTTACCTTGATGAGCATCAGCTCGCGCTCGATGTGGGCGCCCTCTGTCAGGTCGACCACTTTCACCACCTCGATCAGGCGGTTCAGGTGCTTCGTGATCTGTTCGATCACGTCGTCCGAGCCGATGGAGACGATGGTGAGCCGCGACAGCGAACTGTCTTCGGTCGGCGCCACCGTCAGCGTTTCGATGTTGTAGCCGCGCGCGGAAAAGAGCCCGACGACACGCGATAACGCGCCCGGCTCGTTTTCCAGCAGTACGGAGATGATGTGTTTCATGTGCGTGTTTCCCGATATGTCCAGAAGAAGCGTTCGTCCGAAAGACCCGCGCGCGGCGCTCGTCCTTTGTGAAGACGGGCGCGCGCGAGCCTCGCGTGACAAAGCCGCGTTAGAGATCCTCAGAGCCGAGCAGCATTTCCGTGATGCCCTTGCCTGCCTGCACCATCGGGAATACGTTTTCGGTCGGATCGGTCTGGAAGTCGAGAAACACGGTGCGATCTTTCAGACGCAGCGCTTCCTTGAGCGCCGGTTCGACGTCCGCGGTCTTTTCGACGCGAATGCCGACGTGGCCGTACGCTTCGGCGAGCTTCACGAAGTCGGGCAGCGCGTCCATGTACGAACTGGAATAGCGCTTCTTGTATTCGATCTGCTGCCACTGGCGAACCATGCCGAGATAGCGGTTGTTGAGCGAGATGATCTTGACCGGCGTGTTGTACTGCTTGCAGGTCGAGAGCTCCTGAATGCACATCTGAATGGAGCCTTCGCCCGTGATGCAGACCACGTCCTCGTCGGGATACGCCATCTTCACGCCCATCGCTGCCGGCAGGCCGAAGCCCATCGTGCCGAGGCCGCCCGAGTTGATCCAGCGGCGCGGCTTGTTGAACGGATAGAACTGCGCCGCCCACATTTGATGCTGGCCGACATCCGAACACACGAAGGCGTTGCCGTCCGTCAGCTCCGCGAGCTTCTCGACGACGTACTGCGGCTTGATGATCTCGCTCTTGCGGTCGTAGGCGAGGCAGTCTTTCGAGCGCCAGCCTTCGATCTCGTCCCACCACGACTTGAGCGCGGCCGTGTCCGGCCCGTGCTCCGCGTGCTGAAGCTGCTCGATCAGCTCTTTCAGGACTTCCTTCACGTCGCCGACGATCGGGATATCGACCTTCACGCGCTTCGAGATGGACGACGGATCGACGTCGATATGAATGATCTTGCGCGGCGACGAAGCGAAGTGCTTCGGGTCGCCGATCACGCGGTCGTCGAAGCGCGCGCCGATGGCGATCAGAACGTCGCAGTGCTGCATGGCCATGTTGGCTTCGTAGGTGCCGTGCATGCCGAGCATGCCGAGGAACTTCTTGTCGCTCGCGCGATAGCCGCCCAGGCCCATCAGCGTATTGGTGACGGGATAGCCGAGCAGATCGGCGAACTGGTTCAGTTCGCGCGATGCGTCCGCGAGAATGATGCCGCCGCCGGTGTAGATATACGGCCGCTTGGCCGACAAGAGCAGTTGCACCGCCTTGCGGATCTGGCCGGAGTGGCCCTTCGTGACCGGGTTGTACGAGCGCAGCGACACGCTCTTGACCGGCTCGTAGCGGCACGGCGCTTTCGACACATCCTTCGGAACGTCGATCAGCACCGGGCCGGGACGCCCCGTGCGCGCAATGTAGAAGGCTTTCTTGACGGTGGCGGCGAGATCGCGCACGTCCTTCACGAGGAAGTTGTGCTTGACGCAGGGCCGTGTAATGCCGACGGTGTCGCATTCCTGGAACGCGTCGAGGCCGATGGCCGCGGTGGGCACCTGCCCGCTGATGACGACGAGCGGAATCGAATCCATGTAGGCCGTGGCGATGCCGGTGACGGCATTGGTGACGCCCGGGCCGGAGGTCACGAGGCACACGCCCACTTTGCCGGTCGAGCGCGAATACGCGTCGGCGGCGTGCACGGCGGCCTGCTCGTGTCGCACGAGAATGTGCTGAATCTGGTCCTGCTTGTACAGCTCGTCGTAGATGTAGAGTACCGAGCCGCCGGGATAGCCCCACACGAACTCGACGTTTTCGTCGGCGAGCGCGCGCATGAGCACCGTCGCGCCGATGGAATCGGCTTCGTGAGAGGGAGTGGTATCCGACGTGGAGAATTCCGCGCTAGGCATGTTCATTCATCACCTTTCGAATTTTCGGCAAAAAATTGATCGGGTGCTCTCTGCCGGGCTTGTGGCTCGGGTTCAAGCGGCGCGTCTTGGTTTGACAGGCGAACTTCTTGGGCTCGCCTCAAAGCAGACAATTCACTTTATGATGCGAGTCGGGAACGATAGCCCGTTTTTGCGCACACGGTCAAGCAAAAACTTCCCGGGCGCGCTCTGAGTGCTCCGTTCGGCCGTTTTTCCCGCGCCTGCCGTGCGCGATACGGCGCAACAAATCGTTTCCCGATCCTCCCGCGACAGCGAAAATTTGCTAGCATCCGCAGGTTTTCCTGGAACTCCACAATCTCTTTCGACGCAAATTCGTTGCGCCGGGTCCCCAACGGATGGCATCAGACAAGGAACTCGCCGATTTTCTGGCGGGCGTCGAAAGACGCGCGTTCAAGCAGACCGTGTACACCGTCCGCGACGACGACGCGGCGCTCGACATCGTCCAGGACGCCATGATCAAGCTCGCGGAAAAATACGGCGACAAGCCGTCGGCCGAGCTTCCTCTTTTGTTCCAGCGTATCCTCCAGAATGCGACGCACGACTACTTTCGCCGTCAGAAGGTTCGCAACACCTGGATCAGCCTGTTCTCCTCGTTCGGCAGCGCCGACGACGACGAGTTCGACCCGCTCGAAACCTTCGAATCCGAGGACGGCGCGACCGGCAGCGAAAGCAGTGAGAGCCGGCTGGAACGCGAGCAGGTGCTCAACCTGATCGACGCGGAAATCCAGAAATTACCGGCGCGTCAACGAGAAGCTTTTCTCATGCGTTACTGGGAAGATATGGATGTCGCAGAGACGGCCGCCGCGATGGGCTGCTCCGAGGGCAGCGTGAAGACGCACTGTTCACGCGCCACGCACGCTCTCGCGCAAGCCCTGAAAGCCAAAGGGATCACGCTATGAGTTCCGCTCTTGAAACGAAGGAAAACGAGTTCGCGCTGAAGGTCGTGCGCGCGCTCGACGAAAGCGCGTCGGCCATTCCGGCCGCCGCGATGGATCGGCTCGCCGAGGCGCGCCGCGCCGCGATCGCGCGCAAGAAGCCCGAGAAAGTGGCGGTCGCCGCCGCTGCGCCTGTGTTCACGCCGGTGCTGGCCGGCGCGGGCGCCACGCTCTCGGCCGGCGGTTCCGGCGACGCGCACGGCCGCAAGAGCCTGTTCGCGCGCTTGGGCGGCTTCGGGCTGGCGGGCCCGGTGTTCGCGCTCGCCGTGGCGCTGGCGGGCATCGCTTACTGGGAAGATCAGCAGCGCAAAGCCGAACTGGCCGACATCGACGCGGCCATGATGAGCGACAGCCTGCCGCTCGACGCGTATCTCGATCACGGCTTCAACGCGTATCTGACGCGCAATCACTAAGCATCAAACCGAGCGGGGGAAATTCGGGTGAGTTACAAGCGCGGTCTCGCGATTGTCTTCGGCTGCGCGATTGCGGGTCTGGTCGCGTTCGCCGCTACTTACCCGCGCTTCTATTCGTCCTCCGCCACGGCGTCGCTGTCCGCCGCCGCGCCCAGCGGCGCGAGCGCGGGCGCGGACGGGTCGCTCTCGCCGCTTGCCGCGCTTTCATCGGACAACCCGCTTTCGTGGAGCCGTCTGACCGAGGCACAGCGCGTCGCGCTCGCGCCTTTCGCGACGCAGTGGGATTCCTTCAGCGACGAGCGCAAGCAAAAGTGGCTCAAGATCGCATCGCGCTATCACCGCATGTCGCCCGAAGCGCAGAAGCGGCTGCAGCAGCGCATGGACGAATGGGTGCGCATGACGCCCGACCAGCGCAAGGTCGCGCGGGAAAACTACCAGGTGTCGAAGCTCGTGCCGCCCGACAAGCGTGAGAAGGCCTGGGACGCGTATCAGAAGCTCTCGGAAGAACAAAAGAAAAAGCTCGCCGCGAGCGAGCGCAGCCGCCGCCCCACCGTGGTCAGCGCGCCGCCGACCGGCAAGGCCGAAGTGAAGGACATCAACCGACTGGTGGCGGCGCGCGAGCAGGGCCACGCGGCTTCGCACGCGGAAGCCGGGCCGGGCGCGGGCGCGCCGGCATCGGGCACGCCGTTGCAGCCCGCCGTGCCGAACGCCGCGAGCATCGTCCCGGCCACGCCGATTCCCGTTTCGCCGCAGCAGGCGCCGTCGATGTACAACGGTTCCTGATCGCGCGATGAGCGTCTCCGCCACCGCGACGATCCCGCCGCTTCGCGCGCCCAGCCTGCGCCGGCGCCTCTCCACGATGGTCTACGAAGGCGTCATCCTGTTCGGCGTCGTATTCATCGCCGGATACCTCTTCAGCACGCTCACGCAGCAGCGCAACGGACTCACGCATCACGACTGGCTGATGTCGTGGATCGGTCTCGTGCTGGCGGCGTATTTCGTGTGGTTCTGGACGCACGGCGGCCAGACGCTGCCGATGAAAACCTGGCGCCTGAAAGTCGTCGATGCGCGCGGCGAGCCGCTCACTGTCGGCCGAGCACTCGCGCGCTACGCGCTCGCGTGGCTGTGGTTCCTTCCGCCGCTCGCGCTGCACCCGCTCCTTTCGCTGGCGGTGCCGCAGACGCTGATCGTGCTTGCCGTCTGGATCGCGCTGTGGGCGGCAGCCGTGTGGCTCGATCCCGCCCGCCAGTTCCTGCACGACCGCCTCGCCGGCACGCGCATCGTCGCCGCCTAAGTCATCCCCTGCCTGTCCCCCTGTAATACGAACTTCTCGTGACTGTCACGGCTCGGTCACGGCCGCACGGCGTAATGCGCATACCAAAACTCGATGCGCGAGCCAATGGCCCTCCACCCGACAGTCACGCCGGCATTCGATCCCTCCACCGCTTATCGTTTTCGCAGTTCCGGCTTGCGCGTCGATCCGTCGGCGCTCGTGCCCGATTCCCCTGCGTCGCCTGAAGCCGCATCGCCCGTCGTCGACGGTGAATCGGCAGACGGAACGCATCGCTATCGCACGATCTGGCTCTCGGATATCCACTTAGGCTCCGGCGGCTGCCAGGCCGCGTATCTGCTCGACTTCCTGCGGCATCACGAATCGGACTACCTGTATCTCGTCGGCGACATCATCGACGGATGGCAGCTTCGCAAAGGCTGGTTCTGGCCGCAGGCGCACAACGACGTGGTGCAGAAAATCCTGCGCAAGGCGCGCAAGGGCACGCAAGTCGTCTATATCCCCGGCAATCACGACGAAGCCGCGCGCCAGTTCTGCGACCTCGCGTTCGGCGACATTCACGTGCGCGGCGAAGCGTTTCACACGACGCTCGCGGGCAAGCGCCTGTGGATCGTTCACGGCGATCTCTTCGACGGCGTCATTCAGCACGCCAAATGGCTCGCCTATCTCGGCGACACCGCGTACACCGCGATCCTGCTGCTCAACCGCTGGTTCAATCGCGTGCGCACGAAGCTCGGCTTCAATTACTGGTCGCTCTCGCAGTACCTGAAGCATCAGGTCAAGAACGCGGTCAATTTCATTTCGCAGTTCGAACGTGTGATGACCGATGAAGCGCGCCGCCGCGGCTGCGACGGCGTCGTGTGCGGGCACATTCACAAGGCCGAGATTCGCGATATCGACGGCATCCTGTATTGCAACGACGGGGACTGGGTCGAGAGTCTCTCCGCGCTCGTCGAGACGTACGACGGCGAACTTAAGGTCGTCTACTGGACCGTCATGCGTTCGCCCGGACAGCCGGCCGCGAAAGCACGCGCGACGGTGTGAACTCATCCATCAGGCCACACGAGGAACCGCAATGAAGATCATGATCGTGACCGATGCATGGGAGCCGCAAGTCAACGGCGTCGTGCGCACACTCAAGAACACGAGCAAGGAACTGACGGCGCTCGGGCATCGCGTGGACATGCTCACGCCGCTGGAATTCAAGACGATTCCCTGCCCGACCTATCCCGAGATTCGCCTGTCGCTGATGCCGCGCCGTCATGTCGCCGAGCGCATCGACGCGTTCGATCCCGATGCGCTGCACATCGCGACAGAAGGCCCGCTCGGCCTCGCCGCCCGCGCGTACGCACTGCGTCACAAGCTGCCGTACACGACCGCCTATCACACGCGGTTTCCCGAATACGTGAAGGCGCGCTTCGGCATTCCGCTCGCGATGACATATCGCTTTCTGCGCTGGTTCCACGGACCGTCGCAGGCGGTCATGGCGCCGACGCCCGTGGTCAAGAAAGATCTGGAAGCCTACGGATTCACGAACGTCGTGCTGTGGACGCGCGGCGTGGATCTCGACATCTTCCATCCGATGGACTCGAAGGTGCTCAACACCGCGCGGCCGATCTTTCTGTATGTCGGGCGCGTGGCGATCGAGAAGAACGTCGAAGCGTTCCTGAAGCTCGACCTGCCCGGCTCGAAATGGGTCGCGGGCGAAGGCCCCGCGCTCGCCGAACTGAAATCTCGCTACACGAACGTCAACTATCTCGGCGTGCTGTCGCAGCCGGAACTCGCGAAGGTGTACGCCGCCGCCGATGTCTTCGTGTTTCCGAGCCGCACCGATACGTTCGGCCTCGTGCTGCTGGAAGCGATGGCCTGCGGCACGCCCATCGCGGCGTATCCGGTCACGGGTCCGATCGACGTGCTCGGCGAACACGGACCCGGCGCGCTCGACGACGACCTGCGCGAGGCGTGCCTTCAGGCGCTGAAGATCGACCGTGCCGACGCGCGCGCCTGGGCCGAACGCTTCTCGTGGCGCGCGGCGTCCGAGCAGTTCGCGTCGCATCTGCGGCAGTTCGAGCCGCGCGCGCCGCGCACCGACCGGGCGCCCGCATGACGCGTCGCCCGTTGGCGGAGGAACGCGCCGAAGCGAACGCCCGCGCGGCGGCGGGCCGCATCATGGACCCGTTCGACGACGAAACCGACGCCGGCGTCGATTTGCCCGATTCTCCCGATTCGCCCGCTCAGGCAACCGAACCGCTCGGCACCGACGACCTGCCCTTCAATCCGTACAAGGGCAATCGCGGCTTCACGCGCGCCTGGCACGCGATGAAGAACTCGATCGCGGGCTTTCGCATCGCGATCCGCGAGGAAAGCGCCTTCCGGCAGGAACTGACGCTCGCGGCCATTCTGTTGCCGTGCAGCCTGTTTGTGCCGGTGGCGCCGGTCGAGCGCGCCGCGCTGATCGGCTCGGTGCTGCTGGTGCTGATCGTCGAGCTGCTGAATTCGAGCGTCGAGGCAGCGATCGACCGTATCTCGCTGGAACGCCACGAACTCTCGAAGCGCGCGAAGGACTTCGGCAGCGCCGCCGTGATGGTCGCACTCGCGGTATGCGTGCTCACGTGGGCCATGATTCTGTGGCCGCACGCGCCCGCTGCGGCTGCGTGGCTCGGGCGTCTTTTGGCTTGAGCGCGCGGTATCTCGTAAAGTCGTCGCCGGGTCTGCGAGGCCGCGTCCGGAACGGAGAACGAGCGGTTTATAATCGTCCGATATTCTCAAAAATAGCAACGGAACCGGACGCGGGCATGCTTGCACGAGGCCGCCGCAACCGGATGCCAAGGTCGGACGACATGGAAGCGAAACCTCCCCGCCGTACCCGCGAACGGATTCTCGAGCTGTCGCTGAAGTTGTTCAACGATATCGGCGAACCCAACGTCACCACGACGACGATCGCCGAGGAGATGGAAATCAGTCCAGGCAATCTGTACTACCATTTCCGCAACAAAGACGACATCATCAACAGCATCTTCGCGCAGTTCGAGCAGCAGATTCAGAAGCGCCTGCGCTTTCCGGACGATCACCGGCCGACCATCGACGAGATGTGGTCCTATCTGCAGTACATGGCCGATTTTCTCTGGACGTATCGCTTTCTCTACCGCGACCTGAACGACCTTCTCGCGCGCAACCGCACGCTGGAGACGCACTTCAAGCAGATCATCACGCACAAGGTGCGCTTTGCGCAGCAGCTGTGCGAGGCGCTCGTCGCCGATCAGGAAATGGTCGCGACGCCCGCCGAGATCGAGGTGATCGCGACCAACATCGGCGTGATCGCCACATACTGGCTGTCGTATCAGTACGTGATGAATCCGCGCAAGTACAACGATCAGGAAGCGATTCGCGCGGAACTTCATCAGGTGAGCGTGCACATCATCTCGATCATGGCGCCGTATCTGCGCGGCCGCTCGCGCCAGCTTTTCGACGATCTGGTGTCCGGTAAGATGCCCAAGCGCGGATTCGCGGACTTCCTGCCGCCGCGCGACGATGCCGCCAGCGCATCGAAGAACGAAACACCGAAGGATTCCCGATAATGAAGGCAGTGTGTGTCTATTGCGGCTCCGCCACCGGAGCCCGCCCCGTCTATGCCGAAGCCGCGCGCGCGTTCGGCCGCGCGCTCGTTGAAGCGAACCTGTCGCTCGTCTACGGCGGCGGCCGCGTCGGGCTGATGGGCCTGATCGCCGATGAAGTGCTCGCCGCCGGCGGACGCGCGGTCGGCGTGATTCCCGAGTTGCTGCTCGCGAAGGAAGTCGGCCATACGGATCTCACCGAACTGCACGTCGTGCCCGACATGCACGAGCGCAAGAAGAAGATGGCCGATCTCGCCGATGCCTTCGTCGCGATGCCCGGCGGCGTCGGCACGTACGAAGAGTTCTTCGAGGTGTACACGTGGGCGCAACTCGGCTATCACCAGAAGCCCGTCGGCCTCCTGGACGTGAACGGCTATTTCGACCCGCTTCTGTCGATGCTGCGTCATACCATCGAGGAAGGCTTCATGCGCAAGCCGTATCTGGACATGATTCAGGTGGCCGCCGAGCCGGACGAGATGATCGCGAAGCTCGCGGCCTACATACCGCCCGCGAACGACAAGTGGTCCGAGAAACGCAACGCAGTCTGAGGAGAGTCGAGCGATGTCCAAAGTCATCCTGATCACCGGCGCGAGCCGCGGCATCGGCCGGTCGGCTGCCATTCTCGCGGGCGCGCGGGGCTGGTCGGTCGGCGTGAACTACGCGTCGAACGCGCAAGCCGCCGAAGAAACCGTCGCGGCGGTGCGCGCGGCGGGCGGCAAGGCCATCGCGATAGCCGGCGACGTGCGCGACGAAGCCGCGATCATTTCCATGTTCGACGCCACCGAGCAAGCCTTCGGCAAGCTCGACGGCGTGGTGAACAACGCGGGCATCGTCGCGCCGGGGGCGCCTCTGGCCGACATGGACATCGAGCGGCTCAAGCGCATCTTCGACACCAACGTGCTCGGCGCGTATCTGTGCGCGCGCGAGGCGGCGCGGCGTCTGTCGCGCTCGCGCGGCGGCCACGGCGGCTCGCTCGTGAACGTGTCGTCGGCGGCGGCGCGGCTCGGGTCGCCGAACGAATACGTGGACTACGCGGGTTCCAAAGGCGCGATCGACGCGATGACCATCGGGCTTTCCAAGGAACTCGGCCCGGAAGGCGTGCGCGTCAACGCGATTCGCCCCGGCCTCATCGAAACCGACATCCACGCGAGCGGCGGCAAGCCGGACCGCGCGCACGTGCTCGGCGTGCACACGCCGCTCGGACGCCCCGGCACGGCGGACGAAGTCGGAGAATCGATCGTCTGGCTGCTCTCCGATGCGTCGTCCTATGTGACCGGCGCGATACTGGACGTGACGGGCGGACGGTGATCGTCTCGGGCGTTCAAAAGCCGCCGTGCTCGGCGAGCCACGCTTCTTCGTCGGGCAGCGTCTTGCGCCCGAGTATCCTGTTCCGATGCGGAAAGCGCCCGAATCTTTCGATGACTTCCGCGTGTCTCAACGCGGAGTCGTAGAAGCTCGCGACGCCCGTGTCGTCGCGCAGTTTCGCGAAAAGGCGCACCGATTCACGCTGGCTGGCGAGCGTTTCGTCGTGTTCGAACGGCGTGTACACGAACGCGCGATGACAGGCGCTCGGCATTCGCAAATCGTCGCCCTGCTCGACGAGCGTCTTCGCGACCGCGAGCGCCCGCGCGTCGCCGGCAAAAGCGCGCGGCGTGTTGCGATAGCAGTTGCGCGAGAACTGATCCAGCACCACGATTAGCGCGAGCGCCGAAAGCGGCTCGCGTTCCCACTCTTCTAACCCGCCCGCCTGCGCTTCGTCGAGCAGCGCGCCGAAGCGTTCGGTCAGCATGGCGTCGAATGCGCGCTTCTTTCTCCACCACTCCTTGCGCTCGGTGCCGAACTCGGGCGAACCCTCCGCGCCGAACCAAAAGTCCAGCACGCCCTGCGCGCGCCGGTCGCCGGTCACGACCGTCAAGCCAGTTCCAGCACCAGCCGCCGCGTGCGCGCGCTCTTCTTTTCCAGCTTGGCGATGCGCAGCGTGCCGATTTCGCCGGTATTGCGCACATGCGTGCCGCCGCACGGCTGCAAGTCCACGTTCTCGATGCGCAGAAGCCGCACGCGGCCGAGACCCATCGGCGGCTTCACGCTCATCGTGCGGACGAGTTCGGGGCGCGCGGACATTTCGTCATCGGTGATCCATTCCGTGCGCACGTCGTGCGAGCCGCCGACGAGCTCGCGCAGCTTCGCTTCCACTGCTTCGCGCTCGATCGGCTCGACGGTCGCGAGATCGAGCCGCGCGTAGTCGGTCGTGATGCTGCAGCCATCGACCGGATACGGCAGCACCGCGCAGATCAGGTGGCTCGCGGTGTGCAGCCGCATATGCCGATACCGCCGCTCCCAGTCGATTTCCGCGCTCACTCTGTCGCCCACCTTGAGCTTCGCGAGCGCGTCTTCCTGACCGGGCGCGGGCACATGGACGGCATCGTCGGGCGTCGCGCCTTCGAACTTGGCCTTGCGCGTATCCGCGATGGCGACGACCGTGCCGTCGGCGAGCGTCAGCGTTCCGGCGTCGCCCGCCTGCCCGCCGCCGAGCGGATAGAACACGGTCTGGTCCAGATGGATGCCCGCCTCGTCGATGGCGGTGACGGTCGCCTCGCAGCGTCTTTGATAAGCGTCCTCGCGAAAGAGCGCGCGTGTAGTCATGACTTCGTGTCCTCGAAAGCCTTGGATGGTCGGTTGATCGCAGATGATGCCGCAAAGCGGCGCGGCCTCGCCCGGTACACAAGCGGGCGAATCAGCCGGGACGGTTGCGCATCCAGTCGGCGGTATCGAAGAACGACGTGAGCAGGCGCTCGCGCAGCGGCTCGTCAAGACCGATGTCCTCCATCGCCCAGGCCATGCAGCGCAGCCATTGATCGCGCTCGCTCGACGCGATGGCGAACGGCAGATGCCGCGCCCGCAGCCGTGGATGCCCGAAGCGGCTGATGTAGTGATCCGGTCCGCCCATCCAGCCGCACAGGAACCAGAAGGTCTTGTCGCGCGAATTGTCGAGCGTCGGCGGATGCAGCGCGCGAATGCCCGCGAACTCGGGCTCCAGGTCCATCAAATCGTAGAAACGGTCGACGAGCGCGCGCACGCGCTCCTCGCCGCCGATGAGTTCGAACGCGGTCGGCGCTCGTTGATTGGTCGCTTCGTCTTCGGAAGCCGGTTGATTCACTTCGCTCATTGCTTTGCTTTGACGGAAAACTATGCGTCCCGTAGCGATTGCAGCGCCGGGCGCGCCAGCACGCGCCGCAGGCTGAGCCAGCCGCCGAGCCCCGCGCACGCGATGCCCGCGACGACGCCCGCCGGCACGAGCCACGGATTGAAATCGATATGAAACTCGAACACGCGCGACGCGAGCACGTAGCCGATGCCCTGCGCGCCGAGCGCGGCCATGAAGCCCGACAACGCACCGACCGCGACGAACTCCGCGACCTGCACCGAGCGCACTTGCCGGTGCGACGCGCCGAGCGCGCGCAACAGCGCGGACTCGCGCATGCGCTCGTCGCGCGTGCCGGCGAGCGCCGCGTACAGCACGAGCACGCCCGCCGCGAGCGTGAAGATGAAGAGGAATTGCACCGCGCCGATCACCTGCGCGAGCGTGCGCTGAATCTGCGCGAGAATCGGCGCGGTGTCGATGGCCGTGACGTTCGGGTACGCGGCGATCAGGCCGTCGATCATGCGCTGATCGTTCGCAGGCAGATGGAAGCTCGTGATGAAGGTCGCGGGCAAGTCCGCGAGCGCCTCGGGCGGCATCAGCACGAAGAAGTTCACCTTGAACGAATTCCAGTCCACCTTGCGCAGACTGGTGACGGGCGCTTCCACCGGCAGGCCGGCCACGTCGAAACGCAGCATGTCGCCCATCTTCACGCGGATCGTCTTCGCGATGCCCTCTTCCATCGACACCTGCGGCTTGCCGCTCGCGCCGTACCACGCGCCCTGCGTCACGCGGTTGTCGTCGGGCAGCGCGGTCGTGTAGGAGAGATTGAACTCGCGGTCCACCAGCCGCTTCGCGTCCGGCTTGTCGTAGCTGTCCGGATTCACCGCTTTGCCGTTGATCGCGACGAGGCGCGCGCGCACCATCGGCGAGAGCACGGCGTCGGGCTGGCCGTGGCCGTGCAGATAGGCGAGCACGCCGTCGCGCTGGTCCGGCTGAATGTCGATCAGGAATTCGTTGGGCGCATCCGGCGGCGTGGCGTCGCGCCATCCCTTGATGAGATCGTTGCGCGTCATGCCGATCAGCAGCAGGCACATCAGCCCGATGCCGAGCGCCGTGATCTGCAACGCGCTCCCGCCGCTGCGCCGCTCCAGCGACGCGAGCGCATAGCGCCAGCCGACGCCCGCGCGGCTCCTTTCGCGCCGCACGAAGCGCGCCGCCGCCCACAGCGCCGCCCGCGCGATCACGCCGAAGAGCAGCAGCCCCGCCGCGAATCCGCCCGCGACGATCACGCCGAGCTTCAGCTCGCCCGCCGCGATCACGAGCAGCGCCGCGAAGAGCAGCACGCCGACGCCGTACGCCGCATACGCGATACGGCTCGCATCGCCCAGTTCGCGGCGGATTACGTGGACCGGCGGCACGCGCGTGAGCGGCAAAAGCGGCGGCAGCGCGAAGCCGAGCAGCAGCACGAGACCCATCGCGATGCCTTGCAACGCGGGCCAGACGCTCGCCTGCGGCAACTCGACATCGACGAGCGAACCCAGCGCGCGCAGCAGCACCAGATGCCCGATGAACCCGAGCACGATGCCCGCCACGCTGCCGATCACGCCGATCGCCAGGAATTCGTTGACGAAGAGCGCGCGCAGCGTCCGCTGGCTGATGCCGAGGCAGCGCATTGCGGCGCAGCCGTCCAGATGGCGTCGCGCGAAACGGTGCGCGGCCATGGCGATGGCGACCGCCGCGAGCAGCGCCGTCAGGAGCGAGACGAGCGTAAGAAAGTGGCTCGCGCGGTCGATGGTCTGCCGCACTTGCGGCTGGCCGTCCGAGAGCGATTCGAGCGCGACGCCGCGCAGCTTGCCGCCGTCGGTCTTGCCGCGCGCGAACTGCGCGAACCGCTCGACCTGCGCGTCCGGTCCCGCGACGAGCAGCCGGTACGTCACGCGGCTGCCGTAGCCGATGAGCCCCGTCGCCGCGATTTCATCGGCGCGCATCATGAGACGCGGCGAGAAGTTCACGAACGAGAAGCCGCGGTCCATTTCCCGCATGATGACCGCCGCGACCGTGAAGGTGCGCGTGCCGACCTTCACCGCGCCGCCGACTTTCGTCTTGAGCGCGTCGAGCAGCGCGGGATCGACCCAGACGGTGCCGGGCGCGGGAATGCCTTGCGCGGGCGAGTCAGGAGCATCGGGGCCGGGCGCGATGCGCAGCGCGCCGCGCAACGGATAGCCCGGCGTCACGCCCTTGATCGCCGCGAGCCGCGAAAGCGGCGTCTGCCCGGCCGAGCTGACCATGCTCGGGAAGATGGTCGTGCCTGCCGTTTCGAGCCCGAGCGCACGCGCTTCTTGCGCGAACATCGGATCGACGGGGTGATCGGCGCGCACGACGAAATCGGCGGCGATCATCTGGCGGGCGTCGCGGGCCAGCCCCTGCCGCATGCGATCCGCGAGAAAACCGACGCTCGACAACGCGGCGACCGCCAGCACGAGCGCGAGCAACAGCATCGTGAGTTCGCCCGCGCGCCAGTCGCGCGCGGTCATGCGCCACGACTGGCGCACGGTCTGGAGGAAGTCGAGCCGGGCGCCCGGATGCGTGTGGTGAGGCGCGTGCGGTCCTTGCGACGCCTTGGCCGCCGGTTTGTCGTTGGCCGCCGTGCTCAATCGTGCTTGCTCCGCAGTCGGCTGATCGGGTTATGCGTGCCCGGCAGCATGTGCTTGGCCATGCGCGACACGCCGCCGTGCACGCCGCGCACGAGGCGCGGCAGCGCCCAGCCGGCCACCACCAGAAACGCGATCAGCATGACGAGGAACAGGAGCGGCACGAAGAACGCGAGCACGAGGCCGAGCGTCGCGCCGACATCTTCGGTGGCGGATGCCGCCCAGTTCGACACCGGCTCCGGCGAAAGATTGATGAGCGCGCGCGTGCCGGCCTTCGCGAAATGCGACGCCCCGGCGAGCGTGCCGCCCGCGAGCGCGGCAACGGTGAGCAGCGTCGGATCGGCGTGGCCGAGCGAGCCCGCCGCGAGCACGGCGCCCGCCGGAATGCGAATGAACGTATGAATGGCGTCCCACAGGGAATCGAGCGCGGGGATCTTGTCGGCGAGAAATTCGACGAACGCGAGGAACGCGGCGACGCCGATTACCCACGGCGAAGCGAGCACGGCGAGCGTGTCGGGCAGATGAATGACGCCCATGCGGGCGAACAGGCCGGCGACGAAGACCGTGAGGTACAGGCGCAGCCCGCTCGCCCATGAAAGGCCCGCAGCGAGCGAAAGTGATTCCAGCATTGCCGCCTCCTTGTTGCGCCAGCCGCGCGCTTGGGGCCACGGCTCGATGCTGTACCGGCTGAAACAATCGGCCCGCTCCGCTGACCGAAGCGTGACCGAAAGAAGCCGCGACGCGGGCGCGCGTAAGATGGACCGCCAGCCTCCCGCCGCGAAAACCGCAACCGCACGCGAGGCGCCCGTCAGACTGACTTCAGATCATTATATCCACGCAAAATGCCCGCAGTGGGCGCGTGGCACCGCAGCGGCCAAGCGATTGCCGTTCCCGCGCCTTTCAGTGCCCCGACGTGAGCTTGAGTCCGATCAAGCCCGCGATGATGAGCACCGCGCTCACGATGCGCGCCGCCGACACCGCCTCGCCCATGAACACGATGCCGAACACGAACGCGCCGACCGCGCCGATGCCCGTCCACACCGCATACGCGGTGCCGAGCGGCAACTGGCGCATGGCGAGCGCGAGCAGCACGAAGCTGCCGATGGCCGTCACGAGCGTGAAAACGGACGGGCCGAGCTTCGTGAAGCCGTCGGACGTCTTTAAGCCCGCCGCCCACGCGACTTCCAGCAGACCGGCAATGAAGAGAAGAATCCAGGACATCGGGTCACTCCCATGAAGATGGGGCCGTCCCCAATGAGTCGATGCGCGCCCCGGTCGTCCGGCACGCGGTTAGCTGATGAGCGCGAGGCCGAAATTGTAGCAAACAGGGTCATGCGCGCCGCGTGTCCCGCGCCGGCAAACGGTGTATTAAGGAACGACGTGCGTACAGTCGCATCGTTCGACGCAAACGTTGCAAGAATCGCCAAGGAGCGTTCATGCATATCGACTCGGTTTTGCTCTCGCGCTTTCAGTTCGCGTGGGTCATCGCGTTTCATATCTTGCTGCCGGCTTTCACCGTCGGGCTATCCTGTTTCATCGCCACGCTGGAAGTCAACTGGTGGATCACCAAGCGCGATGTCTACCGGCGGCTGTCGGCGTTCTGGCTCAAGATCTTCGCGGTGTCGTTCGGCATGGGCGTGGTGTCGGGCATCGTGATGCCGTTTCAGTTCGGCACTAACTGGAGCCGCTACGCCGACCGCACCGCGAACGTCGTCGGCCCGCTGATGGGCTACGAGGTGCTGACCGCGTTCTTTCTGGAGTCGGCGTTTCTCGGCGTGCTGCTCTTCGGCCGCAAGCTCGTGCCGCAGTGGGCGCACGTGATGTCCGCGCTGTTCGTCGCGCTCGGCACGCTCATTTCGTCGTTCTGGATTCTCGCCGTCAATAGCTGGATGCAGACGCCGCAAGGCTACCGCCTCATGCCCGACGGCCGCTTCGAAGTGGTCAGCTTCTTCGACGTGATCTTCTCGCCGTCGTTTCCGTTCCGGCTGAGCCACACGGTCAGCGCGTTTCTCGTGACCACCGCCTTCGTCATTCTCGGCGTCGGCGCCATGTATATGCGTCAGGGGCGCGCGATCGAGGAAAGCCGCGTGATGCTCAAGATGTCGCTGATCTTTCTCATCATCATGGTGCCCGTGCAGATGGTGCTCGGCGACGCCCACGGCCTCAACACGCTCAAGCATCAGCCCGCCAAGCTCGCCGCGATGGAGGCGCTATGGGAATCGGGCTCGCGCGTGCCCGCCAATCTTTTCTCCATTCCCGATCAGGACGAAGAGCGCAATCACTTCGAGATCTCGGTGCCGGTGCTCGGCAGCATCTATCTGACGCACGATCCGAACGGCTACGTGCGCGGCCTCAAGGACTTTCCGCGCGAGGACCGCCCGCCCGTCGCAGTCGTGTTCTTCGCGTTTCACCTCATGGTCGGCATCGCGATGCTGATGCTCGCGATCGTGCTGTCGGGCATCGTGCTCTTCGCGCGCGGCAAGCTCGAACGCAGCAGGCGATGGCTGCGCGCGGCGACGCTCGCGATGCCGCTCGGCTTCATCGCCGTGCTCGCCGGGTGGACGACGACCGAAGCCGGCCGGCAGCCGTGGACCGTGTACGGCGTGCTGCGCACCCGCGATTCGGTGACGCCCTCGCTCACCACCGGCGATGTCGGGCTGTCGTGGCTGCTTTACGTGCTCGCGTACGCCGTGATCTTCGGCTCGGGATACATCCTCTTGCGGCGTCTCGTGCGCATCGGTCCGTCCGAAGCCACGCAGGGTCACGAGAACGAACTGCTTCAGCCGAAGACGCGCGCGGCGCGGCCGCTTTCGGCCGTATCGTCGAGCAGAGACACCTCGCGGCAGACGGCGGACGTCGCGCCGAGCGACGACATCGTGCCGCCGCGCCGGCCCAACTAGCTCATCCTGACAACCGGAGAACGCGATGCTCGATCTCGTGCCGCTGTGGGCCGCCATTCTCGCGCTGGCCGTGTTCATGTACGTGCTGCTCGACGGCTTCGATCTCGGCGTCGGCATGCTCTTTCTGCTGCGCCGCGACCACGACGAGCGCAATCTGATGATCAACTCCGTCGCGCCCGTCTGGGATTTCAACGAAACGTGGCTCGTGCTCGGCGGCGGCGGACTGTTCGCGGTGTTTCCGCTCGCCTACGCGATCATCGTGCCGGCCGTCTATTTCCCGATTCTCTTCATGCTGCTCGGGCTGATCTTTCGCGGCGTGGCGTTCGAATTCCGCGAGGTCGTCGGCGCGCGCAAGTGGCTGTGGGATCGCGCGTTCGCGTACGGGTCGCTGCTCGCCACGTTCTCGCAAGGCATCGTGCTCGGCATGTTCATTCAGGGCTTTCCGATCGTGGGCCGGCAGTACTCGGGAACGAGCTGGGACTGGCTCGCGCCGTTTCCGCTCCTGGTCGGCGTCGGCCTGATTTTCGGCTACGCGCTGCAAGGCTCGACGTGGCTCGTGCTCAAGACCGAAGGCGACTTGCAGGCGTGGGGCCGCAAGATGGCGCGCTTCGCGCTCATCGGCGTGCTGGCGTTCGTTCTGCTCATCAGCTTGTGGACGCCGCTGAAAGACGCGCGCATCGCGGCGCGCTGGTTCGGCTTTCCGATGGCCTTCGCGTTCGCGCCCGTGCCCTTGCTCACGGCCTTTCTCGCGTGGAAGCTCTGGTCGAGTCTCTCGAAAGGCCGCGAAGTGCTGCCCTTCGTCTGCTCGATGGGCCTTTTCTTCCTCGCGTTCACCGGGCTCGTCATCAGCCTGTGGCCGTTCATCGCGCCGCCTTCGGTGACGCTATGGGACGCGTCGGCCGCGCCCATCACGCATCAGTTCTTCCTGATCGGAACGCTGTTCCTGCTGCCGGTGCTGATGATCTACGTGACGTGGTCGTACTGGGTGTTTCGCGGCAAGGTGCGCAGCGACATTGGCTATCACGTGGAATGACGCATCAGAGCTTTTGCCGGACCGCGAGCGAGAGAATGCGCGTCCACTTGCGGGCCTCGGCGCGGTCGGCCATCGGCAGACGCCATTGGCCGTGAACCTTGTCGGCGACATCGAGAACGACGTGCCACTCGCCACGCGCGTCGTCCCGCGCGAGTTGCGCGTCGCGCAGGTCGGCGAAGATGTAGTGGCCGGTCGCCTCGCCTACGCGCACGTCCAGCAGGCGCTTGCCCGCGGCGAGCCGCACGCCGCCCCAGTCGCGCTTCAGTTCGTGCGTCCAGTTGGTGGCGTCGCCCTTCACGCGCGGCAGATTCGGCGCGATCTCGCGACGCCGCGCGAGCCAGTACGCGATGCCCGCCGCGACCGCCGCCGCCACGACCACCGCGACGCCGACGGCGACGCCCAGCCCGAAGCGCGCATCGAGCGCGTCGAAGGACCACACCGCGCCGTAGATCAGCGCAGCGAGCGCGATAAGCGCGAGAACGATCGGCATGACGGCTACCCTTTGCGAACGAACGGAGCGGCCGCCATCACTGCGCCTTGTGCTTCGCGTTCCACTCGCGCAGCGCCTGCAGCGTGTTCGCGACATGCTGATCCGGCGACAGACTCGTGTACTCGTAGATGACCTTGCCGTCCGGCGCGATCACGTACGACACGCGGTTGGCCATCGACCTCTTGAAGGGCAATGCGGCGTCGTACGCGCCGATGATCTTCGCGTCGGTATCGGCGGCGACCGGGAACTTGCTGCGGCATTCGCTCACTGAAAAACGCTGCAGCGTGCCGATATCGTCGTGCGACACGCCGATCACCGTCGCGCCCTGCGCCTTGTATTGATCGACCGCTTCGGCGAACTCGTGCGCTTCGATCGTGCAGCCCTTCGTGAACGCCGCCGGATAGAAGTACAGCACGACGGGGCCTTTCTTGAGCGCGTCGGCGAGCGAGTAGTCGAAGACGTTGCCGCCGAGCGACGCCTGCGTGACGAACGCAGGCGCGGCATCGCCCGGCTTGAGCGTGGCGCGCGCCAAGAGCGGATACGCCGCGACCGCGCACGCGATCAAGCCCGAAAGCGCCGCGCCTGCCAGCTTCGTTCTTCTTTTCATGCGGATGTGTCTCCGTGATCGGGTTGGTGCCGCGTTCAGTCGAGCCTTTGCTCGCCGAACCATGCCGCCGCTTCCACCTGAAGCGAAGCCAGAAGCGCGGGGCTCAGCGCGTCGAGCGCCGGATCGGCGAGCCGTCGTGCGTCGATGGCTTCGACATCGCCGCGTTCGGTCGCCCGCGCGATGCCGAGCAGGGCGCCCAGTTCGCCCTCGCCCGCGAGAATGGCCGAGCGAATATCGGCGGTCAGATGCAGCTTATCGACAATCTCGGCCGGCTGCAGATCCACCACCACGTGCACGAGCGAAAAGATGCCGGTCATGAACGCGGCATCCGAGAACGCTTCATCCGATGGACGCAGTGCATCCGCCGCCAGTTCCATGAAGCGCGCCCGCGTGCCGACGAGTTGCAAGAGCGGGTCGGAGCGCCACGGCAGGCCGCTGCCGTCCGCGTACAGCAGCAGTTGCGTCCAGCGCATCAACTGGCGCGTGCCGGCGGCGGCCATGGCTTCCTTCAGCGACGACACGTTGCGCCCCCGCGCGTGGGCGCTCGAATTGGCGAGGCGCATGAGTTGCAGCACGATGTCAGGATTACGCTTCAGCTCCACTTCGAGCTCGCGCAGGCTCGGATCGCTGCCGAGCACGGACAAGAGCCGCAGGAGCGTGCCGCGTGCCGGGCTCGCGCGCCGCGCCGACAGCACTTGGGGCCGCGCGAAGAAATAGCCTTGAAAGAGATCGAAGCCCAATGCACGCGCCTGCGCGAAATCCTCGTGCGTCTCGACCTTTTCCGCGACGAGCAGCTTGCCGTGCTTCTTGACGAGCGCCGTCAGTTCACGCAAGTGCGCGCGCTCGGCCGCGAGCACGTCCACCTTGACGATATCGACCGACGGCAGCGCGGCGAGCAATGTATCGTCGAGGCGCGTCACGTCGTCGAGCGCGAAGCGAAAGCCGTCGCGGCGCAACTGCGCGCATCGCTTGAAGAGCGCGTCGTCGAACTCGATGCTCTCCAGCAACTCGAGCACGAATCGCTCGGGCTGCATGAGATGCACGATGTCGTCGAAGATGAGTTCGCGGCTCATGTTCACGTAGCCGGGATGCAGTCCGAGCACGGCCGGCACGCCGATTTCGCCGACCGTGCGCGCGACGACATGCGCCGTCGCCTGCACGTCGTTATCGACGCGGGCGCGGTTTTCCGGGCTGTCGCGGAAGAGGAGTTCGTAGGCGGCGAGCGCGCCCGCGCCGTCGAGAATCGGCTGACGGCCGACGTAGACGCTCGGCTCGCGTCGGGCGCGCAGCTTCAGCGTTGAATCGGGCATGACGGAAACCGAATGAGGCCGACGAATCCGTCAGGCAGGACAACGACCGCGCGCGCAAAGGTTTGCGCCGACGCCCGCACCTGAGCGGTCTCGAAGCCGCAACGACCTGCGCGGGTCGGCGATAGAAGGCAATCGATCATGAAGCGTGACGTGTGGGAATTCCCGAATCGGGCGACCGTAACGCGGGACGCCCGCCAACATGGCGACCGGGGCCGAGGCGTTTGTCGCCGGAAACGCGCACTGTAACCGAAAATCGCCTTGCGTCCATGTTTTACGCCAGGCGCGCAACGGCCGCGCCGCGCGTTTTCCCTGATTGCCGCCGGCGTCCCGCGTGACGCGGCATGACGGTTAAAGAAATTCGCCAATCCGCCGATAACTCGCCTGATAGAGCGTGCCGCGCCTCATGCCGGCGCGCCGTACGCCGAGCCGCTCGAAGCGGCATTCGCGCGCCGCCGAAGCATCCGACGATCAGCTTGTGCGTCGACCATTGGCTGCGCGCCGCCGCGAGAACCTTAACTGACCATGCAAGCGAACCGGACTTCCGTCTCCCGCCGCGCACCCTGGCGCATCGCGTTCGATGTGCTTTGCCGCGCATGGAGACCCGCCGCGCGAGACGACCGCGATGCACACGCGCACGATGCTGGGTCGCCCGCGTCCGCCTCTTCCTCCGCCTCTGCTTCCGCCTCGTTAACTGCTCACGGCGCGGGCAGGCCCGCCGCCGCGCTCGAAGCGACGCTCGGCGCGGTCGATTTCCTCGCGCAGGTGGACGACGCGCTGCGCTTTCAGTACGTGTCGCACGCGAGCATCGACTTCATCGGCTATCACCACGACTACCTGAGCATGCTGACGCTGCACGATCTCGTGCCGTCCGAGGAAGCGGGCGAACTTGACGCGCTCGTCGCCCGCGCGCGCGAGAGCGGCCAGCTCGAATGCGCGACGCTCCATCTCGTGAAGTCGCTCACCTACCCGATCTGCGTCGAGCTGCGGGTTTTGGCGACCGCCTCGCAGGGCACGCCCGGCTTCGCGCTCGCCGCGTTCGACGTGTCGCGCTGGCGCGAACGCGAAGCGTCGCTCACGCACGCGCTGCATCACGATCCGCTCACCGGCCTCGAAAACGCGACCGCGCTTCAGGCGGCGGTCGGCGCGATGCAGGCGGAGGCCGAACGCACGCGCACGCAGACGGCGCTCGTCCTGCTCGATATCGACGACTATCAGCGCATCAACCGGGCGCTCGGCTCCGAGGCCGGCGACGACATGCTGCGCGAAACCGCGCGCCGCATTCAGCATACGGCCACGCACGGCGAGCGCGTGGCGCGCGTGGCCGGCGACGAGTTCGCGCTGCTGCTGCCCGCGGGCGCGACCGCCGAAGCCGCCGAGAATCTCGCGCGCCGGCTGCTGACGGCCATCGCGCAGCCGTACCGGAATCGCGGACAGCACACGCATTTGTCGGCGAGCGTCGGCGTGGCGTTGTATCCGGACCACGCCGTGAAAGACGGCGCGACCGCGAAGTCCGGCGTGCAGGCGAGCCTTCTGCGCATGGCCGATCTCGCGCTCGCGCAGGCGAAGGCCGCGGGCGGCAACACGCTCGTCGTCCATTCGCTCGACGACGATCCCGCCGACGCGGAGCGCCTCAAGCTCGAAGCCGATCTTTACGAGGCCGTGCGCAACGGCGAGTTCTCGCTCTTTTTCCAGCCGATCACGAAGATCCGCACGGGCGCGGTCGTCGGCGTGGAAGCGCTGATGCGCTGGCATCATCCGGCGCATGGGCTCGTGCCGCCCTCGACGTTCATTCCGCTCGCGGAATCCATCGGCCTCATCAACTATCTCGGCAACTGGGTGCTGAAGGCGGCGTGCATGCAGCTCGTGCAGTGGGACGCCATCGGCATCCGGCTCGATTACGTGTCGGTGAACGTGTCGCCGCGGCAGTTCCGCGACAAGCGCTTCATGGCGGCGGTGAAAGAAGCCATCGCGCTGACGGGCATCGACGCCGAGCGGCTCGTCTTCGAGATCACCGAAAGCCTGTTGATGCAGGACCCGGAAGAAGCGACGCGCCTGCTCGAAGCACTGCGCGCGCTCGGCATCCGCTTCGCCGTGGACGACTTCGGCACCGGCTATTCGAGCCTCGCCTATTTGCAACGCTTTCCCCTCGCGAAGCTCAAGATCGACCGCAGCTTTGTCGAAAACCTGATTACGTCGCGCAACAACCGCGCGATCGTGGGCGCGGTGGTCGGGCTCGCGCAGTCGCTCGGGCTGGAACTCGTCGCGGAAGGCGTCGAGACGGAGGCGCAGCGTGACTTGCTCGCCGAACTGGGCTGCGACCACATACAGGGCTGGCTGATTGGCCAGGCCATGCCGTCGGACGAACTCGCGCGTTCGTTCCAATCGAGTTCGCTCGTGCTGCACGAGACAATATGAGCGTACGAATGTTCGTGTTCTAATCAAAGAGCGCGCCTTAACGCCCTGAATCCGTGTATCTTCCGGGACCGGCCGCTGAATGATGAATCGGGCAGAGCCGCTTCGGGTTAGCCGTTCTCGCAACAACAGGTTTTTTTACGCATGGCACGCACCAAGGCCGAACTACTGGACAAGTTGTGGCAGCGCATGAGCGAGCGCGGGGACTTCCCGATGCTTTCGCAGGCGCTGCGCACGACCGTGTCCGCGATGAGCGACGACGACCTCGACTTCACTGCACTCGTGCAAGTCGTGCTGTCGGACTTCGGGCTCACGCAGAAGGTGCTGCGGCTCGCGAATTCCGCGATGTACATGGCTTTCGGCGGCAACATCACGACCGTCACCCGCGCGCTGATGGTGCTCGGCATGGACGCGGTCGGGCATCTCGTCGTCGGGCTCAAGCTCGTCGACCACTTTCATCAGAGCGCGCCGCGCCGCATCGACGCCAAGCTCGAACTCAACCGCACGCTGCTTTCGGGCACGGTCGCGCGGCAAGTGACCGAGCGCATCGACCTGCGTTCGGCGGAAGAAGCCGTGGTCTGCACGCTGATGCGGCAGATCGGCAAGCTGCTCGTCGCGTTCTATCTCGAACACGAGTGGGACCAGTTGCGCCGCAAGGCGGCCACCGAGAACATCAGCGACAGCAGCGCGTGCGCCGCGCTGCTCGGCGTGACGTTCGAGGAAATCGGCATCGAGGCGGCGGACCGCTGGCGCCTGCCGGAAACGATCCGCGCCGGCATGCGCGTGAGCGACCCGACCGCGCCGCCGGATGAAACCGTGCCGAAGCACGTGCGCTGGCTGCAGGCCGTCACCAACTATTCGACCGAAGTCGCCGATGCGCTCACCGCGCAGAACGTCGCGGCGGGCGGGCGCGAATCCATGCTCGTCGATATCGCCGAGCGCTACAGCGGCGCGCTCAACGCGGACGCGGAAACGCTCGCGTCGATGAGCCTTGCGCTCGCGAGCGAGGACAGCGGCGACGGCGTGATGCGCGAGATTGTCGAACTACAGGCGGACGCGGACGCGATGGCGCGGGCGAGCGTATCGGCGGAGGCGCGCATCGGCGCGAGTCTTGCCGACTTGCGCTCGCTGCCGTCGAAGAACGCGCTCTCACCGGTGCTCGCGCTGGCGTCGGAGGCGGTGCTCGCGGGGCTCGGTCTGTCGCGCACGGTCGTCTTCGTGCGCCAGGCCAACAATGAATTCCAGGCGCGTCTCGGCATGGGCGCGGGCATCGAGCCGATGCTTTCTTCGCTTTGTTTCAGCGCCGAGTTCCGGCCGGATGTGTTCCATCTCGCGATCACGAATCCTGTGGGCATCTTCATCGAGAATGCGCACGATCCGCGGATCGACGCGCGTTTGCCGCGCTGGTACAAGGAGACGCTCGGCGAGGCGCAGGCTTTCGTGCTGCTGCCCGTGAAGGCGAACGATTCGACTGTCGCGCTCGTTTATGGCGACTGGACTGTCGGGCAGCATGTGCACAAGATCTCTCCACAGGAGATGGGAGCGCTCAATGAGCTCACACGGGAGCTTAGCCGTTTTTTTTTCAATGCTAATTGGAAGGAAGTTGAGTTGATTTGATTTGAGGGCTTTTGGGCTTTTTGCTCTCGCCGCCCTCTTTCATCGGGGAACTTGCTTTCGCGTCGGTCTATTAGCGTTGCCCCTCCCCGGGGCGGGGGTCACTTTCTTTGCTGCTGTGAATGAACCGGAGACATAGCCGTCCGGTGTGCGCGGACGTGGTTGACACGCTTCGTCGAATTGGCCACGACACGCAGTAGTGGATTCAACTTTTTGATTCGTTAGCCCCGCTTCTCGCCGAGCGGGGCTTTTTATTGTCTCGTCCTTTCCGTGCGACGCGTGCACGACACACGAGGGCCAGGTCCAACGTCACCCCACAGAGGCCCCCTACCCTGCTGAAACCTTGACCCAATTTTGCACCTTCGCTCATGAATGCGCGCTACGCTGAAAGTTCGAAGACTGAACGGCTAAGTCATGACGTGGAATACGCTTTCTGTGCCACTCGAAACTGGGTGGCAATGCATGCTCATTCCGGAGTTCCAGTATTACGATCTCATCCGTTGGGGGCGCGGATACAGTGATATGTGGGCTCGCGTGCTGTATCCGGACGCCGAGCTTGAAACCCTTGCCCGTTCGTGGAATGCAAGACCTCTCAGCGAAATCGATAAGGGCGAGTTGTGGGAGAAATTCCGCTTAAGGCAACTTGCGGACGACCGGGCGGCTTTCGCTCGACACTTTCGCTCCGGTTGGGATTTGCGTTCCATTGTCGGCGCGAAAGCGCTACGCGACATTCAGGCGTTCGTCCGCGACTGGCTGCGGTTGGCACACTGGAAGCTGCCAACCGACAACATCGGAGTGCAGAACCTGCTGATGGATGCGGTGGCATCCGGCCGGCTTGTGCCTGTAGTGAACCGCCGCTATAGGGCAGCGCCGCGCGTCATGCAGCCCGACCCCGCGCCGCAATACTGGCCCGCAATAGGCGGCGGTGGCTATTCGTACCCGGCTGACGTCTTGACTAGCGCGAAGTTCTTCGCCCTCAAGCGAGCAAACGGCGAACTCCCCGCGCTAGACTCATCCGCTAGCGGCGTTGCAGGCGCTACGCTCGATCCGTTACCCAGTCGAGGCGCTCCCGCTTCGGCGGACAATGGGTTCGACTTGCTCGGTGCGGTGAACTCAGCGGCGGGCGCTTTGCTCGGCGGCGGTGACGATGACTCAGACGACGGCGACGGCTCTGCACCGCTCGGCGATACGGAACCGCTCGAGTATGGCGACGGCTCTTCGAAGGACGACGTCACCGCCCTTGCGGCGCGTGGCGTTAGCGAGGCTGACGAAGCTGAATGCCACGCTCAATACGAGCGAGAGCTTGACGAGTGCAAGCTCTATAGTGCAATGACCCAGGACTCCTATACATACGTCGCTTGCAAAGCGCAGGCGTTTGCCAACTACAACCAATGCAGAGGGTATTGATGAAGAATCCCCCCCCAAAACGTTCAGTCGTCGTGTCGTACGACGAGGCGGCGGACAAGTTGACGGTCTGTTCCTTGAACGATGCTGACATCGCGCCGTTTGTCGCCCGTGCGGTCAAAGCAGACTGGTCGCTCGAAAGCGTCAAACATGAACTCACCGATGCCGTAGCTCAGCGGCTCGGCGCGACGGCATTATCAGTGCTTGCCCTTTATTATCCAGCGTTAAAGCCCATGTTGAAGGTCAAATTGGAGCCGCCGGCCTTGCCTGAGAATGAATAGTCACACTGCAGTCTGCAAATCTCGACTGCCTCGCCGGTTGAATGGCTCACGGAAAAGCCGAGAACAGAGTGACACTTCAAACGCTTTGTCCCGCTTCGCTCGAAGCGGGACTTTACTGGCCGCCGGTCATTCGCGCGCCTAACTTGCGCGGCTCGTTCGTTCTAAATTAAAAAAGCAACGGCTACGCCAACAGCCCGCGCACGCGCCCAACCCCGCAACAAAAAGACCCCTCAGACCAACTGAAACTTCCCAACAAGCCCCTTAAGCGCGCGCGCTTGATCATCGAGCGATTGCGCCGCAGCCGCCGCCTGCTCGACGAGCGCCGCGTTCTGCTGCGTCCCGGCGTCCATCTGCGACACGGCGTGTCCAATCGCCTCGATGCCCGACTTCTGCTCGGCCGAAGCCGCCGAAATCTCGCCCATGATGTCCGTCACGCGTCGCACGGCGCGCACCACTTCCTCCATCGTCGCGCCCGCCTCGTGCGCAAAGGTCGAGCCATCCGACACGCGCGAAACCGACGTGTCTATCAGCGTCTTGATCTCCTTGGCCGCCGCCGACGACCGCTGCGCCAGCGCGCGCACTTCGCCCGCCACGACCGCGAAGCCGCGTCCCTGCTCGCCGGCGCGCGCCGCTTCCACGGCCGCGTTCAGCGCGAGAATGTTCGTCTGAAACGCGATGCCCTCGATCACGCCGATGATGTCGCCGATGCTCTTCGCGCTCGCGTCAATGCGCTCCATCGTCTCGACCACGCGGCCCACCACCTTGCCGCCCTTCTCCGCGATCTCCGACGCGTTGTGCGCAAGCGTCGTCGCCTGCATCGCGTTATCCGCGTTCTGGCGCACCGTCGACGTCAGTTGCTCCATGCTGGCCGCGGTCTTCTCCAGCGCGACCGCCTGCTCTTCCGTGCGGCGCGACAGATCCACGTTGCCGGTCGAGATTTCGCTCGACGCCGACGCGATCGCCTCCGCGCTCGCCGCAATCTCGCCGACCGTCGCCGACAAGCCCGACTGCATCTCGGACAACGCATAGAGCATGCTGGCGTCGTCGCGGCGCTTGAGGCGGATCGGATAAGCGAGATCGCCCGACGCGATGCGGCTCGCGATTTCCTTCGCATAGCCCGGCTCGCCGCCGAGTTGTCCGGACAGACGCCGCACGACCCATTCGCTGACGATGATCGCGAGCACGAAAAGCGCAATCGTCAGCGCCGCCACCATCACGAACGACGAATGGAAGATGAACGCGGCGGCATCGATGGTCGCTTTCGCGGCGGCGCCCCGGCGCGCGACGAGCTCATCGACCATCTTCTCCAGCTTGCTGGTCTCGACGAGCAGCGAGACGTCCTGCATGCCGACTTGCCAGTTCATCTGCGAGAGATCGAGCGGCTGCTCCTTCACGAGCTTGACGAAGCCGCGCAGGTTGCCGCTCCACGTCGCGAGCGCGGCGGCAAAACGCTTCTGTTGCGCGAGCGCGTCCGTATCCGCATGGTCGATGTACTGCGCCAGTTGCGCCTGCTCCTTGCCGATCTCGGTCAGCGCGTGTTCGATCTCGTTACCGAGGTCGTCGCGCTCCTTCGCCGTCGATGCGGTGAGCAGCATCTTCTGCGAACGGCTCGCGCGCAGCAGATAGCCGCGCGTTTCCTCGGCCGCCCGGCTCGCGACATAGCCTTGCGTATAGATGGACTCCGTCGCGCCGTTGAGCCGGCTGATCTGCGTGAGCGCAATCGCGCCGATGCCGAGCGTGCCCGCCAGAACGAGGCCGAAGGCGAGGCGCAACGTCGCCTTCACGGACAGCGTGCGCTTCGAAGCCGTCTGGTTTCCTGCGGCGAGTGCCGGCCGGCCCGAAGCGGCGTTCGGCATCAGGCCGGCGCCTCGCGCGCCGCGTAGCGGAAAGAGTCTCATCATGTATCCCCGAGTGATTTTCTTCGAACGGTACGCCCGCTGTCCGGGACGCCCACATCGCTGTTCTACGGCATATGCCTCGTTTTTCTTTAGCGGGTACGTACGGTCGTTCGATGCCCGGCCAGTCTTATAACCGGCCAAAATTCGTTTGTTCCGACGATACGCGCGGCATCGACAACGCCGTGTCCGATTCTCGACAAACCTTGGCATGACAACGCAAGCGAGCCAACCTACACTGTGCAGACATTCGGTTCGCGCATGAATCGCGAGCAGAACGAATCCGACACCACCGCTTCTTTCTCCTCACTTCAACCATGCAAACAAGCATCGACAAAGGCGCCTTCCCGAGTTCGGGCGGCGCGTCGGCAGTGAATGCGGCCAGCGCGGCGCCCGCGCCGGCGCCGCGCACCGTGTATTCCGTGCTGGGCGCGATCAGCTTCTCGCATCTGCTCAACGACATGATTCAGTCGCTGATTCTGGCGATCTACCCCATGTTCAAGAGCGAGTTCGCGCTCACCTTCGGGCAGATTGGGCTGATCACGCTGACGTATCAGATCACCGCGTCGCTCTTGCAACCGATCGTCGGGCTGTACACGGACAAGCACCCGAAACCGTATTCGCTGCCCGTCGGGATGGGCTTCACGCTGTCCGGTCTTCTGCTGATGTCGATTGCGGGCAACTTCGGCACGTTGCTGATCGCGGCGGCGCTGGTGGGCTGCGGCTCGTCGGTGTTCCATCCGGAATCGTCGCGGGTGGCGCGCATGGCGTCGGGCGGCAAGCACGGACTCGCGCAGTCGCTCTTTCAGGTGGGCGGCAACGCGGGCTCGTCGCTCGGGCCGCTGCTTGCCGCGCTCGTCGTGATTCCGCACGGCCAGCGCTCGATCGCGTGGTTCTCGGCGGCGGCGCTCCTCGCGATGGTCGTGCTCGCGAACATCGGCCGCTGGTACAAGCGTCATCCGGCGGTCAAGAAAGGCCGCGCGAAGACGGCGCACGCGGCGCTGCCGCGCGAGAAGGTGATGCTGGCGATGAGCGTGCTCGTTCTGCTCGTCTTTTCGAAGTACTTCTACCTTGCCAGCATCACGAGCTATTTCACGTTCTATCTGATCAGCAAGTTCGGCGTGTCGGTGCAGGCCGCGCAGATTCACCTGTTCGTGTTCCTCGCGGCGGTCGCGGCCGGAACGATCATCGGCGGGCCGGTGGGCGACAAGGTCGGACGCAAGGCGGTGATCTGGGTATCGATTCTCGGCGTCGCGCCGTTCACCTTGCTCATGCCGTATGTGAACCTGTTCTGGACCGGCGTGCTGTCGGTGGTGATCGGGCTCGTGCTGGCCTCGGCGTTCTCGGCGATTCTGGTCTACGCGCAGGAACTGATTCCCGGCAAGGTCGGCATGGTCGCGGGCCTGTTCTTCGGCTTCGCGTTCGGCATGGGCGGCGTCGGCGCGGCGGTGCTCGGGCATCTCGCGGATGTGACGAGCATCGACTTTGTCTACAAGCTTTGTGCGTTCTTGCCGTTGATCGGCGTGCTGACGGTGTTTCTGCCCAAGACCCACGACGCGAAGGCTTGAGCCTCGTGCTTCGGTAGGACGCCCGGTCATGGAAACGTGGCCGGGCGTCTGTGTTGGCGGGCAGGCTCAACGACAGGTGATGACAAGCTTCCTGTAGCCGTTTTCGACGATGGGCTCCTGCGCCTGACACTGGGCTACCGGCGTCGAGAGCTTTTGCGAAAGCAGTATCGTGTTGCCATATCCGCACGATAGCCAGACGCCGTGCTCGTTCTCGGCGGCGACGAATCGCCAGTTGTACGACCTGCGGCCGTTGACCATCGTGATGTCCGGCTTCAGATCATGCCGTTGCTCTGGCGGCCCGATCGTCACGACGACGTCCTGCACCGATAGCGTCGTGCGCCGTTGTTGCGGCTGCCATCCGTCTGGTGCATCGGTGATGAGGGCCGGCTGCATCGTCACGCGCGCGGGGCATGCGATCTCCATGGCGGCAGCCGCACCCGATGCCGCGAGAAGTGCAGCGCCGATTGCCGCCCACATCCGAGGCTTGCTGCATGACATCACGCGCGCCCTCATTCGATGATGGAAAAGGCGTCGGCGTTATTGCTCGGGTCCGCGTAGTGGCCGTTCTTCAGCCGCCCCTTCCGACAAATGGCACGCGACGAGACGACCGGCTTGTTGTCTTCGTCGTTCGCCCATTGATCCATCACCCAGATGCAATCGCCCTCGCGGCGCAGAAAAAGCGCGGCATGATTGCCGTGAGCGTGGCTACGGTATCTGCCCTCCACGAACGTGGCGATGGCAGTGCCCGCTGGAATCAACGTGGCGTCGAGCACGCGCTGCCCCTCGCGCCACAAAGCGGTGACAGGCGCGTGCGCATAGTGCTTGACCAGATCGACGCACTGGTGCGATCCGACCATGTCGGTGCCTTCCAGGCTGGCTGCGTCGGAATATCGGTATGACATGGAGACCCTCCTTTGAAAAGGTCTCCTGATCGTATGCGCCACCGCATCAGGCAATATCGCCCGCGAGCGTTGAATTGCGGCTCCGCTTGCGTAAGATCAATGCCGCGTGTCTGCCTTATCGCTTGCCGAATGCTCCCAGCGCCGCCCGAATCTGCGCGAGCGCGCCGGCGTCCTCGATCGTCGGCAGATCGCCGGGATCGCGGCCTTCGGCCAGTGCGGCAATCGCGCGGCGCAGCAGCTTGCCCGATCGCGTCTTCGGCAGCATCGTGACGAAATGCACGCGCGCCGGACGCGCAATCGCGCCGAGTTGCGTATCGACCGCGTGGCACAACTCCGCTTCCATGCCTTCGCGCGCGCCCGGCGCATTGATGCGATCGGCGTCGCGCAACACCACGAACGCCGTTGCCGTCTGCCCCTTGAGCGCATCCGTCACGCCGACGACCGCCACTTCCGCGACCGCCGCGTGCGCCGACAACGCCTCCTCGATCTCGCGCGTGCCCAGCCGATGCCCCGCCACGTTGATCACGTCGTCGGTGCGCCCGAGTATCGACACGTAGCCGTCCTCGTCCTGCACGCCCCAGTCGAACGTCGAATAGACCATCTGGTTCGGCACGCTCTGCCAGTACGTCTCGACGAAGCGCCGGTCGTCGCCCCAGACGGTCTGCATGCAGCCCGGCGGCAGCGGATAGCCGAGCGTCACGACGCCCTTCTCGCCCGGCGCGCACGGCTCGCCGGTCAGCTCGTTGCGCAAGGTCAGGTTGAAACCCATCGACGGCACGCCCGGCGAGCCGAGCTTCGACGGCAATGCCTCGATGCCGCGCGGTATCGCCAGCATCGGCCAGCCGGTTTCCGTCTGCCAGTAGTTGTCGATCACGGGCTTTTGCAACGCGCTGTGGATCCACTGCGCGGTGGGTTCGTCGAGCGGCTCGCCCGCCAGAAAAAGCGTGCGCAGGCTCGACAGGTCGTATTTCTCCATCAGCGCCGGGTCCTGCTTCTTCAAGACGCGGATCGCGGTGGGCGCGGTGAACATCAGGTTGATCTTGTGCTGCTCGACGAGCCGCCACCAGATGCCGCCATCCGGACGAACGGGCGTGCCTTCGTACATGACGGTCGTGAGTCCCGCAATCAGCGGCGCATAGATGATGTAGCTATGCCCCACGACCCAGCCGATGTCCGATGCCGTGAACATGGTGTCGCCCGCCGCGCCCTGAAAGATATGCTCCATCGACGCCGCGAGCGCGACCGCATAGCCGCCGACATCGCGCTGCACGCCCTTCGGCTTGCCCGTGGTGCCGGACGTGTAGAGCACATACGACGGCTCGTTCGATTCTAGCCATTCGCAGGGAACGTGCGCGTCGAAGAATTGCTCGCGCAGCGGCTCGTACGCGACCAGATAACTCGCCTGAAGGCGCTCGGGCGCAAGCTGCCGGTCGATCAAAAGCACTTGCGGCACCTTGAATTCGGCGCGCGACAAGGCTTCGTCGACGAGCGGCGTGTAGTCGATCACCTTGCCCGCGCGCGCGCCCGCATCGGCGGTGACGATGAGCGTGGGCTCGGCATCGTCGATGCGCGCCGCGAGATTCGGCGCCGCGAAGCCGCCGAACACGACCGAATGGATCGCGCCGATGCGCGCGCACGCGAGCATCGCGAACAGCGCCTCGGGAATCATCGGCAGATAGATGAGCACGCGGTCGCCCTTCTTGACCGAGAGCGAGCGCATCACGGCGGCCATGCGGTTCACTTCCGCGTGCAGCTCGGCGTAGGTGTAGCGGCGCTCGATGCCCGTTTCCGTCGAGACATACACGAGCGCGTCCTGCTGCGCGCGCGAAGCGAGATGGCGATCGACCGCGTTATGGCACAGGTTCGTGCGTCCGCCGACGAACCATCGCGCGAACGGCGGGTTGCTCGCATCGAGCACCTGTTCGAACGGCGTCTGCCAATGGATGCGGCGGGCCTGTTCGGCCCAGAACGCTTCGGGCTCTTCGATCGACTGGCGATACGCTTCTCGGTAAGTCGGCATGCGCGTCCTCTGCAAGATGCAAGCGGTGGCGAGTCGATGCAAATCGACTCGCTCCACAGCATAGAGCAGCGGGCGAATGGCTGGCTAGAGAGGGCGCGCCCTGATCGTGTGAGCAGCTGCGCGCGGTCCGCGGGTTCAGACCGCGCGGCTCTCCGATCTGCGCGATCGCGGCGCGCTGGCCGGTGCCGCGCCGTGCCTGAGCAGCACCGGCGCTAGTTCGCCTGCCACGCGCATGCTCGATACAACGACCGTTCGCACGCCGCTGTCTTGCGTGAGCGCGCGCAGCGTTTCGCGCGTCGTCGCCCGGGCCTCGATGCGCGGTTCGATCACGATGAATCCGCGGCAGTACGCCGCAAGCGCCACGCGATGCGTGCGCAGCCAAGCAGCGCGCAGAGCGAAGTCGCCGGGCGTTTCGTCGTCGCTGTGTTCCGCGACGATGACGAACGGCGTCGCGAGGGCGAGCAGCCGGCGCATCTGCGCGGACCACGCGAACGCGTAGCCGGGCTTCATCGCCCGGCGCCGCACGCGCACGAGCGGGAAGCGGCTTGCGTCGAGCATGGACGTGTCGAGGGCTTTGGAAGTATGGTCGGCGGCGATCACAGCGGCTTCGGGCTCCATTCGTTCAGGGCGGCGACGAGACTCGCCCAGCGGGAACGGCGCGGCACGACGCGCTTTTTTCGCGCGGCGCGCGGCGGCGGGCATTCGACGCTCGCGGACGACGGCGCGGCGGGCGCTTCGGCCCAAGCGCGGCGGGTTGTTTCCAGGACTTTGGCGGCGTTCGCTGCGATGGCGCGGTCCGCGTGCGCATCGGGCGGGTCGCTGTGTGCTACGGCGTTGGGGTTCGGATCGTTGGTCACGTTGGGCCTCCAGTCGTGTATCCACGATGTATGACCTCATTGTATTGAGAATCATTCTCAATAACAAGCGTGATGGGACGGATGCGGCAAGATGTGGCAGCCGCCGATTCGCACGCTGCTGCTTGCGGTGGTTGAAGTAGTGCGAGCAAACGGCCCGGGTCGAACGACCGCCTCAACCGCTCACCCAGCCCGCATCAAAAACCGCGACAACACCCCCGACGAATACATCCCCGCGATCGCCGTCAAGAATTCCGCGAAGGACGCGGGCGCGGCGGCATCGGCCGTATCGGAAACGGTGCGGACAACGGCGCACGGCACGCCGTGCTCGTAGCAGACCTGCGCGAGCGCCGCGCCTTCCATCTCGACCGCGAGCGCATCCGGCAGCGCAACGCGCAACGCGCTCACTGCCTCGTGACTCGCGATGAACTTGTCGCCGCTGACCACCAGCCCGCGATGCACGCGCGGCCGCACGACCGCGAAGCGCTCGGCGAGCGCATCGCCTTCGGTTTCGATGAACGCGAGCGCCGCAGCGGCGAGCGCGTCCGACAGCGCGCTGTCGGCGTCGAAATGCGTGCGCTCGAGCAGCGGCACTTCGTAGCGCGGGAAGAACGGCGACGCGTCGAGATCGTGCTGAAGCAGCGCGTTCGCGACGACGATATCGCCCACGCGCACGTCCGCCCGCACGCCGCCCGCGACGCCGGTGAAGAGAATCGCATCGACGCCGAAGACGTGGATGAGCGCGCTCGCCGTCGCGGCCGCCGCGACCTTGCCGATGCGCGCGAGCGTCACGACAACCGGCACGCCATGCGCCTCGCCGACGTGATATTCGCGCTTGCCGAGTGTGACCGTGCGCACGTCGCCCGCGCCCCGCATGTGCGCGATGAGATCGCCCAGTTCCTGCGGCAGCGCCGCCATGATCGCAAGCCGCTTCACTCGACCGCCTGTAGCTTGGCCACCGCCAGCGCCAGCCATTTCTCGCCGTGACGCTTGAAGCGCACCTGCGCGCGGGCGTCCGCGCCGGAACCTTCGAGCGCCGTCACGGTGCCTTCGCCGAACTTCGTGTGGAAGACGGCCTGCCCGACCTTGAAGCCGGTATCGGCCGCGCGCTGTTCGTTCGCGAACGACGGCAGCGCCGCGCTCGCCGTCGACGGACCGCCGCGTTCCTGTCCCGGCCGCGCGAACCAGTCGCGGCCCCAGCCGGCGTTGTCGGCGCGTCCGCCCCAGCGCGCGCCCGCCTCCACTTTGGGCGTGAGCCACTTGAGCGAGCCTTCCGGCAATTCGTCGAAGAAGCGCGAGCGGATGTTGTAGCGCGTCTGGCCGTGCAGCATGCGGCTCTGCGCGAACGACAGATACAGCCGCTCCTTCGCCCGCGTGATCGCGACATACGCGAGCCGCCGCTCTTCTTCGAGGCCGTCCGATTCCTGCGCGCTGTTTTCGTGCGGAAAGAGTCCTTCTTCCAGCCCGGTGATGAACACCGCCGTGAACTCCAGCCCCTTCGCCGCGTGGACGGTCATCAACTGCACGGCGTCCTGCCCGGCTTGCGCCTGGTTGTCGCCGGCTTCGAGCGATGCATGCGACAGAAAGCCCGCGAGCGGCGTCATGGTGTCCGGATTCTGCGCGGGATCGGCGATGCCGGGCGCATCCAGCACTTCGATCTCGCCGTCGTCGCTGACCGCCGTGATCTCCTGCGCGGCGGTCGCGCCGGGGCGCAACGGAATCGAGCGCGCGGGCGTGTCCAGTCCGTAGCCTTCTTCGCTCACGAACGCCGCTGCCGCGTTGACCAGTTCCTGCAAGTTTTCGAGCCGGTCCTGCCCTTCCCGCTCGGTCTCGTAGAACGCGGCGAGTCCGCTTGCGCGCACGACGTATTCGACCGTTTCCGGCAGGCTCATCTGCTGCGTTTCGGCGCGCATCTTCGCGATGAGCGTCGCGAACGCGCCGAGGCTCGATCCCGCCTTGCCGGTCACGTAAGGCACGGCGGCGGCCATCGAACAGTTGTAGAGACGCGCGGCGTCGGCCAGTTGCTCGATGGAACGCGCACCGATGCCGCGCGTCGGAAAATTGACGACACGCGCAAACGCGGTGTCGTCGTTCGGATTGTCGATCAGGCGCAGATATGCGAGCGCGTGCTTGATTTCCTGACGCTCGAAGAACCGCAAGCCGCCATACACGCGATACGCAATGCCCGCGTTCACGAGCGTATGTTCGATGGTGCGCGACTGCGCGTTGCTTCGATACAGCACCGCGATCTCGCCGCGCGCGAGTCCCGTGTTGATGAGCGCCTTGATTTCCTCGACGATCCAGCCGGCTTCCTGCGAATCGGTCGCGGCTTCGTAGACGCGCACCGGCTCGCCGTGCCCCGCGTCGGTGCGCAGATTCTTGCCGAGCCGCCGCGCGTTGTTCGCGATCAGGTAATTCGCGGTATCGAGAATATGGCCGTGCGAGCGGTAGTTCTGCTCCAGCTTGATGAGATTGCGCACGCGGAACTCGCGCTCGAAATCGTGCATGTTGCCGACGTTCGCGCCGCGAAACGCGTAGATGGACTGATCGTCGTCGCCCACGGCGAAGATCGCGTTGTGCTCGCCCGCGAGCTGCTTCAGCCACGCGTATTGCAGCTTGTTCGTGTCCTGAAACTCGTCGACGAGGATATTGCGAAAGCGCGCCTGATAATGCGCGCGCAGCGGCGGGTTGTGCGCGAGCAGTTCATAGCAGCGCAGCAGAAGCTCCGGAAAATCGACGACGCCTTCGCGCTGGCATTGCTGGTCGTAAGCCTCGTACAGCTCGACGAACTTGCGGTTGAAGTTGTCGGTCGCATCGACATCCTTCGGACGCAGCCCTTGTTCCTTCGCGTTGTTGATGAAGTACTGGAGATTTTTCGCCGGATACTTCTCGTCGTCGACGTTCAGGCCCTTCATGAGCCGCTTGATCGCGGAAAGCTGGTCCGCCGTATCGAGAATCTGGAACGACTGCGGCAGGCCCGCGTCGCGGTAATGCGCGCGCAACATGCGGTTGCAGAGGCCGTGGAACGTGCCGATCCACATGCCGCGCGTGTCGATGGGCAGAAGCGCGGACAGGCGCGACATCATCTCGCGCGCCGCCTTGTTCGTGAACGTGACGGCGAGAATGGTCTGCGGCGATGCGTAACCCTGCTGGATGAGCCACGCGATGCGGGTGATGAGCACGCGCGTCTTGCCGCTGCCCGCGCCCGCGAGAATCAGCGCGGGCTCGTTCGGCAGCGTCACGGCGGCGAGCTGTTCGGGATTGAGGTTGGCGAGTAAATCGGGCATGGGAAAGTGAGCGGCGGCAAGCGCACCGAAGAAGCCGGCAAGAAGTCGCCGGCGAGCCGACCATTATAAGACCGCGCCGATGGCGTCGCCCGGAGAACCGTTCGCGGCCATGGACCGGCCGCGCCCGGATTCGTCCGATTTCGCGGTCCAAACCTTATAATCGGTGATTACCCCGCATCTTTTCACGCATTTTTCGGCAGATTTCACGATGAGCGACAGCACGCTTGCGAAGAGTTTCGAGCCCCAGAACATCGAGTCCCAGTGGGGCCCGGAATGGGAGAAACGCGGCTATTCCGCGCCGACCTTCAAGGAAGGTGCCAAGAACTTCTCCATTCAACTGCCGCCGCCGAACGTCACCGGCACGCTGCATATGGGGCACGCGTTCAACCAGACCATCATGGATGGCCTCACGCGCTATCACCGCATGCTCGGCGAAAACACGCTGTGGGTGCCGGGCACGGACCACGCTGGCATCGCGACGCAGATCGTCGTGGAACGACAGCTCGACGCGCAAGGCATCTCGCGCCACGACCTGGGCCGCGAAGAGTTTCTGAAGCGCGTGTGGGCGTGGAAGCAGGAATCCGGCTCGACCATCACGCGGCAGGTGCGCAGGCTCGGCGCGTCGATCGACTGGTCGCGCGAATACTTCACGATGGACGACAAGATGTCCGCCGCCGTGCGCGACGTCTTCGTCACGCTCTACAAGCAAGGGCTCATTTATCGCGGCAAGCGGCTCGTGAACTGGGACCCGGTGCTCGGCACGGCCGTGTCCGATCTCGAAGTCGTGAGCGAGGAAGAGAACGGCAGCCTGTGGCACATCAAGTACCCGCTGCCGGACGGCTCGGGGCATCTCACGGTCGCGACGACGCGCCCCGAAACCATGCTCGGCGACGTCGCCGTGATGGTGCATCCGGAAGACGAGCGTTATGCGCATCTCATCGGCAAGAGCGTCGTGTTGCCGCTGTGTGACCGCGAGATTCCCGTGATCGCGGACGACTACGTGGACCGCGAGTTCGGCACCGGCGTCGTGAAGGTCACGCCCGCGCACGACTTCAACGACTACGCGGTCGGCCAGCGCCACAAGCTGCCGCAGATCGAAATCCTCACGCTCGACGCGAAGATCAACGACAACGCGCCCGAGAAATATCGCGGCATGGACCGGTTCGAGGCGCGCAAGCAGGTCGTCGCCGATCTCGAAGCGCAAGGTCTGCTCGATTCGGTCAAGCCGCACAAGCTGATGGTGCCGCGCGGCGACCGCACGGGCGTCGTCATCGAGCCGATGCTCACCGACCAATGGTTCGTCGCGATGAGCAAGCCCGCACCCGAAGGCACGTTCAATCCGGGCAAGTCGATTGCAGAGACCGCGCTCGATGTCGTGCGCAACGGCGAGATCAAGTTCGTGCCGGAGAACTGGACCACGACCTACTATCAGTGGCTCGAAAACATTCAGGACTGGTGCATCTCGCGTCAGTTGTGGTGGGGGCATCAGATCCCCGCGTGGTACGGCGAGAACGGCGAAATCTTCGTCGCGAAGACCGAAGACGAAGCCCGCGCGGACGCCGAGCGCCAGGGTTACACCGGCTCGCTCAAGCGCGACGACGACGTGCTCGACACGTGGTTCTCCTCCGCGCTCGTGCCCTTCTCGTCGCTCGGCTGGCCGAACGAGACGAAGGAACTGAAGGCGTTCCTGCCTTCGTCGGTGCTCGTGACGGGCTTCGACATCATCTTCTTCTGGGTCGCCCGGATGGTGATGATGACCACGCATTTCACCGGCAAGGTGCCCTTCGAAACCGTCTATGTGCACGGCCTCGTGCGCGACGCGGAAGGCCAGAAGATGTCGAAGAGCAAGGGCAACACGCTCGACCCGATCGACATCGTGGATGGCATCGACCTCGAAACGCTCGTCGCCAAGCGCACGAGCGGCCTCATGAATCCGAAGCAGGCCGCGCAGATCGAGAAGAAGACGCGTAAGGAATTCCCCGACGGCATTCCGGCGTTCGGCACGGATGCGCTGCGCTTCACGATGGCGTCGATGGCCACGCTCGGTCGCAATGTGAATTTTGATCTGGCACGCTGCGAGGGGTATCGCAACTTCTGCAACAAGCTCTGGAACGCCACGCGTTTCGTCTTGATGAATTGCGAAGGCCACGATTGCGGTTTCGCGAACGCGGCCGGCTGCAAGCCCGGCGACTGCGGACCCGGCGGCTATACCGACTTCTCGCAGGCGGACCGCTGGATCGTGTCGCTGCTTCAGCGCGTGGAAGCGGAAGTCGAGAAGGGCTTCGGGGACTATCGCTTCGACAATGTCGCAAGCGCAATTTACAAGTTCGTGTGGGACGAGTACTGCGACTGGTACCTCGAACTCGCGAAGGTGCAGATTCAGAACGGCACGCCCGAGCAGCAGCGCGCCACGCGCCGCACGCTCTTGCGCGTGCTGGAGACGGTGCTGCGTTTGGCGCATCCGGTCATTCCGTTCATCACCGAAGCGTTGTGGCAGAAGGTCGCCCCGTTGACGGACGCGTACCCGGCGGGCGCGAAAGAAGGCGAAGCGTCGATCATGACGCAGCCGTATCCGTGCGCCGAGACGAAAAAGCTGGATGAATCCGCTGAACAGTGGGCCGCCGAACTGAAAGCAGTGATCGACGCATGTCGTAATCTGCGTGGCGAAATGAACCTGTCGCCCGCGGTGAAGGTGCCCTTGCTCGCGCATGGCGACGCCGCGCGTCTTTCGTCGTTCGCGCCCTACATCGCGGCACTCGCGCGTCTCGCGGAAGTGAAGATCATCGACGACGAAGCCGCGCTCGATAAAGAAGCGCATGGCGCGCCGGTGGCGATCGTCGGCACGCACAAGCTGGTGCTGAAAGTCGAGATCGACGTGGCGGCGGAACGCGAGCGTTTGACGAAGGAAGTCGAACGTCTTGGCGGCGAGATCGTCAAATGTAACGCGAAGCTGGGCAATGAAAGCTTTGTTGCAAAGGCGCCGGCCGCTGTCGTTGAACAGGAGCGCAAAAGGCTGGCAGAATACAAGACCACTATCGAGAAGCTCCAGGCGCAATTATTGCGGCTGCCCGTGTGATGGAAGTTTAATGGGAGTCGTTTTTACGCCCTGTTCAGTCGCTTCACTCGATGTTCTAAATGATTAAGAGGATCAGGGTCATCACATGCTAAAAGTTACCAAAGCGGTTTTTCCCGTTGCGGGTCTCGGCACGCGGTTCCTCCCCGCGACCAAGGCTAGCCCGAAGGAAATGCTGCCGGTCGTCGACAAGCCGCTGATTCAGTACGCGGTCGAAGAAGCGATGGCCGCCGGCATCACCGAAATGATCTTCGTCACCGGCCGCAGCAAGCGTGCCATCGAGGATCATTTCGACAAGTCCTACGAGATCGAAGCCGAGCTGGAGGCGCGCGGCAAAGAGAAGCTCCTGGAGCTCGTGCGCAGCATCAAGCCGAGCCACGTGGATTGCTTCTATGTGCGTCAGGCCGAAGCGCTCGGTCTCGGTCACGCGGTGTTGTGCGCCGAAAAGCTCGTCGGCGACAACCCGTTTGCCGTGATCCTCGCGGACGACTTGCTGTACGGCAGGCCGCCGGTCATGTCGCAGATGATCGAGGTGTTCGACCACTATCACAGCTCGGTGATCGGCGTGGAAGAGATCCCGCCGCAAGAGACGAAGTCGTACGGCATCATCGACGGGAAGGAGTGGGAAGACAACATCGTCAAGCTGTCGGGCATCGTCGAGAAGCCGGAGCCGGCGGTCGCGCCGTCGAACCTGGGCGTGGTCGGCCGCTATGTGCTGAAGCCGCGCATTTTCGACCACATCCGCGCGCTAAAGCCCGGCGCGGGCGGCGAGCTGCAACTGACGGATGCCATTCAGTCGCTGCTGTCGGACGAGCAAGTGCTCGCGTACAAGTATCACGGCACGCGTTTCGATTGCGGCAGCAAGCTCGGCTATCTGAAGGCGACGGTCGAATTCGCGCTGCGCCATCCGGAAGTGGCGAAGGACTTCGAAGAATACCTGCGCACGCGTTCGCCGGTTCTCGAAGGCTAAGCGTCAACGGCCTTTGCACAAAAAAATGCCCGTCACGCTCGTGACGGGCATTTTGCTTTTGCGCTTCTGATTCTCAGCGGCGCCGCATCAAGAAGATGAACGTCTTGTCCTGCGAACTCGACTCGACGATTTCATTGCCGGTCTGCTTGGCGAACGCGGCGAAATCGCGCTGCGAGCCGGGGTCGGTCGCGAGTACTTTCAAAATCTGGCCGCTCGTCATGTCGGCCAGCGCCTTCTTCGCCCGCAGAATCGGCAACGGGCAGTTGAGCCCGCGTGCGTCGACTTCCTTGTGAACTTCCATCGCGATTGAACCTTCCGTGTGCCTGATGGTTCGATTTTAACGCAGCGGTCAGAGATCCACCGGGTGCCGCTCGTTGCCTTCCCTCTTCTCGCCTGGGAGTTTTCCACTTCACGCAGCGCGAGCGGATAGATTTTCAAACTCTCGTTCACCACCCTACGCAGTCTCTCTCTGCCAGGCGTCTTTCGACGGCAAGCGTCGACGAGGCTGTATAAAATTTTGTACAATGACCGATGAGAAAGAAATCCGCTGGGTCGGCTCGTCCTATGACGACATTCTTGAGTTCCCTTCTGCGGCACGGCGCGAAGCAGGGTTCCAGCTTGGCCGTCTACAAGTCGGGCTCGATCCCGAAGACTGGAAGCCCTTCGACGATGTCGGCCCCGGTGTGCGGGAGATCCGCATCAGGGACACAAGCGGGATCTATCGCGTCATGTATGTAGCGAAGTTCGAAGAAGCCGTTTTCGTATTGCATTGCTTCCAGAAGAAATCGCAAGCAACATCCACGCACGACAGGGAAATCGCCGCCGCTCGCTATCGGGCGATCGTTCGGGAAAGAAAGGCACGAACATGAACAAGGTCGACACCAAAGTCCGGCACGTGACCAAGCGAGGTGCGAACATCTTCGCAGAGCTGGGTTTCGCGCCGGCGGAAGCACGCCGGTATCAAGCCGAATCGCAGGCGCTCATCGGTCAGACGCTGCTGCTCAAACAGCAACTCATGGACGAGCTGGCGGCCTGGATCGAAGCCCAAAACCTGAAGCAAGCCGATGCGGCCGAAATTCTCCACGTCACCCGGCCACGTGTATCGGACGTCGTCAACAAGAAGTCGAGCAAGTTCACGATCGACTCGCTCGTGGAGATGCTCGCCCGCATCGGCAAGCCGGTTTCGTTGGTCGTGGGCTGACGGCGGCATCAACGCGAATGCGGGCGATGCGTTCCGCAGCGCTCACAGATCCACCGGCCGCCCGCTCCCATACGCTTCCCGCAGCGCAATCCCGATGCGCGTCGCTTCTCGCGCATCGTTGAGCGTGAGACCGGTCGGCGTGCCGTCGTTCAGCAACGCGACGAACGCCTGCGCCTCGCGCAAGAACGCATCCTCGAAACGCTCGAAGAACGTCGGCGTGCACGCGTTGCGCATGCCGTGCTCATCCGCGATTTCGACGCGATTCAACCGCGGATTGCGCCCCACCGACAACGCCCCCGCCGTGCCGATTACTTCGGTCTGCGTATCATGCCCGTGTGCCATCGTGCGCGAGGCGTAGAACACGGCGAGCCGGCCATCGTCGAACTCGACGACGCCCACGCCGTTGTCGATGTCGCCGCATTCGCGCAAGCCCTCGTGAATCGCGATGGTGCCGCTCGCGAACACGCGCTTCGCACGCGGATTGCCGAGCATCCAGCGCGCGAGGTCGATGTCGTGGACGCTGCAATCGAGAAAGAGTCCGCCCGAAGTCGGCGCGAAGCGCACGAAGAAACCGTCAGGGTCATTCTTGTCGCAGGTCTGCGAGCGCACCATGAACGGCCGGCCAATCGCGCCCTTCCCGACCTGCTCGAACGCATCGCGGTAACTCGCGTCGAAGCGGCGCACGAAGCCGATCATCACGTGCAAGTGCGAATGCCGCGCGTGCGCTTCGATCACGCGGTCGCATTCGGCGAGATCGAGCGAGAGCGGCTTCTCGCAGAAGACGTGCTTGCCCGCCTCCAGCGCGGCGATGATCTGCCGCGCGTGCAGCGAGGTCGGCGTGACGAGCCACACCGCATCGACCGATGCGTCGGCGAGCAGCGCGTCGTAGTCCGCGTAGAGCGCAAGCTCCGGCAAGCGTTCGCGCGCCCACGCGCGCTCCTCGTCGACGGGACTGCACGCGGCAACGAGCCTCGCGCCCGGCACGTGCCACGCGAGGTTCTCCGCGTGGCGCCGTCCCAGCCGCCCGAGCCCGACGATGCCCACACGAACCGCGCTCACGCCGCTTGCTCCGCAAGCCGCACGATGCGCTTCTCGCGCCACGACAGCGTCGCGGCTTCGGCCAGTTCCAGCGCCTTCAGGCCATCGGCGACCGTCGTGCGGACCGGCTTGCCATGATTGACGGCATCGAAGAAATGCGCGATTTCGAGCGCATACGCCGCGCGGTAACGTTCGAGGAAAAACGCTTCGGGCACGTCCGTCGAGACGGACGTCTTCGAATACGCGGTCACTTCCGTCGGCCGCACATTGCCCGCCTGAAGCATGCCCGCGCTGCCGAGCAACTCGAACCGCTGGTCGTAGCCATACGCCGCGCGCCGCGCCGTGTTGATCTGGCACAGCCGGCCGCGCTTCGTGCGGATCGTGACCGCGGTCGAATCGATATCGCCGGCATCCGCGATAGCCGGATCGGAGAGGCAGCTGCCGGTCGCGTGCAGCGTCTCGGCTTCGTCGTCGAGCATCCAGCGGAAGATGTCGAAGTCGTGGATCAGCATGTCCTTGAAGATGCCGCCCGAATGCTTGATGTACTCCACCGGCGGCGCGCCCGGATCGCGGCTCGTGACGATCAGCATTTCCGGATCGCCGATCTCGCCCGCATCGACGCGCGCCTTCAGCGCCGAGAACGTCGGATCGAAGCGCCGCTGAAAGCCGATCATGCACACGACGCCCGCGCGTTGAACGGCATCGGCGCAGGCGCGCGCGCGTTCGAGCGTCAGGTCCACCGGCTTCTCGCAGAACACGTGCTTGCCTTGTGATGCCGACTGCATGATGAGGTCCGCGTGCGTGTCCGTGCTCGAACACACGACGGTCGCGCCGATCGCCGCATCGCCCATTGCGCCGTCGATATCGGCTACTTGCGCGCCGTGCTGTTCCGCAAGCGCGGCCGCCGCGTCACGGTTCACATCGACGACATACTTCAGCCGCACGCCCGGCTGCCGCGCCAGATTCGCCGCGTGAATCTTGCCGATGCGCCCCGCTCCAAACACTGCCACGTCAATCGTCATAACCGCCTGTCTCCCTGGATTCTTCGACGTTCAATTCGAGCCGGTACGCGAGCGCGATGAAAAGCGCCTGGCACAGGCAGATGGTGCTCGTGAGCGAGCGGAACGCGAACGCGCTGCCCTCCTTCACGAGCAGACTCGCGCTCGCATGACGCGCGAGCGGCGAAAGCTGGCTATCGGTGATGACGAGCGTCGCCGCGCCGTGATGCTGCGCCGCGCGCACGCAATATTGCGTCTCCTTGCCGTACGGCGCGAAGCTGATCGCGATGAGCACGTCGCCCTTCTTCACGCTGCGGATCTGCTCGCGGAACATGCCGCCGACACCCGAGATCAGATGCACGCGCTTTTTCGTATGGCCGAGCGCATAGACGATGTAGCTCGCCACCGCGAACGAGCGGCGCACGCCGATCACATAGATGTTCTCCGCCTTCTCGAGCATCTCGACGGCGGCTTCGAACTGCGCGTCGTCCAGACCCGCTTCAAGTTCGTCGAGGCCCGCGCGGCTCGCCGCGATGAATTCGCGCGCCACGGATACACCCGAGGCGACGCCGGCTTTCTCGTCGATCAGCTTGCGAATGCGCTGCTGATAGCTCTGCGCCGTGCTGCCGCCCGCGTACGCCTGCCGGAACACCGCCTGGAGGTCGGAGAAGCCGGAGAAGCCGAAACGCTGCGCAAAACGCACGACCGCGGACGGATGCACGCCGCACGACGCGGCGATATCGCTCGTGCGGTCCATCATCACGCTCTGCCGATGCTGCTCGATGTACGACGCCACGCTCTTCAACTGGCGCGGCAGCGAGTCATACGCATCGGTGATCCGCTGCATCAGGTCGTCGACGGGAAGAACGTCGGTACTGGTTTCATCCTGCATGGAAAGCCCGGTTCGTCGGCGCCCGAAAGCGAGCGCCGGTGCAGCCGATTATAGAAAGCCCGCCCGCAATTTGGAAAGCATTTTCCATTTGTCGCACCGTTGAAATATCTATTGCAGACCGCCGAAAACTGACCTACTCTTGCTCGTGAGCATGGTTGACGGGCCTCTGGCCCTCGAACGGCTCGCCAGAAAATCACACCAGACAACAACCGAGATAGGTGGAGACAATGACCCTTTGCAACGGTCGGGCCGCGCTGCGCGCGCTGGCGGCTGCTGCTGCGCTGTGCAGCGCCGCGTTGTTCACGACGTCCCCCGCTCACGCGGCGCCGGACGCCAGATTCGTGCTCATCAGCCACGCGCCGGACTCGGACTCGTGGTGGAACACCATCAAGAACGCGATCAAACAGGCGGACGAGGACTTCAATGTCCAGACCGACTATCGCAATCCGCCCAACGGCGACATCGCCGACATGGCGCGTCTCATCGAACAGGCCGCCGCGCGCAATTACGACGGCGTGATCACGACGATCGCGGACTTCGACGTGCTGAAGAGCGCGCTCAACAAGGTGACGGCCAAGAAGATCCCGCTCGTCACGATCAACTCGGGCACCGAGGAACAAAGCGCGCAACTCGGCGCGATCATGCACATCGGTCAGCCGGAATACGTGGCGGGCAAGGCGGCGGGCGAGAAGGCGAAAGCGGCCGGCGTGAAGTCGTTCCTGTGCGTGAACCATATCGCGACGAACACCGTGTCGTTCGACCGTTGCCGCGGTTTCGCCGATGCCATCGGCGTGGACTACAAGGCGTCCACGGTCGACTCGGGACAGGACCCGACCGAGATCCAGTCGAAGGTCTCGGCGTTCCTGCGCAACCATCCGGACACGCAGGCTATTCTCACGCTCGGACCGACGCCCGCTTCCGCGACGCTCAAGGCCGTGACGCAAATGGGCCTGCAAAACAAGGTCTATTTCGTGACCTTCGACTTCTCCGACGACATCGCGAAGGCGATCAAGGACGGCACGATCAAGTTCGCCATCGACCAGCAGCCGTATTTGCAGGGCTACATTCCGGTCGCGGTGCTCGCCATCGTGAAGAAGGAACACACCACCGATCCGGCGAAGATCCGCCAGCTGCTCGAAGCGAACCCGAAGTTCAAGGCGCGCCTCGAAACCTATGGCTTGCAGCCGTCGTACGGGCCGAAGAACATTCGCTCGGGCCCGGGCTTCATCACTAAAGACAATCTCGACAAGGTCGTGAAGTACGCCGGGCAGTATCGCTGATGCGCGGCTGACCTTCTTCGGGCGGCGCGTCACGCGAGCCGCCGCCCGCGTTTCTCAGACATCGACATGCTGCTGCGTCCATTCCCGGACGCGGCAGGACCGCACGCATCCGTACCGCATTTGTGATCGTTTCAAGGAGCCATCATGGGCGTAGCCGGCAAGCACTATCCTCCACACGCGAATCCTCAGCACGACAGCGCCGACGCTGCGACCGACAAGGACAGGCCATCGGACGAGCGGGTACGCCGGCAGTCGTGGTTCGGGCATCTGCTCAATCGTCCGGAATTCGCCGCGATATCGGGCACGGTGCTGGTATTCATCGTATTCGGCTTCGGCGCGGGTTCGTCGGGCATGTTCAACCTCGACGGCGTGATGAACTGGTCACAGGTCGCCGCTTACTTAGGACTGCTAGCTGTCGGCGCGTGCCTGTTGATGATCGCGGGCGAGTTCGACCTGTCCATCGGCTCGATGATCGGCTTCGCCGGCATGATGGTCGCGCTGCCCTCGGTCTATTTCCACTGGCCGATCTCGCTCGCCATTCTCTTCGCGTTCGTCTCGTCCATGCTGCTCGGAGCGCTCAACGGCTATCTCGTGATGCGCACGCGCCTGCCATCGTTCATCGTCACGCTCGCGTTTCTGTTCATTCTGCGCGGGCTGACGCTCGCGCTGTCGATCATGTTCGCGGACCGCACGATCATCTCCGGCGTCGGCGATCTCGCGCAGAAGGACTGGGTCGCCGATACGTTCTTTCATGGCGTCGCGCTGCACGGCTTCTTCACGTGGCTCGCGCATCTGGGCATCGGCAAGCTGCTCGATAGCGGCGAGCCGCTCGTGCCCGGCATCCCGAAGGTCATCATCTGGTGGCTCGTGCTCGCGGCGATCGGCGCGTTCGTGCTTGCAAAAACGCGCTACGGCAACTGGATTCTCGCGGTCGGCGGCGATGCGAACGCCGCGAAGAACGTCGGCGTGCCGGTCAAGCGCGTGAAGATTTCGCTCTTCGTGCTGACCGCGTTCTGCTCGTGCCTCTTCGCCGTGCTGCAAGTGTGCGATATCGGCTCGGCGGCGGCGGATCGCGGCTTGCAGAAGGAATTCGAAGCGATCATCGCGGCGGTCATCGGAGGCACGTTGCTCACGGGCGGTTATGGCTCGGTCGTCGGCGCATGCTTCGGAGCCCTGATCTTCGGCGTCGTGCAAATCGGCATCACGTACACGAACGTCAGCTCCGACTGGTTCCGCGTGTTTCTCGGCGTGATGCTGCTGATCGCCGTGCTCTTCAATCACTACGTGCGCCGCCGAGTGTCGCAGGCGCAATGAGGACGACCGCCATGAACGACGACAACATTCTCGCGCTGGAAAACGTCAGCAAGTTCTTCGGCAAGGTGATCGCGCTCAACGGCGTGACGTTGCGCCTCAAACGCGGCGAAGTGCACTGTCTGCTCGGCGATAACGGCGCGGGCAAGTCCACGCTCATCAAGACGCTGGCAGGCGTGCATGCGCCTTCGGCCGGCCAGTATCTGGTCGATGGCAAGCCCGTGCATTTCGAATCGCCGAAAGAGGCGCTCGATCTCGGCATCGCGACGGTGTATCAAGACCTCGCGCTCGTGCCGCTGCTGTCGGTCGCGCGCAACTTCTTCATGGGCCGCGAGCCGCAGAAGAAGCGTTTCGGCCTATTCAGCGTGATGGACCTCGACCTCGCCGCCGAAACGTCGCGCGCCAAGCTCGCGGAAATGGGCATCAACGTGCGCGATGCGCATCAGCCGATCGGCACCATGTCCGGTGGCGAGAAGCAATGCCTCGCGATTGCGCGCGCCATTCACTTCGGCGCACGCGTGCTCATTCTGGACGAACCGACCGCCGCGCTCGGCGTGAAGCAGAGCTTCAATGTGCTCAAGCTCATTCACAAGGCGCGCGCGAAAGGCATCTCCGTGATCTTCATCACGCATAACGTGCATCACGCGTATCCGATCGGCGATTCCTTCACGCTGCTCAACCGCGGCCGTTCGATGGGCACCTTCACGAAGGACACCATCACGAAGAACGAAGTGCTCGACATGATGGCGGGCGGCGCGGAGATGCAGAAGATGATCGGCGAACTCGAAGGCGCGACCATCTGATACCGAGGACATCATTCATGCCTGCACAAAACACTTCCCGTTTCGCGCCGGACCGCACGCGCGATATCGTGTGCCTCGGGCGTCTCGCCGTCGATCTGTATGCACAGCAAGTCGGCGCGCGGCTCGAAGACGTATCGACGTTTGCAAAGTATCTGGGCGGATCGTCGGCGAACATCGCGTTCGGCTGCGCGCGGCTCGGGCTCAAGTCGTCGATGCTCGCACGCGTCGGCAATGACCACATGGGGCGCTTTCTCACCGAAACGCTCGCGCGCGAAGGCTGCGATATCAGCCATGTTCGAATCGATCCCGAGCGGCTGACCGCGCTCGTGCTGCTCGGCATAGAAGATCGCGATACGTTCCCGCTCGTCTTCTATCGCGAGAATTGCGCGGACATGGCCGTCGACGAAAGCGACTTCGACGAAGCGTATATCGCGTCATCGAAGGCGCTGCTCATCACCGGCACGCACTTCTCGACGGAGCACGTGAATCGCACGAGCCGCCGCGCGCTCGAATATGCGCGGCGCAATCAGGTGCGCACGATACTCGACATCGACTATCGGCCGGTGCTGTGGGGTCTCACGGGCAAGGCCGACGGCGAGACGCGCTTTGTCGCCAACGAAGGCGTGACCGCGCATTTGCAGCGCATCTTGCCGCTGATGGATCTCGTGATCGGCACCGAAGAAGAGTTTCGTATCGCGGGCGGCAAGGACCGTCTCATCGATGCGCTGATGATGGTGCGTACCGTCACGAGCGCGACGCTCGTGGTGAAGCGCGGGCCGCTCGGATGTTCGATCATCGAAGGCGCGGTGCCCGCTTCCATCGACGATGCGCCCATTCACGGCGGCGTCGAAGTGGAAGTGCTGAACGTGCTCGGCGCAGGCGATGCGTTCGCCTCCGGCTTCCTCTCCGGCTGGCTGCGCGATGCGCCGCTCGAAGCCTGCGCGAGCGCGGCCAATGCGTGCGGCGCGCTCGTCGTTTCGCGACACGGCTGCGCGCCCGCCATGCCGACGCCCGCCGAACTCGACTATTTCCTTGCCGCAGCAAAACAGGACCCGGCGCGCATGCGCCGCCCCGACCGCGATGCGACGCTCGCGCGGCTGCATCGCGTGAGCCCTGCGCGCAACGCATGGGACGAAGTGCTGGGCTTTGCGTTCGATCATCGCAACCAGTTCTTCGAACTCGCGCAGCAAACGGGCGCGAGCGAAGCGCGCATCTCGGCGCTCAAGGGCTTGTTCGTCGAAGCGGTCTCGCAGACGGAAAAGGAACTGCAACTCGAAGGACGTATCGGCGTGTTGATCGACGACCGCTACGGACAGGATGCGCTGAACGCGGCAACTGGGCGCGGCTGGTGGATCGGCCGGCCGGTGGAGTTGCCCGGCTCGATGCCGCTCGTCTTCGATCATGGCCGATCGGTCGGCACGACGCTCGTCGAATGGCCGCGCGAGCATGTGGTGAAGTGCCTCGTTCACTATCACCCGGATCATCCGCATGACGTGCGCCTCGAACAGGAAGCGCAGTTGCGCGCGCTATACCATGCAGTGCAGGCAAGCGGCCACGAACTGCTGCTCGAAGTGATCGTGCCGAAGAACGGACCGCCCGTTGCCGACGACACCGTGTATCGCGCGCTGAAGCGGCTCTATAACCTTCAGTTATACCCCGAATGGTGGAAGCTCGAACCGATGAGCGCCGCGCAATGGCAAGCCGTCGATGGCTTGATCGCCGAGCGCGATCCGTATTGTCGCGGCGTCGTGCTGCTGGGATTGTCGGCGGGCGTCGATCAGTTGCGCGATGGCTTCAGGCAAGCGGCATCGTCGAAGGCATGCAAAGGCTTCACGGTAGGCCGCACCATCTTTCATGAGCCGAGCCACGCATGGCTTGCGGGCGAGATAAGCGACGACGAACTCATCGCCCGCGTGCGCCGCACCTTCGAGACCTTGATCGCGGCATGGCGCGATGCGCGCGCATCCCAGGACACGACAGCCGATATCAAGACCCTTCACGCAACCCAGGAGCAAGCCGCATGAACGCAGTGGCTTCCACCATCAGACTGACTGCCGCGCAGGCGCTCGTGCGCTATCTTGCGGCACTCTCCACGGAACACGGCGAGCCGCTGTTCGGCGGCGTCTTCGCGATCTTCGGGCATGGCAATGTCGCGGGCATGGGCGAGGCGCTGTACCGGCATCGCGAGGAATTGCCGACGTATCGCGCGCATAACGAACAAGCGATGGCGCATAGCGCGATTGCCTTCGCCAAGGCGCACATGCGGCGCCGCATGATGGCGGTGACGACATCCATCGGCCCGGGCGCGACGAATCTCGTCACAGCCGCCGCGCTTGCCCACGTCAACCGCTTGCCGGTGCTGCTCTTGCCCGGCGATATCTTCGTCTCGCGCGCGCCTGATCCGGTGTTGCAGCAAGTCGAAGACGCGCATGACGGCGGGGCATCCGCGAACGATGCGCTCAAGGCCGTGTCGCGATATTTCGATCGCATCGTGCATCCCGCGCAGTTGTTGATCGCGTTGCCGCGCGCCATTCGCGTGTTGACCGATGCCGCGCAATGCGGACCCGTGACGCTCGCGCTGCCGCAAGACGTGCAGGCGATGGCGTATGACTACCCTGCTTCGTTCTTCCAGCCGCGTGCAGTCGAGTTTCATGCGCCGGCCGCATCGTCGCGCGAGATCGCGCGTGCGGCCGCGTTGCTGCGTGGATCACGCGAGCCGATGATCGTGTCGGGCGGCGGCGTGCTGTATGGCCTCGCCACCGAGGCGCTGCGCGACTTCGCGCACAAGCACGGCATCCCGGTCGCGGAAACGCAGGCCGGCAAGGGCGCGCTCGCATGGGACGACGCGTTGAACGTGGGCGGCATCGGCGTGACGGGATCGTCGTCCGCGAACGAACTGGCGCACGCGAGCGATTGCGTGCTTGCCGTCGGCACGCGCTTGCAGGACTTCACGACGGGATCGAACACGCTCTTCACAGCGGCCAGGCTTCTCGCCATCAACGCCAATCCATTCGATGCGCTCAAGCAAAACGCCGTGGCCGTCGAAGCAGATGCGCGTCTCGCGCTCGATGCCCTATCGCAAGCGCTCGGCGACTGGCGTGCCGCGCCCGAATGGACCACGCGTGCGCAACGTCTGTCGAACGACTGGCGCGAGACCGTCGCGCACGTGACGAACACGCCGCCGCCGGACGGCCGCTTGCCGCGCGAAGCGGAGGTGATCGGCGCGGTGCAACGCTCGCACGATGCATCGCCGGCTGAAGATATCGTCGTCTGCGCCGCGGGCACGCTGCCCGCCGACTTGCAGAAGCTGTGGCGCACGGGCGCGCCGGGCGGCTATCACGTCGAATACGGCTATTCGTGCATGGGCTATGAAATTGCGGGCGGCCTCGGCGTGAAGCTCGCGCGGCCCGAGCGCGAAGTGATCGTGATCGTCGGCGACGGCAGCTATCTGATGATGAATAGCGAGCTCGCTACATCGGTGATGCTCGGCGCGAAGCTGATCGTCGTGTTGCTCGACAATCGCGGTTACGGCTGCATCAACCGCTTGCAGCAGGCGTGCGGCGGCGCGCCGTTTAACAATCTGCTCGACGATTGCAGACAAGGAGAAGCCGGCGCGCCGCATATCGACTTCGCCATGCATGCACGTTCGATGGGCGCGCTCGCGGAACACGTAGCAAACATTAACGAACTGCAGGACGCGATGAAGCGCGCACGGGCTGCGGACCGCAGCTATCTGATCTCCATCGACACCGATCCCGCCCGCACCACCGAAGAAGGCGGATGGTGGTGGGAAGTGGCGGTGCCCGAAGTCTCGGATCGCGATGCGGTCATGTCCGCGCGCGCGAAGTATGAACGCGCGCTGAAGGCTCGCGCAGGCAACATCGACTAAGCATCAACAAAGGACACGACACCATGCCCCTGAATGTCCGCATCGGCATCAATCCCTTGTCATGGATGAACGACGACTTGCCTTCGCTCGGCGGCGAGACGCCGCTTTCGGTGGCGCTGACCGAAGGCAAGCGCATCGGCTATGAAGGCTTCGAGCTCGGCAACAAGTTCCCGCGCGAACCCCAAGCGTTGAAGGCGCTGCTCGCGCAATACGATCTGGCGCTCGTCTCCGGCTGGTATTCCGGCCAGCTCGCGCGACGCAGCGCCGAAGAAGAGATCGAAGCTGTAGGCCCGCATCTCGACCTGCTTGCGCAAAACGGCGCGAGCGTGATGGTCTATGGCGAAGTCGCCGATTCGATTCAAGGCGCGCCTCGTCCGCTGTATCAGCGGCCGCGCTTCTTCTCGGATGCGCAATGGTCGCAATACGCCGAGCGGCTGAACCGCTTTGCCGAATACACGCTTTCTAAGGGCGTGCGCGTCGCCTATCATCATCACATGGGCGCGTATGTCGAAACCCCGGCCGACGTGGACCGTTTGATGATGCTGACGAGCGATGACGTCGGCCTGCTTTTCGATGCAGGCCATATCACGTTTGCCGGCGGCGACGCGTTGAGCGTGCTGCAAAAGCACATTGCGCGCGTGTGCCATGTGCATTGCAAGGATGTGCGGCCCGATATCGTGAAGCTCGCGCGTAACCGCAACTGGAGCTTTCTCGATGCGGTCATCAACGGCGCGTTCACCGTGCCGGGCGACGGCGCGGTGGATTATCCCGGCATCGTCGCGTGTCTTGCTGCGCACGACTATCGCGGCTGGCTCGTGGTGGAAGCGGAGCAGGATCCCGTGATTGCGCCGAGCTATGCGTATGCCGACAGGGGCTATCGCACGCTGCGCGCACTCGTCGATGCAACGTACAAGGAGGCGGCATGAGCCTGCTAGTGAAAGCATCGCGCGAAGGACAGACCATCGCGCGCGTCACACCGGATTCCGCGGGCTGGAAGCATGTGGGCTTCGCCGCGTATCGCATGGATGCGGACGATGTCGTGCACGTGTACGACGCGGATCGCGAAAGCTGCATCGTCGTGCTGACCGGGACAGTGAGCATCGAAGCGGGCGATGAGCATTGGCAGTCCATCGGCTCGCGCGACAGCGTGTTCGAAGACGCCGCGCCGTATGCGGTCTACGTGCCGCCGAAGCTCGCCGCCATCGTGCGCGCCGAGCGCGAAACGGAGCTTGCGGTGGCAAGCGCGCCTGCAACGGGACGCTATCCGCCGCGTCTGATCGAGCCTTCGCAGATGAAACGCTCGACGCGCGGCAAACACGCGAATACGCGCTACGTCTGCGATATTCTTCCGCAAACCGAAGCCGCCGAGTCGCTGCTCGTGGTGGAAGTGAGAACGCCCGGCGGACACGCATCGAGTTATCCTCCGCATAAACATGATCAGGACAACGTACCAACTGAAAGCGCGCTCGAAGAGACGTATTATCATCGCTTGAACCCGCCGCAGGGCTTTGCGTTCCAGCGCGTCTATACCGACGAACGCGATCTCGACGAAACCATGGCCGTGGAAGATCACGATGTCGTGATGGTGCCGCGCGGCTATCACCCGGTCGTCGTGCCGTATGGGTACGACAACTACTATCTGAACGTCATGGCGGGCGACAAGCGGACGTGGCACTTCAAGAACGATCCGAAGCACGAATGGATCGTGGAGCGCGACAGCCAGGGCTGATTCACCCTACCGACAACCACTCGCGCACTACGTCGCCACGCTGATCGAGTTGCGCGAGCGAACCGTCGAAGCGCACCGCGCCGTGTCCCATCACTGCGACGCGCGCATCGAGCATGCGCGCGATCGCAAGCCGCTCTTCGATCAGCAATATCGCCACGCCGCGTTCACGCAGCGTCGCGAGGCATGCGGCCACTTGCGCGATGACTTGCGGCGCGAGTCCTTCACCGGGTTCGTCGATGACGATGAGCGATGGATCGCCCATCAGCGTGCGCGCGAGCGACAGCATCTGCTGCTCGCCGCCGGATAGCGCGCCGGCCTTCACCGACGCGCGCTCCTTCAACGCGGGAAAGAGCGCGTAGGCATCGTCGAAAGTGAAGCGCGTGCCTTTACGTTCGCCGAGCGCGAGGTTCTCGCGTACGCTCAGGGCGGGAAATACGTCGCGTGTCTCCGGCACATAGCCGATGCCCAGCCGCGCGATGCGAAACGCACGCTGTCCGACGAGTTGCACGTCGCGATAACGCATATTGCCCGCGCATCGCACGAGGCCCATGATGGCTTTCGCGAGCGTCGAACGGCCCGAGCCATTGCGGCCGACGAGCGCGACCGCCTCGCCTTCCCCGACCGACAAGTTCACGCCATGCAGCACTTGCGCCGCGCCGTACCACGCGCGCAAGTCCTCGATGCGCAAAAGCCCGCTCATGGCGCGGCTCCCAGGTAAGCCTCCTGCACATCACGATGGCGGCGGATCGCATCGGGCGTATCGGATGCGATCACGCGCCCTCGAACCAGCACCGATACGCGATGGGCAAGCGAGAACACCGCATCCATGTCGTGCTCGATGACGAGCAGCGTGCGCCCTTCCGTCGTCGCGCGAATCAACGCGAGCGCGCGCGCCGCTTCCGCGCGATTCATGCCCGCAGTGGGCTCGTCGAGCAGAATGAGCGGCGCATCCGTTGCGAGCGCGATGCCCAGATCCAGCGCGCGCTGCTCGGCGTACGTGAGGCGCGCGGCAGGCTCGTCGGCGCGCGAAGAAAGACCGATTGCTTCGAGCATCGCGCGGGCACGCTCGTCGATCGCATGCGAGCGGAACCAGCGGTTCACCCATCGCGACGACGCCGCGCCCAGCACCGCGCATCGAAGGTTGTCGAGCACCGAAAGCCGCGAGAACACGCTCGTCGTCTGAAAGCTGCGCGCGAGCACGCGGCTCACGCGCTGCGGCGGCTTGCCGGTGATATCGACGCCCCGCGCGACGATGCGGCCCGCGTCCGGCTTCGCGCGGCCCGAGATCAGATCGAAGAGCGTCGACTTCCCCGCGCCGTTCGGTCCGATGATCGCGTGGCGCTCGCCTTTCTCGATGCGCAGATCGACGCCGCGCAGAACTTCGGTCGCGCCGAATCGCTTGACGATGCCTTCGACGTGCAGTGCCGAGGTCATCGCGTGTGCTTCCTTTGTGCGTTTATCCGGGCCAGCCAAAGCCCAAGCAACGCACACGGCACCGCGATCCATGACGCGCCGCGTGGCAGCGTGGCGGCATCGGCGTGGCGCGCATAGAGCGTCTCGACGGCGACGACCACTGCAACGCCCCAGGCAATCGCGCCAAGCACGCGCAAGGCGAGCGCGCGTCTGTCACGCGCCGAGATGCCCGCGACGCCTTCCGGCAACGCGACGACCGCCCACACGAAGAAAAGCCCGAGGTACATCGGCCAGGCGGCGGACACGCTCGCGACGCCTACGCTAAAGAACGTCAGCAGCACCGCGCCGATCACGGGACCGAAGAACGACGCCGTGCCGCCGATCACCGTTGCCACGAGCACGCCCGTCGAGCGCGCGAGCCCGACGCTTTCGGCCGACACGAGCTCGACACTGACGAGCGACAGCACGCCCGCGACGCCCGCAAAGAACGCCGACACCAAAAGCATCGTGAAGCGCACGCGGCGCGGCGCGAAGCCGATGGCCGCGGCGCGCGCCGGGTTGTCGCGCACGGCGTTGGCGAGCCGGCACATCGGCGTGCGCGTGAACGCGAACATCGCGAGTGTCGAGACGATGCACCAGCACGCGATCAGCGCATACGCCTGCCACAGCGGACCGAACGTCCACGCGAAGAACGGCGGTCCGCTCGCGCGGTCGATGCTCACGCCGCCCTCGCCGCCGAACCAGCCGGGAACGAGCCACACACTCGCCGCCACGAGCTCGCCGATGCCGAGCGTGATCATCGCGAACGCGGTGCCCGCGCGCTGCGTCGAGAGCGCGCCGATGGGCACGGCGGCCAGCGCGGCGGCGCATCCGCCGATGAGCGGCAGCAGCGGCAAGGGCACGCGCAAGCCGTTGAACACATGCGCGGCGGCGAACGCGCCGAGGCCCGCATACACCGCGTGCCCGAACGACAGCAAGCCGGTTTCGCCGAGCAGCAGGTTGTACGAGAGCGCGAAGACGATCAACGTCGCCGTCTGCGCGAGATACGCGAGCAGCCACGATTGATGGAAGACAACCGGCGGCAGCGCGAGCGCGGCCATCAGCAGAACGAACGCGACTAACCTATGCATCGCGCGTGCGCTCGCCCATGAATCCGTGCGGGCGCGCGGCGAGCATCGCCACGAGCAGCAGATACGGCAGGACCGGCGCAAGCTGCGCGAGGGTGAGCGCACTCCACGCATCGGGCAATGCGATACCGAACGATGCCGCGATGCTGCCCGCCGACGCCGTCGAGCCGACAGCGAAGGTCTGCGCGCAGCCGATCAACAACGACGCGATGAGCGCGCCCGACAGCGAGCCGATGCCGCCGATCACCACGACGACGAAGACGATAGGCCCGAGCGCATCGGCCATTGCGGGCTCGATGACGGCGAGCGGCGCGCCGATCACGCCCGCCAGCGCGGCCAGCGCGGTGCCGACCGCGAAGACCGTCGTGAAGACGCGCGGCACGTCGTGGCCGAGCGTCTCGACGGTTGCCGGATGCGTCAGCGCCGCGCGCACGACGAGGCCCGTGCGGGACGTGCGAAGCACGATGGCGAGCGCGCCGAGCATCGCGATGGAAAGCGTCATCATGAAAACGCGATAGCGCGGGAAGGCCGCGCCGTACAGCGTGAAGAGCGGGCCGTCGAGCGCGCGCGGAATGTTTGCGGGCAAGGGACCGAGGCCCCAGACGAGCTTGACGCCCTCGCCGATCACCATGGCCGCGCCGAATGTCAGCAGCAGTTCCGCGAGCGCGCCGCGCGAATGCACGCGTCGCAGAAGATATCGCTCGAACAGCGCGCCGAGCGCGCCGACCGCGAGCGGCGCGAGAACGAGCGCGACCCAGAATCCGGCGTGAACCGCGAGCGCCTGACCGACATACGCGCCCAGCATGTAGAAGCTCGCGTGCGCGAAGTTGAGGACGCCGAGCATCGAGAAGATCAGCGTGAGACCGGCCGACAGCATGAAAAGCAGCAGCCCGACACTCACGCCGTTGACCAGGCTGACGGTGAACCACTGAAGCGACACGAAACCCTCAGGCGTTCAGGCGTTGACCAACGGCTTCAACGCATCGACGAGCGGTGCGGGCAACGGCACTGGCCTGCGCGTCACGCGATCCACGTACACATGCACGAAATGCCCCTGCGCGGCCGCCTCGTCGGAGCCTTCCGCGAAGATGCCGACTTCATAACGCACGCTCGACGTGCCGAGCCGCTCCACGCGCAAGCCCGCGTCGATGCGCTCGGGAAACGCCACCGACGCGAAGTAGTTGCAGTGCGTCTCGACCACGAGCCCGATAGTCTCGCCTCCGGTGAAATCGAGCACGCGCTGGCGCAGTAGATACTCGTTCACCACCGTATCGAAGTAGCTGTAATAGACCACGTTATTGACGTGCCCATACACGTCGTTATCGGACCAGCGCGTGCTGATCGCGAGAAAGTGCGGGTAATCCGCTCGCGTGGTTCGAACCGGCTTGGTCATGGTTCAGAGCGATTCCATCAGCATGCGGCGATAGTCGTCGGCGCTCGCCTCGCGCGGGTTCGTCTTGTGGCAATGGTCCGCGAGCGCGCCTTTGACCACCTTGTCGAACATGCTTTCGTCCACGCCCATTTGCGACAGACGCGTCGGCAAGCCGAGGCGTTCGGTCATGTCGTGAAGCGCCTGCGCGACATCCGCGTTATCCGCGAGGTTCATCACGCGGCGCATGCGCGCGAGACGGCGTTCGGCGACGACTGTCGGCGCGCTTTCGTTGAAGCGCAGCACGGCGGGCAGAACGACCGCGTTGAGCGTGCCGTGATGCAGCGACGTGCGCCCGTTCACCGCGAGGCCGCCCAGCGGATGCGACAGCGAATGTACGCAGCCGAGTCCCTTTTGAAACGCCATCGCGCCTTGCATCGACGCCGACATCATGTTGAGGCGCGCGTCACGGTCCTGACCGTCGCGCGTGGCCCGCTCGATGTTCGCCCACGCGCGTTCGAGCCCGTCGAGCGCGATGCCGTCCGCGGGCGGATTGAACGCCGGCGCCAGGAACGTTTCGATGCAATGCGCGATCGCGTCCATGCCGGTCGCGGCGGTGAGGCCGGGCGGCAGGCCGAGCGTGAGCGAAGGATCGCAGATGGCGGATTTCGGCAGCAGGTGCCACGAATGAAAGCCGAGCTTGCGCCCGTCGTTCAGGATGATGATCGCGCCGCGCGCCACTTCGCTGCCGGTGCCGGACGTGGTCGGCACCGCGATGAGCGGCGCGGCGCGCTCGGTGATCTTGCCGCTGCCGCCTTCGATCGTCGCATAGTGCGTGAGCGGCTCGTCATGCGTGGCGGCAATCGCGACGCCCTTCGCCAGATCGATGGCCGAACCGCCGCCGACCGCGATCAACCCGTCGCAGCCTTCGCGCTTGTACTGCGCGGCAGCTTCCATGACCATCGCTTCGGTCGGGTTGGACGGCGTGTCGTCGAATACGGGCGGCGCGCCGAGCTTCGCGCTTTCGATCACGCGCGCGGACAGCCCCGCCGCCGCGACACCCTTGTCCGTGATGACGAGCGGCCGCTTCATGCCGATGCGCGCGCATTCGCTTTGCAGCATGTCGAGCGAGTCGTAGCCGAGATGGATATGCGTCAGATAGAAGATGAAAGCCATGGCGCTCGGTGGGGTGGAATTAGGTTGCGGCCATGTTAGGAGCCGCGCGGCGAACGTGTCAATCCGGGTCAGCCGCGCGCGAACGCAAATCAGAATTCAGGGCGCGGCGCACAGCGCGCGCACTTCGTCCGCGAAGCGCTCGACGGTTTCGGGCTTCGTGTCCCACGCGCACATCAGCCGGCAACCGCCCGAGCCGATGAACTGATAGAAGCGCCAGCCCTTCGCCCGCAGCGCCGCCGACACATGCGCGGGCAGTTCCGCGAACACCGCGTTGGCCTCGGGCTTGAAGAGGACGTTCACGCCGGGAATGTCCGCGAGGCGTGCGGCCATGAGTTGCGCCATTGCGTTCGAGTGACGGGCGTTGCGCAGCCACACGTCGCCATCGAGCAGGCCGAGCCACGGCGCCGAGATGAAGCGCATCTTCGATGCGAGCTGCCCCGCCTGCTTCAGGCGATACGCGAAATCCGTGGCGAGCGCCTTGTCGAAGAACACGACCGCCTCGCCGACCGGCAGGCCGTTCTTGGTGCCGCCGAAGCACAGCACGTCGACGCCCGCGCGCCACGTGATCTCGGACGGATGCACGTTCAGCGTCGCGACCGCATTCGCGAAACGCGCGCCGTCCATATGCACCTTCAGATGCCGGCGCTTCGCGATTGCGGCGATCGCGCGCACTTCCTCGACGGTATAGACCGTGCCCACTTCCGTCGCCTGCGTGAGCGCGACCACCTTCGGCTTCGGATAGTGGATGTCGGCGCGCTTCGTGACGAGTTCCTCGATGGCATCGGGCGTGAGCTTGCCGTTCTCGCCCTTCGCGGTGAGCAGCTTCGAGCCGCCGGAGAAGAACTCCGGACCGCCGCATTCGTCGGTTTCGATATGCGCGAGTTCGTGGCAAATGACCGAGTGATACGACTGGCACAGCGAAGCCAACGCGAGCGAATTGGCCGCCGTGCCGTTGAAGACGAAGAAGACCTCGCAATCGGTCTGGAACAGTTCGCGGATGCGGTCGCAGACGCGCGCGGTCCACGAATCGTCGCCATACGCAGGCTCGTGGCCGCTGGTGTTGGCCTCGACGAGGGCGGCGAGCGCCTCGGGGCAGATGCCGGCGTAGTTGTCGGAGGCGAAATGCTGGGTGAGTGGCGTGGGCGCTGTCATGGGAATCGCTGTCATGGCTCGGGGCTGCGCGCGAACGGTATGCGTGATGCGTCCGTGCGCAATGCCGGCCATTTTAGCGGTTCGGTCGCGCGGGCGCGGTCAAGCGATGCCGCTCTGCGCGCGACCGGCGAACGCGAGCGGCAAGCGAGCGGCAAGTGGGCCGCCAGCCGCCCGCGTGCTACGGCTTACTTGCCGCTCGGCGCGCTTGCTGCCGCTGCCTGTTGAGCCTTCTTGTCTTTCTTGTTGGCTTCATGATGGCCGATCGCGCAGCCGCCGACGGCGCCCGCCGTGCCATGCTTGCCCGCCACGTGCCCCGCGACGCCGCCGACAGCCGCGCCTTCCATGCAGCCCTTCGCTTGCGCCGCTCCCGTCGAAGCGATCATCGCGGTGGCGAACAAAACGGATGCGAATGTGCGATTCATGGTTCATCTCCCTTTGTGGTTGGATAAACCGAGGTTGCACGCCGTATGCCTGACAGCTTGTAATCAACAATAAGAACGGCCCGATCGACTTTCGCCGAATCGGGCCGCTTCGAACTGCCTAACGCCAGATGCGCTGCGTTAGAGCTGTTGCTGCACCCAGCCTGTCACGCCTGCGAGCGCGGCCGGCAGCTTGGCAGGCTCCGTGCCGCCCGCCTGCGCCATGTCGGGACGACCGCCGCCCTTGCCGCCCACTTGCTGCGCGACGAAGTTGACGAGCTCGCCCGCCTTCACCTTCTTCGATGCATCCGGCGTCACGCCCGCGATCAGGCTCACCTTGCCGCCATCGACCGATGCGAGCACGATGGCCGCGCTCTTCAGCTTGTCCTTCAGCTTGTCGACGGTTTCGCGCAGCGTCTTCACGTCCGCGCCTTCGAGTTCGGCGGCGAGCACATGAACGCCGGAGACGTCCACCGCTTGCGAGACGAGTTCATCGCCCTGGCTCGACGCGAGCTTCGACTTGAGCGCGGCCAGTTCCTTTTCGAGCGACTTCACGTGCTCCTGAACCTGTCCGATGCGCTGCGTCAGTTCCGAGGGCTGCGCCTTCAGCACGCTCGCCGCCGCGTTGATGCGCGCCTCCAGTTCCTGCACGTAGCGCACCGCGTTGTCGCCGGTAATGGCCTCGACGCGGCGAATGCCCGCCGCCACGCCGCCTTCCATCACGATCTTGAAGAAGCCGATGTCGCCCGTGCGCTGCACGTGCGTGCCGCCGCAGAGTTCGCGCGAGAAGCCGAGATCGAGCACGCGCACCGTGTCGCCGTATTTCTCGCCGAAGAGCGCCATTGCGCCGCCCTTCACCGCTTCGTCGTAAGGCATGACGCGCACGACGCCCGGCGCGTTCGCCAGAATCTCCGCGTTGACGATCTCTTCGACGCGGCGGATCTGCTCGTCCGTCATCGGCGCGTTATGCGCGAAGTCGAAGCGCGTCTTGTCGGCATCGACGAGCGAGCCTTTCTGCTGCACATGGCCGCCGAGCACTTCACGCAGCGCCTTGTGCATCAGGTGCGTGGCCGAGTGGTTGCGCGCGGTGCGGGCGCGGCGCACGGCGTCGATCTGCGCCTTCACCACGTCGCCGACCTTGAGCGTGCCCTGCGCGACCGTGCCGTGATGACCGACGACATCGGCCTGCACTTTCAGCGTGTCGGCCACTTCGAAGCGCGTCGACGCGTTCACGAGCACGCCCTGATCGCCGACCTGACCGCCCGATTCCGCGTAGAACGGCGTGTGGTCGAGCACGACGACCGCCTGTTGTCCCGCTTGCGCCTCCTGAACCGACGCGCCTTCCACATACAGCGCGACGATCTTCGCGTCGTCGAAAATCTCTTTCTCGTAGCCGTGGAACGTGGTCTTCGCGCCCGAGTATTCGAGGCCCTGCGCGAGCTTGAACTTGCCGGCCGCGCGCGCCTGATCGCGCTGGCGGGCCATGGCGTCGTCGAACGCGGGTTCGTCGACCGTCACGCCGCGCTCGCGGCACACGTCCGCCGTCAGGTCCAGCGGGAAACCGTAGGTGTCGTGCAGCTTGAACGCGAGTTCGCCGTCCAGTTGCTTGACGCCCTTCTTTTCCAGCTCCGCGAGTTCGCCTTCGAGAATCGACATGCCGTGCTCGATCGTCTCGAAGAAGCGTTCTTCTTCCTGACGCAGCACGTCGGTCACGCGCTGCTGCGCGTCTTTCAGTTCCGGATAGGCCGCGCCCATTTCCGCGACGAGATCGGCCACGAGCTTATGGAAGAACGCGCTCTTCTTGCCGAGCTTGTAGCCGTGACGGATCGCGCGGCGCACGATACGGCGCAGCACGTAGCCGCGGCCTTCGTTGCCGGGAATCACGCCGTCGACGATCAAAAACGAGCACGCGCGAATGTGGTCCGCGATCACCTTCAGCGAGTTGTTCTCAAGATCGGCCGTGTTCGTTTCGCGGCCGGCGGCCTTGATGAGCGTCTGGAACAGGTCGATTTCGTAGTTGCTATGCACGTGCTGGAGCACGGCCGCAAGACGTTCGAGACCCATGCCAGTATCAACGCACTGCTTCGGCAGCGGCGTCATGTTGCCCTGCGCGTCGCGGTTGAACTGCATGAACACGAGATTCCAGATCTCGATGAAGCGGTCGCCGTCTTCCTCCGGCGACCCCGGCGGGCCGCCCCAGATTTCCGGGCCGTGGTCATAGAACACTTCGGAGCACGGACCGCACGGGCCGGTATCGGCCATCTGCCAGAAGTTGTCCGATGCGTAGCGCGCGCCCTTGTTGTCGCCGATGCGGATGATGCGCTCGGTCGGCACGCCGATTTCCTTCGCCCAGATATCGTAGGCTTCGTCGTCTTCCTGATAGACGGTGACGGTGAGCTTTTCCGGCGGCAGCATGTAGACCTTCGTCAACAGCTCCCAGCAATAGTGGATGGCGTCGCGCTTGAAATAATCGCCGAACGAAAAGTTGCCGAGCATCTCGAAGAACGTGTGATGCCGCGCGGTGTAGCCGACGTTCTCCAGATCGTTATGCTTGCCGCCCGCGCGCACGCTGCGCTGCGCGGTGGTCGCACGCGTGTACGGGCGCGATTCGGCGCCGAGGAACACGTCCTTGAACTGGACCATGCCCGAGTTCGTGAAAAGCAGCGTCGGGTCGTTGCCGGGCACGAGGCTCGACGAGCGGACGATCGTGTGGCCCTTCGATTCGAAGAACTTCAGGAATTTCTCGCGTATTTCGGCGGCTTTCATGGCGTACGGGGCGCGGTCTGCGTTCTCTGATGCGGTTTTTGGTATTGCCCGGCACGGCCTTGCGACAAGGACTTTCGGCCAGGCAGACGTAATGTTCGATTATACGGGATTCGCCGCGCGGCCCCGCCCGATAACGGCCTTGGAGCGAGTCCTCGAAAGTCGTTACGCGCAGTTCGCGTCCGCCCTGCTTTCGCGTCTGCGCGGTTTCGTGCGACAGTCGCGTGAACAGCAGCCGATTCACCGAACCACATTCAAGCGAGCGATATATCGAATGGGAGCACTGAGCCATATCCGCGTACTGGATCTCACCCGCGTGCTGGCGGGACCGTGGTGCGCGCAGACCCTGGCCGATCTCGGCGCGGACGTCATCAAGATCGAGCGGCCCGGAACCGGCGACGACACGCGCCACTGGGGCCCGCCGTATCTGAAGACGCCCGACGGCGAGGACACGCGCGAAGCCGCCTACTATCTCGCGGCGAACCGCAACAAGCGCTCGGTGACGGTGGATATCGCCACCGAAGAAGGCCAGCGCATCGTGCGCGAACTCGCCGCGCAAAGCGACGTGGTGCTGGAGAACTACAAGGTCGGCCAGTTGAAGAAGTACGGGCTCGACTATGAATCGCTTGCGCAGGTCAAGCCGGACATCGTCTATTGCTCGGTAACGGGCTTCGGGCAGACGGGTCCGTATGCGCAGCGCGCGGGCTACGACTTCATCATTCAGGGCATCGGCGGGTTCATGAGCATTACCGGCGAGCGCGACGGCCAGCCGGGCGGCGGCCCGCAGAAGGCCGGCGTTGCCATCGCGGACCTGATGACCGGCATGTACGCGACGGTCGGCGTCCTGGCGGCGCTGAGTCATCGCGACAGAACGGGCGAAGGCCAGTACATCGACATGGCGCTGCTCGACGTGCAGGTGGCGATGCTCGCCAACATGAACACGAACTTCCTCGCGAGCGGCAAGCCGCCGGTGCGCTGGGGCAACGCGCATCCCAACATCGTGCCGTATCAGACCTTCCAGACGAGCGATGGCTGGATCATCGTCGCGGTGGGCAACGACGGCCAGTTCCGCAAGTTCGTCGAAGCGGGCGGACGCGCGGAACTGGCCGACGATCCGCGCTTCGCGACGAACCCCTCGCGCGTGCGCAATCGCGACCTGCTCGTGCCGATTCTCGCGGACATGGTGCGCGCGCGCGGCAAGCACGCATGGCTTGCGGCGCTGGAAGCGGCGGGCGTGCCGTGCGGGCCGATCAACGATCTCGCGGAAGTGTTCGACGACCCGCAGGTGATCGCGCGGCGGATGCAGATCGACTTGCGGCATCCGGAAGGCGGCGCGGTAAAGCTCGTCGCGAGCCCGATCAAGATGAGCGCGACTCCGCCCGAAGCGCGCACGCATCCGCCGATGCTCGGCGAACATACGGCGAGCGTGCTCGCCGACGTGCTGGGTTACGACGACGAGAAAATCGCGCGACTACGGGCGTCGAAGGCGATTTGAGCCGAGATCAGCGCACGCCCGCGCCGATCAGCCCGCCCGCCGCCGCGCCCGCGACGGTGCCGAGCGGCCCGCCCGTCACGAGATAGCCGAGCGCGCCGCCGGCAGCGGCGCCGACGCCGGCGTGCGCCTGCTGGCGCGACATACCCGAGCACGCGGCGAGGCTCGAAACGAGGGCGGCTGCCGCGGCGAGCTTGATGGTCGTGATAGCGATCTTCTTCATGGCTGGGTTCCTTCTTCTGCTTGTGTTGTCGTTGTGATGTCTTGTTGTGTACTGCTTCGCCGGGGCGAAACCCGACGTGGCGAGCCGATCATAAAATCCGCCCGATGCGGCTCACAAGGCGATTTACGTCCCGTTACGGTCGTTACGAAACGGCTCGCGCGCCACCCGCCGGCGACGAGGCGCAACCCGCCTGCCCGCGCCGGTTGCGTAAGGTAGAATCGACCCGATATCCAGTCATGATTCGAACCCGTTCCGAGCCGCGCGGAACGGTTGCCGAACCGATCACACGCGAGCGCATCCGTTGGCACTCTTTTTCGCATGAACACCGATCGCAACGACGCCCCGGCGCCATCCAATTTCATCCGCAACATCATTGAAGACGACAACCGCTCCGGCAAATGGGCGCAGCGGGTCGAGACGCGCTTTCCGCCCGAGCCGAACGGCTACCTGCACATCGGCCATGCGAAGAGCATCTGCGTGAACTTCGGGCTGGCCGCGGATTACGGCGGCGTGTGCCATCTGCGTTTCGACGACACCAATCCCGAGAAGGAAAGCGTCGAGTACGTGGACTCCATCATCGACGCCGTGAAGTGGCTCGGCTACGACTGGAACAAGGACGGCCGCGAGCACAAGTACTTCGCGAGCGACTACTACGACAAGCTGTACGAGTTCGCGGAAATGCTGATCGCGAAGGGTCAGGCGTACGTCGACAGCCAGAGCGCCGAGGAAATGCGCGCGACGCGCGGCTCGGCCACCGAAGCGGGCATCAACTCGCCGTATCGCGACCGCACGCCCGAAGAGAACCTCGACCTCTTCCGCCGCATGAAGGCGGGCGAGTTCAAGGAAGGCGAGCACGTGCTGCGCGCGAAGATCGACATGGCTTCGCCCAACTTCAACATGCGCGATCCGGTCATCTACCGCATTCGTTTCGCGCATCACTACCGTACCGGCGACACTTGGTGCATCTACCCGATGTACGACTATGCGCATTGCGTGTCGGATGCGCTCGAGAACATCACGCATTCGCTGTGTACGCTCGAATTCGAGGATCATCGTCCGCTGTACGACTGGTTTCTCGCGCAGCTCGCGAACGACGGCGTCTTCAAGCGTCCGCTGCCGCAGCAAATCGAGTTCTCGCGCCTGAACCTCACGTATGCGATCACGAGCAAGCGCAAGCTCTTGCAACTCGTGCAGGAGCATCACGTCGATGGCTGGGACGATCCGCGCATGCCGACCATCGTCGGCGTACGGCGTCGCGGCTTCACGCCCGAAAGCATCCGCTTGATGGTGGAGCGCGTCGGCGTGACGAAGGTGGATTCGTGGATCGACATGAGCGTGCTCGAAGGCGCGCTGCGCGACGATCTCGACGAGAAAGCGCCGCGCGCGATCGCCGTGCTGGATCCGCTGAAGCTCGTCATCGACAACTATCCGGAAGGCCAGACCGACGAGTGCAGCGCGCCGGTGCATCCGCATCATCCGGACCGTGGCGCGCGCACGTTTCCGTTTTCGCGCGAACTGTGGATCGAGCGCGAGGACTTCCAGGAAACGCCGCCGAAGGGCTACTTCCGGCTGTTCCCGGGCAACAAGGTGCGACTGAAGTACGGCTTCGTCGTGGAATGCACGGGCGCGGACAAGGACGAGAACGGCAACGTGACCGCCGTGCATTGCAACTACTTCCCGGACAGCAAGTCCGGCACGGAAGGCGCGAACGCGTACAAGGTCAAGGGCACGATCCATTGGGTCAGCGCGGCCACCGCCTACCCCGCCGAAGTGCGCATCTACGACCGGCTGTTCAAGGAGCCGCAACCGGGCGCGGGCGGCGCGGAGTTTCTCGACGCGCTGAATCCGGACTCGAAGCGCGTCGTCAACGCGTATCTGGAGCCGAGCGCCCGCGAAGCCATGCCCGAAGACCGCTTTCAGTTCGAGCGGCACGGCTACTTCGTCGCGGACCGCGTCGATTCGCAGCCGGGCAAGCCGGTGTTCAACCGGATCGTCAGCCTGCGCGACAGCTGGGGCAAGCCGGCGTGATCGCCCGAAGGCGCACGCTCCGGGCGAGGACCGCATGAAAGTGCCACAACCGCCGGCAGTTCGCATGGTCTGCGCGATGGCGGCGGCGCTTGCGCTCGCCTGCCCGGCCGCACATGCGGCTTCCGCGCAGGCGGCGATCGATCAGATGCCGCCGTCGGCGACGCTGCGCAAGATCGCGGAGAACGGCGCCATCGTGCTGGGCGCGCGCGAGTCGTCGGTGCCGTTCTCGTACATGGTGCGGCAGCAGCCGACGGGCTATTCGTACGCCATCGCGCTGAAGGTGGTCGACGAAGTCAAGCGGCGGCTCAACATGCCGAACCTCGCGATCAAGAACGTGGTGGTCACGTCCGCGAACCGCATCTCCTACGTGGTCAACAACCAGATCGATCTGGAATGCGGCTCGACGGCGCATATCGCCGAGCGCGATCCGCTCGTCGCGTTTTCCAACAGCATCTTTCAGTACGGCATCCGCATGGCGGTGAAGCGCAAGTCGGGCATTCGCGACTACGCGGACCTCGCGGGCAAGACCGTCGCCACGACGGCGGGCACGTCGGATGAGCGCATCCTTCGGCAGATGACGCTGGAGCGCAAGCTGAACATGCGCATCATCAGCGCGCGCGATCACGCGGAAGCGTTCGGAGCACTGAAGAACGATCGCGCGGTTGCGTTCGTGATGGACGATCCGCTGCTCTACGGGCAGATCGCCGAGCAAGGCACGGCGCGCAGCGACTATATGGTGACCGGCGAATCGCTCGCGACCGAGACGTACGGCTGCATGATGCGCAGGGGCGATCCGGTGTTCAAGCGCATGGTCGACGACGTGATTGCGAACATGCAGCGCAGCGGCGAAGCCGCGAAGCTCTACGAAGCGTGGTTCATGCAGCCGATTCCGCCCGACGGCATCAATCTGCGATTCCCGATGTCGCCGGAGATGAAGGCGCTCTTCGCGCATCCCAACGATCACCGGGTCGACTGAGGCGCGAGTAGGGTTCAGTCGAGCGTTTCGTGCAGTTCCGCGAGGGAAAGCGTCGTCTGAAAGAGCCGCGCGAGACTGCGGCTCGCAAAGCGGTCGACTTCCGCGGGACTGACCCAGCGGTAGGCGTCCATCTCCGGAATCATGGTGCCGTCGCTATAGCGCGGGAAGTACGACTCGCACACGCACTTGGCCAGGTCCACTTCGTCGTCCGCGACGCGCACCGCGAAAAGGTGCAGGTCCTTGTCGCGTCGATAGACGAAGCGGCCCAGATCTTTCAGATGCGCCAGGCGCTCGGCCGACAGCACGATGCCCGTCTCTTCGACGAGCTCGCGCAACGCCGCATCGCGCGGGTTCTCGTCCGGATCGGCCTGACCCTTGGGCACGTCCCAATGCGCGGTTTCGGTCGCATGGCACAGCAGGACGTCGCCCTGTGCGTTCAGAATGACGACGCCGCACGATACGGTGCGGCCGGTCATCGCGCGTTCGCTCCGCTCATGCTCATTGTTTTTTCAGCTTCCATTTGCCGTCGGCTTGTTTGCAGGCGGTCGGGGCCCACGTCTGCGTCTGCCCTTTCGCGTTGGCGACCAGCGTGATCTTGCGGCACTTGAGCCCGTCGGAATCGAACGTATTCTGCGGCGTCACGGTGCCGTCGATCGGCACGGTATTGCCGGTGCCTGCGTTGCTCCAGTCGAGCGATTCGCCGTCCTTCTCGGTATCGAGCGCGGTTTGCGCGGCCTTGTTGAGCGCCTGTAGATCGCGCTGCTTCATGTACGTGATCGGCGTGTTATTCAGAAAGCCCAGGTTGGCCGCGAAAGCGCCTGCGCTCGCGACGGCGAACGCGACGGCGAACGCGACGGCCACGGTCGTGCGGATGCAGGCGCGAGCGGGCGCTCGATGATGGATCGGCATGAAGATTCTCCTCGTTGCGAAGTCGTGCGGCGCCGGCGCGTCGACCTTGTCGCTCGCCAGCCGGCGTGCAGCGAGAATAGCATGGGCGGCAGTCGGTTTTCTGACCGATCTCGGCTCGCTTTCGAGCTCGCGCTTCGTTACACAAGGATGTCCGTTAGCGCACGAGGTGACAGGCGAAGTACTCGTCGAGGATATCGGTCATCTGCCACACCGGACACGGGCGGCGACAATGACCGTCGTAGCCCGCTTCTTTCAGCGCGGCGAGCGGCTCTTCAGGCAGAAAGCCGCTCATGGCGACGACGAGACGCGTCGCATCGTCCGGATGGGTCCGCAGTTCGCGGACGAGCGCGTAGTGCGCGCATCCGCCGATGCGCGTATCGATGAACAGCACGTGCGGATGCCATTCGCTGACGCCTTGCCTGAGCGAAGACACGTCGGCGACGAATCGCGCGGGAAAGCCTTTGAGATCGAACAGCTTGACGAGCGACTCGCCGAGCGCGCGCTCCGTCGATGCGACGAGCACGCGCCGCGCATCGCGTTCGACGCGCAGTTGCCTGCGGTTCCACAGCGCGCATTGCGCCGTACTCGATTCGTAGGCTCGTTTGTTCATGCGCCCTCTTTCGCGGATTCATTCGGTGCATCGCGCGCCGCGATGATGCAGGCGCGCACCGCAAGCGAGCGGCGCTCCGGACGTTCGAAGGCGTTTGTCGTGAGGCGCCGCGCGTGCGGACTACGGGCAGGAAGCGGGCCAGTTTGATGAGCGAATGATCTGAGCTTTATCCGTTCAATAGGATGTCTAATTAAACGAAGCAGACACGAAACCGGCGAACCTAAACGACAAAGGGCCACGCTAAGCGTGGCCCTTCGATATTCCTCTGGCCCGCCCTACACGATTCGAACGTGTGACCTACGGCTTAGAAGGCCGTTGCTCTATCCAACTGAGCTAAGGGCGGGTGACGGCTGCACGAAGAAGTCGCGCAGCGGGGAGACCCGGGATTTTACCTCATCCGACATGCCGCGCGGACACGCGCATCAAACCGGCTGGGGGTGCATCATGAACCAGCCCAGGAAGAAGATGCCCGCGATCACGCAATACACGCCGAACGACGCGAGCTTGCCGTGGCCTTCGAAATAGCGCATCAGGAACCGCACGCTCAGATAAGCGGCGATGCCCGTCAGCACGCCGCCGAGGATGGCGTCGAACAGTTGGCCCGGCGCGTGAAAGAGCTTCGGCAACTCGAGCACGCCCGCCGCGAAGATGATCGGCGTGCCGAGCAGGAAAGAGAATTCCGCCGCCGCTTCGGCCGTGAGACCCGCGCTGACGCCCGCGATCATCGTCAGACCGCTGCGCGAGAAGCCGGGAATCAGCGCGCCGATCTGCGCCAGGCCGACGAGAAACGCCTGCTTGAACGTGAGCTTCTCCGGCGCGCGCGCGGCGCGGCTTCTCTGCAGGCGATCGCCGAGCCACAGCAACACGCCGTTGACGATCAGCGCCGCCGCGACGATCCGCAGATCATGAAAAATCGCCTCCAGCCGCTTTTCCAGCAACAGACCGACGATGCCCGTCGGAATCGTGCCGATGATGAGCGCCCACATCATATGCGCGTCATCGTTGCGGCGTCCGCCGAAGGAGGCGAACCAGCCGCCGATCAGCGCAATCCAGCGCTTGCGGAAATACCAGAGCAGCGCGAGCGCCGTGCCGAGGTGCAGCGCCACGAGAAACGGCAGCAACTGCGGCGCGTGCTTGTCGATATGCATGCCGATAAGACCGGGAACCAGCAATGTATGGCCGAGGCTGCTCACCGGAAAGAGTTCGGTTACGCCCTGAAGCACGCTGAGAAATACGAGAAACCAGAGAGTCACGCGTCGGTCCTTGTCGTGGAGGAGTGAAGGACGCGCCGCGAAATCGCTCGCCGCGCCGTATGACGCGAAGCGAAGATAGATGGGGAAAAAATGGTGCGGCGCGCAAGCCGGGACCGATTATGCCTAGGGGAAAACCCAGCGCCAAGCGGCTTGCGCACACAAATGGACACCGACAGGAGAACGTCGGCGAATCAGAATAAAACGGTAAGCAGAGACGAATAAAACCGAAAGAAACGCGTGACCGTTTATTAGGGTTTCAGCCTTTGAGTTTATAAAGAAAGAGCGCCGTGCTCCCGCCGAAGAGGCTAAACATCGCGACGCCCATTGCCATCGCCAGATCCATGTCGACTCCTGTCCGTCTGGTTCCTCACATTAGGTACATATAACAACACATCGCGATGACGCCGGGCAGTCGCGGTTTCCCGCAGAGGGTTTATGCGTAGAACAATCCAAGGCAGAATCGACGAATCCTTAAACCAGTCGGCCATTGAACGGAGTGCGTTGCCACCATGTCATCCGAGAAAGACGTCATCGAAATCGAGCGCGACGGCGCGGTCATCCGGCTCGCGCCGCATGCGGGCGGCCGGCTCATGACCTGGCGCGTCGGCGGCGAGTCGGTCATCCACTGGCCGGATTCGCTCGATGAAGCCGCCTGGTCCAATGCCGCGAAGATCCGCGGCGGCAATCCGCTGCTGTTCCCGTTTCTCGGGCGGCATTTCGTCGATGGCGAGATCGGCAAGTGGCGCGATCCCGACGGCGCCGTGCATGCGCTGCCGACGCACGGCTTCGCGCGCAATCTGCCCTTCTCCTCCACGCGCGATGCCGACGGCCACGGCGTGCGGATGACGCTGGTCGACAGCGATGCCACGCGCGAGGGCTACCCGTTCGCATTCCGCTTCGAGGCGGCCTACCGTCTCATCGATGCCGTGACGCTGGAGGTCGAACTCACGACATCGAATCCGGGCGAAGTCGCGCTGCCTTACTACGCGGGGCACCACTTCTACTTTCATCTGCCGCACGATCAGCGCGCGCAAAGCAGCGTCGAGCTGCCGCGCACGGAGCGGCGGCGTCAGTTGCCGGACGGTTCGATTACCGATGCCGAAACCGGCGCGCCGCGCTATTCGCTGGCGGATGCGAGTATCGTCGATTGCTTTCACTGCCTGACCGGGCCTTCCGATGAACCCGTGCGGCTCGTCTTGCCGAACCGCACCGTGAGCTTCGAGCTGCAACAGCCGGATTCGGTGCCGTGGTACGCCGTCACGACGTGGACCGAATCGGATACGTCGGACTTCTATTGCGTCGAGCCGTGGATCGGCCTGCCCGACGCCATCCACAACGGCCGCGGCCTGCGCTGGCTCGCGCCGGGCAAGACCGAGACGGCGTCGCTTCGGCTCGTGGTCACGTCAGCGCCCTAAAGCCCGCGCGCGCCGGCACGCACGCGCCTTTCTGTGCGCGCAAATGCGGGACGGTAAAATCCTGCCTTCCTATCCGCCGCCGCCCGACGCGCGGCGGCGCTCTACGAGGTCAGGTTTTGCAGAAAAGAATTGGACAGGTCGTCCGAGCATCGGTCGTGGCATCCTTGGTCGCCGCGCTCGCCGCGTGCGGATCGGCCCCGGTCGCGCCGGGATACTATCGGGTGCAGCGCGGCGACACGCTCTCGAAGATCGCGCGGGAGAACCGCACGTCGACCAGGAACATCGCGCGCTGGAACGCGCTCACGAATCCGGACGCCATCGAAGTCGGCCAGGTGCTGCGCGTCGAGCCGCCTGCGGGCAGCGCAAGCGCGTCCGGCGCGCCATCGGCGGGCGCCGCCACGACCGCAAAGAGCGACGCAAGAAGCGAAGCAAAGGCCGATGCACCGGCGAAGCCCGGACCGGGCGTCTCACTGGTGTGGCCCGCGCAAGGCACCGTTATTCGCGGCTTCGACGGCAAGAATTCGAAAGGCATCGACATCGCGAACTCGGCAGGCACGCCGGTCGTGGCGGCGGCGACCGGCAGCGTCGTCTATGCCGGCAACGGCCTGCGCGGCTACGGCAACATGCTGATCGTCAAGCATAACGACGACTATCTGACCGCCTACGCCCACAATCGCACGCTGCTGGTGAAGGAAGGCCAGACGGTGCAGCAGGGACAGCGGATCGCCGAAATGGGCGACACGGACAGCGATCGCACGATGCTGCACTTCGAGGTGCGCTACATGGGCCGCTCGACGGACCCGTCGCGCTATTTGCCGCCGCGCTAAGAGGCGCGCGGCCGTTACGAGGAAGAGAATGAGATTCGCAAACACGATGACCGCGGGCGCGCTGTTCGCGGCGGCGGCCTTGAGCGGCGCGCTGGCCGGCTGCGCGCACACCGCCACGATGACGTACCTGCCCTCGGGCGACACGGGTTTTGCCATCAATTGCAGCGGCAGCGACGCGAGCACGAGCTGGGCGGCGTGCTACAAACAAGCGGGCGAAGTGTGCGGCGCGTACGGCTACGACGTGATTTCGAAGGACGCCGACAACGGCGCGACTTCCGGCGGTTCGGTGGCGGGCATCTTCGGCGCGAACATCAAGAATCGTTCGATGGTGATCCGCTGCAAGCAGTAAGGCTTGCGCACTCACGCGTCCGAAGGCGTGTCTTTTCGCGTACTCCTTCGCGTGCGCCAGCGGCCTGACGCCGGGTCGATGTGGGCGGCGAACCCGAAAAGCCCAGCGAGCGCGACAGGCGCGACGGCAGCGAAAACCCACAACAGATCCATGGCGAAACCCAGTTGCGACGAGTTGCCCCATCATAACCGTGCTGCAAGAATTTCGCTTCGATCCGCGTTAGAGCCGGTCGCTCAGTCGTTATGACCGATTCGCGGTCCTTCTTACTTCGGCTGCGGCTGCGCCGGCGCGATCAACATCGACGGCGGACGCGTGTCGGTCGGCACGCCGTGATAGTCGGGCGGATCTTGCGGAGGATGCTTCTGGCTGGAGGAATCGGCGCACGCGGACAGCGCGAGCGCGAAGACGGCGGAGCATGCGAACCACAAAGCGATACGCGGCATGAGGTTTCCTGGAAAAGACGAAGGGGTTACAAGCCGAGACTTGTAACCCCTTCGTTGTATCGTGGTCGGAGCGAAAGGATTCGAACCTTCGACCCTCTGATCCCAAATCAGATGCGCTACCAGGCTGCGCTACGCTCCGACGAGCCGCGTATTGTAGCGTCGATGCCCCATATCCGCAAATGCGTCGGCGCGGCGACGCGACGAGCGGGCACGCAACGTTCTAAGCCATTGGCAAAAGCCATTCATTCTGGAGACGATCGATGAACCTCATTCTCTGGCGTCACGCCGAAGCCGAAGACCAGGCGTCGAGCGACCTGGCGCGTCAGCTCACCTCGCGGGGACGCAAGCAGGCGCAAGGCATCGCGAAGTGGCTGAGGGCGCGCATCGACGACGACGCCCTGTTCCTCGCGAGTCCCGCCACGCGCACGATCCAGACCGCCGAAGCGTTCGGCGACCGCTATCGCGTGGTGGACGATCTCGCGCCCGGCAAGACCGCGCAGCACGTGCTCGACGCCGCCGGCTGGCCCGATGGCGTGAGCGAAACGGTCGTCGTGATCGGGCATCAACCGACGCTCGGGCGCGTGGCCGCACGCCTTCTGACCGGACACGAAGCGGATTGGTCCATCAAGAAAAGCGGCGTGTGGTGGTTTCAGGGCCGCTCGCGCGGCGGCGACGGGCAAGTCGTGGTGCGCGCGGTGATGTGTCCGGACTTGCTTTGAGCGTCTAATTCGCGGGGCGTCGAGGCATATGTCGTTTCATCGAAACGTCACTGCCACGCCATGCGAGCGTCACCCGGCATCCCTACATTGGCGGAAAGTTAGTCACCTTTCCGCCGAGGAATGCCAATGCACGATCTGCCGACGCCTTTCCTGCCCTTCGGAGCGTCATCGCTCTCGCTCGATTCGCGCCGCCACCTTCCGCGCACGGCCGAGACCGTCGCCGGTCAGCACCGCTTGCAGGTGGCGTGGGCGCGCTCCGACGACGCGCTGCGTGAAGCCCAGCGTCTGCGCTACCGCGTGTTCGCCGAGGAAATGGGCGCGCGTCTGTCGGGCCCCGCCGGGCTCGACGTCGACGCGTTCGACGCCTATTGCGATCACCTGCTCGTGCGCGATCTCGATACGCTGAAAGTGGTCGGCACCTATCGCGCGTTGCCGCCGCATCAGGCGGCGCGCATCGGCCGTCTCTATGCGGAAAGCGAATTCGACGTGTCGCGTCTCACGCATCTGCGGCCGAAGCTCGTCGAAGTGGGCCGCTCGTGCGTGCATCCGGACTATCGCAACGGCGCGGTCATCATGTCGCTGTGGGGCGGGCTCGCCACGTACATGATGCAGAACGGCTATGAGACGATGCTCGGCTGCGCGAGCGTCGGCATGAACGATGGCGGTCACTACGCGGCGAATCTGTACGCTTCGCTGCCCACGGACGCGCTCACCGCGCATGAGTACCGCGCGTTCGCGCATACGCCGCTGCCGGTCGAGGAATTGCGCACGGGCGTCGCGGTGAGCCCGCCGCCGCTCGTCAAAGGCTATCTGCGCCTCGGCGCGAAGATTTGCGGCGCGCCCGCGTGGGACCCGGACTTCAACACGGCGGATTTTCTGACGCTCTTCCGCCTCTCCGACATCAACGCGCGTTACGCGCGGCACTTCATGGGCGACGCGGGACGTTAAGCGTCGGGAGGATGCTCAATCCGTGTAGATCACGCGATACGGCCGCCCAATCTTTTCCCATTCCATCGCTTCCTGCGCGAGGCTGTAGTCGGTCAGCGGATTGTTCGTGACCCACTCGCTCGGCAAACGCACTTCGAAGCCGCCGCCCGCGGCTTTCACCTCGATGCCGGGCAGCCCGACGTCCGTGCGGCGGCGCGACAGAAGCGCGGCGAGTCGCAGGCAGAACAGCAGCGTCCAGTCGACGCCGCGCGCCTGCGCGAGCTTGCCGAGCTTGCCCGCGTGACCGAGCACGAGCGCCGCGAGCCGCGCCTGATCCGTGCGCGAGAAGCCGGGCATGTCGGCATTGCTCGCGATATACGCCGAATGCTTGTGGTACGCGCTGTGCGCGATCGACAAGCCGATCTCGTGCAGCGACGCCGCCCACGCGAGAAACATGCGGTTCTCCGCGCTGCGCTCGCCGTCCGGCTCGCCGAGCTGATCGTAGAAGCTGATGGCCAGATTGCCGATGCGCTCCGCCTGCGCGGCATCGACGCCGTAACGGCGCTTGAAGCCTTCGACCGTCACCGTGCGCATGTCCTGATGCTGCGAGCGGCCGAGCAGGTCGTACAGCACGCCGAGACGCAGCGCGGCGTCGGTCGTATCGACGTATTCGATCCCCAGTTCCTCGAACACGCCGAGCATGATGGACAGGCCGCCCGCGAGCACCGGAATGCGGTCCGGCTTCAGCGCGACGAGCTTCAGCCGGTTCACGTTCTCCGCCTTGATGAGCGCGCGCTTCAGCCGTTCCAGCCCGCCGCGCGAGATGCCGTGCGTGTACTCGGGATCGTTGAAGCCGTTCGCCTCGACCAGTTCGGCGAGCGCCCGCGCCGTGCCCGACGAGCCGATCGCCTGATCCCAGCCGGTCTGCTTGTATTCGCGCGAGATGATCTGAATCTCGCGCTTGGCGGCGAGTTCGGCCTGACGCATCGTGTATTCGTCGACGTTGCCGGCCGGGAAGAACTGGCGGCTGTGGCTCACGCAGCCGATGTACAGGCTTTCCATGTGGATCGGCGTGTAATGCGCGCCGATGATGAACTCCGTCGATCCGCCGCCGATATCCACGACGAGCCGCTTGCCCGCGCTCGCCGGCACCGAATGCGCCGCGCCCGCGTAAATGAGGCGCGCTTCCTCGCGGCCCGCGATCACTTCGATCGGAAACCCCAACGCTATTTCGGCTTCGATCAGGAAGTCGTGCGCGTTTTTTGCGACGCGCAGCGTGTTGGTGGCGACCGCGCGCACCTGATCCGGGTGGAAGTCGCGCAGACGCTCGCCGAAACGCTTGAGCGCATCCCAGCCGCGCAACTGCGACGCGCGATCGAGCATCTTGTCCTTCGAAAGACCGGCGGCGAGACGCACCGGCTCGCGCAACGCATCGACCTGGTAGATCTGGCTGCCCGCGGGCGTTTCCTCGACCCGGCCGACGATCAGCCGGAAACTGTTCGATCCGAGGTCGACGGCGGCGAGAAGATGAGGATGAGTGACCATCGGATATCCGGGAAACGGTGAGGTGAGAAAGCGCAACCGCGTGTCAGCGACACGCTGCCGAGAGAGACACGAATTCTATTTCATGCCGGCGCGAACATCGGAAACCAAACTAGAAGCGCGAACGCGCGCGCCCGCTAGCGACGCTATCCGCAATGTGAGTAGAATTTGTGAAAATCGTTCTGTCACAATAAAGACATCCTAGTGTGAGATCATCCGAACGCTTTTCTGCCCTTCCGATCGAGACACCTTACGCCCAGCCGATGTCCATACGTTATCCGCTCTTCAACCGTGAACTAGGCATCCTGGGTTTCAACGAGCGGGTACTGGCGCAAGCCGCCGACACATCGGTGCCGCTGCTCGAACGTCTGCGCTTTATCTGCATTACGAGCAGCAATCTCGACGAATTTTTCGAAGTCCGCATGGCCGGTCTTCAGGAGCAGATGCGCGACAACCCCGGCACGCTCTCGCCGGACGGCATGTCGCTGCAACACGTCTACGATCTCGTCTCTGAACGCGCGCAACGCCTCGTGCATCAACAATACGCGATGCTGCACGAGACAGTATTGCCCGCGCTCGAAATGGAAGGAATTTATTTTCACGGCGCGGAGACCTGGAGCGAACAGCAGACCGCGTGGGCGCGCGAATACTTCCAGAACGAACTGCTGCCGGTGCTGACGCCGATCGGGCTCGATCCCGCGCACCCTTTTCCGCGCGTGCTGAACAAGAGCCTGAACTTCGTCGTCGAACTCGAAGGCACCGACGCGTTCGGCCGTCAGGCGATGATGGGCATCGTGCAGGCGCCGCGCGCGTTGCCGCGCCTCGTGCGCATGCCGGAAGCGCTCTCGGGTTATCCGCATGGTTTCGTGCTGCTGAGTTCTTTCATGCAGCACTTCGTGAGCGAACTCTTTCCGCATCTGACGGTGCGCAACTGCAATCAGTTTCGCATCACGCGCAATAGCGAGCTTTTCGTCGACGAAGACGAAATCACGAATCTGCGCGTCGCGTTGCAGGGCGAACTGCCCGCGCGGCATCTGGGCAACGCGGTGCGGCTCGAAGTATCCGCGGAAACGCCGCCGCATCTCATTCGCCGTCTGCTCGACGAAAGCCAGCTCAATCCGCGCGACTGCTATCGCGTGAACGGACCGGTCAATCTCGTGCGGCTCATGCAGTTGCCCGAAATGGTGGACCGGCCGGACCTCAAGTTCGTGCCGCACATTCCGTCGGTGCCGAAGTCGATTGCGAATACGACCAATCTCTTCGATGCCATCGATCAGGGCGATATCCTGCTGCATCATCCGTACGAGAGCTTTCAGCCCGTCCTGGAACTGCTGTTGCAAGCGGCCAAAGATCCGCAAGTGGTGGCGATCAAGCAGACCATCTACCGCACGGGCACCGATTCGCCGCTGATGGACGCGCTCATGCAGGCCGCGCGCAACGGCAAGGAAGTGACCGTGGTGGTGGAACTGCTCGCGCGCTTCGACGAAGAAACGAACATCAACTGGGCGTCGCAGCTCGAAGCGGTGGGCGCGCATGTCGTGTACGGCGTGGTCGGCCACAAGTGCCACGCGAAGATGATGCTGATCGTGCGCCGCGTGTCGCAAGGCGGCAAGACCGTGCTCAAGCGTTACGCGCATCTCGGCACCGGCAACTATCATCCGCGCACGGCGCGTCTCTATACCGACTTCGGCCTCATGACCGCCGATCAGCAGATGTGCGAAGACGTGCATCACGTCTTTCAGCAGTTGACGGGCATCGGCGGCGAGCTTGCGCTGCATCAGCTATGGCAGTCGCCGTTCACGCTGCATGCGAAGCTGATCGAAGCGATTCGCGCCGAAGCCGAACATGCGCGCGCGGGACGGCGGGCGCGCATCGTCGCGAAGATGAACGCGCTGCTCGAACCGACCGTGATCGCGGCGCTCTACGAGGCATCGCATGCGGGCGTGAAGATCGACCTGATCGTGCGTGGTGTGTGTTCGCTGAAGCCGGGCGTCGAAGATCTGTCGGAGAACATCACGGTGCGCTCGATCGTCGGGCGTTTCCTCGAACATCACCGCATCTTCTATTTCTATGCGAACGGCAAGGAAGACGTGTATCTGTCGAGCGCCGACTGGATGGATCGCAACTTCTTTCGCCGCGTCGAAGTGGCGTTCCCGATCCGCGACCGGCGTCTCAAGCGCCGCGTGATCGCCGAAGGCCTGTCCGTGTGTCTCGGCGACAATCAGTCGGCCTGGGTCATGCAAAGCGACGGGCACTATCGCAAGCGCCGTTCGGGCAAGGCGCTGCGCAATGCACAGTTGGGACTGCTCGCGAAGTTCTGTTCCTGATTCCTGACGACACGGCGCGCAACGCGCCGTGCGAATTCAAGCCGCCACGGACTTGCGCAATGCCGTGCGCGACGCGGGAAAGCGCACGATGAACGTGCTGCCCCGCCCCACTTCGCTTTTCACGTCGAGATCGGCATGATGCCGTTGCAGCACATGCTTCACGATGGCAAGCCCGAGCCCCGTGCCGCCCGTATCGCGCGAACGGCTCCGGTCCACGCGATAAAAGCGCTCTGTCAAGCGCGGAATATGCTCCGCCGGAATGCCTAAGCCGGAATCGCGCACGGTAAAGACCGCGCGATCCTCCACGCGCTCCCATGACACGTCGATGCTGCCGCCATCCGGCGTGTAGCGCACCGCGTTGGTCACGAGATTGCCGAGCGCGCTGACCAGTTCCGTCTCCGCGCCGGCCACGGTCAGCGCGTCGTCGTTATGGAAGTGGATGCGATGACGTCCGCCCGAAAGACTGTTGGCGTCGTCTTCCAGATGACGCAGCACCGCGCGCATGTCGAGCAGTTCGTCGCCGGGCGGATGGACATCGCCTTCGAGATTCGCCAGCACGAGCAGATCGCGCACGATGTTCTGCATGCGCATGGCCTGCTGATTCATCATGTCGAGATAACGCGCGCGGTCGGCTTCGTCGAGCGGCAACTCGCGCATCGTTTCGAGGAAGCCGGAAAGCACGGTGAGCGGCGTCTTCAGTTCGTGCGAGACGTTCGCGACGAAATCGCGGCGCATGGAATCGGTGCGCTCGAGTTCGGTAATGTCTTGCGTGAGGATCAGCTTGCGATTCTCGCCGTACGGAAACACCTGCACCGAGACACTGCGCTGCCGGTTCGCGCCCATGCCCCGCATGATGAGCATCTCTTCGTAGCGGTGCGAATTCAGATAGCGGATGAAATCCGGATGACGCACGAGATGCGTGATGTGCTGCCGCAGATCGCGCTTCGCGTCCAGCCCGAAGTGCTTCTCCGCGATGGCGTTGCACCATTCGATCTGGTCGTGATCGTCCAGCATCGCGACGCCGTTCGGCGACGCCTGAATCGCCTGGATGAAGCGCGAATGCTGCTGCTCGACCTGACGCACCTGCGCGTGCCAGCGTTTGGCGAGCTTGTGCAGGCGGTAATAGATCTCGCCCCAGATGCCGAGCGCGCTCGGCACCTGGCCGTACACCGGCGCGTCCAGGAGACGCCACAGCCGCTGCGTGTGATACGTGCTCACGAAGCTCTGCACGACGAGCATGACGACGGCGACCGCGAGCGCTACTCGCACGCCCGCGATTGCGCCGATCGCGGCGCAGAGCACCGCGAGGAGCGCGAGGGACACGATGGAACGCGTCCAGATGATATTCATGTTGTCGGGAGATCGATGAAGGCGAAGATGCGCGCGGGCTCAGGCGCCCTTCGCGAGCCGGTAGCCGCTGCCGCGTACCGTTTCGATCATAGCATCGCAGCCTGCGGGCTTGAGCGCGGCGCGCAGACGCTTGATGTGCACATCGACCGTGCGCTCCTCGACGAACACGTGATCCCCCCAGACCTGATCGAGCAGCTGCGTGCGGCTGTGCACGCGCTCCGGATGCGTCATGAAGAAATGCAGCAGGCGGAACTCCGTCGGCCCGAGATCGAGCTTGATGTCGTTGCCCGAATGATTCGCCGCCACGCGATGCGTCGCCGGATCGAGCCGCAGGCCGTTGATCGCGACGACGTCTTCCGTCAACTGCGGCGCGCGCCGGCGCAGCACCGCCTTGATGCGCGCCATCAGTTCCTTCGGCGAGAACGGCTTGGTCACGTAATCGTCCGCGCCGATTTCGAGTCCGAGCACCTTGTCCTGCTCGTCGCCGCGCGCGGTGAGCATGATGATCGGAATGTGCTTCGTGCGCTCGTTGTTGCGCAGCTCGCGCGCGAACGCGATGCCGGACTTCGCGGGCAGCATCCAGTCGAGCAGCACGAGGTCGGGCAGCACGTCGCTGATCAGGTTTTGCGCCTGCTCCGCGTTATAGGCGCGAATCGGGCAATGTCCCGCATGTTGCAGATTCACCGAGATCAGCTCGGAGATCGCGGGTTCGTCTTCGACGACGAGGATACTGCTGGGCATCGGCACCTCTTGACCTTTTTGCTTGAAGTGAATCGTTGGATTAACTGAGCGCCTCGCGTTCGAGCTGGTCGCGCGAGATGTGGCGCACGTCCGTGCCCTTCACGATGTAGATGATGAACTCGGCGATGTTCTTCGCGTGATCGCCGATACGCTCGACCGCTTTGGCGATGAAGAGATAATCGAGCCCCGCCGAAATGGTGCGCGGGTCTTCCATCATGTAGGTCACGAGCTTCCGTACGAAGGCGCGGAATTCGTCGTCGATGGCCTTGTCGTCGCGCACGATCTGCGCGGCGGCGACCGTATCGAGACGCGCGAACGCATCGAGCGCACGGCGCAGAATCGACACGGCCATCTCGCCCGAGAGCTTGATTTCCGCGATGTTCACCGTGCGGCCCGCGCCGTCTTCGTTGATGCGCTTCACGCGCTTCGCGATCTTCTCGGCTTCGTCGCCGGCGCGTTCGAGATTCGTGATGGTCTTCGAGATCGCCATGAGCAGACGCAGGTCGCGCGCGGCCGGCTGACGGCGCGCGATGATGTTGCTGCACTCCTCGTCGATTTCGACTTCCATCGTATTCAGGCGCGCTTCCGCCGCGATCACCCGATCGGCGATCTGCACGTCGAATTCGTTCAGCGCCTGCATCGCCGCGGTGATCTGCGACTCGACGAGACCGCCCATTTCCAGCACTTTCGAGGACACCGCGTTCAGATCGGCGTCGAACTGGCTCGACAGATGTTTATCGGACATGTTCTGCTCCTGTAGTCCTTTGTTCGTTGGCTGACCGGCCGATCAGCCAAAGCGGCCCGTGATGTAGTCTTCCGTTTCCTTGCGGGCCGGCTTGATGAAGATCTTTTCCGTGTCGCCAAATTCGATCAATTCACCGAGGTACATATAGGCAGTGTAGTCCGAGCAGCGCGCGGCCTGTTGCATGTTGTGCGTGACGATCACGACCGTGTAGTCGCTCTTCAGCTCCGCGATCAGTTCTTCGATGCGGCCGGTCGAAATCGGATCGAGCGCCGAGCACGGTTCGTCGAGCAGCAGCACTTCCGGCCGGATGGCGATGCCGCGCGCAATGCACAGACGCTGCTGCTGGCCGCCCGAAAGACCGTAGCCGCTTTGCGTGAGCTTGTCCTTCACTTCGGTCCAGAGCGCAGCCTTCGTGAGCGCCCATTCCACGCGGTCGTCCATTTCCGAGCGCGACAGCTGCTCGAACATCTTCACGCCGAACGCGATGTTGTCGTAGATCGACATCGGGAACGGCGTCGGCTTCTGGAACACCATGCCGACGCGCGCGCGCAAGAGCGAGATGTCCTTGGTCGTGTCGAGCAGATTGGCGCCGTCCATCAGGATCTCGCCTTCCGCGCGCTGCTCCGGATAGAGCGCGTACATCTTGTTGAACGTGCGCAAGAGCGTGGACTTGCCGCATCCCGAAGGACCGATGAACGCGGTCACTTTCTTCTCCGGAATGCGCAAGTTGATGTTCTTCAGCGCGTGATACTTGTTGTAGAAGAAGTTGAGGTTGTTCACCTCGATCTTCGGCTTGATGGAATCCGCCGGTTGCGAACCGTGCGTCGGACGTACGCTGCCCGGCGCCGGGCCGCGCTCCACCGGCTTGTCTTCAGTCTTCGAATTCAGGTGGCTGACACCACTTTCGACCATGTTCATGGAATCACTCCACCCTTATTTCTTGGAGAAAATCGCGCGCGCCAGGATATTCAGACCCAGCACGCCGAGCGTAATCAGGAACACGCCGGCCCACGCGAGCGTTTGCCATTGCGGGAACGGACTCATCGCGAACTTGTAGATCGTCACCGGCAAGTTCGCCACCGGCTGATTCATGTCGAGCGTGAAGAACTGGTTCGACAGCGCCGTGAAGAGCAGCGGCGCGGTCTCGCCTGCAATGCGCGCAACCGCCAGCAGCACGCCCGTCACGATGCCGCCAACCGACGCCTTCAGCGTGATCGACATCACCATCTTCCACTTCGGCGTGCCGAGCGCGAAGGCGGCCTCTCGCAGCGCGTTGGGCACGAGGTTCAGCATGTTTTCCGTCGTGCGGATGACGATGGGAATCTGCAAGAGTCCGAGCGCGATCACGCCGGCCCAGCCCGAGAAACGCCCCATCTTCGCGACGACGAGCGCATAAACAAAGAGACCGACGACGATGGACGGCGCGGACAACAGAATGTCGTTGATGAAGCGCGTCACGTTCGCGAGCCAGCGCTTCTGCCCGTATTCCGCGAGATACACGCCCGCGAGAATGCCGAGCGGCGTGCCGATGCACGTTGCGAGCACGACGAGCATGAGACTGCCGACGATCGCGTTGGCGAGACCGCCGCCATCGGTGTTCGGCGGAGGCGTCGACTGCGTGAACAGTTCGACGGAGAGGCCCGAGACGCCGAGCTTCAGCGTCGTGAAGAGAATCCACACGAGCCAGATAAGGCCGAACGCCATGGCCGCGAGCGAAAGCGTCAGCGCGATCGCGTTGGTGCCGCGGCGGCGGCGTTGCAGCTTCATGCGCGTGGCGACCGTGCGCTCTTGGTCCTGATTGAACGTTGCGGGACGGCTCACTTTGCACCCTCCGCACGCTGCATGCGCATCAAGAGCAGCTTCGAAAGCGCGAGCACGATGAACGTGATGACGAAGAGAATCAGGCCCAGTTCCATCAGTGCGGACGTATGCAGGCCGGGGCTCGCTTCGGCGAATTCATTTGCGAGCGCGGACGTGATGCTGTTGCCCGGCGAAAAGAGCGACACGTTGTCGAGCAGATTGGTGTTGCCGATCACGAAGGTCACCGCCATGGTCTCGCCGAGCGCGCGGCCAAGACCGAGCATGACGCCGCCGATCACGCCGGCGCGCGTGTACGGCAGCACGATCTTCCACATCACTTCCCACGTCGTGCAGCCGATGCCGTACGCCGATTCCTTCAGCAGCACCGGCGTGACTTCGAACACGTCGCGCATCACGGACGCGATGTACGGAATGATCATGATGGCGAGAATGACGCCCGCGCACAGAATGCCGATGCCGATGGGCGGCCCCTGAAACAACGCGCCGATGAGCGGCACGCCGCCGAGCAGCGCGCCGAGGGGCTTTTCGAAGTACGTCGCGAAGATCGGCGCGAATACGAGCAGGCCCCACATGCCGTAGACGATCGACGGAATCGCCGCGAGCAGTTCGATGGCGACGCCGAGCGGCCGGCGCAGCCACGTCGGCGACAGTTCCGTCAGAAAGAGCGCGATGCCGAAGCTCACCGGCACCGCGATGATCAGCGCGATGATCGAGGTGGCGATGGTGCCGTAGATGGGCACGAGCGCGCCGAAGCTCTCGCTGGGCGGATCCCACTCCGCGCGCCAGAGAAAGCTGAGGCCGAATTTCTCGATGGTCGGCATCGACGCAATGATGAGCGAGACGATGATGCCGCCAAGCAGGAGCAGCGTCACGACGGCTGCGAGCCGCGTGATGCCGCCGAAAATGATGTCGCCGATACGGCTCGGCGCGCGCTGCGATTGCGCCGCCGGCGGTGCCGACGCTAAGTTGATGTCCGACATGGGAGCCTTGGTTACGCTACGTGTCAGACGCGCGGCAACCTTTCGATCGCCGCGCGGCTTGTTGCTGCTTCTTTGCTGCTTCTTTGCTGCTTACGCTGCTTTATTTGTCCGCCGCTTCAGCTTAGGACAGTTTCAGCTTGTCTGACTGCGATACTTCCTGGCTATTACTCCGCGACCGGCTTGCCCGCGCTGTCCTTGACCTTCGCCTTCCATTGCGTGCGGATTTCCGACACGACCGATTCCGGCAGCGAGATGTAGTCGAGGTCGTTCGCAGCCTGGCCGCCGTTCTTGAACGCCCAGTCGAAGAACTTGAGCGTTTCCGCGCCCTGCGCCGCCTTGTCCTGCGTCGAATGCAGCAGCACGAAGGTCGCGCCGACGATCGGCCATGCGTCCTTGCCCGGCTCGTTCGTCAGGATCTGATAGAACGACTTCGACCAGTCCGCGCCCGCGGCCGCCGCCTTGAACGTCTCCGTCTTCGGCTCCACCACCGTGCCCGCCGAGTTCTTGAGGCCGACGTAGGTCATGTGGTTCTGCTTCGCGTACGCCCACTCGACATAGCCGATCGCGCCCGGCAGACGCTGCACGAACGCCGCGACGCCGTCGTTACCCTTGCCGCCCGTTCCCGTCGGCCAGTTGACCGTCGAACCCTCGCCCACCTTCGACTTCCAGTCGGCGTTGACCTTCGACAGATAGTTCGTCCAGATGAAGCTCGTGCCCGAGCCGTCCGCGCGGCGCACCACGGCGATATCCGTGTCCGGCAGCTTGGCCTTCGGGTTCAGCGCCGCGATAGCCGGGTCGTTCCACTTCTTGATCTTGCCGAGGTAGATGTCGCCGAGCACCTGGCCCGACAGCGTCAGTTCGCCTGCCTTCACGCCCGGCACGTTGATGACCGGCACCACGCCGCCGACCACCGTCGGGAACTGGAAGAGGCCGTCTTTCGCGAGTTCGTCATCTTTCAGCGGAGCGTCCGAGCCCGCGAAATCGACCGTCTTCGCGATGATCTGCTTCACGCCGCCCGACGACCCGATGCCCTGATAGTTGACCTTGCCGCCGCCGCTTTTCTGATAGGCATCTGCCCACTTGGTGTAGATCGGAGCTGCGAAGGTACTGCCCGCGCCGGTGATATCGGCCGCTTGCGCAGAGATGGCCAGCATTGCGCCAATTACGCCAGCGAGCGCGGTGTGCATCAATTTCATGAGACCTCCAGGGTTGAATAGCGTGTGGGACGACACGCGAAATATAGGCAGTCTCTGTGACAGTAATGTGACTCTCGGTTAAGGGCATATGACAGCCGACTTTCAAACGGAAAGTCGATCGAGCGTTCATTCGTCAGGCTGCCAACGGCAAAAAAAAAGCGGGCCGAAGCCCGCTTTTGGCGACATGCGCGTTCTTTCGCGAACGCTTACGAAGTCACGTCCTTCACGACCTGCGCAATCGTTTCCGCGTGCCGGACGGCGTCTGCCTGCGCGGCGGCTTCCACCATCACGCGCAACACCGGTTCCGTTCCCGACGCGCGGATCAAGACCCGGCCGCGCGATTCGAGGGAATGCTCGGCTTGCTCGACGGCGCGGCGGATCGCGTCGCTGTTTTTCCAGTCCGCGCCCGGTTTCATGCGCACGTTGATCAGCTTTTGCGGGAACAGGCTCACGCCGTCGAGCAGTTCGGCGAGCGTCTTGCCGCTGCGCTTGAGCGCCGCAAGCACGAGAAGCGCCGAGACGATGCCGTCGCCCGTCGAGTGCCGATCCAGCGACAAAATGTGGCCCGAACCTTCCGCGCCGAGCTGCCAGCCGTGCTCGCGCAGCTTTTCGAGCACGTAGCGGTCGCCGACCGCGGCACGGACGAACTGCACGCCCGCCTCCTTCAGCGCGACTTCGACCGCCATGTTCGTCATCAGCGTGCCGACCGCGCCTTCCACGTTGCCGTGCGTCGCAATGCGATCCTTCACCAGCACGTAGAGCAACTCGTCGCCGTTATAGAGGCGCCCGGCCGAATCGACGATCTGCAGCCGGTCCGCGTCGCCGTCCAGCGCGATGCCGATATCCGCGCCATGCTCCTTCACCGCGCGCACGAGCGCATCCGGGGCCGTCGCGCCGACGCCATCGTTGATATTGAAGCCGTTCGGCGACACGCCGATCGGCACCACTTCCGCGCCGAGTTCGTGGAACACGTGCGGCGCGACGTCGTACGCCGCGCCGTGCGCGCAGTCGACCACCAGCTTCAGGCCGCGCAAGTCGAAGCTCGCGGGGAACGTGCTCTTGCAGAATTCGATGTAACGACCGCCCGCGTCGTCGAGACGGCGCGCCTTGCCGAGCCGTTCCGACGGCGCGCAGTCCATCGGCTGTTCGAGTTGCGCCTCGATCTCGTGTTCGACTTCGTCGGGCAGCTTGTTGCCATCGGCGGAGAAGAACTTGATGCCGTTGTCCTCGTAGGGATTGTGCGACGCGCTGATGACGACGCCCGCCGACAGCCGCAGTGCGCGCGTCAGATAGGCGACGCCGGGCGTGGGCATGGGGCCCGCGAGCATCACGTCGACGCCGGCTGCCGAGAAGCCGGACTCGAGCGCCGCTTCCAGCATGTAGCCGGACACGCGCGTGTCCTTGCCGATGAGCACCGTCGGCCGGTTGCCCTTCTGTAGCGACCGGTCGCCGCCCGCAAGCACCTTGCCGGCCGCGTAGCCGAGCCTGAGCACGAAGTCCGGCGTGATCGGGGCCGCGCCGACGCGTCCGCGAATGCCGTCCGTTCCGAAATATCGTCTTGCCATTGTTGCCTGACCCTCCTCGCGGATTACGGCGCCTGTTTTGATCCGCGTTGTTCGTTGGAAAGCTGCGAGCGCGAGCGCCTTCGCCGCAGTGCTGCGACGCGAGCGCGTCTATCGTGCGCGCGACGCGCCGCCTGCCTGGTGGCTTGCCAAACTTTCAATGCGTCTACGGTCTCGGCCACATCGTGCACACGGATGATGGCCGCGCCACGTTCGGCAGCGCACACCGCCGCCGCGATGCTCGCGAATACGCGCTCGCCCGCGCTGCGACCGGTGATGGCACCGAGCATCGATTTGCGCGACATGCCGGCCAGCAGCGCGCGATGCGTGCCGACTGGCAGCGTTGCCGCGAGTTCGGCAAGTAGCGTGTAATTATGCCCGACGGTTTTGCCGAAGCCGTAGCCGGGATCGAATGTGATGCGATTCGCCGCAATGTCCGCCGCCGTGAGCGCGGCGAGCCGCTCGGCGAAAAAGTCTCGCACCGACGCGACGACGTCGTCGTAGACCGGTTCGTGCAGTTGCATCGTGCGGGGCTCGCCGAGCATGTGCATCACGCACAGTCCGCAGTTGCTGTCCTTCACCGCATCCAGCGCGCCGTCCTGACGCAGCCCCCAGATGTCGTTGATCATGTCCGCGCCCGCTTCGAGCGCGGCGCGCATCACGGCGGGCTTGTATGTATCGACCGAAAGCGGAACCTGCACGCCGCGCAATGCTTCGACAATCGGGACGACGCGTTCGAGTTCTTCGTCGAGCGGCACGGGCGGCGCGCCCGGACGAGTCGATTCGCCACCGATGTCGATCATGTCCGCGCCATCGGCGAGCATCTGCTCGGCGCGCGCCAGCGCCGCGTCGCGGGAAAGGAAGCGACCGCCGTCAGAAAACGAGTCCGGCGTGACGTTCAGGATGCCCATGACGAGCGGTCGTTCGAACGTCAGCGTGAAACGTCCGCATTGCAGCGGCTCGGCGAGGACGGGGGAGGCAGTGAGTGTGGTCAAGCGAATGGGCGAGAGCGAGTGACTGGGCGTTCGACCCGGCAGAACGCGGGCCTGAAAATAAAAATGGGCCGGCGTGCATTGCACGCCGGCCCATGATACGACTCGGGAAGCTTAGGCCGGCGCGGTTGCGCTGCCCGGCTTCACTTCGGTGCCGCTATTGCCGCTCGAAGGCGAATCGCCCGACGGCGGCGGCATGTTCTTCGGCGGACGCGGCGGACGGCCGGCCATGATGTCGCTGATCTGGTCTGCGTCGATGGTTTCCCATTCGAGCAGCGCCTTGGTCATGGCTTCGACCTTCTCGCGGTTGTCTTCCAGCAGCTTGCGCGCAAGCGCGTACTGCTCGTCGAGAATGCGGCGGATTTCAGCATCGACCTTTTGCAGCGTCGCTTCCGAAACCGTCTTCGACGCGAGCTTGCCGAACATGCCATCCGGTTCCGTGTCGACGTACACCATGGTGCCGAGCACGTCGGACATGCCGTAACGCGTGACCATGTCGCGCGCCATCTTCGTTGCGCGCTCGAAGTCGTTCGAAGCACCGGTCGACATCGAGTTCAGGAACACTTCTTCCGCTGCGCGGCCGCCGAACAGGATCGCGATTTCTTCCAGCATCTTGTCGCGATACAGATTCACGCGATCATGCTCCGGCAACTGCCACGTGACGCCCAGCGCCCAGCCGCGCGGCATGATCGTGACCTTGTGAACCGGGTCCGCATGCGGCAGCAGCTTGGCGACGACCGCGTGGCCCGACTCGTGGTACGCCGTGTTGCGGCGTTCCTCTTCGCGCATGACCGCCGACTTGCGCTCCGGACCCATGAAGATCTTGTCCTTCGCGTCCTCGAAGTCCTGCATTTCGACGATCCGCTTGCCGCGACGCGCCGCAAAGAGCGCGGCTTCGTTCACGAGGTTCGCGAGATCCGCACCCGAGAAGCCCGGCGTGCCGCGCGCGATGACCGATGCGTCCACGTCGTTCGCAATCGGCACCTTGCGCAGGTGCACCTTCATGATGTGCTCGCGGCCGCGGATGTCCGGCAGACCGACGTACACCTGGCGGTCGAAACGGCCCGGACGCAAGAGCGCCTTGTCGAGCACGTCCGAACGGTTCGTCGCGGCGATCACGATCACGCCGGAATTCGCCTCGAAGCCGTCCATTTCGACGAGCATCTGGTTCAGCGTCTGCTCGCGCTCGTCGTTGCCGCCGCCCATGCCGGCGCCGCGATGACGACCGACCGCGTCGATTTCGTCGATGAAGACGATACACGGCGCATGCTTCTTGGCCTGCTCGAACATGTCGCGCACGCGGGCCGCGCCCACGCCGACGAACATTTCCACGAAGTCCGAACCCGAAATGCTGAAGAACGGCACCTTGGCTTCGCCCGCGATGGCGCGCGCCAGAAGCGTCTTACCGGTACCCGGAGGGCCGACCAGCAGCACGCCGCGCGGAATGCGCCCGCCGAGCTTCTGGAATTTCTGCGGATCGCGCAGGAAGTCCACCAGTTCCGACACTTCTTCCTTGGCTTCGTCGCAGCCGGCCACGTCCGTGAAGTTGATCGCGTTGTTGTTTTCGTCGATCAGCCGCGCTCGCGACTTGCCGAACGAGAACGCCCCGCCTTTGCCGCCTCCCTGCATCTGCCGCATCATGTAGAACCAGAAACCGATGATCAGGATCGTCGGCCCAAGGTAGTACAGCGCGGAGACGAGCGCATTCGGTTCATCGTCAGCCTTGCCGCTGACCTGAACGCCGTATTTCATCAGATCGCCGACCATCCAGATGTCGCCGGGCGACACGATCTGGTACTTCTGGCCGTCTGTCGGAGTGACCGTGAGATTGCGCCCCTGAACCGTGACGTTCTTGACCTTGCCGTTCTTCGCGTCGTCCATGAACTGCGAATACGACACGCCTTCCTGGACGCGGGGCTTATCGAACTGCTTGAACACCGTAAACAGCACCAGTGCGATCACGAGCCACACTGCCGCTTTAGAGAACATATTGTTGTTCAAAGCACCACTCCTCACTCATAGACGGGCGCCTACATAAACCTTGCGGCGCCACCAAAGCATTCTAATCCAGACCGCTAACCCCTGCCATAAGGTTTCACTACCGCCTAAATAGCGTTAGATGGTCTTTTTTCGGCATAATCCGCGAAAATATCGCTGAAATTCGCCGACATCGTTTAAGCGGGTCCTGCAGCCGGATTTTTGAGCCGCCGCCCGAGGATAAAAGTCTCGGACGATTTGTCTCGGGACGCCTTCGGCTTGCGCGGCGCGACCACTTTGAACTGGTGCTTGAACTTCTCGACGATCTGGCTATAGCCGCTGCCATGAAAACATTTGACTAGCAGCGACCCCTCGGGTTTCAGATGGTTTTGAGCGAATTCCAGCGCCAGATCGCAAAGATGCTCGATCCGCGCCGCATCCGCACTCGCTACTCCGGAGAGGTTGGGGGCCATGTCGGAGATTACAAGGTCCACTTGCCGCTCGCCGACGATTTCGTCCAGTTGCGCGAGCACCGAGTCTTCGCGGAAGTCGCCCTGGATGAACGTCACGTCCGCGATCGGCTCCATCGGCAGAATATCGAGCGCGATGATCGTGCCGTCGATGCCGCCTTCGCGCTGCGCGTCGCGCTTCGAACCCTGCGCGAGCTTGTTGCGCGCGTACTGGCTCCAGCTTCCGGGCGTCGAACCCAGATCGACGATGACCTGCCCCGGCTTGATGAGCTTGTCCTGCTCGTCGATCTCCTTGAGCTTGTACGCCGCGCGGGCCCGATAGCCCTCGCGCTGCGCCATCTTCACGTACGGATCGTTGATGTGGTCATGCAACCACGAATGATTGAAGCGATTCTTTGCCATTCAAGCTGAACTCATGCCGCGTTCGTGCGGCGTGGAAGGTGTTTCGGTGGCGCGAGCAACGCGCGCCAATGCGTGGTCTCCGGATTGCGTGCCCCTGCGTGTCGTTGCTTGCCGTTGCGTGCGCGAAAACTTGCAGCAACATGCGGCGCTTTTAGCGGATAATACCCGTCTTGTCGGCCGGAACGTTTCCGCGGGCGCTCGAATGCGCCCGGCAATCGCGTCTCCGGCCTATTTTGTTTTTGGCGGCGGTCCACCTCGGCCGGCCGAACCAGGCCATCTTGCCGGCTTCTTCGCACTTCGCATTACGCGTCTGGCACGCCGTCAGGCCCGCGCCGCCCTATTTTAGTCGACTCCCCAATTTCTCATGCCAGCTCTCGAACTCTCTCCTGCCCAACGCTCCGACCTGCGCTCCCAGGCCCATGCGCTCAAGCCCGTCGTGCTCGTCGGCGCGGAGGGTTTGACGGATGCCGTGCTGAACGAAATCGGCGTGCACCTCGAAGCGCACCAGCTCATCAAGATTCGCGTATTCGGCGACGACCGCGAGGCGCGCATCGCCATTTACGACGAAATCTGCGACCGCCTGAACGCAGCGCCTATCCAGCATATCGGCAAGCTGCTGGTCATCTGGAGGCCCGAAGGCGCCGCGCCGGCCAAGAGCCGCGGAACGCGCACGCGCAGCACCATGCCGCCGAGCGCGGCCGAAGCCGTCGAGCGTCCTTCGAAGGGCCGCGCGCCGCGCATCGTCAAGGCCGTAAAGATTTCGCGCGATGCGCCTGCGTTCAAAAAGCCCAAGAAGCAGACGCTCAAGGTGCTCGGCAATGAGCGCGTGACCGCGGGCGGTAACGTGAAGCGCGCGAAGAAGCGTCAGACGAGCTCGAAGCGCCAGCATCAGGCCGCGAAGTAAGCAGCGCGGCGCGAGAACGCTCGCGCCGCATGCGGCCACGGCGCGGATCAGCTCCGCGCCCGCTTGGCCGCCATCTTCGCCGACTTGTTCTTCGGCACGATGGCGCTAGGCGCACTGCCCGGCAAGCGCCACACGAGCGCAATGCCGAAAAGACATTCGATCAGATAGATGGCGCTCGATATGCCGTGCAGAATGCCGAACTGCCGCGCATAGGGCGAACTGGCGAGATCGGTGCCGGCTGCCTGCGCCGCCATGCGCAGCGAGTTCATGAACGGCTGCAACGCGAAGTAACCGGCGAGCACGCACACCAGCATGACCGCGACAATCCACCGCACGCGCTTATAGTCGGCGATACCGCTTTTCACGAAGCGATTGCCGATCAGAATCAGAACCAACGCGCTGACGACGCCGACGAACGCCTCGATTCTGAAGTACTGCGCGGCCACCGATCCGGCCACGGCAGAGTCCAGCATCGAAAAGAGAACGGGCGTGGCGACGAGGCCGAGCGTCAGCAGGCTGCCGACCCAGAGCATGCTGACGATGCGAAAAACGCGGTGCGCGATGGCCATCAGACGTAACGGACAGCGATGATTTCGTACTCGCGCGCGCCGCCCGGCGCCTGCACCGACGCGACGTCGCCTTCAGACTTCGAAATCAGCGCGCGCGCAATCGGCGAGCTCACCGAGATCAGGCCGTGATCGATATCCGCTTCGTCGTCGCCGACGATCTGGTAGGTCACGGTGTCGCCGGATTCCAGGTCTTCCAATTCGACGGTCGCGCCGAACACCACGCGGCCGTCGGCATCCACGGTCGTCGGGTCGATCACTTGCGCCGCGGCCAGCTTCGATTCGAGTTCGGCGATCCGGCCCTCGATGAAACCCTGCTTCTCCTTCGCGGCATCGTATTCTGCGTTCTCAGACAGATCGCCCTGCGCGCGCGCTTCCGCGATCGCGTTGATGACCGCCGGACGCTCGACAGCCTTCAGGCGTTGCAATTCGTCGCGCAGCAACTCCGCGCCGCGCTTGGTCAAGGGAATCGTGCTCATAGACAACCCAAAGCAAAAAACAGCCGTAAAAAAATTACCGCGGTTAGCGCATCTCCCGTATGAGGAGATACCGCTCAACCGCGGCTCGTGTTACTTAGACCAGTCGTCGAAGCCTTAGTTTAGGCGAGCATGCAAGCCTTGTAAATCATAGACTTCCAAATCGCGCAGATAACGCAGGCCTTCCACGGCGGCACGCGCGCCGGACATCGTCGTGTAGTACGTGACCTTATTGGCCTGCGCGCTCATGCGAATCGAGCGCGAATCGGCGATCGCCGCGCGGGTTTCATCGACCGTCGTGAAGACGAGCGCGATCTCGCCGTTCTTGATCATGTCGACGATATGCGGCCGGCCGTCCTTCACCTTGTTGACGACCTTGACCGGCACGCCCGCCGCCGCGATGGCCGCAGCCGTGCCCTTGGTCGCGACGATCGGATAGCCGAGCTCGTGCAGCATGCTCGCCACTTCGACCGCCTTCGGCTTGTCCGCGTCCATCACCGTGAGAAGCACCGTGCCCGATTCCGGCAAGCGCGAACCGGCCGCGAGCTGCGACTTGAAGAGCGCCTCGCCGAACGTGCGGCCCACGCCCATCACTTCGCCGGTCGAACGCATTTCCGGTCCGAGAACCGGATCGACGGTCGGGAACTTGACGAACGGGAACACCGCTTCCTTCACGCTGAAGTACGGCGGCACGATTTCCTTCGTCACGCCTTGCTGCGCGAGCGTCTGACCGACCATGGCGCGCGCGGCGATTTTCGCGAGCGGCAGGCTCGTCGCCTTCGACACATACGGCACCGTGCGCGATGCGCGCGGGTTCACTTCCAGCACGTAGATGACGTCCTTCTTCGTGCCGTCTTCCTGCGGAACCTGCTGGATGGCGAACTGCACGTTCATCAGGCCGACGACGTTCAGCGCCTTGGCCATCGCTGCGGTTTGACGCTTCAGCTCGTCGACGGTCGCATCCGACAGCGAATACGGCGGCAGCGAACAGGCCGAATCGCCCGAATGCACGCCCGCCTGCTCGATGTGCTCCATCACGCCGCCGATGAACACGGCTTCGCCGTCCGAGATGCAGTCGACGTCGCATTCGATCGCGTCGTTGAGGAAGCGGTCGAGCAGCACCGGCGAATCGTTCGACACCTTCACGGCCTCGCGCATGTAGCGTTCGAGGTCGCGCGGCTCGTGCACGATTTCCATCGCGCGGCCGCCCAGCACATACGAAGGACGCACGACGAGCGGATAACCGATCTCTTCCGCGAGCTTCAGCGCTTCGTCTTCCGCGCGCGCGGTGCGATTCGGCGGCTGACGCAGATCCAGATCCTTCAGCAGCTTCTGGAAGCGTTCGCGGTCTTCGGCGGCGTCGATCATGTCCGGCGACGTGCCGATGATCGGTACACCGTTCGCCTCGAGATCCAGCGCGAGCTTGAGCGGCGTCTGGCCGCCGTACTGCACGATCACGCCGACCGGCTTTTCCAGATCGACGACTTCGAGCACGTCTTCGAGCGTGAGCGATTCGAAGTAGAGGCGGTCGGAGGTGTCGTAGTCCGTGGACACGGTCTCCGGATTGCAGTTGACCATGATGGTTTCATAGCCGTCTTCGCGCATGGCGAGCGCGGCGTGAACGCAGCAGTAGTCGAACTCGATGCCCTGCCCGATCCGGTTCGGCCCGCCGCCGAGCACCATGATCTTCTTCTTGTCCGTCGGATTCGCTTCGCACTCTTCCTCGTAGGTCGAGTACATGTAGGCGGTCTTCGTCGCGAATTCGGCCGCGCACGTGTCGACGCGCTTGTACACCGGACGCACCTTCAGCGCATGGCGCTTCTTGCGCACGTCGGCTTGCGTCGAGCCCGTGAGTTTGGCGAGACGCCGATCCGAGAAGCCGCTCTTTTTCAGATACAGCAGTTCGTCACGCGTGAGGCTTTCGAGCGTGCGGCCTTGCAGCGCCTTTTCCTTCAGCACGATTTGTTCGATCTGCGCGAGGAACCACGGATCGATCGACGTTTCCTCGAAGATTTCCTCGGGCGTGAGGCCGAGGCGGAACGCGTCGCCGAGATACCAGATGCGGTCCGGGCCCGGCTCGCCGATCTCGCGGATCACTTCGTCGCGGCTCGTGGTCTTTTCGTCGAGACCGTCCACGCCGACTTCCAGACCGCGCAGCGCCTTCTGGAACGACTCCTGGAACGTGCGGCCGATGGCCATGACTTCGCCGACCGACTTCATCTGCGTCGTGAGACGCGAATCGGCTTCGCGGAATTTCTCGAACGCGAAACGCGGCACCTTCGTCACGACATAGTCGATGGTCGGCTCGAACGATGCCGGCGTCTGCCCGCCGGTGATTTCGTTCTTGAGCTCGTCGAGCGTGTAGCCGCATGCGAGCTTCGCGGCGACCTTGGCGATCGGGAAGCCCGTCGCCTTCGATGCCAAAGCGGATGAGCGCGACACACGCGGATTCATTTCGATGACGACCATGCGGCCGTCCTTCGGATTGATCGCGAACTGCACGTTCGAGCCGCCCGTGTCCACGCCGATCTCGCGCAGCACCGCGAGCGACGCGTTACGCAGCACCTGATACTCCTTGTCGGTGAGCGTCTGCGCGGGCGCGACGGTGATGGAGTCGCCGGTGTGCACGCCCATCGGATCGAGGTTTTCGATGGAGCACACGATGATGCAGTTGTCCTTTTTATCGCGGACCACTTCCATCTCGTACTCTTTCCAGCCGAGCAGCGATTCTTCGATCAAGAGCTCGCGCGTCGGCGAAAGATCGAGACCGCGACGGCAGATTTCCTCGAACTCTTCCTTGTTGTACGCGATGCCGCCGCCCGATCCGCCGAGCGTGAACGACGGCCGGATCACGGTCGGATAACCGCCGCTGCCGGTCGCTTCGGCGATCTGGGCCTGCACGGCGAGCGCCTCTTCCATCGAATGCGCGATGCCCGACTTGGCCGAACCGAGGCCGATCTTGGTCATCGCGTCCTTGAACTTCTGGCGGTCTTCCGCCTTGTCGATGGCTTCCGGCGACGCGCCGATCAGCTCGACGTTGTACTTCTCCAGCACGCCGTGATGGAACAGGTCGAGCGCGCAATTGAGCGCGGTCTGCCCGCCCATGGTCGGCAGGATCGCGTCCGGGCGCTCTTTCGCGATGATGCGCTCGACCACTTCCCACGAGATCGGCTCGATGTAGGTGACGTCCGCCGTGTTCGGGTCGGTCATGATCGTCGCGGGATTGCTGTTGACGAGAATGACCTTGTAGCCTTCCTCGCGCAGCGCCTTGCACGCCTGCGCGCCGGAATAGTCGAACTCGCACGCCTGACCGATGATGATCGGGCCCGCGCCGATGATGAGAATGCTCTTGATGTCTGTGCGCTTCGGCATAACTGTGCTCTGTGGTGTTCTTTATGCGGCGACCTTCGCCGTCTCCATCAGCTTGATGAAGCGGTCGAACAGATACGCGATGTCGTGCGGGCCGGGCGACGCTTCCGGATGGCCCTGGAAGCAGAACGCGGGCTTGTCGGTCAGCGCGAAGCCTTGCAACGTGCCGTCGAAGAGCGAGACGTGCGTGACCTTCGCGTTCGCGGGGAGCGTCGCGGCATCGACCGCGAAGCCGTGGTTCTGCGACGTGATCACGACGCGGCCGTCTTCCATGTCCTTCACCGGATGGTTCGCGCCGTGGTGGCCGGTCTTCATCTTCGTGGTCTTGGCACCGACGGCGAGCCCCATGATCTGATGCCCGAGGCAGATGCCGAACGTGGGAATGCCGCGCTCGATGAATTCACGCGTGGCGGCGATCGCGTAGTCGCACGGTTCGGGGTCGCCGGGGCCGTTGGACAGGAAGATGCCGTCCGGGTTGAGCGCCAGCGCGTCGGCGGCGGTCGCTTCGGCGGGAAGCACGGTCACGTGACAGCCGCGCTCGGCCAGCATGCGGAGGATGTTGTACTTCACGCCGTAATCGAACGCGACGACGCGGAATTTCGGCGCGTCCTGCGTGCCGTAGCCGCTGCCGAGGCGCCATTCGCGCTGCGTCCATTCGTAACGCTCTTTCGTCGACACGACCTTCGCGAGGTCCATGCCGGCGAGTCCGGGGAACGAGCGCGCGAGTTCGAGAGCCTTCGCCTCGTCGTCGCTGCCGGCGAGGATGCAGCCGTTCTGCGCGCCCTTGTCGCGCAGAATGCGCGTGAGCTTGCGCGTGTCGATGCCCGCAATGGCGGGGATGCCCTGCGCCTTCAGATAGTCGGAGAGGGTTTGCTCGGAACGGAAATTCGAAGCGAGCACCGGCAGATCACGGATGATGAGGCCGGCGGCATGGACTCGGCTGGCTTCGACGTCCTCGGCGTTGACGCCGACGTTGCCGATGTGCGGATAAGTCAGGGTGACGATCTGGCGGGCGTAGCTCGGATCGGTCAGGATTTCCTGATAGCCGGTGATCGCGGTGTTGAACACCACTTCGCCGATCGTCGAACCTGCGGCGCCGATCGATTGACCACGAAAGACCGTGCCGTCGGCAAGTGCGAGAAGTGCTGGGGAGAATGACGGCAACACGGGAAGCTCCTTGGGGAACACCCTGTTACCGACCTGTCTGTCCGAAATTCAGGCGTGGGGCCGCGGCACGAAGCGAGCGCGGGCATCCTTGCGCGAGGGCGGCGGCTTACACGCGGGAAACCCGGGAATCGAAGCTCGGACCGGCATGCTCGCAGCGAGCGAACGAGGTTGCCAAGCGGACGATTGCGACGTGCAGCGCGCGCTGCCAGGCGCAGCGAACGACGGTGTATGGGAGGTAGGCGCTAGGGTGCGGGTTGATATGCTCAAACCTTCGAATTATAGCGTGAAATCAGACGTTTCGCCAAATTTCGGAAGTCTCTGCTTGCCGCGCCCCGTTTCCTGCGACGCCTCTACGATGCAGTCCGTCTGGTCTTGTGCAGCACGCGGCTGGGCAACACGTACCAGACCGCGCTCGCCAATTGCAACGCGATCAGAATGCTCCATACCGTCACATGCGCGACAGCCGGATAGTGACCGCCTTCCGGCGTCCAATGCGAAAGCACCGCGCCCACGCCGACCTGGAACCCGAAGATCAGCAGGAAAATGACGAGCGTGAGCGTCGTCGTCGCCCGGCCGATCATGTGCGAGGGGAAGTACTCCGCCATCACCGCGTAGCTCAAAATGCCGGTGCCGCCGAACACGCCGTAGGCGGCGAGCAGCGTCGCGGGCGGCAGCGGCACGCGCAGCACCATCAGCACCTGCACGAGAACGTAGAGCGCCATCCCCACGCCGCAGAACGCGTACACCGACACGCCGCGCCGCTCCATGCCGCGCGCCGCCGCGCCGAAGCCGACGCACCCGAGCATCATCGCGAAGCCGAGCACCGAGACGAGCGCGGCGGCGTGCGCGGGCGTCAGGTTCATCACGTCGAGCAGATAGGGGCGGATCCAGAGCGATTGCATCGCGTAGAAGACGCCCTGCGTGACGACGGAGAACGACGCGATCTTCCAGAACGCGCCGCTTTTGAGGATATGCCAGGTGCCCTTGAACTGGCTGATGACGTCGGCCTGATGATGCGAGTCCGCGTTGCGAGGCGCGAACAGCGCGATGGCTGCCGCGACGACCAGCGTGAACACGCCGAGGCCGATCGATACCTGTCGCCACGTAGTCGTTTGCAATAGCGACGCGAGCGGTGAGCCGACCACCACCCCGCCGAGCCCGCCGACCGCCATGGTGAAGCCGTTGACGAGCGGCAGGCGCGCGACCGGAAAATGCTGCGCGGACGCCTTGAACGCCGCGCTCAGACAGACGGAGACGCCGATGCCGATCAGCAAACGCCCCACCATCAATCCGCCCAGCCCGTGCGACGCACCGAACGTCCATATGCCGGCCGCCGCGAACACCAGCATGCCGGCGGTGACGCGGCGCGGGCCGTAGTGGTCCAGCAGCACGCCGACCGGAATCTGCGCGATCGCGAAGCCGATGAAATAGAGCGACGTCAGCAAGCCGAGATCGGCGGCGGACAGACCGAGATCATGCGTGATGAGCGGCGCAAAGCCGAGGTTGACGCCGCGAAACACGTACGAGACGAAATACCCGGCGGCGAAGAGGAAGAATACCCGCAGACGAACGGAGGACGGCATGCGCTGGACAGTTGTTCTTTTGAAACGCCAGTTTAACTGCGCCGCCAAACGAAAACGCCGTCACCTTGGTGACGGCGTGGAATAAGCAGAAAGCGCGCGCCGCGCTGCCCTTATTTCTTCTTGGCCTTGGAACCGCCCGAATGCGCGGCGGCGTGCTTTTCCGTTCTGGCCGAGGCAGCGGGCTTGGCCGAAGCGCCCGTCTTCGGCGAGATCGTAGTCGACACGCGCGTGAGCGTATGTCCCGGCGCCTTGCCGTGCGGCGTTTTCGCGGTGACATGCGTGCCGATTCGGCTGACGCCGCCCGACGAACGGCTCGACGCCGCCACCGTCTCGACGCGCACCGGACCGGGCTCGGCCGGCACGGCACGACCGTACGGCACGTGCAGCACGACGACTTGCCCCGGCATGAACATGTCGCGATGCGTATGGTTCCAGGCCCGCACCTGCGCCACCGATACGTTGTAACGGTCCGCCAGCGTCGCGATGGACTGCTTGCGGCGCACGCGAATGGCCATCTTGCGCGTATCGGGCACATCGCGCTCGACCGCAAGCATTGCGTTCGCGGCGACGTCCGCGCTGATGTCTTCGTCGTCATCGTCCGTGCGCGGCACGACGATGGTCGAACCCGGCTTCAGACGCATGCCCGCCGGAATGCGGTTGACCGACATGAGCGTGTCCGCGTCGACGCCGATTTTTTCTGCGATGGCCGCGGGCCGCGCCCGCTCCGTCACCGTGTACGTGGTCCACGACGACAACGCGCCCGTGTACGAACCGAGGTTGCGCTGGAACGTGGCGGCGTTGTCGAACGGCAGCAGGATTTGCGGATTCGTCGCGCCGAGAATGACCGGCTTCGAGAACGACGGATTCAGCGAGCGGAATTCCTCGACGCTCATGCCGGCGAGCTTCGCGGCCATGGTCACGTCGATATCGCGCGCGGTCGTGACCGTGACGAAGTACGGGTGATTCGGAATGTCCGGCAGCGCGAGGCCGTACTGCTGCGGGCTCATCACGATGTTCTTGACGGCCTGCAGCTTCGGCACGTAATTGCGCGTTTCGTTGGGCATGCGCAGGCTTTCGTAGTCGGTCGGCAAACCGGCCGCTTCGTTGCGCGCAATGGCCCGCTGCACGTTGCCCTCGCCCCAGTTGTACGCGGCGAGCGCCAGGTGCCAGTCGCCGAACATGTCATGCAGACGCGAGAGGTAATCCAGCGCGGCGCTCGTCGACGCGAGCACGTCGCGGCGCTCGTCCTGCCACATGTTCTGCTTGAGGTTGTAGTCGCGGCCGGTGCCCGGCACGAACTGCCACATGCCGGCCGCCTTCGCAACCGATAGCGCCTGCGGGTTGTACGCCGACTCGATGAACGGCAGAAGCGCCAGTTCCGTCGGCATATGGCGCTGCTCCAATTCCTCGACGATGTGATACAGGTACTTCTGCGAGCGCGTGGTCATGCGCTCGACGTAGTCCGGGCGCTGCGCGTACCAGTTCACCTGCATGTCGACGAGATCGCTTTGCAGGTCCGGAATCTGGAAGCCATTGCGAATGCGGCTCCACAAGTCCGCCGAACCGGCGAGCGAAGTGACAGGCGTCTTGTCGACGTTGATGGTTTCCTTGGCGGCTGCGGTGCGGCGAATCGTGTCGGCGACTTGTTGCTGCGAGGCGGCGGTAGGAGTAGCGGAAGTAGGATCGGAGGCGGGCGCTGTCGGCCCCTGGCTGGCACACGCGGCCAGCGTCAGGACGGATAGCGCGCTCAATGTTAGTCGCATGAACGTCTCGGCTTCCAAAAGATATGCCTGGAAATTTGGAGCCGATAGTACGGAACCGAACCTAGGACGTCAATAAGAATGCACGTAAAACCCCTGCAAAATCTTGCATCTATCGCCGTTCCTAAAGTATTGGATGAAGTTCCCTGCGATTAGCGGAAGTTATCCTTCCATCCGCGCAGCATGCGAAACGCCTCGGTGCGGCCGGCGACCGGCTCCTTGAACTGCGCGACAAGCGCCGCCTGAATTGCCGGCTGATCGACGCGCAAGAACGGATTTACCGCTTTTTCATGACCGATGGTCGTGGGCAGCGTCGGCTTGCCGGCGGCGCGCAGCGCCTGCGCTTCGTCGCTCCAGCGCGAGAGCGCCGCGCTGTCCGGCTCGCAGGCCCGCGCGAAGCGAATGTTCGACAGCGTGTATTCGTGCGCGCAGTGCACGAGCGTCGCATCGGGAAGCGCCGCAAGCGCGTCGAGCGAGGTGAGCATCTGCTGCGGCGTGCCTTCGAAAAGACGCCCGCAGCCGCTCGCGAACAGCGTGTCGCCGCAGAAGACATGCGGCGTGCCGCTGCTGTCGTCTTCCTGAAAATACGCGATATGGCCGGCCGTATGGCCAGGCACATCCATGACGATGAAGCTGAGTTCCGGCTGCGCGATGCGCACCGTGTCGCCGCCTGCCAGCCGCTCGGTCAGATGCTCGATGCGCTCGCCCGCCGGTCCGTACACGGGAATGCCCTCGTCCGATCGGCTATCGAGCAATGCTTTCACGCCGCCGACATGGTCGCGATGATGGTGCGTGAGTAAAATAGCGGTCAGCCGCCAGCCGCGTTCCGCGAGATAGGCCTCGACGGGCGCGGCGTCGCCCGGGTCGATCACGACGGCATCGCGCGAATCCGACACGAGCCAGATGTAGTTGTCTTCGAAGGCCGGGACCGGCACGTACTCGAGTTCGCGCCTGGGCGCGCGTTTGGACGAATCTTCAGCAAACGAATCCATGGCGATCATCTACGCGGCATCCGAACATGTCTGACCGAGCGATTATAGACTGGCCCGCCTGGACGAGCTCCGCGCCCGGACGCTACGTGCTGGACTGGGAGCAGGCGCAGCTCGACCGCGTGGTCTGCGATATCTTCGGCTATCACGCGCTTCAGCTCGGCATGCCGCAACTGGATGCCCTGCGCGAGAATCGCATGACCGGGCGCGCGCTCGTGCTCGACGCCGAAAGCGGCGCGAGCGCGCCGTACACGCTGCCGCGCACATCCTCAAGAGGCGCGAGCGCGCCGGAAGGACGCAGCACGGTCTGGTGCGAATTCCTGGATCTGCCGTTCGAAGCGCAGAGCGTCGATTTGCTCGTGCTTCCGCATACGCTGGAATTCTCGAGTGATCCGCACCGGCTCTTGCGCGAAGCCGAGCGCGTGCTCGTCCCCGAAGGCCAGCTGATCATTCTCGGCTTCAATTCGCTCAGTTTGTGGGGCGCGCGGCAGTCGCTCGGCAAGGTGGCGGGACGCCCGTTCGTGCCGGAAGCGCACGACATGATCGCGTTCACGCGCATCAAGGACTGGATCAAATTGCTCGGCTTCGACCTTGAACGCGGGCGCTTCGGCTGCTATCGTCCGCCGCTGCTGACGGACAAATGGCTGCAGCGTTATGAATTCATGGAGCCCGCCGGCGACCGCTGGTGGCCCATTTTCGGCGCCGCGTACATGATCACGGCGGTGAAGCGCGTGCGCGGCATGCGGCTCATCGGTCCACGCAAGCTGAAGAAACCCGCGCTCGCGCCCGGACTCGCCCCGGTCGCGGCCCCGCACACTCGCAACGAGCATTGATGACTGACGAATCCGCATCGGCCAAAGTAATCGACATCTATACTGACGGCGCCTGCAAAGGCAATCCCGGTCCGGGCGGCTGGGGCGCCCTGCTGCGTTTCGGCTCGCTCGAGAAGGAACTGTTCGGCGGCGAAGCCGCGACCACGAACAACCGCATGGAATTGATGGCCGTGATCGCCGCCCTCGAGGCGTTGAAGCGGCCGTGCCACGCCGTGATCCACACCGACTCCCAATATGTGCAGAAAGGCATCAGCGAGTGGATTCACGGCTGGAAGAAAAAGAACTGGATGACGGCCGCCAAGACGCCCGTGAAGAACGCCGACTTGTGGAAGCGCCTGGACGCGCTGGTCGCGCAGCATCAGATCGAATGGCGCTGGGTCAAGGGTCACGCCGGGCATCCCGAAAACGAACGCGCCGATGCGCTCGCCAATCGCGGCGTGACATCGCTTGCCGAAAGCTGAACGCAGCACTGACACAATACTCATGCGCCAACTGATACTGGACACCGAAACCACCGGCCTGAATGCCCGCACGGGCGACAGGATCATCGAAATCGGCTGCGTCGAGCTGATCAATCGCCGGCTGACGGGCAACAACCTGCACATTTACGTCAACCCGGAACGCGACAGCGACCCCGGCGCGCTGGCGGTGCACGGCCTCACCACCGAATTCCTGAGCGACAAGCCGAAGTTCGCGGAGATCGCCGCGCAACTGCGCGACTTCATCGCGGGCGCGGAGCTGATCATCCACAACGCGCCCTTCGATATCGGCTTTCTCGACATGGAATTCGCGCTGCTCGGGCTGCCGAAGGTGTCCGAGATCTGCGCCGGCGTGATCGATTCGCTCGCGCACGCGAAGCAGATTTTCCCCGGCAAGCGCAACTCGCTCGACGCGCTGTGCGACCGCTTCGGCATCAGCAACGCGCACCGCACGCTGCACGGCGCGCTGCTCGACTCCGAATTGCTCGCCGAGGTCTATCTGGCGATGACGCGCGGCCAGGAGAGCCTCGTCATCGACATGCTGGGCGACGCCGAAACGGAAGGCGCGACGGCAGCGCCGCGCATCGCGCTGGACGACCTCGATCTGCCGGTGATCGTCGCGAGCGGCGAAGAACTCGCCGCGCACGAAGCGGTGCTGAACGATCTCGACAAGGCGCTCAAGGGCACGAGCGTGTGGCGGACAGAAGCGCCGCAGACCGAGCCGGATGCGGTCGCCGCATAATTTTTCGAAATTGCTTAAAGAATCGCTTTACGAGACGAGATAGTCCTGACATAATCTCAATCTCTTCGGGTGGTTAGCTCAGCGGTAGAGCACTGCCTTCACACGGCAGGGGTCACTGGTTCGATCCCAGTACTACCCACCAGAATTCTGGTGCTGGTAACGCCAAGACACCGAAGACCAAAAGGCCCAAGCCTAGCGACTTGGGCCTTTTTCATTTCGCCCGCGAACGAGGCACTCAGGTCGCCCAAACGCCCCGCGCCATGCCGCTCGCCGCAATCACCATGACGATAACGAGCGCCGCCTCAACGTCGCTCATCCACGCGAAGCGCCGCGCGCGCGTCAGGTCGATTGCCCCGCCCTCCGCCAGCGCCGCACGCCAGCGGATCAGCGCGAGCATCGGCGAGACTTCGATCAGCAGAATGACCACGAGCGCGGTCATCTTCAGGTGAAAAAGCGGCTCGTGCAGATAGTAAGCGCCGCCCTTCTCGAAGCCGCCGAACGCGCGCGTCAGGCCAGTGACGATCAGGACGACAGCCGCGATGCCCCACAGCGCATCCGACCGGAACACGTCACGCAGACGCAATGCGTTCGCTTGCACCGACTCCGCCGCGTCCAGCCGGCGCAATGCGCGCGCACGCGCGAGCACGGAACCGAGCGCGAAGCCGAAGGCGAGCAGATGCAACGCGGCGAGCAACCAACGTATCAGCATGCTTTCCTCCCACGGTCGACAAGAAAGATCGGTACGGCTCGGCGCGACGCAGCTTAGACCTGGCTTAGCGTGGCGTCGAGCGCGCGTGCGGCGCTGCGGTCGCTCTCGGTGGAAAGCGGCGCGCGAAAAACCGTCGTGCGATTGTGACCGGCCGCGGCAGGTGAATCCCACAGCAATTCCACTTTCGGACGCCGCGAGAACCAGCTTCGCCGCGCGATACCGTTCGATACCGCAGGCGCCGCGGCCGGCTGCGCCGATGCCGCCAGCACCGGCCACTTCACCGACAGTTCTCGTGCGTCGTACTGGCCGAGCTTGCGGCTCTCGGCCCAGACCATCGCCGTGCGCGTGACCGGATCGAGCGAAATGGCATAGCGGCCGATTGCAAAGCGCCGCGCCGCGATGTTCGTGCGCCACAGCGCGCGCGGCCGGCAAATCCACATCACCACCGCATAGAGCGCCGGCGCGACCGCCAGCCAGCCGTTGGTTTCAGCGAGCGCGTGAACGAAGCGCCGCCAGCCCGACGTCCAGACGAACGCCCCGACCGAGAAAATCGCGAAGCCGAAGGTCAGCAGCGCGAGCAGCCTCAGCGCCTGCCGAAGCCACTGCGGCAACGGATGCAGCGGACGCTCCATGCGCGGCTTCGCGCCCGGCAGCACGATCAAAAGGAAGATGAGGACGAGATTGAGGCACGCCCACGGCGACGAAGTCATCGCGCGCACCGAGGAGAGATAGCCCATCTGCGACATGGAGAGCGCCCATCGCGCCGCGAGAATCACGCCGATGGCCCGCAGCGCGAACAGAGTGCCTGCGCCCGGTGCCGGGCTCGCGCTGGTTTGCTTGGTTCTCGCCAAAGGGTGCGCTCCTGTCCACGAACGTTGCCTGCCGCCGCTGTCTGTGCGAGCGGGCGGCCACTGCGCCTTGCGCAGCGCAAAGCTCGGACATTATAGGGAGATTACGGAGGCCGTCATTGGTTTCGCTTTGCGCATGCGGCGCGGCGCTCGAATTACGCCGCGACTGTGCCATTACGACAACGCCCCGCGCGCCTTTCGGCGGGCGGGGCGTTCTCCGAGCCGCATTGCTGCGGCCGCAGGACAGCGGACGGCTTACCGCTATCAGGCGTTCACTTCGCGCAGAACGGTGCGGCGCTTCTGGCGCAGCAGTTCCTCGTAGTTCTGCACGTAGCGCGCCGCCATGACCTTCGACGAGAAGCGCGTCTCGAACGTCTCGCGAACCTTCGCGCGCGACAGCGAGTCGAGGCGCTTGACCGCGGCGATCGCCGAGAGTTCGTCTTCCACGACGAAGCCCGACACGCCGTTGTCGATCACTTCCGGCACCGAGCCGCGATTGAACGCGATCACCGGCGTGCCGCAGGCCATCGCCTCGATCATCACGAGGCCGAAGGGCTCCGGCCAGTCGATCGGGAACAGCAGCGCATGCGCGTTGCCGAGGAACTCGGTCTTCTCGGCCTCGCTGATCTCGCCGATGTACTCGACGTGCGGCAGCGCGAAGAGCGGCTTGATCTCTTCTTCGTAATAAGCGCGGTCGGCCTTGTCCAGCTTCGCGGCGATCTTGATCTTCATGCCCGCGGCCTGCGCGATGCGGATGGCGCGATCCACGCGCTTCTCCGGCGAGATGCGGCCGAGGAACGCGAGATAGCCGGGCTTCACGTTCGGAATCGGCTTCAGCAGGTTTTCCGGCAGGCCGTGGTACACCGTCGAGAGCCAGTTGGCTTGCGGCAGCGGCTGGCGCTGGTTGTCGGAAATCGACACCACCGGCACATCCTTGAACGTGTTGAAAATCGGCTGCAGTTCCGGCAGATCGAGGCGGCCGTGCATCGTCGTCAGGAACGGCACCGGCTGGCGCGCGAACAGCGAGAACGGGTAATAGTCGATATGGAAGTGCAGTACGTCGAACTCGTCGGCGCGGCGGCGGACTTCTTCGAGCAGCAGCATGTGCGGCGCCATCGTGTCGCGGATGGTCGGGTCGAGGCGCAGCGCTTGCGGCCAGAAGGCTTCGAGCTTCGCGGACGTCTGCGAATCACCGCTCGCGAAGAGCGTGACGTCGTGTCCAGCCTCGACAAGAGCCTCGGTCAGATAAGACACCACGCGTTCCGTGCCACCGTAGAGCTTCGGCGGAACAGCCTCGTGGAGGGGCGCGATTTGAGCGATTCGCATGATCGTGAAACTCCTAATAAAAGGTCAGGCAAGGTACTGCTGTCATGTTTGACATCGGGAGCGAATCGCTCGGCTCGGGCGAGAGCTTTTCGCGGCGCGGCGGCCTCGGCAGCGGCTGGTGCTCGAGTGAAAAAGCGGGTCGCTGATCACCGGCTCCACGCGGGCGTTGCCGCAAGCAACTTCGGAGCCATATCTCAAAAACCGCCGCGCCCAGCAATAAACGCGCTCGGGCTCGGGCGGTTGACCACTTCCTACAGAAAGCTGTCAAAAAGTCTAAGTGAAAACCCGGAGCGCATTATGGAGCCTTTTACACCGGCGACAGGGAGTCATTTCAACTTATTTACCTTGTTACACCGGGGAAACATTTAACAAACCCCTGTTTATTAAGGTTGTTCTACATTGGAGCACGTGCTGCGGCGATGCACGGGCGGCGACTCGCTCGTTATCATCGCGAGACACCTGGAAACGGGATGCTGGCGCATCCCATGCTTATATCGACGCTGCCGCGCGAGAAGCTCCCGGACAGGAGCACGCGCGGCGGGCCGCGCCAGCCGCCGCTTCATCGCAAAAATGCGCGCGATGTGCTTACAATGCGCGCCCAAGCCGAAGAGACGTGCTCGCGGTTTCAACGCGAAGCGCACAGTCGATGTACGGACGGCAACATCCGACGCGCATCATTTGCCTGAACGACGTTCGCACGCCCGGTTACTGGCTACAATTCAGCGATGGAGACGGCGCCGCGCCGCCTCGGTTTCGATGTCACTCGCGCCGGCCGTGCCGACGCATCGGACAGGCAGTGCATCCGCATGGCATCGCCCGAAGGCGCAACACACGCTCAACCGCTTTACGACCCAAAAAGACCATTGGACCAACTCACCGTCTCCCAGCGTAACGCGCACAACGCCAAGCTCGCGAGCTATGCGCACCGCCCGCTCGCGTTTCTCATGCGCTACATCCGCCGGCATCCGGTCGCCCATGCCATCGTGCTCGCGAGCGTCTTCGCGGCCGTCGGCTGCGCGCTGGCGTCGCAATATGCGATCAAGCATCTGATCGACGTGCTCGGTCAAGGGCGCGGCCACCCCGGCCCGCTCTGGGGCGCGTTCATGATCCTCGTCGGCCTGATCGCCGCCGACAACCTGCTGTGGCGGGTCGGCGGCTGGGTCGGCGCGCATGTGTTCGTGATCGTCACGGGCGATCTGCGCAAAGACCTGTTCTCGTACCTGTCCGGCCATTCGCCAACGTACTTCTCCGAAAAGCAGCCCGGCATGCTCGCGAGCCGCATCACCGCGACCTCGAACGCCATCTACACGTCAGAAAACGTGATGGCGTGGAACGTCTTGCCGCCGTGCATCGCGGTGCTGGGCGCAATCGTGATGATCGTCGCGGTCAATCCGTTGATGGCGGCGGGCCTCATGACCGCCTCCATCATTCTCGCGCTCGTGCTCTACCGGCTCGCGAAGCGCGGATCGGCCCGGCATCACAGCTTCGCGTCGAAGGCGGCGTCGGTGGATGGCGAACTCGTCGACGTCATCGGCAACATGGCGCTGGTGCGCGCGTTCGGCATGACGTTCCGCGAGCAGAAACGCTTCGGCTCGACTGTGAAGGCCGAAATGGTCGCGCGTCAGCAAAGCCTGCTCTACTTGGAAAAGCTGCGCCTCTTCCATGCGGTCGTCACCGCGATTCTTTCCGCTGGCCTGCTCGGCTGGGCGCTGTGGCTGTGGTCGCAAGGCCGCGCGACCTCGGGCGATATCGTGCTCGTCAGCTCGCTCGGCTTCACCATCCTGCACGGCACGCGCGATCTCGCCGTCGCCCTCGTCGATGTGACGCAGCACGTCGCGCGTCTCGCCGAAGCCGTGCAGACGCTGCTGGAGCCGCACGGCATGCCGGACCGGTCGGACGCGACGGAGCTCGTGCCGCAAGGCGGGCGCGTCGATTTCGAAGGCGTGACGTTCGCGTATCCGCGCCGCCGTCCGATTCTCGACAACTTCCATCTGCATATCGAGCCGGGGCAGCGCGTGGGCCTGATCGGCAAGTCGGGCGCGGGCAAGTCCACGGTGCTCGCCCTGCTGCAACGCTTCTACGAGACGCAGAAAGGCAGCATCAAGATCGACGGCCAGGATATCGCCACGATCACGCAGGACAGCTTGCGTCACGCCATCGCGCTCGTGCCGCAGGATATTTCGCTGTTCCATCGCACGGTGTTCGAGAACATCGCGTACGGGCGTCCGGATGCGAGCCGCGAGGAAGTGCTCGCCGCCGCCCGCGAGGCGCGCTGCACGGACTTCATCGAGGCGATGCCGGAAGGCTTCGACACGATCGTCGGCGATCGCGGCGTGAAGCTGTCGGGCGGCCAGCGCCAACGCATCGCCATCGCGCGGGCCATTCTGAAGAACGCGCCGATCCTGCTGCTCGACGAAGCCACGTCCGCGCTCGATAGCGCGTCGGAAGAAGCGATCCAGCAGGCGCTCGACCGGCTGATGATCGGCCGCACGGTGATTGCCATCGCGCACCGGCTCTCGACGCTGCAGAACTTCGACCGGATCATCGTGATGAGCGCGGGCCGCGTGATCGACGACGGCTCGCCGCAAGAACTGCGCGAGCGTCCGGGGCTGTATCGCGAGTTGCTGGCGAAGCAACACGGCAAGCTGCCTTCCATCGTCGCGACGCCGCACAAGCAGCCGGCCTGACAAGCGAGTGACGAATAAGCCGCGTTTTCTGTTCAAGGAAACGCGGCTTTTTTGCGTCTATCGCGCTTTCAGGTCCCGCAGGAAGTTGTCGCGCCACACCGATACGTTGTTGTCGCGCAAGAGCGCATACATCTCCCGGTGCCGGGCGCGGCGCTCGTCGAGCGGCATCGCGAGCGCGGTGGCGAGCGCATCCGCCATGCCGTCGATGTCGAGCGGATTCACGATCAGCGCCGCCGTCAGTTCGCGCGCCGCGCCCGCAAATTGCGAGAGCACGAGCACGCCGGGATCCTCGGGGTTCTGCGCGGACACGTATTCCTTCGCGACCAGATTCATGCCGTCGCGCAGCGGCGTCACGAGGCCGACATGCGCCTCGCGAAAGAGCGCGGCGAGCACCGGCCGCTCGTACTGGCGGTGGATATAGCGAATCGGCGTCCAGTCCAGCTCCGCATAGCGCCCGTTGATGCGCCCCGATTCGGCTTCGAGTTGCTGACGAATGTCGCGGTAAGCGTCGACGTCCGTGCGCGTCGGCGGCGCGATCTGGAGCAACGACACGTTGTTGCGCTGCTGCGGATCGTGCTCGAACAGACGCTCGAACGCGCGAAAACGCTCGACGAGGCCCTTCGAGTAATCCAGCCGGTCGACGCTCATCACCAGCTTGCGCTGATGCAGCGTCTCCTTGACGATCTGCACGTCGCGCCCGCCCTCGCCGTCCTTCGCGAGCGCGCGCACTTCGTCCGGATAGACGCCGATCGGATACGCCGCCGCCTTCAGCGTCTGGCCGAACGCGTGAATTTCGACAGGCCCGTTAGCGTGCCGCGTGAGCGCCCCGCCCGCCTCGCTTTCGATGTAATCGCAAAACGCGCGCACGTCCGGCTCCGTCTGAAAGCCGAGCAGATCGAACGCGCAAAGCGCCTCGACCAGTTCGCGGTGACGCGGCACGCTCAACAGAATCTGCGACGCGGGAAACGGAATGTGCAGAAAGAAGCCGATGCGATTCCCGACGCCCAGCGCGCGCAAAGCCTGCGCGAACGGAATCAGGTGATAGTCGTGGACCCAGATGACGTCGTCGGGCCGCAGCAGCGGCGCGAGCCGCGCGGCGAGCCAGTGATTCACGCGGCAGTAGCCGTCGTATTCGTGGCGATCGAACTCGATCAGGTCCGGACGATAGTGAAACGCGGGCCACAGCGTCGCATTCGAAAAGCCGCGGTAATACTGGTCGTAGTCGCGCCGCACGAGCCCGATGGTCGCGAACGTCACCGGTCCGTGCTCCTCCAGCGTGATGCCGTCGGGCGGCGTGGAGAGCACTTCGCCGCTCCAGCCGAACCATACGCCGCCGGTTTCCTTGAGCGCGTCGTAGACGCCGACCGCCAGCCCGCCCGCTGCCGGACCGCCCTCGGAAATCGGCGCGACCCGGTTCGAAACGATAATCAGACGGCTCACGCGTGCTTCCCCGCCGTTCCCGCGATCACTTGCAGCCAGTCGAGCAGCAGTTCCACCGATTCGATACGCGCGCGCGCCACGGTCTCGCCCGGGCCGACCTTGATGGACAGACCATCGAACTCGTTGACGACCGCGAAGCCTTTTTCGTCGGTCAGATCGTCGCCGATGAAGACAGGCTTTCGGCCCGTGAACGGCGGCTCGGCCATGAAGGCGCGCAACGCGCGGCCCTTGTCCACGTCCTTCGGCTTGATCTCGTACACCATCTTGCCGGGCTGGAGCACGTAGGCATCGGCGTAGTCGGCGACGAGCCGCTCGGTCGCCGCGCGCGCAGCCGGCTCGCGGTCGGGCGCGTTACGGTAATGCAGTGCGAGCGCCGCGCCCTTGATCTCCAGCAGCATGCCGGGATTGGCGCTCACCACGCCCTCCAGCACGTGCTCCATGCGCAGGAGCCGCTCGTCGTTGAAGCCGATGCGCTGGACATCGCCATTGGCGTCGCGCCGCTCCGCGCCGTGCATGCCCGCGACGGGCAGATCCGGAATCTGCAAGAACGAGTCGATATTATCGATGCCCCGCCCCGACACGACCGCGACCGCGTTGTTGGTCGCGCGTCTCAACGCAGCGAGAATGTCGGGCACCGATCGCGGCACGAAAATGCCGTCCGGCGTGGAGGCGAGTTCGACGAGCGTGCCGTCGAAATCGAGGAAAAACGCGGTCTCGGCGAGAGACAGGGAATCGGGAAGAATTTGCATCGGTCGTTGGCCTGTGGTTTCCCTTTTGACGGCGCGCGGCGCGCGAAGTGTTGCGCATCTTACGTGCGCCAGCTTTCGGTCCGGAAAGCCGCGTGACTGACGGACGCATTCGGCGAGCCTTCCGTTCATCTTCGACGAGCTTTCAGCACGCCGGGATTGTGCGGCAAATCGTCTCAAAAATGGTCCGCAACGTAGATGATGCGCCACCTCGGTCCGCAAAGGCGTGTATTTTGCGACAGATGTTCCTGCCGTCAAAGCCCGCCGCCTATCGCGGCCCGATCCTCCCGATGCACACTTCGTTCCCCGCTTCGCCTTTAACGCCGGCCGCGCGCTGGCGCCGTTTTGCCGCTCTGCTTGCTTTCCTCGCGCTCGCCGCGTGCTCGCGGCCGGGCGAGCCGTGGCATCTGACGGACGTCTCGGGAGACTTGCCCGACCTCGACTTCTCGCTCACCGACGACAGCGGCGCGCCCGTGACCGGACGCTCGTTCGAGGGCCACACGACGCTCGTCTACTTCGGCTACACGCATTGTCCGGATCTGTGCCCCGAAACGATGGCGCGCCTGATGCAGGTCTTACAGCGCGTGGGCCCCGACGCGGACAATACGCGCATCCTGTTCGTCTCCGTCGATCCCGCGCGCGACACGCCGCCGCTCTTGCGCGCGTACGTCCGCGCGTTCGACGAAAAGCATGCCGTCGGCCTGACCGGCAGCGACCGCGCCATCGAAGCGGTCGCGCAGCGGTATCGCATTGCGTATCAGATGGAAAAGCGCGATCCGCACGGCGCCTACGAGGTCTCGCACAGCTCGGGCGTCTATATCTTCGATCGCGAAGGCCACGCGCGCCTGCTGGCGACGGACCGCGACTCCATCGACGCGATCGCGGCCGATCTGCGCCGCATCATCCATTCGAAGGACGCGTGACATGGACACGCTCTTGTATTGGCTCGACCCGTGGGAGCCGTCGCCGACGGTCGTGATCGCAGTGCTCATCGCCGCAATTCTGTTCGCGCGCGGCGCGCGGCATGCGCGAGTGTCGATCTCGCGGCACATCGCGTTCTGGCTGGGCTTGAGCGCGCTCTACGTGGCGCTGCACACGCGGCTCGATTACTTCTTCGAGCACGAGTTCTTCATGCATCGGCTGCAACATCTGGTGCTGCATCACCTCGGGCCGTTTTTGATCGCGCTGTCGTATCCGGGCGCGGCGCTGCGCGCGGGGGTGCCGTTCGCCTGGCGGCAACGCTGGCTGCGCCCGCTCACCGAGACGCGCGCCGCGCGCATGTTCTTCGATATCGTGTTCAATCCGGCCGTCGCGGTGCTGCTGTTCGTCGGCCTGATCTACTTCTGGCTGCTCTCGCCGATCCACTTCAAGGCGATGCTCGATGCCCGGCTCTATCGCGTGATGAACTGGAGCATGGTGATCGACGGCCTGCTGTTCTGGTGGCTCGTGCTGGACCCGCGGCCCGCGCCGCCCGCGCGGCTCGCGCCGGGACGACGCATTCTCGTCGTGATCGCCGCGATTCCGCCGCAGATCATTCTCGGCGCGTTCATCTTTTTCACGCCGCACGAGCTGTATCCGATCTATTCGATCTGCGGCCGCGCGTTCACCTGGATCACGCCGATGCGCGATCAGCAGATCGGCGGTCTTTTGCTGTGGATTCCCGGCTCCATGATGAGCGTAATCGGCGCGTTGATCGCGCTGCGCCACTGGCTGCGGCTGTCGGCGCGCTCGCGGCTGCGTCAGGAGCGCGCGACGCCGGTCAAGCCGGTGCGCGCGACTGCTTCATGAGCCATCATGAGCCGAAGCCCGGACGGCGCATCCAGACATGCGGGATGCCGTCCTCGTCGTGCACGCCCGAGGACGCGACGAAGCCGAATGCGCCATAGAACCGCTGCAAGTGGGCTTGCGCGTGCAGGCTGATGGGCTCGTCCGGCCATTGTTCGAGGATGTGCTTCAGCGCGCGTTCGAGCATGGCGTTGCCGAGCTTCATGCCGCGAAAGCCGGCGGTCGTCAGCACGCGGCCGATGCGCACGTCCTTCTCGCTCGCGTCCGGATTGCCCGGCAGCAATACGCGCAGATAGCCTGCCAGGCGCGGACGCTTGTCCCCTTGCCCGTACGCGAGAAGATGCCACGCGTTGGTATCGAGCCCGTCGACATCGCCATACACGCAATTCTGCTCGACGACGAAGACCGCGCTGCGGGCGGCGAGCATGTCGTAGACTTCAGCGGGCGTCAGGTCGTCGAAGGGCTTCCAGCGCCATTGAATGTCGGAGAGTCGGTCGGTCATGGGAATAGGTATCGGATCGCACGGGCGTTCTGCGATTATGCCGCGCGGCCGGTTGCATCGGTATCGAGTGAAGCGCGGATAAAGAAAAAGCCCTGACGGGTCAGGGCTTTTCAAGTGGAGGCGCGAACCGGAGTCGAACCGGTCTAAACGGCTTTGCAGGCCGCTGCATAACCGCTTTGCTATCGCGCCGAAAGCGGTGTGGTGCGCGCCGGTCGAACGACGCCGGCTGACTCACCAAACAAAAAGGGAAGCGTTGCTTCCCCTTTGACTGGAGCGGGAGACGAGTCTCGAACTCGCGACCTCAACCTTGGCAAGGTTGCGCTCTACCAACTGAGCTACTCCCGCGTAAATCCTGCGCTGCTTTACTGCTTGATGTCTGATGCTGCCGTTTCCAGTACCGCTTCGCTCATGCGCTGCCTGCACCGGAAACTTCGAAACCTGGAGCGGGAGACGAGTCTCGAACTCGCGACCTCAACCTTGGCAAGGTTGCGCTCTACCAACTGAGCTACTCCCGCATTCACTTCTTGCTTGACCGCTTCGCTTATTTCGCTTGCTGCTTTGCGTCGCGCATCAGAGAAACGAGATTATGTAGAAGGAAAAGGCACCTGTCAACTGTCTCTGATGCGGTTTATTCGCGTTCGACGCAATTTTTTGCACTACGCCGACACCGGCTCACAACATGCCGCCGCGCTCCCGAATCTGCGGCCATGCGAGCTTCATGTAGTACAGCATCGACCAGACGGTGAGAAAAGCCGCGACGTCGATGAGCCACAAGCCCCACACGCGCGTGTCCATGATCCACTGCGTGCCCGCGATGCGCAGCGGGCCGTAGAACAGCAGCATCGGAATGGCGACCATCTGGCAGACAGTCTTGAACTTGCCGAGCGAATTCACCGCCACGCTCTTCGATGCGCCGATCTGCGCCATCCATTCGCGCAGCGCCGAAATGGTGATCTCCCGGCCGACGATCACGAGCGCGATCACCGCGTTCAGACGCGAAAGCTGCACGAGCACGAGGAGCGCGGCCGTCACCATCAGCTTGTCGGCGACCGGATCGAGGAACGCGCCGAACGCGGAGGTCTGATCCAGCTTGCGCGCGAGAAAGCCGTCGAACCAATCGGTGAGCGCGGCGAGCACGAAGATGATCATCGCGAGCAAATTGCGATGCTCCGGGCTCAACATCACGTCCGGCAGATAGAACACGCCCACGACGAGCGGAATCAGCACGATTCGCAACCACGTCAGAAAGATCGGTAAGTTGAACGGCATGGGCGATCAGCGAGTGAAGGACATGTAAGGGAGCCGCCATTGTGCCGTGTCGCTCTGCCGCTCACAAGGCGCGCGCCCCGCGCGGCGCGGCTTGCAGCGGGCCGCGCGGCGGGGCTCGTCAATGCAACTGCCGGTAAATCTGCTGTGCGAGCGCAAGCGAAATGCCTTCGACGCTCGCCAGGTCTTCGACGCTCGCCGCCTGCACGCCGCGCAATCCGCCGAAGCGCGACAGCAGCCGCTGGCGCCGTTTTGCGCCGACGCCTTCCAGTTCCTCCAGCCGCGACGTCTGCCGCGCCTTCGCGCGCTTTGCCCGCATGCCGGTGATCGCGAAGCGGTGCGCTTCGTCGCGAATCTGCGCGACGAGCATCAGCGCGGCGCTTTCCTTGCCGAGTTCGAGCGCCGGCCGCCCGTCCGCGAAGATCAACGTCTCCAGGCCGACCTTGCGCCCTTCGCCCTTCGCCACGCCAACGAGCATGCCGTGATCCAGCCCGAGTTCCGAGAACACCTGCCGCGCGATCTCGACCTGCCCCTTGCCGCCGTCGATCAGCACGATGTTCGGCAGCGTGCCGCCTGCCGCGACCGCGGGCGCCGCATCGGGCGTGACGTTCGGATCGGCGGCGTCTTCGGGTTGCAGGGCCGCCGCTTCCTCGTTCGCGTTGGCGGCCGCCTGGGCGACCATCTTCTCGTAGCGGCGCGTGAGCACCTGGCGCATCGCGGCGTAGTCGTCGCCGGGCGTGATGCCGTTGATGTTGTAACGGCGGTATTCGCCCGTCTGCATCTTGTGATGGTGATAGACGACGCACGACGCCTGCGTCGCCTCGCCCATCGTATGGCTGATGTCGAAGCACTCGATGCGCATGAGCGCGAGATCGTCCATGTCGAGCCCGAGTGTTTCCGCTAGCGAGCGGGTGCGCGCCTGCTGCGAGCCCTGCTCCGACAAGAGACGCGCAAGCGCGAGCTTCGCGTTTTGCTCGGCCATCGAAAGCCATACGCGCTTCTGGCCCTGCGGCTGTCGCAGCAGCGCGACCTTGTGCCCCGCCTGTTCGATGAGCAGATCGACGAGTTCGCGGCTCGGCGCATGCGTCACGATCAGCACCGGCGGCACGCGATTGCCGATGTAGTGCTGCGCCATGAAGGCTTCGAGCACTTCGGCTTCGAGTGTGGCTTCGTGGGGTTCGGGAGTGGCTTTTGTCTCTGCGCTGGCATCGGGTGGCGGTTCGGCGTTAGCGTTCAAGTCTGAGTTCGCGTTGACCACGCTCGCCGACACGTCCACATCCGCGCCAACATCGCCCTCGACCGCCTCTTCCCCCGGCTCGCCATCCTCGATGTCGTCTTCGTCACCGCCGAGCGCCACCGCGCTTTCCACATGCGCCGGGAAATACGCCTTGTCGCCCAGATGCCGCCCGCCGCGCACCATCGCCAGATTCACGCACACCTTGCCGCCCAGCGCGACGACCGCGAGGATATCCACGTCGCTGTCGCTGCCGACTTCGATCGCCTGCTGATGCAGCACCGTCGAGAGCGAACTCATCTGGTTGCGCACGGCCGCTGCCTGCTCGAACTTGAGGTCGGCGGCGAACGCGTGCATCTTCTGCTCCAGTTCCTTCATCACCTCGCCCTGCCGCCCGAGCAGAAAGCGCGACGCGTTGGCCACGTCGCGCGCGTAATCCTCCTCGGTGATGAGGCCGGTGCACGGCGCGGTGCATCGCCCGATCTGATGCAAGAGACACGGACGCGTGCGGTTGCTGAACACCGAGTCCTCGCACGTGCGCAACTGGAACACGCGCTGCAGTATCTGGATGCTCTCGCGCACCGCCCACGCGCTCGGAAACGGCCCGAAATACTGATTCTTCTTGTCCACCGCGCCACGGTAGTACGCCATGCGCGGAAACTGATGACCGGTGAGCTTGAGGAACGGATACGACTTGTCGTCGCGAAACAGGATGTTGTAGCGCGGCGCGAGCGCCTTGATCAGATTGTTTTCGAGCAGCAGCGCTTCGGCTTCCGAGCGCGTCACCGTCGTCTCGATCTTGCGGATGCGCGTGACCATCATCGCGATGCGCGGCGAATGCAGCGTCTTCGTGAAGTAGCTCGACACGCGCTTCTTCAGGTTGCGCGCCTTGCCGACGTAGAGCACGTTGCCGTCGCCGTCGTAATAGCGGTACACGCCCGGCAGATGCGGCAGTTGCGCGAGCGTCTTCTTCGGGTCGAAATGGGATTCGGGGGCGTCGGTCTGAGTCATGCAGCGAATATCGCGACGAAGCGCGAAGGGACAAGGGCGGCGGCGAGCCGTGGGGCGGACGGTATCTGTCGGGTAGCCCGACTTTCTTGCGAAAGCCGGGCCCCCCGAGAACCGTACGTGCGAGTTTCCCCGCATACGGCTCAAATCTACAAACAAAGTTCTGTCTACGACAGAACCGGCTTAGTTACAACTAGTTTTCCAGCATGCACTTGCCGGTGGCAGTGCGGGTGAAGCAGCGCCCGGTTGGACAAGGCGTCGGTGCCACCATGCATCCGATATTCCAGATGATGGTCGTGCCAACCCGTTTCGTCCGTCAAGGCACAGCCACAATGCGCGCATAGCCCGCTTTGTGACAGATAGAGCGCGGCCCACTGCTTCCGGTAACGCATCTGTTCCCACATGCGCCCTTGCCGCAATGTCTCGCCATACTGCTCCCACTTCGGATCAAAAGGATTGAACTCGCCCTTGATCCTCGTGTGCCGTTTGATAGCTGTACCGCTAAGCTGGTACAGCTCATTCAGCCCCCAACTGCCGTCCTCGCGCTCCGTGCGAACGGCAAACACCCAATTCCGGGCACCAACAGGGTGAAAGTACTTCTGCTTCACCCATACAGCGCTCTTCTGCGGATGCCTCCGCTTCGACCACCGCCAGAGCTTCCGAAAAATCAGATGCTCCATCCGGCTGTACGTCTGCTTGGCCGAGACCGGACGGTGATACTGCGCCCATCCGCGCAACATCGGGTTCAGCAGTTGGACTAGATCCTCCTGCTTTACCGTTTTGTTGCCGCTGATCGTTTCCGCCACCTTGCGATAAAACGCTTGCGCGTTTTTCTTGCTCGGCTTGATGAGCAGCTTTCCCGAGTACTTCCGGAAATTCCACCCAAGGAAATCGAAGCCTTCGTCAATGTGGGTGATCCGCGTTTTCGCCTCTGACAGGTGCAAGCCTCGTACAGCAAGGAATGCTTCCACCCAAGGCCTGACCTCGTTTTCCAGAATCTCTTTCGAGTCGCCGGTGATCACGAAGTCATCCGCGTATCGCACCACATTCACTTTCAGCTTCTTTGCCTTTGCGATCCCGAATTTCGCACCGAGGTGCGCAATCAGTTCACGCTCCAGCCCGTTCAGCGTCACGTTGGCCAGCGTCGGGGAGATGATGCCTCCCTGCGGCGTACCGGCCTCAGTCGCCTGTAGCTGCCCCTTGTAAATCAGGCCAGCCTTCAACCACTTCCGGAGAATTTCCCTGTCCATGGGGACATGGTTTTCCAGCCAATCATGGTTGATGTGGTCAAAGCAGCCTTTGATATCCGCTTCCAGTACCCATCGGGACGAATCCCTCCGGGACGTACAAGCTCGTACCTGACCCATAGCATCAGCCGTTGAACGATTGATCCGGAACCCATACGAGTTCGGGTCGCTCGTCGACTCTGCTACCGGCTCCAAAGCCAGCAGATACAAGGCTTGCATCGCCCTGTCCCGCATGGTCGGAATGCCCAAAGGACGCTCCTTTCCATTGGCCTTGGGGATAAAGACTCTCCGTAATGGCAAAGGCTTATATCCACGCCGCTTCAACCTGCCGATGGCTTCCCACCGGCTCTCAGGCGATTCCCACAGTTCGCGATCGACTCCAGCCGTTCGCGCACCCTGGTTCTGCGTAACACGTCGTACCGCGTACAACTTTGCGGACAACATGCGGGTAAGCATCCGTTGCAAGGCTTTCACCCTGCGCCAGTCACCTTCCCGCGTCGCCTTCGCAATTCGAATCTGCATCCCTCTCACGTTCCGTTCAACCCGCCGCCAATTGACGGCATTCCAGTTGGCAGGCGCGTGGGAAAGCGCAGATCCAGTCTTTCGACCAGATACTTTCATGCTGCTCTCCTACTTGGAAAAGGTCCCCAGGCAGAAGGCGCATCTTCCCCAGAGGGGCAGACACACCCCTCTGGGGAACAACAGACACCTCAATAAGAGCGCGCACGCCCCTATCTCAGACAAACACCTCAGTACGGGCGCATGCACCCGCACCTGACCAAGTTACAGAGGGTAGTCAGCCGCCTTGCGACGGTAGACCAGACGGAAGTCTGCCCGCTTTCGCGTGGGATAATGTCTCAACCCCTATCCGTGCCATTACAGCCCGGCATTCGCTTTTTCCGTCCTCCCATACCCGCATGATCAACAACGTTCCTTACGGTTCGTCTGCCAGCCGCACAGCGCTGGCGACCATACGGGCTTACCACGTTCCCGGCATGTCACACGACTGACGTAGGTTCTGCCTATCCCCCGGTGGTGCTGTGACGACGTAGCCCAAATTCTAAGTGGGCTATCCGACCACCTACCGTTTTGGTTAGAGCCCGATGATTCAAGCAGCTTCAGCTCCTCACTGGTAACGAGGTTTATCAGCAGTTCACTTACATTAACCCTATCAGCCAGCCTAGCTCCTCAACCCCCTTGCTGCTGGGAGTCTCCGAACAGTCCCTCACGGGAGCGGTTCGCCCGATACGTCCGGGGGCTACATTGTCCGAGGAGCTTCACACCCCACCGTTGCCAGTGACGCATGTCCTCGTAGGCTACTGCTGGTCGTACAGCAGGTTCACTGCCCTCCCCTAAACAGCAGGTCGGGCCGAACAATGACATCCCGAGCTTTCGCTCGTATCGTGTAGCGGGTTCACCACACTAGGCGGCGAACGCTGCAAACAACACTCCGCTTTGTCAGCGGAAGTGAAGCCGCTGACTGGGCGGAATCTGGTGGTAACCAGACTAATGCAACACGTCCCACGGCTAAGCTGCGCCGCGGTTCGTTCCAACCGGGAAGTGGCCGAAACCACCCCTACTACAAGGGCGCGGCCCACAAGGGGGCCGCCTGCGGAGGGTAGAGCGACCAAGACCGAAGTCTCAGGCGATATCCCTCTAGTCGATGCCTCTTAACGCGAGGCCCACGGACACGAGCGTGCGTGTCGCACTAGAATCGCCAGTTTAGAACATTACGGCGCGGTCCCGCCGGCCGCCCTCTCGTCATGTCCACCGCCTCCACGACATCTTCCTCCCCGGAACTCGCCTGCGACATCTTCTGCGCGGTCGTCGACAACTTCGGCGACATCGGCGTGTGCTGGCGGCTCGCGCGTCAACTGCGCGCGGAACATGGCTGGCGCGTGCGGCTTTTCGTCGATGACCTCGCCGTTTTTCACACGCTCTGCCCCGCCGTCGATGCGTCGCTCGTGCGGCAGGAGGCAGCGGGCGTGGTTATCGAGCACTGGCGCGAGCCGACGCATGCCGGCGAGACGATCGAGATCGCGGATGTCGTCGTCGAAGCCTTCGCCTGCGAGCTGCCGCACGCGTACATCGCGGCGATGGCGCGGCGCGAGCGCAAGCCCGTGTGGATCAACCTCGAATATCTGAGCGGCGAGGACTGGGTCGCGGACTTTCATCTGCGGCCCTCGCCGCATCCGCGCTATCCGCTCGACAAGACCTTCTTCTTTCCGGGCCTGGGCGCGGGCACGGGCGGCGTGTTGAAGGAGCGCGATCTGGACAACGCGCGCACGCGCTTCGATGCAGCGGCGTGGTGGCGAGAACGCGTGGGCATCGAACGTCCGGACGACGGCTCGACCGTCGTTTCCCTGTTCGCGTACGAGAATCCCGCCGTCGATGCGCTGCTCGCGCAATGGCGCGACGGCGCGGCGCCCATCGTTCTCCTTGTGCCCGAAGGCCGCATCTCCGGCGCGGTCGCGCGCTTCTTCGGCCTGCCCGGGTTCGCGGCAGGCACATCGGCGCAGGCGGGCGCGCTTCAGGCGCACGCACTCGGATTCGTCGAGCAACCGCGTTTCGACGAACTGCTGTGGGCATCCGATATCAACTTCGTGCGCGGCGAAGACTCGTTCGTGCGCGCGCAGTGGGCGCGAAAGCCTTTCATCTGGCAGATCTATCCGCAGGCCGACGACGCGCATCTGCCGAAGCTCGATGCCGCGCTCGCGCACATTACGCGCGGGATGTCGCCAGCGGCGGAACAGTCGATCAGCCGCTTCTGGCACGCATGGAACGGCGCGGGCACGCCGGACTGGGCGGACTTCTGGCGGCATCGGGGCGAATTCGAGTCGCGGGCTCCGGCCTGGGCGGATGAACTGGCGAGCGTCGGCGATCTGGCCGGCAATCTGGTCTCGCATGTGGCGGCCCGCATGGCGGCGTGACCACGCGAACGCGCCGTCTTCCGAATCGCATGAAAGCGTGCACGGTGCCGGCCCGGCTCGCCAAATAAGCAAAAACTCAGTTAAAATAAGCGGTTATCCGATGAGCAAGCCGCTTTCTGTCGCGCGGATCTGTCGCGGCCCATGACGAAAAGGCCCATGACGAAAACGTTCCGACAGCGCCGCGAATCCGATCAGCCACTATCAACACCAATCAGCCAAGTCTGGCCATATTCATTCGTAAGGATCCAGTTTTATGAAGACCGCACAAGAACTCCGCGTCGGCAACGTCGTCATGATCGGCAACGATGCCATGGTCGTGCAGCGCGCCGAATACAACAAGTCCGGCCGTAACGCAGCGGTCGTCAAAATGAAGTTCAAGAACCTGCTGACCAACGCGGGCATGGAAACCGTCTACAAGGCGGACGACAAGTTCGACGTCGTCGTGCTCGACCGCAAGGAAGTGACGTACTCGTACTTTGCCGACCCGATGTACGTGTTCATGGACGCCGACTACAACCAGTACGAAGTCGAAGCCGAAATGATGGGCGACGCGCTCAACTACCTCGAAGACGGCATGGCGTGCGAAGTCGTGTTCTACAACGAGAAGGCCATCTCGGTCGAACTGCCGACCACGCTGGTTCGCGAGATCGTCTACACGGAACCGGCCGTCAAGGGCGATACGTCGTCGGGCAAGGTGCTGAAGACCGCGAAGCTCCACACCGGCTTCGAACTGCAAGTGCCGCTCTTCTGCAACATCGGCGACAAGATCGAAATCGACACGCGCACGAACGAGTACCGCAGCCGCGCGTAAGACGTAACCATTACGCTCTCGCGCCGCACGCGGCGCGGCGGTTCCGAAACCGCCTCCCGCCGCTGTCACAAAAAAGCGCCCCATCGCGGGCGCTTTTTCTTTTGCATGAAGTTTTTGACAATTTCAGGCAAACTTTACCGGTCATCGTTGCAACTGGCGTGGCGGTGCGCGTTCCGAACGCGTGTTCTTCGCGCCCCCTTTTCCCTTCGAAATCAAGCGCGGAGGTGGACGGCAGTTCGTCAATAATCAATTGGCACAGTTCCTGCTCAGTTCGCTAAATACGGACTAAACAACACGACATGCGCAATTCGCCGTCCCTCTCAGGCCGACTGGTGGTGGTCGCCGCGCTTGCTCTTCCCGCCTTCTTCCTGGCGGGATGCGCGTCGGCACCGACCACTGAATCCGCCGGAGACTACGCGTCGGATGCCTCGGTGACTGCGCGCGTGAAAACGGCGCTCTTGGGCGACCCGGGATTGAAGTCGCTCGCGGTCAGCGTGTCGACGTATCGCGGCGTCGTGGTGCTGTCCGGAAACGTGAACTCGGAGGAACAGATTCGGAAGGCCGTCGCAGTAACTCGCAGCGTGTCGGGGGTGCAATCCGTCAACAACGATCTGCACGTGAAGCCGCAATGACGCACTAGCCCCATCCAATCGCAGGACAAAAAGAAAACCGCAGCGGGATGCCACGCCGATCCGATGTTCGACCGGGACGAGACGCCGCAGCCCGCCCACGAGCGCCCGAGTTTCAAGCGCCGCCCTCGCCTGGCGACGCATGCGGCAACGGCAATTACAGTCCATTTTGATACGTTGTGTCTGCCATGCCACACGCTCTGATTGTCGAAGACGATCCCAATAGCCTTTCCGGCCTGTCCGCGATCTTGTCCGCCGACGGCTTCTCGGTCGACACCGCGACGACGCTGGCCGAAGCCCGTTCCGCATTGACGCGCTTCATTCCGGACGTCGTGCTGATCGACCTGAACCTGCCCGACGGCAGCGGCCTCGACCTGCTGCCGAGCCTGCCCTCGCAACCGCCCGACGGCGCGCTTCCCGTCATCGTGATGACGGGCAATGCGACGGTGGAAAGCGCGATCGAGGGTCTGCGCCACGGTATTTGGGATTACTTGCTGAAGCCCGTCAACATTCCGCGTCTGCGCAGCCTTCTGGCGCGCATTCCGCGTCCGTACGAGCTGACGGAAGAAGTGCAGGCGCTGCGCTCGACGCTGCGCGAACTCGGCCATTTCGGCGACATGCTCGGGCGCAGCGTGCCGATGCAGCACGTCTACGATCAGATCGAGCACACCGCGCCCACGGAAGCCGCCGTGCTGATCAGCGGCGAGCCGGGCACCGGCAAGAAGCTCGCGGCGCACACGATCCATCAGCTGAGCCGGCGTCGCAAGGGGCCGTTCATCAGCTTCGATTGCTCGACGATCCGCGAAGAAGGCGCGCACCGCTCGATGGACAGCGTCCTTTTCGGCCACGAGCGCAACGCGTTCGCCGGCGCGGAAAACCGCGAGCCGGGCCTGCTCGAACAAGCGGGCGGCGGCACGCTGTTCCTCGATCAGATCGACTCGCTGCCCGCCGCTCAACAGGAAGCGTTGTTGCGCGCGCTGGACTCGCAGACGTTCATGCGCGTCGGCGGCAGCAATCGCATCATGACGGACTTCCGCCTGATCGCCGCGTTGCGCGCGCCGGCCCGCGATGCCGTGTCGAGCGGCGCCCTGCGCGAAGACCTGTTCCAGCGCCTCTCGGCGTCGTCAATCGTGCTCCCGCCGCTGCGCGAACGCGACGACGACATCGCGCTCATGGCCGAGCAGTTCGTCGACGAATTGAACCGCGAGAACCACATCGCCGGCATCACGAGCGGGTCGCCCAAGCGCATCAGCCCGGCTTTCCTGCGCGAATGCCTCGCGAACGAATGGCCTGGCAACGTGCGCGAAATGCGCGAGCGCGTGCGGCGCGCGTATCACGCCTCGGGCGAGACGATCGAGACGTTGCGCGTCGACGAGCCGGGCGGAATCGGCGGGCGCGGCCTCAACGGCAGCAGCGTGCAGGTGACGGTCGGCACGGCGCTCGCCGATGTCGAGGACATGCTGATCCGCGCGACGCTCGAAGCGGTCGGCGGCACGCGGCATCGCGCGGCGACGCTGCTCGGCATCAGTCCCAAGACGCTCTACAACAAGCTCCAGCGCATGAAGCTGGAATCGTCGTAAAGCGACGCGAGTCGCCAAATGAAAACGCCACGGCAAGCAGTTGCCGTGGCGTTTTGTCATTCGGGCAAGCCGTTCAGCCCAGCGCCGTTTTCACGAGCTGGCGCGCGGCCTGATATTCCGGCTGGCTTTGCAGCTTGCTCCAGCGCAGCGCCTTGCCGCGCGGACGCATCTGCTTGATGCGCTGCTGCGACGCCTTCGTCGGCGTGAAGCGCAACTGTTCCAGCACCTTGCCCGCCTCGTCCGGCTGATTGCAGATCAGCACCATGTCGCAACCCGCCGCCAGCGCGGCCGTCGCGGCTTCGGTGAGCGTGCCGCCCGCGCGGGCGGCTTCCATCGAAAGATCGTCGCTGAAGATCGCGCCGTTGAAGCCGAGCTTGGCGCGCAGAATGTCTTGCAGCCAGATGCGCGAGAAACCGGCGGGCTTGTCGTCGACCTGCGTGTAAATGACGTGCGCCGGAATCACCGACGCGAGCGACAACCCGAGCCAATCATACGGACGCACGTCGGCAGCGAGGATCTCGTCGAGCGGACGATCGTCCGTCGGCAACGCGACGTGCGAATCCGCCGCCGCGAAGCCATGCCCCGGAAAGTGCTTGCCGCAGTTCGCCATGCCCGCGAGCGCAAGACCGTGGTTCAGGCTCTTCGCGAGCATCGTCACCACGCGCGGATCGCTATGCAGCGCGCGGTCGCCGATCACCTGCGATTGCCCGTAGTTCAGATCGAGCACCGGCGTGAAGCTCATGTCGATGCCGCACGCGCGCAGTTCCGACGCCAGCACGTAACCGAACGCGGTGGCCGCCTTGCTCGCGGCCAGAACATCGCGGTCCCACAGCGCGCCGAGCTTGCCCGGCGCGGGCAGCACCGTGAAGCCGTCGGTGCGGAAACGCTGCACGCGCCCGCCTTCGTGATCGACCGCGATCAGAATGTCGTCGCGCACCGCGCGGATCGCGTCGGTGAGCGCCACCAGTTGCGCGCGGTCCTGAAAATGCCGCGCGAAGAGAATGATGCCGCCCGTCATCGGATGCGAAAGGCGCTCGATATCCGCGTCGGTGAGCGTCGTGCCGGCGACGTCGAACATGACGGGGCCGGGAATGCGTTTCATCGGATTCAATTGGCTTCTTGTTGTGGAGAATGTGTGATGGTTGCGCAGGTCACGCCTTGTCCGCGATTTCCGCGATTTCCGCGATAACGAACGTCACCGCATAGTCCCGCTCGTCGCTGAGCGTCACTTGCGCCGTGATGCCGCGTTGCGCGAGCCATTCGGCCAGTTCGCCCGACGCCACGATCACCGGCTTGCCGCTCGGCTCGTTGAGCGTTTGCAGCGCGCGCCATGTCATCGGCCAGCGCATGCCGAGGCCGATCGCCTTCGAGAACGCTTCCTTCGCGGAAAAGCGCGTGGCGAGAAACGCGAGGCCGCGCACTTCCGAGCGCGCGCGCCGTGCGTGATAAATGCGCAGTTCGTCCGGGCCGAGCACTTTCTCGGCGAAGCGCCCGTTGGTGCGCTCCATGACGCCCGCGACGCGGCTCACTTGCACGAGGTCCGTGCCGATTCCGTAGATCGCCATGGCCGCCTCAACGCTTCGTTTGCGCGGCGAGACGCGAAGCGCCCATGATCGCCTTCATCTCGCGCACCGCGTTGTCCCAGCCCGCGAAGATCGCGTGCGCGACGATTGCGTGCCCGATGTTCAATTCGACGATGCCATCGAGCGCGGCGATCGGCTGCACGTTGGTGTAATGCAGCCCGTGGCCCGCGTTCACTTTCAGGCCGAGCGAATTGCCGAACTCGACGCTTTTCGCGACGCGCTCGAATTCGCGCTGCTGCCCGGCTTCGTCGTGCGCTTCGGCATAGCGCCCGGTGTGCAGTTCGATCACGGGCGCGCCGGCTTCCTTCGCCGCGCGAATCTGCGTCTCGTCGGGATCGATGAAAAGCGACACGCGGCTGCCCGCGCCCGCGAGCTGCGCGCACGCGGCCTTCACCGCTTCGAACTGGCCGGCGACGTCGAGTCCGCCTTCGGTCGTCAATTCCTGGCGCTTTTCCGGCACGAGGCAGACATCGTGCGGCTTGATTTCACACGCGATATCGAGCATTTCGCGCGTGACGGCGCATTCCAGATTCATGCGCGTTTTCAAAAGCGGACGCAGCGTGCGCACGTCGGCATCGACGATATGACGCCGATCCTCGCGCAGATGCAGCGTGATGGCGTCCGCGCCCGCTTCTTCGGCGGCGAGCGCGGCGCGAATGGGGTCGGGATACGACGTCCCGCGTGCGTTGCGCAGCGTGGCGACGTGATCGATGTTCACGCCGAGATCGATCACGCTCGCGGGCGATGAGAGAAAGAAGCTCATAGATTTTGCAGGTCGATCAGAATCTGACGGGTGGCGAGCGGCGCGCCGCCCAGATGATAGTTGAGCAGAAAGCGCATCAGCGTCTTGCTCTGCGCGCCGGTTTGCGGGCTCGTGTAGTCGTCGCGCTCCATGTCGATGAGCGTCTGCCCCGCAATGACCGGCCATTGCGCGGGGAGATCGTCGGACGCTTCGCGCACGCCGCGCTCGGGATCGAACGTGTAGCGGCCTTCGGGCAGCACGGCCTGGCGCGCCACCGTGCGCGTGAGCGCCATCGCGTAGCCCGTTTCGCGCAACAGCACGCGTTCGAACGAGCGCAGCACTTGAATGGCGGGCTCGTCGTGCGCGAGCCGCGACAGCGTCAGCACGTAGTGATTGAAGAGCGCGGGATGCGGGTCTTCGCGCGCGCAGAACTTGACGAGCAGTTCGTTGACGTAGAAGCCGCACAGGAGCGCGTCGCCTCGCAGCGGCAGCATGCCGCCGACCCATTCGGCGGTGGTCAGCGTGCGGACTTCGCCTTTGCCGGTCCACGAAAGGCCGAGCGGCTGGAAGGTTTGCAGCACGCCGCGCAGCGCGGAATGCGGCCGCTTCGCACCCTTCGCGACGAGCGCAATGCGTCCGTGATCGCGCGAAAACACGTCGATGATGAGACTCGTCTCGCGATACGGATAGCTATGCAGCACGAAGCCCGGCTGCTCGCTGACGCGAAAGTCGGAGCGCGGGCGCGGGCGTTGGGCGTTCGTGCCCGTGCCGCCCGTGCCCGCGGCTGTTGACGACGATGCCCGCCGCCGCTTCGGCGCCGGGCGCTCGCTCGCGCCGAAGTCGTCCTCGGGACGATCGTCGGCGGGCGGGGTCATCCACGCGTCGTTCGAGCCGGCGTCCATGAGCGTCGTCCGGGCCTCACTCGTAGCCGTACGCGCGCAGGCCTGCTTCGTTGTCGGCCCAGCCGCTTTTCACCTTGACGAAGGTTTCCAGATACACGGGACCGTCGAAGAGCTTTTCCATGTCGAGCCGCGCCTCGGTGCTGATCTGCTTCAGCTTCGCACCCTTCTGACCGATGATCATCGCCTTGTGGCCGTCGCGTTCCACGAGAATGGTCGCGAACACGCGGCGCAGGCGCCCTTCGGTCTCGAACTTGTCGATGAGCACGGTGCTCGTATAAGGCAACTCGTCGCCGGTCCAGCGGAAGACTTTCTCGCGCAGAATTTCCGCTGCGAGGAAGCGTTCGCTGCGGTCGGTCAGATCGTCCTCGCCGTAAATCGGCTCGCCTTCCGGCAGATACGGCTTCACCACCGACATGAGCCGCTTGATGTCGTCCGGATTCTTCGCCGAGAGCGGCACGATTTCGCGGAAGTCGCGCCGCGCGGACATCTGCTGCATGAACGGGAAAAGCGAATCCTTGTCGCCGACGCGGTCGAGCTTGTTCGCGATCAGAAGCGTCGGCGTGCCGGCCGGAATCAGGTCGAGCACTTTCTCGTCGTCGGGACCGAAGCGGCCCGCTTCGATCACGAACAGGATCGCATCGACCGACGTCAGCGTGGACGTCACCGCGCGATTCAGCGAGCGGTTGAGCGCGCCGCTGTGGCGCGTCTGGAAGCCGGGCGTGTCGACGAAGATGTACTGCGCGTCCTCGACCGTGTTGATGCCGGTGATGCGATGGCGCGTCGTCTGCGCCTTGCGCGACGTGATGCTCACCTTCTGGCCGACGAGCGCGTTCATGAGCGTCGACTTGCCGACGTTGGGCCGGCCGACGATGGCGACCATGCCGCAGCGGAAACCGGGAGATGTGGGAGCGTTCATAGTGGTGTGCGGCGAAGGTTCGTTGAGCGCGATGTTGCGAGGGCGCGATGGCGCATGTGCGGCTGAAGGCGCGTCAGTGGCCGGCGTCGGCGGCGCGCACGACGCGGCTGGCCGGGGCGTCGTCGCTGGCGGTGCTGCGCGCGTCGTCGGTGGGCGGCGCGTTGTCGGCGCTCGCCTCCGTCGCTTGCGCCGCGTCACCCTTCACCGCCTTCTCCGGGCGATGGATGACGTGCCGCTCCGGCTTCTCGGCGGCTGCATACGACGCAGCGGACGGCTCGACGTGCGTTGCGCGAATCACGGCAAGCGGCGCGGCGGGCGTCGGCTCGGCGGACGCGCTCGCATCGGCGGAATGGTTGCGCTGACGATCGCGCTCGCGGCGCTCCGGCGAACGCAAGTCGAGCGCGGCCTGCACGCCGGTCACGCCCGGCACCACTTCCACCTGCGCGAGCTTGGCGGCGCGCGCGCCCTTGCGCTTCGGCTTCACGCCGAGCGTGGGCGCCGCGGCCATGACTTCATCCAGCGCCTTCTTGGCCGCCGCCTGTTCCGCCGCGCGGCGGCTCGCGCCGGAGCCGGACACTTTCACATCGAGCTTGGGCACCGAGCATTCGACTTCGAACTGCTGGTTATGCGCGGCGCCGTGAGTCGCGACCACGGTGTAAGTCGGCAGCGCGATCTTGTGGCCCTGCAAATATTCCTGAAGCAGCGTCTTCGCGTCCTTGCCGATGGTGCGCGGATCGATGTGATCGAGCACCGGCGTATAGAGACGCTTGATGACGGCAAACGCGGCGTCGAAGCCGCCGTCGAGGAAGATCGCGCCGAAGATTGCTTCGAGCGTGTCCGCCAGAATCGACGGACGCCGGAAGCCGCCGCTGCGCAGTTCGCCTTCGCCCAGACGCAAGCCTTCGGACACATTGAGCGCCTGCGCGATTTCGTAAAGCGATTGCTGTTTGACGAGGTTCGCCCGCACGCGCGAGAGGTCGCCTTCGTCGAGCTTGCTGAAACGTTGGAACAAAAGCGCCGCCACCACGCAATTGAGAACGGAGTCGCCGAGAAATTCGAGCCGTTCGTTGTGCGTGGCGCTGTGACTGCGGTGGGTCATCGCCTGGCGCAGCAATTCCGCATTGCGAAATTCATACTGCAGCCGGCTTTCCAACGGAGAAGATGGCATGGACAGAGTATAACGCGCCCGCGCGGGCGGCCGATTCCGCCCGGCGAGCCGGGAAAACGCGTGGCGAGACGGTCTTAGCCGCGCTTCTTCACGCCGTTTCGAAGCAGCGCCGACGCGAGCGCGACGGCACCGCGATGGATCACTCGAATGAGCCGATGCGCTTCAGGTTGCTGAAGTTCATCCAGATGAAGAACGCGCGGCCGACGATGTTGTTGTCCGGCACGAAGCCCCAGTAGCGGCTGTCGGCGCTGTTGTCGCGGTTGTCGCCCATCATGAAGTAATGGCCCGGCGGCACCTTGCACGTCACGCCTTGCGCGTTGTAGACGCAGTTGTCGCGGTACGGGAAGTCGTCAGCGCCGACGACGAACGGCGGCACTTGCGGATTGTTGAGGATGGCGTTCTTGCGGCCGTCGAGATCTTCGATGAACTGCTTCGCGTAGCCGATGCGCTCGTCGTCGAAGTAGTCCGGCTGCGGCGTTTCCGGAACCGGCTTGCCGTTAATCGTCAGCTGCTTGTTTTCGTACGCGACGGTATCGCCCGGCAAGCCGATCACGCGCTTGATGTAGTCGACCGATTCGTCTTTCGGGTAGCGGAACACGACGACATCGCCGCGCGTGAGCGGCTTGCCTTGCGTCAGCTTCGTGTTGCTGATCGGCAGGCGCAGGCCGTACTCGTATTTGTTCACGAGGATGAAGTCGCCGACGAGCAGCGTCGGCACCATCGACCCGGACGGAATCTTGAACGGCTCGACGATGAACGAGCGCACCACGAACACTGCGAGAATCACCGGGAAGAAGCTCGCCGTGTATTCGAGCCACCACGGCTGGCGCAGCGCCTCGTTGCGCAGGCGCGCGCGCGTTTGATCGGCGTTTTCATCGGCAAAGCGCTCGCCGACGCGTTCCTGCTGGCGGTCGAACTCGGCCACGGCAGCGTCCGCCGCGCGACGGCGCTGCTTGACGAACACGAGTTTGTCCAGCACCCATGCAATACCCGTCACCACGACGAGGATCAAGAGAATCAATGCGAAATTCATCAATCGCTTCCGGTTGTTATCGTCGGTTGTTGTTCTGCGCCCGGCGGCGCGCGAACGTCATTCGTCCACGCGCAGGATGGCGAGGAAAGCCTCTTGCGGAATCTCGACAGAGCCGACCTGCTTCATGCGCTTCTTGCCCGCCTTCTGCTTTTCGAGCAGCTTCTTCTTGCGCGTGATGTCGCCGCCATAGCACTTCGCGAGCACGTTCTTGCGCAGCGCCTTGATGTTCTCGCGCGCGATGATGTTCGAGCCGATGGTCGCCTGAATCGCCACGTCGTACATCTGGCGCGGGATCAGTTCGCGCATCTTCGACGCGACTTCGCGGCCGCGGCTCTGGCTTTGCGAGCGGTGAACGATGACGGACAAGGCATCGACCTTGTCGCCGTTGATCAGCATGTCCACCTTCACGACATCCGCCGCGCGGTATTCCTTGAACTCGTAGTCCATCGACGCGTAGCCGCGCGACGTCGACTTCAGGCGATCGAAAAAGTCGAGCACGATCTCGGCCATCGGGATTTCGTAGGTCAACTGAACCTGACGGCCGTGGTACTGCATGTTGATCTGCTGGCCGCGCTTGTTCGTGCACAGCGTGATGACCGAGCCGACATACTCCTGCGGCATGTACAGATTCACCGTGACGATCGGCTCGCGCACTTCCTCGATCTTCGACGGCTCCGGCATCTTCGCCGGGTTCTCGACCTGAATGGTGCTGCCGTCGCGCTGGACGACTTCGTACACCACCGTCGGCGCGGTGGTGATCAGGTCCATGTCGAATTCGCGCTCCAGCCGTTCCTGCACGATCTCCATGTGAAGGAGGCCGAGGAAGCCGCAACGGAAACCGAAGCCCAGCGCCTGCGACACTTCCGGCTCGAACTGCAGCGAGGCATCGTTCAGCTTCAGCTTTTCGAGCGATTCGCGCAGCGCATCGTATTGATTCGCTTCGACCGGATACAGCCCCGCGAAAACCTGCGGCTTCACTTCCTTGAAGCCTGGCAGCGGCTCGGCGGCCGGACGATTCGCGACCGTCACGGTGTCGCCGACCTTCGCGGCCGTCAGTTCCTTGATGCCCGCGATCACGAAGCCGACCTGTCCGGCCGACAATTGCGACAGGTTGGTCGACTTGGGCGCGAACACGCCAAGATGCTCGACCGGATATTGAGCGCCGGTCGCCATCATCTTGATCTTGTCCTTCGGCTTCAGCGTGCCGTTGAAGATGCGCACGAGCATCACGACGCCGACGTAATTGTCGAACCACGAGTCGATGATGAGCGCCTGCAGCGGCGCGTCCGGATCGCCCTTCGGCGGCGGCACCTTCGCGATCAGCGATTCGAGCACGTCTTCCACGCCGAGGCCGGTCTTCGCGCTGCAATGCACGGCGTCCGTCGCGTCGATGCCGATCACGTCTTCGATCTCGGCGATCGCGTTTTCCGGATTCGCGGCCGGCAAGTCGATCTTGTTCAGCACCGGTACGACTTCGACGCCCAGTTCGATTGCCGTGTAGCAATTCGCAACGGTCTGCGCCTCGACGCCCTGGCTCGCGTCGACGACGAGCAGCGCACCTTCGCAAGCGGAAAGCGAACGGCTGACTTCGTACGAGAAGTCGACGTGTCCGGGGGTGTCGATCAGATTGAGGTTGTAGACCTGGCCGTCGCGCGCCTTGTAGGTGAGCGCCGCCGTCTGCGCCTTGATCGTGATGCCGCGCTCGCGTTCCAGGTCCATCGAATCGAGCACCTGCGCTTCCATCTCACGATCGGACAGCCCGCCGCACAACTGGATGATGCGGTCCGCGAGCGTGGACTTGCCGTGATCGATGTGCGCAATGATCGAAAAGTTACGAATATGATTCATTCAGTGCCGATCAAGCGAAAAAGGCGCGCCCTCACACATGCGGAGCACGCCTTGAAAAATTGGGGGAAAACTTCTGCATTTTAGCCGAAAAGGGGGTGGACAGGCGTTTTCGGCGTTCGGCTGCGCTTTGACCTACAAACGGCGCGAGGCGAGCGCCGCCAGGACTGCATCCGCGTCGAGCCGGTGCTCGCACAACTCGACGCCGTCCAGCATCAGCACCGGCACGCGCTCGTTGTAGCGCGCCTCCAAGAGCGGATCGTCGTCGATATCGATCCACTCGATCGCCACGCCGAAGCGTTGCGCGATGGGTTCGAGCTCCGCGCGCATCTCCTCACACAGATGGCACCACGCGCGCCCGTACAGCACGAAAAGCGCGGCGTGGTCTTCACTCATCGCGCGGTCGTCACTTCTGCGCCGGCACGCGCGGTCGCAGCGGCACGAACTGCGTGTTGTCGCCACGGCGCACGAGAATCGCGACCATCTTGCTGGCATCGAGCCCCTGCGCGATGGATTCGAACTGCTTCGCGCTCGTGACGTCCGTATCGCCGATTCGCATGATGATGTCGCCCTTCTGGAAGCCCGCACGCGCCGCCGGCCCTTCGACGGCATCCACCTGCACGCCGCCGCTGAGCTTGAGCGCCTTCTTCTGCTCAGCCGGAATGTCGCTCACCGCGAGGCCGAGCGAATTGCTCGCGCGCTCCTTAGGCTGCGGCGCGCGGCGCTGCTCGGTCTTCGCGACCTTGTCCGGCTGCATTTCCGCGATGGTGATCGGCAGATCGCGCGACTGGCCCTTGCGCCAGATGGTGATCGTCGCTTTCATGCCCGGCTTGCTGTCGCCGACCATGCGCGGCAGGTCGGTCGCCGTTTCCACGTTCGCGCCGTTGAACTTCAAGATGATGTCGCCCGGCTGGATGCCCGCCTTGTCGGCCGGCCCGCCCGCCTCGACGCTGCTGACGAGCGCGCCCTGCGCCTTCGGCAAGCCGAGCGAATCGGCGACGTCCTTGGTGACTTCGCCGATCGCGACCGCAATGCGCCCGCGCGTGACCTTGCCCGACGTCTTCAGCTGATCCGCCACGCGCATCGCCTCGTCGATCGGAATCGCGAACGAGATGCCCATGAAGCCGCCGGTGCGGCTATAAATCTGCGAATTGATGCCGATGACTTCGCCCGCCATGTTGATGAGCGGACCGCCCGAATTGCCGGGATTCACCGCGACATCGGTCTGGATGAACGGCAGGTAGTCGCCGGTGTCGCGGCCCTTGGCGCTGACGATGCCGGCCGTCACCGTGTTGTCGAGCCCGAACGGCGAACCGATGGCGAGCACCCATTCGCCGACGCGCACCTTGTTCGAATCGCCGATGGTGATGGCCGGCAGGTTCGACGCGCTGATCTTCACGACCGCGACGTCCGTGCGCTCATCGACGCCGACGAGCCGCGCCTTGAACTCGCGCTTGTCGGTGAGCGTGACGTAGATGGTGTCCGCGTCGTCGACGACGTGCGCGTTGGTCATCACGTAGCCGTCGGTCGAGAGGATGAAGCCCGAGCCGACGCCGCTGCTCTGCTCCGAGTTGTCCTGACTGTCATCGGGAAGGCTGCGGCTGCCGCCCTTGCCCTGATCGCCTCCGCCACCACCACCGCCGCCACCGCCGCCGTTGCCGCGCGGCGAGCCGGGCTGTCCCGGCATCGGAATGCCGAAGAAGCGGCGGAAAAATTCCGACATGTCGCCTTCGTCGAGGCCCGGCGGCAAGCCGCGCAACTCGCCCGACGAGCCGACGCGCGAAGTCGTGCGGATGTTCACGACCGAAGGCCCGACCTTGTCGACGAGCGAGGTAAAGTCCGGCAGGTTCACCGTGGGCGCTGCCGCCGCCGCGTGCGAGATGAACGGCAGGCACACGGCGAGCGCCGCGGCCGCGATGAACTTGCGCAGCGAGTAGTTGCTCATGGATGGAAGGCCGAGGGATTCGATTACTTGGAAGGCTTGTATTCTATGGTAGAAGCAAATTGCTGCAACGTGGCTTGCGGCACTTCGCCCAGCAAAGTAATCCAGAAATCGCCGCGACGCTTCACGAGCACATGCGTTGCGCCGTTATTGCCCGCGCCTTCCTTGCGGGAATTCTTCTCGACCGGCTCGACGAACACGGAAATGGCAGCGAGGCCGTCCGAGAACACTGCCTGATCGACCGGAATCGGCGGCTGGCCCTGCTCGCTCGACGCCATGGGCCGGCGCAGTTGGCGGATCAGCCTGAAGCCGGGGATGGTCGGCTTGATCTGCCAGCCCTGCGCCTGCATGTCGACCGGCTGCACCGGCGGGCGCACGACGTTCCAGCCCGCCGTGGCGCGCATGCCGTTCGCGATCGAGGCTTTATCGATTGCTCCGCCGATGCGCACCTGCGAGAACGAAAGCTGTTCGAGCACCTGGCCGTCCGGATCGAGCGTCTGCGCGCGCAGCAAGAGACCGGTCTTCGCGTCCGCCCACAGCTTGTAGGCGAAACGATAGGCATCTTTCGGATCGAGCTCGATCACCTGACTCTCGATGCCCGCGACTCGGTCGGTGCCGACCAGCTTCGGCTCGTACACCGCGAGCACCTGATCGCCGCTCGTGGCGAGCAGCGACGGAAACGAATCCTTGCTCTGCCGATGCTCCATGACGAGCAGATGCCGCTCCGGCACGAACGTGAGCATGTCGTCGTCGTGGCGCAGCATCCGGCGCGGCGCGCCGTCGAGACTTTCGAGCGATTCGTAGTCGCCGTCGCCGCGGGTGGCGACGTGCGTGATGCGCGACGACTGCACCGTCGCGCCGCGCTGATAAAGGAAGGTGCCCTCGTAATTCTGCTGCTGGGCCGCTTCCTGAATGCGGTTGAGCAGGTTGGCGGCGGTTTTGCGATCCGGCGCGTTGCCGCTGTCAGCGAACGATGCGGATGCCGCGCACAACAACGCGGCTGCACACAACATGAATGCCGGCAGCCGCCCCCAATATCTAGTTTTATTCAACCGCACACCTGCCTTCAGTTATTGGCTCTGCGTTGTCACCGCGGCGCGAATCAGTGGCATGGCGCCGGGCATCGCAGGCTGCTGCGAGAACTGCTGATGCGCTTCCAGGTATTGATCGAGATTCGCGTCGCGGATGATGTTCGCCTCGACGACCGGCGCGGCGGTGGTCACGGCCGGCACCGACGCCAGCGCGACGCGCTGCACCGAATCCGGCTGCGCGACGCTCGCCACTTGCGCGCCCGACTGCGAGCCGACGCCCTGCATTTGCGGCACGACGATCCACGTGAGCGTGGCCGCAGCGGCCGCCACCGCGAACGCCGGAACCACGCGCCGGCGCAGCATGCCGCTGCGCGCCTTTTGCGCCGACGCCGCTGGCAGGGCCGCAGGCGCCAGCACGTGCGCTTCGGCCTCGAAGCGTGACGCGAACGACGCCATGAACGCGCGGCTGCGCGCCGGGCTTTCGGCGAGATCGTCGGAACGCAGCGCGTCGCCGATCAGATGATAGTCGGACCACGCCGCGCGGTCCTCGCTCGTCAGTTCCGCCAGGAACTGACCGATGTTTCCGATTTCGCCGAGCGATTCACCGTCGACGAACGACGACACGCGCTCTCCGCGCGAGCTTGCCTGCGAATTTCCCTGCGCCTGCATCGAGACCGACCCCATGATGCTCCCCAATCCTTCGAAACCAGCCGTAGTGACACCACCTAACCCAGATATCGCGTCCCTGTCCCGAAGTTCCAGCCGGCTTACCAGCGTTTGCCTTCGGGTGTGTCCAACAACGGACGCAATTTTGCCGCAATGGCTTCCCGAGCACGGAAAATTCTTGATCTGACGGTGCCGATCGGGCAGTCCATCATCTCCGCGATTTCCTCGTAACTCAATCCTTCGATTTCCCGGAGCGTGATGGCGGTGCGCAATTCCTCGGGCAGAAGCGCCATCGCAGCATTGACCGTTTGAGCGATCTGCTTGCTCATCAACATTGACTCGGGCGTGTTGATATCCCTTAGTTGGTCGGCGTCGGAGAAAGTTTCCGCTTCTTCCGCATCTGCTTCGGTAGAAGTGGGAGCGCGGCGTCCCTGCGTCGCGAGGTAGTTTTTCGCCGTGTTGACGGCAATGCGGTACAGCCAGGTGTAGAACGCGGATTCGCCGCGAAACTGCGGCAGCGCGCGGTAGGCTTTGATAAAGGCGTCTTGGGCGACGTCCTCGACTTCGGCGGGATCGCGCACGAGGCGCGAGATCAGTCGAATGATCTTGCGGTGGTATTTGGCGACCAGCAGTTCGAACGCGGCTTTGTCGCCCTTTTGCACGCGTTCGACCAGCACTTGGTCGATTTCTTTTTCGCTCACCTGGGAATCCGTTTGACTTGGGGCTGTTGCGCGGACGGGTATTGTAGCGTCACGGACTTCGCGTTATCCCGGACGCTCATCTACCGTTACAGTCGTTACAGGTAGGCGCTCGCCGCGCGGCGGGCGCGCACGGCAAGCTGGCGGAACGTGTCGGAATCGATGGAATCCGCCGCGACGAGAAGCGCGCGCGGCCTGCCATTTTCCGATGACAATGTGAGAGCGACGACCACGCCCCATTGCGCGCAGCCGACGATGCGCCGGTACTGCGCGTAGCCCGCGCGGTTCCACACCGTGACGCCGTCCGCGTGCAGGCCGATGGCCGCCGGTTGGCGCAGCGTCCAGCGCACGCCCGCGAGCGCGAGGACCGCTAGACACGCGAGCGCGGCCACGGTTGCGTGAAGCGGCCCTAATTGCGCAAAGACAGCCCGGAAGACGGCCGCGTCCGCCAGAACGACAAAACCGATGAGCGCCGCGAGCAGGAAGCGCGAAGGCCGCATGGGGATGCGCGGCGGCGTGCCCGCTTCCCCATGCGGCCGATTCAGATGCGCGCCCGTCATCGTGTCCCCCATCCCGACGAGTGCGCCGTGCTCAGAAACGCTTGAAGACGAGCGAGCCGTTCGTGCCGCCGAAGCCGAACGAGTTCTTCACCGCGACGTCGATCTTCATTTCCCGCGCCGTGTTCGCGCAGTAGTCCAGGTCGCACTGCGGGTCCTGATTGAAGATGTTGATGGTCGGCGGCGAGATCTGATGATGCACGGCGAGGACCGTGAACACCGACTCCAGTCCGCCCGCGCCGCCGAGCAAGTGCCCGGTCATCGACTTCGTGGAGTTCACGACGATGTTCTTCGCGTGATCGCCGAGCGCGCGCTTGATGCCGATGGTTTCCGCGATGTCGCCGAGCGGCGTGGACGTGCCGTGCGCGTTCACGTAGTTGACCTGGTCCGCATTGACCTTCGCGTTCTTCAGCGCGTTGACCATCGCGCGGCGGCCGCCGTCGCCGTCTTCGGGCGGCGCGGTCATGTGGTAAGCGTCGCCGCTCATGCCGTAGCCGAGCACTTCCGCGTAGATCTTCGCGCCGCGCGCTTTGGCATGCTCGTATTCTTCGAGCACCATGACGCCCGCGCCTTCGCCGAGCACGAAGCCGTCGCGGTCGGTGTCCCACGGGCGGCTGGCCGTCGCGGGGTCGTCGTTGCGCTGCGAAAGCGCGCGCGCCGCAGCGAAGCCGCCGATGCCGAGCGGGGAAACCGTCGCTTCCGCGCCGCCCGCGACCATCACGTCGGCGTCGCCATATTCGATCAGGCGCGACGCTTCACCGATGCAGTGCAGGCCGGTGGTGCACGCCGTTACCATCGACAGATTCGGACCCTTCAGGCCGAAGCGAATCGACAGATGGCCCGAGATCATGTTGATGATCGACGCCGGGACGAAGAACGGCGAGATGCGGCGCGGACCGCGATTGAGCAGTTCCGTCTGCGTGACTTCGATCATCGGCAGCCCGCCAATGCCCGAGCCGACCACGACGCCCACGCGCTCCGCGTTTTCGTCGGTGATCGCAAGGCCGCTGTCCTGCATCGCCTGAACGCCTGCCGCGAAGCCGTAATGGATGAAGGTATCCATGTGGCGCGCTTCCTTGGCGGGCATGTAGTCTTCGATGTTGAAGCCCTTCACCTCGCCCGCGAAACGCGTGGAGAAGTTCGCGGCGTCGAACTTCGTGATGTTGGCGATGCCCGACTTGCCCGCCACCAGATTGGCCCAGCCGTCGGCAACAGTATTGCCGACAGGCGAAACGAGCCCAAGGCCTGTAACAACAACTCGACGACGGCTCACGGTAACCCCTTATCCATAGAATGACGAAAAGCAAAAGCCACAGCGGCCACAGGAAACCGCCCTGTGTGCCCTGTGGCTGTTAAATCGGTCTTTGCAGCGACGATGCTTCAAGCTCGAAGAGCGACGGGTCGCTGGCGCGTGCGGCCTTAGGCCTTGACGTTGGCGCGAGCGTAGTCGATCGCTTGCTGAACCGTGGTGATCTTCTCGGCTTCTTCATCGGGGATTTCCATGCCGAACTCGTCTTCCAGCGCCATCACCAGTTCCACCGTGTCGAGCGAGTCAGCGCCCAGATCGTTCACGAACGACGCTTCGTTCTTGATTTCGGCTTCCGCCACGCCCAGTTGTTCGGCGACGATCTTCTTCACGCGCTGTTCGATGTTGTCCATGCAGCCCTCCGAGGGAATAAAAGTTCAAAAATACGAGTGCGCGCATTTTATCAGGTTTGTACCCGCAAAATACGGCGCGTCAGTTCCATGCTTCGCCGCCTGCTGCGCGTCATCAAGGCGCGAGCCGACGGCCTGCATCGTTCGTTGCTGCCGCGCTGTACGGTGCGCGCATGCTGGTAAGAGCATTTTGCGCGCCCGTGTGCCGCGCGGATATTAAGCGATATTTGGCGAAATGCCTATTACATGTACATGCCGCCGTTCACGTGCAGCGTCGTGCCCGTGATGTAGCCGGCAAACGGCGACGCCAGGAACGCCACCGCATGGGCGATGTCTTCGGGACTGCCGAGCCGGCCGAGCGGAATCTGCGCCGTCAGCGCGGTGCGCTGCTCTTCCGGCAAAACCTTCGTCATGTCCGTGTCGATGAAGCCCGGCGCGATGCAGTTCACGGTAATGCCGCGGCTGCCGATCTCGCGTGCCAGCGCCCGCGTCATGCCCGCGACGCCGGCCTTCGCCGCCGCGTAGTTCGCCTGACCGGGATTGCCCGACGAGCCCACCACCGACGTGATGTTGATGATGCGGCCGCCGCGCGCTTTCATCATCGGGCGCAGCACGGCGCGCGACAGGCGGAACACCGCACGCAGGTTCGTGTCGATGACGGCGTCGAATTCGTCGTCCTTCATGCGCATGGCGAGCTGATCTTTCGTGATGCCCGCGTTGTTCACGAGCACGTTGAGGCCGCCGAACTCCTTCACGGTGGCATCGATGAACGCGTCGGCCGCTGCGGCGTCGTTCACGTTCAGCACCGCGCCGCGGCCCTTGCCGCCCGCCTGCGCCAGCGCTTCGCTGATGCCTGCCGCGCCGCTTTCGCTCGTGGCCGTGCCGATGACGGTCGCGCCCTGACGAGCGAGTTCGAGCGCGATGGCGCGCCCGATGCCGCGCGACGCGCCGGTGACGATAGCTACCTGATTGTCCAAGTTCATGTCGTTGCCTCTTATCCAGCGATCAGTTTGCGCGTTTCCTCGAGCGAGGCGGGGTCGAACACCGCGCCGCCGACCAGATTGCCGTCGATTCGCTTGGTGAGCCCCGCGAGCACTTTGCCCGGACCGCATTCGATCACATGCGTGACGCCCTCGCGCGCCATCGCCTGCACGCACTCGACCCAGCGCACGGGACCCGCGGCCTGACGCACGAGCGCGTCCTTGATCGCGGCGGGGTCCGAGACCTTCGCGACGTCGATGTTATTGATCAGCGGAATACGCGGCGGCTCGATGCGGACATTCGCGAGATAGTCGCGCAATTGGTCCGATGCGGGCTTCAGCAGCGACGAGTGGAACGGCGCGGAAACCGGCAGCGGCAACGCGCGCTTTGCGCCCTTCGCCTTGGCCACTTCGCAGGCCTTTTCGACCGCCGCCTTTGCGCCCGCGATCACCACTTGCGACGGCGCATTGAAGTTCACCGCTTCCACGACGCCCGCGGACGCGCTCTCTGCGCACACCGCGCGCACGGTGTCGTCGTCGAGACCGAGAATCGCCGCCATGCCGCCCTCGCCGACCGGCACCGCGCTTTGCATCGCCTGCGCGCGAAAGCGCACGAGCGGCACGGCGTCCGCGAATGCGAGCGCGCCGGCCGCGACCAGCGCCGTGTATTCGCCGAGGCTGTGACCCGCGACCAGCGCGGGCGTAAGGCCGGTTTCCTTTTTCCACACGCGGTAGATGGCGTACGCCGCCGTGAGCATGACCGGCTGAGTGTTCGTCGTCAGATTGAGCTCTTCGGCCGGGCCTTCGGCGATCAGCTTGGCGAGATCTTGCCCGAGCGCATCCGATGCCTGCTGCACCGTCTCGCGCACCACGGCGTGATCGGCGAATGCGTTGAGCATACCGATCGATTGCGAGCCTTGGCCCGGGAAAACGAACGCAAATTTCATATCGTCCTCGTTGGATTGGAATGATCCGCTTGTGCGTCGAGGGCGTACGCGGCGGCGCCGGTTGCGCACGCGGCGCGCAGCTTCATCGGCAGCGGATCAGTTGCAGATTAATGGAGGGAGACGGATGAAAGAATCAGTAGCGGAAGACCGATGCGCCCCACGTGAAGCCGCCGCCGACGCCTTCGATCAGCACGTTCTGTCCGCGCTTGATGCGGCCGTCGCGCACCGCGACGTCGAGCGCGAGCGGAATCGACGCCGCCGAGGTATTGCCGTGGTCGCCGACCGTCACCACCATGCGTTCCTGCGGCAAGTGCAGCTTGCGGCAGGTGCTCTGCATGATGCGGATGTTCGCCTGATGCGGAATGAGCCAGTCGATTTCCTGCGGCGTGAGATGCGCCTTCTGCAGGGCTTCGATCGCGACCTTTTCCAACACGTTGACGGCGAGCTTGAACACCGCCTGGCCGTCCATGTGCAGGAACGCGCTGCCGCTCACGACGCCGCCGTTCACGTTGCCCGGCGTGCAAAGAATGTCCGCGTAGCTGCCGTCCGCGTGGAGCGCGCTCGCGAGCACGCCCGGCTCTTCGGACGCCTGAAGCACGACCGCGCCCGCGCCGTCGCCGAACAGCACGCAGGTCGTGCGGTCCTTGAAGTCGAGAATGCGCGAGAAGGTCTCCGCGCCGACGACGAGCGCCGTGCGATGCATGCCGCTACGAATGAAGCTGTCCGCCGTCGCCATGCCGTACGCGAAGCCCGAGCACACGGCCTGCACGTCGAACGCCGCGCCGTTGTTCTTGATGCCCAGCTTGTTTTGCAAGAGGCACGCGGTGCTCGGAAACACGAAGTCGGGCGTCGACGTGGCGACGATGATGAGGTCGATCGACTGCGGATCGATGCCCGCCGCCGCGATGGCCTTTTGCGAAGCGATGAGCGCGAGATCGCTCGTGGTCTGATCGGGAGCCGCAAAGTGCCGCGCGTGAATGCCCGTGCGCGCGACGATCCATTCGTCGCTCGTCTCGACGCCTTGCTGCGAGAGACGGTCCGCCAATGCCTGATTCGTGATGCGCTCGGAGGGCAGATAGCTGCCAGTGCCGAGCACGCGAGCGTAGAGATTGGATTGAGCCATTATGCCTTCGTGTGTTGCGCGGTGCCGGACGCGTCCGGCGGGTTAGGCGAGGGGTTGGGCGAGGAATGCGGCTGAAGCGCGAGCGCGTCGGCGGGCGCATCGGCAGCCGGGGCGCTCGCGCCCGCATCTTGCGCGGACAGCGCATTTTCCTCCATCGCGCGCACGAGGCGTTCGAGCACGCCATTTTTGACGGCATCATACCCGCGTTTGATCGCCCACTCAAAACCGTACGCTTCCGCCGAGCCGTGACTTTTGATCACGAGCCCGCGCAGGCCGAGGAGCGCCGCGCCGTTGTATTGCGCCGGATCGACGCGCTTTCTGAACCGCTTGAGCACCGGCATGGCGACGAGCGCCATCAGCTTGCTCGAAAGCGAGCGCGTGAACTCTTCCTTGATCATGTCGGAGAGCATCTTGGCGAGCCCTTCCGACGTTTTCAGCGCGACATTGCCGACGAAGCCGTCGCAGACGACGACATCGGTCGTGCCTTTGTAGATGTCGTTGCCTTCCACGTTGCCGTAGAAGTTGAGCGTGCTCGCGCGCAGCAGCTCGCCCGCGCGCTTGATCGTTTCGTTGCCCTTGATGACTTCTTCACCGATGTTGAGCAGCCCGATGGTCGGCCGCTCGCGGCCTTCGATCGCGGACACGAGCGCGTGGCCCATTTCGGCGAACTGCAGCAGATGCTCGGGCTCGCAATCGACGTTCGCGCCGAGATCCAGCACGGTCGTATAGCCCTTCTGGCTCGGCATCGCAAAGGCGATGGCCGGCCGCTCGATGCCGGCGAGCGTCTTGAGCACGTAGCGCGACACGGCCATGAGCGCGCCGGTATTGCCCGCGGAAATGCAGGTCTGCGCCTCGCCTTCTTTCACGAGGTTGAGCGCCACGCGCATCGACGAATCTTTTTTCTTGCGCAGCGCGACTTCGACCGGGTCGTCCATGGCGACGACTTCGGTTGCTGGAACGACGGCCAGGCGCGGCTCGTCGAGCGCCTTCGACTTTTTCAGCTGGGCGCGGATCGCCTGTTCGATGCCGACGAGCATCAGGTGCGCGTCGGGATGCGAGCGCACGAAATTGACAGCGGCGGGAACGGTCACGGCCGGACCGTGGTCGCCTCCCATGCAGTCAATGGTTATCTTTACGGTCATGGAAAGCGACGAATTTCAGGCACAAAAAAGCGGCAGTGAAATGCCGCCTTCTTGTCGTACCGGGAAAGTGTCAACAGCGTGCCAGGCGCGAGCCACCGCAAGACGGCGATGCGCACGCGGCAAAGCAGAGAACGAACGCTTAGTCGTTCTTCGTCTTGACGACTTTCTTGCCACGATAGTAGCCGTTCGGGCTCACGTGGTGACGCAGATGCGCTTCGCCCGTGCTCGGCTCGACAGCCAGCGGCGCCGTCGGGAGGAAGTCGTGGGAACGGTGCATGCCGCGCTTGGACGGCGACTTCTTGTTTTGCTGAACTGCCATGATTACTCCAGAAAAATTTTGCGAATTCTAACACAGGGCGGCCCGTCTCCGCGTTCGCGGAAAACTCCGGCCGTCCCGGCCCACCGCTCGAAGCGGGAGATTGCGTGCGGCGAAGACTCGCCGCACCGCGCCATCAATGCTTCTTGTCGTCCGGACCGCTCGTCTTGAGCTTTTCCAGAACGGCAAACGGATTCGGTTTCTCGGCTTCCTCGCCGCCTTCTTCGGCGTCGTCCTCGGCGCTGCCTGCGAGCAGGCTTTCATGCACTTCGGGACAGACGCTGTGCTTCGGCACGAGCGGCAAGGACAGCAACAGCTCTTCTTCGATCAAGTCGATGAGATCAAACTGGCGCGAGCCGACGATCACTTCGATTTCATCTTCGTCGAGCGGATACTCGTCTGCTTCTTCCTCCGTCGCGACGATCCGATACGTCGCGTCGACGTCGAGATGCTGCGAGTACGGCGAAAGACAGCGCTGGCACGTGAGCCACACCGAACCGTGCACCGCGAGGCGCAGATACGGCTGCGGCGCTTCCGTGCCGTCGTCCTGCAATTCCGGCTGGGTCGAGCCCTCGCCCTGCCAGGTGAAGACCGTGTCGTCCTCTGGCGCGTCCGCCGGTACTTCGGCTAACATGCGCGGCATTTGCGACGTACGCAACGCGCCCGCTGCCTGCCGCTTGTTCTCGGCGAAATCGTAAAGGTCGAGCGCGCGCAGATCAGCGAGGCTCGCAGGTTTGCCAGGATTCTGAGTCATGCGCGCTCCTGCCTTATGCCGGGTTGTTCATTCTTTCATCGGCCGATGCAGCGTTTTTTCGTGCGGCTTGCATGCGACCGGCTGGTGTTCCGTGCGCTCACCGTGCGCTCAGTATGCACTGCCCGTCCGCTCAGAGCACGCCAGGGACGTACTCATTTGCGTTGCCGCCCGCGCCAATGCCCTGACAGCCGATGAAAAGCCCAAAATCATATAGGCTTTATTCTTTCGAGTCAAATAGTTAAGGCTGCGCACGCGGTCTGTGGCTTATCCACCCATCTCACCGGTTTTGAACATGTCGATTCCTCAAGCGCCGCGCCTCGTGCTGGCGTCCAGTTCGCCGTATCGGCGCGAGTTGCTGCAGCGCCTGCGCCTTCCGTTCGACGTCGTTTCGCCCGATATCGACGAAACCCCGCTCGAAGGCGAAACGCCTGAAATCACCGCCGTGCGGCTTTCGATCGCGAAGGCGCGCGCCGCCGCCGAGCGCATGACGGACGCGGCGGGCGCGCTCGTGATCGGCTCCGATCAGGTCGCGACCTTCGATGGCCTTCAGCTCGGCAAGCCGGGCACGCACGACAACGCCGTCGAACAGCTTCGGTCGATGCGTGGCCGCAGCGTCGAATTCCACTCGGCGCTCGCCCTCTTCGACACGCGCACGGGCGACGTGCAATCCGCCGACATCGTCACGCGCGTGCGCTTTCGCGATTATTCCGACGCCGAAATCGAAGCCTACTTGCGCGCCGAAACGCCTTACGACTGCGCGGGAAGCGCCAAATCCGAGGGTCTGGGCATCGCGCTCCTGGATGCGATCGACTCGGACGACCCGACAGCGCTCATCGGCCTGCCGCTCATCGCGCTGACGAAGATGCTCCGCGCCGCCGGCTTCCCTGTTCTGGGGGCGGCATGAGCGGCGTTCTCTATTTGATCCCGAACACGCTCGGCGAAGGCGACGCCGCCGCGCTCGCGTCCGTGCTTCCGGAGCCGGTGCGCGCGCAGGCTGCGGCGCTCGGTTATTACATCGGCGAAAACGCGAAGACCACCCGGGCGTTTCTGAAGAAAGTCGGCACCGACCGGCCGATTCAGGAAATCGAGATACGCGAGCTGAACGTGAACACGCCGCGCGCCGAACTCGACCGGCTTCTTGCGCCGATCCTCGCGGGCACCGACGCGGGCCTCGTTTCAGAAGCGGGCTGCCCCGCCGTCGCCGATCCCGGCGCGCTGCTGGTGCGGCGGGCGCACGAGCGCGGCGTGAAAGTGGTGCCGTTCGTCGGTCCGAGTTCGATTCTGCTCGCGCTGATGGCCTCGGGCATGAACGGCCAGAGCTTCGCGTTCAACGGCTATCTGCCGGTGGATGCCGCGGAACGCGGCAAGCGCCTGCGCGAGCTCGAACAGCTGTCGCGCAAGGCGAATCAGACGCAGATTTTCATCGAAACGCCGTACCGCAACCGCGCGATGCTCGACACGCTCGTCGCGGCCTGCGCGCCTTCGACGCTGATCTGCGTGGCCGTGGACCTGACGCTGCCGGGCGAAAAAATCGTCACGCGCACGGCGGCGGACTGGAAAAAGCACGCCGCGCCGGACCTGCACAAGCGCCCGGCCATTTTTCTGCTGCTCGCGTCGTAAGCGCGGCCCGAATCAGCGCAACTGCACCTTGCCGCCGAGCGTCAGCGCGCGCACGGCGGCATCGCCCACGGAGGCGCCGAAGCGCCGCACCACGCGCTCGCTGATGCTTTCCTTTTGCGTGTAATCGACGATATCCGGCTCTTTGATGATCTCGCGCGCCACGTAGTTCGCGTCGCCGAAGCCGTCCGCCAAGCCGAGTTGCACGCTCTTCTCGCCCGTCCAGAACATGCCGGAGAAGAGATCCGGATCGTCCTTCAGGCGCTTGCCGCGTCCCTGTTTCACCGCGTCGATGAACTGCGTGTGAATCTCGTCGAGCATGTCCTGCGCGTGCGCGGTCATCTGCGGCGTTTCGGGCGAGAACGGATCGAACGCGCCCTTGTTCGCGCCCGACGTGTGCATGCGCCGCTGGATGCCGAGCTTGTCCATCAGGCCGGTGAAGCCGAAGCCGTCCATCAGCACGCCGATCGACCCGACGATGCTCGCGCGATCCACGTAAATGCGGTCCGCCGCCGCCGCGACGTAATAGCCGCCTGAGGCGCACATGTCGTCGACGACAACGTAGAGCGGCGTCTTCGGATACTTCGCGCGTAGCCGGCGAATCTCGCGATTGATGATGCCCGCCTGCACCGGACTGCCGCCCGGACTGTTGATGCGCAGGATCACGCCCGCCGTGCCATCGTCTTCGAACGCGCTTTGCAGCGCGCCGTCGATGTTGTCGGCGCTCGCGTCGCTGTTCGCGGAGATTTCGCCCTGAAGATCGATCAGCGCCGTGTGCTTGCTGGACTTGGCGACGTGATCGCCGGTGAAATCGAACACGCCCCACGCGATCAGCGCGAGCACCGCGAGGAAGACGAAGCGGAAAAAGATGCGCCAGCGGCGCGCCGCGCGTTGCTCGCGAATCGCGGCAAGCGCGATGCGTTCCAGCGCGTCGCGTTCCCAGTTGTCGTTGCCGCGCGGGTTGGGCGAAAGGTTATCGGACATGCGTGGTCTTCCGGCGTGCAGCCGGGTCAAAGAAAAATGGGGGAATCAGGCGGGGCGAAGCGCGTCGTCGGGGAGCCAGAACACCGCGCGGCCTTCCGGCGTCTCGCGCTCCTCGACCGCGACAGGCCGAAGCCGCGCGCCGCGGCACGGGCCGCCGACGCACTTGCCGGTGTCGGGCTCGTAGATCGCGCCGTGCGTCGCGCACATCAAGTATAGGCCCGAGCTTTCGAAGAACTGGCCCTCGGCCCAGTCGAGTTCCATCGGCACGTGCGCGCAGCGGTTCAGGTAGCCATACGGCTTGCCGTCGTAGCGGACGAAGAAAACCACCGCCTCGCCGCTCGCGTCCTGCGCGCCGAGCCGCACGCCCGCGCCGCCATCGACCAGTTGGTCCGATGCGCAGACGCGCACCGCTTCCAGTGTCGGCTCGCTCATGCGTGCTCCCGCAGCCAGCCGGCCAGCGACGCGACGCTATCCGCGCAAAAACGCGGCTGCAACGCGGTGAGCGAATTCGCCGGATGCGCGCCGTATGCGACGCCCACGCCCGCCGCGCCCGCGTTGATCGCCATTTGCAGGTCGTGCGTGGTGTCGCCGATCATCAGCGTGCGGGACAGGTCCTGCCCGAGTTCGCGCGTGAGTTCCTGAAGCATCGCGGGGTGCGGCTTCGAGAAAGTTTCGTCGGCGCAGCGCGTGCCGTCGAAAACGCTCGTCAAGCGCGACTGATCCAGCGCGCGGTTCAGCCCGACGCGGCTCTTGCCCGTCGCCACCGCCAGAAAATAGCCTTCGTCGCGCAATTCCTGCAGCAGCTCGCGCACGCCCGCGAAGAGTTCGGTTTGCTGGCCCATCGTCAGAAAGTGGAAGCGATACCGCTCCGCGAGGCGCGGATAGTCCTTCGTGTCGAGCGTCGGCGCGCAGATTTGCAGCGCGTCCTTGAGACCCAGGCCGATCACGTAGCTCGCGGATTCGTCGGCGGGCACGGGCAAGCCGAGATCGCGGCACGCCGCCTGAATGCTCCGCGTGATATGGACGGTCGAATCCATGAGCGTGCCGTCCCAGTCGAAAACGATCAGATCGAATTGCTGCCGCGCCATTTATGTCTCTCGGTTTTTGAGTTGTTCGATGAAGCGCTTGCACTCGGCGGGCAGCGGCGCTTCGAACTGCAGCGGCGCGCCCGTCGCGGGATGCGTGATTTTCAGCCGATAGGCGTGCAAAAACATGCGCTTGAGCGAAGGCATCGCGCTCGGCCGCGCGAGTTCCTTGTTCAGCGCGAAGTCGCCGTATTTCGCGTCGCCCGCAATCGGCAGGCCGATGCTCTGCATGTGCACGCGAATCTGGTGCGTGCGGCCGGTCTTGAGTTCCGCTTCGACCCACGCGTAATCCGGCCAGCGTTCGATCAAGTTGAACACCGTATGCGACGCCAGCCCGTTTTCCTGAACGCGCACGCGCCGCTCGCCGTCCGCCGCCACGTATTTATGCAGCGGCGCCTTCACGATGCGCCGCCGGCCCCAGTCGCTCGGCCAGTCGCCGTGTCCGAGCGCGTAATACCGCTTGTCCACGCGATTCTCGCGAATCTGCTCGTGCAGATTGACGAGCGCCGCACGTTTTTTGGCGAGCATGAGCACGCCGGACGTCTCCCGGTCCAGCCGATGCACCAGTTCCAGAAACTTCGCCTGCGGCCGCGCATTGCGAAGTTGCTCGATGACGCCGAACGCCACGCCGCTGCCCCCGTGCACCGCGACGCCCGACGGCTTGTCGATGACGATCAGGTGCTCGTCTTCGAAAAGAATCGGAAATTCGGCGGCAGGTGCATTCGACGAGACGGGCGCTTCGTCGGCCTGCGCGATGCGAATCGGCGGCACGCGCACGACATCGCCCAGTTCCAGCCGGTACGCGGCGTCGATGCGACCCTTGTTCACGCGCACTTCGCCGCTGCGGAGAATCCGGTAAATATGGCTCTTGGGCACGCCCTTGCAGACGCGCAGAAGGAAGTTGTCGATGCGCTGTCCGGCAGCGGTTTCATCGACTTCGATCATCGACGTGCGCTCGCTTGCAACTTGTTTATGGGATGTTTTGCCTAACTCATTCATTCTGAATATAATTTGCGAGCAGCCTGAAAAGGCCGGACTCGACTCAGTTACCCATGAGGAGCTACGGCGCGATTCATCAGACTGTACAGGTGCAAGCGATAAACCATTATTTTACTTGCGCCCAGGGCCGGTTGCTCGCCCGGAAAATCGAGCAACGAGTTGCACGCACGGCGATATCACCGGCAGGGACGGAGCCCACAGGCGCGTTCGGTCGGGTCGATCGCCGATCGGTAACGGATTTTTGGTCAAAAAGAATTTCATCGGCGAGAACTGATGGCAACCGGGCGTTCAACCGGTTGCCCGCCCGATTCAGCCCTGCCATCGAGCAAGGGGCGAAGACGGCACATCGGGGCTCGCCGATTTGCGAACAACGGCGACGCATCTCGCTGCTGCGCTGATTTCTGCGAAGCGCGAGACGCGAAGAAAACGCCGCAACGAGGCGAGACACGGCAAGCAGGCGGGAGCACGTAGCCCGCAGCTGCCGGCGCGGCACGTCCGCGAAGACGAAGATCGGTAACGAAGCATCGCGCCGGTTCGCGCGACACCGCTCTTCCTTTCGCGTACGCCGTCGGGAGGGAAAGGCTCTGTTGAGAGCGCTGCGGCTTTCCGTGCGTCCACTTCGAGACGCGGAAAGCCCCGCGCCGCCGTTCGTCCTTGCCACGGGCCGCATCGCCTCCGCGCGCTGCCGTTGTCGCATGTGCCCCTTGGCCCGGCCGCCGCATTCGTCGGCCCGATGCCAGCTTTCGGCAATTCTCCCGCCTAAAATCCGCTCCGGCGTGCTTTTGTGACAACACAAAAAGCGTGGCACGCCCGCCCTCCCGCTTCGCGCGCCGATGTTCGAATCCGCGCCGATTCGCCAGACGAGGAAGGGTCAAAGCCGCTCTGGAGCCGTTCAATGAAACGCATGCTGTTCAATGCGACGCAGCAAGAAGAACTGCGCGTCGCCATCGTCGATGGACAGAAGCTCATCGACATCGACATCGAAACCGCCGGGCGCGAACAGCGCAAAGGCAACATCTACAAGGGAGTCGTCACCCGCATCGAGCCGTCGCTCGAAGCCTGCTTCGTCAACTACGGCGAAGACCGCCACGGCTTTCTGCCGTTCAAGGAAGTCGCCCGCCAGTATTTCCGCGACGGCGTCGAGATGCGCTCCGCGCGCATCCAGGACGCGCTGCGCGAAGGCCAGGAACTCATCGTTCAGGTCGAAAAGGAAGAGCGCGGCAACAAGGGCGCGGCGCTGACCACGTTCATTTCGCTGGCCGGCCGCTATCTGGTGCTGATGCCGAACAACCCGCGCGGCGGCGGCGTGTCGCGCAGAATCGAAGGCGACGAGCGGCAGGAACTGCGCGAAACCATGGCGCAGCTCGAACTGCCCGAAGGCATGAGCATCATCGCGCGCACGGCCGGTATCGGCCGTTCGGCGGAAGAGCTCCAGTGGGACCTGAACTACCTGATGCAACTGTGGCGCGCGATCGAAGCCGCGTCGCAGAGCGGCGTCGCCGGCCAGCCGATGCTCATCTATCTCGAATCGAGCCTCGTCATCCGCGCGATTCGCGACTACTTCCAGCCGGATATCGGCGAAATCCTCATCGACACGACCGAAATCCATGACCAGGCGCGCGCCTTCATGGATATCGTGATGCCCGACAACCTGCAAAAGGTGAAGCGCTATCACGACGACGTGCCGCTCTTCTCGCGCTTCCAGATCGAGCATCAGATCGAAACGGCGTACTCGCGCACGGTGCCGCTGCCCTCGGGCGGCGCGATCGTGATCGATCACACCGAGGCGCTCGTCGCCATCGACGTGAACTCGGCGCGCGCCACCAAGGGCGCGGATATCGAGGAAACCGCCACGCGCACCAATCTCGAAGCCGCCGACGAAGTCGCGCGCCAGTTGCGCCTGCGCGACCTGGGCGGCCTGATCGTGATCGACTTCATCGACATGGAGTCGGCCAAGAGCCAGCGCGAAGTCGAGCAGCGCCTGAAAGACGCGCTCAAGCACGACCGCGCGCGCGTGCAAATGGGCAAGATTTCGCGCTTCGGTCTGATGGAACTGTCGCGTCAGCGTCTGCGTCCGGCGCTGTCCGAAGGCAGCCACGTGACCTGCCCGCGCTGCAACGGCACGGGCCATATCCGCGATACCGAATCGTCCGCGCTGCAAGTGCTGCGGATCATTCAGGAAGAAGCGATGAAGGAAAACACCGCGGCAATCCATTGCCAGGTGCCGGTCGAGGTGACCGCCTTCCTGCTGAACGAAAAGCGCTCGGAAATCAACAAGATCGAATCGCGCTTCAAGGTCAACGTCGTTCTGATTCCGAACAAGCATCTGGAGACACCGCATTACAAGCTGGAGCGCCTGCGTCACGACGATGCGCGTCTGGACGACCCGCGCGCCTCGTGGAAGATGGCCGTCGAAGCGGCGAGCGAACTCGAATCCGAGACCGGCTACAGCAAGCGCGCCGAAGAAGTGAAGCCGAAGCAGGAAGCGGCGGTCAAGGGCATCACGCCCGAGAAGCCGGCGCCGAGCGCGCCGGTCAAGCCCGCGCCTGTCGAGGCCGCGCCCGCGCCCGCACCGACCCCGGTTCCGGCGACGGGCGGTTTCATCGCGTGGATCAAGAACCTCTTCGGCATTCAGCCTGAAGTGAAGCCGGCGCCGGCGCCCGTAGAAGCGCAGCCGGCAGCGCGCCCGCAGCGCGAGCGTACGGAACGCGGCGAGCGCGGCGAACGTACGGGCGGCGGCGACCGCAATCGCAATCGTCGCGGCGGCGCGGGCCGTGAAGGCGCGGCCGCCAATGGCGCGGCGGCAGCCGGCAACGGTGCGAGCCGTCAGCCTGCGCGTCGCGAAGATCGCGAAGGACGTGGCACGCGTGAAGGCCGCGAGCCGCGTGAAGCACGCGAAGGACGCGAAGGCCGTGAACTGCGCGAAGTCCGGGAGCCGCGCGAAGCCCGGGAACCGCGCGAGGCGCGTGAACCCCGCGAGACGCGGGAACCGCGTGAAGCCCGCGAACCGCGTGAGGCTCGTGAGCCGCGTGAAACGCGCGATCGCGGCCAGGACCGTGGCGCCGAGCGCGCACCGCGTCCGGAAGCCGCCGAGCGTGCCGAACGCCGCGAGCGTCCGGACCGTGGCGAGCGGGCCGACCGTGGCGAACGCGCCGAACGGACGGAGCGTGCTGAGCGTCCGGAACGTGCCGAGCGCCCCGAACGCGCTGAGCGCCGCAAGCCGCAGCCGGAAGCCGCCGTCGAAGCATTGACGCAAGGTGAGACGACCGCATCGGATATCGCGGACACCACGCCGCTCGATGCCGACGCTTTGCCGCAAGACGTCGATGCCCTCTCCGCCGATCAGGCCGCAGCCGCGCGCGAAGGCGAAGAGCGCCGCCGCCGTCGCCGGGGCCGCCGTGGCGGTCGCCGTGATCGCGATGAAGAAGGCATGACCGTGAACCACGCCGCCGATGTCGCGGAAGCCGAAGGCGCAGCCGAAAGCGTGTCGGCGCAAGCCGGTGTCTTCGACGCCGAAGCCGCGCAGGAAGCCGCCGCACGCCGTGAAACGCGTCCGGTTGCAGCCGAGTCGGAGCCGGTTGCGGACAGCCGCCAGGCGCAGCCGCAGGAAGCCGCGCCCGTAGCAGCGCCGGCCGCGCAAGCCGAGCCGTTGCAAGCGAGCGAAGAAGCGAAGGCAGAAGCCAACGCGGATTCGCAGCCTGCGCCGGACATCTTCGCGAAGCCCGCGGCGGCACCGGCCGTCGAGAACCCGTTCGGGCCGTCGTCGAAGGTCGCGGAAACGAAGCCGGTCGATCCGTTCGCGCCGGTGGTCGTGGACGAGCCGAAGCCCGTCGAAGCTGCGAGCCACGCGGAAACGGCGCCCGAAGCACCCGTGGCACCCGTGGTCTCCGAGCCGGTGAAAACCGCCGCGATCGCTTCGACGCCGGCTGCAACCGCCGTCGAGCCGATCCAGTCGGAAGCCGCGCCGATGGCGCAGCCCGAACCGACGACAGAGCCGCAGGTTCCGGTCGTGTCCGAGCCGGTGAAGCCTGCCGCGACGCAACCGACGCCCGCCGCATCGTCGACGGGAACCGACGCGTTGAAGCCGATGCTCGACACCGCCGGCCTCGTCTGGGTGAACACGGACGCCGACAAGCTGCGCGCGGCCAGTGCCGCCGCCGCGCAGGAACCGGCGCCGGTGCGCGTGCCGCGCGAGCGCAAGCCGCTTCCGCCGCTCGACACCGCCCCGATGCAGCAGGTGGAAACCGGCAAGAGCGCGCACTGACCGGGTCGCGCGGCCGTCTCCCGGACCGCGCGATGCAGCACGCAGAACGCCATCGACCTCAGGTCGATGGCGTTTTTTCTTTCCGCACTAGTGGAAAGCCCGGTCCGCCGAGCCTGGCCGTGCCCGGCCGGACTTGCCCGCTTCCGCTAAAATGGGCTGATCGCCTTTTCGACCGAAGTCCCGAGCAGCCATGTCCCGACGCATCATCCCGTTAGCCGATGTCAGCGCGATTCCGGATTTCGCCGGCGCCGCCGCAGCGCCATCCGGCTTGCTGACGGACACGCTCGCGCGTCCCCTGCGCGACTTGCGCATTTCGGTCACGGATCGCTGCAACTTCCGCTGCGTCTACTGCATGCCGCGCGATGTGTTCGACAAGGACTATCCGTTTCTCCCCCATTCCGCGCTGCTGTCGTTCGAGGAAATCGAGCGGCTCGCACGCGTGTTCGTCGCGCACGGCGTCGAGAAAATTCGCCTGACGGGCGGCGAGCCACTGCTGCGCAAGAACATCGAATTCCTGATCGACCGGCTCGCGCAACTGCGCACGCCCGAGGGCCGGCCGCTCGACATCACGCTTACGACCAACGGTTCGCTGCTGGCGCGCAAGGCTCGGTCGCTGAAGGACGCGGGTCTTTCGCGCGTCACGGTCAGCCTCGATGCGCTCGACGACGCCCTCTTTCGCCGCATGAACGACGCCGACTTCGCCGTCGCCGACGTGCTGGACGGCATCGCGGCGGCGCAATCGGCCGGTCTTGCGCCGATCAAGGTGAACATGGTCGTCAAGCGTGGCACGAACGACCAGGAAATCGTGCCGATGGCGCGCCATTTCCGAGGCAGCGGCGTGGTTCTGCGCTTCATCGAATACATGGACGTCGGCGCGTCCAACGGCTGGAACATGGGCGAAGTACTGCCGTCCGCGCAGGTGGTCGAGCGCATCGCCGCGCACTTCCCGCTCGCGCCGCTCGAAGCGCACACCGCCGCCGAGACCGCGCAGCGCTGGGGCTATCGCGATGGAAGCGGCGAAATCGGCGTGATCTCGAGCGTGACGCGCGCCTTCTGCGGCTCGTGCACGCGCGCCCGGCTTTCCACCGAAGGCAAGCTCTATCTGTGCCTCTTCGCGTCCGCGGGCCACGACCTGCGCGCGCTGATCCGCGGCGGTGCGAGCGATGAAGACGTGGCCACGGCCATCGCCCGCATCTGGGAAGCGCGCGGCGACCGCTACTCGCAGTTGCGCGGCAGCGCGTCGGCGGCCTCGCGCGAAGACGGCCCGCGCGTGGAAATGTCGTACATCGGCGGCTGAGTTTTTTAACGTGTTCGCGACTGCGCCCGCCGCTCTGGCTTCGAACGTCACCGGGCTCGTGCTCGCGGGCGGGCGCGGCTCGCGCATGGGCGGCGTCGACAAGGGCATGCAGCCGTTTCTCGGCGAACCTCTCGCGCTGCACGTGCTGCGCCGCCTCGCGCCGCAAGCGAGCGCCATGCTGATCAGCGCCAACCGCAACATCGACGCATATTCGCAACTCGCTGCGCCGTTCGGCGCCCGGGTGATCGCGGACACGCTCGGCGACTACCCCGGTCCGCTCGCGGGCATCGCGGCGGCGTTGCGGGCGGCGCACACCGAGTTCGTGCTGATCGCGCCGTGCGACGCCCCGTTCGTCGATGAACGGCTCGGCGTGCTGCTCGGCGAAGCGCTCGACGCCGAAAACGCCGACATCGCCTATGCCGCGACGATCGAACCTGGCGGCGAACGCATCGCGCATCCGGTTTTCGCGCTTCAGCGCGCCTCGCTCGCCGACGATCTCGACGCCCGGCTCGCGGCCGGCGAGCGCAAAGTACGCGCGTGGTACGCGCGCCACAAGGCGGTGCAAGTGCCATTTCACGAGGATCGCGCGTTTTACAATATTAATGATTTACGCCAGCTAGCCGAGCTGGAGCGCCGGTAGAGAGACGCCGGCGCTCGCACAGCATTGCGCCAGCCTACCGGCGGCCTTTCGTCACGCGGCGTCTGCCGCTTCTCGCGCACGTCGCGCCTCACGCCAGTTCATGACCACGTTGAAGCCACTGTCCGGTTGCGTCGCTCACTACGATCCGAATGCGTTGCCCGTCGAGGCGGCGCAGGAAATCGTGCGTCAATGGGCAATGCCGCGCGGGCAGGCGCAGGTGGAGCGCGTCGCCCTCTTCGATGCGCTGAACCGCGTGCTCGCCGACGACGTCGTCTCGCCCATCGACGTGCCGGCGTTCGACAACTCCGCGATGGATGGCTATGCGTTCTCCGGCGCGGCACTCTCGTCGGCAACGCAGTCCTTGACGCTCGAAGTCGCGGGTGCCGCGCTCGCCGGACGGCCGTTCGCGGGTCGCCCGGCGGCGAGCGAATGCGTGCGCATCATGACCGGCGCGCTGATGCCCGAGGGCTGCGACACCGTCGTGCCGCAAGAACTCGTCACGCGCGAAGGCGACGCCATTCGCTTCTCCGCCGACGCCGTCCGCGCGGGCCAGAACCGGCGGCTGTCGGGCGAAGACCTCGCGCGGGGCAAACCGGCGTTGCGCGCGGGCCGCGTCGTGCGCGCGTCGGATCTCGGCTTGCTGGCGTCGCTCGGGATCGCGGAGGTCGACGTGCAGAAGCGCCTCGTCGTCGCGTTCTTCTCGACCGGCGACGAACTGCGCTCTGTCGGCGAACCACTGACGCCCGGCACGCTTTACGACAGCAACCGCTACACGCTTTTTGCGATGCTGCGCCGGCTGAATGTCGAAACCGTCGATCTGGGCATTGTTCGCGACGATCGCGCGTCGCTGGAAAAAGCGCTGCGCCAAGCGACGGAAGCGGCGGACGTGGTCATCAGCTCGGGCGGCGTGTCCGTGGGCGATGCCGACTTCACGCGCGAACTGATGAACTCGCTCGGCGACGTGGCGTTCTGGAAAATCGCGATGCGCCCCGGGCGGCCGCTCGCGTTCGGCCGTCTGTGGTCCGGTCCGCGTGCGGGCACCGGCAAGTCCGCGCTCTTTTTCGGCTTGCCGGGCAATCCGGTCGCGGTCATGGCGACCTTCTACTTCATCGTGCGCGAGGCGCTGATCGCAATGTCCGGTGCCGCGCGGCAAGCGCCGATCGTGATCCGGGCGCGTTGCAGCGAGCCGATCCGCAAGCGCGCGGGCCGCACAGAATTCCAGCGCGGCATCGCCACGCTTGATGCCGCCGGACTGTGGAGCGTCGTGACGACCGGCCCGCAAGGCTCGGGCGTGCTGAGTTCGATGAGCGAGGCGAACTGTTTCATCGTGCTGGAACACGACCGCGCCGATATCGACGCGGGCGAAGAAGTGAACATCGTGCCGTTCGACGGCCTCATCTGACAGCTAACAGTTAATAGCGAACTCATCATGCGCGAAGCCGCGGCGGCCCACATTCCAACTATCGATAGACGGGGTTCTCCTCCCATGAAAAAGCAGATCTCATCCATCGCACCGGGACAGACGGCCAAGGCGCTGATCCTCGTGTATCTGACGTTCAGCGTGCCGATCGTGCTGCTCGGCGTCGTGGTCGCATTCGTGCGCTACGGCTCGGTCGAGGTGAGCACGGTCACGAGCGCGCTGCTGCTCAACGCGATTCTCGGCTTCGTGCTGCTGTGGATTGCCTGCCACGCCTATAACTGGGTGGCGTCGCGCTTCGGCGGCATCGAAATCGTGCTGTCCGACGCACCGGAAGAAGCATGAGCGCCGCGTCCATTCGTCCGGCCACGCCCGCCGATATCGCCGCCATCTACGGCCTGATGCTCGAACTCGCGGAGTTCGAGAAGCTCACGCATCTCTTTGTCGTGACGCAGGACGGCTTGCGCGACGCACTGTTCGGCGCGCGCCCGGCAGCGGAGGCGCTCGTCGCGGAGCAGGCAGGCGAGGTCGTCGCCTATGCCCTCTTCTTCCACAACTTCTCGACCTTCCTCGGCAAGCGCGGTCTCTATCTCGAAGACCTCTACGTGCGCCCCGCGCTGCGCGGCAGCGGCGTCGGCACGATGATGCTCAGGAAACTGGCCGCGCTCGCCGTCGAGCGTCAGTGCGGGCGCTTCGAATGGTCGGTGCTGGACTGGAATCAGAACGCCATCGACTTCTACGAGAAGATGGGCGCGACGGTGCTGCCGGACTGGCGCGTAGTGCGCATTACCGGCGATTCGCTGGATCGCCTGGCGGACGGCGCGGCCTGAGCGCGATTCATAGCTCGTCGTCGCTCTCGGGCGACGATAAATCTCCGAGCACGCCTGCCGCCTTTTCGTGCGGCAGCGCCTCCACGTCGCGCAGGCGCTTGCCCATCTGACGCGTGCGCGTCTGCGCCGCCTCGATCGACCGCGTGACGGTTTCCAGCTGCGCCTTGGTGCGCGCGAGCACGTCGCCGAACTTGCCGAACTCCGTCTTCACCGCGCCGAGCACTTGCCACACTTCGCTCGACCGCTTCTCGATGGCGAGCGTCCGGAACCCCATCTGCAAACTGTTGAGCAGCGCGGTGAGCGTCGTCGGACCAGCCACGCTCACGCGATACTCGCGTTGCAAGAAGTCGCTCAGGCCCGGACGACGCAACACTTCGGCGTACAAGCCTTCGGTCGGCAGGAAGAGCAACGCGAAGTCCGTCGTATAAGGCGGCGCGACGTACTTCTGCGCGATCGCCCGCGCCTCGGCGCGCAAGCGTCCTTCGAGCGCACGCGACGCTTCTTCCACCGCGACGGGATCGGCACGCTCCTGCGCATCGATGAGACGCTCGTAGTCCTCGCGGGGAAACTTGGCGTCGATGGGCAGCCACACCGGCGTCGCGACATCGCCCGATGAACCGGCGATACCCGGCGCGTCGTGCCGGCCCGGCAGCTTGATCGCGAACTCGACGCGTTCGTTGCTGTTCGGCACGGTCGCGACGTTTTTTGCGTACTGATCGGGCGTGAGCAACTGCTCCAGCAGCGATTCGAGCTGCACTTCGCCCCAGATGCCGCGCGTTTTGACGTTGGTGAGCACCTTCTTCAGGTCGCCGACGCCTGCAGCCAGCGACTGCATTTCGCCGAGCCCGCGATGGACCTGCTCCAGCCTTTCCGACACCAGCCGAAACGATTCGCCGAGCCGCTGCTCCAGCGTCGCGTGCAGTTTCTCGTCGACCGTGCGGCGCATTTCTTCGAGCTTCGCCGCGTTGTTCGCTTCGATGTCCTTAAGACGCGCTTCCAGCGTCGCGCGCACTTCCGCCAGACGCCGGTCGTTCGCTTCCGAAAGTTGCGCGAGATGCAGCGTCATGGAATCGGCGAAACGCTTCAGCGCATTGCTCTGATCTTCGCGCGCCTGCTGGCTTTGCTGCGCGAGTTGCTGGGCAAGCGCGTCGAACTGCGCGTTCTGCACGCTCGACGTGCTCGCCAGTTGCGTCGCGAGCGTCTGGTGAAACTGCGCGAAGCCGCCCTGCGATTCCATGCGCGAGACGCGCGCATGTTCCGCGATATCGCCGCGCAGTCCGCGTTCGAGCCGCTCCTGCGCGCGCGCATGCGCTTCGCCCATGTCGTTCACGCGATCGGTGAGCGCGGCGAACTCCTCGTCGATATCGACGTTCGCGGCACGCCGCATGACAGCGACGAGCGCGATCAACGCGATGACCAGCGCGACCGCGAGCAACGCGAGCGCGCCGTACAGCAATTCGATCATGAGCCGAGCACGCCAGCGTTGATCGGATTCGGCGGATTGCCTGCGCGCGGGCCTTCGCCCAGCGCGGCGATCAGATTGTCCGCGGCGAGATTCGCCATGGCGCGACGCGTCGTCTCCGTCGCGCTCGCGATGTGCGGCGTGAGCACGACGTTCTCCAGCGCGAGGAAACCGGGATTGAGATTCGGCTCGCCTTCGAACACGTCGATGCCCGCTGCCGCGATGCGCTTCTCGCGCAGCGCTTCGATCAGCGCCGCGTCATCGACGATTCCGCCGCGCGCGATGTTCGTCAACGTGGCCGTCGGCTTCATCAGCGCAAGCTCGGCCGCGCCGATCGTGTGGTGGCTTTCCTTCGAGTACGGCAGCACGAGCACGACGTGGTCCGCGCGCTTGAGCAGATCTTCCTTCGACGCATATTCCGCGTTGAGCTGCGCCTCGATTTCGGGCGCGACGCGCGAGCGGTTGTGATAGATCACGCGCATGTTGAAGCCGCTCGCACGCCGCGCGAGCGCCTGCCCGATGCGTCCCATGCCGATCACGCCGAGCGTCGAGCCGTACACGTCGACGCCGAGAAACGAATCGAACGACCACTTCTGCCACTTGCCCGCGCGCAGAAAGTGCTCGGACTCGGTGACGCGGCGCGCCGCCGCCATCATCAGCGCCCAGCCGAAATCGGCGGTGCTTTCGTTCAGCACATGCGGCGTGTTCGTGCCGAGCACCTTGTGCGCGTCGAACGCCTGCATGTCGAAGTTGTTGTAGCCGACCGCCATGTTGGCGACCACCTTCAAGTTCGGGGCGCCCGCCAGTTCCTTCTCCCCGACCATCTCGCCGGCCGTGAACGCGCCGTCCTTATCGGCGAGCCGGCGCACGAATTCATCTTGCGGCAGCACGTCGCCCAGGTTCACGTCGACTTCGAAATACTGTTTCAGGCGCTCGATCACATCGGGAAACGTAGGGCGAGCCACAAGCACTTTCTTCATCTCATGCTCCTAGAAAAATAGCCAGCCGGTGACGGCGAAAAGCGGCAGCAGCACGACGCATGACCAGCCGAGGTAGCCGAAGAAACCCGGCATGCGCACGCCGCGCGATTCCGCGATGGCCTTCACCATGAAATTCGGCGCATTGCCGATGTACGAATTCGCGCCCATGAACACCGCGCCCGCCGAGATGGCGGCGAGCGTCGTGGCGCCCGTGGTCATCAGCGTGTCTGCGTCGCCGCCCGCGAGGTTGAAGAACACGAGGTAGGTCGGCGCATTGTCGAGGAACGACGAGAGCAGCCCCGTCGCCCAGAAATAGGCGAGATGAGCAGGCTCGCCGTTCGCATCCGATACCGCGCGCACGATTGCGGCGAACGCGCCTGCCTCGCCGGCGCGCAGGATGGTGATGACCGGCGCGATGGTGACGAAGATGGCCGCGAAGAGCTTGGCGACTTCGATCATCGGCGCCCAGTTGAACGCGTTGCCCGCGCGGGCGCGCTTCGGCGTGAGCGCGAGCGATGCAATCAGCACGAGCACCAGCGCGGTATCGCGCACGATGTTCTGCAACGCGACGTGCGTGCCGAACACATCGAAAGCAACGCCCGGCTTCCACAAGCCGCTCATCAGCACGAGCCCGATGATGACCGCCAGCAGTACGAAATTGATGGTGCCGTCGACGCCGAACGTGGGCGTGTCCGGCGTCGGATCGAGAAACGGCCGTCGCGACTCCTCTTTGCTATGCCAGAAGTAGCTGTCGAGCGCGTAGAAGAGCGCGAGCAGCACGCCGCAGACGAAGAGCGTGGGCAGCGCGAGATGACGCGTCGTCCAGAAGAAATCGACGCCGTTCAGAAAGCCGAGAAAGAGCGGCGGGTCGCCGAGCGGGGAGAGCGAACCGCCCGCATTCGCCACCAGAAAAATGAAGAACACCACGACATGCGCGACATGCTTGCGATTATCGTTGGCCCGCAAGAGCGGACGGATCAGCAGCATGGCCGCGCCCGTCGTCCCCATGATGCTGGCAAGCGCGGTCCCGAGCGCGAGCAACGCGGTGTTCACGCGCGGCGAGCCGTGCAGATTGCCGCGCACGCAGATGCCGCCCGCCACCGTATAGAGCGCGGCGAGCAAGATGATGAACGGCACGTACTCTTCGAGCATCGCGTGAACGAGCACGCCGAACGCCGTGCCGATGCTGAACGCGAACGCGAACGGCACGAGGAGCGCCAGCGCCCACGCCGCCGCGATCTTGCCGAAATGGCGATGCCACACTTTGCCGGCGACGAGCGGAAACACCGCGATGGACAGCAGGATGCCGATGAACGGAACGCCCCACGCCGCCGACAGGGAGGCGCCGTCGAGCGCGGCGGCCGAAGCGTCAGAGATCGCGCAAAGCGACAGCAGAAAGCCCAAAACGAAACGCGGCACTGTCCTTACGCTCCCCGCACGATGATGGCGTGGACACGATACGGGCCATGCGCGCCGAGCACGATGGTCTGTTCGATATCGCCCGTGCGGGACGGCCCCGACACGAAGTTGACGGCGCGCGGCAACTCGCCCCGCTCGGCGCGCATCAGCGCGAAGGCGTCTTCGTGCGCGGCGACGATGCGTGACGCCGGCACGATGGCGATATGCGTCTGCGGCAGAAGCGCGCCGGACGCGGGCGTCTGTGGTCCCGACAGCAGCACGATGGAGCCGGTCTCCGCTGCCGCGCAAAAGCAGCCGGTGATGCCGACGAGGTCCGCATCGACGGGCTTGCGCAGCGACGCGGCGATGCCCGCTTGCATCCACGGCAGATCAGCGAGCGTGGGCCACGCGACGACATCGCGCGAAAGGCCGAGCGCGTCGAGATAGCGCGCGGCTTCGGCGGGAGCGTCGGTGAGCGCCTCGACTTCGGCGACGCTCGTCGAAAGTCGCTCGGCCTCCAGACGAAAACGCGCGATCAGTTCGTCGCGCGTGGCGGGAAGCGGCGGACGCGGACCGGCGGGATGACGCGCGAGATAGTCTTCGACGGCGGCACGCTCGGCCTCGGTCGGCGCGCCTTTCCTGCCCTGCGCGCTGCGAATGCGCGCGAGAATGTTGCGGCGCGCGGCCGATGTGTCCATGGTGCCGTCCTCGTGGATGCGTGCGTGGGAACGTCGCGGCGGTGTCTGCGCGACGTAAGACTGACGCTGATTATATCGACCGGTCCGGGTGTACGGACCTCGGCCGAACGGCATAGGCCGCGTGCAGTGTCAGCTTTCCTCGACCGGCTGCTCGATGCCGAACACCTGACGCAAGTAAGCGAGATACGCCTTGTCGTCGCACATGTTCTTGCCGGGCGAATCGGAGAGCTTCGCCACCGGCTGCCCATTGCAGCGGACCATCTTGATGACGATCTGCAGCGGCTGATAACCGAGATCGTTCGTGAGATTCGTGCCGACGCCGAACGCCAGCTGGCAGCGGCCACGGAAACGCTCGTAGAGTTGCAGCACCTTGGGAATGTCGAGCGCGTCCGAAAAGACGAGCACCTTCGTGCGCGGATCGCAGCGGTTTTCTTCGTAATGCCGGATGAGGCGCTCGCCCCAGTCGAACGGATCGCCCGAATCGTGGCGCGCGCCGTCGAAGAGCTTGCAGAAGTACATGTCGAAGTCGCGCAGGAACGCCTTCATGCCGTACACGTCCGACAGCGCGATACCGAGGTCGCCGCGATATTCCTTCGCCCACATCTCGAAGCCGAAGATCTGCGAATCGCGCAGGCGCGGTCCCAGCGCCTGACACGCCTGCAGATACTCGTGGGCCATGGTGCCGAGCGGCCGCAGGCCGTGCTTCATCGCGTAGAACACGTTGCTCGTGCCCGCGAACTGTTCGCCGAGGCGCTCCTTGAGCGTCAGCACCACTTCCTCGTGCCACTGCTTCGAGAAACGGCGGCGCGTGCCGTAATCGGCGATCTTGCAATCGGAATACTCGGGCGGCGTGGCGAGCAGCTTGATCTTGTCGCGCAGGCGCTCGCGCCCGGTTTCGTACTCCGGCCGACGCTGCGTGTTGCGGAAGTAGACCTCGTTGACGATCGCGAGCACCGGAATCTCGAACAGGATCGTATGCAGCCACGGCCCTTCGATCAGAATGTCGATCTCGCCGTTGTTCTTCGGCGACGGCGAAATCCGGATGGACTTCTCGTTGAGATGAAAAAGCGCGAGAAAGTCGATGAAATCGCTCTTCATGAAGCGCATGCGCCGCAGATAGTCGAGCTCTTCTTCACGGAAGCGCAGATTGCAGAGCTGGCGCACTTCGTCGCGAATCTCGTCGATGTACGGCACGAGATCCACATTCGGCGTGCGGCAGCGGAAGCGATATTCCACGTGCGCAGCCGGGAAGTGATGCAGCACGACCTGCATCATCGTGAACTTGTAGAGGTCGGTATCGAGCAGCGAATTGATGATCATGGTTTGGCTGGAACATCGAGCGATGAGACCGCGCGCCGTCTTGCTGCGGCGTGCCTTGGGGCCATGTTACCCGAATGCGCGGACCGGCAAGACGCTCGCCGACCCTTTTTGGCAACCGCGCATACATACATTCCAAAACGATATAAGGCACGTCCCGCGGCGGTCGCGCCCGTTTTGACCGTTACGCTACAATACGCGTTTCGGCGCGCGTACCCGCCTTGGCCCACGCAGGCTGCCGGACGCCGCCCCCACGAATTGCGTATGCAGGAGCCTGAATGACTCACGTTGTGACCGAAAGCTGCATCAAGTGCCGCTACACCGACTGTGTGGATGTGTGCCCGGTGGATTGCTTCCGTGAAGGTCCCAACTTTCTCGCGATCGATCCTGACGAGTGCATCGACTGCGCCGTGTGCGTGGCCGAATGCCCGGTGAATGCCATTTACGCCGAAGAAGACGTGCCCGGCGACCAGCAGCAGTTCATCGAACTGAACGCGGACCTCGCGCGCAACTGGCCGAGCATCACGAAGACGAAGGCGCCGCTGCCCGAAGCCGACGAATTCAAGGACGTGAAGGACAAACTGAATCTGCTCGAGCGTTGAGGCGGACGGGAGTCCTTCTGTGGTCAGGTTAGGACGAGTTCGCGCCGGTGCAAAAAGGTGTTTCGAGTGAAGAATCGGCGTTGACAGGGTAAGAGACGCTCCCTATAATTCCGCTTCTCTGCTGTAGATGTTCCCCGATAGCTCAGTCGGTAGAGCGCCGGACTGTTAATCCGTAGGTCCCTGGTTCGAGCCCAGGTCGGGGAGCCAAGAATTCAGCAAAGCCCAGTCAGTTCACTGGGCTTTTTAGTCAGTTGCACTGTTGTAGATGTTCCCCGATAGCTCAGTCGGTAGAGCGCCGGACTGTTAATCCGTAGGTCCCTGGTTCGAGCCCAGGTCGGGGAGCCAAAAGCTCCAAGCAATAAAGCCCAGTCGCGTGACTGGGCTTTTTGCTTTCTGGGCGCGCTCTGCCCTTCGCCCGGCGGTTTATGCAGACACTGCGTTTCGGTTCGATAATTCCGTCAGGTTTTGTTGACGCTAACGGCGACAGTGACGCAAGGGGAAACGCAGATGCGCTGGCTGATTCTCATGCTGTTTATCGCGTGTGCCGCGTACACGCACTGGCGAGGCAAGGTCCGCCACGGTTTCTTCCGGCAGCTATCAGACCACTCGACGTTCATGTCGCCGGTAAACGGCTTCGTCTATCTTTTCTCGCGCGTGCCGTCCACGCCGTACCTTCACCCTTCCCTGTTTCCGGACTTGGCGCCGCTCAAGGCGCACTGGCAGACGATTCGCGCCGAAGCCCTCGCCCTGCACGAAGCGAGCAAGATTCAGGCGGCCGGCGCCTACAACGACATCGGCTTCAACTCGTTTTTCCGGCGCGGCTGGCGGCGCTTTTATCTGAAGTGGTATGACCGGCCGCATCCGTCGGCGGTCGCGGTCTGCCCGAAGACGCTCTCGATTCTGCAGAACATCCCGAGCGTCAAAGCCGCGATGTTCGCCATGTTGCCGCCCGGCGGCACACTCACGCTGCATCGCGATCCGTATGCCGGGTCGCTGCGTTATCACCTCGGGCTCGTGACGCCGAACGACGACGGCTGCGCGATCGTTGTGGACGGCGAGCGGTACTCGTGGCGCGACGGCGAGGAAGTCGTCTTCGACGAAACCTATCTGCATTGGGCCGAGAACACGACGGACAAAGACCGCATCATTCTGTTCTGCGACATCGAGCGGCCGATGAAGTACCGCTGGGCGCAGGCAGTGAACAACGCAGTCGGCGGCTTTCTGATGCGCGCGGCGGCCTCGCCCAACGAAACCGGCGACCGCACCGGCGGCCTGAATCGCGCGTTCAAGTATCTCTATTCGATCCGGCTCGTCGGCAAGCGGCTGAAGGCGTGGAACCGGACCGTCTATTACATCGTGAAGTGGCTGCTGTTCGGCGGCATCGCGGTGGCAATCTTTTGGCGCTACTGAATCCACACGACGGTCAGCGAACGCACGCCCTGCGCTCCGCGAATGAGCACGCCTTCGATATCCGCCGTCGCGGACGGACCCGTCACCAGCACGGCATAGCGCGCCGACTCGAAGTCGGGCCGTCGATACACTTGCTGCAAGCCGTCGACGAGTTGCGCGGGGTCGAGCAGCACCACGAGATGCTGCACGAGATAGCCGATCGAATTGACGACGTACTCGTCTTCGCTGAACCAGGCGGACCCCGTCTCCGCGACGCCGAAGCGCCCGCGCACGACGCCCACATCGACATCTTGCATCGACGCCGGGGCCGTATCCGGCGTGAGAACACGAGTCCCTTCGAGACCCGGCACGGCGGACGCCACGACCGCATCCGCGCCGAAACGCGCGGCGATCATCTCTTTTACTTCGGCGAGGCTGTGCGCGTGCGCCGTGGTGCCGCCCATCGTGGTCAGCGCGGCGATGAAGCGCGTCTGCAAATCGCCTTCCGGCGACGGAAAAATCGGCAGTTCGGGGCGCGGACGCGCTGCGGGCTGCGCGGCGCGAATCTTTGCGAGAAAGGCATCGCGGGTCGTCATTTGGCAGGCTTCCGGTTTTTCTTGTACCACTCGTGAAAGGTCTCGGCCGGCGCTTCAGGCAAGTCGCGCCCGCGGCCCCAGATGTTGAGCGGGTTGTACAGCACGAAGTTCGGCAACCGCTTCAGCGCGCCGCCGAGCGACGCGACCGTCGCGCGGTAAAGCGTCGGGCTCGCGAGCAGACGCCCCGCCATCTTCAGCACTTCCTGCTTCACGAACGGCACTTCGTGACGCTCCGCGATCACCGCGCGCCACTTGTAGATCTGCTCGTGAATGTTGACCTTCGTCGGGCAGACGTTCGTGCAACTGCCGTTGAGCGTGGAGGCGAACGGCAGGCTGCTGTAGCGCTTCAGGTCGTAAGTCGGGTTGATGATCGCGCCGATCGGCCCGGAATACGTGCCGCCATACGACAGCCCGCCGCTACGCCGATACACCGGACATGTGTTCATGCACGCGCCGCAGCGGATGCACTTGAGCGAATACCAGAAGTCTTCGAGCGCGAGCCGTTCCGAGCGTCCGTTGTCGACGAGGATGAAGTGCATCTCCGTGCCCGGCCGCGGCGCGCGAAAGTGCGACGTGTACTGCGTGATCGGCGAGCCGAGCGCGCTGCGCGAGAGCATGCGCACGAACACGCCGAGATCGGCGATGGTCGGAATGAGCTTCTCGATGCCGATGGACGCGATATGCAGCGGCGGCACGTTCGCCGAGAGATCCGCGTTGCCCTCGTTCGTGCAGACGACGACCGTCCCCGTCTCCGCCACCGCGAAGTTGCAGCCCGTCATGCCCGCCGTCTTTTCACGCACGAAGTACGGCCGCGTGTTCATGCGCTGGCTTTCGGCGAGATAGTGGATGTCGCTGTTCTTCGGATCGGTGCCGATGGTCTTGCCGAAGAGTTCGGCCACGTCCGCGCGCAGCTTGTGGACGGCGGGCACGACCATATGGCTCGGGTCCTGATGATCGAGCTGCTGAATGCGCTCGCCCAGATCGGTTTCCATCACCGTGATGCCGCGCGGCTCCAGATAGTCGCGCATGTAGCATTCGTCGGTCAGCATCGACTTGCTTTTGACGAGCGTGGTCATGCCACGCTCGCTCATCAGCTTGTAGACGATCGCGTTGTGCTCTTCCGCGTCCGCCGCGAAATGGACGACGACGCCGTTTTTTCCGGCCTGATCCGCGAACTGCGCGATGTAATCCGCGAGATTGGACAGCGTGTGTTCCTTGATGCCCGATGCCAGATTGCGCAACGCTTCCCACTCGGGAATGCCGTGCGCCTGCGCGTCGCGCTTCGAACGCAAGTCCCAGAGACGCTTGTCGTGAAACGCCACGTGGTCGGCTTTCTGCAGGAACGCGCCCGCAGCCTTCGCGTGATCGATGCGAACGGTCTTCGTCATGCCCGCGCTCCGTTCAGAACCTGCGCAATGTGGATGAACTTCGCGTCGAGCTTCATGCGCTCGGCGCAGCCCTGCTGATGCATGAGACACGACATGTCGCCCGAGACGATGTACTCCGCGCCCGCGCCGATGTGGTCGCGCACCTTGTCCTGGCCCATGCGCACGGACACGGCCTCTTCGGTGACGGAAAACGTGCCGCCGAAGCCGCAGCATTCGTCGGGCCGCGCGGGCGAGACGAACTCGATGCCCTTCACGCGTTCGAGCAATGCGCGCGGCTTCGAGTACGGCGTGCCCGCGACTTCCGAATTCGACGTCTCGCGCAGATGCCGCACGGCGCTGCAACTGTTGTGCAGGCCGACGCGATGCGGGAATTCGGCCCACGGAAAGTCGCGCACCTCTAAGACGTCGTGCAGGAATTCGACCAGTTCATAGGTGCTTTTGCGCACCTTCTGGACCGCGCTCGTCTGCTCGATGGCCGTGAAGTGCTCGCGCACGTGATGCGTGCAACTCGCCGACGGGCCGACCACATAGTCGTAATCCGCGAAGTTTCGGGCGAAGACGCGCTCCGCGCCGGCTGCGTCCGCGTGCGCGCCGCTATTGGCCATCGGCTGGCCGCAGCATGTCTGATCCTGCGGATAGTCGACGTCGAGGCCGAGCCGCTCCAGCAATTCCAGCGTGGCGATGCCGATCTGCGGATAGAACGCGTCGATGAAACAGGGGACGAAAAGGGCAACTTTCATGGTGATCGCTTGGCGGACAGTCCGCGTTGGTCAGCTTGGTCTGACCAAGACTTTAGGGAAGCGGGGCTTTCGTGTCAAACTAGGGTAATCCAAAGCCTCTCGCCGCGTTGCTCCGACCGATGACCTTCCAGCCCGTCCACTCGCACGCCTACGCCCGCGTGCGCCTCTCCGATGTCGTGTCCGGCCAGATTCGTCAACTGATTTCGAACGGCACCCTGCTGCCCGGCCAGCGCCTGCCTGCCGAGCGCGATCTCGCCGAGCAATTGAACGTGTCGCGGCCGTCGCTGCGCGAAGCGCTCATTCGTCTGGAATCGGACGGATTCATCCGCGCGGCGGGGCGCGGCGGCTTCGTCGTGTCGGACGTGACGGCGCCGCTCGTCTCGCATCCGCTCGCCGCACTGCTCGAACAGCAGCCCGACGCGAGCGCCGACGTGCTCGAACTGCGTCACGGCCTGGAAACGCTCGCAACGGCCTACGCCGCCGAGCGCGCCACCGATGCCGATCTCGCGCGCATTGCCGCCGCGTTCGACGCGCTGCAGGCCGCGGTCGCCCAGAGAAGCACGCGCATCGCGGAAAAAGACGCCGCCTTCCATCTCGCCATCGCCGATGCGACGCACAACATCGCGCTGACGCACGTGATGCACGGCCTCAACGAAGTGATGCGCGAGTCGATGCTCACGTCGCATCGCCTGGTCGATTACGACGACGCCGTGGAAGCCGACCTGCTCGCACAGCACCGCGCGATGCTCGATGCCATCGTGGCGCGCGATCCGGCCCGCGCGCGCGACTGCGCAGGCGCGCATCTCGACTATGTGCGCGCGCTGTATCGCGACCGGCCAGCGAAGAAATCGCGCGACGGCGTATCTCATGATGGCATGACCAATCCGTAACGCTGCCGTAAGACCTGATAGGACAGCGCCTACACGCATTTCGGACGCGCACCGCTAACGCGGGCCTTCGCGGTCCGCGATACTGGAACCGTCGAAAACAAACATGCGCAAGGAGGACGATATGCCTTACCTACTCGGATGGCTGCTCGGTGTGCCGGTCGTGGTGCTGGTAATTCTTTATCTGATCTTCCATTGATGCCGGCGCCGCACGCAGCAGAAGAAACGAAGAGACCGAAGGGCGTCGCTACAATACGACGCCCTTTTTCTTTTATGCCTGGGATCTCGATGAAGCGCACCGCACCGTTTGTTCTGAGCGCATCGCTCCTGTTTCTTTTCGGCGCGGGCTTCGCGCACGCCGAGGAGATCGCGAGCGTCAATACCAACTTCCGCTTCACCGGCTCCGACCGCGTGAGCGTCGAGGCGTACGACGATCCGCTCGTCTCCGGCGTGACGTGCTACGTGTCGCGGGCGCGCACGGGCGGCGTGAAAGGCACGCTAGGCATCGCGGAAGACCCGACAGAAGCGTCCATCGCCTGCCGTCAGGTCGCGCCGATCAAGATCGCGCAGCCGCTCAAGCAGAAGACCGATGTCTTCACGGACCGCATGTCGTTCATCTTCAAGACGCTGCATGTCGTGCGTATCGTCGATACCAAGCGCAACACGCTCGTGTACCTGACGTACAGCGACCGCGTCGCGAGCGGCAGCGCGAAGAACAGCGTCACGGCGGTGCCGGTGCCCGAAGGCACGACGATCCCGGTCAAGTGAGCGCCGGACGCCTGCCGGGCACGGAAGCGGTAGACTGGGCGATCCGCCTTCGCGCCGTTCGCACCCTTCGCATCTACCGATGAGCGCCCCACGCGTTCGCAACGCCGCGCGTTACTGGCGCTCGCCGCTGGTGCCGGACGCGGATATGGTCACGGCCGAGTACTACGATCACGCGTTCACGCCGCACTGGCACGACGCGTACACGGTGCCGGTCATCGAAGCGGGTTCCGAGTGTTACGACTATCGCGGCTCGCATCATGTGGCGGAAGCGGGATCGGTGCCGGTCATCAATCCGGGCGAGGTGCATACCGGCGCGCGGGCCGTCGATACGGGATGGCGTTATCGCGTGTTCTATCTGCCCGTGCCGTTCGTGGAAGCGCTCGCGCGTGAACTGTCGCCGCGCGCGGCCTCGCCGTGGTTCTCGACCGAGATCATCCGAGACGACGACCTAGCGCGCCGGCTTTTGCGCGCGCATCGGGCGCTGGAAAGCCTGACGACCGATGCCACAAACGACACCGCCCGCGCCGATCCCCTCGCCGCCGAAACCGCGCTCGTCGATGCCGTGACGACCCTGCTCGCCCGGCACGCGCTGCAACGCCCGTCGTGCGGGCCGCCCGCCGCCGATGCCGCCCGCGTCGCCACGATGAAATCACGCCTCGCCGACGATCTGCTCGAACCGGTCACGCTTGCCGAACTGGCGCGCGTCGTCGGGCTTTCCACCTTTCACGCGGCGCGGCTTTTCACGCGCGAAACCGGTCTCGCGCCGCATGCGTGGCGCAATCAGTTGCGCATCGCGCGGGCACTGCCGGCGTTGCGCGCGGGGGCGTCGATCGCGCAGGTCGCGGCGGCGAGCGGCTTCACCGATCAAAGCCACTTCACGCGGCATTTCAAGCGCGCGTTCGGCGTCGCGCCGGGGCGCTGGCGGTGAGTGAGGGCCGGCACCGCAAGAACGTACAAGCCCGCGCACCGTAATGGGCCTATCCTCCGCGAATCAGGAGGACGACTTTGAACGCACCATCCGCACCATCCGGCAACGCCTGGCGCGAACTCGCCGCCGGCGCACGCGACACCATTCCGATGATGATCGGCGCCGCGCCCTTCGGCGTGATCTTCGGCACGCTGGTCACTGCCAGTCCGCTCACGCTCTGGCACGGCCAGTTGATGTCGCTCGCGGTCTTCGCGGGCTCGGCGCAGTTCATCGCGGTCGGCATGATCGCGGGACACGCGAGCTTCGCCGTCATCTGGGCGACGACCTTCGTCGTCAATCTGCGCCACGTGCTCTATTCGGCGACGCTCGCGCCCTACGTCGCTCACTTGCCCGCGCGCTGGCGCTGGGCGCTGGCCGGCCTCTTGACCGACGAAGTGTTCGCCGTCGCCTACGCGCACTATCGAGCGCGCCCGCCGGGCGAGACCGGGCCGCACTACTTCCTCGGCTCCGGTATCGCGATGTATGTGAACTGGCAAGCGTGGACGCTCATCGGGCTCTTCTTCGGCGCGGCGTTTCCGGGGCTCAAGTCGCTCGGGCTCGATTTCGCGATGGTCGCCACGTTCATCGCGATCATCGTGCCGCAACTGGTGGCGCTGCGCTTCGTCGCGGCGGCGCTGGCTTCGGGCGTGCTGTCGTTCGCGTGGCAAGGCTGGCCGTACAAGCTCGGGCTGCTCGCGGCCGTGCTCGCGGGCGTCGCCGTGGGTCTGCTGCTCACGCTCGTCGAACAAAGGCCCCGCGTCAAAGACGCCAAGGAGCGCGCGCAATGAACTACGTCGTCCTGATTGTCGGCATGGCGCTCGTCACGTATCTGATCCGCGCCGCCGTGTTCGTGCTCGGCGAGCGGCTGTCGTTTGCGCCGGTCGTGCGCACCGCGCTCGGCTTTGTGCCGGTGACGGTGCTCACCGCGATCATCGTGCCGATGACGGTTTCGCCGCACGGCAAGGGCGCCGAGCTGACGTGGCGCAATCCGCAACTGATCGCGGCGCTGGCGGCCATCGTCGTTTGCGCGCTGACACGCCGCGCGCTGCTGACGATCGCCGTATCGCTCGGCGTGTTCTTCGTCTGGCAGCTCGTCGTGCTGCGCTGAATACCAAAGCGAGGCGTCTTCCGAAAGCCCTCAAGTTTCCGGCCCGCCCGCCGTTATCTGAAACGAACGGACTCCGCCCGCGCGGCAGGCCGACAGCACTTCCCGCCATCGGGCCAGCCGAGCGCGGAACCCGGAAACCGACATGCGTCAAATCACTCTTTCGTTGCGCGATGAAACGATCGCGTCGCTGAACCGCGACTTCGAGGCGTTCCTGCGTCTGTCGCTCAAGCTCGACCCGCAGTTCGTCACGCCGTCGTTCGAGGACTTTCTGCGCGCGAAGCTGCTCGACAACGACACGCCGCTCACCGAGCAGGCCGTGCAGCGCATGCTCACGCACGGCCAGTATGCGTGGGCGAAGCGCGCGCTCGACAAGGAGTTCCCGGATGTCGTCGAAATCCTGATCCGGCAGGCGGCCGAGCACGGCTTTGCGTTTGCGATCCGCTCAGACTGGAGCGCCGAGGATCTCGTGAAAGCGTCGCGCGAATGGGCGACGGCCATCGTCACCGAAGCCAAGGGCGACGCCTCGCAGGTGGACGTGCTCGCCTCGCAGATCAAGTCGGCGGCGGTGGATATCCGCGAAGTCGAACAGAAGATGCAGACGCCCGCCTGGCGGCTCGCCGATTCGCTGCGCCAGCGCGTGTTCGATGCGAAGATCGCGGTCGAAACGAACGTCGGCTCGACTGCGCGCGAAAAGCTCGGCGAGCTGCGCGCGCTGCTGCGGCTCGGCATCTTCTACGGATCGATCCAGAAACAGGAAGCGCAGCAACTGCTGGAGTATCTGCGCTCGATGCGGCCGGAGCTGTTCGTCGACGAACCCTACGACGGCTTCACGCGCTTCGCGGCGTGGCTGCGCAGCATTTTCGGAAGCGCGCCGCGCGTGCCGAGCGCTTCACGCGCCCCGCGCTGAACGAGCGACGCCCTACTCCCACATTCCCTTCAGCCGCGCGGCGATATCGATCTTCGCTTTCGCCGCTGCGGCGAGCCCCGCCGCCGTCGGCGCGGCCGCGACCGGCACCGGCGGCCATGCGCCTGCCTCGAAGTGCTGCATCAGCTGCGGCGGGATGAAACGCGTGCGCTGCGCCCACACGTGGCGATCGCCCAGATTCGTCTGGTTGTGCACGTAAAAACGCTGCGGCGTGACGATGTGCAGATCTTCCTTCGCCCGCGTCATCGCCACATACAGCAGGCGGCGCTCTTCGTCGATTTCCTCGTCGCTGCCCGTGCCCATATCGGACGGAATGCAGCCGTCCACGCCGTTCAGCACGAACACGTTGCGCCACTCCTGCCCTTTCGCCGAGTGGATGGTCGAGAGAATCAGATAGTCCTCGTCGATGAGCGGCACGCCGGACTCGTCGCTCGTCGCGTCGGGCGGATCGAGCGTGAGTTCGGTCAAGAAACGCTCGCGCGTCGGGTACGTGGACGCGATGCTTTCCATCTGCAACACGTCGCCGATGCGGATAGCCGCGTCTTCGTGATTGCGTTCGAGGTGCGGCTCGTACCAGCGGCGGATCATCTCGAATTCGGCGGGCCACGGCGATTCGCGCCCGCACAGCTTGCCCATCAGCGCGACGAAGCGCGGCCAGTCTTCGCTCGCCCGCGCGGGCGCGCCGAACGCCGCGATCGCAGTCGGCGCGCGCTCGGCCTGCGCGACGCTATCCAGCAGGCGCCCGGCGATCGCCGGCCCGATGCCCGGCAGCAGTTGCGCGACGCGAAAGCCCGCGACGCGATCACGCGGATTCTCGGCCCAGCGCAGCACCGCGAGCACGTCTTTCACGTGCACGGAATCCAGAAACTTGAGGCCGCCGAACTTCACGAACGGAATGTTGCGCCGCGTGAGCTCGATTTCGAGCGTCGCGCTGTGATGCGCCGCGCGGAACAGCACCGCCTGCGACTTGAGCTTCATGCCGGCCTCGCGCGCCTCCAGCACTTTCTCGACGACGTAGCGCGCCTGATCGGCTTCGTCCGCGACGGAGACGACGCGCGGCCTTTGCGCCGATGCCTTGTCGGTCCACAGATCCTTCGTATAGCGCTCGGTGGCAAGCCCGATCACGGCGTTCGACGCTTCGAGAATCGGCTGCGTCGACCGATAGTTGCGGTCGAGCGTGACGGTCGCGGCGGGCGGGTCGAAGTGCTGCGGGAAGTCGAGAATATTGCGCACCGTCGCGCCGCGAAACGAATAGATGGACTGCGCGTCGTCGCCCACGACGGTCAGGCCGCGTCCGTCCGGTTTCATTGCGAGCAGGATGGTGGCTTGCAGGCGGTTGGTGTCCTGATATTCGTCGACGAGCACGTGGTCGAAGCGGCTCGACAAGTCGGCCGCGATGCTCGGCTCGGCGGCGAGGTGCGACCAGTAGAGCAGCAGGTCGTCGTAGTCGAGGACGCTTTGCGCCTGCTTCGCGCTCACGTACGCGGCGAAGAGGCGCTTCAGGTCCGCTTCCCACTCGCGGCACCACGGATACGCCTGGTCCAGCACGGTGGCGAGCGACGCGCCCGTGTTGACGACGCGCGAATAGATGGCAAAACATGTGGATTTGGCGGGAAAGCGTTTCTCTTTCGACGAGAGCCCGAGCTCGTGGCGCACGAGGTTCATCAGGTCGGCGGAGTCTTCGCGGTCGTTGATGGTGAACGACGGCGCCAGGCCGACGAGATCGGCGTAATCGCGCAGCAGCCGCGCGCCGATGCCGTGGAACGTGCCGGACCACGTGAGCCCCTGCGCGATGGCGCTCTTCGTGCCGAGCGCGCTCGTCGCGATGCGCGTCACGCGCCGCGTCATTTCGAGCGCCGCCCGGCGCGAAAACGTCAGCAGCAAAATGCGATGCGGATCCGCGCCCTTCACCAGCAGATGGGCGACGCGGTGCGCGAGCGTGTTGGTCTTGCCCGAGCCCGCGCCCGCAATCACAAGCAACGGACCGCCGCAGCGCCCCGGCGCGTCGACGCCGAATTCGACCGCCCGGCGCTGCGCATCGTTGAGCTTGGCGAGGTAGGCGGCAACGTTCTCCGAGGAGGCGTCGGCGGTGGCGGTGTCGTCCGGAAGGGTCAGCACAGAGAAAAGCGGGCGTCGAAAGAAGTGACGCACACTGTATATCCATACAACCCGCGCACGCAAGTCTTTGCCGCGGCACGTCTTTCCTGCGACGGGCCGCGGCTTGCCAGAAACGGCTCAGTCGGCCTCTCAGTCCGCCTTCTTGGCGTCCTTCAGGTTCGCTTTCGCAGCGGCTTCGTTCGCCTCCGACTGCGCTTCGGTCTTCTTCTTGTCCGCCTTCGCCTGCGCGACGGCGGATTCCTTGTCGGCTTCGGCCTGCTTCTTCGCGGCCTTCTTGTCGGCGTGGGTCGGCGCGTCGCTCGTCGTTTGGGCGAAAGCCGGTGCCGCGCTCACGCTCGTCAGTGCGCCCGCGATGAGCGCAGCCAGCAAGGTATGGGTGCGTCGATTCATGGCGTCCTCCGTGTGGTCGTTAGTGGTCTTTGTGTTCCCGCCGCGAAGCCGGAGACACCGAGGCTTCGCGGCGTTCTGCGCGATCAGTGCTGCTCGCCTTCATCCTTCGGCGTGCGGTCGGTCGCGGCGTTGAGGTCGTCCTTCGCGGCGGCCTTGTCGGCCTTGCGGTTGATCTTCGCGTTGCGGACCTGCTCCTTGTACTGCTGCTTGGCCTGTTTGTCGGCAGCCTTCATCTCTGCCTTCGACGCCTTCTTGGACGCGCGATATTCGGCGTTGGCCTCAGCGTCGGCGTTGCGCTTCTGCACGAGCGGATCGGGCGATGCCGGCGCGACCACGTTCTGCGGCGGCGGCGACACTTGCTGCTGGGCCTGCATCGGCGCCTGACCGGCAGCGGAATCGGCCGGCTGGGCGGTTTGCGCCTGTGCGCCGGTGGCAGCCATCGCGGCAAAAGCGGCGCCGATCATTAGAATTCGAGCCTTAGTCATGAGCTTGTCCTCTCTGGGTATGTCCGCCAAACGCGTTCGACAACTGCGAGCGCGATGACGCGACTTGTCGTTTAGAAGATGACCGAAGCTGCATCGATCAAACGTACAGACCGGCCGGACGACGCGCGAGTTTCGCGAAACGGGTCATTGTTACCGGCGGTTTCACTTCGCTACATCTGCTTAAAGCGGCGAACCGAACGGTCGATCGTGTATGAGCATGCCCTATGCCCGAAAGATATCCCGCGCTGGTTTATCATCGAAGCCTTTCTGCATCCGAACGCCCGCCATGCCGCAGCTTCAATTCACCCTCACGGGCGACTACGTCGAACTCCATAACCTGCTCAAGCTCATGGGCCTTGCCGATAGCGGCGGCTCGGCGAAGGCGCGCGTCGCGATGGGCGATGTCACCGTCGACGGCAAAGTGGAACTGCGCAAGACCTGCAAGATCCGCGCGGGTCAGGTCGTGATGCTCGACGGCCAGAAGATCCGCGTGCGCGCGCCCGACTGATACCGCTTGCGCCCATGCGCCGGCCGATTGCGAAAAGGCGGCCATAACGGAGCGCGTCATCGACATGCCGCGCGCGAGGCAATAAGCTAGGCGTCTTTCGTTCCGGTTTCAGCGCACGACACGGACGCGTCCGCGCGCCTTTGTCGCTTCTTTCTCTCGATCATGCAATCGCACACCAGCCGCGCGACCCGCGCGCATTCGGGACACGTGAGTCTGTCTCGCCATGCCGTCGATACCGCGCGCCTCGCCGCGCCGCTCGCCATCGCGCAACTGTCGCAAATGGCGATGGGCGTCACCGACACGATTCTGCTCGGCTCGCTCGGGCCGGACGCGCTAGCGGCCGGCGGTCTGGGCGCCAACATGTTCTTCGTCGTGGTGACGCTGCTGCAAGGCGTACTGACGTCGGTGAGCGTGGCCGTCGCCCATGCGCGCGGCGCGGATGCGGAACACCGCGTGCCCGGCATCTACTGGACGGGGCTCGTCTTGTCAGTGCTGCTCGCCGTGCCGGCGTTCGTGCTGCTGTCGTATGCCGAGCCGATTTTGCTCGCGTTCCACGAGCCCGCGACGCTCGCGCACAACGTCGGCGAATACTGCGCGGTGCTGCGCTGGGGCACGCCGGGCAGCCTGATCGGCATCGGCATGATGCGCGCGTTCCTGCCGGCCATCGGCGCGGCGAAGCGCCTGCTGTGGGTGTCCATCGGCGGCGTGTTCGTCAACGGCTTTCTGAACTACGGGCTGATCCACGGCGCGTACGGCCTGCCGCGCGAAGGCTTTCTCGGCTCGGCCGCGGCCACCGCGATCACCGTCTGGCTGACGGCCTTCGCGCTCGTCGGGCTGCTGCATCTGCGCCCGCGCTACCGCCATTTCGTCGCCGCCGCGCGGCCGCATCTGCCGCTCATGGGCGAACTCTTCGGCATCGGCTGGCCGGTCGCCATCACGTATGGCGTCGAATCGACGCTCTTTCTCGCGACCGGCATGATGGTCGGCCTGCTCGGCGAAGCGCCGCTCGCCGCGCATCAGATCGCGCTCAACGTGGCGTCGGCGGCATTCATGGTGCCGCTTGCCATCGGGCAGGCCGCGAACGTGCGCGTCGGCTACTGGGCCGGCGCGGGCGTGCCGGTCGCGGCGCGTCACGCGGGCTTCGTCGCGCTGGCGCTCGGCGTCGGCTTCATGATGTGTTCGGGGCTCGTGCTCATTACCGCGCCGCGCGCGATCGTCGGCCTGTATCTGCATCTCGACGATCCCGCCAATGCGCGGACCGTCGCGCTTGCCGCATCGCTGTTGAGCGTCGCGGCGGTGTTCCAGATCGTCGACGGCATGCAGACGGTCGGCTCGGGCTGCCTGCGCGGCCTGAAAGACACGCGCGTGCCGATGCTCGCCGCCGCGTTCGGCTACTGGGGCGTCGGCTTTCCGACGGGCTATGTGCTCGCGTTTCACTTCGAGCTGGGCGCAAAAGGCTTGTGGTGGGGGCTCGCCGCGGGACTGGCGAGCGTCGCCGTGTTGATGACGCTGCGCTTTCATCGCATCAGCAGGCGGCTGGTGGAAACCGGCGTCGCGCGTGCCGACGAAAGCGTCGATGCTGCTTCGAAAAGCGTCGCCTGACGAGTTCAACGTGTCACGCATATGCAAAGCAAGAATGCTTGGTTGGTGCTCGTGGCGCGCGTTGTTAGCATGAACCCGTCTCCTCCTTGAGACTTCCAGTAACAGGGGTTATAGCCCGCTCTGCCGAGCGGGCTTTTTTTTCGGCTCTTCCGAGTTGTTGGTGAGAGATTCTTCCGGCCGTTCACGGTGACGTCCCCTCTGGGCCGCACTTCTACTTCCACCCTGCCTAACGGCTCACGCATGGGGCAAGGCACCTTGTCGAACTGCCGAAATAAAAAAGCGGTGCACGGACGCATAGGTCCGCCAAATGCCTCAGGAACGACGAACTGGTCGCCCGACAATGTTAGACTCGTGAAGAGCAAGGGGTAGTTCGCCTAGTCTCGACCGATCATCGACCTGCGCATCGAGAAAACAAAAAAAGGTTGCTCAAAATGGATAAGTCTTGGCGATCGCTTGAACACTATGTTCGAAGCCTAGCCCAAATAGTTTGGCAAAGACCGGTAGTACCCGACCGAATCGACGGGGTGAATTTTGACGGCGTCGCACGGATAGGAGACGACGAGATTGTGCTCCTCGAGATCACCGAAGAACATAGCCTTGATAAGATCCGAACGGACGTGGCCAAGATCGCGCCGGTGAAGTTCAGTCAAGCGGCGCAATCTGTTGTTGCCCGTGGCTATATCATTCTCGCGTCGGAACCTACGCCAGGCATGGTCGACGTTGGCAAACCCCACAAGATCCAGGTCATGTCTGCGAAGACGTTTGCTCAGCAGGCGTTTGACTTTCCCGCTTACGAGTCGGCTCGTTTGAATAGTACTTTTGGCAGCGCAATCGATCCAATTACTGGACAGCCAGATTCGAACGAATACATTCCAGTGACGTATTCCATGGCGGGGGAATCGAAGCCCCTCACTGTCCAAGATATTTGTGAAAAGCTATCGAGGAAGAATCGCCTTGTCCTGTTGGGGGAATATGGAACGGGGAAAAGCCGTTGCGTGCGCGAATCGTTCAGAATACTTGCACAAAACTTCCGAAGCGCTTCGGCCTATCCACTTGCGATCAATCTGCGAGAACATTGGGGCGCGCTTTCTGGCGTCGAGATAATTGCGGGCCACTTCCAAAGGCTGGGTCTTTCGAATTCTGTCGATCGCGTGATGCAGTTGTTACGCGCCGGCGGAATATTACTGCTTCTCGATGGCTTTGACGAAGTCGGCACACAGACCTTTGGAAATAGCGAGGACCGACGAGCCTCTATTCGCAAACATGCACTTAGCGGTGTGCGCGACTTGCTATCGCTATCTGCCGGCGGGGCAATCATTACTGGGCGGCCACATTATTTTAATGACGACGCCGAACTCTTAGATGCGCTTGGACTCACATTGCGCAACAATGAGCATTCTATAGTTCGATGCCCTGAAGAGTTTGGGGAGTCGGAAGCAGACGCTTACCTGAGGGCGCTCGGACTGAGCGCCAGAGCACCGAAGTGGCTTCCGAAAAAGCCACTAATGTTTCAGATTCTCGCGACGGTCGAGCGAAAGGATGCTGAAGAAATTCTGAAGTCAGAGGCAGGCGAAATCGGTTTCTGGGGGCAATTCATAGATACCGTGTGCGTTCGCGAAGCGAAAATGCATACCTCGATAGAAGCTTCCACCGTCCGTACCGTTCTGGGCAACCTCGCTCGCCTCACCAGAAAGAGTAGCCGAAATCTCGGACGCCTCACTCCCAAAGACGTGGACCATGCATATGAATTGGCTACGGGATACGCACCTGACGAGTCTGGACAATTGATGCTTTCGCGTCTCTGTACGTTGGGACGGATCGAACCCGAGTCTCCGGATAGGCAGTTCGTTGACCCCTACATCGTTCAATTGCTGTTCGCAGAATGCATCGTAGAAGATGTCCTTAATAAGAATCACGAGGTACTTGATGAATCTTATAGTCAAGTGCTTGAACCATTGGGGCTTTATTTCTTGGCTCAATGGATTGACACCTACGATTTCGAATTGGAAGTCCTTGCGTTCGTTCACCGACAAGGAGGAGCACGGAATTCACAAGTTATAGGTGAGCTCGCGGCGGCCTTGCTTCTATTGGGAGGCGAGCCGCTAGATTTTTCTGGAACTCAGATTGTTGGGGCTGATATATGCCTTCTAGCGTTTGGGTTTCGGTCATTCTCAAACATTGCATTCTCCGACTGTATCATCGAACTGGCATCGTTCGACAACTGCCTCGTGGATGCCAATTCCTTAGTGACGATCAGAAAAACAGAAATTGTTCGAGCGACCGGCCTTTCGTCTGCCTCAGCGCTGCCGGACTGGGTCGAAGATTGCAAGTTGTATAGTGCCGACAATATTTCAAACGCTTCTAGAATCAAGGCTAGCCGGTTGCCACCTGCACAGAAGCTATTCCTCGCAATCGTTCACAAAATTTTCTTTCAACGAGGCGGTGGCCGAAAGGAAAATTCGCTTTACAAAGGTGGCTTCGGCCAAAACTTCGATAAGAAGCTGATTGATAAAATCTTATCAATGCTTGTATCGAAGGGTTTAGTAGAGAAGAGCAAAGACGTGTCGGGTTACATTTATAACCCAAAGCGCGAATACACTTCCCGCATGAAAGCGATCCGAGATCAGCTCGCGTTGAGCAAGGATCCACTTTGGATTGAACTTGAGACATTCGATTGAGTGACCGAAGCGGGCACCGGCGAATGGTGCGGAGAACCAACCGGCGAGCAGACATCTGATGCAGTCGGGCGCCTAATCCGATAGCGCCTCCAGCGTGCAACTACGTGGATGGGCGGCACGCAACGCTTCAGCGCGTACCCTTCGGTCAATGACCTCAGGTGACTCCGAAAACTTGAGAAGGCTCTCTTCGCCCCTCACCTGCGTCCCCCGGATACCTCCGCGTCGAATTGTTCACTTCCGGGCTACCCGCCAATGTCTTTGGAACCTTCTAGAGATGCTGCAGCGGCGAGAACGCTTCTTGCTGCGTCGCGAAGCTGCTGTTGCTGTAAGCGGTCGCACGGAAGCAGCCGAATCGAGATAAACAAAAAAGAGGAAGCGAAGTGTCGGAAATCCGGGGAATCCACCAAGCTGGATGGGAAGTCGCGCGCGTTCGGAACAACACATCGGTCGCGACAAGAACAACAAGATGGGTCAGCCGCACGCGCCGCATCGCGGTCATGGCGGTCATCGCCGCGCTCTGCGCCGGATGCGCGACGCGCCCGCCCGCCACCGCGTTCGATCGTCCGGTGACGCACGCGCTGCCCGCGACGGAGCCGACGCCGCTGCAAACGGCGCTCGCGCCGCTCGAAAAGCAGCATCCGGACGAATCGGCCGTGCGTCTTCTGCCGACCGGATCGGACGCGCTTCAGGCGCGCGTCGCGCTGGCTCGCGCCGCGACGAAGACGCTCGACATGCAGTACTACATCGCCGAAGAGGACAACACCGGCAAGCTGCTGCTGGGCGCGGCGCTCTACGCGGCGGATCGCGGCGTGCGCGTGCGCATGCTGGTCGACGACCTGAACTTCAAGGACATCGACCGCATCATGGCGGCGCTGAACTCGCACGAGAACATCGAGATACGCGTGTTCAATCCGTACGGCAGCGCGCAGCGCAGTTTCGCCGAGCGCACGCAGAACTTCTTCACGAACCTGAACCACTTCACGCGCCGCATGCACAACAAGGCGATGATCGCGGATAACCAGATCGCGATCGTCGGCGGCCGGAATCTCGGCGACGAATACTTCAACGCGAGTCCCACGCTGCAATTCCGCGACCTCGACATGTTCACGGCCGGCCCGGTCGTGCACAAAGTCTCCGCGAGCTTCGACGATTACTGGAACAGCACGCTCTCCTACCCGCTGCGCGTGCTGAACAAGCAGAAGTTCGATGCGTCCGAACTCGACAAGACGCGCGAGGATCTGCGCAAGCACTGGCGCGAGCAAGCGGACCCGCTGAACGCCAAGCCGCTCAACGCGACACCGCTCGCCCAGCAGATTTCACGCGGCGAGATGGGCCTCGTCTGGGCGCCGACCGAGTTCGAAGCGGATTCGCCCTCGAAAATCGAGCATCCGAGCGACGACTACCAAAGCCCTCCGATGACGCGGCTCGCCGAGCTGATGAAGAACGCGCAGAGCGAGTTCCTCATTCTGTCGCCGTACTTCGTGCCGCACGACGTGGGCGTGAAGGCGCTGGCCGACCTGACGCGCCGCCACGTGCGCGTCGCGGTGCTGACGAACTCGCTCGCCGCCACGGATGCCGTCGCGGTTCAGGCGGGCTATGCGCCGTATCGCATGCCGCTTCTGCAAAACGGCGTCGAACTGTACGAATTCAAGCCGCTTCAGCCCGAAGGCGAAGGCCGCCCGCCGCCCGGCCTCTTCGGCTCCTCGTCGCGCGCGAGTCTGCATGCGAAGGCGTATGTGATCGATCGGAGTATCCTCGTGATCGGATCGATGAATCTCGATCCCCGCTCGGCGCGGCTCAACACCGAACTGGCGCTCGTGATTCACAGCAAACCGGTCGCGGAGCAGGTCGCGGCGCTGTTCGACCGAGGCATCTCGCCGAAAGCGAGCTGGCGCGTGGAACTGGCGAGCGCGGCGGTGATGGCGGAGTTGCGCCGCACCGGCTCGCCGCAGTCCGGTCTCGTGTGGACGAGCCAGGAAGACATCGGCACGGTGACCTATAACTTCGATCCCGACGCCGGCTTTTACCGTAACGCGATGACGGGCCTCTTCAAGCTGCTGCCCGTCGACGAACAGCTTTGACCACTTCAAAGGAACATCAGGCCATGACACAGAACGCACAGGGCGATGTACGCATGGAGAAGGACACGTTCGGCGAGATCGCCGTGCCCAACGGCAAGCTCTGGGGCGCGCAGACGCAGCGGTCGTTGCAGAACTTCAAGATATCGACGGAAAAGCAGTCGCCCGAACTCATCACCGCGCTCGCGATCATCAAGCGCGCCGCCGCCGAGGTGAATCAGGACCTTAAGGTGCTCGACGCAAAGAAGGCGCAGGCGATCATGCAGGCCGCCGACGAGATCATCGACGGCAAGCATCCGGACGAATTTCCGCTCGCCGTGTGGCAGACGGGTTCCGGCACGCAGACGAACATGAATCTGAACGAGGTCATCGCGAATCGCGCGAGCGAACTGCTCGGCGGGCCGCGCGGCGAAGAGCGCCTCGTGCATCCGAACGATGACGTGAACCGCGGCCAGTCGTCCAACGACGTGTTCCCGACCGCGATGCACGTCGCCGCCGCGTATGCGATCGTCAAGCATCTGGTGCCGTCGCTCAAGACGCTGCGCGAGACGCTCGACAAGAAGGCGAAGCAGTTCGCGGATATCGTGAAGATCGGCCGCACGCACTTGCAGGACGCGACGCCGCTCACGCTCGGTCAGGAGTTCTCCGGCTACGTTGCGCAGCTCGATCAGGGCATCCGCCACGTCGAAGCGACGCTGCCGCATCTCTATCAGCTCGCGCAGGGCGGCACGGCGGTCGGCACGGGTCTGAACGCGCATCCGGAGTTCGCGGTGAAAGTAGCGCAGGCCATCGGCAAGCTGACCGGCCTGCCGTTCGAAACCGCGCCCAACAAGTTCGAGGTGATGGCCGCCGCCGACGCGCTCGTCGCCGCGCACGGCGCGCTCAAAACCGTCGCGGCGAGCATGATGAAGATCGCCAATGACATTCGCTGGCTCGCGAGCGGCCCGCGCTGCGGCCTGGGCGAACTATCGATTCCGGAGAACGAGCCGGGCAGTTCGATCATGCCCGGCAAGGTGAACCCGACGCAGTCCGAAGCCGTGACCATGCTCTGCTGCCAGGTGTTCGGCAACGACGTCGCGGTGAACTTCGGCGGCGCGAGCGGCAACTTCGAACTGAACGTCTTCCGCCCGATGATCGCGCATAACGTGCTGCAGTCCATCCGCCTGCTCGCGGACGGCGCGCAGAGTTTCAACGACAACTGCGCGGTGGGCATCGAGGCGAATCAGCAGCGCATCGACAGCCTGCTCAACGAATCGCTGATGCTGGTGACGGCGCTCAATCCGCACATCGGCTACGACAAGGCCGCGCAGATCGCGAAGAAAGCGCACAAGGAAGGCACGACGCTCAAGGCCGCCGCGCTCGCGCTCGGGCACGTGACCGAGCAGCAGTTCGACGAGTGGGTGAAGCCGCACGAGATGGTCGGCAGCAAATAGGCGCGTACGACGTGGAGGAACGCGGCGGCGTCAGACCTTGCCCGCCGCCACTTCTTCCGGCTTCAGCTCGACGATTGCATCGAGCGCGTCTTTCACGTCCATCGCGTATTTCGCGAGACGTTTCTCTTCTTCCGATTCGGGCACGAACGCCGGCACGGGCGTGGGCTGCCCCTTTTCGTCGACGGCGACGAACACCATCAGGCAGTCGGTGGTCTGCTCCAGTTCGCCGACTTTCGGATCGCCCGCGTGCACCGAGACGTGAATGTGCATGCTGGTGCGGCCCGTCAGCACCACGCGCGCGCGCAACTCGACGAGATTGCCGACGAGAATCGGCCGCCTGAAGCGGATGTTGCCGACGCTCACCGTCACCGCGTAGCGTCCGCTCCACATCGCGGCGCAGGCGTAGGCGGTTTCGTCGATCCATTTCATGAGCGCGCCGCCGTGCACCTTGCCGCCGAAGTTGACGGAAATCGGCTCGGCAAGGAAGCGGAAGGTGGTTTCGGCACGGCCTGCGCGCAAGGCGGCGGGCGGGGTCGGCGTGGTCATGGCGGCTCGCAGCGGAGAAAGAAGCCGCGATTATAGGCCGCGAAAATTGGCGGCTAGTTGTGGACGGTGACGCCCTGATCGATGGTGCCGTACATCGTGATGCTGCCGCCGCCCGCCGACGGCGACGACGGTCCGCCCGCGCAGCCCGCGCAGAGGGTGAGAACGGCGAGCGCGGCTGCGATGATGAGCTTGGACATACGAGTTCCTGCTGCGTGGTGATACGAGCGCTCATTCTAGCGCCGCGAGCGCCGCATCGACATTTCACGCGGATGTGAAACGTCGGGTGCGCGGGCGCGCTAGAGTAGTGATATCGACCGTTGCGAACCTTCCCGCCATGAATTCCGCTCTCGATGACGTCCGTTCGCGGCATTGTCCCGGCCTCTCGCGCATCGGCGCGCTGCTGGCCGATCCGGGCCGCGCCGCGATGCTCTGGTCGCTGATGGACGGCACCGCGCGTCCCGCCGGCGAACTGACGGTGATCGCGGGCCTCTCGCCGTCCGCCGCGAGCGCGCATCTCGCGCGGCTGACCGAGGGCGGCCTGCTCGCGCTTGAAGTCAGCGGGCGGCATCGCTACTACCGCATCGCGACGCCGGATATCGCCGCCGCCATCGAGGCGCTCGCGAATCTCGCGCGCGCGAGCGCGCCGCAAGCCGCGCCGCAGCGTCCGGCGAGCGCCGTGCCGCTCGACATGCGCTATGCGCGCACCTGCTACGACCACCTCGCGGGCGAACTGGCCGTGCGGCTCTTCGACGGCATGCTCGCCCGGCGCTGGCTCGCGGCGCCGCAAGACGATCCGGCGACGCGCGAATCGTCCGCGCTCGATACCACGCCCGACGGAACGCAGGCCTTCGCGGAATTGGGCATCGACGTGACCGCGCAGCGCGCGCGGCGGCGGCGCTTCGCGTGCACGTGCATCGACTGGAGCGAGCGGCGTCCGCATTTGGGCGGCGCGCTCGGCGCGGCGTACCTCGAAGCCTGCGAAACGCACGGCTGGATCGAGCACACGGCGAAACGCCGCGTGTTGCGCGTGACGCCCGCCGGACAGCGGCATTTCGAAGGGTTCCTATCGGGTCGCTAGAAACAAAAACGCGCGACCGGGGCCGCGCGTTGCAAAGGTTCTCGATTCGATCAGACCGCCATCGGCGCGCTGATCGGATCGTGATGCCGGTAGCCTTCCAGCGCGAAGTCCTTCGGCTCGACCTTCTCCAGCCACTCCGGCTCATAGCGCTTCGTCACCGCGTAGTCCGGCACGCGATCGGAGATGATCAACTGCGGCAGCGGATACGGCTCGCGCTTCAACTGCTCGTTGAGCATGTCGAGCTGATTCTCGTAGATGTGCGCGTCGCCGATGAAGTAGGTGAACCAGCGCGGCTTGTAGCCCGTCAGCCGCCCGACGAGATGCAGGAGCGCCGCGCCCTCGGTCAGATTGAACGGCGTGCCGAGGCCGACATCGTTGCTGCGGATGTAGAGGCACAGCGAAATCTCGGCCTTCGCCACGTTCGGGATGAACTGATACAGCAGATGACACGCGGGCAACGCGATCTCGTCGAGCTTCGCAGGATTCCACGCGTGAAAGAGAATGCGCCGGTCAGTCGGCCGTTCGATGATGGTGTCGAGACACTGGCGCAACTGGTCGATGGCCTTGTACAGCAGCACCTGCTCGCGCCCGTTCTCGACGAAGCTCGTCACGAGTTCGTATCCGCGATTCGTCGCATCGGCGATCTGGTCGCCCGCGCCGGCGTCGATCAGCTTGTACGCCGGCCAATTGCGCCACTGCACGCCGTAGACGTCGCCGAGATCGTCGGTGCCGCGGCGATACGGATTTTCCAGCCACTGCGGATTTTCGTTCGCGTTCGCGTCCCACACCTTGCAGCCGAGCGCGCGGAAGTCCGCCGCGCTTTTCGACGCGCGCAGAAAACCGATCATTTCGCCGATCGCCGACTTGAATGCGAGCTTTTTCGTCGTGACGGCGGGAAAGCCCTCTTGCAGATCGAAGCGCAGCATTGCGCCCGGAATGCTGATGGTGCGGATGCCCGTGCGGTTTTCCTGCCACGTGCCGGTATCGAGGATCGTCTGGACGAGCTCGAGATACTGTTTCATTCGATGTTCCTTGAATGCGGGCACGGGCCACGCGAAAAGAGGCGGAAACCACCGATTTTATCAAGCGGCCCGGCTCGGCGCTGACGTTCGCGAAAAGAAGAACGGGCGCCATGCGGCGCCCGTTCCGGTGAGCAGAAACAATGCGTCGGTTAGCCGCGCGTGGCGTGTTCCGGGGGCGCGTCCACTTCGATGTGACGCATGCCGTGCGCGCTCAGCAGCCGATACAGCGTGACGCGCGAGATGCCGAGTTCTTGCGCCGCGTCGCCCAGCCGACCGCGATGCCGAAGAAGTGCGAGTTCGATGGCCTGCCGCTCCGCCGCTTCCCGCGCCTGAGCGAGCGAGACCGGCGCCACTTCGACATATTCGCCGAGTTCCAGATCGCGCGCGGTGATCTGCCGCCCTTCCGACATCACGATGGCCCGGCGGACGCGGTTGATCAGTTCACGCACGTTGCCCGGCCAGCCGTAGTTGTGAATCGCGGCGATCGCATCCGGCGAAAAACCGCGCAGGCGGCGGCTCGCGTCTCTCTTGAAGCGGTCGAGCATGTGCTTCGCGAGCAGTTCGATGTCCTTGCCGCGCGCGCGCAGCGGCGGCTCGTCGATCTGCAGCACGCAAAGACGGTGATACAGGTCGGCGCGGAAACGCCCTTCGATCATCGCGGTCTGCATGTCGACGTGCGTCGCCGAAATGATGCGCACGTCCACCGGCGTGGACCCGTGGCCGCCCAGACGCTCGACCTTGCGCTCCTGCAGGAAGCGCAACAGGCTCGCCTGGCTTTCGAGCGGCAGATCGCCGATTTCGTCGAGAAACAGCGTGCCGCCGTTGGCCGCTTCCACGCGGCCGATCTTGCGCTGGTTCGCGCCCGTGAAAGCGCCGCGCTCGTAGCCGAACAGTTCGGATTGCAGCAGATGCGCGGGAATCGCGCCGCAATTGATGGCGACGAACGGCTGATCCCGGCGCGCCGAGCGCTCGTGAATGGCGACGGCGGTGAGTTCCTTGCCGGTGCCCGATTCGCCCGAGATGAAGACAGGCGCATCCGTCATCGCCACTTTGCGGATCGAGCGGAACAGCGCGAGCATGGCGTCGCACGAGCCGACCATCTCGCCCTCGGCGCGGCCTTCGCTGCGCGCGTCGTTCGAGGCGGCGTCGTGCAGCGCGACCATGCCGTAGGCGTGGCCGACGGAATCGACCACGCGGTCGTTCGAAGTGGGAAGCGTGACGTAGTCGAAACAGTAGTCGCGGATCAACCGGCGCACCGCGGCGTCTTCGAGCTGGCCGGCGACGGTTGCCGCCACCCAGCCCACGTTGGTCATGGTCAGCGACGATTCGAACGCCGCCAGTTCGTGTGATTCGAAATGTCCCGATAAATCGAGCAGCCCGCCCATTGCGAGGTCGCTGCGCAGCGCTTTGCGCGTGTCTCGCGCGCTTGCCACGATCTCGATTTGCCAGCCGCGTTCCTCGAAACGCGCGCATAGCGTTTCGCTGGGGTCCCGAGTCACATAGATCAGTTGCCGCCGAGCGACGTCCATTATTCAGATCCTTGGTTCAACGTTCGTTGAAAAGGTCGCGTAGTTCAGGCTTTCGCTTCAAGCAGAATTCTTGGCCCTCGCAGGTGATGCGTCCGGACTTGCAATTCGATACCTCGCCCCCTGGAACGTGCCGCGCACCGCGCCGGCAGCCTTCCGCGAAACCCTTTTGGTTTGATTCAGCACCGCATTGAAGAGACTACTATAACCCAGAATCACCGAAAACAAATACCGTCGCAAACGCCTTGACTGGTCGCGAAACCTTGCTGGCTAAGGGTTGCGACCAGCTTCGCACGGATTTATTGCAAGTTCGAGTCGCGCTTTTTATACGACGAGAGCTTATACCGATTCTGACCGCCTTTTCGGCTTTTCTTGCCCCACGTTTCGCTGATGAAACGTTTTCCCGAGGTTTTAGCTGATTCAACCGCAACTCGTGCCCGCGACGCATTGCCCGACAAGGCGTTGATGAGAATGGCATGCATTTAGCTATAACCTGCGCTGCGCTTATGATGCGGTGAGAATGTCTTCGATACCCGTTGCCCAGCGTTTTTATTCCCTGCACCGACCTGCGGAATTAATTACTCGTATTTCTTTGTCCACAATGGCTCTCGATCACAATTTACCGCGCCTTGAATCAATGGCTAATGCACGGTCGGACGCGTGCGAGACGGAAGCAATCGACTGGTCTCGCATAAGCGACAGCGCGGCCAATGATTCAGACGCCTCGTTTTGGCGCGGACCGGCATCGACCCCGAGCGTGACGCTATGGGACGAGATCGCGCCGGAACTCCCGCGTGCCCACTGCGAGGGCGCGGCCGACGCATCCGGAGGCTGAGCGCGCGCTAGCCGAAGGCAGCGGGCCGCGCCGCGAGCGCGTCGGTTAGAATTCGTGCCCGGCCCGGCGGCGCGCGCCGCCACTCTCCTGACTGCACATGACGACGCTCACTCTCATCGTCGCCCGCGCACGCAACGGCGTGATCGGACGCGATAACCAACTGCCGTGGCGCCTGCCCGAAGACCTCGCCTTCTTCAAACGCACGACGATGGGCGCGCCCATCATCATGGGACGCAAGACGCACGAGTCCATCGGGCGGCCGTTGCCGGGGCGGCGCAATATCGTCGTGACGCGCGACGCCAGCCGCCGCTTCGAAGGCTGCGACACCGTGACGGGCATCGACGAAGCCCTCGCTCTTGCAACTGCCGACGGTGCAGCCGAAGCGTTCCTGATCGGCGGCGCGCAGCTGTATGGCGATGCGATGGACCGCGCGAGCAAGCTGATCGTCACGGAAATCGACGCCGATTTCGACGGCAACACGCATTTCCCAGCGCCCGACGCGTCGCAGTGGCGCGAAGTGTCGCGCGAGCGGCATCGCGCGGCGGCGCCCAACGACTTCGAGTTCGCGTTCGTCACTTACGAGCGGCGCGCATGACAACGACTCAACGACGCAGCGACTCAACGACTAAGGCCCCGGACGATTGCTCATCGTCCGGGGCCTTTCGTTTAGCCAGCAGCGCGGGAGGCGGCGCTTACTGCCCCGCCACCGTCATCCGCTCGATCAGCACCGAACCGATTGCCTTGGTGCCGCGCACGACCGTGTCCGCGCCCACGGCTTCGATATGGCGGAACATTTCCTGTAGCGTGCCCGCGACCGTGATTTCCTCCACGGCGTGCTGGATCTGCCCGTTCTCGACCCAGAAGCCCGACGCGCCGCGCGAATAGTCGCCTGTCACGTAGTTCACGCCCTGCCCCATCAGCTCGGTCAGCAGAAGGCCCGTGCCGAGCTTCTTCAGCATGGCTTCGAAGTCGTCGCCGGGCTGCGTGTGCGTGCTTTTCATCGAGAGATTGTGCGAGCCTCCCGCGTTGCCGGTCGTTTGCATGCCGAGCTTGCGCGCCGAATACGTCGAGAGGAAATAGCCCTGCACCACGCCGTCTTCCACGACGTTGCGCCGCTGCGTGCGTACGCCTTCTTCGTCGAACGGCGCGCTGCCCATGCCGCCGCGCACGTGCGGGTCCTCGACGATCTGAATATGCGGCGCGAACACCGGCTTGCCGAGACTGTCGACGAGAAACGTCGTCTTGCGATACAGCGCCCCGCCGCTCACGGCCTGCACGAACGCGCCGAGAATGCCCGCAGCGAGCGGCGCTTCGAACAGCACGCGGCACTTGCGCGTGTCGAGGCTGCGCGCGTTCAGTCGCGCGAGCGCGCGCTCGGCGGCGTAGCGGCCGACCGCTTCCGGATCGGCAAGCTCGGAGGCGTCGCGCTTCGACGTGTACCAGTCGTCGCGCTGCATGTCGCGGCCGCTCGCCGCGATCGGCGCGCATGCGATGTAGTGCCGCGAATACGGATAGCCCGCCATGAAACCGCGCGAAGTGGCGAGCACGAATTGCGAATGCTGCGCGGAGACGCTCGCGCCTTCCGAATTCGTGATGCGCTTGTCGACCGCAAATGCCGCAGCCTCGGCGCGGCGCGCGATGTCGGCGGCCTCTTCGGCGTCGATGTCCCACGGGTGATAGAGATCGAGGTCCTGCGGCGACTTCTCGAGCAGTTCTTCCTCGGCGAGCCCGGCGGCGCTGTCTTCCGCCGTGAATCGCGCGATGTTGTACGCCGCCGCGACCGTGTCGCGCAACGCCTCGCGCGTGAAGTCGGCGGTGCTCGCGTTGCCGCGCTTCTTGCCGATGAACACCGTGACGCCGACCATCTTGTCGCGGTTATGCTCGATCGTGTCCACTTCGCCGCGCCGCACGCTCACCGAGAGGCCGTCGCCTTCGGAGATTTCGGTGGCGGCATCGCTCGCGCCGAGTTCCTTCGCGTAGCGCAGGATGTCCGACGCGATCTCCTTCAACTCATCTTGCGTGTGCGGAAAAAAGCGTTGCCTGACGTCGATGTCTGCTGCCATGTGTCGTTGCCTTCGGTTTTGTTGACCGCGCAAGCGCCCGTCGCGCTCCGTGTCATGAATGTCGCGCCTGTCGTCGCGCCCGTTGTTGCTCAAGACGCACGCCGACTCTCCACGCGATCATAGCAAGGACGGCGCGCGTTCACCCGTCGCAACCGCGTCGGCTCGCGCGCGAGCGCAAGCTACAATGTCGCCATGAACCGTAAAACCCGCATTCAACCGATGGAAGCCGATCGCGACGACACGCCCGATCAGGCCTACGACCGCCCGAGCAAATCGCAACTGAAGCGCGAGATGCACGCGCTGCAAGAGCTCGGCGAAGCGCTCATCGCGCTGCCGAAAGACGCGCTCAAGCGCATGCCGATGAACGAAGATCTCGACAGCGCCGTGCGCGAAGCACGCCGCATCACGGATCACGAGGGCAAGCGCCGTCAGTTGCAGTATGTCGGGCGCGTAATGCGCTCGCTTTCGGACGAGGAAGTCGCCGCGCTGCGCACCGCGCTCGACACGCATCGCGGCGTGAACAAGGCGGAAACGGCGCGGCTGCACTGGATCGAACGCGCACGCGAACAGTTGCTCGCCGATGACGCCGCGCTCACCGACTTCATTCGCGAGCATCCGGGCGTCGATCCGCAGGAAGGCCGCACGCTCATTCGCAACGCGCGCAAGGAGCGCCAGCAGCAGAAGCCGCCGCGCTATTACCGCGAGCTGTTCCAGTGGATCAAGAACGCGGCGGGCGTGGAAGACGAGGAAGACGAAGACATCGACGAGAGCAACGAGGGCGACGAGGAAGGCAAAGATGAAGCCTGAGCGCAGTCATCCGGACGAGTTGATCGTCGGACTCGTGTCCATCAGCGATCGCGCGTCGCAAGGCGTGTATGAGGACAAGGGCTTGCCGTCGCTGCAAGCGTGGCTCGGCGGCGCGATGGCATCGCCCTGGCGCGCCGAAACGCGCTTGATTCAGGACGACGCGGCCACCATCTCCGCGACGCTGATCGAACTCGTCGATACGCTCGGCTGCGATCTCGTGCTGACCACCGGCGGCACCGGCCCCGCGCGCCGCGACGTGACGCCGGAAGCCACGCTCGCCGTCGCCACGAAGCCGATGCCGGGCTTCGGCGAACAGATGCGCCAGATCAGCCTGAACTTCGTGCCGACCGCCATTCTTTCGCGGCAAGTGGCAGTCATTCGCGAAACCGCCGACCACGCCGCGCTCATCATCAATCTGCCGGGCCAGCCGAAGTCGATTCGCGAGACGCTGGAAGGCGTGAAGGACGCGGACGGCAAGACGACCGTGCCCGGCATCTTCGCGGCGGTTCCGTATTGCATCGACCTGATCGGCGGGCCGTATATCGACACGCTGCCGGAAGTCGTCGCCGCGTTCCGTCCCAAGAGCGCAATCCGGCCGCCGAAGGTTTAAGACGCGCTGCTCGCCGCCGCCGGAATCAGGAAGTGCTCGCGGTAGTACTTCAGTTCGTCGATCGACTCGTGAATGTCGGCGAGCGCCGTGTGCATCGCGCGCTTCTGAAAGCCCTTATAGATGGCCGGCTGCCAGCGGCGGCACAGTTCCTTGAGCGTGCTGACGTCCAGATTGCGGTAGTGGAAGAACGTCTCCAGTTCCGGCATCCAGCGCGCCATGAAACGGCGGTCCTGGCAGATGGAGTTGCCGCACATCGGCGACTTGCCGGGCGGCACGTACTGGCCGAGAAACTCGCGAATCTGCCGCGTCGCTTCGGCTTCATCCACCGTGGACGCCTTCACGCGCTCGATCAGCCCCGAGCGGCCGTGCGTGTTGCGGTTCCACTCGTCCATGCGTTCGAGCGCTTCTTCCGTCTGGTGGATGGCGAGCACCGGACCTTCCACCATCTTGTCGAGCGTCGAGTTCGTCACGACCACGGCGATTTCGATGATGCGGTCGTTGTCCGGGTCGAGCCCGGTCATTTCCATGTCGAGCCAGATGAGATTCATGTCGCTGCGCGCGAGTGCGGATTCGGCGGCGAGGTCGGCGCTTGCGGGACGGTCGGAAGAGTCAGTCATGGATGCTGCCTGAGAAGAGAATGAGGCGCGGGCCGAAGGCATCTCGGAAGCCACCGCGATGGCATGATGTGACAACGGCGACACGGCCAAGAACCTATAATTCTCGCATAGTTCAATCGGAATGCCCGGATGACCCACCTCTCGCTCGCCTTCTCGACCCTCTTCGTCGTGGCGCTCGCCGCGATGGTCTCGACCAAGCTCTGGCTCGCGTCGCGCCAGATTCGCCACGTCGCCGCGCACCGCAACGGCGTGCCGCCGCAGTTCACCGGCACCATCCCGCTCGCGGCGCATCAGCGGGCAGCGGATTACACGATCGAGCGCACGCGCCTCACGATGATCGAAGTCGTGACGAGCGCCGTCGTGCTGGTCGCGCTGACGCTGCTCGGCGGCGTGCAGGCGCTCGATACCGCCATCTCCGGCTGGCTCGGGCGCGGCTATCTCGGGCAGATCGCGCTGGTGGCTTCGGTCGTCGCGATCACGAGCCTCATCGACCTGCCGTTCGACTACATCCGCCACTTCGTCGTGGAAGAGAAGTTCGGCTTCAACCGCATGTCGAAGAAGCTCTTCTTCGTCGATCTGGTGAAGGGCACGGTGCTCGGCGTCGTGATTGGCGCGCCGCTGCTCCTGCTCACGCTGTGGCTCATGGATCGCGCCGGTGCTTACTGGTGGCTGTGGACGTGGATGGTCTGGGTCGCGTTCCAGTTGCTCGCCATGATCATCTACCCGACGTTCATCGCGCCGCTCTTCAACAAGTTCGAGCCGCTGAAAGACGAGGCGCTGCGCGCGCGCATCGAAAACCTGATGTCGCGCACGGGCTTTGCCGCCAAGGGCCTTTTCGTGATGGACGGCAGCCGCCGGTCGGCGCACGGCAACGCGTACTTCACGGGCTTCGGCGCGGCCAAGCGCATTGTGTTCTTCGACACCCTGCTCGCGCGGCTGTCCGGCAGCGAGATCGAAGCGGTGCTCGCGCACGAACTCGGCCACTTCAAGCGCCGTCACGTGCTCAAGCTGATGATCGTGATGTTCGGCATCAGCCTCGCGATGCTCGCGCTGCTCGGCTGGCTCGTGCAGACGGTCTGGTTCTACGAAGGCCTCGGCGTGCGGCCGTCGCTCATCGGCGGCAACAACGGGCTCGCGCTCGTGCTGTTCATGCTCGTGCTGCCCGTGTTCATGTTCTTCGTGACGCCGCTCGGCAGCCTGACATCGCGCAAGAACGAGTTCGAAGCCGACGCTTTCGCCGCGAGCCAGACCGACCCGAAGGACCTCGTCAACGCGCTCGTGAAGCTGTACGAGGACAACGCGTCCACGTTGACGCCCGATCCGATCTACACCGCGTTCTATTATTCGCATCCACCCGCCTCGCAGCGCATCGACCGTCTGATGCAACACGCCGCATGACGACGCGCGCCACGCGCAAGACCGGCGCGTCGTCCGCCGCGCGCCTGCGCGGCACGGTGATCGCCGCGCACGGCCGGCACTATCTCGTGATGCCGGACGACGGCGGCGCGATGCTTCAATGCTTCCCGCGCGGCAAAAAGAGCGACGTCGCGGTCGGCGATCATGTGATGTACGAACAGTCGTCGGCGGATCAGGGAGTGATCGTCGAGATCGACGAGCGGCGCAATTTGCTCTACCGCTCCGACCAGTTCAAGTCGAAGCTCTTCGCGGCGAATCTCGATCAATTGCTGATCGTGCTCGCCACCGAGCCGCATTTCAGCGAAGACCTGCTCGGGCGCGCGCTCATCGCAGCCGAAGCGCACGAACTCGACGCGCTCATCGTGCTCAACAAGACCGACGTGACGGACGCGCTGCCGCTCGCGCGAGAACGCCTCGCGCCGTATCGCGAGCTCGGCTACACGGTGATCGAATTATCGGCGAAGGCGCGTCCGGGCGAAGTGCATCCGCAACTGGATGCGCATCTGCACAACCGCGCGACGATCCTGCTCGGGCAATCCGGCATGGGCAAGTCGACGCTCGTGAATCTGCTCGTGCCCGATGCGGACGCCGCCACGCGCGAGATCTCGTCGGCGCTCAACAGCGGCCGTCACACGACCACGTTCACGCGCCTCTACACGTTGCCCGGGGGCGGCTCGCTGATCGATTCGCCCGGCTTTCAGGAGTTCGGCCTGCATCACCTGTCGGAAGGCCAGCTGGAACGCGCATTCGCCGACTTCCGCCCGTATCTGGGCCACTGCCGCTTCTACAACTGCCATCATCTGCAAGAGCCGGGGTGCGCGGTGCTCGAAGCGGTCGAAGCCGGCAAGATCAGGCCGGAGCGGCATGCGCTCTACGCGCAACTCGTCCACGAAGCCAGCCAGATCGTGCGATGAAACGGCTCACCTGGGCGCCCAACCTGATCACGGCGCAACATTGGGTGAACGTGCTGGCGACAGCGGGCGTGCCGTGCGAGCTGCACAACCGCTATCTCAACGGTGCGTTAGGCGAGATTCCGGCGGATCAGTGCGCACCTGAGATCTGGATCGTCGACGATCGCGACGAAGCGTTGGCGCGCCGTCTGCTGGACCGCGCGCAAAAAGGGCCGGACGCGAACGCCCGGCCCTGGTTCTGCAAGCATTGCGGCGAACGGCTGGAGCCGCAGTTCACCGTGTGCTGGCAATGTCAGACGGAGCGCGATCCGCTCGACGGCTGACGCTCAGGCTAGCCACACCGCGATGGTAAGCATCAGCAAGAGCAGCATCCACAAGATGACGGCGCGCCACACGAGCCCGACCGCGGATTGCAGCGTGCGCGGCGTGCAATCGTCGCCGACGGGAAGCGGACTCGCATCGCCGACAGCGAGCGCTTCCACGCTCAACGGTTCGGCGAGCGGCCCCGCGAGACGCGCGCCCAACGCGCCGCTGCCTGCGGCCAGCAGCACGCCGTCGTTCGAGTCCGGCCATTGCCGCGCGTGATTGCGCCATGCGTAGATCGCGTCCTCGAAGTTGCCGACGATCGCGAAGCCCATTGCGGTCAGGCGCGTCGGAATCCAGTCGATCACGAAGAACGCCCGCTGCGCGAACGACGAGAACTCCGCGGTGCGCTCGGGGCTCGGCATCGCCCACGCACGCGCCAGATATTCGGCGATGCGATAGAACACCGCGCCCGCCGGACCGATCGGAATAAGGAACCAGAAGAACACGCCGAACACGTGCCGGTGCGACGCGACCACCGCGTGAACCAGCGTGTGCCGCACGATTTCGCTCACGGGCATGTCGACGGTATCCAGCCCGGTCCATTCGGTCAGCACTTCGCGCGCGCGTGGCACGTCGTCGTTATTGAGCGCGAGATGGATGTCGGTGAAATAGTGGCTGAACTGGCGAAAGCCGAGCGTGAAGTACACGATCACCACGTTCCACAAGAACGCCAGAACGAAGTTGATGCGATACAGCACGTAATAGACGAGGCCGACCGCGAGCGTCCACGGCAATACCACCAGCAGCCACGCGACGACGCCGTGCTTGGGCTTGCCGGCATCGAAGCCGTGCGCGGTGGATTCCGCATGATACTGAAGCAACGACGAAACAGGATTGTGCGGCGACAGGGCACGCACTTGCTCGATGATGAGAGCCAGCAATACGGAGAAAAAAGTCATGCGAAGCGCCGAAACAGTCGGTTGATTCGAGTTTCGCGTAACGATAGCACAGCGCCTTGCGCGTTTTGTACGATCGGTCGCTGCGCGCGTTGCGAGCGTGGCTAACGTGCAGCGAGGAAGCGATAAAAATTGCGCAGCATGCCCGCCGTCGCGCCCCAGATGAAGTACGGCGCCTTGCCTTCGCTCGGCGTGTACGGCATGGCGAAGAACCGACGTTCGCCGCCTTCCCAGCGGAACACGCGCACTTCGTGGTTCGCCGGATTCATGAGCCACGCGAGCGGCACTTCGAAGATATCGGCGACTTCGCTCGTGTCGGCCTTCAACGTGAACGGCGGATAGACGAGCGCAACGACCGGCGTCACGCGAAAGCCGGTGCCGGTCAGATAGTCGGGCATCGCGCCGATGACTTCGCAATGCTCCGCGCCAAGGCCGACTTCCTCGCGCGCCTCGCGTAGCGCGGTGGCGGCGGCATCGGCGTCTTCGGGTTCGCGGCGTCCGCCGGGGAAGCTGATCTGGCCGGCATGGTCGGAGAGATGATCGGCGCGCTGAGTCAACAGCACCGTGAGCCCGCCCTCGCGCACGACGAGCGGCACGAGCACCGATGCGACGCGCGGATCGCCGCCGATCGCCTTGATGCGCTGCTCGGGCGGCTCCTGCGTCCACTCCAGTTCTTTCGTGAAGCGTTCGCGCAGTCCGTCGGGCGTCAGGCGCTCCGGCGGAATGGACGGCATGGCTTCGCCCGTCGAGACGACGGGCATCTGTTCGGGTTCGAGAATGCGCGGAGTCGATGTCTTGCCAGTGGACACGGTCGCAAGCCTGAATGGGGAAGATACGATTTGAACACAAAAGAAAAAAGCACCCGCGAGGGGTGCTTTTTCCGGTGCGACTGCGCTGCTGAGAACTTACTCGGCGGCGGTAGCGGCACGGTCCTTCGAGACCAGCTTTTCCTTGATTCGAGCCGACTTGCCCGAACGCTCGCGCAGGTAGTACAGCTTCGCGCGACGAACGTCACCGCGACGCTTCACGACGATGCTCGCGAGCAGCGGCGAGTAGGTCTGGAACGTACGCTCGACGCCTTCGCCCGACGAAATCTTGCGGACGATGAAGTTCGAGTTCAGGCCACGATTGCGCTTTGCGATCACGACGCCTTCGTAAGCCTGCACGCGCTTGCGCGTACCTTCGACGACGTTCACGTTGACGACGACCGTGTCGCCCGGACCGAAGTCGGGGATGGCCTTCTCGCCCAGCACGCGTGCGATCTCTTCCTTCTCGAGTTGTTCAATCAGATTCATTACTGACTCCTTGTGCCATCTTGCCGGAGTTGTGTGCCTCGACTTCTGGTAATGAGGCCCCGGTAGAGGATGGGTTCACTTCCGGCGCCGATGTTGGTCGGCGCCCCCTTTTGTCCCGCTCGTCGCCCGAAGCTTATTGCGGCTTCGACGCGTCCTTCGCGAGACTTGCGAGCCACGCCTCGTCGGCACCGCTCAGCAACTTGCTTTTGCGCGCCCGCTCGATCAGATCGGGCCGCTTGATGAACGTATTGCGTAATGCTTCGCGCCTGCGCCAGGCGTCGATTTCCTTGTGGTGGCCGCCGAGCAGCACATCCGGCACGCGCACGCCTTCGTATTCCTCCGGGCGCGTGTAGTGCGGACAGTCGAGCAATACGTCGACGAAACTGTCCTGCACCGCCGATTGCGCGTCGTTCAGCACGCCGGGCAAGTGGCGCACGACGGCATCCATCAGCGCCATGGCGGGCAATTCGCCGCCCGAGAGCACGAAGTCGCCGAGGCTCACTTCCTCGTCCACCACGCGATCGATCAAACGCTGGTCGATTGCTTCGTACCGGCCACACAACAGCACGAGGCCGGGTTCCTGCGAGAAACGCATCACGCGATCATGGTCGAGCTTCGCGCCTTGCGGCGACATCATCACGACGCGCGTGTTCTCGATGCCTTGCTCGCGCTGCGCTGTCCTGGCCGCAGCGATCGCGTCTTCCAGCGGGCGCGCCAGCATGACCATGCCGGGGCCGCCGCCGTAAGGACGGTCGTCGATGGTGCGGTAGTTGTCCGTGGTGAAATCGCGCGGATTCCACGTGCGCAGACCGAACCGCCCCTGCTTCACCGCCCGGCTGGTGATGCCCCAGTCGGTCAGCGCGCGAAACATCTCTGGAAAGAGCGTCACGACATCGAACTGCATCGCCCTCTCCGTGTTCTGCCGATGGCTTTCAATAATCGGCGTCCCAGTCGACGACGATACGCTTCGCCGCCCGATCCACCGTCTTCACGTACACGCCGACGAACGGAATGAGCCGCTCGCCGGTGACGGGCTCGCCATCCTTGTTCGTGGCCGGGTACTCGACCCGCAGGATGGAGTGCGCGCCGTTGTCGATCATGTCGGCGACGCGGCCAAGCGCCACGCCCGCTTCGTTTTCGACATCGAGGCCGATCAGATCGACCCAGTAGAACTCGTCTTCGTCTTCGAGCTTCGGAAAGTCGCTGCGCGCGATATGCACCGCGTAGCCTTTCAGCGTCAGCGCGGCGTCGCGGTCATCGCAACCCGCCAGACTCGCGACGATCGAATCTCCGTGCACCTTCGACTGCAAACGGCGCGCGGACTTGCGGTCGCGATTCTTGACGAGCCACCAACGCTTCGCCGTAAGCAGCGCGTCGCCGCCCGACTTGCCGTGCGCATGCGGCATGACCTTGACCCAGCCCTTCAGGCCGTAGGCATCCACGATAAAGCCGACTTCGACTGCATCTTCCGGCAGATGCTCCGCCGGCTCGATGACCTCGACGCCGCCTTCCGTCTTGCCTGCGTCCGAAACGCCGGCCGCCACGCGGCGCGCGCCCGGCTTGCGGACGAACGCGCCGAACGTGGCGGCACCTTCCTGTTGCCCCGGCTTCGGTTGACTGACGGAACCGGACTCGTGGCCGTTTTGGGGATCACGCGCGGGCATCAGCGAACCTTTGGGCAAATATGTGCGACTCGGGCGACCGGTTACGCTTGAAAGCGTGACGCGTCGCCCCAATCGAAAAGCAGCGAGACAGCTTAAGCAGCCGGCTGAGCTTGCTTCGACTGCTTGACCAGACGCTCGACGGTCGGCGACAGTTGCGCGCCGACGCCTTGCCAGTAGGTCAGGCGGTCTTGAGCGATACGCAGCGATTCGCCCTTCGTGGCGACCGGGTTGTAGAAACCCACGCGCTCGATGAAGCGGCCGTCACGGCGGCTACGCGAATCGGTTGCGACGATGTTGTAGAACGGGCGCTTCTTCGAGCCGCCACGAGCCAAGCGGATGATGACCATGCTGAAATCCTTGAAAACCGGGGTTCGGAACTACCAGAACACGCGATTATAACGGGAATCCGAAGCCCTAACAAACACTTAACGCATTTTTTGCTGGCAACGTGCAGCGCCGGGAGCCGCTGCGAGCGAAATGTCGCGTTCTGTCTGCGCCGCGCCCCGCATCGTAAAATGACGAATCTGCACTGATCACCGCTCTCCAAGATGACTTCCTCGTCCGTTGCCGCGCCGTGCGACTCGAAGCCTGCCGGCAAGGCTGCTCCGCCCTACTTCCGTTCGAAAACGCTGACCGCCGCGCTCGCGTTTCTGTTCGGCAGCATCGGCCTTCACCGCTTCTATCTATATGGCATGCGCGACAAGTACGGCTGGGCGCATATCGTCGGGATCGCGATGGGCGCGGTCGGCTATCTGCTGCTCGCCGCGACCGAGCGTACGTCGGTGCTCGGCTGGGCGCTCGCCCTGCCGGGCGCGGTGTCGCTGCTCGCGGCGTTTCTCTCGGCAATCGTCTACGGACTGCGGCCCGACGCGAAGTGGGACGCGCAGTTCAACGCCCATACCGGCCGTCAAAGCCACTCGGGCTGGACGGTGATCTTCGTGGTGATCTTCTCGCTGCTGATCGGCGCGTTCCTGTTGATGACCGGCCTCGCCCTGACGTTCCAGACGTATTTCGAAGGCCAGGTGGAAGCCGCCAAGACGTTGTCGCAATAAGGTCAGAATAGATCCAGCTGGCCGCCAGCGGCAGGCAGCGCCGCCCGCTGGACCTTGACGCTCGCTGGCCGCTGGAACTCCGACATATCCAGAATGCCGCGATTGCGCAGATTCAAACCCAGCCGCTTCGTCGCCTGACTAAAGCGCTGTTTCAGCATGTCCGCCCACAGGCCCTCGCCCTTCATGCGCGTGGCGAAGTCCGAGTCGTAGTCCTTGCCGCCGCGCATGTCGCGCACGCGGCTCATCACACGGTCCGCGCGATCCGGGAAATGCGCAGCGAGCCAGTCCTTGAAAAGCGGCGCGACTTCCCACGGCAAGCGCAGCACGATATAGCTCGCCGTGGTCGCGCCCGCCTCCGCGCACGCTTCGAGCACGCGCTCGAGGTCCGGTTCCGTGACGAACGGGATCACCGGCGCGATGCTGACGCCGACCGGAATGCCCGCGTCGGCGAGCGTGCGAATGGTCCGCAGCCGGCGCGACGGCGTGGCGGCGCGCGGCTCCAGCGTGCGCGCGATGTCGGCGTCGAGCGTCGTGACGGTGATCGCCGCCATGAACTGCTTGCGCTCGGCCATGGGCGCGAGCAGGTCGATATCGCGTTCGATCAGCGACGACTTTGTGATCGCCCCGAACGGATGCCCGCAGTCGTGCAGAATCTCGATGACCCGCCGCGTCAGCTTCAGATCGCGCTCGACCGGCTGATACGCGTCGGTATTCACGCCGAGCGCGATGGAATCCGGCTGGTAGCTCGGCTTCGCCAGTTCGCGCTCGAGCAATTCTCCTGCGTTGATTTTCGCGTAGATGCGGCTCTCGAAATCCAGCCCCGGCGAGAGGCCGAGATAGCTGTGAGTCGGACGCGCGAAGCAGTAGATGCAGCCGTGTTCGCAGCCGCGGTACGGGTTCAGCGAAACCGTGAATGGGATGTCCGGCGAGTTGTTGCGCGTGAGAATGGTCTTCGCGCGTTCCTCGAAAACCTGCGTGCGCAGCGGCGGCGAGCCTTCGTCGTCGGCGGTTCCGTGCGTCCAGCCGTCGTCGACGCGCTCGCGCTCGTCCTTCTCGTAGCGCCCCTGAAGATTGGACACAGCGCCGCGCCCCTTCAGCGGCGAAGGCGGCGCGACAGGAAATTCATCGTCCGGCGTGGGCATTGCGGTCACAGAATTGCGTCGTAAAGTACTGTACAAATATACAGTATCGCGCCGCGACCGCAAGCGGTTTTTTAGACGTCGACCGGAATGGTCAGCGTCTCCTTGATCTCCTCCATCACCACGTAGCTTTTCGACTGCACGGCGCCAGGCAGTTGCAGAAGAATATCGCCGAGCAGCTTGCGGTAGTCGGCCATTTCGCCGATGCGCGCCTTGATCAGATAGTCGAAATCACCGGAAACGAGATGACATTCGAGCACTTCGGGAATGCGCTGAACCTCGCGCCGGAACTGGTCGAACATGTTGCCGCTCTTGTGATCCAGCGTGATTTCGACGAACACGAGCAGCGCCGCGCCCAGTTGCGCAGGGTTCACGCGCGCGTAATAGCCGGTGATGACGCCGTCGCGTTCCATGCGCCGCACGCGCTCGATGCACGGCGTCACCGACAGGCCGACACGCTCCGCCAGATCCTTCATCGCGATGCGTCCGTCCTGCTGCAGGATGCTCAAAATCTTGTGATCGAGTTTATCGAGCGTCCGAAGCGGATTTCGCTGCGTTCTCATCGTCTCTTTCCTGAAAATCCGCGAAATACAATAACTAAAACTGCCTTACTGCCAATAGTATAGGCGATAACACTAGCCGGACAATCCGTCGCAGACCTCGTGCGATTCGCGACTGTCCAGTCGGATCGGAAACGGAGATCACATGCGAATCGTTATTCTGGGAAGCGGCGTCGTCGGCGTCACGAGCGCGTATTACCTCGCCCGCGCCGGGCACGAAGTCACGGTCATCGACCGCGAAGCCGGCCCGGCGCTCGAAACCAGTTTCGCCAATGCGGGACAGATTTCGCCGGGCTACGCGTCGCCGTGGGCCGCGCCGGGCGTGCCACTCAAGGCCGTCAAATGGATGTTCGAAAAGCACGCGCCGCTCGCCATCCGCCTCGACGGCACGATGAGCCAGCTTCAGTGGATGTGGCAGATGCTGCGCAACTGCACGCAGGAGCGCTATACGGTGAACAAAGGCCGCATGGTGCGCCTCGCCGAATACAGCCGCGATTGCCTGCAGGCACTGCGCGCAGACACCGGCATTGAATACGAAGGCCGCACCGGCGGCACGTTGCAAGTGTTCCGCACGCAGCAGCAGTTGGACGGCGCGGCCAAAGACATCGCCGTGCTGAAGGAAGCCAACGTGCCGTTCGAATTGCTGTCGGCGGCGGAACTGGCGAAGGCCGAACCCGCGCTCGCTGCGGTGTCGCACAAGCTGACGGGCGGCCTGCGCCTGCCGAACGACGAAACCGGCGACTGCCAGATGTTCACCACGCGCTTGGCCGCGATGGCCGAAGCGCTCGGCGTCCAGTTCCGCTACAACACGCCGATCGACGCGCTGCGCGTGAGCAACGGCCGCATCGCCGGCGTGCAATGCGGCAGCGAGCTCATCACGGCGGATTCGTATGTCGTCGCGCTCGGGTCGTATTCGCCGAAGCTCCTCGGCGATCTCGTCAAGATTCCGGTGTATCCGCTGAAGGGCTATTCGATCACCGCGCCGATCGTCGATGCGAAGCGCGCCCCGGTCTCCACGGTGCTCGACGAAACGTACAAGATTGCGATCACGCGCTTCGACGACCGCATTCGCGTCGGTGGCATGGCGGAGATCGTCGGCTATGACAAGACGCTGAAGCAGGCGCGCCGCGAGACGCTCGAAATGTGCGTGAACGACCTGTTCCCCGGCGGCGGCGATACCGCGAGCGCGAGTTTCTGGACCGGCCTGCGCCCGATGACGCCGGACGGCACGCCGATCGTCGGCCGCACGCCCGTGCCCAATCTGTTCCTCAACACCGGCCACGGCACGCTCGGCTGGACGATGTCGTGCGGTTCGGGCCAGTTGCTCGCGGACCTGATGTCCGGCAGACAGCCCGCTATCCGCTCGGACGACTTGTCGGTGCATCGCTATTTCGGCGATGCCAGCGTCACCGGGCGACCGGCCTACGCCAAAGTCTGACGTTCTGACCGGCTGATCGAACGACGGCGCCTGCAAGGGCGCCGTCGTCGTTTTCAGAACTGATCTTCGCTCAGGGCGAGCACGCCTTCGTGTCCGTTGGCGCTCACGATCGCCGCCTCGAAGCCGGGCGCGTGCGACAAGATGTGTTCCGCGAAGAACTCGGCGGTGGCGATCTTCGCCGAATAGAACGGCTCGTCCTCGGCGCGTTTCGCTTGCGCGACGAGCATCGCGCGGGCCATTTGCCAGCCGGAAAGCACAATGCCGGCGAGCTTCAGATACGGCACGCTGCCCGCGAACACCGCGTTCGGATCGCTCTTGAACCGCGCGACGACGAACTCGATGACGCGCGCGAGCGACAAGCTGCCCGCGCTCAGATGACGATGCATCGACTTGAACGCCTGCCCGTCGACCTCGGCGAGCGCCGCGATGGTCTGGTCGATCTGTGCGAGCAGCGCCTGCGCGGTCGCGCCTCCATCGCGCACGGTCTTGCGCCCGATCAGATCGTTGGCCTGAATTGCGGTCGTGCCTTCGTAGATGGGCAGGATGCGCGCATCGCGATAATGCTGCGCGGCGCCGGTTTCCTCGATGAAGCCCATGCCGCCATGCACCTGCACGCCGAGGCTCGCGACGTCCACCGAGATTTCGGTGCTGAAGCCCTTGACGATCGGCACGAGGAATTCATAGACCGCCTGATGCCGCTTGCGCACCGGCTCCTCGGGATGCGCATGCGCCAGGTCGCTATGCGCGGCGGCGACATACGCGAGCGCGCGTGCGCCTTCCGTATAGGCGCGCATGGTGGCGAGCATGCGGCGCACGTCCGGATGTTGAATGATCGGCACCGCGGCTTTCGCGCTGCCATCCACCGGGCGGCTCTGCACGCGCTCTTTCGCATACGCGACGGCCTGCTGATACGCCCGCTCGGACACCGCGACGCCCTGCATGCCGACGGCGAAACGCGCGGCGTTCATCATGATGAACATGTATTCGAGGCCGCGATTCTCCTCGCCGATCAGATAGCCGATCGCGCCGCCTTGGTCGCCATATTGCAGCACGGCGGTCGGGCTCGCCTTGATGCCGAGCTTGTGCTCGATGGACACGCAATGCACGTCGTTGCGTTCTCCGAGCGACCCGTCGTGGTTGACGAGAAACTTCGGCACGATAAAGAGCGAGATGCCCTTCACGCCCTCCGGCGCATCCGGCGTGCGAGCGAGCACCAGATGCACGATGTTCTCCGTCATGTCGTGCTCGCCGTACGTGATGAAGATTTTCGTGCCGAAGAGCTTGTACGTGCCATCGCCCTGCGGCTCGGCGCGCGTGCGCACGAGCGCGAGATCGGAGCCGGCTTGCGGCTCGGTCAAGTTCATCGTGCCGGTCCATTCGCCGGAAATGAACTTCGGCAGATAGCGCGCCTTCTGCTCTTCGCTGCCGGCAGTCAGCAACGCTTCGATGGCGCCGTCTGTCAGCAGCGGACAGAGCGCGAACGAGAGATTGGCCGAGTTGAGCATTTCGATGCAGGCGGTCGCGATGAGCTTCGGCAAGTTCTGTCCGCCGAACTCCGCCGGATGCACGATGCCTTGCCACCCGCCCTCCGCGAACTGGCGAAACGCGTCCTTGAAGCCGGGCGTCGTCGTCACCTGTCCGTTCGCCCACGTGCTGGGTTGCCTGTCGCCCGTGACGTTCAGCGGCGCAAGCACTTCGCCGCAGAAACGCGCGGCTTCTTCGACGACAGCCTGCGCGGTGTCGAAGTTGCCGTCCTCAAAGCCCGGCAGCGCCGCGATGCTGTCGATATCGGCCAGTTCCTTCATGACGAACAGCATGTCCTTCACGGGAGCGCGGTAGCTCATCGTTTGTCTCCTCTATCGTTTCCGGATGCAAAAAGGGCGCAACGGTTGTCGCGCCCTTTGTTCTTCTATTGCAGGCGCCGCTCGCGACGCACGCGATCAGCCGAGTTCTTTGACCAGCTCCGGCACCACCGAGAACAGATCGCCGACGAGGCCGTAATCCGCCACGCTGAAGATAGGCGCTTCGGCGTCCTTGTTGATCGCGACGATCACCTTGCTGTCCTTCATGCCGGCCAAGTGCTGAATCGCGCCCGAGATGCCGACCGCCACATACAACTGCGGCGCGACGATCTTGCCCGTCTGACCCACTTGATAATCGTTCGGCACGTAGCCCGCATCGACGGCTGCACGCGATGCGCCAAGCGCCGCGCCGAGCTTGTCCGCGAGCGGCTCCAGCACTTGCGTGTAGTTCTCGCCGCTGCCGAGACCGCGCCCGCCCGAGACGATGATGTTCGCGCTTGTCAATTCCGGGCGATCGAGCTTCGTCACTTCGCGGTTCACGAACTGCGAGACGCCTGCATCGGCTGCTGCTTCGATCTTCTCGACCGATGCGCTACCGCCTTCCGCCGCAACCGGATCGAAGCCCGTCGCGCGCACGGTGATGACCTTGATGGCATCAGCCGATTGCACCGTCGCGATGGCATTGCCCGCGTAGATCGGGCGCTCGAACGTATCGGCGCTGACGACAGCCGTGATCTCGCTGATCTGCGCGACATCCAGATGCGCGGCGATACGCGGCGCGATGTTCTTGCCGTAAGCCGTCGCGGGCGCGACGATGTGCGAATAATCCTTCGCGATATTCAGCACCGTGCCTTCGACGTTCTCCGCGAGTCCTTCGGCGAGTTGCGGCGCATCGGCCAGCAGCACCTTCGAAACGCCCGCGATCTTCGCCGCCTGTTCCGCCGCGCCGTGGGCGTTCGAACCCGCGACGAGAATGTGAATATCGCCGCCCAGCTTGGCCGCTGCCGCGACCGTGTTCAACGTCGCCGCCTTGATCGACGCGTTGTCGTGTTCCGCAATTACGAGAGTCGTCACGTTAGATCACCTTTGCTTCGGTTTTCAGTTTCTCGACCAGCGTCTTGACGTCGGGCACCGTCACGCCGGCGCTGCGCTTCGGCGGCTCGGTGACTTTGAGCGTCTTCAGACGCGGTGCGACATCGACGCCGAGATCGGCGGGCGTCACGGTCGTCAGCGGCTTCTTCTTGGCCTTCATGATGTTGGGCAGCGTCACGTAGCGCGGCTCGTTCAGGCGCAGGTCCGTCGTGACGACGGCGGGCAGCTTGAGCGACAGCGTTTCCGCGCCACCATCCACTTCACGCGCGACAGTGGCGCGGCCATCGGCGATCACGACTTTCGATGCGAACGTCGCCTGCGGCAGACCCGCCAAAGCGGCAAGCATCTGACCGGTCTGGTTCGAATCGTCGTCAATGGCCTGCTTGCCGAGAATCACGAGTTCCGGCTTTTCCTGATCGACCAAAGCCTTCAGCAGCTTCGCCACTGCGAGCGGCTGCAACTCTTCTGACGTTTCAACGAGAATCGCCCGATCCGCGCCGATCGCCAGCGCCGTGCGCAGCGTTTCCTGACATTGCGTGACGCCGCACGACACCGCGATCACTTCAGTTGCGACGCCCGCTTCCTTCAGCCGCACCGCCTCTTCCACGGCGATTTCGTCGAACGGGTTCATCGACATCTTCACGTTGGCGAGTTCGACGCCCGTGTTGTCCGATTTCACCCGGACCTTCACGTTGTAGTCGACCACGCGCTTGACTGGCACCAGAATTTTCATCCACACGCTCCAAAGTTACGATTACGTCAACCCAGCCTCATTATACGAGCGGCGCGTTTGCGCTTCGGCCATCGACGAGCGAGCCGGGTCAGCGTGCAATACATTTGAGGCTACTCTAAAAGAACGGTCGTTCGCTTTCCATCCCAAAAAACCCGGAGGCGCTGGGCAACGTTCACCAGGCCGCGATGACCGCGCCGGCGTACTTGCCCTCGATGAACTGCTTCACTTCCGGCGAATGATAGGCGGCCACGAGCTTGCCGACCCACGGCTTGTCCTTGTCGGCGGCGCGGATGGCGATGACGTTCGCGTACGGGCCGCGCGGATCTTCGATGGCGATGGCGTCGGACTTCGGCTTCAGGCCCGCTTCCATCGCGAAGTTCGTGTTGATGGCGGCGGCGTCGACATCGGCGAGCGAGCGCGGAATCTGCGCGGCATCCAGTTCGACGATCTTCAGCTTCTTCGGATTCTCGACGATATCGAGCGGCGTCGCCTTCAGGCCCGCATCGGCGCGCAGCTTCAGCAAGCCCTGTTTCTGCAGCAGCAGCAACGCGCGGCCGCCGTTGGTCGGATCGTTCGGCACGGCGATGCGCGCGCCGTTGCCCAGTTCGCTCAGCGACTTCACCTTCTTCGAATAGATGCCCATCGGGAACGTGACCGTATCGGCGACCTTGATGAGCTTGTAGCCGCGGTCTTTCACCTGCGCGTCCAGATACGGCTGATGCTGGTAGCTGTTGGCGTCGAGATCGCCCGCCGCGAGCGCCGCGTTCGGCTGCACGTAGTCGGAGAACTCGACGACCGTGATCTTCAGCCCGCTTTTCGCGGCGACCTGCTTCACGACTTCCATCACTTGCGCGTGCGGGCCGCCCGTCACGCCGACCTTGATGGCGTTGTCGTCCGCGTGCGCGAGCGTGCTCATGAGCGATGCCGCGCCGAGCGCTGCGGCGAACTTCAGGATGAATCGACGTTGCATGTGCTGACCTTTTTTCGGTGGAATTATTTGTGGCTCAGACGGCGCACGAGCCAGTCGCCGAACGACTGCACGAGCTGCACGAACACGATGAGAATGACGACGACCGCCAGCATGACTTCCGGCAGGAACCGCTGATAACCGTAGCGGATGCCGAGATCGCCGAGCCCGCCGCCGCCGATCGCGCCCGCCATCGCCGAATAGCCGACCAGCGAGACGAACGTGATGGTGAGTCCCGCGACGACGCCCGGCAGCGACTCCGGCAGCAGCACCTTGAAAACGATCTGACTCGTGGTCGCGCCCATGGCTTGCGCCGCTTCGATGAGACCGCGATCCACTTCGCGCAGCGCCGTTTCGACGAGCCGCGCGATGAACGGCGCCGCCGCGATGGTGAGCGGCACGACCGCCGCCGCCGTGCCGATGGACGAGCCGACGATGAGCCGCGTGAACGGAATGACCGCGACGAGCAGGATGATGAACGGCGTCGAGCGCACCGCATTGACGATGCCGCCGAGCACGCGGTTCACGGCCATGTTTCGCAGCACGCCGTCGCGGTCGGTCAGATAGAGCAGCACGCCGAGCGGCAGACCCACGGCCGCGCCGACGAGCCCTGAGATGCCGACCATGATCAGCGTTTCCCAGAACGACTGCACGAACATGTCGAACATTTCACTCAACATGGGACAACTCCTCCACCACCACGCCTTGCGTGCGCAAATAAGCGATCGCCTCCGCGACCTTGACCGGCTGACCGCCCGCCAGCACGGCGAGCGATCCGAACGCCTGACCCTGAATCTCGTCGATCTGGCCGTGCAAGATGTTGAAGTCCAGTTCGTAGCGGCGAATCGTCTCGGAAAGGATCGGCTGGTCGACGCCCGAGCCCGTGAACGCGAGCCGCAGCAAATGGCCGCTGCCGCTCTTCAGCCGCTCGGCGACGCGCGCCTTCAACGCGGGCGGCAGTTCGTGCGCGATGACATCGCCGATGAGCGCGCGCGTGACTTCGTGATGCGGCTGCATGAAGACATCGACGACCTTGCCTTCCTCGACTACGCGTCCCGCATCCAGCACGGCCACGCGGTCGCAGACCTGCTTGATGACTTCCATCTGATGCGTGATGAGCACGATGGTCAGCCCGAGCTCGCGATTGATCTTGCGCAGCAGGTCGAGAATCGCGCGCGTGGTTTCGGGATCGAGCGCGGACGTGGCTTCGTCGGAGAGCAGCACTTTCGGATTGCTCGCGAGCGCCCGCGCGATGCCCACGCGCTGCTTCTGCCCGCCGCTGATCTGCGCCGGATATTTGTCCTTGTGCGTGGTGAGGCCGACGAGGTCGAGCAGCGGCAGCACGGCCGCTTCTACTTCCGCGCGCTTCTTGCCCGCGAGTTCGAGCGGCAGCGCGACGTTGCCGTACACCGTGCGCGACGACAGCAGGTTGAAGTGCTGAAAGATCATGCCGATGTCGCGGCGCGCGGCGCGCAAGTCGTCCGGGCGCAGCGTCGTGAGATCGCGTCCATCGACGATCACGTTGCCTTCGCTCGGCCTCGTCAGCAGATTGAGCGTGCGCACCAGCGTGCTCTTGCCCGCCCCGCTGCGCCCGATGATGCCGAACACTTCGCCGGCGGGAATCGTCAAGTTGACGTTGTGCAGCGCTTCGACCCAGCCTCGGGGTCCCGCGAAACGCTGCGAGAGGTTACGTATGTCGATCATGCGCCGATCTGGAAAATGCAAACGGCGGAAGGCTTCGCCAGGTGAAAGCACCCGCGCAGCCGGCCGCCGCTTGTTGGATTGCCGCTTTTTGAGAAGCGCGATTTTACAGGACGCTGATCTTTCCGCTTAATAACGATTTCGGATCGGCTAATTACGTACGCCTATTTGGCCGCTTCTGCTAGATCTGCGCCAATGCCCGCACATGCGCGACGACGCTGCGCCCGAGCGCGGACAGGTTGTATCCACCTTCTAGACAACTGACGATGCGCCCTTCTGCATGGCGCTCGGCGACCGCGCGAATCTGCTCGGTGATCCACGCGTAATCGTCTTCGACGAGTCCCATGTTGCCGAGGTCGTCCTCGCGGTGCGCGTCGAAACCGGCCGAGACGAACAGCATCTGCGGCTTGAAATCCTCCAGACGCGGCAGCCACATCATGTCGATCACTTCGCGCACCGCCATGCCCTTCGTGCGCGCGGGCAGCGGCACGTTCACCATGTTCGGCGCGTGGCTGTCCGCGCCGCTGAACGGATAGAACGGATGCTGGAAGAAGCTGCACATCAGCACGCGCGAGTCGCCGGTGAACGCGGCTTCGGTGCCGTTGCCGTGATGCACGTCGAAGTCGATGACCGCGACGCGTTGCAGTCCGTGCACTTCCAGCGCATGACGCGCGGCGATCGCGATGTTGTTGAAGAGACAGAAGCCCATTGCGCGCGCGGGCTCCGCGTGATGGCCCGGCGGACGCACGCTGCAAAACGCGTTGTCGTAGCGGCCTTCGATGACGGCATCGGTCGCGGCGATGGCCGCGCCCGCGGCGCGCAACGCCGCGCGATACGACTGCGGACACATCGACGTGTCCGGGTCCAGTTCGCTGCGCCCCTGCTCCGGCGTGCGGCTCTTGATGTAGTCGATGTGCGCCTGCGTGTGCACGCGCGCCAGATCGGCTTCGTCGGCGAGCGGCGCTTCTTCGCGCTCGATCAGGGCGTCGATACGGCTCGCGATGAGTTGATCTTCGATGGCCTGTAGGCGCGCCGGGCATTCGGGATGCCATTGGCCGTTATCGTGCTGCAGGCAGTCGGTGTGGGTGTAGAAGCCGGTGGCCATGATGTCTCGCAGTGCCGCTGTCGTCGGCGCGTCTCGTCTTTTTTCGTCATACGCGATCCTGTGCCGCGCATTTGACGTTAAGTTACCACACCGTTCGGAACGGCCGGCTCGCGGGCTGGCGCGGGCATTGCACCGTGGGGCGTCGGTTATACTGCCCCGACGCCCCGGCAGCCAGCGCCGACGGCAGCTTGCAGGCCAATGCGCCCGGTCAAGAATCGTTGCGAGTAGCTGCACGCGACGGCAGAACATCCGGCATCGCCCTCAATCGCTCACCAAGCACACTATGACTTTTCAGTTTGCCTCGCTCGATTCCTCTCTCAAGCCGCTGACGCGCGCGTTCATCGCTTCCTTGCTGTGCGCAATCGGCGGCGTCTGCGGCAACAGCGCGCTTGCGCAGTCGCAGCAGCCGCAGAGCGCGACGCCGCAAGGGCAAGTGTTCGAAGAAGAGATCGTGCCGCAGCGGTACGCGAACAACCCGAATGTCGAGGCGTTCATCAACGACATGGTCGCGCGCTACGACTTCGATCCCGCCGCGCTGCACGACCTCTTCAATCACGTGAGCTATTCCGCGACGGCGGTGAAGCTGGTGTTGCCGTCGCCCACGCCTTCGCTCAAGAACTGGCGCACGTACCAGTCGCGTTTCATCGAACCGATTCGTATCAACGCGGGCGTGAAGTTCTGGCGCGCGAATCAGGCCACGTTGCAGCGCGCGTCCGCGCAGTTTGGCGTGCCGCCGGAAGTGATCGTTGGGATCATCGGTGTCGAGACCATCTACGGCAAGTACATGGGCAATTTCCGCGCGCTCGACGCGCTGACCACGCTCACGTTCGACTACCCGAACACGCCGAACCGCGCCGAACGTCAGGCGACGTTCCGCAAGAATCTCGAAGACCTGCTCGTCTGGACGCGCGATTCGCAAATCGATCCGACCACCGTGCTCGGCTCTTACACCGGCGCGATCGGCATTCCGCAGTTTCTGCCGAGCAGCATCGTGCAGTACGCGGTGGACTTCGACGGCAACGGCCGCATCGACTTGCGCACGAGCCCGGCGGATGCCATCGGCAGTGTCGCGAATTATCTGAAGCAGAACGGCTGGGAGCCGGGTCGTCCGGTCGTGTGGCGCATTGCGGGCGATGAAGGCAGCCAGGGCATCGCGCAAGCCGCAGCCGACGGGCAGCCCGAGCCGCACTGGTCGCTCGCGCAGTTGACGAAGGCCGGCATGCTGCTGACCGAGCCGGCCCTGAACCTGAGCGCGGAAGCGGCCACGCCGCTGACCGTCGTCGACCTGCCGACGCCGGGCCGCGCGACGGAATACACGCTGGGCCTCAAGAACTTCTATGTGCTGACGCGCTACAACCGCAGCTTCTTCTACGCGCTCGCCGTGTATCAGTTGGGCGAGGCCGTCAAGGCGCGCATGGCGGCGGGCGACGCGTCGCAGTAAGCGCGTTTTTCTCGGCGGTCCGCCGTGCCAAGCGGACCGCGATTAATCAGTGCTCAGGCGGGAAAAACGCCCGTCGACAGATAGCGGTCGCCGCGGTCGCAGACGATGAACACAATGGTCGCGTTCTCGAGCTGACGCGCAACGCGCAGCGCGACCTCGCACGCGCCGCCCGACGAAATGCCGGCGAAGATGCCTTCCACCGACGCGAGCCGCCGCGCCATCGCCTCGGCTGCAGCCTGACTCACGTTCTCCACGCGATCCACGCGGCTGCGATCGAAAATCTTCGGCAGGTACGCTTCCGGCCATTTGCGGATGCCCGGAATGCGCGAGCCTTCTTCCGGCTGCGCGCCGATGATCTCGATCTTCTCGTTCTTCTCCTTCAGATACTGCGACACGCCCATGATCGTGCCGGTCGTGCCCATCGACGAGACAAAATGCGTGATGCGTCCTTCGGTCTGCCGCCACAGTTCAGGACCGGTGGTTTCGTAGTGCGCGAGCGGATTGTCCGGATTCGCGAACTGATCGAGGATGATGCCGCGGCCGTCGCGCTGCATCTGATCGGCGAGATCGCGCGCGTATTCCATGCCGCCCGTGACCGGCGTGAGGATGATCTGCGCGCCGTACGCGCCCATGCTCTGACGCCGCTCGATGGACAAGTCCTCCGGCATGATGAGCACCATCTTGTAGCCGCGCACGGCTGCTGCCATCGCGAGCGCAATGCCGGTATTGCCGCTCGTCGCCTCGATCAGCGTGTCGCCCGGCTTGATGCGGCCGCGCTCCTCAGCTTTCCTGATCATCGACAGCGCCGGGCGGTCCTTCACCGAGCCGGCCGGGTTATTGCCTTCGAGCTTGCCGAGCACGACGTTGTTGCGGCTGCGGATTTCATCGTCCACCACGCGGACGAGTTGCACGAGCGGCGTATTGCCGATCGTGTCTTCGATAGTCATGTAAGCCATAGCGGACCGAATTCGGGTTCGACGGAACGACTGCGCATGCTTGTGCGCGCGTTCGCCGGAATATGGATATGCGAGTCCACTGATTGTAGCCCACCGCTTCCCGCCATGCGCCTCGCCCCTCCTGCGCAGATGGCTACGCGAGCGGCCGAGCGCGCATCTTTCGTCATGCAAAAAACCCGCGGCGAGGCAAACCGCGGGAGCCCAAACATCCGAAGGCTGAAGGAGCGAAGAAACCCGTTGCAGCGCGCGGCGCGGCCGCCGACAAGCCGCGCCGCGCGCCCTACCGCTTACTTCTTGACGACCACCGGCTTCGACGCCTGCGACGACAGCACGGGCGTCGCGCTGACGCCATTGGCGCCATTGGCGCCGGTGGCCGCAGGCGTGCCCGTGGCCGCCGTCTTCGACGCCGTGCCGATGGTCAGACCTTCGGCCGTGAGCCGTTGCACCGTCTTGCCGCCCATGCCTTTGACGCGCGAGCTGAGATCGGCCGCATCCTTGAAGGGGCCGTGCGCCTGACGTTCATCGAGAATGGCTTTCGCCTTCGCCGGACCGATGCCCTTGATGCCGCGCAAGGCATCGGTATTGGCGGTGTTGACATCGACCGCTGCGAGCGCCGAACCGATGGACAGGGTGAGCGCGAGCGCAACGAGGGTCGAAAGGGCTTGCTTGAACATACTGAGTCTCCAGAAGAACCGGCCGGCGAACAGTGCCGACCGCGAGACCCAGTGTAGAGAGACTTCGAACGCGTTTATAGCTGGCCGAATAGCCAACGCACGTAGCGGTCGACGCCTTCCTGAACGGTAAGAAACGGCGCTTCGTAACCGGCTGCGCGCAGGCGCGTCTGGTCCGCTTGCGTGAAGCACTGGTACTTGCCGCGCAGCGCGTCGGGAAACGGAACGTACTCGATCAGCCCGCGCTGCACGAGTTCAGCGAGCGACAGCGGCGCTTCGCCGTCGATTGCGCGGAGCGAGTTGACGACCGTCGACGCAATGTCGTTGAACGGCTGCGCGCGCCCCGTGCCGAGATTGAAGATGCCCGACTTCTCCGGGTGATCGAGGAAGTGCAGATTGACCTTCACCACGTCTTCCACGGACACGAAATCGCGCGTCTGCTCGCCGGCCGCGTAGCCGTTGTACTCGCCGAAGAGCTTGACCTTGCCTTCCGCGCGGAACTGGTTGAAGTTGTGGAACGCGACCGACGCCATGCGCCCCTTGTGCGTCTCGCGCGGCCCGTACACGTTGAAATAGCGGAAGCCGACGATCTGGCTGCCTGCCTTCGGCAACACCTGACGCACGATCTGGTCGAAGAGGAACTTCGAGTAGCCGTACACGTTGAGCGGCTTCTCGACTTCGCGTTCCTCGACAAACCGGCTCGACCCGCCGTAGGTCGCCGCCGACGACGCATACAGAAACTGCGCGCCCTGCGCGAGACAGATGTCCATCACGTCCCGGCTGTACCGGAAGTTGTTGTCCATCATGTAGCGGCCGTCGGTTTCCATCGTGTCGGAGCAGGCGCCTTCGTGGAACACCGCGCGCACCTTGCCGAAGTCCCCGCGCCGGAAGCGCTCGACGAACTCCGTCTTGTCGAGGTAATCGTCGATCTCGCAATCGACGAGATTCCTGAACTTGTCGGCGCGCGTGAGGTTGTCCACCGCGATCACGCGATGCTCGCCGCGCTCGTTGAGCGCCTTGACGATATTGCTGCCGATAAAGCCGGCCGCCCCGGTAACGATGAAAGTCATGTGAGATCAGGCGAAGAGTTCGTTGTAGTCGACGGTCGCCGTGCCGAGCTTGCCCACGACAATGCCGGCCGCGCGATTCGCATACACGATCGAATCGACGAGCGGCACGCCTGCGCCGAGCATCGTCGCGACCGTTGCGATGACGGTGTCGCCCGCGCCCGACACATCATACACTTCGCGCGCTTCCGCCGAATTGTGCAGCACCTGGTTCTCCGTGAAGAGCGTCATGCCCTCCTCCGAGCGCGTCAGCAAGAGCGCGCCGAGATCCAGATCCGCGCGCAGCCTCGTCACGCGTTCGTGCAGGTCTTCTTCGGACTTCCAGTGGCCGATCACTTCGCGCAGCTCGGCGCGGTTCGGCGTGATGAGCGTCGCGCCGCGATAACGCTCCCAGTCGTCGCCCTTCGGATCGACGAGCACGGGTTTGCCGGCCTCGCGCGCGTCGGCGATCATCTTCGTGACGTGCGTGAGACCGCCCTTCGCGTAGTCCGACATCAGAATGACGTCGTGCTGCGGCAGCAGTTCGGTGAAGCGTTCGAGGCACGCGCGCAGCACTTCGTGATTCGGCGTGTTCTCGAAGTCGACGCGCAGCAGTTGCTGCTGGCGCGACAACACGCGCAGCTTAATCGTCGTGAGCAGCTCCGGGTCGCGCGCGAGGTGCGCGGCGACCCGGCTTTCGCCGAGCAACTCGACGATGCGCTCGCCCGGCTCGTCATGCCCCACGACGCACAGCAGACCCGCCTGCGCGCCGAGCGCCGCCGCGTTGCGCGCGACGTTCGCCGCCCCGCCCAGGCGATCCTCCTTCTTCTGCACGTGCACGACCGGCACGGGCGCCTCGGGCGAGATGCGGTTCACATCGCCGAACCAGTAGCGGTCGAGCATCACATCGCCGACCACCAGCACGCGCGCCGCGGAAATGCGGGCGCGCGGCACCACTGGGATATTTGCCGGGCTATTGCCGGCTTCCATTGCCGTCGAGTTCGACATGGGGACGTCCTATTGCAAAATAATCGATGCCTAGTTCAGCCATCGCTTCCGGTTCATACAAATTGCGGCCGTCGAAGATAACCGGCATCTTCAGCTCGCTCTTCAAGTGCCCGAAGTCCGGGCTCTTGAATTCCTTCCATTCGGTCACGATGACAAGCGCGTCCGCGCCCGTCAAGGCTTCCTGCTGCGTTTGCACGAAGTGAAGACGCTCCATGTCCTCGCGGCGGCCTTCGAGATCGAGCGCGAACACGCGCTGCGCTTCAGTCATGGCGACAGGATCATACGCCCGCACCGTCGCGCCGCGTTCGAGCAGCGACGCGATCAGACGCCGGCTCGACGCCTCGCGCATGTCGTCGGTATTCGGCTTGAATGCAAGGCCCCACACGGCGAACGTGCGGCCGCGCAGGTCCTCGCCCATGCGCTTGACGATCTTGTTGACGAGCACTTCCTTCTGCGCGTTGTTGACCGCTTCGACCGATTCGAGAATCTGCAGCCGATGTCCGTTTTCGCGCGCCGTCTGCACGAGTGCCTGCACGTCCTTCGGGAAGCAGGAGCCGCCGTAGCCGCAGCCCGCATACAGGAAGTGATAGCCGATGCGCGGGTCCGACCCGATGCCGCGACGCACGGATTCGATGTCCGCGCCGACCGCATCCGCCAGATTCGACAGATCGTTCATGAACGAAATGCGCGTGGCGAGCATCGCGTTGGCCGCGTACTTCGTGAACTCGGCAGAGCGCACGTCCATGTAGAGCGTGCGTTCGTGATTGCGGTTGAACGGCGCGTAGAGGCGCTTCATCATTTCGCGCGCGCGGTTGCCGGCCTGATCGTCGTCGATGCCGATCACGATGCGGTCCGGGCGCATGAAGTCGTCGACCGCGGCGCCTTCCTTCAGGAACTCGGGATTCGACACGACAGAGAAGCCGTCGGCGACGCCGCGAGCCTTCAACTCTTCTTCCACGACACGCCTGACTTGCAGCGCCGTGCCGACCGGCACCGTCGATTTGTCGACGATCACCTTGAAGCCGTTCGAATAGCGTCCGATGTTGCGCGCAGCCGCGAGCACATACTGCAAGTCGGCCGAGCCGTCTTCGTCGGGCGGCGTGCCGACCGCGATGAACTGCACGTCGCCGTGCTCAACGCTCGCCTTCACGTCGGTGGAGAACTGGATGCGGCCCGCTGCACGCGTGCGCTTGAGCATTTCCTGAAGGCCCGGCTCGTGAATCGGCACGCCGCCGTTATTGAGGATTTCGATCTTGCGCGGATCGACGTCGACACAAAACACGTCATTGCCGATTTCAGCGAGGCAAGCACCGGTCACAAGACCGACGTAACCCGTACCAACGATGGTAACTTTCATAGCTCTCCGTGGGTTTCTAAGATAGCGGCGATGATGATGAGCGCGAAAACGCCGCGCTCGCGATGGTGTGCGAACTCAGGCCGAACTCGTGATCGGTTCGACGCGTCGTGGCGCGTAAGTCTCCCAGCCGCTGCAGCCGGGGCACTGCCAATAAAACAGGCGCGCGCGGAATCCACACGTTTGACATGTATACCGCGGCAAATTCTTGGTGCGTTGCTTGACGAGCGTGCGCATGAGTTGCAGTTCGCCCCGGCGCGGCTCCTCGGCGGTTGCTTCCTGCGCTTCGAGCAGGCGCGTCATGCCCGCGAGATTCGGGGCGATCTCCATTTGCCTGCGCACGAGCGCGTGCGCCGCATCGAGACCGCGCAGTTCCTGGACATGCTTGTACGCGACATCCAGCAGATCATTCGACGGATAGCGCGTCGCGTAGTCGATCAGCAAGTCGACGCCGTCTTCCTTGCGCCCGAGCGCGGCGTACGCTTTCATCAGTTTCTCGGCGACGAGCGGCAAATACGCTTCGTTCTGCGCCTCGACGCGCTTCCAGACGGCGATCGCGGCTTCGACGTTTCCGGCAGCGGCTTCGGCGTCGCCCGAGAGAATCGTGGCGCGGACGTTGTCCGGATTCGACGCCAGCGCGAGCTTCAGTTCGGCGCGCGCATCGTCCAGATTCTTGCGCTGCAACGCTTCCTGCGCGAGTTCGCAGTGGAAATGCGCGATTTCCATATGCAGCGACGGCGCGCCCATCTTCTCGATGCGCTCGGCCGTGGTGATGGATTTCGGCCAGTCCTTCTCGATCTCGTAAATGGTGAGCAGCGCGCGTTGGGCGCCGAGCGAATATTCGCCGGCTTCCAGCGACCGAAACGTTTCCTCCGCCCGATCCAAGAGGCCCGCTTTCAGAAAGTCCTGCCCCAGTTCGTACAGCGCGTGATCGCGTTCGGCAACCGGCAGGTCCGCCCGGCTCAACAGGTTCTGATGCACGCGGATAGCGCGGTCCGTCTCGCCGCGCCGCCGAAACAGATTGCCGAGCGCGAAGTGCAGCTCGATGGTTTCAGGGTCCAGCTTGGCGACTTCGATGAACGCGTCGATCGCCTTGTCGTGTTGCTCGTTGAGCAGGAAATTCAGGCCGCGAAAGTACGAGCGCGGCAGGTTCGCATTCTCGGATAACAGCGTTTTCAGGTCGTAGCGGGATGCCATCCAGCCTAGCGCGAAAGCGACCGGGATGACGAGCAGCCACCAGAAGTCTAGATCCATGCGAATGTTCGTGAGTCGGTTTAGGTGTCTGCTTCGGGCGAATCGAGCGCAAGCGCCGCCGCCGGACGATGCGCGTGTCAGATGAGCGGCGGCATCGGCGGTTCTTCTTTGACCAGCGGCGTTTCCCGTGCGGCGCGCACGTCGCGCTTCAAACGCCCGTTTTCGATCCGCAAGCGCAGCATCGCCGGCACAGCCGAAACGAGCCCGGCGAGCAGGCCTACTGCGAAGAACGCCAGGCCGATCAGGATCAGCGGCGCCTGCCAGGCGTAGCCTGCGAGGAAATTCAGCGTCGCCGGCTGCGTGTTGGCGAGCGCCAGCACGAGCAACAACACGAAGACCAGAACGCGGATCAGCCAGACAATGAATTTCATGAACGTCTCGCAATGGCGGTGCATCTCGCGGCCGTCGCTTCGCCGTTCGGCCTACGTGATTACCCGAGTCAAAGTGACCGGTATTGTAATGGATGCGTTTGCTTCGAAGCACCGGCGCGGCCCATGCCTCCGACGAAATGGCTGAGCTATGTGCGTTACCGAACGCGAGGCGCGGCGTGCAGCCCGTCGGGGCGAAAAAAAAGCACCCGCAAGGGGTGCTTTTCTGGTCGATTGCCTGATGGCCGGACGCCGCGGCGGATCACTTGCGCGCACGCGCACGCAACGATTCGTAGCGATGCGCGCCGATCAGAGATCGTCCGCATCGTCGTCATTCGACGCCTTCAGCGGCTCGCCTGCGCGGCCATCGACGCGTTCACGCAATTCCTTGCCCGGCTTGAAATGCGGCACGAATTTCTCCGGCACCAGCACTTTTTCACCCGACTTGGGATTGCGCCCGACGCGCGACGGACGACGGTTGAGCCCGAAGCTGCCGAAGCCGCGAATTTCGATGCGATGACCGTTGGCAAGCGCCTCCGACATCGCATCGAGCATCGTCTTGACCGCGAAATCCGCATCCTTGAGCACAAGTTGCGGAAATCGCGAGGCCAACTGGGCGACCAATTCCGATTTGGTCATACTGCAGCAGTACCGTTAAGGCTTAGCTGTTCTGGCCGTCGAGCTTGGCCTTCAGCAGCGCGCCGAGGTTGGTCGTGCCGGTAGCGGCGGCGTTCGAGTCCGAAGCTTGCAGGCCGCGCATGGCTTCCTGCTGCTCGGCCGAATCCTTCGCCTTGATCGACAGGTTGATGCCGCGCGACTTGCGATCGATGTTGATGATCATCGCGTTGACCTTGTCGCCTTCCTTCAGCACGTTGCGCGCATCTTCCACGCGGTCTTGTGCGATTTCCGAAGCGCGCAGGTAGCCTTCGACTTCGCCCGACAGCGTGACGACCGCACCCTTCGGATCGACCGACTTCACGACGCCGTCGACGATTGCGCCCTTGTCGTTGATCGCGACGAAGTTGCTGAACGGATCGCCTTCGAGCTGCTTGATGCCGAGCGAAATGCGCTCCTTCTCGACGTCGATGCCCAGAACCACGGCTTCGACTTCGTCGCCCTTCTTGTACTTGCGAACTGCTTCTTCGCCCGTTTCCGACCACGACAGGTCCGACAGGTGAACCAGACCGTCGATGCCGCCCGGCAGACCGATGAAGACGCCGAAGTCGGTGATCGACTTGATCGCGCCTTGCAGCTTGTCGCCCTTCTTGAAGTTGCGGCTGAAGTCGTCCCACGGATTCGGCTTGCACTGCTTCATGCCGAGGCTGATACGGCGGCGGTCTTCGTCGATCTCGAGAACCATGACTTCGACTTCGTCGCCCAGCTGCACGACCTTCGACGGTGCAACGTTCTTGTTCGTCCAGTCCATTTCCGACACGTGGACGAGGCCTTCGATGCCCGATTCCACTTCGACGAATGCGCCGTAGTCGGTGATGTTCGTGACCTTGCCGAACAGACGCGTGCCCGACGGGTAACGGCGCGAGATGCCTTCCCACGGATCGTCGCCCAGTTGCTTGATACCGAGCGAAACGCGGTTCTTCTCTTGGTCGAACTTGAGGATCTTCGCGGTGACTTCCTGGCCGACCGACAGCACTTCCGACGGGTGACGCACGCGACGCCATGCGATGTCGGTGATGTGCAGCAGGCCGTCGATGCCGCCGAGGTCCACGAACGCGCCGTAGTCGGTGATGTTCTTGACCACGCCTTCCACGATCGCGCCTTCCTTCAGCGTTTCGAGCAGCTTCGCGCGCTCTTCGCCTTGCGTGGCTTCGATCACGGCGCGGCGCGACAGCACGACGTTGTTACGCTTGCGGTCGAGCTTGATGACGCGGAATTCGAGCGTCTTGCCTTCGTACGGGGTCGTGTCCTTGACCGGACGCGTGTCCACGAGGGAACCCGGCAGGAACGCGCGGATGCCGTTGACCATCACGGTCATGCCGCCCTTCACCTTGCCGGTGATGGTGCCGGTGACGAGCTCGTTGTTGTCCAGCGCTTTTTCCAGCGACAGCCACGAAGCCAGACGCTTCGCCTTGTCGCGCGACAGGATGGTGTCGCCATAGCCGTTTTCCAGCGCGTCGATCGCGACGGAAACGAAGTCGCCCGCCTGCACTTCCACTTCACCCGCGTCGTTCAGGAACTCTTCGAGCGGAATATAGGCTTCGGACTTCAGACCAGCATTCACGACCACGAAGTTGTGGTCGACACGCACGACTTCGGCGGAGATCACTTCGCCGGCGCGCATGTCCTGCTTGGTCAGCGACTCTTCGAACAGAGCCGCGAAAGATTCGTTATTCGGGGTGGAGGTTTGCAGGTCGGACATAAAAATCAATATTTGCACAGCCTTTGCGCTAATGGCCGCCAAGGGCCGACGATGCGCGAAGCCGTACGGGGTTAAGGGGTTTAACACACGCTGCGCCACATGACGGAGCACCCAACTATCCGGCAGCCGACCACGTGGCGGGCGAACCGGCACATCTACTACAGTTTCAGCTACACGCGCACTTCGCTGTACCAGCCGATGATCTGCTCGACCGCTTGATCGATCGACAAACCGGAGGTGTCCAGCGTCTTCGCGTCCGCCGCGGGCTTGAGCGGCGCGGCTACCCGGTTCATGTCGCGGGCGTCGCGTTCGCGCAAATCGCGCAGCAAGTCATCCATATTAGCAGAAAAGCCTTTTTGCATCAATTGCTTATGGCGTCTCGCCGCGCGGGCCTCGACGCTCGCGGTCAGGAAGACCTTTAGCGTCGCGTCGGGGAAGATGACCGTGCCCATGTCGCGGCCGTCGGCCACGAGCCCCGGGCGCTTGCGGAACGCCCGCTGGCGGGCGACGAGCGCCTGCCGCACTTCGGGATGCACCGCGATAGCGGACGCGCGATTGCCAATTTCCTCGGCGCGGATTTCAGTCGACACATCGACGCCGTCGAGCTGCGCGCATCCTTCGCGAAAGGTGATATGGAGGTCGCCGACGAGGTTTGCAAGCGCCGGGGCGTCGCCCTTGTCGATGCCGTAGCGGACGCTCGCGAGCGCCGCGAGCCGGTACAGCGCGCCGCTGTCGAGCAGGTGAAAGCCGAGCGTGGCCGCGACGACCGCCGCGACCGTGCCCTTGCCGGAGGCCGTCGGCCCGTCGATGGTGATGACTGGAGTGGGGTCGAATGGACGGCTCGGTTTCATTGCGTATGGCCGTTGCGGCCCGTTGTTGCTGTTTTCGTGATGGAAGGCATGGCGCGGCTCAGGTTCTGACGAGCGTCGCGAAACGGTCGAAATAGTCGGGGAAAGTCTTGTTCACGCACTTCGGATCGTTGATGCGCACCGGCACGCCGCCCAGACTCACGAGGGAAAAGCACATCGCCATGCGGTGATCGTCGTACGTGTCGATGGCGGCGTTCGCGGTGAGCTTCGCCGGCGGCGTGACGACCAGATGATCCGCGCCCTCTTCGACCGTCGCGCCGACCTTGCGCAGTTCGGTCGCCATCGCGGCGATGCGGTCGGTTTCCTTCACCCGCCAGCTCGCGATATTGCGCAGCGTCGTCGTGCCGTTCGCGAAAAGCGCGGCCACGGCAATGGTCATCGCGGCGTCGGGAATCAGGTTGAAGTCCATGTCGATGGGCGCGAGCTTGCCGTCGTCGGACTCGACGCCGCGTACCTCGATCCAGTCGTCGCCCATCATCACGTTCGCGCCCATGCGATTGAGCGCGTCCGCGAAGCCGACGTCGCCCTGAATGCTCGACCGCCCGACGCCTTCCACGCGCACCGGCCCGTGGCCGATGGCGCCCGCCGCCAGGAAATACGACGCGGACGACGCGTCGCCTTCCACCATGATCGCGCCGGGAGACCGGTACGACGCGCCCGCGGGCACGGTGAAGCGCGCCCAGCCGTCGCGCTCGACAGTGACGCCGAAGCGTTCCATCAGCCGCACGGTGATCTCGATATACGGCTTGGAAATGAGCTCGCCTTCGACTTCGATCGTCACCGGGCCGCTGCGGCCCTCGATAACCGGCAGGCTCATCAGAAGCGCGGTAAGAAACTGGCTCGACACGTCGCCGCGCACGCGAATGAGCTTGTCCACGGCGATTTTCGATGCGTGAATCCTGAGCGGCGGAAAGCCGTCGTTCTGCTCGTAGTCGATCTTCGCGCCGATCTGACGCAGCCCGTCGACGAGATCGCCGATCGGCCGCTCATGCATGCGCGGCACGCCGTGCACGCGGTATTCGCCGCCGTTGACCGCGAGCGCCGCCGTCAGCGGACGCACCGCCGTTCCCGCGTTGCCGAGAAAAAGCTCCGCCGACTTCGACGGAAACGCGCCGCCCGTGCCCGTCACGATCACCCGCTCGCCATCGCGCCGAAGCGTCACGCCGAGCGTTTCGAGCGCGGCCAGCATCACGCGCGTGTCGTCGGAATCGAGCAGATTGGTGATCGCCGTTTCACCGGTCGAAAGCGCGGCGAGCAGCAGCACGCGGTTCGAGATGCTCTTCGAACCGGGCAGCCGCACCGTGCCGGACGCGCGCGCGAAGGGTCCGAGATCGAGATGTTCCATGCTGTTTCCTGGGTGTCTTATTTCGTGGGCGAATCGCCGGGAATCTTCACGCCGCCGCGTTCCTGCCACTCCGTGCGCGCCACGCGCGAGCGCGCGAACGCCGCTTCGAGCGCCGCGCCGTCCGATGCGTCGATGGCCGCGCGAAACCGCGCGAGCACGTCGGTGTAGGCGTCGAGCTCGGCGAGCAGCGCCGCGCGGTTCGCCAGACACACGTCGCGCCACATTTCCGGGCTCGACGCCGCAATGCGCGTGAAATCGCGAAAACCGCCCGCCGCGAACGAGAACTTCAGTTGCGCGTCCGGCGCTTCGAGAATCTGCTCGACGAGCGCGAACGAAAGCACATGCGGCAGATGACTCACCGACGCGAACACGCGATCATGCTGCGCCTCGCTCATCGTGTGCACCGCCGCGCCGGTCGCCCGCCACATCGCGGCGATGCGCTCGACGGCTTCCGGCGCGTTCTCGGCGAGCGGACACAGCACCACATTGCGATCGACGTAAAGATCAGGCAACGCGGCATCGACGCCGCTCGACTCGCGCCCGGCAATCGGATGCCCCGGCACGAACTGCGCAACGCGTTCGGACAGCGCCGCCCGTGCGGCCGCGACGACGTCGCTCTTCGTGCTGCCCGCGTCGGTGACGAGCGTCTGCGCATCGAGAAACGGCGCGATGCGCGCGAGCAACGGCTGCGTCTGCGCGACCGGCGCGGCGAGCAGCACGATATCGGCGCCGTGCAACGCGCGCGAGAGCGCGGCGTCGTCGTCCAGCGCGGAGGCTTCGTCGATCACGCCGAGTTCGACCGCGCGCGCCACCGACTGCGCCGAGCGCCCGACGCCGACCACGCGCCCCGCGAGCCCGGCGCGTTCGCGCAGCGCGCGCGCGAGCGACCCGCCGATCAGGCCGACGCCGAAAATAACCAGTTTATTGGAAGTGAACGCGGCCACGGGACATCGCAAAAAGCGCGTCGAAAGACGCGGAAGACGGAACGGCTGAAAGCGCGAATTTTACCGGGCGCGCGGATACGACCCGAGAATCTTGAGAAACGCGGCCTTTTGCCCGAGTTCTTCCAGCGCGGCGGCCACCGACGCATCGTTGCGATGGCCTTCGACATCGATATAGAAGTAGTACTCCCACGTCCCGACGCGCGCGGGCCGCGACTCGAAGCGCGTCATCGAGACGCCGTGCTTCGCGAGCGGTTCCAGCAGCTTGAACACCGCGCCCGGCTCGTTTGCGACAGACACGATCAGCGAGGTCTGATCGTGGCCGCTCGCGTCCGACGGCTGCTTGCCGATAATCACGAAACGCGTGCGGTTGTGCGGATCGTCCTGGATCAGCGAGTACACGACGCCCAGGCCGTAATGCGTCGCTGCGCGGTCGCCGGCGATCGCGGCCACGGTCGAGTCCGCCACGGCCATGCGCGCGGCTTCCGCATTGCTCGACACCGCCTGCCGCTCCAGATGCGGCACGTTCGCGGAAAGCCACCGCTGGCACTGCGCGAGCGCCTGCGGGTGCGCGCACACGCGCGTCACGCCTTCCAGCGAGCCTGAGGCCGTAAGCAGATTGTGATGAATCGGCAGGGCCAGCTCGCCGCCGATCACGAGTTGCGTTTGCAGCAGCAAATCCAGCGTGCGCGACACCGCGCCTTCCGCCGAATTCTCGACGGGCACGACGCCGTACTGCGCCGCGCCGGCTTCGACCGAGCGGAACACTTCGTCGATGGACGGGCACGGCAGACCTTCGATCGAGTGTCCGAAGTATTCGAACATCGCCTGTTCGCTGTAGGTGCCGACCGGCCCGAGGAACGCGGCGCGCAGCGTCTGTTCGAGCGCGCGGCTCGCGGCCATGATCTCGCGCCAGATGGCGCTGATGTGGTCGGCCGCGAGCGGGCCGTCGCTCATGGCCTGCAAGCGCGCGATGACCTGCATCTCACGCTCCGGACGAAACACCGGCGCGTTGAAGTGCTTCTTCACCTCGCCCACTTCGAGCGCCACGGAAGCGCGCTGGTTCAGGAGCGCGATGAGTTGTGCGTCGAGCGCGTCGATGCGCTCACGCAGCGGTTTGAGTCTTGAATTGAGATCGTCGTCCATGCGGTGCGTGTTGAGCGAATGCGGTTAGAGGAGCGACGGCGCGTTCACGCGCTCGTCCGCTCGAATTCCTTCATATAGTCGACGAGCGCCCTGACGCCCTCGACCGGCACCGCGTTGTAGATCGATGCCCGCATGCCACCGACGGACTTGTGGCCCTTCAGCTGCAGTAGCCCGCGCGCTTTGGCGCCGGCCAGGAAATCGGTATTGCGCGATTCATCGGCAAGGAAGAACGGCACATTCATGCGCGAACGATTCTGCCGCTCGACCTTGTTGACGTAGAAATCGCTGGCGTCGATGGCGTCGTAGAGCAGCTTCGCCTTTTCGACGTTGCGCGCTTCCATCGCCTCGAGGCCGCCCTGCTTCTTCAGCCACTTGAAGACGAGCCCGGCCATGTAGATGGCGTACGTGGGCGGCGTGTTGAACATCGAGTTGTTCTCGGCGACCGTCTTCCATTCGAACGCGGACGGACAAATGGACAGCGCGCGGTCGAGCAGGTCTTCGCGCACCATCACCACCGTCACGCCCGCCATGCCGATGTTCTTCTGCGCGCCCGCGAAGAGCACGCCGAACTTGGCGACGTCCATCGGACGCGACAGGATATGCGACGAGGCATCCGCGACGAGCGGAATGTCGCCGAGATCGGGAATGTCGAACGCCTCGACGCCGTCGATGGTTTCGTTCGTGCACAGATGCACGTAGGCGGGATCGTCCGAGAGCTTCCATTCGCCGATGGCCGGCACGCGCGTGAAGCCTTGCTCCGTCTTGCCCGTAGCCGCGATGTGCGGCGTGCAGTACTTCTCCGCTTCCTTGAGGGACTTCGTCGACCACGAACCCGTCACGACGAAATCCGCGGTCTTCTTCGCGCCGAGCAGATTCATCGGCACGATGGCGTTTTCGCCGATGCCGCCGCCTTGCAGAAACAAAATGCGATGCGAAGCCGGCACCTTGAGCAGTTCACGCAGGTCGGTGAGCGCCGCTTCGTGGATCGACATGAATTCGGCGCCGCGGTGGCTCATTTCCATCACGCTCATGCCGCTGCCGTGCCAGTCGAGCATTTCGTCGGCAGCTTGCCTCAACACTTCTTCTGGCATCGCGGCCGGGCCGGCGGAGAAATTGAACACGCGCATGTGGAATCCCGAATGGCAGGCGCGGCGTTGGGTCGAGTCGCTGGATTCAGCGGATGACGCGCGCCTGAAAAAGAAATGGCTGCTTGCGCTTTCGCACAAACAGCCATTATCGCACTGTCCTGAAAACCCGCCAACGCGCGGGGCAGCGCCCCGTAGCGGGTTTCCAGGTTGTCGCGCGGTGCTTACTTGCCCGGCTTGACGCTCGCCACTTCCTGGTCCGCTTGCGTGCGGGTTGCCTTGATGGCTTGCGGCATGTACTTCTGCATCAGACCGTTGACGACGTCACGGCCGACCTGGTCTTGCACTTGAATGAACTTGCGGCCCGTCGGGCTCTTGTAGAAGTTCGTCAGGTCCTTGATCTCGTCGGTCGAGTAGTACTTCGCATACGCGTCGTACTGGGCCTTCATGGCGTCCTGGCGGAAGTTATCCGTGGCGAACACCTGGCCTGCCGAGTCCACCAGTTTCGGCACTGCGTTCTTCTGCAGCGTCGGGACAGCGGCCTGCTTCTGCTTGTCGTTCAGCGACTTGTTTTCCGACAGCGCGTCCGACAGGATGGCCGGCACGAGCTGCTTCGCTTGCATCTGTGCGCTGTTGCCGATTGCGCCGACGAGCTTTTGCGCGTCGATTGCGTCGAGCAGATCCTTGATCGCAGCTTGCTTGGCAGGATCAACCGGTGCTGCTGCGGCCGGCGCCGCCGCCTGGTTCGGCGCCTGGTTCTGAAGCGACTGAGCCATCGCGAAAGTCGGCACGAAAGCGGCCAGCAACATCCACTGCTTGAAACGTCCTTGCATCATTACTCCCTGTAAAAAATATTCAGTTCAGCACTCGCGACGAGCCTTGCACGTCCGCATGAGCGGCGCTGGCGTTCTCAATGGAGAATCGCAGCGCCGGCCTCAGGCTCACGTCGCGCAGCTTAACCAATTCAGGCTTTCAAAAGCGGATAACGAGAAACCGGCGACACAAAAAATATCAGGCGTCTTCGCCCGCGTCGCCATCTTGAGATTCGTCGGGCGGTGCGGCGGAAGCGTCGGCGTCCGCGGCGGCATCGGCTGCGTCCGCTTCTTCGAGTTCGGCATCCGCCTCGGCCTCGGCGATATGCTGCAGTCCCGACAACTTCGTGCCCTCGTCAAGGCTGATGAGTGTAACACCTTGGGTTGCGCGGCCCATTTCGCGGATCTCAGACACGCGCGTACGAATCAGCACGCCCGCCGTGGTGATCAGCATGATCTGGCTTTCCGAATCGACGAGCGTCGCGGCGACCACCTTGCCGTTGCGCTCCGACGTCTGGATCGCGATCATGCCCTTGGTGCCGCGGCCGTGGCGCGTGTACTCGTTGATCGGCGTGCGCTTACCGAAGCCGTTCTGCGTGGCCGTCAGGACGGACTGGTTCTCGCCGCCCGCCACCAAGAGCGCGATGACCTGCTGCCCTTCTTCGAGCTGCATGCCGCGCACGCCGCGCGCTTCGCGGCCCATTGCGCGGACGTCGTTTTCGTCGAAACGCACGGCCTTGCCCGAGTCCGAGAACAGCATGACGTCGTGCGCGCCATCGGTGATGGCCGCGCCGATCAGGTAGTCGCCGTCATCCAGACCGACCGCGATGATGCCCTTCTTGAGCGGACGGCTGAACGCTTCGAGCGGCGTCTTCTTGACGGTGCCGAGCGCGGTGGCCATGAACACGTACTTGTCCGCCGAGAATTCCTTGATCGGCAGAACGACGTTGATCTTCTCGCCGTCCTGCAACGGGAACATATTGACGATCGGCCGGCCGCGCGAGTTGCGCGAGCCTTGCGGCACTTCGTAGACCTTGACCCAGTACACGCGGCCACGGTTCGAGAAGCACAGCATATGGTCGTGCGTGTTCGCGATGAAGAGCGTGTCGATCCAGTCGTCTTCCTTCATCTGCGTGGCCTGCTTGCCGCGCCCGCCGCGCTTCTGCGCGCGGTATTCGGAAAGCGGCTGCGACTTTACGTAGCCGGCATGCGACATGGTCACGACCATTTCCTGCGGCGTGATCAGGTCTTCGGTATTGAGCTCGGTCGCATTCATTTCGATGCGCGAGCGGCGCTCGTCGCCGAATTCCGCGCGCACCTGGCCGAGTTCTTCCACGATCATCTGCCGGATGCGTTCCGGCCGCGCGAGGATGTCGAGCAGGTCGGCAATCTGCGCCATGACCTCGCGGTATTCGCCGACGATCTTGTCCTGCTCGAGGCCGGTCAGGCGCTGCAGGCGCATCTGCAGAATTTCCTGCGCCTGCACGTCCGACAGTTTGTACAGGCCGTCTTCCTGCAGACCGTAAGCCGGATTCAACCCTTCCGGACGATACGCGAGGCGCCCGCCCGAGGCTTCCGTCTCCGCGCGCGTCAGCATTTCGCGCACGAGCGACGAGTCCCACGGACGGTTCATCAGCTCTTGCTTCGCGATCGGCGGCGTGGGCGCAGCCTTGATGATGGCGATGAACTCGTCGATGTTCGCGAGCGCCACGGCGAGGCCTTCCAGCACGTGACCGCGGTCGCGCGCCTTGCGCAGTTCGTATACAGTGCGCCGCGTCAGCACTTCCCGTCGATGCGACAGGAAGCACTCCAGCATTTCCTTCAGATTCAGCAGTTTGGGCTGGCCGTCGACGAGCGCGACCAGATTCATGCCGAACGTGTCCTGAAGCTGCGTCTGCTTGTACAGGTTGTTCAGGACGACTTCCGGCACTTCCCCGCGCTTGAGCTCGATCACGACGCGCATGCCGCTCTTGTCGGATTCGTCGCGAATGTCGGAGATGCCCTCGATCTTCTTCTCGTTGACGAGTTCCGCGATGCGCTCGAGCAGCGTGCGCTTGTTCACCTGATACGGAATTTCATCGACGATGATGGCCATGCGCTGGCCGCGGTCGATCTCTTCGAAGTGCGTGGCCGCGCGCATGACGACGCGCCCGCGCCCGGTGCGGTAGCCGTCGCGCACGCCGGCCACGCCGTAGATGATGCCGGCGGTCGGGAAGTCCGGCGCGGGCACGATCTCGATGAGTTCGTCGACCGACGATTCCGGATTGTTCAGCAGGTGCAGGCAGGCATCGACGATTTCGCGCAGATTGTGCGGCGGAATGTTGGTGGCCATGCCGACCGCGATGCCGGCCGAGCCGTTGATCAGCAGATTGGGAATGCGCGCCGGCAGCACGAGCGGTTCGTTCTCGCTGCCGTCGTAGTTGGGACCGAAGTCGACGGTTTCCTTGTCGATGTCGGCGAGCAGCTCGTGGCCGATCTTCGCCATGCGGATTTCGGTGTAGCGCATGGCCGCGGCGTTGTCGCCGTCGACGGAACCGAAGTTGCCCTGCCCGTCCACGAGCATGTAGCGCAGCGAGAACGGCTGCGCCATGCGGACGATGGTTTCGTACACCGAGGCGTCGCCGTGCGGATGGTACTTACCGATGACGTCGCCGACGATACGCGCCGACTTCTTGTACGCGCGATTCCAGTCGTTATTCAGTTCATGCATCGAGTACAGCGCCCGGCGATGCACCGGCTTCAGGCCATCGCGGACATCGGGAAGCGCGCGCCCGACGATTACGCTCATCGCGTAATCGAGATACGAACGGCGCATTTCCTCCTCGAGGGAGATAGGCAGAGTCTCTTTGGCGAATTGATCCATTATCCGTGTCTTGAACTGTGCAGCAGCGACACGGCAGCGCGTTCGTGAGTTTCGCGACACCCGCCAGCCGGCCGCGCGACTTGCGCCGGCCAGGCGCGTAGCCGGCGTACGCTGCGGCGCTGCGAACGCAGCGCATCGCGAGATTCTACCATGCGGCACCTTCGCGCCCGGCGGCGTGCGTATACATAGTGTTGGTGCGCGGTAGGAGCGGCGTCGGACGGATTCCTAGTCCGGTGAAGCTGTACCAATTACTTACAAAACCGGGGAACGATTTCCGTCAATTGGTCATCGAGCCGGGCTATCATGCCGCCTCAGCGTTTCGCGAACGGCGAAGCGGCGGCGATGAAAATGTGCGGGAAAGGCCGCTCAGGCACGTGATATGCGCATGCTCGGCGCCCCTTGGCGCGCGGCCGGTTCCTGTCCCTTTCTTGTTGCGGAGGCACCACATAAGGTTGCGGCCGAACTCGGTGCGGGGATATTTTTATCGTTGCAAGGGAACGATATGGCAAAATGCCAACGCACAAAGTTAGACACTGCTCGAAGTCTATACAAAGCGTTTTGTTCCGCAGGGGAATGTTATACTTCGAGCAATGTATGACTTGTCTTCGTCTACAGGCTCGCAGTAAACCTGCGGTAATCTCAATTTCGAGAGGAGAAATATGAATAAACTTTCAAAGCTCGCGTTCATTGCAGCTACCGCAGTTATGGCTGCATCGGCCTCGGCGCAATCGGTGCCGGCCTCGCGACAAGCCGTCAATGACAACTGGGTGAATGGCACGGGCGAGTATGTGTGGATGAACGGCACGAACGAACTGTGCTGGCGCGACGCATTCTGGACGCCGGCCACGGCTAACGCGAAGTGCGATGGCGCACTGGTCGCGCAAGCCCCGGCTCCGGCAGTTGCTCCGCCGCCGCCCGCCGCACCCGCTATCACCAGCCAGAAGGTTACGTACCAGGCCGACGCCCTGTTCGACTTCGACAAGGCAGTCCTGAAGCCGGCCGGCAAGACCGCGCTGGACGATCTCGCATCGAAGATCGGCGCACTGAACCTCGAAGTCGTGGTTGCAACGGGTTACACGGACCGCATCGGTTCGGACAAGTACAACGACCGTCTGTCGCTGCGCCGTGCGCAAGCTGTGAAGGCGTACCTGGTCAGCAAGGGCATCGAAGCCAACCGCATCTACACGGAAGGCAAGGGCAAGCGCGACCCGGTCACGAAGGGTTCCTGCACGCAGAAGAACCGCAAGCAACTCATCGCCTGCCTCGCACCGGATCGTCGCGTGGAAGTCGAAGTTGTCGGCACGACGCGTCAGCCGCAACAGTAAGTTCTGCCGGCTTGCCGCAGACTCGAACCCCCGCCTCGGCGGGGGTTTTTTTATGCCCTACGGCGGCGCATTCACGCAGTTTCTTGCCGAATGCCGCCGCCGAACGCGCCGTGCGTTTTGCCCGCCCTGTTGACCGCCTATATACTCGACCCTACCGATTCACGTTTAGCCAAGGTCTTCCTCATGACGAATGTCGATCCCCACGAACTGCAGAAATTCAGCGATCTCGCGCATCGCTGGTGGGACCCGAACGCCGAATTCAAGCCGCTGCACGAGCTGAACCCGGTGCGGCTCGACTGGATTGACGCGCATGCGCATTTGATGGGCAAGCGTGTCCTCGACATCGGCTGCGGAGGCGGCATCTTGTCGGAGTCGATGGCTACGCGCGGCGCAACGGTGAAAGGCATCGATCTGTCGTCGAACGCGCTCGGCGTCGCGGATCTGCATAGTCTCGAAAGCGGCGTCGAGGTGGCGTACGAGGAAATCTCGGCGGAGGCGCTCGCCGCGCGCGAGCCGGGCTCGTACGACGTCGTGACCTGCATGGAGATGCTGGAGCACGTGCCGAACCCCGCTGGCACCGTCGCGGCGTGCGCCGCGCTCGTCAAACCCGGCGGCTGGGTGTTCTTCTCCACGCTCAACCGGAACGCCAAGGCGTATCTCTTCGCCGTGATCGGCGCCGAGTACATCGCGCGGATGCTGCCGCGCGGCACGCACGACTACGCGCGCTTCATCAAGCCCTCGGAACTGGCGACGTTCGCGCGCACCGCGTCGCTCTTGCCGGTGGATATCAAGGGCATCACGTACCGGCCGATCTCGCAGCACTTCGGCCTTTCCAACGACACGAGCATCAACTACATGATGGCTTGCCGTCGGGAAGCGTGACGCCATGACTCCGGAAGAACAAGGCGAAACGGGCATCGTCGAGACGAAGCCCCTGCCCGACGACCCCACGCCGCAGCCGCAACGCGCGGCCGATGGCCGCTCGCTCGGGCTCTGCCAAGCGGTGCTGTTCGATCTGGACGGCACCATCGCCGATACCGCGCCGGACCTCGTGGCGGCCGTCAACAAGATGCGCCACGACCGCGGGCTCGAAATGCGTCCGCTGGAGGCGCTGCGGCCATACGCATCGGCGGGCGCGCGCGGGTTGCTGGGCGGCGCGTTCGAAATCGGGCCGGAGCACCACGAGTTCGCCTCGATGCGCGAGGAATTCCTCGCCAATTACGAGGCCGACCTCTGCATCGAAACGACGCTCTTCCCCGGCATCATCGAATTGCTGGACCAGCTCGACGCGCGTGGCGTGCGCTGGGGCATCGTCACGAACAAGGTGACGCGGCTCGCGGCGCCGCTCGTCGCGCTGCTCGGGCTCGATACGCGCGCCGGCTGCCTCGTGTGCGGCGACACGACGCCGCATTCGAAGCCGCATCCCGCGCCGCTCTTGCACGCGGCGGATTTGCTCGACGTGGCGCCGGAGCGCATCGTCTACGTCGGCGACGACCTGCGCGACGTGCAAGCGGGCTTCGCCGCCGGGATGATCACGGTCGCCGCCGCGTACGGCTATTGCGGCGACGACATCCCGCCGCATCGCTGGCACGCGGATCACGTCGTCGAATCAACCGGGGAATTGCAGCTGCTGCTGCGCGAGATCCCGTGACGGCGCGTGCGCGGCGGATGAAGGCTCTTGAAAAAGCCGCCGTTCGCCTCATACAGTATTTCGTGGGATAATCTCAGTTCCGCTGGGGGCGACCTGGTTTCGACAGGGGTTGTGAAGCGGTCAGGGCATACCGAGGACCCGTCACCTCGTTAATCAATGGGAAAAACGTAACTGCAAACGACGATACGTTCGCACTGGCAGCCTAAGGGCCGCCGTCCTCTCACTAATTCGCTGACGGGTTAGGGTAGCAATACCGCGAGAGGTCATATACGTCAGATAAGTCTTGGTGGCGTCACGACGCCAAGATCGAAAATTTAGTGAATCGCCGTAACGCAGCGTGTTCGTCCGCGTCGTTGCGGTTAAATCAAAAGACAGAACTAAGTATGTAGAACTGGTCGTAGAGCGCTTCTGGACGCGGGTTCGATTCCCGCCGCCTCCACCACCCCATTTGGAAACCCGCGATCGCGCAAGCGTCGCGGGTTTTTTGTTTGGCGCAGCGTGCGCGTCTGTCGCTCAGCGCAGACGAAAAAAAGCCCCGCGCGAGGCGGGGCAAACATCCTTGAGAGACATAGCTGCGGCAGAGACGACGCGAGCTACGGGCCACAGAATAGAGGCCGCAGTGCGCGGTTCGTATCGGAGCCGTCCGAATCTATTGCTGTGCGTCAGCTATCTGTCGATCAAAACACGATTCGCCTCCGTTTCCCTTACATGACTGAGCTTAGTCAACGATTCGAGTTCGCAGGCTCGATCCAAAGCCGGTTCTCCGACAAATCCGATTTTTCTCCTAGCGCAGCGACGTTACGCTTCTGACGCTTCTCGTTCTCGTGGACGGGAAGTCATTCCAGGTACTTTAGCCTCGCCATTCGGCGAGGCTTTTTTTCGTCTGGCCGACTGGGCTCGGATCCGTCATACGTGTTCGCTCGGCAACCGACCGTGCCGTCCCCGCGAATGCAATCTTCTGCTTTATCCGGCGAACCGGCTCGCGTGGCGGGAAAAGCATGTATCGAGAAAGCGGCACCAAGAACATCCGAACAAGCGTGATCGCGTTGGCGTGGGCCATGCTCGCCCTCTTCTTTCCGACGTACGCGCAGGCGGCCGCCGCGTCCGCATCCGCCGATTGCCGCGCAGGCACGCTCGTTACCGTAGTCGCGCATCTGGACGACGACCTGCTGTTCGTGAATCCCGGCATCAGCGACAAGCTCGACGCCGGCTGGTGCGTCACCACCGTCCACTTGATCGGCGGCGCGAACGGCGCCAAGTTCGACTACGTGCTGCTGCGCGAGACCGGCACCAAGCTCGCCTACGCGCGCATGGCGGGCGTGCCCGACCGGTGGCAGGAATCGACCGTCATGCTCGCGGGCAAGCCGGTGCATCAACTGGTGCTTGCGGGACAGCCGCGCGTGAAGCTGCTCGAACTTCGCCTGCCGGGCGGCGGCGTGCGCGGCGGCAAGGTTCCGCTCGGGCTGCTGTGGGATCGCGGCCAGACGGTGACCACGTATCCGATGCAGTCCGACGGCGCGGGTGCGACGACGTACGATCGGGCGTCCCTGTCCGCGACGGTGCGCGCCATTCTCTCGCAGGCCACCGCCATCTACACGCTCAATCCGGACACCGTCGCGTTCATGGAGCATCCGGACCACATCTACGCGGCGCGCATTACGCGCGTGGTCGCGCAGAGCCTGAAACGCGATCTGCCGATCGGCTATCACGTCACCTACCCGACCGGCGGCCTGCCCAAGAATCTCGACGCCGAAGAGACGCTGCGCAAGCGCGATGTCGTCGGCAGCTACTTTTCCGTCGACGGCAACGACGCCGGCCACGTCTTCGACGAATACATGTGGGACGGCAACTGGGTGGCTCGCCGCTACTGGAGCAGCGCGCGCGCCAACGACGCCGGCCCGGACTTCCAGTTGCGGCCGTTTCAGCTCGTCAACGAATATTCGAGCCGATGCCTGCAATCCGGCGGCGCGGGGCGGCCACCGCGCCTTGGCGCGTGCTCGGGCGATGCATCGCAGAACTGGTTCTGGCAACAGTTGCCCGCGACGCCCGGCGAAAAGAACGACGCGCTGCTCGTGAACGCCGCCACCCACGCGTGCATCGCCGAACGCGATGCGGGGCTCGTCGAAGAAGCGTGCAACGCGAAGAGCGCGTCGCAGCGGTGGACGCCGTGGGATTTCGGCTTCGTCTATACGCCGCTCAATCACTGTCTGGGCGAGAAGAACGGCGCAGTCACCGCCGGCAGTTGCTCGCTTCTGACGGCGGAGTATCGCTGGTCGCCGACGCCGCAGACCGTGTGGACCGATACCCGCCAGGAAGGCGCGCTCTTCGGCGACGTGCGCGGCACGGGCCGCGACAGCGCCGTGTACGTGCAGCGTCGGAAGGACGGGCCGGGGTTCAACGTCTGGGTCGCGGAGATGTCGCGCATGGACCAGGCCGCGCCGTGGTATCTGAACGCCGTGCCGTTCGATCCGCAGGCGAGCTCGCCGACCTGCGAGGCGGATACGCTCTGCTTCGACAGCGCGCGCTTTCTGCTCGGCGACTTCGACGGCGACGGCCGCGCCGATCTGATGGTGGTCACGCCACGAAACGGCGGCACCGCGTTCTGGGTGCTGAAAAGCGCGGGCACGCGCTTCGAAGCGCCGCGCCTGTGGTTCCAGACGAGCGCCCAATGGACGCCTGCCACCGCGCAGCAATACGTCGCGGGCGACTTCAACGGCGACGGCCGCGCCGACGTCGCGATCGCGCAGCAGCGCAAGGACGCAGGGCTGGACCTCTGGGTGCTCGCATCGAACGGAGCGACGGCAAGTGCCCCTGCGCTCTGGCTCAATGCGCCCGCGCTGTCCGCGAGCGCCCGCTTCGTGCCTGCGCGCGTCGCGGGATCGGAGCGGGCGGGACTCATCGCGATGGAGAACGTGAACGGCGCGCTCGCGCTTTCGCAACTGGCGAGCACGGGTGCCGCGTTCGAAGCCAGCTACCGCACGAACGTGTACCCGCAACTGCGCGCTGCGTCCGTGAAAGTTGCGGCGGGTGATATCGACGGCGATGGCATCGACGACCTCGCGGTGCTCGCGCCGCGTGCGGACTCGGCCAGCACGCGCGTCTTCGGCATCGAGGGCGGCAAGGTGTTCGGCCCGGCCGAGGAAACCGCGACGCTGCCCGGCACGTCCTACGCCGATTCCATGCCGGCGCTGATTCGCCGCAACGACCACGACAATCACGCCACGCTGATCCTGTTCCACCGCGCGAACGCGATTCTCAAGGAGTTCTATTACACCGGCGGCGCGCCGAGCTTATCCGGCTATGACGTCGACTCGTCGTTCAGGCTGGGACCGGTGCAGATCTGGGGCGACTTGCCGGGGCTGTATTCGGAATCACTTTGGCTGAAGACGCTCGCTTACTGGGGCGGCAAATAAGAACGCGCCGCGCTTGTGCTTCGAGCGTCGGCGCGTGGCTTCTCTGATCGTTGCTGTTTCGCTCAGGCCCACGCGCGGACTTGGCCGAGTTTGCCCCGTGCGTACTCCGAATCGTTTGTGCTGAAGGCGCTCGTTTTCTATGGCGGCAACAAACAATGCGCCGCCCCTCGCGATCCGAGCATGCGTGATCTCCAAGGCTTGCCGTTCACCGAACGCCGACGCGTAGTGGGGGCGACGTGCCGGAACTGTATTCGGAATCGCTCCGGATGGAGACGCTCGCTTACTGAAGCGGCAAACGACAAATGCGCCGCCCTCTCGATCTGGCCGGCGCGTGATCTGCAAGTCTCGCCGTTCAACGGACGCCTACGCGCAGTTCAGGGCGACGTGCCGGGATTACATTAGAGTCGCTCTGGATCGAGACGCTCGCTTCCTGCGGCGGCAAACGAAAGCACGCCGCCCTTTCGATCCGCGGCGCGTCATCTTCAAGTCTTGCCGATTAACGGACGCCTACGCATAGTTCACCGCGACGTGCCGCAATTGCATTCGGAATCGCTCTAACGCGCCGCCCCGTCCCCTTCGGACCGCGCGTTCCCGCCCCCCGCCCGTCAACCAAGCCCCACGCGCAAACCCAGCACGTCGCGCGCGATGGCAAGATACCGGTCGGCCGTGCTTTGCAGCGTCAGTCCTTGCAGCGGGCGCGTGGCGCGCGGCTGCGAGAGCGCATCGAGAAGCGCCCGGCCATAGGCGGCAGTGTCGCTCGTATCGAGCAGTTGCACGCCCGGGAAACCGCCCGCGAACGCGAACGACGCAATGGCGTTGCCCACCACCGGAATGCCCGACGCCAGCGCCTCCAGAAAACCGATGCTGTGGGCTTCGAAGCTCGACGGCATGGCGAACACGCTCGATGCCCGCAGAATCTGCGCGACGTTCTGCTGCGGTCCCTGAATCGACACGCGATCCTTCAGCCCCAACTGGGCGACGCGCTCGATCACCGCCGCGTGATAGTCGAGGTTTTCGACGACGCCGCACAACAGAAGCCGCGCATCGCGATCGGCGCAGGCCACGTGCGCGAAGGCTTCGACCGTCTGCAACTGATTCTTCTCGGGGATATAGCGGCCGACCTGCACGATCTGCTTGTGCGCGACGGGCACGCGCGGCCCGGCATCGTCGGCGAAGCGCGAGACATCGACGCCGTTCGGCACCACGATCATCGACGGATGCAGGCCGACTTCCTTCACGTAGTCGTCGATGTTCTTCTGCGATACGCCGATCACCGCCTTCGCGCGATTCGACAGCAGGCGCTCGGCGCGCATCAGCGCGGCATTGGCGAAGTCGTTCGCGCCCGAGTGCATGACCCAGACGATCGGCACGCGCGTCGGCAACGCGCGCACGTAAAGCGCCGGAATGGTCGCGTGCGCGAAGATGATGTCGGGCTTGAACGACCGGATCGCGCGATGCAGAAACAGCAGCCGGCCCAGCTTCGTCGGATTCTTCGCCGGGAAAACGCACGAAACGCCGTGCGCGCGCAACTCTGCGCTGATGTGTCGGAAGTCGTCGTGCTCGGGCATCAGCGAGGCGATCGAGACGCTGTGTCCCGCGCGCTGATGACCGATCGCGACGCCCTTGGCGAGAACTTCCGCCCCCGAAAGGCGAGGCGCCAGTATGACCTGGAGAATTCGCATGCGTGCAGTCCCTCGGTGGTCCGAAGTGCGTTCGGGGCCACGTCTGCCCACGGTTGCGTGGCGTCCGTCGCCGCTTGCCCACGCTGTCTCGCGTGGTTCGTGCAGCCGAGCACTTCCTGTTTTTATGGTTTTTAGATCGGAGAAAAAACGGCCGTGCGCATCGAACTATCGCTCGATGACACGTCGATCAAGGTACTCCTTGGCTCGCATGGCACGTCGGCCATCTCGTAGTGTTTTTCGGTCGCTGCGGAATTCAATGGCTGCCGTATGAGGCGGCGCGCACATGGCGCGAAGCGATACAACGGAAAAGCGATGGAAGGAAAGACACGCTGACGGCGCGCATTGCACGCGCCGCGATTCGTCCGGCTTTGATCCGGCTTTGATCCGGCCTTAATGCGGCTTCAATTGCTGCCGTCTTTCGGGCACTTGAGGTTGCAGCCGTCGGGGTCGCCGTTGTCGCCGCGGCGGCGCATCGCGGACGTGCCGCGCTGATATTTGTCGGAAGGCGCCGAGGCGGCGAACGGCATCTGCGGATGCTCGTTGATGCGGAAGTTGTCCTGCAACACGCCGCCAGGAATGCCGGGCGAATTCTGCGCGAACGCGGCGGGAGCGAGATAAACGGCGCCGGCGACGAGCGCGGCGGACAGTGAAGCGAGCAACGTGAATTTCATGGCGATTTTCGCGCGTCGAAGGCGCGTCTGGAACGAGAAGAAAACGCTGAAACGAAAAACCGAAGCCGCTAGGTTAACGCAATTCGCTCAAGCCGGCGGTTTCGACGGGAGAGATTCGTCTTACCGTCCGTTTCGCGCGTCGGCGCTCAGTCGGCCCGCTGACTAAGCTCGCTCACTCAGCCGTGAAGCCCCTCCTCGACTTCCAAGAGCGTCCCGCAGCGTTGCGGATCGTAGCCGTCCAGGTGCGCGACGCTTTCGTTGAACGCCGCGCTGCGCAGCACGCCGAGCACGCTCACGAGCCGCGCTTCGGCGAGCCGTGCGCGCTCGCAGGCGAAGAAATAGTCCTCGTCGATGACCGGAATGAAATCGAGCCCGAAGTGCTGCGCCGCAGGCTGCACGCCGAAGCCCAGGTCGGCCATGCCGCTCGCGACGAACGCCGCGATGGCCGAATGCGTGAGCTCCGTCGACGCGTAACCATTGATTTCGTCCGGATCGACGCCCACGCCGCGCAGCGACAGGTCGAGCAGCATGCGCGTGCCCGACCCCGGCTGCCGGTTCACGAAACGCACGTCGTTGCGCGCCAGATCGCGCAAGCCGCTGATCTGCTTCGGGTTGCCCTTCGGCAGAAAAAGTCCCTGCGTGCGCCGCGTCAGGCGAATCAGCTGATGCTTCTTCGGATCGAGATACGGTCGATAGATTTCCGCGCACGTCGAGCGGAACTTGCCTATAGGCAAGTGGAAACCGGCGAGCTCGCATTCGCTGCGCGCGAGCGCCCTCACCGCTTCCGCGCTCTCGCGGTACTTGATGTCCACCGGCACACGCCGTTCGCCGAGCGCGCGAACGAGCGTGGCGACCGCGTAGCCGTGCGATGCGTGAATGCGCAGGTTCGATACTTCGCCCGCGAGCCGGCGATTCAGTTCGTCGGCGACATCGGTGGCGACTGCCTGCAACGGCGCTTCGAGGCGATCGCCGCAAAGGCGCTGCGCACGCAGCACCGACTCGCCGAGTTCCGACAGCACCGATCCGCGCCCGCGTGATTTCGTGACGAGCGCGCCGCCCAGCCGCGCCTCGATTTCACGCAGCAGACCCCACGCATGGCGATAGGACAAACCCTTAGCGCTCGCTGCGTTGGCGATGCTGCCCGTCTGCGCCACGAGCTGCAAAAGCGGGACAACCGCGCTGAGACTGGTTTCGCGGCCATCGGGGTCGCGCAGGATGAGTTCGGCGCGGCATTCGACGTCGACCATATGTATTGTCCTTTCCTATTGCCAAGATATATCACGACGCCTATTGTTCTTTCACGGGCTCGGCGCCCCGATTATACGACTGATATATGCACCGATAAAACATATGCCGAGACCTTGGAGGAGCCCCATGACGCAACCGCAGCTGTCCGCCGCCGAAGCAGACGAACTCGTGCGCCGTCACGCCGTGCAAGGCGCGACATTGATGACGATCCTGCACGCCATTCAGGACGAAACCGGCTTCGTGCCGGCCGAAGTCGTCGCGCCGCTCGCTCGCACCTTATCGCTTTCGCGCGCCGAAGTGCATGGCACGATCACCTATTACCATCACTTCCGTTCCGCGCCGCCCGCGCGCGTGACCGTGCAGCTATGCCGCGCGGAAGCATGCCGCAGCATGGGGACGGAGGCGCTGAAGGATCACATCGAAGGGCACACCGGCTGTCGTTTCGACAGCGGCCATGCAGAGGACACGGAACTCGAATCCGTGTATTGCCTCGGCCAGTGCGCGCTCTCGCCCGCCATGACCATCAACGGCGAGCTTTACGCGAAGGTGACGCCGCAAAAATTCGATCGCCTGTACGACGCGGCGAAGCAAAGCAGCGAGGTGACGGCATGACGCGCATCTACGTTCCCTGCGACTCGTCGGCGCTCGCGCTCGGCGCCGATCGCATCGCGAAGGCGATTGCGAGCGAAGCAGCACAACGCGGCATCGACGTGCAGATCGTGCGCAACGGCTCGCGCGGGCTCTTGTATCTGGAACCGCTCGTCGAAGTGGAGACGGCGCAAGGGCGCATCGGCTACGCGAACGTCGAAGAAGACGAGATCGCCGCCCTATTCGATGCAGGCTTCCACGGAGGCGGCGCGCACGAGACGAACGTCGGCATCGTCGACGAGATTCCGTATTTGAAGAAGCAGCAGCGGCTCACGTTCGCGCGCATCGGCATCACGGACCCGGTCTCGATCGACGACTACGTGTCGCTCGGCGGCCTGCAAGGTCTGCGCAACGTGCTCGAGATGAACGGCGACGCGGTCTGCGAGGCGCTCGTCGATTCCGGCCTGCGCGGGCGCGGCGGCGCGGCGTTCCCGGCCGGCATCAAGTGGAAGACGGTGCGCGCGGCGCTGGCGGACCAGAAGTACATCGTCTGCAATGCGGACGAAGGCGACTCCGGCACGTTCTCCGACCGGCTCGTGATGGAAAGCGATCCGTACATGCTGATCGAAGGCATGATTATCGCGGGCGTCGCGACCGGCGCGACCAAAGGTTATATCTACGTCCGCAGCGAGTATCCGCATTCGATCGCGACGCTCAATCGCGCGATCGACCACGCGCGCGAAGCCGGATGGCTCGGCGCGAGCGTGCTCGGCACGTCGCACGCGTTCGAGCTTTACGTGGCCAAGGGCGCGGGCTCGTATGTCTGCGGCGAGGAAACGGCGCTGCTCGAATCGCTCGAAGGCAAGCGCGGCATCGTGCGCGCGAAGCCGCCGGTGCCGGCGCTCACCGGGTTGTACGGCAAGCCGACCGTCATCAACAACGTGATTACGCTCGCGACCGTGCCGATCATCTTCGCGAAGGGCGCGGCGTTCTATCGCGACTACGGCATGGGCCGCTCGCGCGGCACGCTGCCCTTCCAGCTCGCGGGCAACGTGAAGCAAGGCGGGCTCGTCGAACTCGCGTTCGGCGTGACGCTGCGCGAACTCATCCGCGATTTCGGCGGCGGGACGGCGAGCGGCCGGCCGGCGCGCGCGGTGCAAGTGGGCGGCCCGCTCGGCACGTATCTGCCGGAAAGCCAGTGGGACATTCCGCTCGACTACGAAGAGTATGCGAAGGTCGGCGCGGTGGTCGGCCACGGCGGCCTCGTGATTCACGACGACACCTCGAATCTCGCCGAGCTCGCGCAATACGCGATGCGCTTCTGCGCGATCGAATCGTGCGGCAAGTGCACGCCCTGCCGCATCGGTTCGACGCGCGGCGAGGAAGTCATCGCGAAGATCCGCGAAGGCGATACGTCGGTCAGGCAGATCACGCTGTTGCGCGAACTGTGCGACACCATGATCGGCGGCTCGCTCTGCGCGATGGGCGGCATGACGCCGTTCCCGGTGCTCTCCGCGCTCGATCATTTCCCCGAAGACTTCGGCCTGCCCCGCACGCCTGCACGGAAAGCGGCATAAGCGGCATAAAAGTACGGAGACACAGAACATGTCCAACACCATCAACGGCTGCGGTTCGGGCAATTGCGCGTGCAAGAGCGCGGCATCGGTGCAACGCCGCGATCCGTTCGACGAGACCGACTACGGCACGCCGCTGCGCCATGCCGACATCGACGTGACGCTCGACATCGACGGCCAGTCGGTCACGGTGCCCGCGGGCACGTCAGTGATGCGCGCCGCGATCGAAGCGGGCGTCAACGTGCCGAAGCTCTGCGCCACCGATTCGCTGGAACCGTGGGGCTCGTGCCGTCTGTGCCTCGTGGAGATCGAAGGCAAGCGCGGTTATCCGGCGTCCTGCACGACGCCCGTCGAAGCGGGCATGAAAGTGCGCACGCAAAGCGACAAGCTGCAATTGCTGCGGCGTAACGTGATGGAGCTTTACATCTCCGATCACCCGCTCGATTGCCTCACCTGCCCCGCCAACGGCGACTGCGAATTGCAGGACATGGCGGGCGTGGTCGGCCTGCGCGAAGTGCGCTACGGCTACGAAGGCGCGAACCATCTGAAGGACAAGAAGGACGAGTCGAATCCGTACTTCACCTACGATCCGTCGAAGTGCATCGTCTGCAATCGCTGCGTGCGCGCGTGCGAGGAAACGCAAGGCACGTTCGCGCTGACCATCGCCGGACGCGGTTTCGAATCGCGCGTGGCGGCAAGCGAGAACGTGCCGTTCATGGAATCGGAATGCGTGTCGTGCGGCGCGTGCGTCGCCGCGTGCCCGACCGCGACGCTGCAAGAGAAGAGCGTCATCATGCTCGGCCAGGCGGAGCATTCTGTCGTGACGACCTGCGCGTACTGCGGCGTCGGCTGTTCGCTCAAGGCGGAGATGAAGGGCAACACCGTCGTGCGCATGACGCCGAACAAGAACGGCCAGGCGAACGAAGGCCATGCGTGCGTCAAGGGCCGCTTCGCATGGGGCTATGCGACGCACAAGGACCGCATCACGAAGCCGATGATTCGCGCGAAGATCACCGATCCGTGGCGCGAAGTGTCGTGGGACGAAGCGATCAGCTATGCGGCGAGCGAATTCCGCCGCATTCAGGACAAGTACGGGCGCGATTCGATCGGCGGCATCACATCGTCGCGCTGCACGAACGAAGAGACGTATCTCGTGCAGAAGCTCGTGCGCGCCGCGTTCGGCAACAACAACGTCGATACCTGCGCGCGCGTCTGCCATTCGCCGACCGGCTACGGTCTGAAGACGACGCTCGGCGAATCCGCGGGCACGCAGACGTTCGCGTCCATCGAAAAGTCGGACGTGATCGTGGTGATGGGCGCGAACCCGACCGATGGCCATCCGGTCTTCGCCTCGCGCCTGAAGCGCCGCGTGCGCGAGGGCGCGACGCTGATCGTGATCGATCCGCGCCGCATCGATATCGTCGATACGCCGCACGTGAAGGCGTCGCACCATCTGGCGCTGCGGCCGGGAACGAACGTCGCGATGGTCAACGCGCTCGCGCATGTGATCGTCACCGAAGGCTTGCTCGACGAAGCATTCATTGCGCAACGCTGCGAGCCGCGCGCGTTCCAGCAATGGCGCGATTTCGTCGCGCTCGAAGAAAACTCGCCCGAGGCGACGGAAGCGGTCACGGGCGTCCCCGCGCAGCAAGTCCGCGAAGCCGCGCGTATCTACGCGACCGGCGGCAACGCGGCGATCTACTACGGGCTCGGCGTGACGGAGCACGCGCAAGGTTCGACCACCGTGATGGGCATCGCGAACCTCGCGATGGCGACGGCCAATGTCGGCCGCGAAGGCGTCGGCGTGAATCCGCTGCGCGGCCAGAACAACGTGCAGGGCTCGTGCGACATGGGCTCGTTCCCGCACGAGTTGCCGGGCTATCGCCATATCGGCGATGCCGCGACGCGCGCGCTCTTCGAAGAAGCGTGGAACGTGACGCTGCAACCGGAGCCCGGCCTGCGCATCCCGAACATGTTCGATGCCGCCACGCACGGCACGTTCATGGGGCTCTATTGCCAGGGCGAGGACATCGTTCAGTCGGATCCGAACACGCAGCATGTCGCGGGCGCCCTGTCGGCGATGGAATGCATCGTCGTGCAGGACATCTTCCTGAACGAGACCGCGAAGTACGCGCACGTGCTCTTGCCGGGCTCGACCTTCCTCGAAAAGGACGGCACTTTCACCAACGCCGAACGCCGCATCTCACGCGTGCGCAAGGTCATGCCGCCGCTCGCGGGCTACTCGGACTGGGAAGTGACGATCCTGCTTTCCCGCGCGCTCGGCTACGAGATGAACTACACGCATCCGTCCGAAATCATGGACGAGATCGCGCGCCTCACGCCGACCTTCCACGGCGTCTCGTACGAGAAGCTCGACGAGATGGGCAGCATCCAGTGGCCGTGCAACGAGAAGGCGCCCGACGGCACGCCGACGATGCATATCGACGAGTTCGTGCGCGGCAAGGGACGCTTCGTCATCACGAAGTTCGTGCCGACGCCGGAGAAGGTCACGCGCAAGTACCCGCTTCTGCTGACGACGGGGCGCATTCTGTCGCAGTACAACGTCGGCGCGCAGACGCGGCGCACCGAAAATTCGCGCTGGCACGACGAGGACCGCCTGGAGATTCACCCGCACGACGCCGAGGACCGCGGCATCAAGACGGGCGACTGGGTCGGCATCGAATCCCGCGCCGGGCAGACCGTGCTGCGCGCGAAGATCACCGACCGCATGCAGCCGGGCGTCGTCTATACGACGTTCCACTTCCCGGAATCGGGCGCGAACGTCATCACCACCGATTCGTCCGACTGGGCGACCAATTGCCCGGAGTACAAGGTCACGGCGGTGCAGGTGTTGCCGGTGGAGCAGCCGTCGCAATGGCAGAAGGACTACTCGCGCTTCAGCACGCAGCAGCTCGAACTGCTCAACATGCGCAGCCTCGCGACCACTTCAGGGAAATGACACATGGACGTGGATAATCTGATCGAGATGGCGAACCGCATCGGCGAGTTTTTCGATTCGATGCCGGATCATGCCGAAGCCGTCGATGGCGTGGCGGATCATATCCGCCGCTTCTGGGAACCGCGCATGCGCGTGGCGATTCTGACCGCGCTGGATAACCCGGAGGCAAGCGCCTCGATGGAGCCGATCCTGCGCGAGGCGCTCACGCTCCACAAGGCGGATCTGCAGCCGAAGGCGGCGACCGCCTGACACCGCGCTTCGAGATATTCGGGCTCTCTGTAGTGCCCATTGCGCCCCGGCAGTATCGGGGCGTTTTCTTTTGCCGCTCACCGCTCAGTCTTCGGCGTCCTCGCCCGCCGCGCGCTTGCCGCTTTCCGGACGTTCGGCGCCGAACCACGTTTCGCAGTGACGCAACAGCGCCTGCGTATCCGCCGGCACGCGCCCGCGCGCCGCGATATAGCCGTCCGGCCGCACGAGGTAGAACGCCGGGCGCGTGCGGCCGTACTGATCGGTGAGCGATTGCGCGTCGTCGCCGCTCGTATCCGTGATGCGCCAGATGCGCACCGCGTCCGAGAAAATCGCTTCGATTGACTGCACGAGGCCGTCCAGATTGCTGTCGCGCATCGCGTGGGCCGCAGTGAGGGTCGCGGGCGCGAGCGCGATGTCGTCCTCGCCCGTCGGATCGACGAGCAGAAAGAGCGAGAAGCAACCGGGATCGTGCAGATCGTACAGACAGCCGACGCCCGGCAGACGCCCGAGCGGGCCATCGACGACATGCACGCGCGCATCCGGCGCGCGTTCACCGGCGCGCGGTCCGCCATCCAGCACCCGTTCGAGCGTGAGCGGGCTCTTGCGATAGTTGATCGACAGTTCGCTTACCGTGCGGCGCATCGCGTCGCGCAGCGGGCCGATAGCCGCGAGCGCGGGCATCACGTGCTCGCGCATCAGCTTCATCGGGCCGTGTCCGGCTTCCGCCAATTGCGTGAGCATGCTCGTCTGACGCAGCACGTCGCGTTCAATCGGATGCCGCTCCGTGTAGTACGTGTCGAGCAGGCGGTCCGACGCGCCGCCCGCGAGCAGGCGCGCAATCTTCCAGCCGATGTTGAACGCTTCCTGAATGCCCGTGTTCATGCCCTGCGCGCCGGCGGGGCTGTGCACGTGCGCGGCATCGCCCGCGAGGAAGATGCGTTGCACGCGCAGGCGGTCCACCATGCGGCTGTTCACGCGGAAATACGACGACCACGCGAGGTCCCACAGCTTCACGCGATGATGCACGCGCCGCTCGACGAGCGCGCGGCATTCGTCGAGATCGGGACCGCTCTTCGGCGCGTCGGCGGGAGTTGGCTCGTGGGTCGCTTGCGTCGCGTGCGTCGCGAGATCGCCGATGAGACGGGCGCGGCCGCCGCCCATCGGAAAGAGCGCGGCCAGCCCTTCTTGTGACGCAAAGATGTGGAATTCGTCGTCGGGCCAGTCGTAATCGGCCTGAACGTCGGCGAGCAGGAACGTCTGGTCGAAGGTCTTGCCCTCGAAGCCGATATCGAGCCTGTGCCGTACGATGCTATGCGCGCCGTCCGCCGCGATCATGTACGACGGGCGCAGCGTTTCTTCGCGTCCGCCGGGATGCCGCAGCGTCGCCTGAATGCCCGCCGAGCCCTGCGTGAAATCGGTCAGCGCCACGCCGCGCTCGACCTTCACGCCCGACTCGGCAAGATGCTCGGCGAGCAGCCGCTCAGTCTCGCATTGCGGCAGAAAGAGCAGATACGGATAGCGCGTTTGCAGCGGATCGAAGTCGAGACGCGCGAGGCGCTGGCCGTTGGAATAGAGATTGGCGACGCGCGCCCGATGCCCGAGTTCGAGAAACGGCTCCACCGTGCGATGCTGCTCGAAGAGTTCGAGCGTGCGCGCCTGAATGCCGATGGCGCGCGAATACGGCGAAGGCTGCGGCGCCTGGTCGACGAGGCGCACGGGAACGTGGGCGCGCGAGAGGCTCATCGCGGCGGCGAGGCCCGTGGGTCCGGCGCCGACGATCAACACCGGCGCGACGTCGAGCATGTCGTTCGGATTCGGCTTGCGCGTGAACATGCACGGAATCTCCGGCAGGTTTTTAGCGGGTTTTTGTCTCCGGCTAGTGTACGCCGGGTTGCCTGCGGCGGTTCGCTCCGACAGTTCAGCGGTGTTGCAAGACGCACTCGGAAGCGCTGTCCGTGACGTCCACCTGCACGGTGGTGTGATGCATCGCGTGATCGCGCCGCAAGGTCGCGACGACGCCCTGCAAGAAGGCATCGCCCGGATGGCCCTGCGGCATGACGAGGTGCACGGTCAGCGCGTTCTCCGTGGTCGAGAGCGCCCAGACGTGCAGATCGTGCACGCCGCGCACGCCCGGCAGCCCCGACAGATAGCCGCGAATGCGCGCCGTGTCGACGCCGGGCGGCACCGCGGCGAGCGCGAGACGCATCGCGTCCCGGCCGAGGCCCCAGGTGCCGTACAAAATAACGGCCACCACGATGATGCTCATCACCGGGTCGAGCCAGTTCCATCCCGTGTAGAGGATGACGAGCCCGCTCACGGCGACGGCGGCGGAAATGGCGGCATCGGCGGCCATGTGCATGAACGCGCCGCGCACGTTCAGGTCTTCCTTGCTGCCGCGCATGAAGAGCCACGCGGAGAAGCCGTTCACGACGAGCCCGACCATCGCGACGATGAACACGTCCAGTCCCGCCACGGGCGCCGGGTTCAGGAGGCGCTGAACGGCTTCGAGGATGATCGCGCCGCACGCGAGCAAGAGCAGCGCGGCATTGGCGAGCGAAGCCAGAATCGACGAGCTGCCGAGCCCGAACGTGTAGCGCGCGCTCGGCCGGCGCGTGCCGAGCCATACCGCGCCCCACGCGAGCAGCAAACCGAGCACGTCGGAGAGATTGTGGCCGGCGTCGGCGAGCAGCGCGGTCGAATGCGCGAGCAGACCGTACACCGCCTGCACGACGACGATCAGCACGTTTAGCCCGACCGCGAGCGCGAACGTGCGCCCTTGCCCGGCCTGCGGCGCGTGATGGTGATGATGATGCCCGCCCGCCCCGTGGCTGTGGCCTTCGTGCGCGGCGTGATGGTCGTGCGCGTGGTGATCGTGGTGATCGTGGTGATCGTGTTCGTGATGCGTATGCGTGCTCATGAGCGTGACGGTGTTCGAGTCGGTGTCAGTTGATGTCGGTTGCGTCGGACTGCGGCTCGGCGACGTGTTCCAGCAGTTCCGCCAGCATGCCGCTGATGTGGCGGTCCGCGGCCACGTAGAACACCTGCTTGCCCTGCCGCTCCGCTCGCACGATCCGCGCCGCGCGCAACAAACGCAAATGGTGGCTCACGAGCGACCCCGACAGGCCGAGCGATTCGGCAATGGAGCCGACCGCGCGCTTCTGCTCGACGCACGCCAGCACGATGCGCAGGCGCGTCGGGTCGCCGAGCAGACGGAACAGGTCGGCGAGCGGAACGACGCGATCATCGGAAGTCGCGCCGCCGAGCGCGAATGGAGACGAGGCCAACGGAGTCATCAACATATGAATAGGTGTTCACATGTTAGTTACCATTGTCGCAACATGTCAACAGAAGAATCCGGAGCGGGCCTTTCCAGTGTGGGAAAATGCGGGGTTTGCAAAATTTCTTCGTCATGGACACCGTATTCGCCCGCGGCTTCGCGGCCCATCGTGACGGCCGCCTGACCGAAGCGGAACGCGACTATCAAGCCGCGCTCGCCGCCGAACCCTCCCACGTCGAAGCACTGCACTATCTCGGCGTGCTGCGTCATCAACAGGGACAGCACGAAGAAGCTGCGGCGCTCGTCGCGCGCGCCGTCGATCTGCGCCCGACGGACGCCGCCCTGCAGCTCAATCTCGGCAACGCGCTGAAGGCGCTCGGGCGTCTGGACGACGCTATCGAACGCTTTCGCAATGCGCTCACGCTCGCGCCCGGTTTCCCGCTCGCGCAGTACAACCTCGGCAACGCGTACACGGCGCTCGGTCGCCACGAAGACGCCGCCGATGCCTTCGAAAAGGCGCTGCGCGCGCAACCGAACGATCCGGCCGCGTGGAACAACTTCGGCAACGCGCTGGCGTCGCTGTCGCGCCACGAGGACGCCGCGCGCGCGTTTCGCCGCGCGCTCGCCCTGCGGCCGCGACACGCCGGCGCGCACAACAACCTCGGCATGGCGCTGAACGCGCTCGGCGATCCGCTCGGCGCGATCGCGCACTTTCGCGCGGCCATCGACGCCGAGCCGGACTACGTCGCCGCGCATTTCAATCTCGGCAATCTGCTGGATTCGCGCGGCCATCCCGAAGAAGCGCTGCCCTCGCTAGAGAAGACGGTGCGCCTGCAGCCGCGCTTCGCGCCGGGGCACTTCGGGCTCGGACACGCGCTCGCCAAGCTGAACCGTCACGACGAAGCCGTGCAGTGTTACGAGCGCGCCGTCGGCCTTGATCCGAAATACGCGGTCGCGTGGCTGTGTCTTGGCAATTCGCATCTCGCGCTCGCCGCGCACGCCGCCGCGATCCGCGCGTTCGATCAGGCGTTGCGGCTCGATGCCGAGATGCCCGCGGCGCATCTGAATCGCGGACTCGCGCTCCTTGCCACCGGCGACTACGAACGCGGCCTGCCCGAATACGAATGGCGCCTGAAGACGCCCGGCAGCGAAAACGCGCCGCCGCTGCCGCGCTGGCGGGGCGAACCGCTGCCCGGCCGCACGCTGCTCGTGCGCGCGGAGCAAGGCTTCGGCGACACGCTGCAGTTCGTGCGCTTCGCGGCGTATGCGGCAAAGCGCGTCGGCAAGCTGGTGCTGGAAGTGCAGCCCGCGCTCGTGCCGCTGCTGGCACCGGCCGCGCATGCGGCGCGCATCGAACTGAGAAGCCGCGCGGATGCTCCCCTCGCAACCGCCGACGCGTTCTGCCCGCTCCTGAGCCTGCCGCTCGCGCTCGGCGTCACGTCGCCGGACGCGCTTCCCGCGCGCACGCCGTATCTCGTCGTGCCCGCCGATTACCGCCGCAAATGGCGCGGCTCGCTGGGCGGTCAGGCGAAGCGCAAGATCGGCATCGCGTGGTCCGGGCGGTTGCAGCCCGGCGAGACGCGCTCGGCGCCCGTCGAGGCGCTCGCGCCGCTCTTCGCGCTGGAAGGCATCGACTGGATCGTGCTTCAGCCGTTTCTCACCGAAGATGAACGCGCGGTGCTGCTCGCGCATCCGCAGGCCAAGTCGATACATCGCTTCGAAGGAAGGCTCGAAAACTTCGCGGATACCGGCGCGATCGTCGACCGGCTCGACGCGGTCGTGAGCGTCGATACATCGGTCGCGCATCTGGCGGGCGCGCTCGGCAAACCGGTCTGGGTGATGCTGCCGTTCGCGGCCGACTGGCGCTGGGGCGTCGATGACGAGCGCAGCGCGTGGTATCCGAACGCGCGACTCGTGCGGCAGCGCGCGCCCGGCGACTGGCACGGCGTGGTCGCACAAGTCGCGGCCGCATTGCGCGGCTGATTTCCGTCGCGCCAGTAAAAAACGCCTCGCGTCACATGGACGCGAGGCGTTCTACGCAGAAGGTTCGCGACGAACTCAGGCGGTCTTGTACTGGTTGCGCGCCTCGGACGAGCGATACAGCACGAGCGTCGCGATCAGTCCGCACACGGCGGCGAGACCCATCCACAGGCCCGGCGCGGCCTTGTTGCCGGTCGCGTGGATCAGATACGTCGAGATGGCGGGCGTGAAGCCGCCGATGGTCGTCGCGAGGCTGTAGGCCATCGAGAAGCCGGTGGTGCGCACTTCGACCGGCATCACTTCGGTGAGCGCCACGACCATCGCGCCGTTATAGCTGCCGTACAGGAACGAGAGCCACAGTTCGACCATCAGAAGGCGCGCGAACGACGGGTCCGCGACCAGCCACTGCACCGCCGGATACGACGTGAGAATCGTCGCGATGGTGAAGAAGAGCAGCACCGGACGGCGGCCGATGCGGTCGGACAACGCGCCCATCACCGGCAGCCACACGAGGTTCGAGAGACCGACGCAAACCGTGACGACGAGCGCGTCGATGGCCGACAGCTTCAGCACTTCCTTGCCGAAGGTCGGCGTGTACGCGGTGATCATGTAGAACGACACCGTCGTCATGATGACCATGCCCATGCCGGCGATGACGATCGGCCAGTTCTGCAAGATCGAGCGCGCGATCTGGCCCATGTCCGGGCGATGCTTTCTCGCGAGGAACTCGTCCGTCTCACGCAGCGAGCGGCGGATGATGAAGAGGAACGGCACGATCAGGCAGCCGATCAGGAACGGCACGCGCCAGCCCCACGCGCCCATTTGCTCCGGCGGCAGCGCGCGGTTCATGATGACGCCGATGAGCGCCGCGAACACGACCGCCACCTGCTGGCTGCCGGACTGCCACGAGCAATAGAATCCCTTGTTGCCCTTGGTCGCGATTTCGGACAAATACACCGACACGCCGCCCAGTTCGACGCCCGCCGAGAAGCCTTGCAGCAGCCGCCCGCCGAGCACGACGATCGGCGCGAGCGCGCCGATGGTCGCGTAGCCCGGCACGAGCGCGACGCACGCGGTGCCGATCGCCATCAACGTGAGCGTGAGAATGAGGCCCTTGCGCCGGCCGTGATGGTCGATGTACGCGCCGAGCACGATGGCGCCGACCGGGCGCATCAAAAAGCCCGCGCCGAAGACGGACAATGCGAGCATGAGCGAAGCGAAATCGCTGCCGCTCGGGAAGTACGTCTTGGCGATGGCCGAGGCGTAATAGCCATAAACCATGAAGTCGTACATCTCAAGGAAGTTTCCGCTGACGACGCGAAAAACCGTCTTGAACTTCGATTCATTGGCGGGTGCAACGTGGGTCGTGGACATGAACTTTCTCGAATCTTGGCGAGCGCACGGCGCGAGGCCGCGAGTCCCGATTTCTTAGGGTTAACCCGTTACATTATTTGTAAGCGTGGGTCTAGTGGGATCTTAACGCCTGCACATGCGTTGCTGCACGAAGTTCGCGCAATTTCCGTCTACTATCATTAATTTAGCCTTACTGTTTGCCGACTATATGCCTACACCCACTCAATTGAGCCTGCGTGAAGCGGGCGTCGACGATACGGAGTTGATTGCATCGATGCATACGCGAAGCTGGGCGTCGTCGTATCGCGGCATGCTTCCGGACGCTTACCTCGACGAAGCGTTGCCTCTTGAACGAGCGGAACACTGGCAAACGCGCATGAAGGACATCGTGAGCGGCGCGGGGTGCGTGCTGATCGCCGAGTCGGGTGGCGAGCCTGCCGGCTTCGTATGCGTCGAAACGCCGGATGAAACCGGCAGCGCGCTGATCGACAATCTGCACGCGTTGCCGGCGTTTCGCGGCTGCGGCGTGGGCAGCGTCCTGCTCGATGCCGCCGCCGCGTGGGCGCGAGCGCGCGGCGCGCGTCAATTGCATCTGTCGGTGCTCGAAGCCAACACGGCGGCCATCGGCTTCTACGAATCGCGCGGCTGGACGCGCTCAGCACGCGAAGAGGACAAGCTGGGCGGCGTCGATGTCGTCTGTCTTCGTTACGTTCGCGCATTTGCCTGACGACTCGCAACCACAGCCACCTGCATTCGTCAATCAGCGGTCCTATAAAAATTCGTCTTTCGGAGTAATCCTGTCGCGTGGTGCGCGGGCGTTTCGTATGATCGCGGGTCAACTTCGGCTTTGCCGCAGGACGCGTCCGAAGCCCCGTCCATCGCCGGGCGCGACGCACTCCGGGCCTGGACGCGGCCCGGTCCCGCGTGCATGCCCCATGCTGCCCCATGCTTCTGGAATCTCCATGACCGAACCTCTGATCGCCATCGAAGGCAAGCTGGGCCTGCCGCCGCTGCGCCCCCTCGCCGATCCGTCGCTGACGTTCGGTCGCGAGTGGTCGCCCGCGCCTACGCGCCCCGTTCGCTCGGACTCCGAAGTTCCGATCAGCGCGGCGCGCTTCGAGACCGCTTACGTCGAAGCAGCGCGTCTGTCGGACGCGAGTTCGCCGTATCGCGCGGCGAGCCTGTGGGGCGTGTTCTCGGAGGACCAGATTCGCCGGAAGATGCTGCAGCTGATGCAGGCGGCCGAACCGTCGGCGGCGCATCGCAAGGAAACGCCAGCCGGCGCGGCGCCCATTCCGATCGCGGTCAGCGCGCCGGTCTCCGAGCAAAGCCGCGCAGGCGCTTCGCACAAGCCGCTTCGCACGGCCATCGCCATTGCGTGCGCCGCGTTGATCGCGTGGCTGCTCTTCGGCTACCAGCACCGTCCGGCAAGCGACGAACCGGCGGCCCTCTCATCGGCGGCTCCGGTTCAATCGACGCCGCCCGCAATGGTCGAAACGACGCGCATCGTCGCGCACGCGGCTTCAGGCGTCGAAGCCAAAGTCGTTGCCGCGGAACCGGCGCCGGCGAGCGCGGTTCAGGCGGCATCGCACGTGGATAACAGCGCCGCGCCACCGGTCGCGACCCATGTCGGCGTCCGCCACGCGGGCATGAAGTGGCGCAGCGTCGCGCGCACCGCTTCGACGTCGCCGGTCAAGGCGTCGCGCCGGCAAGCGCACACGCGCGTGGCGGCGTCGGCGGCGTCGGCGGCGCAGGGCAAGCGTGCATCCCACATTGCGACGGCGCACGGCAGACAGACCATTGCGCGAGCCGGCGAGCCGCGCCACAACGCATCCGCCAGCGCGACGAACGTGACGAACGCGATGAACGTCGAGGCGCTCTACGCCGTGCTTCAGCACTCGCCGACGCTCGACAGCAACGCCGTGTCGCGAGCGGACCACCGTTCGGCCGACGCGCCCTCGAACTAGCCAGGACGGCCCGCGCCGCCCGCCAACCTTATCGGCATCACGCCAACATGAAGCACTCACGTTTTATCCGTACCGCGACGCTCGCTGTCGCTCTGTCCGTCCTCGGCGCATTCGCCAGCGCATTCGCCGCGCCCGTCGCAAACGCCGCGCAAGCGTCGCTCGCGCAACTGCCCGCCGAGGACTTGTCGAACGTGAAAGCGGACGGCTCCGCGCCCACCGCCGGCAACCTGGCCGAATTGCAGGAGCTCGTGCAGGCGGGCAGCGTCACGGAACTGCGCGCCACGCGTAACGCGAGCTACGGCGCGAAGCTCTACTTTCTGCCGAAGGACATGGTCTATTACGTCGCGCTTCAGCAGGAAACGCAGTTGTGGCGCGTGGTCAAGACACAAGACGCCAGCCGCGCCGAAGCGCTCTACGCGCAGTTCGCGCGCAAGAGCTACGAACTCGCGGACGGCGAAATTCGCCGCGCGCAGTTGCAGGCGCAGACGGCGCTGCTCGAACGCGTGATCGCGGTGTCGTCGAACCGGGCGAGCCGCTTGTCCGCGGATCTCGCGCTCGCGCAGCAGCAGGATTCGCAGGTGTCGGAGCGTCAGCAGAAGCTGCAAGCGGAATCCGCCGCATTGCAAACCGACAAGCTCGAAGCGGAACGCAAGCTGCGCGCGCTGCAGCAGCAAGTCGAGCAGCTTCAGCGCGCGACCGAGGCAGGTCTGACGTCCGCGCCACCGACCCCGCTGCGCTGATCGCAAGCAAAAAAGCACAAGGCCCGCTCGATGCAGCGGGCCTTGTGCTTTTGCACGGAAGAACCCGCGCGCCTAGAACCGCGTTTCGCGCGCCACGCGCAGGAACGTATCGAGAAGCGGCGTGCAATCGAGCAGTTCGTCGCCGCCCGCGCGATGAAACTCCGGGTGCCACTGCACGCCCACCACGAACGGCGCCTTGCGATAACGCACCGCCTCGATGATCCCGTCCGACGACGACACCGCCTCGATGTTCAGATCGCGGCCCAGCGTCCGCACGGCCTGATGGTGGATCGAATTGACGATTGCTTCGCGCTGGTTCGGGAACATGTTGACGAGCGACGAGCCGTCCGGAAACCGGATGGAGTGACGATGCTGGTCGTAATGCTCGTTGACGTGGATGCCGGCAGTCGGGACGTCGGTAGCGATGTCGCCGTACAGCGTCCCGCCGAACGCCACGTTGATCAGCTGACAGCCACGGCACACGCCGAGCACCGGCTTGCCCGATTCGACGAACTCGTGCAGCAGTTCCAGTTCGTACATGTCGCGCACGCGGTCGCCGGGCCATTCCGGGCGCGTGGTCACTTCCTCGTACGACTGCGGCGAGACGTCCGCGCCGCCTTGCAGCAGCAAGCCGTCGAGATGTTTCGCGTAGTCACGCAGGCGAATATTGCTCGGATGCAGCATGCCCTGATGACCGACCGTCGGAATCATGAACACCAGCACGTCGCGCGACATGACCCAGTGCGCGATGGATTCCTCGAGATACTGCAACGTCTTGCCGCGCAAGCCCTTCGCGCCCGGCTCCGGATGAAAGATGCGTGCCGAGACGCCGATGCGCAGCGTGCGTTGCGTGATGCGCTGCCCGGCGCGGTCGAAGATCTGCCGCGCCCGCGCCGCGACGATGCGGCCGAACACCGACCACGCCGAATCGGACGTCTTCAGATAGGCGGGCTGGGCCGCCGTCGTCTCGGCGGCGGACTGCGGCGGAATGGGCGGCGGATTGAACTTGCCGAAATCCGGCGCGGCGGTGAATTCCGGGGGCAGGCCGGTGGCGGGCCGCGAGAGCGCGGCTTCGGCCTGGACTTCCGCCTCGGCCTCTAATGCAGCCTCGGCTTGCAGCACGGCTTCGGCCTGCGTGCTTTGCGCCTCGGCTTCGGTCGCGGCTTCGAGGTTCTGCGCGAGGCTCGTCTTGGCATCGACACGTTCGGCGCGTGCCGGACTTGCCGCAGTCGCCGGACTTGCGGGACTTGCCGCGCGAACCGCGGCTTCCTGCGCGGCGGTGGCGCTCGCAACATGGGCGCGCGCATCGCGGGCGGTTTGCTGCGCCTCTTCGCGCCGCGCCGCGTTGCGGTCCACGGGCTCGACGGTGGACGCGCTCGAAGGCGTATCCGTCGATGCCCGCGCGCTCGCCTGCGCGGCGGCGGATGCGTCCGCGCCCCGCGACGCCGCCGTGTTGGAAATGTCGTTGTTGCCGGTGATGCCCGAGTCGTTCGACGTGTTCTTTTCGCTCATCCCGATGTCAGGCGCACAAAAGCGCCACTAGGAGAATGGAGAGGCTTCGATTATCCGCCCATCGAACGCGGTGAAGCAAACCAGCACACATTTGCTCACATTATCGCGAGCGATGTCACGCGCTCAGTGAGCGTGCTCAGTGATCGCGCGGTTCCTGCAGCGTCTCGCGCAACGCGATCTGCAGGGTCGCGTGGATCTTCACGCACCAGCGCCACAAGACGGTCAAAAGGAGCGCCACGCACAGCAGCACGCCGAGCATCAGGCCGAACGGCGGGAGGATGCCGCCCGACAGCGCCGCGACGAGCAGAAAGACGCCGAACATCGCGACAATCGGAATCAGGCCCGAGACGGCCGAGCGGATGGCGTGCGTGAAGCGCCCGGCTTTGGCCGGCTGCACGCTCACTTCCGCGAGCAGCAGCGCGAGCGATTCCAGCTTGCGATACACCGCGACCAGAAACGGCAGCGCAATGACGAGCGCGGCGCTCCACAGCACCACGCGCTGCGCGTTGTCCGTTTCGAGCCAGCGCGCGAGATGGCTCGACGCAAACGGCGCCGCATACGATGCACCAAGAAAGATCGCCGCGACGAGCGCCAGATTCACGGCGATCTGCAGCACGATACGCCTCGTCATCGCGACGAGCGTCGCGCCCTCGGCGGCCGGCGCGAGGCTCGCGAGCCATTGCGAATAGGCGCCGAACGTGTGCGCGAGCGGCGCGGGCATCGCGCGCGCGAGGCGCAGCGTGAGCGGATCGGCGGCGCGCATCAGATACGGCGTGGAGAGCGTCGTCAGCGCGGAGACGGCCACCGCGATCGGATAGAGAAAGCTGCTCGTCACTTTCAGCGACAGCCCGAGCGACGCGATGATGAACGAGAACTCGCCGATCTGCGCGACGCTCATGCCGACGCGCATCGCGGTGCGTCCGTCCTTGCCCGCGAGAAAGCTGCCGAGCCCGCACGACACGATCTTGCCGAGCACCACCGCCACCGTGATGACGCCGATCGGCCACGCGTAATCGACCAGCACCGACGGATTCAGCAGGAGCCCGATGGTCACGAAGAAGATCGCGGAGAACATGTCGCGCACCGGCGCGATCAGATGCTCGATGCGCGCGAGGTGCTTCGATTCGGCCATGATCGCGCCGATCAGGAACGCGCCGAGCGCGATCGAATAATCGAGCTTGACGACCAGCAGACAGAAGCCGAAGCAGAAGCCCAGCACCGTGACGAGCAGCACCTCGTCGCTTTTTGAACGCGCCACGTAATCGAGCGCGCGCGGCACGACCACGATGCCGACCACGAGCGACACCGTCATGAAGAGCAGCAGCTTGCCGAGCGTCACGGCTGCCACGCCTGCGCTCACCGAACCCGTCTGGGCGATGCCCGACAGCAGCACGAGCATCGCGATGGCGAGAATGTCCTCGACGATCAGAATGCCGAACACGAGTTGCGCGAAGCCCTCGCTTTTCAGCCCGAGTTCCGAGAGCGCCTTCACGATGATCGTGGTCGAAGAGATGGCGAGCATCGCGCCGAGAAAGAGCGAATCCATCGCGCTCCAGCCGAACCAGCGGCCGATTTCGTAGCCGATCCAGATCATCAGCACGATCTCGGACAGCGCCGCGACGAACGCCGTCGCGCCGACGCGAAAGAGCTTGCGCAGGCTGAATTCGAGCCCGAGCGAAAACATCAGGAACACGACGCCCAGTTCGCCGAGCGTCTGAATGGTGGCTTCGTCGTTGATGAGTTGGAACGGCGGCGTGTACGGCCCGATGATGACGCCCGCCACGATGTAGCCCAGCACGACCGGCTGCCGCAGGCGATGAAACAGCACCGTCACGACGCCCGCGATCGCCATGATGACGGCGAGATCCTGAATGAAGCCGATCGCGTGGTGCATCGACTGATCCTTACAAGAAGATTATAGGCAGTCGATGTTACAGCAGGCGATGCGCCGCCGTCGAAAACGAACGCCCGCTACGGTGAGCGGGCGTGGCAGGCGAGATGCGTGGGACGATCAGACCGCCGCTTCGTTCTCCTCGCCGGTGCGGATGCGGATCACGCGCTCGACGTCCGCCACGAAGATCTTGCCGTCGCCGATCTTGCCAGTGCGCGCCGCGCCGATGATCGCGTCGATGACCTGATCGGTCTGATCGTTCGCGACGACGACTTCGATCTTCACCTTCGGCAGGAAGTCCACCACGTACTCCGCACCACGATAGAGCTCGGTGTGCCCTTTTTGGCGTCCGAAGCCCTTGACTTCCGTGACCGTCAAGCCCGTCAGCCCGACTTCGGCGAGCGCCTCGCGAACTTCGTCGAGCTTGAACGGTTTGATGATGGCGGTGATGCGTTTCATGGCGGACCTCGCTTCGGAAAACAGACGGTTCAGGGAAAGGGTCGTCGCTCGCGCGACCGATGCCTTCGATTCTAGCCGCCTTTCATCGAGTCATCGGCCTGGTTAACCGCGATAACCGCCCTTGCGCTCACTCGCTCTCCGGCACGCGTTCGAGATCGTTGAGCCAGACCGTTGCCTGCGAATCGCTCGGCGCGCGCCAGTCGCCGCGCGGCGAAAGCGAGCCGCCCGAGCCCACCTTCGGTGCATTCGGTATGCACGAACGCTTGAACTGGCTCGTGCGGAAGAACCGGTCGAGAAAAATGCGCAGGTTCTTGCGAATGTCCGCGAGCCCGTACTGATTGCGCGCGACGTTCCGACCTTCCGGCCACGCGCCCGCCTCGCGGTCGCGCCATGCCGTGAACGCGAGGAACGCGACCTTCGACGGCGCGAAGCCGAAGCGGACCGTGTAGTACAGGTTGAAGTCCTGCAACTCGTACGGCCCGATCACGCTCTCCGTCTTCTGTTCGAGCGCGCCGCTCGCCTTGCCCGGGATGAGCTCGGGGCTGATGTCCGTGGCGAGGACGTTCTCCAGCACGTCGCTGCCCGCATCGCCGATCTGGCCCGACTCCGCGACCCACCGCACCAGATGCGTGATGAGCGTCTTCGGCACGCTCGCGTTGACGTTGTAGTGCGACATGTGATCGCCCACGCCGTACGTGCACCATCCGAGCGCAAGCTCGCTCAGATCGCCCGTTCCGACGACGATCGCGTTATGGAAATTTGCGAGCCTGAAAAGATGGCTCGTGCGCTCGCCGGCCTGCACGTTCTCGTACGTGATGTCGTATTGCTGATTGTCCTCGCTATGCGGATGGCCGATATCGGCGAGCATCTGCGTGCAGCTCGGGCGGATGTCGATCTCTTCCGCCGTGCAGCCGATCACTTCCATCAACTCGCGCGCCTGCCTGAGCGTGCGCTCGCTCGTCGCGAAGCCCGGCATCGTGTAGGCGAGGATGTTCGAGCGCGGCAGGCCGAGGCGGTCCATCGCTTTCGCGCACACGAGCAGCGCATGCGTCGAGTCGAGTCCGCCGGACACACCGATGACGACCTTCGAAATGCCCGACGAGCGCAGCCGTTGCAGCAGCGCCTGCACCTGGATGTTGTAGACCTCGTTGCATCGCGCGTCGCGGCGGGCGGCATCCGCCGGCACGTACGGGAAACGCTGCACGCGGCGTTCGAGCGGCAAGGTGCCGTCCACGGGCGCCGGCAAATCGAATTCGACCACGCGGAACTGCGCGACTTCGTCGGCGTGCCGCTGCGTCGATCGGCCGAACGTGGTTTGCCGCATGCGTTCGCGCGAGAGGCGTTCGAGATCCACATCGGCAAAGATGATGTGCGACTCGCCCGCGAATCGCTCCGATTCCGCGAGCATCTCGCCGTTCTCATAGATCAGGCCCTGCCCGTCCCATGCGAGATCCGTGGTCGATTCGCCCTCGCCCGCCGATGTGTAGAGATACGCGGCGATACAGCGCGCGGACTGCTGGCCGACCAGCTGATGCCGATACGCCGACTTGCCCACGACGATATTCGACGCCGACAGATTGACGAGCACCGTCGCGCCCGCGAGCGCCGCGAACGACGACGGCGGAATGGGCACCCACACGTCCTCGCAAATCTCGACGTGAAAGCGGAAAAGCGGCAAGTTCTTGATCTGAAACAGCAGCGACGCGCCGAAGGGCGCTTCCTGCCCGCACAGCGAGACGGTATGCGTGGTCGCGGCATCGGCGGGACTGAACTGCCGCGCTTCGTAGAACTCGCCGTAGTTCGGCAGATAGCTCTTCGGCACGACGCCGCGAATGACGCCATCCGCGATCACGACCGCGCAGTTGAAGAGCTTGTGCTCGATGAGCAGCGGCATGCCGACGATCATCGCGACCTTGAGCGACTTCGATGCATCGACGATGCTTTGCAGCGCGTCTTTGCAGGCGTCGAGCAAGGCGCGCTGATGAAAGAGATCGTCGCAGCTATAAGCGGACAATCCCAGTTCGGGAAACGCGACGAGCACCGCGCCGCGCGCCGCCGCCTGCTCTGCAAGTTCGATGGTCCCCGCCGCGTTGAACGCGGGATCGGCGACCTTGCAGTTCGGAATGGCGACCGCGACGCGCGCGAAGTCGTGGCTATACAGATTGAAGAAGTTCTTGCTCATGGTCGTCGTTACCTTCGGCGCGTGGAGCGTTGTTTGGACGTGGGAAGAGCCGCAACGATTATCGCAGTTCTAGCCCTTCTTTCTGAACGGCGTGTGCGCTTCGAGCTCTTCGATGTGCTGATCCATCGCTTCGGTTTCGGCATCGAGAAACTCGGCGATGGCTTCGCGGAACCGCTCGTCCGCGATCCAGTGCGCGGACCACGTCGGCGTCGGCAGAAGCCCGCGCGACATCTTGTGCACGCCCTGCGCGCCGCCTTCGAAGCGCGCGAGCCGATGCTCGATGCAATACGCGATGCCCTGCATGTAGCACGTCTCGAAGTGCAGCCCCGAGATGAACTCGCGCGTGCCCCAGTAGCGGCCATACATGACGTCGCCGCCGATCATATCGAGCGCGCATGCGAGCCGCTGGCCGTCCGCTTCGGCGATCACGAGCAGCATGCTTTCAGGCGCATCCGCATGAATCCGGCCGAAGAATTCGCGCGACAGATACGGCGCGTTCCAGTGCTCGCGGTACGTGTTCTCGTAGCAGTCATAGAAGAAGTCGAGCGCGCGCTCGTCGATTTGCGCGCCGCGCAGCCACGTGTACGTGACGCCCGCCTCCATCACGCGGCGGCGATCCTGCTTGACCTTCTTGCGCTTGTCGTGGCTCATCGTCGCGAGGAATGCGTCGAAGCTCGCATAACCGTCGCCGGGCAGATTCTCCCAGTGGAACTGCACGCCCTCGCGCAGCATGTAGCCAGCGTCCGTGAGCGCCTCGATGTCCTGCGCGTGCGGAAACAAAACGTGCAGCGACGAGATGTCGAGCCGGCGCGTCAGCTCGATTGCGCCGCGCGCCAGCAGCACGCGGTCCTCGTGCTCGGCGGCAATGAGCCGCGGCCCGGTCACCGGCGAAAACGGCACCGCCGACAGCGCCTTCGGGTAATAGCGCAGGCCGTGCCGCTCGAACGCGTCGGCCCACGCGTGATCGAACACGTATTCGCCGCGCGAATGCGACTTCAGATAAAGCGGCATCGCGCCTGCAAACTGCCCGCCGCGCTCCAGAATCAGATGATGCGCGCGCCAGCCGGTGCGCTTGACCGCGCATTGCGTCTCTTGCAACGCGGACAAGAAGCCGTGCCGCACGAACGGATTGTCGCCGGCGAGCCGGTTCCAGTCGTCGGCCGGAATGTCGTCGAGCGAATCGACCACATGAATTTCGATCTCGCGATTCAAACAGGCACCCTCGCAGAATGGACCGATGGGCGCTCGCGCGCCCGAAAGCGGCTATTCTCGCGCAACTCGCGCGAAGGCGTCGGCGTGCTCGCGCGGCTGCATCGGCGATAATGCGCGGCATCGAAGTCTGCGAGCCGTAAAACACGCGATGCCGTGGTTTCTCTATCTGATCGAATGCGACGACGGTAGTCTCTACACCGGCATCGCGACGGATGTCGAAGCGCGCTTCACCGCGCACGCGACCGGCAAGGGCGCGCGCTATACGCGGGCGAAGAAACCGCTGCGCGTGGTCGCGTCGTTCGAGGTGGCGGGAAGATCGGAGGCATCGCGCGCCGAGTACTGGGTCAAACGCCTGCCGGTGCAGCAGAAGCGCGCGTTGATCGCGGGCGAACGCACGCTGGACTCGGTGCTGCCGCGCGCGGAAACCGGCTGATGGAATCACGACCGCGCATCAAAACAAAACGCCGCGCGCCCGGCGAGCGGACGGCGGCGTCTGATCACAACGCGGGAAAGTTCCGCGCTTACTTCTTGTAATTCGCGATGCCTTCCGTGATTTCCTTGTGCGCGGCGTCGATGCCCGCCCAGCCTTCCACCTTCACCCACTTGCCCTTTTCGAGCGCCTTGTACTGCTCGAAGAAGTGCTTGATCTGATCCTTCAGGAATTCGGGCACGTCGTCCACGGACTTGAGGTTCGCCGTCATCGGGCAGACCTTGTCGTGCGGCACGGCGATGAGCTTGGCGTCCACGCCCGATTCGTCGGTCATCTGCAGCATGCCGAGCGCGCGCGCGCGCACGACCGAACCCGCGAGCAGCGGATACGGCGTGATGACGAGCACGTCGACCGGATCGCCGTCGCCCGACAGCGTCTGCGGAATGAAGCCGTAGTTGGCCGGATAGCGCATGCCGGTGCCGATGAAACGATCGACGACGAGCAGGCCCATGTCCTTGTCCGCTTCGTATTTGACCGGATCGCTTTGCGCGGGAATTTCGATGATGACGTTGAAATCCTGCGGGAGATCACGGCCGGGAGGTACGTTATTGAAGCTCATGAGCACTCTCTGGAGAAGTTGAGTTCGGAAACCGGGAATTGCGTGCGGCGCGTTCGGACGCGTCACGAATGGAACGCGGGCGCTGCCAGGTGAGACACTCAGGCATTATAGCCAAAGGCGCCCGGCGGCCCGGGTGCGTGATAATCGATTCGACCACAGTGAGCGAACGAACCGACAAGGAGACGCGCATGGAGGAAGCGAAGCATTTCATCGGCAACCGATGGATCGCCGCATCGGGCGGAGAGACGATTCCCGTGGTCGATCCATCCGACGGGCAAGTGTTCGCGGAGCTTGCGCGCGGCACGAGCGCGGACATCGACCGCGCCGTGAGCGCGGCGCGCGCGGCATACGACGGCGTCTGGGGCGCGACGAGCGCAGCCGAGCGCGGCCGCATTCTCGCGCGGCTCTCGATGCTGATTGCCGCGTGCCACGAGGAAATCGCGCAGATCGAGGCGCGCGACACCGGCAAGCCGCTCAAGCAGGCGCGCGCCGATGCCACCGGCATCGCGCGCTATTTCGAGTTCTACGCGGGCGCCGCCGACAAGCTGCACGGCGAGACGCTGCCGTATCAGTCCGGCTTCACGGTGCTGACCATCCGCGAGCCGCATGGCGTGACCGGGCACATCGTGCCGTGGAACTATCCGCTGCAGATCTTCGGGCGCAGCGTCGGCGCGGCGCTCGCCACCGGCAACGCGTGCGTCGTGAAGCCTGCCGAGGACGCGTGCCTCTCGCTGTTGCGCGTCGCCGAACTCGCCGCCGAAGCGGGCCTGCCCGATGGCGCGCTCAACATCGTCACCGGCTACGGCCACGAAGCCGGCGCGGCGCTCGCGCGTCATCCGGGCATCGATCACATTTCGTTCACGGGCTCCCCCGCGACGGGCGCGGCGGTCACCAAGATGGCCGCCGACAACCACGTACCCGTCACGCTGGAGCTGGGCGGCAAGTCGCCGCAGATCGTTTTCGCCGATGCGGACTTCGACGCCGCCCTGCCCGTGCTCGTCGCGGCCATCGTGCAGAACGCGGGACAGACGTGCTCGGCGGGCAGCCGCGTGCTGATCGAACGCGCGGCTTACGAGCCGCTCATCGACCGGTTATCAACGGCGTTCGCTGCGCTGAAGGTCGGACCGAGCGCGCTCGATCTGGACTGCGGCCCGCTCATCAGCGCGAAGCAGCAGCAGCGCGTGTGGGACTTTCTCTCCGATGCGCAGCACGACGGCATCGCGATGGCCGCGCATGGCGAAGTCGTCGCCGATGCGCCCGAAGCGGGCTTCTATCAGGCGCCGACGCTTTTGCGCGACGTGCCGCCGACGCATCGCCTGGCGCGCGAGGAAGTGTTCGGCCCGGTGCTCGCCGCGATGCCCTTCGACGACGAAGCCGACGCGCTCAGGCTCGCGAACGGCACGGACTACGGCCTCGTCGCGGCCATCTGGACACGCGACGGCGCGCGGCAGATGCGTCTTGCGCGCCGCGTGCGCTCGGGACAAGTGTTCATTAACAACTATGGCGCGGGCGGCGGCATCGAATTGCCGTTCGGCGGCGTCAAGCATTCGGGACACGGACGCGAGAAAGGCTTCGAGGCGCTGTATGGCTTCACGACGCTCAAGACTATTGCCATCAAACACGGATAAAAGGAGACGACATGCGACTGCAAGGCAAAACGGTGATCGTGACGGGCGCGGGCTCGGGTTTCGGCGAAGGCATTGCGAAGACGTTCGCACGCGAAGGCGCGAACGTGGTGGTCAACGATCTGAACGGCCCGGCGGCCGAACGCGTGGCGAGCGAGATCGCGCTCGGGTCGTCGTCATCGGCGACGCATGGACGCGCGATCGCGGTCACGGGCGACGTCACGAAGCGCGCGGACTGGCAGGCGCTTTTCGATGCCGCGATTCAGGACTTCGGCAGCGTGCAGGTGGTCGTGAACAACGCGGGCACGACGCACCGTAACAAGCCGGTGCTGGATGTCACCGAGGCCGAGTTCGACCGCGTGTATGCGGTGAACGTGAAGAGCATCTACTGGAGCGTCGAGCAGTTCGTGCCGTACTTTCGCGAGCAAGGCGGCGGTGCGTTCATCAACATTGCATCGACGGCGGGCGTGCGGCCGCGTCCCGGCCTCGTCTGGTACAACGGCAGCAAGGCAGCGGTGATCGTCGCGAGCAAGGCGCTGGCGGTGGAACTGGGCCCGGACCGCATTCGCGTGAATTGCATCAATCCGGTGATGGGCGAGACCGGGTTGCTGTCCGAATTCATGGGCATGGAGGATACGCCCGCGAATCGCCAGAAGTTTCTCGCGACGATTCCGCTCGGGCGCTTGTCGACGCCGCAGGATATTGCGAATGCGGCGCTTTATCTGGCTTCGGATGATGCGGAGTTTATTACGGGGGTGGCGCTGGAGGTGGATGGGGGGAGGTGTGTTTGAGGGTTGGGGGGGGTGCAGGGTGCCGGGCTTGCATCGCACGCTGCGCGGCAGCGGTGTGAGCCTGCGCAAGCGCCCTGCTAGTGCGAGTGCGTGGGCTCCGTAGCCAGCAAGTGGAACTGGGCACCATCGAACGTATAGTAATAGGTCCCATGCTCACGGCTTTCGTTACGACTCCCTCGAACGATCACAAGGCAGCTATTCGCGCGATATTCCAGTGGCTCTGTCACATCAACCGGCCAGTCAGACACGGTAAACGGCAGAGACGTGCCCCGTCCTGAGGACTTGTCGATGACCGCCGCCATGACACAAGCAGAGCCGCAGCCCCACTCCGCAATCACATAACGCTCGCGAGTTCCTGCCATTTACTTTGTTTTCCTAACTATGTAGCGATGCCACCATAACATAAAACTCACGGTGCTGAGGTCACGATGTCGCTACTTTTGTTGACGCCAATCGCCTATGCGTCCGAGCCGGTGGGTGCCGTGATAGCGACAAAGAGGCGGCCGACCACAACTGCAGGGTTAAGGACTTGAGCGCTCCCGTCGCCACGACACAAAGAGCAAGACGAGCGCTCCGAAAAAAATGCGCAGGAAAAAACACCGCCGCACCGGAACAATGCAAGCCCCATCCCGCATGCACCAATTAGGGTCCGCAGCCGATCCATGCCCACCAGACCAGCGCACCACCATCCCCCGCAAACCCCCGCCAGCCTTGAGTCAAGCCCCCATTGGCATACCCCTTGCAATTCCTTCCCCGCCGGTCAGCCGTCAACCACGCCAAGCGACCCGCCTCATCTCTGCTCCACCCGGGGCAACACAAACATATCGGCAAGGGGAACACATCAATGAAACGACGCAGTCTGCTGAAGCTCGGTTCCATGTCGGGCGCGCTCGCCCTCGCAGGCCAGCTTCCCATCTCCAGGGCGCAAGCCGCCGATACCGGCCCGATCAAGGTCGGCGTGCTGCATTCGCTCTCCGGCACCATGGCGATCTCCGAGACATCGCTCAAGGACACCGCGCTCATGACCATCGCCGATATCAACAAGAACGGCGGCGTGATGGGCCGGCAGCTCGAAGCCGTCGTCGTCGATCCCGCTTCCAACTGGCCGCTCTTCGCCGAGAAGGCGCGTCAGCTTCTCACGCAGGACAAGGTCGCCTGCGTGTTCGGCTGCTGGACGTCCGTGTCGCGCAAGTCCGTGCTGCCCGTGTTCGAGGAACTCAACGGCTTGCTCTTCTATCCCGTGCAGTACGAAGGCGAAGAGATGTCGCGCAACGTGTTCTACACCGGCGCCGCGCCGAACCAGCAGGCCATTCCCGCTGTCGAGTATCTGATGGGACCGGAAGGCGGCAGCGCCAAGCGCTTCTTCCTGCTCGGCACCGACTACGTGTACCCGCGCACGACCAACAAGATCCTGCGCGCCTTCCTCCATTCGAAAGGAGTCAAGGATGCAGATATTCAGGAGGTCTACACACCGTTCGGACATAGCGACTATCAGACCATCGTCGCGAACATCAAGACCTTCTCGCAAGGGGGAAAGACCACGGTCGTCTCGACGATCAACGGGGATTCGAACGTTCCGTTCTACAAGGAACTCGGCAATCAAGGGCTGAAAGCGACGGACGTGCCGGTGGTCGCATTCTCCGTCGGCGAAGAAGAACTGCGCGGCATCGACACGAAGCCGCTCGTCGGCCATCTCGCCGCATGGAACTACTTCATGTCGGTCAAGAACCCGAACAACAAGAAGTTCGAGACACAGTTCGCCGAATGGGTGAAGACGCAGAACCTGCCGGGCGGCGACAAGCGCGTGACGAACGATCCGATGGAAGCGACCTTCGTCGGCATTCACATGTGGAAGCAGGCCGTCGAGAAAGCGAAAAGCACGGACGTGGACAAGGTGCGCACCGCCATGATCGGCCAGAGCTTCGCCGCGCCTTCGGGCTTCACGCTCACGATGGACGGCAACCATCATCTGCACAAGCCGGTGATGATCGGCGAGATTCGCGGCGACGGTCAGTTCAATGTCGTATGGAAAACGAAGACCGCGATTCGCGCGCAGCCGTGGAGCCCCTATATCGCGGGCAATCAGGGTAAGCCGGATGTCGTCAGCTCGATTCCGTCGTTCTTGCGGCGCTCGCGCGTAGCCTAACGCAAGCAAGGCCGCGCGTGACGTGACGTTGCGCGCGGCCGTTCGAGTCTCATCAGAAAGGCCCTTATGAACGGCTCCGTTGTGCTTCCCTTCTTGCGTGCGATGCTCGTGCTGTGCATCGCGCTTACGCCGTTCACCGCGCACGCGCTGACCGCCGACGAACTCGCGCCGCTTGCAGGCGATGACTATCAGGCCAAGTCCGCCGCCATCGACAAGCTCATCGCGAATGCGGATGCACCTTCTGTCGCCGTCCTCAATGCGCTCGCGGACGGTTCGCTCGTCGCCACCGATAACGGCCACGTCTATGTGCAGACCGACGAGGGCAACAAGGACGCCATCACAGGCAAGATCGCGGAAGCGCCCGATGCGCAAGCGATCACGCTGAACAACCAGTTGCGCACGAAAGTAGCGGGCGCCCTATCCGGACTTCAACTCGCATCGCCGGACCTGGCCAAGCGCCGTGAAGCAGTGGCCGCGCTGTTGAAGAACCCCGACGCGTCGATGAAGCCGCTCATCGATCGCGCCCGCGCCGCCGAGACCGACGCTGAGTTGAAGAAGCGCCTCGACACGCTGTGGGCGATGACCGCGCTGCATGATCCCGATGTGAACAAGCGCCTCGAGGCCGCTCAACTCGTCGCAGCACGGCATGACCTCGACATGTATGAATTGCTGCGCCCCATCGTCGCGAAGAAAAGCGATGGCACCTTCAATGAACCCGATGAACGCGTGCGCGCGGCGGCGCAGACCGGTATCGAAGCCCTCGACTCTATCCAGCGCCGCAGCGAAATCGCGGGCACGCTGTTCGCCGGTCTATCGCTCGGCAGCGTGCTGCTGCTGGCCGCATTGGGACTGGCGATCACGTACGGCCTGATCGGCGTCATCAACATGGCGCACGGCGAATTCCTGATGATCGGCGCTTATGCGACCTATGTCGTGCAGAACCTCGTGCAGCATTACGCGCCTGCCGCGTTCAACTGGTATCCGCTCTTCGCGGTGCCCGCATCGTTCGTTGCAGCTGCGCTCGTCGGCATCGTGCTGGAAAGGCTCGTGCTGAAGCATCTTTATGGGCGTCCGCTCGAAACGTTGCTGACGACCTTCGGCATCAGCCTCATCCTCATTCAAGCGACGCGAACGATATTCGGCGCGCAGAACGTGCAGGTCACGAATCCTTCGTGGATGAGCGGCGGCGTCGCGGTGATGCAGAACCTGATCCTGCCGTATAACCGCCTGACGATTCTCGCGTTCTCGCTCGCCGTGGTGCTGATTGCATGGGCCGCGTTGACGCGCACACGGCTCGGCCTCTTCGTGCGCGCCGTCACGCAGAATCGCCGCATGGCCGCGTGCGTCGGCGTGAAGACCGCGCGCGTCGATTCGTACGCGTTCGCGTTCGGCGCGGGCATCGCAGGGCTCGGCGGATGCGCGCTCTCGCAGATCGGCAACGTGGGCCCTGACCTCGGGCAGAGCTACATCATCGATTCGTTCATGGCCGTGGTGCTCGGCGGCGTAGGCCAGCTCGCGGGCACCGTGATCGGCGGCTTCGGGCTCGGTCTCGTCAACAAGGCGATCGAGCCGTTCTGGGGCGCGGTGCTCGCGAAGATCGCGGTGCTCGTGCTGATCGTGCTGTTCATCCAGAAGCGTCCGCAGGGCATGTTCGCCCTGAAGGGCCGCAGCGCGGAGGCCTGAGCCATGACCGCCTCGACCAACATCACCGCCAATCTGGACGTCACGCCGCAACCGGATGCAAGCGCCGCGCACGCAGGCTTCGCGCTCGGCCTGCCGCCGCGCGCCGCGCTGTTGCCGCGCAACGGCTGGATCGCGTTGCTGGCGCTCATCGTTGCAATGGGCATCTGCGTGCCGCTCTCGGCGCTCGTGCTGCCGGAAACGAGCGCGTTTCATTTGTCGGCTTACGCGATGACGCTTGTCGGCAAGCTCATGTGCTATGCGATCGGCGCGCTCGCACTCGATCTCGTCTGGGGTTATTGCGGCATTCTGAGCCTGGGCCACGCGCTCTTCTTCGCGCTCGGCGGCTATGCGATGGGCATGTACCTGATGCGCTCCATCGGACGCCAAGGCACGTATCAAAGCGATCTGCCGGACTTCATGGTGTTTCTCGACTGGCACGCACTGCCGTGGTACTGGCAAGGCACGGAGCACCTCTGGTACGCGCTCTTGCTCGTCGTGCTCGTGCCCGGCGTGCTGGCCTGGGTCTTCGGCTTCTTCACGTTTCGCTCGCGCGTGAAGGGCGTGTATCTGTCGATCATCACGCAGGCCATGACCTTCGCCGCGATGCTGCTCTTCTATCGCAACGAAACGGGCTTCGGTGGCAATAACGGCTTTACGGATTTCAAGCGCATCGCGGGCTTTCCGATCACGCATGCGGGAACACGCACGGTCCTCTTCCTCATCACGTTCGCGGTGCTCGTGCTCGCGTTCCTCGTGGCGCGCTGGATCGTCACGTCGAAGCTCGGGCGCGTGGTGACCGGCGTGCGCGATGGCGAAGCGCGGCTCATGTTTCTCGGCTATAGCCCGCTCGCGTACAAGCTTTTCATCTGGACCGTATCGGCCGTGCTGTGCGGCATCGCGGGCGCGCTGTACGTGCCGCAAGTCGGCATCATCAATCCGAGCGAGATGTCGCCCGCCAACTCCATCGAAATGGCGATCTGGGTCGCAGTCGGCGGACGCGGGACGCTCATCGGGCCGATCATCGGCGCGTTCGCCGTCAATGGCGCGAAGAGCTTTTTCACGGCGTATTTCGCGGAATACTGGCTCTTCTTCCTCGGGCTTATCTTCACGCTCGTGCCGCTCTTGTTGCCGAACGGAATCATGGGTCTTATCGGACTCGCCCGCCGCAAGACGCAAGGAGGCGCCGCAGAATGACCGCGTATCACGCATTGATCGTCGACTTGCCGCCGATTCCTCAGCCGCCCGGTTTGAACGAGCCGGGCCACAAGAACATCAACGTCAACTCCGGACTCGGCCATGTGCTCAAGCCCGGCGAGATCGACGTATCGCATGGAACGATTCTCTATCTCGAAGACGTGACCGTCAGTTTCGACGGCTTTCGTGCGCTCAACAAGCTAACGCTGTCCATCGACGTAGGCGAGTTGCGCTGCGTGATCGGTCCCAACGGCGCGGGCAAGACCACGATGATGGACGTCATCACCGGCAAGACGCGGCCCGACGACGGCCGCGTGTTTCTCGGTCAAACGTTCGATCTCACGCGCATGTCGGAGCCGGTGATCGCGCGCACGGGCATCGGCCGCAAGTTTCAGAAGCCGACTGTCTTCGAGAATCATCCCGTGTGGGAGAACCTCGAACTCGCGATGAAGACGGACAAGCGATGGTTCGCGTCGTTGCGCGCGCGGCTGGATCGCGCGGCGCAGGCGCGCATCGAAGAGACGCTCGAACTGATTCGCTTGGAGCATCAGGCGACGCGGCTTGCCGGCGAGTTGTCGCATGGACAGAAGCAGCGGCTCGAAATTGGCATGTTGCTCATGCAGCAGCCCGCCCTGCTCTTGCTCGATGAACCCGCTGCCGGCATGACCGATCACGAGACCATGGAACTCGCGGAATTGCTGAACACGCTACGGGGTTCATGTTCGATAATGGTGGTCGAGCACGACATGGAGTTCGTCGCGGCGCTCGCGGGCGACAGCGGCAAGGTGACGGTCATGGCCGAAGGCAGCGTGCTCGCCGAAGGCACGCTCGATAGCGTGAAGCGCGATGAGGCCGTGATCGAATCGTATCTTGGCCGTTGATACCGGAACCACTCCATGCTCGAAGTCGAATCGCTCAATCAGTATTACGGCGGCAGTCACATTCTGCGCGACGTGAAGATGACGGTGCCCGAGGGCAAGCTCACCGTGCTGCTCGGCCGCAACGGCGTCGGCAAGACCACACTGCTGCGCTGTCTCATGGGCGTGGTGCCGTCCAAAAGCGGCAGCATCACATGGCGCGGCGCAAAGCTCTCGTCGATGCCCACGCATGCGCGCGTCGCGAGCGGTCTTGCTTATGTTCCGCAGGGCCGCGATATCTTCGGGCGTCTGACGGTGGAGGAGAACCTGCTCGTCGGCGCCGCGAGCCGCAAGGCGCCTTCGAAGATTCCCGACCATATCTATGCGCTTTTCCCCGTGCTGCGCGAGATGAAGCATCGGCGCGGCGGCGATCTGTCGGGCGGTCAGCAGCAGCAGCTCGCCATCGGCCGCGCGCTGATGAGCCAGCCGCAACTGCTTATTCTCGATGAACCGACCGAAGGCATCCAGCCATCCATCATTCGCGACATCGGCCGAACGCTGCGCCAGCTCGTCGATGAAATGGGCATGACGGTGCTGCTCGTCGAGCAGTATTACGACTTCGCCCGCGAACTCGCGGACCACTATTGGGTGATGAATCGCGGCGAGATCGTCGCGGGCGGCGAGGGATCGGAGATGGATGCGCATGGAGTGCGCGAGCTGATCGCCGTATGATGGTGGACCGCTCATAACGCATTGCTTCCATGCATCACGAATCTCACGCGGCGCTCGCTCATCCCGATGTCTGGCGCGGCACGCTCGAACTCGGCTTTGCCCGGCAGCATGACCGCACGGTATGCGCGCATCGCAAGCATGAAGGTCCGCTGCGCGTGCAACGGCCGCTCTATCCCGAAGGCGATATCTGCCACGCGGTGATCGTGCATCCGCCGGGCGGCGTCGCGGGTGGCGATCGTCTATCCGTCGATGTAAAGCTCGGCGAAGACACGCATGCCGTCATTACAACGCCCGGCGCGACGAAGTGGTACAAGGCGAACGGCAAGCTCGCGACGCAGCGTATCGACGTTCATCTCGGGCGACACGCGAAGCTCGACTGGCTACCGCAGAACAACATCGTGTTCGAATCGTCGAATGTGGAGCTTGCGTTCAACGTCACGCTCGACGATGGCGCAACGGCCATCGGCTGGGATGCGATGCTGCTCGGCCGCGCCGCCGCCGGCGAACGCTGGACGCAGGGGCGCATCGAGGCGGTGTCGCGTATCGCATATAGCGATGGACGCACGCTGTGGTTCGAGCGCGCGCTGATCGATGCGAACGATCCCTTGCGCGATGCATCGCAAGGACTCGCGGGCTATCCCGCCTATGGCACGCTATGGGCCATCGGACCCGCATGCGACGACGCGTTGGCCGAGGCGCTCACCGCGCAGTTGCCGTTCAATGATGAGACGCGCGCAGGGGCATCGTGCGTAGCGCCCGGCGTATTGATCGTGCGCGCCATCAGCCGTTCGATGGAGCCGCTGCAACGCGCATTGACCGATTGCTGGACTCAGCTTCGTCCGCTCGTGCATGGCGTGGCCGCGCGGCCGCTCAGGTTGTGGACCACTTGAGCACGCACCATCGCGGCGCACGAGCGCGCCCCGCGTGTGTGCGCAGGGCCGCGTGACCAGCCGGGCATCGCATACGGCATAAGGCTTTAGCGTCGATGGCACGGCTCTCGCTTTAGAGCACGGCTCCAAGAGCCGCGCATGCGACGCGGCCGTCACAAAGCCCGAAGGATCATCCATGCCGAAGCTCTTCTTCCGTGCGCGACGCACCGCACTCGCCGCGCTCGCCCTCACGCCGCTTTTCGCCTTTACTGCGCAGGCACACGCCGACGCGCTCGATACCATCGCCAAGAGCGGCACCCTGCGCGTGGCCGTGCCCGAGGACTATCCGCCGTTCGGCTCGGTCGGCGCCGACATGCAGCCGCAAGGCTATGACGTGGACATGGCCGCATTGCTCGCCAAGTCGATGAAGGTCAAGCTCCAGCTCGTGCCCGTGAACAGCGCGAACCGCATTCCGTATCTCACGACGAACAAGGTCGATCTGGTGATTTCGTCGCTCGGCAAGACCCCTGAGCGAGAGAAGGTGCTGGACTTCTCGACGCCTTATGCACCCTATTTTCAAGGGGTTTTCGGTCCCGCCGACATCAAGGTGAGCGGTCCGGCCGATCTCACCGGCAAGACCGTAGGCGCGACGCGCGGCGCGCTGGAGGAGATCGCGCTGTCGCAAATGGCGCCGAACGCCACCATCAAACGCTTCGAGGACAACAACGCGACCATCTCCGCATTTCTCTCGGGACAGGTTCAGTTGATCGCGGCGGGCAATATCGTCGCCGCGGCGATCCTTGCGAAGAATCCGCCGCGTCGGCCCGAAGCGAAGTTCATCATCAAGGATTCGCCCTGCTTCGTCGGCATGAACAAGAACGAGCCGCGCTTGATGACCAAGGTCGACGACACCATCGCGCAGGCGAAAAAGGACGGCACGCTCAACGCCATGTCGAAGAAGTGGTTCGGCCAGCCGCTGCCTGCCAGTCTGTAACGCAAGGCGCTACATCGCATGGCCTATCAACTGGAATTCGCCGACTTCGCGAACTACGGGGGCATGTTTGCGAGCGGCGCGGCGACGACGCTTGCGCTGACCGCCATCTCGACCGCGCTTGGCGTATCGCTCGGCGTGGCCGGCGCAGCCGGTCGCGACAGCGATCGCGCGTGGCTGCGTTCGCTCGTCGGCGGCTATGTCGAGGCGATCCGCAACACGCCGTTCATCGTGCAACTGTTCTTCGTGTTCTTCGGGCTGCCCGCGCTCGGCATTCATCTGAGCGAGTACGTCGCAGCCATTGTCGCGATGACGTTGAACCTCGGCGCGTATTCCGTCGAGATCATTCGCGCGGGCATCGCGGCGGTGCCGAAGGGGCATCACGAAGCGGCCGCGTCGCTTGCGATGTCGCGCAATGAAGCCTTTCGGCATGTCGTGCTGCCACAGGCGCTCGCCAAGGTCTTTCCCGCGCTCACGAGCCAGATCGTCATCACGATGCTCGGCTCCGCCGTGGTCTCGCAGATTTCCGTGCCCGATCTGACGTATGCCGCGAGCTATATCCAGTCGCGCAACTTTCGCGCATTCGAAACGTGCTTTCTCGTCACCGCTTCGTATCTGGCGCTCGCGCTCGTGCTGCGCGCGGCGCTCAACGCTGCGGGCAAGCGTCTTTTCATGCACGGCGCAAGCGCCAACGGAAGCCGCGCGCGATGATCGAATTCACCTTCACGCAAATCGTCGAGAACCTGCTCTTGGCCGCGCGCTGGACCATCGTGCTGTCGATCGTATCGTTCGTGCTCGGCGGCATCGTCGGCTTCGCGCTTCTGGTGATGCGCGTGTCGAAGTACGAAGTCCTGCGCACGCTGGTGAAGGGCTACATTCAGCTTTTCCAGGGCACGCCGCTTCTGATGCAACTGTTCCTCGTCTTCTTCGGGCTGCCTTTGCTCGGCATCGATGTGTCGCCGTGGCTCGCCGCCACTGTCGGACTCACGCTTTTCACGAGCGCCTATCTCGCGGAGATATGGCGCGGCGCGGTCGAAGCGGTGCCGAAGGGCCAGTGGGAAGCGTCCGCGAGCCTTGCAATGAGCTACTTCGAGCAGCTTCGCCATGTGATCCTCCCGCAGGCCACGCGCATCGCCGTCGGGCCGACGGCCGGCTTCGCCGTGCAGGCGGTGAAGGATACGGCGCTCGTCTCCATCATCGGCTTCACCGAACTCACGAAGGCCGGCACGATGATCTCGAACGCGACGTTCCGCCCGTTTCTCGTCTATGGCCTCGTCGCGATCATCTACTTCGTTCTCTGTTATCCGCTGACGCGCTTTGCGCGCACGCTCGAAAGGAAATGGCATGCCGCTCGTTGAAACGCGCAATCTGCACAAGCACTTCGGCTCGAATCAGGTCCTGAAGGGCATCGACTTCACGGTCGAGCGCGGGCAAGTGGTGTCCATCATCGGCAAGAGCGGCTCGGGCAAGAGCACGCTGCTGCGCACGCTCAATGGTCTTGAAAGCATCGACGAAGGCTCGATCGAAATCGACGGCGAGCATATCGACGCGCGCCGCGCCGACTTGCGCGCGCTGCGGCTCAAGGTCGGCATGGTCTTCCAGCAATACAATCTCTTCCCGCATCTCACCGCCGGGCAGAACGTGATGCTGGCGCAAACGGTCGTCAAGAAGATTCATAAGGCGAAGGCGCGCGCGAGTGCGCATACGGTGCTGGAACGCGTCGGCCTCGGCGACAAGTTCGATTCCTATCCGGAGCAGTTATCCGGCGGACAACAGCAGCGCGTCGCCATTGCACGCGCGTTGGCGATGAATCCGAGCGTGCTCTTGTGCGATGAAATCACCTCTGCGCTCGATCCCGAACTCGTCGGCGAAGTACTGGCTGTCGTCGAAGATCTTGCGCGCGATGGCATGACGCTCATCATGGTGACGCACGAGATGCGGTTTGCGCGCAACGTGAGCGACAAGGTCGTCTTCATGCATCACGGACGCGTGTGGGAATCCGGCGCGCCCGAGCAGATCTTCGAGCGGCCCGCGAGCGTCGAGCTGCAACGCTTCATTCAATGACAAGCCCGCTGAAAGCTCGCTCACAAAGCGGCCCGGAAACAGGGAGCAAGTGCTAGCATGACGAAGCCCATCGCCTATAGAACAAGTTCATGAAACTGACGCCTCGCGAAAAGGACAAGCTCCTGATCTTCACGGCGGCGCTGCTCGCCGAACGGCGCCGCGCACGCGGCCTCAAGCTCAATCATCCGGAAGCCGTCGCGTTCATCTCCGCCGCGTTGATGGAAGCCGCACGCGATGGCAAGACCGTCGCAGAAGTCATGCATTACGGCACCACGCTGCTCACGCGCGACGACGTCATGGAAGGCGTGCCCGAGATGATTCCCGACATACAGATCGAAGCCACGTTCCCCGATGGCACGAAGCTCGTGACCGTCCACCATCCCATTCCTTGAGACGCACGCGATGATTCCCGGCGAATATCTGATCGACGACGGCGAGCACGAACTCAATGCAGGCCGCGAGACCGTGTCCGTCGTCGTCGCGAACAGCGGCGACCGGCCCGTGCAGGTCGGCTCGCACTATCACTTCTACGAAGTCAACACGGCGCTCCTCTTCGATCGCGAGAAGACGCGCGGCTTTCGGCTGAACATCGCGGCGGGCACCGCCGTGCGCTTCGAGCCGGGACAGGAACGCACGGTCGAACTCGTCGCGCTCGCGGGCGATCGTCACGTGTACGGCTTCAACGGCCTCGTAATGGGCCCACTCTGATCAGGACATCAACGACATGACGCTACGCATCGGCCGCCGCGCATATGCGGAAATGTTCGGCCCGACGACCGGCGACCGCGTGCGCCTTGCGGACACCGATCTCATCATCGAAGTCGAACGGGACTTCACCACGTACGGCGAAGAAGTGAAGTTCGGCGGCGGCAAGGTGATTCGCGACGGCATGGGCCAGTCGCAACGCACGTCCGCCGATGTCGTCGATACGGTCATCACGAATGCGCTGATTCTCGATCACTGGGGCATCGTGAAGGCCGATATCGGCATCAAGAGCGGGCGCATCTTCGCGATCGGCAAGGCGGGCAATCCCGACATTCAGCCGAACGTGACCATTGCGATCGGCGCGGCCACCGAAGTGATCGCGGGCGAAGGCATGATCGTGACCGCGGGCGGCATCGACACGCATATCCACTTCATCAGCCCGCAGCAGATCGACGAGGCGCTCGCGAGCGGCGTCACGACGATGCTCGGCGGCGGCACCGGCCCCGCCACCGGCACGAACGCGACCACCTGCACGCCGGGGCCGTGGCACATGGAACGCATGCTGCAAGCCGCCGATGGCTGGCCGATGAACCTCGGCTTTCTCGGCAAGGGCAACGCGAGCCTGCCCGAGCCGCTCATTGAGCAAGTGAAGGCGGGCGCCATTGGTCTCAAGCTGCACGAGGACTGGGGCACGACGCCCGCAGCCATCGACAACTGTCTTTCCGTCGCGGACGATACCGACACGCAAGTCGCCATCCACACGGACACGCTGAACGAAGCGGGCTTCGTCGAAACGACGGTCGCCGCGTTCAAGGGCCGCACGATCCACACGTATCACACGGAAGGCGCGGGCGGCGGTCATGCGCCGGACATCATCAAGGTGTGCGGCGAGCCGAACGTGCTGCCCTCCTCCACCAATCCGACGCGGCCCTACACCGTCAACACGCTCGACGAGCATCTCGACATGCTGATGGTGTGCCATCATCTGGACCCGTCGATTGCCGAAGACATTGCGTTCGCTGAGTCGCGCATTCGCCGCGAGACCATCGCGGCCGAGGACATTCTCCACGATCTCGGCGCGCTCTCGATGTTGTCGTCCGACTCGCAGGCAATGGGCCGCGTGGGCGAAGTCATCATCCGCACATGGCAGACGGCGCACAAGATGAAGGTGCAGCGTGGCGCGCTTGCGGAGGACAACGCACGCAACGACAATTTCCGCGCGAAACGCTATGTCGCGAAGTACACGATCAACCCTGCGATCACGCACGGCATCGCGCATGAAGTCGGTTCCATCGAGCCGGGCAAGTGGGCCGACCTCGTCTTCTGGGAGCCGGCGTTCTTCGGCGTGAAGCCCGCGATGATCGTCAAGGGCGGCATGATCGCGCTCGCGCAAATGGGCGATCCGAACGCATCGATTCCGACGCCGCAGCCGGTGCATTACCGCGAGATGTTCGCGACGCGCGGCGGCGCGCTCGGCAAGACATCGCTTACGTTCGTGTCACAACTGGCGATGGAGTCGCGTATAACCGATCGTTATGGCCTGAAGAAACAGGTCGTCGTCGTGAAGAACTGCCGCAATGTGACGAAGGCCGACATGATTCACAATGCATGGCAGCCGTCCATCAGCGTCGATCCGCAGACCTATCAGGTGATCGCGAACGGACAACTGCTCACTTGCGAACCCGCCACCGTGCTGCCGATGGCGCAACGCTACTTCCTGTTCTGATCGTCTCATGCGCACCATCGACAAACGTCTTACCGCCAAACTGGCATCCGTGCTCATCAAGCGCGCGCCCACGCTGACGCTCGCTTTCGATGCGCGCTGCAGGAGCCGCCTCGCCGCCACGCTCGATAACGGCGAGGAAGTCGCGCTCGTGATGCCGCGCGGCACCGTGCTCGCGAACGACGACGTTCTCGTGGCCGACGACGGCGGGCTCGTGCGTATCATCGCAGCGGCTGAAGACGTGCTCGTCGTGCGCGCGCTGAACCCGCTCACGCTGATGCGCGTGGCCTATCACCTCGGCAATCGGCACACGCCTGTGGAGATTCACGCGGATCATCTGAAGCTCGAAGCCGATGCCGTGCTCGAAGACATGGTCGCGCGGCTCGGCGCCACCGTGACGCGCGAATCGCAGCCGTTCCAGCCGGAGACCGGCGCGTATGGCGGCGGTCACAAGCATGGTCATGACGAAACCTTCAGCGAAGACTATGCGCTCGCGCAGAAGGTGTATCACGAGCATCATGGGCACGAGCATCACGGCCACGATCATTCGTCATGCCGACATGATCATTCGCACGATCACCACCACCACGGTCATGCGCACGACTGAACTCACTGCGCTTTTGCATCTCGCGTCGCCGGCCCTGCCTATCGGCGCGTTCAGTTATTCGCAGGGTCTGGAAGCCGCGATCGAACACGGCTTCATTCGCGATGCCGACACCACCCGCGAGTGGATCGCAAGCGGTCTCGCGAACGTGCTGGCGCGCGGCGAACTACCTTTCATCGCGCATCAGTTGCAACGCTGGCGCGCGCACGACGCAGCATCGCTCGCGCATGCGAACGACGAATACATCGCAAGCCGCGAGTCCGCCGAACTGCGACGCGAAACCGAGCAGATGGGATGGTCCCTCGCGCAACTGTGCGCATCGCTCGAATGGGGCGATGCGGCGCGCCGTGAAACGCTCGCCGCGATGAAGCCCATCGCGCAACCGACGGCGTTCGCATTCGCCGCGTATGCACACGACGCCGCGCCCGATGCCGCGCTTGCCGCGTATGCGTTCAGCTGGGTCGAGAATCAGGCGGCCGCCGCGTTGAAGGCCGTGCCGCTCGGTCAACTCGCGGGTCAGCGCATCATCGTCGCGTTGCGTGGGCCGATAGACGAAGCGGTGGCTCGCGCGCTGGTTACATCGCCCGATGAGATCAATACATTCGCACCGCAACTCGGCATTCTTTCCGCGCGGCACGAGTCGCAATACTCGCGGCTCTTTCGCTCGTAACTTCTCTGCTTAGAACCGATATCGCATGAACGCTCCCGCTTATTCCGCCGCCGCTCGTCGAACGAAAAAACTGCCGCCGTTGCGCGTGGGCGTCGGCGGACCGGTGGGCTCCGGCAAGACGACGCTGCTCGAAATGCTCTGCAAGGCGATGCGCGATCGCTACGATCTCGTCGCCATTACGAACGACATCTACACGAAGGAAGATCAGCGTCTGTTGACGGTCGCGGGCGCGTTGCCGGCTGAACGCATCATGGGCGTGGAAACGGGCGGCTGCCCGCATACCGCGATTCGCGAGGACGCATCCATCAATCTCGAAGCGGTGGATCGCATGGTGTCGCGCTTTCCGGATGCGGATATCGTCTTCATCGAATCGGGCGGCGATAATCTCGCCGCGACGTTCAGCCCCGAACTCTCGGACCTGACCATCTACGTGATCGACGTGGCGGGCGGCGAGAAGATTCCGCGCAAGGGCGGGCCGGGCATTACGAAGTCGGATCTGCTCGTCATCAACAAGACGGACCTCGCGCGCTACGTCGGCGCGAATCTGGACGTCATGGCATCCGATGCGAAAAAGATGCGCGGCGAGCGGCCTTTCGTCATGTGCAACTTGAAGGCGCTCGAAGGGCTCGATACCGTGATTGCGTTCATCGAGAAGAAGGGCCTGCTCATCGGCTGAATGCCGCGCGGCCACCGGCGAACGATGTCGCCGGTGGCCGCGCAGTTCCGGCTAGCAAACAGTTCAGCGAAACAGTTCAGCGCGGCCCGTGCCGCTGCTTCGCGCCGCCGCCCGCGCCGTGGTCCTTTCCGGCCTTGGTGTGATTCGCCGCATGCTGGCCGCTTGCGGGCTTGCTGCTGCTCGTCGTCGCAGGCTTGCCGGACTGTTTTTCTGCCTTGACGTCCTGCTCGGTCTTGCTGGTGGGCGGAGCTGTCTTCATGCTGGAGTCCTCTTCGTTCGCACAACGTTGAAGGGTCGATCTGCGTCTGCCGGTCGCCTGTTTCCGACCGACCGTGCGCTTTATGCCTGTTGCTGCATAAGCGATCGATCCACTCATCGTTTCGCAAGCGTCATTCCACGAACCGCGCGGAGTCCGCCTGACCGAGCCGCCCGCTCTCTTCTTCCAGCATGACGCCGAGGATTTCCACCGTCCGTTCCGTCGCTCCGCGATGCCGCGCCGCGAACGCCGCCGCCGCCGCGCTCATCGCAATGCGGCGCGCCTTGTCGTTGAAGAGCTCGCGCAAGCCCTGTGCGAGCGTCTGCGGACTGTCGACGCGCAACGCCGCGCCCGCCGCGATGGCGTCGTTGGTCGCCTGCGTGAAGTTGAACGTATGCGGGCCGATCAGCACCGGCACGCCCGCCGCGCACGCTTCGATGAGATTCTGCCCGCCGAGCGGCAGCAGACTTCCACCGATAAACGCGAGGTCCGCCGCTGCATAGTACGCGCCGAGTTCGCCCATCGAATCGCCGAGCAGAACCTGCACGCTCGACGGCAACGGCGGCGGCACGTCCGCGCCCGATCCCGCCGCCACGGGCTTCGGCGCCCACACGGAACGGCGCGCGCTCGTCATGCCCGCGGTCGCGATCAGCGCGGAGACTTCGTCGAAACGTTGTGGATGGCGCGGCACGAGAATAAGCAGCGCGTTCGGCACGTTCAGAGCGGCGAACGCGCGCAGCACGAGCGATTCCTCGCCTTCGCGCGTGCTCGCCGCGACCCAGACGGGCCGCTCGCCGATAGCCGCGCGCCATGCCTGCCCGCGCGCGACGAGTTCGGGCGGCGCGGTCATGTCGAACTTGAGATTGCCAAGCACCGCCACGTTGCGCGCGCCGAGCGCGGTGAGCCGTTCGGCATCGGATGGCGTCTGCGCGAGCACGCGCGAGAAGCCGCCGAACACTTCGCGCACCGGACGCCCAAAGCGCGCCGCCCGCCGATACGACCGCTCCGACATGCGCGCATTCGTCAGCACGAGCGGCACGTCGGCGCGACGGCATTCGTCGATGAGCGTCGGCCAGACTTCCGTCTCCATCACGATGCCGAGCGACGGCCGAAACGCGCGCAAAAAACGCCGCACGAGGTGCGGCAGATCGTACGGAAGATAGCTGCGCATCACGCGATTGCCGAAGAGCTCGACGCCCGTTGCGCGGCCGCTCGGCGTCATGTGCGTGATGAGCAGACGCGCTTCGGGGTGCGCCTTCATCAACGCTTCGATGAGCGGCTGCGCGGCGCGCGTCTCGCCGACCGACACCGCATGCACCCAGATGAGCGGCGCGAGATCGTCGGCGCGGCGCGCGGGGCCGCGTCCGAAGCGTTCGCCGATATGCTCGCGATAGCCGCGTTCCTTGCGCGAGCGGATGAGAAGCCGCAGCACCGCGAGCGGCGCGACGATCCACCACATCGCGCGATAGATCGCCCTCAGCACGACAGCCGAGAGCGGCGCAGCGGGCGCCGAGGCGGCAGAACGGGCGCCGCTCAAACGAGCGCCCTGCCCTTGAGCCGTTCAAGGATGCCGAGCGGCGCGTGATCGGGCCGCGCCATCGCTTTCACGGGCAGGAAGAAGGTCTGCTCCATCATGAACTGGCCGGACATCACGGCGTGCGAGGTTTGATCCGAGAAACAGATCCACACCGAGCCGGGCGGAAACGGCATGGTTTCCTGCGGCGAGGACTTCTGATAATCGAGGTCGGCCTTCATCGCGTCGTGCAGGTGCAGCATGAGATGGTCATACTCGCTGCGCTTGCTCTTGGTGATGTGCAGCAGATTCATGAGCCACGCCGAACCCGGCGCCTGCGGCTTGATGTCGGGCAAGAAGCGCCGCGCCATGTGCTCGAACGGCTCGCCGACGCGCCACACGCGCGGCGTGCCGTTGGGGTTCACGTTGGTGAAGACGCGCAGGATGCGCTCGCCGTAGTTGGGGCGCGACGGAAAGGCATCGACGTGCAGGCGGCTATCGTCCTTGCGCCACGACGTTTCGCGCGTTTCCACCTGATGCAGCCGCAGACTCGTGGGCGCGACGCGCAGCTTGCCGTCGTATTCGGGAAAGAGGCCGTCGACGAGCGAGCGCGCATTCGCCTGATACCGCGCGATGAGCGAGCGCACCGCCGACTGCATCACGTGGTCGCCGAGCACGCCGTTGAGCGCGCCGCCGTTGGGCGCGAGGCTGATGTTCTTGCGCTTCGGGTCCGCGATCTTCGGGTCGAGCAGCGCGCGCTCGCCGCCTTCGATTGCGAAGCGCAGATTGGGAAAATAGAGGACCTTGCCGTTTTCCACGCCGGCAAGCAGCGCCTCGCGCGGCACCGACAGGTTCTTGCCCTGCCAGTCGCACGAAGCGACTTCGATGATTTGAGATTCCGTCATGTGCTCTCGAACTTGAGTTGGCTCGCGCACGGCGCCAAGGCGACTGACCCGACGCGTTACAGCAGGCCGAAACCTGCGAGCGCGGCCTTCACTTCCGAGAGCGTCGGATGCCGGCTCGCGTCGCCCAGGTTGATCACGTTCGGCGACCAGTAACCGCCTGTGCGCCATGCGGTCGAGAAATTGTACAACTCGACGGTGGGCCGCTTCAGTGCTGCGGCAATATGAACGAGGCCCGTGTCGACGCCGACGGTCGCGGCCGCGCCGTCGATCAGGCCGACCACGGCGGGCAGCGAGAGCTTCGGCGGCACGATGGCGGCCGCGCCGAACTCCTTCGCGAGCTTCTCGCTCGTCGCGCGCTCGGCCTCGCTGCCCCACGGCAGGACGATGGACGCGCCGCGCGTCACGAGCGCCTGTCCCAGTTCGATCCACGCGGCTTCGGGCCATTGCTTGTCGGCGCGCGACGTGGCGTGCACGAAGGTGACGTACGGCACGGGCAGATTCAGCCCGAGCGCGGACACGGCGAGCGCGGCGCGGCGCGTGTCGATGCCGAAGTCGATGTGATCGGTCGTCTGCGGCCGCGGCAAATCGAGCGCGGCGGCCACGAGTTGCCGAGTGCGCTCGACGACATGCGTGCGCGGCTCGATCGGCACGCGCCGGTCGTAGAAGAAGCGCACGGGCCATTCGAAGCCCGCGCCGTCCGTGCGATTCGCGAGTCCGACGAGCGGCCCGCGCGCCCAGCTCGCGACCCATGCGGTCTTGATGAGCCCCTGACAATCGATGACGAGATCATACTTTTCGGCGGCCAGTTCACGCCGGAACTTGGCGATCTCGCGCCAGTTCGCCGCGGACGCGAAGCCCTTGCGCCAGCGTCTTAGCGAAAACGGAATCGCGCGGCGCACGCCACTGACGAGTTCGACGAGGCTCGCGAAACTCTCTTCCACGAGCCAGTCGATTTGCGCATCGGGATAGCGGCGGCGAATGTCGGCGATGGCCGGCACGTTGTGAACGACGTCGCCAAGCGACGACACCCGGACAATCAGGATCTTTTGCACGCTGTGAGAAAGAGGCGCGGCTCGCGCGACGAAGAGGAAACGGGAGCGGGGATTTTAGCGCGGGTTGGTTGGGAGGCGGGGTGGTTCATGGCCTCGCGAAGCCCTTCCACCGCAAAAAAAGCCCGTAATATCCCGCTGACGATGAAGCTGAACCGACTATTCGAACAGGAAAGGACTTCGCGATGGCAACACGATACGAACAGGACGTCGTGGCTTGGGCGCGCGAGCAGGCGGCCTTGCTGCGTGCCGGTGACTTCTCGGCCATCGACGTAGAACATATCGCAGACGAAATCGAGGACGTGGGCAAGAGCGAGCAACGCGATCTAGCGCGCCGCATGGCGCTGCTGCTGGCGCATTTGCTCAAATGGCAATACCAGCCGGGACGCCGTGGTTCGAGCTGGCAACGCACGATCAAGGAACAGCGCCGCGCCGTGGGCGTGGCGCTGCAAAAGACGCCCAGTCTGAACGCTTCATTGCGAGACCCGGATTGGCTCTTAGGTACATGGGCCGATGCCGTGTCCAAAGCGGCTGAAGAAACGGGCTTGGATGTCTTTCCGGAAGAACTTCCGTGGTCGACTGACCAGATCCTCTCGCCCGCGTTCTACCCCGAATAAGCAAACAAAAACGGCGCGACCTCCCGATTGCGCCGTCTTCGCAAAGCCCCGATCAGAACGGCAGCTTCGCGTCCGCCTTCTCCGCCAGAATCACGCGGCGGAAGTCTTCCTGAATGCGCTTCAACGCTTCTTCGCTATCCGCTTCGAAACGCATCACGACCACGGGCGTCGTATTCGACGAACGCGCGAGACCGAAACCGTCCGGGTACTCGACGCGCAAACCGTCGATGGTCAGCACGTCGTCCGCGCCTTCGAACTTCGCCGATTTCTGCAGGCGCGAGATGAGTTCGAAGTTCTCGCCCTCTTCCAGCTTCAACTGCAGTTCCGGCGTCGAGAGAGAGTTCGGCAGGTCGTTGAGCAGCTTGCTCGGATCGTCCACGCGCGACAGGATTTCGAGCATGCGCGCGCCGGTGTACAGGCCGTCGTCGAAGCCGTACCAGCGGTCCTTGAAGAACACGTGGCCGCTCATTTCGCCCGCGAGCGGCGCGCCCGTTTCACGCAGCTTCGCTTTCACGAGCGAGTGGCCCGTCTTCCACATGACCGGCTCGCCGCCCTGATCGCGCACCCACTTCGCGAGATTGCGCGTGCATTTCACGTCATAGATGATCTGGCCGCCCTTGTTGCGCGACAACACTTCCTGCGCGAACAGCATCAACTGGCGATCGGGGTAGATCACCTGGCCGTCCTTCGTCACGACGCCGAGACGGTCGCCGTCGCCATCGAATGCGAAGCCCACTTCGGCGTCCGTTTCCTTCAACGCGCGAATCACGTCCTGCAGATTCTCGGGATGCGCCGGGTCCGGGTGATGGTTCGGGAAGTTGCCGTCGATGTCCGTGAAGAGTTCGACGAGTTCGCAGCCGAGTGCCTTGAAAAGACGCGGCGCGAGTCCGCCCGCGACGCCGTTGCCCGTATCGACGACGATCTTCATTCCGCGCACCGGCTTCACGTCCGACACGATGCGGTCCAGATACATCTGCGATACGTCGAACTCGGTGTAGCTGCCTTCGCCCGAGCTGAAGTCGTCATTGACGATGCGTTGATACAAGCCCTGAATCTGCTCGCCATAGATGGCCGCGCCGCGCAGGACCATCTTGAAGCCGTTGTAATCGGGCGGATTGTGGCTGCCCGTCACGACGATGCACGAATCCACGCGCCGCTCGCCCGTTGGCAAAGGCAGCGGCACGCTCGCCGCGAAATAGCCGACGGGCGTGGGCACCATGCCGATATCGATCACGTCGACGCCCGCTTCGCGCAGGCCGTTCGCGAGCGCGCCGACGAGTTCGGGACCGGAGAGCCGGCCATCGCGCGCGACGACGACCGAATCGCCGCCCTGCTTGCGGATCTCGCTGCCGAACGCGCGGCCGATGCTCTTCGCGACATCGCTATCGACCGTCTTGCCGACGATCCCGCGAATGTCGTACGCCTTGAAAATGGACTGGGATACTTGGCTCATGAGATGGCTACCTCTTCTGTATTAATTGATGAATTCTCGGCGATGCAGCCATAAGGGCGTGCAGGTCGTGACGATATGAGCGCGCCCGACCACGCCGGCATGCGCGCGAACGACTGCGAGGCATGACATGACGAATGCTGCGCATGTGTATTCGAGCATCGCGAAACAGGCAAGCCAGTTTGAAAGCTCGTGCGAAGGAAGCCTTTCCGTTCGCACTTATAATCGCTGTCTTTCAGCGCCTTCGACGTTGCGCGCCGCGGTTCAAGCCTGCGCATTCATTCTAATCCAATGCCTATACGCTCTTTCGCCTTCTGCCCGACGAATGAGGCGCGTTCGCGCGCAAACGCACAAAACTTCACCGACATTCACGGTGATACGCTTCCCCGCACGCCATTGCGCAGCGAACAGGTTCCGGTAGCAGGCGGCGTGCCTGATCTCGCAGGCGGACGATAAGCATGAAGATGCTCATGCGCTCGGGCAATCCGGACGTCGCCCGCGCGCTTACCAACATCGTCTGGCTAGGGCTGGAACGGCTCACGCAGATTGCCGTCGCGATCGTCATTTCGGGGTTGCTTGCGCGCCATCTCGGCCCCGATGCGTTCGGCAAATGGCAATACGCGAACACGCTCTTGCTCGTCATCGCGCCGATCACATGGGTGTGCGGCGCGGAGATTCTCGTGCCGACCATCGTCGCGAAGCCGCCCGCCGAGACCGGCGCGGTGCTCGGCAGCGCGTTCGTGCTGCGCATGAGCGTGTCCGTCGTCGCGCTCTTGTTGACGTGGGCATGGATCGCGGCGGGCGGCACGGACCCGCTCGTCGGCGCGATGCTCGCGGGGCTTGCCGTCACCATGCTGTTTCGCGAGCCGTTTATCGGCGTCATCAACGCGTGGCTCCAAAGCATGACCTACAGCAAGCCGCAATTGATCGCGAGCATGTTCACGGCCATCGCAAAGGCCGCGCTCGTGTATCTGCTCGTGCGCATGGCCGCGCGCGCGTCGAGCTTCGGCTGGCTATGGGCGCTGGAAGCCGCGGTTATCGGCGCTGCGCTCGTCGTCTATTACATGCGGCGTCATGGCGGCACGCTCGGCTGGCGCTTCGATCGCACGCTCTTTCGCCACTTCGCGAGCGCAGGCACCGTGTTCTGGCTCGGCCTCATTTGCATGTATCTGTTCCTCAAGCTCGACCGGTTGATGCTCGCGCATCGCGTGTCGTTCGCGGAACTCGGGCTCTATTCGGCTGCGCAACAGTTGAACGAGAACTGGATCGCGCTCGCGCTGATGCTCTCGCAGACCATCGCGCCGGCGTTCGTGTATCGCGTGCAGGAAACGCCGCGCCTCAAGCGCAATCTGTTGCGCCTTTTCGCCATGACCGCCGCGCTGATGATCGCGGGCGCCGCCGTTCTCGATGCGCTCGCGGGATTCATCATCGCGCGCGTGTTCGGCCCGAACTATGCGGGCGCGGCGAGCATCTTTCGCTGGGCCGTGTGGCTCTCGGTACCTGCCGGCATCGAGGCCATCGGCAATCTCGTCGTGCTGAAGTTCCAGGCGAGGTACGTGCTGTTGTCGAAGTGGCTGCTTGCGCTCGCCGTCGCCTTCGCGGTGAACGCATGGGCCATTCCCCGCTTCAACGGCTACGGCGCGCTCGTCGGTCTGGCGGCGGGTTATCTCGCGGCGGCGTCGGTCAACTTCTACTACATTCGATTCCGGCTGCGCGCATGAACGCCCTCTCCGATGTCGCCATCCTGATGCCTGCGTTCAACGGCCAGTCCGAAGTGGAACGCACGCTCGCGTCGTTTCGCGAGGCGTCGCCGGTGCGCGTGTTGATCGTCGATGACGGCAGCACGCCGCCGATCGCCGCGCCTGTTATCGACGGCCTCGACATCGAAATCTTGCGCATGGCGAAGAACGTCGGCATCGAGCGCGCATTGCAAGCGGGCATCGACGCGCTCGCTGAACGCGGCATCCGCTACGCCGCGCGCATCGATGCAGGCGATCGCGCCACACCCGGCCGCCTCGCGAAACAGCGCGCGTATCTGGAGGCGCATCCGCATGTGGCGGTGCTCGGCATGTGGACGCATGTCGTCGCGACGAACGGCGCGCCGCTTTTCGACCTCACGCCGCCCACCGATACCGCCGCGATTCGCCGCGCCATGCTCGCGCGCTCATGTTTCGCGCATCCGTCGCTGATGCTGCGTGTCGATGCGGTGCGCGAAGTCGGCAACTATCGCGCGGACTATCGTGCGGCTGAAGACCTTGATCTCGTGCTGCGTCTCATGGCGCGCTACGACGGCGCGAATCTGCCGGAATTCGGCCTCTTTTACGAACTGAACGAAGCGGGCATCAGCGCGACCAAGCGCCGGACACAAACGCTGTCAACGCTGCGCCTGCAATTGCGTTACTTCCGTGCGGCGAATCCGTTCGACTGGATCGGCGTCGCGAAAAGCATCGCTCACTTGCTGCTGCCCTATCGCGCGCTGCGCGGACTCAAGGCGAAGCTCTTCAAGGCATCGTCGCCGGCATGAGGCCGGCGGCATCGCGCGACACAACCATAAGCACCGGATGAACAAAGCCCAGTCCAGCCTACGCATCGCCCTCGTGTGCAACACCGCGTGGGCCATTTATACGTATCGTCGCGGCGTGCTTCGCATGTTGACCGAACGCGGCGCGCAAGTGACGATCATCGCGCCGCGCGACCGCACGTTCGAGCCGCTCATCGGAATGGGCTGCCGTTGCGTGGAATTGCCGGTGGCGTCCAAAGGCACGAACCCGCGTGAAGACCTCAAGACGATGATGGCGCTGTACCGCGAATATCGCGCGACGCGCCCGCATCTCGTGTTTCATTACACGATCAAGCCGAACATCTACGGCTCGCTTGCCGCGATGCTGGCGCGCGTGCCGTCCATCGCGGTGACGACCGGCCTCGGCTACGTGTTCATTCAGAAGAGCCGCACCGCGCAGATCGCCAAGCGTCTCTATCGCTTCGCGTTCCGCTTTCCGCGCGAAGTGTGGTTCCTCAATCGCGACGATCATCAGGCTTTTGTCGATGAAAACCTGCTCGCGCATCCTGACCGTGCGCGCCGTTTGCACGGAGAAGGCGTCGATCTCGATGATTTCTCGCTCGTGCCTTTGCCGCGCCGCGAAGACTTCGTGTTCATACTCATCGGGCGGCTGCTGTGGGATAAGGGCGTCGCCGAATACGTCGAGGCGGCGCGGCGTTTGCGCAGGCGTTATCCGCACGCGCGGTTTCAATTGCTCGGGCCCGTGGGCGTGGATAATCCCAGCGCGATCAGCCGCACGGACGTCGAGGCATGGGAACGTGAGAATATCGTCGAGTATCTGGGCGAAGCGAACGATGTGCGCCCGCTCGTTGCGGCGGCCGATTGCGTCGTGCTGCCGTCGTATCGCGAAGGCGTGCCGCGCACGCTGATGGAAGCGTCCGCGATGGGCCGCCCGATCGTCGCCACCGACGTCCCCGGCTGCCGCGAAGTGGTCGAACACGGCATAAACGGCCTGCTGTGCGAGGTCAAAAGCGCGGACAGCCTCACCGAGCAACTCGAACGCATGCTGACGCTGCCGATCGAAGAACGCGAGGCGATGGCCCAACGCGGCCGCGAGAAAGTCGCCCGCGAATTCGACGAGAAGAACGTCGTCGAACGATACAAGAGCACAATACACGCCATTACCGGCATTTCACTCTGATTTGCGCTTCCTGGAGAGCACATGATGAACGGCAACATGTCGCCGAACGACGCTGGAAAAGGTACGAAGGGCACGATTCTCGTGACGGGCGGCGCGGGCTTCATCGGTTCGCATACGTGCGTCGAATTGCTCGACGCGGGTTTCGACGTCGCGGTCATCGACAATCTCGTCAATAGCCGCGCGGAATCTTTGAACCGCGTGGAGCGCATCACGGGCAAGCGCGTCGCGTTTTATCAGGAAGACGCGCGCGACGAAGCCGCGCTGAACCGCATCTTCGACGAACACGCCATCACTGGCGCCATCCATTTCGCGGCGCTGAAGGCCGTGGGCGAATCGGTCGCGAAGCCGATCGAGTATTACAGCAATAACATCGGCAGCCTGCTCGCCGTGCTCAACGTGATGCGTGAACGGAACGTCCGCAACTTCGTGTTCAGTTCTTCGGCCACGGTGTACGGCGTGCCGCAAAGCGTGCCCATCGACGAGAGCTTTCCGCTTTCCGCGACGAACCCGTACGGTCAGTCGAAACTCATCGCCGAACAGATTCTGCGCGATCTCGAAGTCTCCGATCCGTCGTGGCGCATCGCGACGCTGCGTTACTTCAACCCGGTCGGCGCGCATGAAAGCGGCCTGATCGGCGAGGACCCGGCAGGCGTTCCGAACAACCTGATGCCGTATGTCGCGCAGGTCGCGGTCGGCAAGCTGGACAAGCTGCGCGTGTTCGGCAGCGATTACGATACGCACGACGGCACCGGCGTGCGCGACTATATTCATGTGGTCGATCTGGCGCGCGGACACATTGCGGCCATCGACGCACTGCGCTCGCTCGATCGCAGTTTCGTCGTCAATCTCGGCACGGGCCACGGTTATAGCGTGCTGGATGTCGTGAAGGCGTTCGAAGTAGCCTCGGGCAAGCGTGTGCCGTACGAACTCGTGCCGCGCCGCCCCGGCGATGTGGCCTCGTGCTACGCCGATCCCGCCGCCGCCGAGAAGCTGCTCGGCTGGCGCGCGGAGCACGGCATCGAGCGCATGTGTGCCGATCACTGGCGCTGGCAGTCGCAGAATCCGCAAGGGTTCGCATAAAGCGGCGCCGAGCCTCGCATCGTCCATTAGCGGCGATGCGAGGCGGCTGTCATCAACTGGTCTACTTTCATGCTTAGTTTTGCGCTTGCTTTTCTGGTCTCGCTCTTCGTGACCTTGTTGATCGTGCGCTTTGCGCACTTGCAGGAAGGCGTGCTCGGCGATACCGATCTCGCCGGCGTGCAGAAATTTCATGCGCGGCCCGTTCCGCGCATCGGCGGCGTCGGCATTCTGTGCGGACTCACCGCCTCCGCCGTGCAATTGCGATGGAGTTATCCGCTCGTGTCGGGCGGCATTCTCGGCATCATCGCGTGCGGCTTGCCCGCGTTTCTCTCCGGGCTTCTCGAAGACCTGACCAAGCGCGTGACGCCGCTCGTGCGTCTCATCTGCACGATGGCCGCTGCGGGTCTCGCGTATGCGCTGCTCGATATCGCGGTCACGCGCATCAGCGTGCCGCCGCTCGATTTTCTGTTGTCCTACGCAATTATTTCATGCGCGGTGACGGTGCTCGCCGTGGCGGCGCTCGCCAACGCAGTGAACATCATCGACGGCTTCAACGGCCTCGCGTCGATGGTCACGTTCATGATGTTCGCGTCGCTCGCTTACGTCGCGTTCCAGGTGCATGATCCGGTGGTGCTGTCGGGATCGCTCATCATGATGGGCGCGGTGATGGGCTTCTTCATCTGGAACTTTCCCGCCGGCCTCATTTTTCTCGGCGATGGCGGCGCGTACTTCGTCGGCTTCATGCTCGCCGAACTCGCGATCATGCTCGTCATGCGCAACCGCGACGTTTCCGCGTGGTATCCGGTGCTGCTCTTCATGTACCCGATCTTCGAGACCTGCTTCTCGATCTATCGCAAGAAGTTCATTCGCGGCATGTCGCCCGGCATTCCGGACGGCGTGCATCTGCATATGCTCGTCTATAAGCGGCTGATGCGCTGGGCCGTCGGCGTGCAGAACGCCCGCGAGCTCACGCGGCGAAACTCGCTGACGTCGCCCTATCTGTGGCTGTTGTGCCTCATTGCGGTGATTCCCGCGACGCTCTTCTGGCGTCATACGGTGCATCTCTTCTGCTTCGTCGTGGTGTTCGCGGCCACTTATGTCTGGCTCTATGTGAGCATCGTGCGCTTCAAGGTGCCGCGCTGGATGGTATTTCGCCGGCCGCATCCGGTGAAGAAGTAGTCCTTTGCGCACGAACACAACGCCGCCTCCTTCCGGGCGGCGTTGTCGTTTTGATGCCTTATTTCAGGTGCTTTGCGAAGAACTCGGCCGTGCGCGTGTTCGCCAGTTGCGCCGCCGCCGCATCGTAGTGCACGCCACGATTGCGAGCGAAGGCATGATGACATCCGGGATACGTGTACGCCTCGACGTTGGCGTGCCCCTGCACGGCGGTCAGTACGCGATTGCGCGCATCGGCATCGATGAACTCGTCCTGTTCCGCCAGATGAATGAGCAAGGGCGCCGTGATCTTCGGCAGCTCGCTCAAGTGCTGGTCCGTGCCGCCGCCGTAGTACGAGACGGCTGCGTCGATATCGGTGCGCGCGGCCGTCAGAAACGACAAGAGGCCGCCCAGACAGAAGCCGACCGATCCCACCTTGCCCCGCACCTGTCCCAGACCGCGTGCGAACCCGATGGTCGCGGCGATATCCTCGACGCCCGTGTTCAGGTCGAATGCGTTGTAGTACTTCATCGCCTGCTGCCACTCGGCCTCGGTGCGATCGGTCAGATTCACATTCGGGTCGATTCGCCAGAACAGGTCAGGACATAGCGCGACATAGCCTTGTCGCGCGTATTCGTCGGTGGTTTCGCGCATGTCGCCGTTGATGCCGAAAATCTCCTGCAGAACGACGATGGCAGGCGCGGGCGTTTGCGCGGGATACGCGACGTAGGCGTCGAAATCGCCATCGGGCGTCGAGATGCTGAGCATGTCGGACATGGTGTCTCCATTGAGCGGCACTACGCTATTTCATAGGCGAAAAAAGAAGCGCGCGCCAGCATTGAATGGCTGGCGCGCGCTGCGTTTTTTCAGCTACGCGTAGAACTTGCCGCTTCAGGCCGGCGCGGGGCGCGGCACACGCTGCGTCACATCTCGCGCGACGGCGAGATAGCGCGCGGCTGTGTCCGCTAGCGTCAGACCGTTGAGCGGCCGGTGCGCGCGCGGCTGGCCGAGCGCGACGACGAGCGCATCCGCATAGGCTTTCGTATCGTCGGGATCGCACAGGCGCACGCTCGGAAAGTCCGCCGCGAAGCTGAACGGACGGATCGTGCTCGCGACCACGGGCACGCCGGACGCAAGCGCTTCCAGAAACGCGATGCTGTGTCCTTCCGACCGCGAAGGCATGGCAAACACATTCGACGAGAACAGCAGTTCCGCCACGTCCGAACGCGGACCTTGCAAGCTCACGTTGTTCGAAAGCCCGAGCTTCTCGATCAGATCGCCCACGGCCGCGTGATATGCGGGATCTTCGATCACGCCGCACAACAGCAGCCGCGCATCCGGCACGCGCTGAACCACCTGTTCGAACGCATGCACGGTCGAGAGCTGATTCTTCACCGACGTATAGCGCCCGATCTGCACGATCTGCTTGAATGCGTGACCCGTCGTGCTCGCGGAACGCATCGAAAAGCGCGACATGTCGACGCCGTTCGGAATGAGCGTCATCGCTGGATGACGCCCGACCGCGCCGACGTAATCGTCGATATTCGCGGGCGACACCGCGATCACCGCACGCGCCCGACGCGAGAGCATGCGCTCGACGCGCCGGAACATGCGGCTCTCGAAGTCGTTGGTCGCCGAGTGCATCACATAGACGACCGGCACGGCGAGCGGCAGCATGCGCGCGTAGAACGCGGGAATGGTCGCGTGCGCGAAGAGCACGTCCGCCTGATACGCGCGGATCGTTCGATGCAGTTCCAACAGCTTGCCGAAGCGTCCATGCATGCGGTCGGGAAAGAGACACTGCACGCCGTTCGCCACGAGCTCCGCCTGCAGCGCGGTGAAGTCGTCGTGCGCCGGCATGAGCGACGCAATAGCCACGGTTTCGCCGCTTCTTTGCTGGTGAATCGCCAGGTCTTTGGCCAATACCTCGGCGCCGGAAAGTCGCGGCGCCAGGACGAGATGTACGATGCGCATTTCAAGCCTCCCTGACGATGCGATAAAGCATCCACGCCGTTGCCGATGCAAGCCCCGCGGTCATGGACCATGCGATGCCCGTCACGCCCCACAGATGCGTGGCGATGGGCACCGTCACGCACAGCACGACTGCCTGCACGATGGACGCATGCGTCGCCACCTTCGGCATGCCGCTCGCGCGCAGCCACGACACGAGCACCGCGATCACCGCGCCTATCGCCATGTTGATGACGAAGATGCGAAAGAGCGGCACCGCCGACAGCCACGCGGGCCCGAGCACGAGATTGAAGAGCGGCTCGGCCGCGACGCGCAATGCAACGACGAGCACGGTGAGCCCCACCGCCGCGAGCAGCAGATAGCGGCGAAAGAGCTTGCGCGCGCCCGCGACATCGCGCCGATGATGCTCCGAGAAAGTCGGAAACAGATACTGCGACATCGCGATGGCGGCATCGGCAAGCAGCATTTGCGCGAGCTTCGACGACATCTGATAGGCGCCCAGTTGCAGCGGACCGAGCAGCTTCGCGACGACGACCTTGTCGAACTGGTTCAGCAGAAGATTGACGACGCTGCCCGCCCAGATCCAGCGGCTGAAGTTCACATAATGCGAAATGCCCGCGAACGAGAAGCGGACAGGCGGACGCGGCGACATGGCGGTCCACGTCAGCGTCGTCTTGAGAAGCTCACCCGCGACGAGGCCGATCAGCACCGAGTACGCGCCCGCGCCCGACAACGCGCATAGGAGGCCGACAGCGCAGTCGGTGAACGCGGCGGACGTCTCCACGCCCGCGAGCTTCTGAAAGCCGCGCTGCCGCGTCACGGTGAAGTACGCAGGCGATGCGACGCCGCGCACCATCGGCAAGGCGGCGGCAAGCAGAATCAGCCCGACAGAGCCGGTCATGTGGAACTGACTCGTCATGAACGGCGCGAGCGCGGCGATCAAGAGACCGATCACTACGCCGCGCATCGCGAGCGTGGCCCATACCGCGCCGAGCTCGCTTTGCGAGGGTGCATCGCGTCCTTGCACGACGGCCTGTGCAAGTCCGGTATCGGACAACGCTTCCGCAATCGCGACCGCGAGCAGCGCGATGCTGACCGCGCCGATCGCTTCAGGCCCGAGAATACGGCCGATGGCCAGAAACTTCAGCGCGACGAAGCCGCGCACGACCACTTGTTGAAGGAGCACCCAGAAGGCCGCATCGTGCTCGAACCGCGCGCGTGCTGGCAAGAAGGATAGCCGGACAGATCTCACTCACATTCCCCGTACTGCTGCATTTCGATTCGTGGCGCCGCGATATGTCGGTATCGCGTGCGGTCCACCTTGCGCGTCGCGCCCACGCACCCTGTCTGAACGACAGGTACGCGCGAGGCCGCGCTTCTTTTCAGGCGACTGTGGGAAAAATAGCGTGGGCGCCGGGGTCGCGGACGCCAACGCGTAGCACTATTCGGCAACGGTGCGCGTTATCGCGGGTTGACGGATGGCGTTTGGTGTTCTTCACCACATCGCGCGACGCGGATAAGCGCTGAAATATGGCCATTCAATGCGCGGGCGCGGTGTTACGTTCGATCTTCGACGACACACCGTGTCTGATTAGAAAACACCATGACGGATGCCACTTCACGATGAACGATACCGTTCTCATCATCGAGCCTGATTTCAGCGGTCACCGCTGGCGCTACGCGCAATGGGCCGCGAATGCTTATATGGAAGCGGGCATGCGCTGCCTGATCGTCACTGAGCCGCGCAATGCCGGGCATGCGCTCGTGAAGCAGATTCAGGAGCAAGGCAACGACGCGCTTAACATCACGTTCGTTGCGCCGCCGGAGCACGGCACGCGCAAGGGGCTCGGGTCCATCAGCTATATGCGCGCGCATGCGAACTTCAAACACGCCTATGCAGTAGCGAGCCGCGACCGCAAGGTGGCGCTCGTCGTCGTGCCGTACGTCGACTACTTTCTGCTCGCGCTGCCGTTTCTGCGCTCGCCGTTCGGCAATACGCCGTGGGTCGGCGTCACCATGCGCTCGAACTTCCATCATCATCTCGTCGGCGTGCGCGCGCCGCGCCGGCCTCTTATCAATGCGGTGAAGTCGCGGCTATTTGCGCGTGCCATTCGCGTGGGCGGCATGAAGACGCTCCTGACCATCGACCCGACGCTGCCCGACTGGTGGAAGCGCAACGGCGGCCATGCGCACGGAACGAGCATCGACTATCTCGCCGATCCGTTTCCCGATGCGCATGCTGCGGAGCCATCGGCTGCGAGGCGCAGGCTCGGCCTCTCGAAAGGCATGCACGTGCTGGTCTATGGCGCGATCAACGACCGCAAGGGCATCTTCGAGCTGATCGAAGCGTTGGCGCAGCGCAAGGACGGCGTGCACACGCCGAAGCTGGTGATCGCCGGCGCTCAGGACAAGGACGTGCGGGCGCTATTGAGCGAAGCCGCCGGCAAGCTCATGCCCGCGCCGATCGTGCTGGACCGCTTCATTTCGAGCGAGATGGAGCTCGACCTCTTCTCGGCCTGCGATGTCGTCTGGCTCGGCTATAAAGGCCACTACGGCATGAGCGGCGTGCTCGTGCAGGCATTCCGCTTCGGCAAGCCGGTCATTGCAACGGCCGATGGTCTGATCGGTTGGTTCTGTCGCACGGGCGAGCTAGGACCGGTGATCGACGATCTCACGCCGGGCTCGATCAATCGCGCGCTCGACGATGTTCTCGCGCGCCGCAAGCGGCCCGTCGCTGCCGGACATCTGCTGGAGCGCAATACGCTCGGGCAATTCAAAGAAACGCTGCGTCAGGCGATCGCCTGACGCAGTAAGCATGAAGCAATGAGCATGACGCAATAAGCATGAAGCCGGTTCCTGCGAGCATCGCAGGAACCGGCTGATTCGCATCAAGCCTGCTTTCCGACCACTTCCACCGCGTCCACCACGTTCTGCGCCTGCACTTTCCGCTTCGCGGGGAAGAGCGCATCGCGCATGCGCAGGAACGGGAACTCCACTGCACGCGTCGTCACATATCCAACTACGATCGCAATGGCGAACTGCGCCGCCATGATGACGCCCCACGCGGGTATCGCCGGAAGATGCAGCGCGGCCGCCTTCCGGATGAGCATATCGCCCGGTGCGAGCGCCAGCGAATGCCACAGGTAGATGCCATAGGAATACACGCCGATCCACCCGATCAGCCGATAAAGCCGCGACTCACGAATGCGCCCCGAGTACTCGACCGTCAGCACGATGAGCGCGCAGAAGCCGATGGCCTGCACGGTATAACCGATGCTTTGATCCAGCTCCACGTTGCGCGTGCCGAACACGAGCCACAGCACAAGCCCCGCGACGGCGGCCAACAATAGGCCCTTTCTCTCTGCGATACCGCGATATACCGCAGGCTTCAGCCAATAGAGCGCGGCGAGCATGACCCCGAACAACAGGCTGTCGATGCGGTATTGCGTATAGAAGAACGTGCCGTCGAGATCGCCGTTATAGACCGCGACGGTCCGCGCAATCAGCACCGCCACGCAGATCGAGGCGAGCACGCTGAGAATCGTGTTGATGCGCGTCTGCCACCGCGCGAAGACGATCAGCAGCAACGGCAGGAAGAGATAGAAGTGCTCTTCCACTGCGAGGCTCCACGTCTGCGCAATCGACGTACCGAAATAGTTCTGCATGTGCGTGAGGTTCTGCACGAGGAACGTATTCGTCGGATGGCGTCCCACCAGCACGTGAAAAAGAATCAGTGCGTAGTACGCGGGCCAGATCTTGAAGAGACGTCGTACGATGAAGCGCGCCGCGTCGATGCGTCCTTCCTGCGCATACTGCTTGAGCAACAGACCGCCGACGAGAAAGCCGCTCAGCGTGAAGAACAGATTCACGCCTTCGTGCCCGAAGCTCTTGAGCGGATACTCGATGGCGGCAATGAACGCGCTGCCGGTCGGGTATGAGTGAAAGTGATACCCCATGACTGCGATGATGGCGAGTCCCCGGATGAAATCGAGCTCGATCGATCGATTGGGTCCTGGCATGCGTGTGGCGCCGAAAAGGCTCATGGCCTTCCCCCCCTTCTGCGATGGTCTTATGCTGCTTCTGTTGTATTGGATGCCTCGCCGCCGGGAGTCCTCATATCGGCGCACGCACGCGCATCGCGGATGTCATTTGGTCAATGCCGCCACTGACCCGCGAGGGCCAATTGCCGGCATGACCATAATCGTTCGGGAATTGCGGCGTGATCCGCCAGAATCGCATCGTTGGCGGACAGCGCCGCGCGCGCTATGCGGCATCGACAACATAGCCGTTCGCGCGCTGCGAACGGCGCCTGAGCGAGCGTGGCGCGGCGCACATGGGCATCCGTCGTTTCGCGCCGAACGCTAGTCGCTAAACGCCGCCGCGACGGCGTGCGCTTTTGGCCGCTGATATATTCGACCCACAAATACGGGGTACCCGGGACCGTCGCTCAAGCTGATTCAAACACACAACACGCGACTCAAGGCTTCCAGGGCACGAAGCGGATCCAACCGCGAGAAGTAAAGCTCGACGAGCTTTGCCATCTAAAGAGAACGCCATGCGCAACAAGTTCGCCGTCGTCTGGATCTGGCTATTTCTGCTTCCGCTCGCATTCGACTTCAAGGGTGCGGAAACGGCCAGCAAAGCCATACAGATTCTCCTTACCGTTCCCGCGATATTCGCAGGCGGTGCGCTATTGCTGATTGCGCCACGCTTTGCGCAACGCTCGCGGCTTCGCACATCGGTTACGTCGCTCTTCATGCTGACCATCGTCGGCAGTATCGCGACGCAAATGATCCAGGGCAATGACTCGGGCAACTACATGCGCGTGATCCTGCCATTCGCGCTGATGCTGCTCGGTTATCTCGTCGCGTGCCGTCCGTGGGATGCGCAACGCCTCGAACAGTTCGAACGCGCCATGTACTGGTCGATGATCGCCTCGCTCATCTTCAGCTTCGTCTATGGCATGGCCACGGGCGGCGGGCTGGAGAACGTGCGTTTTCGCATCGTGTCAGTCACGTTCCTTTGTTTGCAAGGGCTGCTGCTGCATGAGTTCGTCATCGCCAAGCGCATGACCAAGTTCACGGTGCTGCTCTTTCTTGCGACCGTCGTGATCGAGCTGTTGAGCGTGACGCGCAGTCTGCTCGTCGGCACCGTGCTGCTCTTCGCGTATGCGACGTGGCTTGCCGCGCCGTCCGTCAAGCATCTCTTCACGGCGGCGCTGCGCGCGATCATGATCGCCTCGCTGCTCGGCGCAATGGTCGCTGCGTCCGCCGCTTTCTTTCCCGGCGTGGCCGAACACTGGTCGCAGCGCCTGAACTTCGCGAAAGCCACCGAATCCGGCCGCGATCCGACGACCATCACGCGTCTGGCCGAAATGAAGGACCAGTACGATCAGACCACGTCCGACACGCTCGCGATGCTGGTCGGCAAGGGCTACGGTCACGACTATCGCTATTCGCCGACGTACCTGCCGGACCTCGCGGGCCAGTTCACGAAGAAGGACTTCTACGCGATCAAGGAATGGGCCGCGGGCCATAACTTCTGGGTCTATCAGTTCTTCGCGGGCGGCATTCTCTTCGGCATCGCACTGCCTCTCGCCGTGCTGTGGGCGCTCTACCGCGGATCCATGGCGTACCGCTCGTGGCGCAATCGCGCGCCCGACGCGATGTATCTGCCGGTGCTCGGCCGCGCGTTGCTGGTCGTGGCCTCGCTGCCGGCCACCTCCGTCGGCGGCAATCCGCTCGGCAATCGCTTCTCGGGCATCGTATTCGGCGTGGCGCTGGGTCTGCTCGTCGCGGCATTCGCGCGGATCGCTCATACCATGCGCACGCAGCCGGTGAATCGACGTTCGTTCAGGACGCCTTACGGACGCTCGCGCGACGATATTCACGCGGACTGGCGCCCCGAATGGCGTCCGTACGGCCCGCAGCCGGAACTGAAGCCCGCGCAGGCACCGGGACTCGCACACGAGCATCACGGCGAAAGCCGGCATGACGCGCCGCCGGGAGCGAGCAGCTTCGCACCGTCCGCATAAAAGGCTTCGAAAAGCCAGCGGGCCTTATACGCTAACGAACCGGGGATCGTTTCGCCATGAAGATTCTGCATCTGCTTTCCACTGTCGATCCGCGCGCGGGCGGCCCAACCGAAGGCGTGCTGCAAAGCGGCCTCAGCATGCGGGCGATGGGGCATGAAATCGAAGTCGTCTCGCTCGACGCGCCGGATGCGCCCTATCTCGGCGCCTTTCCGTTGCGTCTGCACGCGCTCGGGCCGTCGCGCGGCTTCTATCGGTTCTGCCCGCGGCTCGTGCCGTGGCTGCAGGAGCACGCCGCGCGCTTCGATGCGGTGATCGTCAACGGTCTCTGGCAGTACCACAGCTTCGGCGCGTGGAAGGCATTGCGCGACAGCGACGTGCCCTACTACGTGTTCCCGCACGGCATGCTCGATCCGTGGTTCAAACGCGCGTATCCGCTCAAGCATCTGAAGAAGTGCCTCTATTGGCCGTGGGCAGAATATCGCGTACTGCGCGATGCGAGGCGCGTGCTCTTCACGACGCAGGAAGAACGCTTGCTCGCGCGCGAATCGTTCAGACTGTATCGCGCGAAGGAAGAAGTGGTGGCGTTCGGCACGCGCCAGCCGCCTGCGGATTCCACCGCATTGCGTCAGGCGTTCCTGGCGCGATTCCCGCAGCTCGCCGGCAAGCGTTCCATTCTGTTTCTCGGCCGCATCCATGAAAAGAAGGGCTGCGACCTGCTGCTCAAGGCTTTCGCTGCCGTACGCGATATCGACGCCCGCGCGCATCTCGTGATGGCCGGCCCCGACGATAGCGAATGGGCCGCGCAACTGCGCACGCTATCGAAGGAACTGGGCATCGAGGACCGCGTGACGTGGACCGGCATGCTGAGCGGCGATCTCAAGTGGGGCGCATTTCGCACGAGCGATGCCTTCGCGCTGCCTTCGCATCAGGAGAACTTCGGCATCGCGGTGGCCGAAGCACTTGGCTCCAAGCTGCCGGTGCTGATCTCGGACAAGGTCAACATCTGGCGCGAAGTGCAAGAGGATGGCGCGGGCATCGTCGCGAGCGATACGGTCGAGGGCACCATCGACGCCCTGTCCACATGGCTGCGCATGGACCCACAGGCCGCGGCCGCGATGCGCGAACAGGCGCTCGCCACCTTCATGCAACGCTTTCACGTGGAAGCCATGTCGAAGGACCTCGCACGCGTGCTGCGGGAAACGGCCAACAAACGCGACGGCGGCCTCACGCGAGGCATGCTGTCCGCATCCTTCGAACGTTAATGAGCCGAGCGTAAGTAAGCGGCGAAGCGGTTTTGCGCCGCGATGATCTTGCTCGCGCAGTCGTCGTAATCCGAACCCCGCGCCCGTTCCGGGCCATACATGCCGCGACATTGCGCATAGAGCGCAATCGTCGCGCCATTGCCATTCGCCACACGCGTCGCCGAATAAACGGGCTTGCCCGAACGCGAAGGCACATCCGTTTCGATGGCCACCGCATCCGCGCGAATCACCGGCTGATTCGAATTCTCTTCGATATAACGCTTGGTCAGCTTCCACATGGCATCGCATTGCGCGGCGTCGCGGCACGGGACGGTCGCATTGCGCTGCGCCATATCGAGCGATCGTTCCGAGTACGAGAACCCTTCCGCACGCTGCGCCTCTTTTTCGGCGGACGAGCAAGCAGCGAGGAATAACGAAGCGAGCGCAAGAACGGTGAGCTTTTTCACGGCGAATGAGCGATGAGCGGGAACGGATTTCGATTATAGCGACGACCGTTTCGCCAAAAGAAAACGCCGCCGGTCGTTCGACCGGCGGCGTCCCCTTTCCCCAAACGCCGGCTTTTAAGCCAGGTCTCCCCGCATATGCATTGCCGAAGCCGCCATCGGAAGCTCGGCTGGTGTCTCGTTACGAAGCGGCGTGCCCGACGACGTGACAAGCGTGCCGATGGTGTCGTCGCCCTTGATAACGCGCCCCAGATGCGCCGCAAGCCTCAACGTCAACGCGGCGATCGTGATGGTCGGGAAGTTCGCGCCGACCGTCGGGAACACGGAGCTGCCTGCCACATACAGGTTGCTCATGCCGTGGATCTTGAGGTTGCGATCCACCACGCCCTGCTTCGGCGAATCGTGCATGCGCGTCGTACCCATGTGATGCCACGTGCCTTCCAGCTGCGCGGGCCACGGCTTGCCTTCCAGCGGCTCGTCGAGCGTCACGTCGGCCACGCCGCCGCGTTGCAGTTCCGCCGCCAGATGCGCGACGGTGCGGTCGAACGTGCGCTTCACCAGCTCGGTCACCTGCCAGTTCACCTTCACGCGATTCATGCCGAGCGAGTCCTTCTGCGCGGACAGCGTCACGCGGCTGTCGCGGTTAGGCTCGGCTTCGACGATCGTCTGAATCTTCACTTCGGTGATGAGCGGACGCGGCTGCAACAGACGCGCGAGACCGAAGCACGCGGTATCGACCGGATGCGCGAGCATGGTCATGACATCGCCGGTCATGCTGTAGCCGGGCTGGTCTTTCTTCAAGAGCGCCTGCTTCGCGCGAATCAGGGCTTCGGAGCCCTTCGTGTTTTCGCCACGGAACACCGAGTAGAACCATGCGCGCGCGTTGAGCAGCTTCTCGCGTTCGAGCACTTGTTGCGTGAGCGCGAACTGCGACGAGATGAACGTGCCGTGCGCGGACACCGCCTTGTTCTGATAGTGATACTTGATGTCGTAGAGCTTGTTGCGCGCCCATTCCTTCTTGAAGCGCACGTTCGCCGACATGATCCGCGGATGGTCCATGAAATATCGGCCGACGAGGTCATTCTGGTTGCCGACGCCGGCTGCCTGCACCTTGTTCGACGACAGCAGAAGGCGCGCATTTTCGATGCCGCCCGTCGCGAGCACGAACACCTTGGCGCGGATCCCGAAGCGGCGGCCGGACAGCGTGCCGACATCGATCTTCGTGACCGAACGCGCGTCGCCATCGGTATCGATGTTCAGCGCGTTAGCGTACAGGAATACGCGCACGTTCTTCGCGGCCAGCAGTTGCTTGCGATACACCTTGCCGAAGCGCACGGGCGGGCTGAACTGCGAGATCGTGTCGCGCACGTTCCCGCTCGGGAACGGATGACGCCGCACGTCCGGGCGATGAACCGCCGCTTCCCAGTAGGCCGGGTCGAAGTTGTTCTCGCCGAGCTGCAACAACGCATGCGTGCGCGCGTAGTAAGGACGCAGCTCTTCGAGGCCGAAGGGCCAGCCGCTGTCGGCCACCCAGTCGCGCTTTTCGAAATCCCACGGGTCGAGCGGCCGGCACCATCCGCCCCAGCAATTGCTGCTGCCGCCGAGAAAGCGGCTGCGGCAGCCATCGGCGAATTCGTAAGGAACCCCAACGTTTTCGCCGCGATACAGGTCGCGTGTTTCGTCATCGGCGCGGTATCCGCCGCTTTCGAGCAGCACCGCGTCGATGCCCTGCTTTTCGAGTTCCAGTGCAAGCGTGATCCCCGCCACGCCCGCGCCGACGATACAAACCGTGGTCTCTATGACTGCGCCCTGGTCAAGGCTGCGGCTGTCAATGAACATTCCCCGTGCTCCTTCTTGTTTTATGCTTAAGCGGTGTAGCAGGATCGCATTCGGTGTGTGGTCCCGACAAGATCACTGCACTCTCGACTGCCAATATCCATTCACGCCGGGAAGCGTTTTCTGATGAAGCGCACCGGATTACCGCCGTATACGCCTTCCGCTTCCAGCGAGCGATGCACCACCGACTGCGGCGTAACGAGCGCCGAGCGGCCAATGGTGACGCCCATCTGCACGACACACCTGGATGTGATCCAGACGCCGTCCTCGATCACGATCGGTGCGACCTGCAAGTCCATGTTGCCGGCGGCATCGTGCGATCCCGTCGTGAGAAACGTCCCCTGCGAAATGCAGACATTCGAGCCGATGCGAATATCGGTCTGGTTATAGATCCATGCATCGACGCCGAACCAGCAGTTGTCGCCGACACTCAAATTCCACGGTGCTTTCACCCGGATGGGATGCGGCATCCGACAGTTTCTGCCGATGCGCGCGCCGAACGCGCGCAGCAATGCGACCCGCACGAACGAAACCGGTATGAGCTTGTTATTGATGAAGCATGCTTCGACGAAGAACCATACGAGCTCGATCACGAAGCTACGCTTCGCCACGAAATTGCCCGGGCCTGCGCGTGACAGGTCGATCACCTTGCCGCGTCTCGCGGATGTCTCGCGCACGCCGTCGAAGCCGTCACTGCTGGCCGCGCCGATGCCTCGCTCGTCGATCGCTCTGTCCATGGTTCCCCGCCCGTTTCGCTGTCCGCCTGCTGCGCCTTACGCGCAAGCGACTCTTTATTGGCCTTGTATGTCGGCGCGCCTTGCGTGCGCGCATCCGTGTCGTCTCGCTTCTTCGTTCAAGACTGCGTACGGTGAACCGATTATCAGCGAACGTTAAGAAGCGCCATGTGCGGTGCGGCACGGTTGGCCGTAACGGCAAGACTTTTGGCGCTGGCGGCTGATGCATCGCTCTATGCTGCATCCGAACAATTGCGCCGCGTGACGTAGCGTACCGATAGGCCGATGCGCGCTCTGTATAACGCTTAACGTAATCAGCCAGGAGAGACCATGAAACACGAGCTACGCGCGGCGCTCATGCCGCTTCTCATCGCTGCATTGGGGCCCTGCGCGCTCGCTGCATCGTCCGTTGCGCATGCGGGCAACTTCGCCAATGCGGCCATCAGCAAGCAACAGGCGGGCGGCGGCGTGCCGTCGGAAATGGATTTGCTTGGGAGTCCGGATATCTATGCCGATCCGTACGGCGCGCCGACCAACGGCCGGGGCGGCCAGCGCGGCCCGATCACCAATGCGCAGACGGCGCAGGGCATCTCGCCGACGGACAAGCTGCTCGCGCAACAGAACGGATACGTGGGCAATCCGGGCGCCGGCGCGCAGTTGCGGCGCGTGGGACGCCAGGGCGACGCAAAAGCCATGCTGATGCCGCAAGGCGCAGCGGCCACGCTCTATCCGACGGCCAATGGCCTGAAGGCGCCGGCCAAAGCTGCGCGGGCGCGGGACATCTACAAATCGCCTTATTGATGAAACGACGCGCGGCGATACGGCGCGTCGTGAATGACGCCCCGTATCGCCGGCAAGACTGCTACTCGATCTTCTCGACCTGCGGCAGAATGGGCGCGCGCTCCGCGATGCGCGCGATGGACATGTCGACGGCATCGCTCAGGCGGGTGTCGGCCGTATCGCCGATCAGCGACTTCAGGCGTTCTTCCAGCCGCGCGAACACCGACTGCGGCGACAGGCGTTCCTGCGCGAACAGACGCCCTTCTTCGCCGTAGCGCGCACGCAGTGCCGGATTGCGGACGAGCATGGTGATGGCGTCCGTCAATGCCTCGACGTTCTCCGGCGGAATCACCACGCCACGCCCGGCTACAGCCTCGTACAGCTCGGTGCCCGGCTGCGCCATCGCGACGACCGCGCGCGCACTCGCGAACATGCCCGTGAGTTTGGAAGGCATCACGAGATCGGCCACGTCGCCGCGTTGCGGCAACACGTGAATGTCCGCGAGGTTGAGCAACTCGTTGAGACGCTCGATAGGCTGCAACGAAAGGAAGCGCGTGTTCGGCAGGTCCGCGCAACGTTCCTGCAGCTTTTTCTTGGTCGCGCCGTTGCCGCAGAACACGAACACGATATCGTCGCGGGCGGCGAGCGCGGCGGCGGCCTCGGCCAGCACTTCCAGGCCCTGCTTCGCGCCCATGTTGCCCGAATAGAGCACGACCTTCGTGTGCTCGCCGATGCCGAGTTCCTTGCGGAAACTGCTCGGACCGTCAATGGGGTAGATCGCCGTCGTATCGACCCAGTTCGGGAAGTGGAAGGCGTCGGCAGGCGCCACGCCTTTCTTCACCGCGCGCTCGACCATCTTGTCCGAGATGGACGACACCACGTCGAACCGCTTCATCAGCCAGCGTTCGAATGCGAGCGCGCTCTTCGCCGCGCGTGCGTTCTTCAAGAGGCCGAGGTCGAACGCAGCGTCTACTTCGAAGTCCTGAATATGCAGCCATGACCGCGCGCCCGTCAGGCGGGCGAGCGCGAGCGCGCCCGGCGCGTTCATCAGACTCGGCGCAATCGTCATCACGACATGCGGACGCCACAGCGCATGCGCCATGAGCGCAGGCAGCGACGCCAGCGCGAACGAGCCGAGATGCAGCATGCGCTTCGCGCCGCTCGGCTTTTTCGGCACCCACAACGGCGCGCGCCACAGACGCACGCCCTTGCGCGTTTCGAAGCGATGCCGCCAGCTTGCATAGCCATCGCCGATCTTCCATTCCGGATAGTACGGCGGCGCACAAACGACGCGCACGTCGTGCCCGTTCTGGGCCAACGCTTCCGCCATTTCCGCCGTGTATTTGCCGGTTCCCGTCAACTCGGGCGCATAGTTCAGCCCGTAGATCAGTATTCTCATGTGGTCCCTCGCCCGACAATCGCGCCCTGAGCCCCGAACGTGCCCTTTCGCCCGCAAAGCGCCAGCCATCGGGACGCGAAGACCGCGACCCGACGGCGTCTCACCCTTCCCCTTTCCGTTCGTCCTCCTTGACGTTTCCCCCGTTGATGATTCCCACGAACCACCGAACCGTCAATTCGTCAGCAACAGCGCGCAACCCCGCGCGATGTTCGCCGCAGCCGAAGGCGGATCGAAACGCTGAATCACATCGGTACAACGCTTGGCGACGCCTGCCGTATCCGCGAAGGCTTCGAGCGACTTGAGCATCGTCCGATGCAGGCTCGCGACATCGCCTGCGGGGAACGAATAGCCCGACACGCCCTCGACCACCAGCTCCGGCACGCAGCCGCAACTCTCGCTCACGACCACCGGGCAACCGTGACTCAACGCTTCATTGGTCACGAGACCCCACGGTTCGCGCTTGCTCGGCAGCACCATGCAGGTGGCGCCGAAATACTCGCGCGAGAGCGGCTCGTCCTGAAGGCTGCCCAGGAAATGCACGGCGTCTTGCAGACCGGCTTCGGCCACCTGCTTCTTCAGATCATCCCCGAGAGGACCGGTGCCGACTATGCGCAATTCCGCATTCGGCACGTTCTTTCTCAACTGCTTGAACGCATCGACGAGCGTATCGATACCTTTTTCCGCCGACAAGCGCCCGACGAACAGAAACACCGGCTTATTGCCCTGCCGATGCGCCAGGCGATCGTCCACCACCGTCTCCGGCGAGAACGAGCGCGGCAGCGCGGCGGCCTGGCACGGAATGAAGATCTTCTCCTGCTTCGCGCCGAGCGACATCAGATACTCGCGGCTGCGCGTGCCGAATGCGAAGTAGCCGTCGCACAGGGCAAAAAACACGCGCTTCGGAATCGACGTCAACATGCGGCGCGGATTGTCGCGGCCGGTCGAATCGCAGAACACGGCGCGGCGCTTTCCGGTCACGATGCACGCTGCCATCATCGCCCAATATTCGGGGCGGTGATAACCGGGAAGAACCACGAGATCCGACTTCGCCTTGAGCACTTCCCACACGAGACGCACCGTCATGCGCCACGTCGGCACGTCCTCGTAGCAGCCGCTGTAGAGCTTGGTCATCGGATAGCGGTGATACGAGTAATCGACATCGGAGAAGCCGATGCGATCGTGCTCCGTATCGGCGATCTGCACCATCGAATAGCGGATGGAACCGGACCCCGCGATGTTGTGCAGCGCCGACAGCACCGCCCCCTTGTGCCGCGACCAGACGACGTTATGAAATATGGTCACTGAAGCCATTTTTATTCTCCCTTGACTGGATGCCACGCGTTTTCAGGCAGCGACAGGCGCCGGCTGCATGGATGCGTAGCGATCGAGGAAGTCGCGATAAGTCGCGCGAATGCCGTCTTCGAGGCCGGTCGACGCCTTCCAGCCCATGCCTTCGAGCTTCGACACGTCGAGCAGCTTGCGCGGCGTGCCGTCCGGCTTGCTCGCATCGAACACGAGCTCGCCTTCGAAGCCGACCACGCGGCATACCGTGTGCGCCAGTTCGCTGATGGTCAGGTCATGGCCCACGCCGACGTTGAACACGCCTTCGTTGACGTCGCTTTCCATCAGGAAGGTCGCTGCATCGGCGAGATCGTCCACATGCAGAAACTCGCGACGCGGCGAGCCCGTACCCCACACGGGCAGCGTCGCGTCGCCGCGCAGCTTCGCTTCGTGTGCCTTGCGGATGAGCGCGGGCAGCACGTGGCTGCTCTTCAGGTCGTAGTTGTCGTTCGGGCCGTACAGGTTCGTCGGCATGAGCGAGACGAAATGCGTGCCGTATTGACGGTTGTACGCCTCGCACATCTTGAGACCCGCGATCTTCGCGATGGCATACGCCTCGTTGGTCGGCTCGAGCGCGGATTGCAGGAGGTACTCCTCCTTGATCGGCTGCGGGCACGCCTTCGGATAGATGCACGAAGACCCGAAGAACACGAGCTTCGAAACGTTCCAGCGGCAAGCCGCGTGAATCACGTTCGTTTCGATGGCGAGGTTCTCGTAGATGAACGAGGCGGGCATCGTCGAATTGGCGAGAATGCCGCCGACGCGCGCCGCCGCCAGGAACACGACGTCGATCTGCTCTTCTTCGAAGAAGAGGTTCACGCCGCCCTGATCCGTCAGATCGAGATGCGCCTTGGTGCGCGTCACGATGTTGTCGTAGCCGGCTGCGCTCAGACGGCGCACGAGCGCCGAGCCGACCATGCCGCGGTGTCCCGCGACGAAGATACGTGCGTGCTTGTTCATGGCTTACTCGTGATGTTCGAGAGCCTTGAAACCGGCGAGCGTCACGAGCGCGTCGCGACGGGCGATCTGATAGTCCGCGCGGACCATCTCCTTCACGAGGGACTCGAAGGAAGTCGACGGCTTCCAGCCGAGCTTGTCGTGCGCCTTCGTGGGGTCGCCGAGCAGCGTTTCCACTTCGGTCGGACGGAAGTAGCGCGGATCGACCTTGACGATCACCTGGCCCGGCTTGAACTTGGTGTCGCGGTTATCGACACGATCGACGATACCCACTTCATTCACGCCCTCGCCTTCGAAGCGAACGTGCACGCCGAGTTCGGCAGCCGCGTGCTGCACGAATTCGCGCACGCTGTACTGCACGCCCGTGGCGATCACGAAGTCTTCGGCCTGTTCCTGTTGCAGCATCATCCACTGCATCTCGACGTAGTCGCGCGCATGGCCCCAGTCGCGCATGGCGGACAGATTGCCGAGGTACAGATCTTCCTGCAGGCCCACCGCCATGCGTGCAATGGCGCGCGTGATCTTGCGCGTCACGAACGTCTCGCCACGCACCGGCGATTCATGGTTGAACAGAATGCCGTTGCATGCGTACATGCCATACGCTTCGCGGTAGTTCACGGTGATCCAGTAAGCGTAGAGCTTGGCCACCGCATACGGGCTGCGCGGATAGAACGGCGTGGTTTCGCGCTGCGGGATTTCCTGCACGAGACCATACAGTTCGGACGTCGAGGCCTGATAGAAACGCGTCTTCTTTTCGAGGCCGAGAATGCGGATTGCTTCGAGAATGCGCAGCGCGCCGAGACCGTCGGCATTGGCCGTGTATTCCGGCTCTTCGAACGACACGCCCACATGCGACTGCGCTGCCAGGTTGTAGATTTCGTCGGGCATCACGCGCTGGATGATGCGCACGAGGCTCGTCGAATCGGTCAGGTCGCCGTGATGCAGGAACAAACGCTGGTCCGGATCGTGCGGATCGCGATACAGATGATCGATGCGGTCCGTGTTGAAGAGCGAGCTACGGCGCTTGATGCCGTGGACTTCGTAACCCTTCTCGAGCAGCAGTTCGGCAAGATACGACCCGTCTTGCCCCGTAATACCCGTGATCAAAGCAACTTTGCGGTCCATGTTTAACCTCTTATTCTGCGGTCTGAAGTTGGCGCGCGGCGACGCGCCATCATTGTTATTTCTGTTATTGCTCGCCTTATTCGGCGATGCTCTCGTAGCCGTAGTAGCCGGCGTAGGTGCTGCCCATCAAAATCTTCGATTGCGGAACGTCGGTAAGCAACACGCCCTTCATGCTCACGCCCCCGTGATGCAGGCGCTTCATCGTCTCGCCAATTTCCTGCACCTGATTCTTGCCGTGGCGCACGACGAGCAGGCTCGTTCCCGCGTGCTTGCCGATGACCGTCGCGTCAGTGACAGCCAGCACAGGCGGCGTATCGACGACCACGAGGTCATACATCTGCTTCAGTTGCTCCAGCACTTCGCCGAGGCGGTCGCTGGCGAGCAGTTCCGACGGATGCGACGGCAGCGAGCCCTTCGTGATCAGGTCCACGCCCGGCAGCACATCGTGCAGGATCGCGCTCGACACGTCTGCGCCCATCAGCACATCCGAGAGACCCGGCGAATGACGCACGCCGAAGTGCGAGTGGATGTCGCCGCGACGCATGTCGCCATCGATCAGGAGCACGCGCTTTCTCGTGGATGCAACGAGCGTCGCGAGATTCACCGACAGGAACGACTTGCCCGCTTCCGGACGCGAGCCCGTGAGCATCACCACGTTGTTGCGCGCATCGGCCATTTGCAGTTGCAGCGACGTACGCAGGCCGCGAATGCCTTCCACCGCTGCATCTTCCGGCGCCTGAGCGGCCAGCACATGCAGACCTTCGCGACGCATGCCGACCTTGCGTTGCAGGCGCAGTTGCTGCGTGCTGCGCGGCACGATGGCGAACACACGCACGCCCAGTTGCTTTTCGATCTCTTCCGGACGCTCCACGCCGCCGTACAGCGACTTGCGGATGAACGCGACGATCACGCCGAGCACGAGGCCCACGCCAGCCGAAATCAGGATCACGAGCAGGCGCTTCGGGCGCACGGGATCGTCGGCGGCTTGCGCGTAGTCCACCACGCGCACGTTGCCGATCTGCCCTGCCTTTGCGATGCGAAGTTGTTGCGCGCTGTTGAGCAGGTTCGTGTACAGCTCGGTGTTCACGCGGACGTCGCGCAGATAACGCAGTGCCGTCTGCTCCGTATCGGGCAGCGTAGACACGCTCTTGCCAAGACGCGTCTGCGCGCCCGACAGCGATGCGATCTGCGCATCCAGTGCCTGCACCGACGGATGATTCGGCGTGAAGCGTTGCGACAGTTCGGCGCGTTGCTGTTGCAGGTCCGTGAGCTTGGTCTTGTTATCGACGATCTGTTGCAGCAACAGACGGCTTTCCTCGCTCAGGTCAACCGTGCCCTGGTGATTGCGGAACGTGTTGTAGCGCTGTTCGGCATCGTCGAGCTGCTTCTTCAGCACAGGCAGTTGCTGATCGAGAAAGGCCAGCGTGTGTTCTGCTTCGGCCGAACGCTTGTCGGCATCCTGCTGCACGTAGCGGTTCGCGATGTTGTTGACGATCTGCGCCGCTTCCTTCGGATTGCGCCCTTCGAGGCTCACGCTGATGATGCCCGATTGCAGCGCCGTTTCAGCCACGGTCAGACGCTGCTGCAGGTTGTCGATGGTCGTGAGCGTCGAGAAGCGTTGCAGGTCGAAGTGCACGCCAGGCGCGCCCACGAGCTTCTCCACCTTCAGCTTGACCGGGCCGTGCGCGGTCATGCCGGTGGCTTCCTCGCCGACCTTGCCCGTGAGCACCACGACGCCTTCCGGATCGTTCAGCGCATACGTGCCGTCTTCGCCTGCAACCAGCGTGAACTTCTGGTCGTAGAGTTCCTTCGGCGTGTCGAAGAGCGGCACGCTGATCTGTTCGTTGCCCCATGCGAAGCGCGACAGATAGCCCGCGGGCGGCGTCACGTTCAGCATCGAGAACACGCTGCCGACCGCGCCGCCGATCACCGGAATGGAATGCGGCGCGGCGCTGATGTCGAGGTGCAGGCGGCGCACCGTGTCGTCGACGACGAGGCGCGAACGCAGCAGTTCGATCTGCGCGGCGGTGGTGGACTTCGCATCGAACATCTGCGACACGGCTTGCACCGCGTTGACGTTCGCGTTGGCGTTGTTGTTCGCGTTGGTCTCTTCGACCTGGATGAGGGCGTCCGCTTTGTAGGTCGGCGGCGCGATGAACGCGTAGGCCGTCCCCAGCGCGACCACCGCGAGCATGACGACCGTCACGAGTTTCCAGTTGCCGAATACGGCAGCCAGATAGTCGGATAATCGCAACTCGTCGCCGGTCGAGACGTCCGAGTAGCGTGCATCAAAGTTCATGGCCATGGTCTCGCTCGCTTATTTCTTTGAATGTCGCACAAGGTCTCCGGCGCGCCCCTGCGCGCCGGTCATACTGCAAGAATCTAATGCTTGCTATTGCTATTGCTTTTACTTGGTGATGACCGCTGCCGTCAGACCGGCGTTGATCGCCGGCAACAGCAGGTTCAGGACACGGCTGAAGCGGACGAGCCCGTTGTTGTCCACATAGACCACGTCCTTCGGCTGCAGCTCGAAGCTGTTCGCAAGCAGCATGGACACCGGGGAACGCGCATCGAGCTTGTACACCTCGGGGTTGTCCGTCTGGCCATTGCGGATCACGTACAGCTCCTTCGGGTCCGACGTCTCGGCGTTGAAGCTGCCGGCTTGCGAGATCGCATCCGAGAGCGTCAGCTTGCCGTTGCGCATCGGGATCACCGTTGCCGGCTTCGTCACTTCGCCCATCACGTACACGCCGTTGTCTTCACGCGAATCGATGCGCAATGCATCGCCGCCCTTCAACAGGATGTCCGCCGGGTTGCGGCCCTTCGCGGTCATCCCGGCGATGTTGATGTGATACGTCACACCATCACGGATAAGCGTGACACGACTTTGATCCGCCGTTGGTGCGAAACCGCCCGCACGGCCGATAGCTTCCGTCAGCGTCATCGGAATGTCGTTGATTTGCTGCGAGCCGGGCGTGCGCACTTCGCCGTCGATATAGACTTGTTGCGCACGGAACGATGCGACGCGCACCGTCAGCTGCGGCTTCACGAATACTTTGGACAACTCGTTATACAGTTCCCGCTGCACTTGCGATTCGGTCTTGCCCGCGACATGAATCGCGCGGTTGACGTACGGGAATTGCAGGTTGCCGTCGGCATCGACCACGAAGCCGGGTGCGGCATCCGCGGGGCGCGTCTGCTGCGGCGGCTGGCCGACCGCGGCCACGAGTTCCGGGTGATCCCACACGGTGATCTGCAGCACGTCGCCCGGCCCGAGCGTGTATGCACGCGCCTTGCCGTAGAGGCTCGCGTTCGGATCGACCGAGCTGGTCGGCTGCGCGGCCTTCAGCTTGCGCACGAGCGTGAGATCGATCGGCGTGATCGGAATGTTTTGCGCCGTGACCGGATCGCCCTGGTCGTTGGACGTTTCGGTGAGCGCGGCGGGCTTGTCCATGTGCATGCCCGGTGCGAGCGCGCAACCCGCGAAGATGACGCAGAGTGAAGCGGCCGCTGCCAGGCTCGAGAGCCGGAAGACGCCCGACACGTTCGTATTGGCGGCCATGGATGTGGTGCCCGGTTGTTGTTGGTTGTGCATGATGGTCGTCCCCTGCATCAATATGCGTTGGTGTGGCGTAGTCCCTTGAAGATCGTAGCGGCGATGATTCTCATATCGAGTCCGAACGACCAGTTACCGAGGTAGTACAAATCGTGAGCGACGCGTCCTTCCATTTTTTCAATCAGATCAGTTTCCCCGCGAAAGCCGTTAACCTGGGCCCAGCCGGTGATGCCCGGCTTGATCCGGTAACGATGGATATACCCCGACACGACCTTCTGATACAGGTCGTCATGCTCCAGTGCGTGCGGACGCGGGCCCACAACGGACATGTCGCCGAGCAGAACGTTGAAGAACTGCGGCAGCTCGTCGAGGCTGGTACGGCGCAGAAATGCTCCCACACGGGTCACGCGCGGATCGTTGCGCGTGGCCTGGCGAAGCACGCCGGCCTGTTCCGTATGCACACGCATGGAACGGAACTTGTAGATCTTGAAGACGCGGCCATCCGCGCCCTTGCGGCGTTGCTTGAAAAGCACCGGTCCGCGCGACGTGAGCTTGATCGCAATGGCAATGGCGATGAGCAACGGCGACACGGCGATGATCGCAAGCAGTGCGAACAGACGGTCGAAGATTTCCTTCTGCAGCAGCGCGCTTTGCGACAGCGGCGAAGCCACGAGATTGATCGCCGTTTCGCCGAGCAGATCGGTCACGCCCGCTTCGAAGAGCGCGAGACTGCGCACATCCGGAAGGAATCGCACGTTGACGAGATCGTCGCGAAACTCGTTCACGAAGCGCAGGATGGTGCGCTCCTCCGACAACGGCAACGCGAGCCAGACCTCATGCACGTTCTGCGTGCGCACGAAGTTCACGAACGCGTCGTAGTCTTCGTACACCGGAACGCGCGTGTTGAGCCGGCCCGCTTCCGGCGCGACGTTCAGCGCGGCGGTCACACGAAAGCCGGAGTTCTTCGCGCGGTCCAGCTTCTTCGCGATGGAGTTGCCATGCCTGCCGCAACCCACGATCGCCACCTGATGCAGGTTCATGCCCGCGTTGCGCATGCGCGCCAGCACGACGTGCATGGCGAGCCGTCCCGCGATCATGAGCCCGCCCGATACCGCCGTCCAATAGGCGAACCAGAGGCGCGACACGTAGTCGAGGCGGTGCAGCGAGAACATCAGCGCAAGCGCGCAGCCCTGCACGACCAGCCAGCCGAGCGACACCTGGCAGGCGAGCATCACCTTGCTGCGGCCGCGCCATGATTCATAGACGCCGAAGCCCGGAAACAGCGCAAGCGAAAACGCCGCCGCGAACGCGACGAACGCTGCCGAATGCGCATGTGCCTCTATGTACTCGAACCTGATCTGCGACGCCACCGCCGCGCCGCCGACGATCATGGCGACGTCGAACAGGCGCGCGAGCAACCCTTGTAAATCGCGCATGTCTCTTCCCCGAACGATTCAACTTGCTGAAGAACTACCTGTGTCTCCTCCTCGCATGCCGGTCTTGGTGTGTTGCCCGCCGTTGCAAGAAAGCTGTCTCACTGCCCCCGAAGCGCTACTCAGTTGCGGCCGTACTTGTCGTCGAAACGCACGATGTCGTCCTCGCCGAGATAGCTGCCCGACTGCACTTCGATCATTTCGAGCGGCACCTTGCCCGGGTTCTCCAGACGATGGCGCACGCCGAGCGGAATGAACGTGGATTCGTTCTCGCTCAGGAGGAACTCTTCGTCGCCGCGCGTGACGAGCGCCGTGCCGCACACGACGATCCAGTGTTCTGCGCGATGGTGATGCATCTGCAGCGACAGGCGCGCGCCCGGCGCCACGACGATGCGCTTCACCTGGAAGCGTTCGCCATGCTCGATGGAATCGTAGAAACCCCAGGGGCGGCGCACCTTGCGATGCGTGTCCGCTTCGGGCGCATGCTGTTCGCGGATGCGGGCGACGAGGCCCTTGATGTCCTGCACGCGCGAACGGTCCGCGACGAGCACCGCGTCATCCGTTTCGACGACGATGATGTTGGTCGTGCCCACGCACGCGACGAGACGTCCGCCTTCCGAGCGCGCATAGCTGGAGGTCGCGCCTTCGAACACCACGCGGCCGCTCGCCACGTTGCCCGAGTCGTCCTTGTCCATCGCGTCCCACACGGCATCCCACGAGCCGAGGTCCGACCAGCCCGCGACGAGCGGCACGACCACGCCTTCGAACGGCGCGTTCGCCGTGCCGATGTGCTCCATCACTGCATAGTCGATCGAATCGGACGGCGCGCGTCCGAACTCGCCCGCGTTCGGACGGAAGAACTTGCCGTCGGCCTTGCCTTCGCTCAGGGCCGCGCAGCAGGCCGCGTGCATGTCGGCGTTGAGCGCTTGCAGCGCCGCAAGCCACACGCTCGCGCGCACCACGAAAATGCCGCTGTTCCACCAGTACGTGCCCGCCGCGACGTATTGCGCGGCGACTTCGGCGGCCGGCTTCTCGACGAAGCGCTGGATCCGATGCGCGCCGTCTTCGAGCGCATCGCCGAGACGGATGTAGCCGAAGCCGGTGTCGGGGCGCGTCGGCGGAATGCCGAGCGTCGCGATCATGCCGCGCTCTGCGTACCCCGCCGCGACCTCGATCGCGCGATGCAGCGCGGGGATGTCCGCGATGGAGTGATCGGCGGGCATCGCCACCATGATCGCGTCGCGGCCGTCCTTGCATGCGGCGAGCGCGGCGAGCGTGAGCGCGGGCGCCGTATCGCGGCGCGCGGGCTCGACGATGATCTGCGCCGTCACGCCGCTTTCGCGCGTCTGCTCTTCCGTCGTGAAGCGATGCTCTTCGCCGCATACGATGATCGGCTCGGCGCTGACATCGAAGCCGCCCTTGAAGCCTTTCATGCGCGAAACGGTCGCCTGCAGAAGCGAGTCGCGGCCGACAATGCCGATCAACTGCTTCGGAAACTGCTCACGGGACATCGGCCACAGGCGCGTGCCCGAGCCGCCGGCGAGAATGACCGGCACGATCCGGCGGCAAGGCTCGGCCGTCATAGCCGAGCCTGCCTCCTCACCGCTCCTACCTACCATCACCTCACCTTCCGTGCGTGCCTCATTACTCATCGTAGGACTCCTGCCTGCATGTTCGTGTGCGCGGCGCTGTGTACCACTGGCCGCCCGAGAATGATTGGCCCGCGGACCAAGATGGTCCGGCCAAATGTTCGACGCTTTGCGCCACCCCTGTCCGCTATCACACACAAGACGGCGCGCATTCTTGTACCTTCGACCTTCTGTCTCCTGCCATGCCGTGCCGCGCTTTAGCCGTTGGCTTCGCGACGGCTCTGCATCCGGTATTCGGTCGGCGAGATCAGAAGACGCTTGCGGAAAATCTTGGCGAGCCGGTCGCCGTTGCCCATGCCGCTGCGCCGCGCGATCTTGTCCACCGGCAGTTCCGAGTCGGTGAGCAGCGCGCAGGTGACGGCTAGGCGTGCCTGAAGCAAATAGTCCGATGGCGTGATGCCCATCTCGATCTTGAAGCGGCGCAGGAAGTTGCGCTCGCTCATGGCGGCGACCTGCGCGGCATCGACCACGGAGATGGGTCTCTCGCAGTTGTCCTGAAGCCAGCGCGCCGCCGCGCGAATCTTGTCGCCCGCGGAGGCCGCGCCGCTGTCGCCGAGAATCGACACGAGCTTCGCAGCCGAGCCCGGCATCAGGCGTTCGGCGACACTGCGCGATACGTCGAGGCCGAGATCGCGCTTCACGAGCATGAGCGCGCCCTTCATCGACTCGTAGCGGTCGCCGCCGTCGGCGGACGCGTCGTCGCGCAGCTGGATCATCGCGTTGCCGTAGCGCGCCTGAGCATCGCCGCCGATGCCCGCTGCTTCCAGCACCTTGCGGCCTTCGGAGATCGCCTTGACGACCGTGGTCTTCGAATTCATGCGGCGCACCCATTCGACGATGCGCTCGTCCTTCGCCGCTTCTTCAGCGCCGCGGCCGCCCGCGACGAAGAGCGCGTCGAAGCCGCCGTAATGGCGCGCGTCGAGTCCGTCGGTCCAGACGCGCACCGACGAGGCGCAGGCCACGTTGCCGCCTTCGACCGACAGGAATCGCACGTCATAGGTGCATTCGGCGCGCGTCTTCAACGACGACAGTTCGTTTGCCATGTGAAAAACTTCAGCGACGATCCCCGCGCCCAAAAGCGAGAATCCGTCGAACAGCAGTATCGCGATGCGTTTGACCTCGACCTGCGACGGTCGCGTCGAGGGAGGCGTCCAACCCATCACAGCGGGTTCGAGTGTGGCGTAAGGCATGGTCATCCTCTGCAGCTTTGTTTCCAGGGTGCGGAAGAGTTACTCGGCCATTGCGTTGCATCAAGGCGTTTCCCGAACTTCGCCGGGTTGCCGTGACCGATGGGAACGAGACGTTGGCGGAATCGGTCCGCTGGTGTGAATAATAAGCAGACAAAGATTATTTGTGGACTGATTTTCGCGCCTGAACCACAAAACCTGTCCGGTTATGAGGGTGAGCGCACATTGATAACCCGCTTCGAATCAGGATGACCGCGCTTATCAAAGCGGATCGGAAAAGAATTGCCGATTCCTCATACAAACGGTTACACGATTCTTTGATGCGGTGTAAATAGTCTTCTGTGCGATGGGACACCGACCCGGCCGCAAACCCGCTCCGGCCGGCCCTGAGCGGGTTTCAGACTAATTGCGCGATGTCTCGCGGCCGGCAAAACTGATTCATTCGTGAAACATCGGTCGACAAGCCAACGAGCTGATGTACAGCGCTAATCGGCAATTCCTGGTTCATGCGCAGGGAAGCGGTTGGATGTCGATTCCAATTTCCGTGCAAGGCATTTAATGGGATTTCAAGGAATCGATTAACTCCACTTCGTTTTCATAATCCCACCGGAAACCGAAAGCGATCGCTCGTTAAAATGCCGGCGGATTAATTATTAAGCGACATAATCCGCTGGCTTAAAATCGGGGCCGATGTTGCGCTGCGAACCGCGCGCGCAGGCCCGCGACCAGCGCACACGCGGGGCTTCGCCCTTCGGACATTTCCGCCAATTGCTAGTTGTTTGCGGCGGCGCAGGGAAAGCGCATTAGATACCGATGCTCATGGTTAGCATGTAATCGTCGGGTGAAAGCGGTGAGTTCGTACGAGGGATGGCGCAAGCTCGAAAGGAATTCGAAGGCCGACCATCGTGCAAGAATTCATCGGTCAGGTTTTCCGACATTTTCGCCAAGCGCATTAATGACGTCGCGGATGTCCTGTTTCAATTCTGATATGTCGCGCGGCGGCGAAGCGAACATGCGTAGCTTCGCGTGACGCATTCATCCGACGAAGGGCATCCGCGCGTGCGTGCGCGCACGGTCGCGCAGGGCCGCGCGCGCCATCGTTGGCCCACTTCGCGCGCGCCGCGCTCATCTGCCGAACGTTCGTACCATGAAGCCATATCCACGTATGCGTCGCCTGACGATAGCCAGCGCCGCGCTCTTGACGATCACCGGCTGCGACAAGGCGGCTTCCGACGAAGCCCCGCCGCGCGAGTTGCCCGCCGTCGCGGTACAACGCACGGCGTCCGATACGCCCGCGTTCCGCTGCGAAAGGCCTGCATCGCCGGTCAGCGCGGCTGCCGCCACGAGCGCGAACGCTGCCGTCATCGAAGCCGATACGCCCGGCAGCGACCGCACGCGCATGTTCCCGCTCGATGCGCCGCTGCGCATTGCGATTACGACGCGCGCCTCATCCGCCGACACGGTGAACTGGCAGATCCGCGATGCTTGGAACACGGTGAAGGCGAGCGGCCGCTTCGCCGTCGATGCGAGGGCCGCGACGGTCACGCTCACGTGCAGGTCTCGCGCGTCGGGCTACTTCGCGGTGAGCGCATCGCTCGAATCGGCCAAGCAGGCGTTGCCCATGCGCGGCACGCGGCCCGCCGGCATCGCCACGTTCGGCGTGCTGCCGGACGTGTCGTCGGCGCTGCCTGCCGTGACGTTCGCGCATCCGGACGAGCATCGCTTCGGCGGCCAGGGCGCGGCGTATCTGAAGCCGGGCGAAGGATGCTGCTCGGGCGACGGCTATCGGCCGCTGTACCCGGACCTCGGCCTCACGTGGGTCAACGACAACCGCAACTGGTACATGACGGAGGAGAAAGGGCCGAACACGTTCGATGCATCCAAGGACAATCTCGCGCCCTTCTTCAAGCCCGGCAACCTGTTGCGCCTCATTCAGCTCGATGGCATTCCCGCATGGGCGAGCCCGACGAAGACGACCACGCACAGCTACGCGCCCGCATCGCTCGATGCCTACCGCGACTACATGAAGCGCGTCGGCGACGAATCGAACGCGGTGCAGAAACGCTGGTTCCCGCGACAGTCGCACAACTACTATCAGGTGACGTGGGAGCCGGACTATGAAGGCGGCTTGCCGTGGCGCGACTCCGACGCCAATCTCGTCGCGATGTACAAGGCCACGCACGAAGCCATTCACGCGGGCGATCCGAACGCCGTCGTGATGGGCCTGACGCTTTCGAATCTCGCGTCGAATGCGGCGTGGCTCAAGCGTCTCGCGCCGCTCGGCATCGGCAAGTATCTGGATGGCGTGAGCGCGCATGGCTATTACGACGTGGGCACGTCGCCGTCGCATCCGCCGGAACGCTTCGATGCGAACCCGGCGACCGCCGCCAAAGCGATGCCCGCCGCCATGCGCGAACTGCGCCGCACGATGAGCGAAGTCGTGAAGCCGGGCGCGAAGCTCTTCGTCACGGAAACGGGCGTGAGCTACGACATCGGCAGCAAGTACGGGCCGAACACGCCGAACTGGAACGTGCTGTACGCGCAGGGCGCAGTGCTCGCGCGCACGCATCTGATGCTGCTCGGCGAAGGCGCGGACGTGAGCTTCGTCTTCTATGCCGCCGATCCGCCCGAGGTGGGCTACGGCGTGTTCTTCGATCTCGTCAACGCGCAAGGCGGATTCGGTCAGAAGCTCATCAGCCCGAAGCCGGCCGCGATGGCCGTGGCCGCGATGACGCGCATCGTCGACGGCACGACGACGCTCGGCTATCTCAACGGCACGCCCAAGGGCGTCTATGCGTATGCGTTCCAGCGGCTCAATGGCGGCAAGGTGGTCACGGCGCTCTGGACGCACAGCAACGCGTCGTGGCCCGGCGCGAACGGTTTCGACGCGACGCATGCGGTCGACTACAGCCTCGCCGTGGATGCGCCGGGCAAGTCTGGAACGGTGACCGTGTTCGACATGATGGGCAACGCATCGACGATGCCGTATAGCGACGGCCGTGTGGCGCTCAAGCTGACCGAAGCGCCGGTCTACGTCGTCTCCACCAACGCCGATGTCATGCGCGCGAACGTCACGAAACCAGTGGGTTACGCCGGCCAATAAGTCCATGGCACGACTAAGCGATCTTTAGTCGTTTAATACCAGTGCTGCGGCGGCCTGCCGCATGCACCCTCACGCTACACTGTTCGCGCCGGGCTGAGACGGTTCAGCGGGGACCGGCAACAACATTCATAACGATTAAAGCAAATGACCAACGCAATGGCGATGTTGAGCGAAGCGGATTTCATGACAGTGGTACGGCTCGCGCCGCTCGTTTCGATCGATCTGATCGTGACCGACGGCAACCGGCGCGTGCTCGTCGGACAGCGGCGTAACCGGCCCGCGCAGGATACGTGGTTCGTTCCGGGCGGACGGATCGCGAAGGACGAATCGCTCGATGCGGCCTTCAGGCGCATCGTGCATAACGAACTGGGTGTCGCGAGTGCGGAGCGATCGTCGGCGCGATTCTATGGCGTCTTCGAGCATCGCTACGACGACAATTTCGCGGGAACGCCGGGGTTCGGCACGCATTACATCGTGCTGGCTTACGCAATGAGCTTGAGTGGGTCGGTGCCGATCGGACGATTCGATCAGCACAGCGGATACGAGTGGCTACTCGCGGATGAACTGCTGGCACGCGAAGACGTGCATGAGAACACGAAGGCGTATTTTCGGTAACTGCGTGGGGCAACTGCATAACCGCTTCGAGGCGCGATCAGCGCCTCGAAGCGTATTCAACACGGCTTAGGCATCGACAGGAAGTTCGTCTTCCGCATCACCGGATTCGATCTCGAGCGGCTCGATCACCGGAGCCGGCGCCGGCGCAAACTGCGAGCGCAGATACTCCGAGAATTCATCGCGCACTTCGGGGTGACGCAGCGCGAATTCGACCGTCGCCTTCAGATAGCCGAGCTTGCTGCCGCAATCGAAGCGCTTGCCGCGATACCGGTACGCCAGCACTTGCTCTTGCGAAAGGAGCGTCTCGATTCCATCGGTCAACTGAATTTCGCCGCCTGCGCCGGGCTTCTGCGAGCGCAGGAATTCGAAGATGCGCGGCATCAGCACATAGCGGCCGACCACGCCGAAGTTCGACGGCGCGACTGCCGGCTCCGGCTTTTCGACCACGCGCGAGAGCTTGAAGAGGCCGTCGTCCCACGGCTTGCCTTCGATCACGCCGTACGAGCGCGAATCCTTGCGGTCGATCTCTTCGACGCCGATCACCGACGAATGGTAGTGGTCGAACACCTCGACCATCTGCGCGAGCACCGGCGGCTGGCCGTCGAGCAGGTCGTCCGCCAGCACTACGGCGAACGGCTCGTCGCCGACGAGCTTCTCCGCGCACAGCACCGCGTGGCCGAGACCGAGCGCTTCGGCCTGACGCACGTACATGCAGGTCACATGGCTCGGGAGAATGCCGCGCACGAGTTCGAGCAGCTTTTCCTTGCCGCGCGCTTCGAGCTCGGCTTCGATCTCGTACGACTTGTCGAAGTGGTCTTCGATCGCGCGCTTGCTGCGCCCGGTCACGAAGATCATCTCGGTGATACCTGCGGCCATCGCTTCTTCGACCGCGTATTGAATCAGTGGCTTGTCCACCACCGGAAGCATTTCCTTCGGGCTCGCCTTCGTTGCAGGAAGGAATCGCGTGCCGAGGCCCGCCACCGGAAATACCGCCTTGCGCACTTTTAGCATCGGCTCACCTTGTTGAATTGTTGTACGAGGCAGCGCGCCGCCGTGTGAGCACCGGCCGCCTCTTCGTAGAGTCGCAATCGCCCGATTTCATCAGACGACACGAGTGGCATCAGCTTATTCGTCCGATATCGAAATCATCTGCCAACACATCGTCATTTTCAGACTGGCGGCGCGGCGACTGTTGGCTGCCGCGTATAGTGCGTCGCATGTGTGCTTACTTTTCCCGCTTTCGACGTTCTTTCGCGAACAAAGGGGATGAAAGGGAAAAAGGGAGAAAGTCGATGATGTACGCCAGTGGTACGGGCAGGCTCGAAGCGGTGCGCTCGCCCGAACGTCATGCGCCGTCCGCCGACACGGCAAAGCGGATCGGCATTCTGATCTTCGAGGACTTCTCGCTCGTGGAAGTCAGTTCGATCTCCGAGGTCTTTTCGCTCGCGAATGAAGTGCGCCTGCCCGCGGCCGGCGTCGAACGTGGGGAGCCGCACGCTTTCCCGCAGCGCACGCCGAACTATTCGCTGCAGTTCGTGTCAAGCATGGGGGGCAGCATTGCAAGCAGCTGCTCCATGCGCATCTGGACCGAAAGCATCGAAGCGCGCTGGATGAACGACTGCGATGCGCTTTTCATCGCGGGCGGCGCGGGCGCGCGGCTGGCTCGCCAGGACGCGCTCCTGAGAAAGCAGTTGGGCCGCGTCGCGCCGAAGATTCCGTTCATCAAGGCCATCGGCGAAGGCGCGCACATTCTTGCGGCGGCGAATTTGACGCTGCAGAATCGGTCGCTCGATTTCAACGAAGAGCCGGGCGCGCAGGCATTGTCGTCGGCGCTGTCGCCGGCGTTATCGAATGCGCTGTGCATCGCCGAGCAGACGCTCACGCTCGACGATCCGAAAGGCCCGATCGCCGCGGCGCTCTCGATGGTCAAGCGCGATTACGGCGCCGCCGTGGCCCGCGAAGTATCGGAGCGGTCCATTCCGGGCGCGTGGCAGAAGCTTGCGATGGTGCTCGACGACAGCGACAGCGTCGGCGTGCGCCAGAAGATCGACGCTGCCGCGCGCTGGATCCGCGAGAACTACGTGAAGCCGATTTCCATCACGGATGCGGCACGCGTCGCCGCGATGAGCGAACGCAACTTCTTGCGGCGCTTCAAGGCGCAGATCGGGCTCACGCCGTCGGAATACCTGTTGCGGGCGCGCCTGGATGCAAGCTGCATGCTGCTCGCCGCGACGGACTTGCCGGTGGACAAGATCGCGCGGCGCTGCGGCGCGGGCAGCGGCGACGGCCTCGCGAAGATTTTCCGCAAGCGCCTTTCGATTTCGCCGACCGAATATCGGCTCGCCGGCCGCAGAAAGCAGGCGGACAGTTCATAACAACATCGTCACATCGACGGATACCTAAGACGGATACGTATGCAAGAACGGGTACTGTGGATTTTTTCTAATCTCGGGGATGCGGCGCTTTTACTGCCGCTCGCGTTGGTCTGTGCGGTCTGGCTGCGCTCGGTGGCCATGCGCCTTGCCGTGCGCTGGGCCGTGCTGCTCGGCATCGGCATGGGCCTCGTCGGACTCTCGAAGATTCTGTATGCGGGCTGCGGGCTGGAACTGGCGGCGGTCAATTTCCGCATGATCAGCGGGCACACTATGCTCGCTGCGTCCATTTATACGGTCGCGGGCGGACTGCTCGCGGGCAGCCTCGGCGGCTGGTGGTATCGGCTGGGCGCGGCGGGCGGTCTTGGCCTCGCGGCGCTGATCGGCGCGAGCCGCATCATTCAGGACGCGCATACGCCGAGCGAAGTCGTCGTGGGCTGGGTGCTCGGCGCGGCCATCGCGACGATGCTGCTCGTGCGCGTGTTCGAGCAGCCGCGCAAGATGCCGCGCGCCGTCGTGGCGGGCGTCGGTCTGCTGGCGGTGTCGTCCATTGCTTACGGACATCACGCGCCGTTTCAGCGGCTGATCGAGCATTACTCGTGGTGGCTGTGCAAGGGGCTCGGCCTCTGACGCCACGCCTCACGCCGTGCGTGGCGCACGGCGAGCGATCCCCAAGTATGGTCCTCTGTTGATTACAGGCTCATATTCACGATTCGGGATCTCGGGATGGACCGCTTCCTTGCAATGAAAGTCTTCGCGCGCGTGGTCGAGGCGGGCAGCTTTTCGAAAGCCGCCGACGCGCTTCGCCTGCCGCCCGCGAGCGTGTCGCGAACGCTGCAGGCGCTTGAAGCGCATCTCGGCGCGCGCCTGCTCAATCGCACGACGCGCAGCATCAGCATCACCGAAGACGGCGAAGCCTATTACGAGCGATGCGTGCGCGTGCTCGGGGAAGTCGACGACATGGAGGCGTCGCTCTCGCGTTCGAAGCTGAGTCCCAAGGGCAACGTCAAGGTGAGTCTGCCGCAAGTGATGGCGAAGAACACCATCATTCCCGCGCTGCCGGAGTTCTTCGCGGCGTATCCCGATATCGGCATCGAACTCGTGCTCACGGACCGGCAGGTGGATCTGGTGGAAGAAGCCGTGGATTGCGTCGTGCGCGTGGGCGCGATCGGCGATGTGGGACTCGTGGCAAAGCGCATCGGCGCTTATACGCAGATCACGTGCGCGTCGCCGGGCTATATCGAGCAATACGGCGAGCCGCAGACGCTCGACGACCTGGACCGGCATCTGGCCGTGGGCTATGTGCTCAACAAGTCCGGACGCGTGCGCAACTGGGAATTCCTCGTGAACGGCGAAACGCGCGCCGTCGCGCTCAAGTACAAGATCGCCGTCAACGACGCGGATTCGTACGTCGCGTGCGGTCTGTCGGGGCTCGGGCTGATCCAGAGTTCGAGCTATACGCTCGATCCGCATCTGAAAAGCGGCGCGTTGCGCCGCGTGCTCGCGGACTATCCGGCGCAACCGCGCGTCGTGTCGGTGCTGTATGCGGCGAATCGGCATCAGCCGCGGCGCGTGCGCGTATTCATCGACTGGGTCGCGGAACTGTACGCGCGCCTGCCGGCGTTTCAGGAGAGCGAAACACGGTCCTAGCGGTCCTAGCGTCGAGCGATCAGTTCGCCGCCTTCGCCTTCGTGACCTGCACGCTTTGCAGCACCGGCGCGGCGGCCGTCTGATACTCCGGCACCCATCTGCGCAGATCGCGGCGCACTTCGTCGTCCGACAGCACGCGATGCTGCATGAGCCACGGCAAGAGTTCGTCGATGAACCCGTCCGGCACGCCCCGCGCTTGCGCAATGCGCAGTTTCGGATGCGGCGTGCGCGTGGTGGTTTCGTCGTCGGCGAGCAGTTCTTCGTAGAGCTTCTCGCCCGGACGCAAGCCCGTGAACACGATGCGAATCTGCTCTTCGCTATAGCCATAGAGGCGAATCAGGTCGCGCGCCAGATCGACGATGCGCACCGGCTGCCCCATGTCGAGAATGAAGATCTCGCCGCCCCGCCCCATGCTCGATGCCTGCAACACGAGCTGCGCGGCTTCGGGAATCGTCATGAAGAAGCGCGTGATCTCCGGATGCGTGACCGTTACCGGGCCGCCCTTCGCGATCTGCTGCTGGAACTTCGGGATCACGCTGCCCGCGCTGCCGAGCACGTTGCCGAAGCGCACGGTCTCGAACTGCGTGCGCGGCGCGGTCTGCTGCAACGCCTGACACGTCATCTCGGCGAGGCGCTTGCTCGCGCCCATCACGTTGGTCGGGTTGACGGCCTTGTCGGTGGAAATGAGCACGAAGTGCCGCACGTCATGGCGGATCGCCGAGCGCGCGACGCGCAGCGTGCCGAGCACGTTGTTGCGCACGGCCTGCCATGCGTTCTGCTCTTCCATCAACGGGACATGCTTGTAGGCCGCCGCATGGAAGACGATATGCGGCGTGAAACGCGCCATCGTCTGATCGAGCAGCAGCGAGTCTTTCGCGTCGCCGACCACCGGCACCACGGAGAAGTCCGGAAACTTCTCGTGCAGCTCTTCGATGAGGCGATACATCGCGTATTCGCTCAAGTCATACGCGACGAGTTGCGCCGGCGAGAAACGCAGAATCTGCCGGCACAGCTCCGAACCGATGGAACCGCCCGCGCCCGTCACCATCACGACGCGCCCGTGCAGCAGTTGCTCGACGTGCGGCATGTCGATCTTCACCGGCTCGCGGCCGAGCAAATCTTCAAGGTCGATCTGGCGCACGCGCGAGAGGAAACCGCCCTCGCCTTGCGTCAACTGATTGAGCGCGGGCAGCACCATCACCTTGACGCCCGCGCGCACGCAGAGCGTCGCGACCCGCCGCTGCTCATCGACGGAGGAAGACGGAATCGCGATGATCGCGTAGTCGGTCTTGTACTGCTCCGCGACCTTCGGCAAGTCGCTGAACGAGCCGAGCACCTTGTGGCCGAGCACTTCGCGGCCTTGCTTGGCGGGATCGTCGTCGAGCAGGCCGACGAGACGCCATTCCGACGACCGCGCGAGTTCGCGCGCCAGCATTGCGCCGGCCGTGCCCGCGCCGAGCACGATCACCGGCTTGCCCTGCCCGACGAGCCCACCGTACAGATAAAACTCCTTGCCCGCGCGATACAGCGCCCGCGCGCCGCCCATCGCGAGAAACAATAGCAGCGGCGCGACAATCAGCACCGAGCGCGGAATGACGGGCGTGGGCTGCGCCATGACAGCGCCGATCATCACGACGAGCGCGCCGACCACCACCGACTTCGAAATGCGCATGAGATCAGGCAGGCTCGCGAACACCCACATGCCGCGATACAGCCCGAAGACGCGGAACATGACGCCGTACACGGGCAGCACCCACGTCAGCGCAACGAGCGCGCCGTGCCGGAAGTCATGCGGCACCGTGCCGTTGAAGCGGATCAGGTAAGCGGCAAGCCAGGTGCCTGCGACCGCGCAAAGGTCGAACGTGAAGGCGCCTGCGGAAAGCCATGAAGCTTTGAATCGAATCATCCGCGACTACCTCGAGAGTGTTCGGAGGCCAGCGCCGCGTGGCGCCGCCAGCATGTATCGACTGCGAGTCCCGCCACCACCAAAACGATAGCCCAGGCCGCGACCGCGACCCACTGCCCCACCGGCGCAAACGCGAGCGCCAGGTTGGCCAGAACGACGCCCGCCAGCATCAGCGCGTACCAAGCGAGCGCGGTGCGCGCGTGGCCCACGCCGAGCCGCACCATGCGCTGATAGTAATGCTCGCGATGCGCCTGCCAGAACTGCTCGCCGCGCGCGAGGCGCCGCAGCAGCGTGACGGATGCATCGCCGATGAACGGGGCAAACACGAGCGCCGGAAACCAGACCGGCCACGTCCCCTTCAGCCAGCCCCAATAACCGAGTGCTCCTGCGAAGAATCCTAGAGGAATCGACCCTGAATCGCCTAGAAATATTCGTGCCGGATGGAAGTTGAAGAGCAGAAATCCCGCCGCCGCGCCCGCGAGGGCCGCGCTGGCGATGCCCAGATCGATCTGCGGCACGGGGCCGGACAGCGCCGCGACCGCGTAGCCGCCGAAACCGATGAGCGCCATGCCGCCCGCGAGCCCGTCCGAACCGTCCATGAAGTTGTAAAGATTGACGAGCCAGACCATCAGGAAACCGACCGCGACCAACGCCCACCACGGCACCGGAGCCGGGTTCAGCAAGATCAAGAATGCGACAGCAGCGACATGCGCTCCGAACCGGACGCGCGCAGGCAGGCCGCGGCGATCGTCGATCTGCGACACGGCGGCGAGCGCGGCGGCGAGCACTGCGGCGAGCCACATCGACGGCGTGAGCAGCAGCATCGTGATGACGGCGACCGGCACGATGCCCCATCCGCCGACACGCGGCGTCGGGCGAGTGTGCAGCGAACGATCGTTCGGGATATCGGTGGCGAGCCGCCACGCGAGACCGGTGCGCAGCAGCGCGAACAGGATCGACGCGCAAACTCCGAGCGACGCAGCCGCGACCCATACGGCTGCTGTCCACGGCGAATGCACGAGGAAAGGAAACAGCGAGGCACTCATTTCCCGATTGGCCTTGTGTACGTTTTTTAAGCTAAGCCGATGATGCCGGTTCCGCGCTGACCCGCGTGTTACCGCCACTTATCGGTTGTTACCGGACGTTAACTCGCCGCGACCCGGCGGGAATTAGCGTCCTTCTGCCGCACGTTGCTGGAGAAACCACGCGGCGGTGGCTGCGAGACCCGCCTCCAGCGAGTACGAGGGGCGCCAGCCTAGCACATCGCGGATATGCGCCGAATCAACACGCAAGCTGCCGGTGAGCCGCTCGACCTGCGCGGTTTTGCCGGTGAGCCGTCCCGCCGCTTGCAACAGCCCGACCGGCACGGGCAGAAGACGCGCCGGACGCTTCAGATGATGCCCGAGCCGGCGCGCGAGTTCGGCGACGCCGGGATTTTCACCGTCGGTTACGTGGAAGATGTGGCCGGCCGCGCGGGGATTCGTCGCGCATTCGACGAGCGCGCTCGCCAGGTTATCGACATAGACGAGGCTTCGTTGCGCCGTCACCGCGCCGATGGGCAGCGGCATGCCCTTCGCGATCGCCCGCATCAGCGCCAGAAAGTTGGCCCGCACCTCGGGCCCGTAGACGAGCGGCGGACGCGCGATCACGATTTCGAGCCCGGTGCGCGCGCCGAACTCCTGGAGCCTGACTTCGGCTTCCGCTTTGGAGACGCCATACGCGTCCGGCGGACGGCGCTCGTCGGTTTCCTTCAGCGGCTCGCCGTGGTCGAACTCCGCGAGCGCCTTGATGCTGCTCACGAAGACGAAGCGCGTCGCGCCGGCGCGACGGGCGGCATCGGCGGTCTGGAGCGCCCCGTCGACATTGACCGCGCGAAACGCGGCGAGCGGATCGGCGGCGGCGTCGCGCATGACGTGCACGCGCGCGGCGAGGTGAATCACCGCATCGCAGCCTTCGAAGACGGTGGGCGTGATGGCATCGAGCGATTCGATTTGAACGGTATGCGGCCCCGCGCTCTGACGAACAATGCCTAGCGGTTCTCTGCCCGCGTCGATCAGCGCCCGCGTGACCGCGCGGCCGACGAAGCCGTTGGCTCCTGTGACGGCGATGCGCCCGGTCATAGCCATTTCCAGCCGAAGCGGCTGAAGAACTTGTACGCCGACGCGATGAAGAGCTTGATGTGCGTCCAGCCCTTGCCGGCCGCGTCGCCGCCATGATGCAGCACGCGCACGGACGGCACGTAGGCCACGCGCGCGACGTCGTGCGTGCGCAGGCTCAGGTCGTAGTCTTCGAAATAGAGGAAATAGCGCGGATCGAAGCCACCGAGCTTCTTCAGGACTTCGGTGCGAAACAGCATGAAGCAGCCGCTGACGATGGGCGGGTCCCAGACGATGTCCTTGTCTCCGATCACGTCGCGCATTTCGTATCGCGCGAGTCGCGCTTTGAATGGCTTTCTCAGGCTCCGTGGGAGGAAGCCGCGAATGAAGAGGTCGAACACTGTCGGGTAGCGGCGGCAGAGGAATTGTCGGCTGCCGTCGTCTTCGATGATCTGCGGCGAAAGAAGACCGACTTCCGGGTGAGCGTCCATGAAGGCGAGCGCGTGGGTCAGTGCGTCAGCGTCTAGTTCGATGTCGGGGTTCAGGATGACATGGTAACGGCTAGACGTGCGCTCGATGGCTAGATTGTGGCCGCGGCCGTAGCCGACGTTGCCCTGGCCTTCGATCACGTGAGTCTGGCGCGCAGCTTCCCGGGCAAACGCGGATAGGTCGAATCCATCGTCTGTGCCGTTGTTTATTAAATACAGTGGTGCAGAGGCGCTTTGATCGGCAAGCGACAGGCGATGCAGCGCGGTATCGAGCGTATGCAGCGTGCGTACGAGGAGTTGCCGATGCGGGCGGTACACAACGAGAGATACGCTTATCAATGGGGCTGAGCCTGCGCTGGCGTATTGGGAGTTCAACTGCATCCTTGGTGACTGAATCCTGGATTTGCGGCATGTTTTGTCGGACGACGCATGCGGCATTTTCCCTGAAATCGGCCGCGCGTAGGAAATAATCGAACGCGGCTAACCGGCGGGATCGATGGCCCTGCGCTACTCTAGACGCCTGCGAACCGAGAATTCTCCGAAGGTGCTCGTCTCGGCGCTCTTTCAAACGTTAGTGAATTCATGCGCGAAGCAAATGCTTGAGAGCAATCAGCGTATGAGCGTTGGGCTCGTGCAAGCGCGCGGGCTACTCTCTCTGATTGGCATGACGCGGCCTCCGCCGCGTCACCGTCACGTTGAAAGAACGACGTGTGCTTCGAAGTTCCGATAGGGAGGACGGTTGTGAACAGGTGGACCCGCAGTTCAGGAGGCGCCGAAATCGAATTCGACGCAGCAAGTCACTTGACTTACTCGCTGCTTCAATCTCATCTCTATTACGGAACCATTGGTGTCGATCGCGCAAGAATACACTGGCATATCCGGTCATTTTCTTGGGGTGAGGATTGGATTTCTCAGGACTAGCAAGAGGCCTAGGTTCAACACAGATTAACTCCGTACCGTGACCCCTGCGCCTCGCTTCCCCTTTCACAATGGAATTGCACGCGCAATGACATCACTGATGCGCCACAAGAAACTAATACAAGCAACGACGCGGACAAGCGCCGTTGCTGTCAGCGTTTAACGCTGCGGCCGGCGCGCGCTCTCCGCTCTTCTCTAACAGCGTGCACCGCGAATCGGTTTTATTAATGCGCCTGCGGCTCTGGGACGCTGCTTCCGCGAGGGCCTTCGGAGCCTGAGTGCTGCCGGACGCACGCGTGCTATGACTGGCAGCCCCCAACGAAAAGGAGCAGCGACTGAGGATACGTCCGCGCGGACGCCACGACCAGCTTTGTGTTCACCCAAGTCCAATCACAATCTTTTCAAGCGCTATTGCTAGGACGGGTGCGCAACGGTAAGGCTGCCGCTCCGATTCGCGTGGGCCCGACTGCAGTGAGCAACATACCGGACCTTCGATGGCAACGATGCGCGCGCTAGATCCGGAACAATCGTTATTCAACAGACGCCACGTAACGATAATACCTATGGCGACCCCATCGCCCACTACCCATCTATCCGCGATATCTGAGACTTAACATGTAGCCAGATTGACAACTGCCGCTCCAGGTACTTTCGAAAGATGTTATCGCCATTGCGTGCAAGGGTCGTAACTGTATTGGCTGTCGCATGCCGCCAATGGCCGAAAACGAGCACGGTGTCGTTTCGCTTGAGCGGATGCAACCATTCAGCTTGACTGGTCCATGCCGTAGCGCGCGCGAGTTCTCCCACCGTTGAGTCACGAAAATATGGCTGTGCTGCTGACGGCTTCATATGCAAGGCATACAAAGATCGACCATGTCTTTCAATGGACTCTATGTTGGACACCGTACCCACAAGCGTGACCGGAAAAGAAGTTGCAGTCTTACCGAGCCAACGATAGGCTGCGAGGAACCGCGCTTCGTCGTAATAGAAGTCTTCCCAGGTTACTGACATCCCATTGAAGACGAACTGGAGACGCTCACTCAGATCGGAATCGCTCGCACACAAACTTCGAAGTTCAATAACTCGCTTCGCCGCGTTAATGTAGGCAGACAGAAGATGGCGAGGGTCGCTTGAAAACAACGCACTGCCGTGTCCTGCCATATCGCCCTTCGGAGATATTCTCGAACGCTTTGAATCCGTGTCTACGTCGCGTATATCATCAATCGCAAGCAGCCGAAAACGATATTGTCCTCGTTCGATGGCCTGCAAGAGACCAAACGAACGACGCGCAATGACTTTTAGTTGCTCGTCGACATCGAACATGCAGCGCTCGTTATGCGCCCCCTTCGGAAACAAGCGGAAATAAGCCTTGACCGCGTAGGCTTTGCCCCGACTCTCGCGTGCGTGCTGCGGAACGTAACTGACGGGCGCGCTGCAAGACACACATCTCAACGGCGGAGGATCTTGGAGACAACCGATCGTCTCGGCGGAGACTTCTTGCCCGTCCATTGTCCTAGCTACCCACATTCTTGCAGCCATCTTTCTCCCTCGTTGTTCATTTGCGAGACACGGTGAAGACCATGCAATGACGCGATGATTTGATGCCACTTCCTGTTCTTTCAGCGCGCGCTAGTCAACCCTGGCGTCTCTGCGTGCGCTGACCGCAAGAGGAGATCGCGGGGCGGATACGAAAGTGCGGGCGACGGCTCGCTTGGTGAAGCCTCGGCTGGCACGTTCCGAAAGCCAGCGCGCTAGCCCGGCGCCGATCTTTTTCCGCGCGATGCTGTTTTTACGGTAAGCACCTCGCGGCGGCCGTCGTAGACGCCGGCGCGGCACGAGATCAAAGTAGTGCCCATCATTTTCGATTTGATGGACACCACTGTGACAGAGTCGGAAGCCAAGCCGGGTAGCCGCAAGGGACGCCCGAACCATGATCCGGAATTTCGACGCCGGCTTGCGGCCGCGGCATGTGAGCCTGGCGTGTCGGTCGCAAAGCTGGCCCGGGAGAGTGGCATTAATGCAAACATGCTGTTCACATGGCGGCGTCGGTATCGCGAGCAATTGCAGGCCGAAACGACTTCCATGATTCCAGTGGCGGTGGTCCATGATACGCTGCCCGCGCACGTGGCGATGACGCCGGAAGCACGGGACGTTGGCAATCGGACGCCACTCGCCGGGACGATCGAGATTCGAATCGGCAGCGTAGTCGTCAAGGTTGACGGCGTCGTCGATGCCGATACGCTACGGGTCGTACTAGCGAGCGTGCGATCGTGATTGCGCTGCCTACGGGTACACGCGTCTGGCTGGTGGCAGGCGTCACCGACATGCGCTGCGGATTCCAGGGACTGGCGGCGAAGGTACAAACGGCGCTCGAGGAGAATCCGCTGGGCGGCAACGTGTTCATCTTCCGCGGTCGTCGCGGCGATCTCGTGAAGGTCCTGTGGGCGACCGAGGACGGGCTCTGGCTCCTCGCAAAACGGCTTGAGCGAGGCCGTTTCGTCTGGCCCCAGACCGATGGCGGCAAGGTCTATCTGACGGCGGCGCAACTGTCGATGTTGCTCGAAGGCATCGATTGGCGGCAGCCGCGTCGGACCGCTGCAATGTCGATGTTGTAAACCGCCCGGAAGGCTCGTAAACTGCGCCGCATGTCGAACGGCGCCGAATTTCCTGACGATGTCGAAACCCTGCGGGCCTTGCTGGCCGAGGCCCGTGCCCAGCTTGCCGAGCGCGATCTCGAGATCGAGCAACTCAAGGCGCAGATCGACAAGCTCAAGCGCATGCAGTTCGGACGCAAGTCCGAGCAGTTGGACCGCGAGGTCGCGCGGCTCGAGACCGCCCTTGAGGATCTGACCGGTGAGCGTGGCGTCGCTGATGTGCGACGTGCTCGCCAATCGAGTGCGAGCACGCCTGTCGGTGACGCGTCGCCGAAAGAAGCGCTGCCGCCGCATCTGCCACGCGAAGAGCGCGTGCTGGAAGCCGACGCGACCTGCCCGAAGTGCGGCAGCGCCATGCAGCCGCTCGGAGAAAATGTGTCCGAGCAACTCGCTCGCGTCTCGGCGATGTTCAAGGTGATTCGCACGATCCGACACAAGACGGTCTGTCCGTGCGGCCACCACTTCTCGCAGCCGCCTATGCCTGGCCTGCCGATCACGCGCAGTATCGCCCATCCAAGCCTGCTGGCCGACATCCTCGTCTCGAAGTACGCGGACCACACTCCGTTGTACCGGCAGTCGCAGATTGCCGCGCGCGATGGCGTGAAGCTCGACCCGGCCAGCATGGGACGCTGGGTCGGCCAGTGCGAGGCGCTTTGCGGGCCGCTGACCGAGGCGCTGCGCCGCTACACGATGGCAACGTCGAAGCTGCACGCGGACGACACGCCGATCCCGGTGCTCGCGCCGGGCAACAAGAAGACGAAGACCGGGCGACTCTGGGTGTACGTGCGCGACGACAGCCGTTCGGGCTCGACGGAGCCGGCTGCGGTGTGGTTTGCCTACTCGCCCGACCGCAAGGGCATCCATCCACAGACCCATCTCGCCGGATTCGAGGGCATCCTGCAGGCCGACGCCTACGGCGGCTTCAACGAGCTGTACGAGAGCGGGAAGGTCCGTGAGGTTGCATGTTGGGATCATGCGAGACGGTACATATACGACGTTCACGCCCGCACGCCCACCGAAGCGACTCGACAGGTGCTCGGATTGATCGGCGAGCTCTACGGCATCGAGGCTCACATCCGTGGCAAACCGGTCGCTGAACGGCTGCGAGTAAGACAGGAGAAAAGCGTGCCGCTGCTGGCGGCGATCAAGGCGTGGATGACGGACAAGCTCACGACGCTGTCGAAGAAATCCGAGCTGGCCAAAGCGATCCGTTACTCGCTCAACCAGTGGGATGCCCTCGTGCTGTATGGCGAAGAGGGCCGCGCCGAGATCAGCAACGCCTTGGCCGAAAACGCGCTGCGTTGCGTGAGTCTGGGCCGGAAGAACTTCTTGTTCGCGGGCTCCGACAGCGGGGGCGAGCGGGCCGCCGCTATGTACGGTCTGATCGGAACTTGCAAGCTCAATGGGATCAACCCGCGCGTCTACCTCGAATACGTCCTGACTCATATCGCGGACCATCCCATCAACCGCGTCGATGAACTGCTGCCCTGGAACATGGCCAGCAAGCTGCCTCCGCACCCTGACTTACCCGCGTCTACTGCCTGACTGCCGGCCAGTGAGAAGCACGTAGCCTGATTCCCCGATCATGCCTCACGCGAACGTCCCGTTGCGAACGGCCGTCGCGAGGTGCTTACTTTTTACGGTGGGGTTACGTCGCTGCTCTTCGGTTGTGGCAGCGGTGACGGTGATGAGCGTCCCGTTGCCGACGAACGCCGCTCGCCAACAACGACAACTGAGTTCGTGGGCACCGGAGGCACCCTCGCCCTTGCATCTCGCTGTGCGTCGGTCTTCTAACCCGGCCCTCGTAGGCCGGGCAAAGCAGAGCATCCCGGTTCGAGTACGCCGACGCCGGAGGCTGCACAACGCCTTAGAGATTGACGGTTAGAGGATTCTGTCGCTGGAGCAACGAAGGGCGCACTGCGGCGCATGGCCCGGCGGCTGTGACGACCGGAATTCTGAGCAAGACGTGAGTGCCCGGATTGATTGGACCCGTAAGTGGCGCGAGCGGAATCGCCAGTCGGCAATGAGGCAGACCACGCCAAGCGGCGTGGTCTGCACAAACAACGTCGATCGAGTTTGAAGTCAACGTCGCGTCGACGAACGGCCGAACCACTGCAAAGAAGAAGCCAATGAGGCAAGCTTCAGCATCATCGTCACGTCGATTCGTTGTCACCCGGAAAGCACATATGTCCGATGATGAACAGAGCCGCGGACGTGACGCAAAGCAACGCGGTTTCAACGATGACACCTGCGTCCCAGTCCTTGCTTGACTGAACCAGGTAGCACGCGCCGATCAACGAAAAGGCACTCAGCATATGGGCGAAGCGCCGATTGAGTCGCCGTTGAGCGCGATTGGGAGTTGCGACACTTTTCAGCGTCGTGACTAGACGCTCACCCAAAGGCAGTTTGGCCCCCACCGCAAGTTCGCCGTCGGGGGCGCCTGTTACGCGATAGGTGACGCCGTCTACCGAAACTCGAATCGACGAGCGGCGCTCTGCCTTCTCGAGTTCGGTAAGCATCGCGCTCAAGCGCGGCGGCAGCAAAATGCGGGATGACGCCTGAACGACGACACGGTCGGTCAGGATCAAGCCACCTGCATAGCGGACTTCTAGTACGGCGAGTTTCATAAAGCCTCCTTGGCTAATAAAGTAGCGGCCTTCGGCGGTTTGCCGGGCCAGACTACGGTGGTGAAATAAGACAGCGGTGGATCGTGCGCGACCCATCACTGATCGCGCAGCGAACCAGCGTGGCGGCGAGATGCTGAATACGGTGACGAGCAACGTCCTGCGACCACGCGTGCGCAGGCGTGTCCGCCGAACAGATAACTGTGTTGGTGTGAGACAACGGCTTCGTTCATAGCCGCAAGCGCGCTTGTCTTGCACGCAAACTTGAAGGACGACGCGACTGGGGACCAGCGCTCGGATACAACGATGGGAAACGGTGGCGGGTTGCTCAATAAACTCGCGTGCGAGCCGGGACTGCATTTTCCCCGAGCCGCCAGGCATAAAAGGAGTGGCAAGCGCGCGTCAGCCGTGCGCTTGGCAAGGTCGATGCGTGAATACGCGGTAGGTGCAACCAATATAGCGCCCCCATTTGATCGTTTCCGCTGGAAAGCTTCGTAAAAACGGCGTCTTTTCTGTCTGCTGGCGGATATCGATTTCACGGAGCGGGCAGCTCAAGCGGCGGTTGCCGTTCGAGCGCGATAGAGATCGGTTTGCCCGACGCTGCGCCACGGACAACTTTCGAGGGTTGGCTCTGGTTTAACGTGGCGGGCGCGCTGCGATATAACGAAACAGCGATTCCGGGTACCGGTATCACGGGCGCGAGCGCCCGCGAGAGCAAAGCCAGTCGATATGGGAAGCGAGGTTGTCCACATCTAAATAGCGCCGGTGCGTTGCGCGGAAGCGGTTCAACCTCGTGCGCACGAAGTAGTGCACGTCTGGCAAGGTCAAGACGCCATCCGGCACGGTCGGATGCAGGCTGCCGCCCGCTTCGCCTAGAACGGCGATACTCTCGACCGGACAGTCATGCTGAGACAGCACCGACCGCAAATGCCGCACGGCCGGCTTCGCTCGGCGCAGCGGCGACGTATGAATCGTCACGTCGCCACGGTCATCGACGACGGCCAGTTCATCGTCGTTGGGTCCCGGTTTGACCAGGCCTGTCCAGTGGAAGTGGTTCACGACGAACACGCCAAACGGTGTGATCGCGAGGCAATCAACCTGTGTTGTCGGGTTCTTGGTGCCCGGTGCATGTTCGAGTTCGATTGAATGGCGCACATGCGCCCGGCCATCGCACGCATGCTGAAAGATCGGCGCGATGCGCATTAGCAACGATTGGCTCACGCGTTGACGGCGTTCCGTACCGTTGGTCGCCTCTTTCCTTGTCCTCGGGGAATGGCTGAGGGTATCGTCAGCGGCGCAGGCCGTCTCGTTCGGCACGTCGTGCGTCGGTATTCCGTCTTGATTGTGCTTTCTCATTTGGTCCCTCGGCTTTCGTTGATAGGGGTGACTTTCAAGGGAAGTCATCGCATGCCACTGCGGTCTCATTTGCAAGTCAGGCCGCCACCCGCGCGACCGCGCCTGGCGGCATAGCTCGACCGAGCATCTTTGAGTGACGCGAGCGGTAATTGGCCAATAAGAAGGTGGATAGGTTGCGCTATGAAAACACCGCCAGGCGAACCTACGCGCATTGACACTCGTGCGGCTCGCTTTCCAGCAGCAAGCTTCGCAATGCCGCGATGCGCTGCTGCTGAGTTGGGATGAGGCAAGTCTTTTGCTTGAGTCGCTCTAGCCGTGCGAGCCAATAAGACTGAGGCAGGTAGGCATGTAAAGACGGGCCGTGAGCGCGAGTGACGTGACGAATCACCGCTTCAAGATGTCGGATTTCGGCGTCCGCGCACCGTGCGGGCAGACGCACCGTTGGGGACGGTATGCTGAGGGCAGACGGACCTGTTGATCGTGCTAACCCTTGCCGGAGGGGATGCTTGCGCGCTGCACGCACTGGCGTGCGAGTGCGTTTGCGGTCGGACGGGTGTTCGATCGAACCGCGAGCATGGGTCGGCGCCGGTCGCTGGGCGGAATGCGCGCGGCAGGAACGTTTGTGTATTGGCATGTCTGCACTCATCTCGTTGGGACAAATCCAGCATGCCTGTGAGTTCACGATGTCAAGGCATAGGGACGGCATGAGGCCGGATTTCGATCTCAGTGTTCGCCTCCAACACCTCGAGCCTGCGAGGGCTCCGCCGCGCTCGGCGGTCGACCACGTTTATTAGACGTCGCTTTACAACCCGCGCTGACGCAACCGTTTTCCGACTGCGTGAAACGTTGATTTAAGTTGACGCAAAGCCCGCCTAATGCATTTGGATTCCTTATTAATGAGTCCGCCGACGCAATGAGTAGTGGCCTTTTCTGGACATCCCGCGTGCATGCTAGTTCGCGGACTGGCGCCGGTGACCAACATACGAACGAAGCGCGTCGGTTACGTCACGTCGCCGATGCGCGAAGTTGGGCGTCACAACCCCACGACATAGCTAAGCGTCGCAAGGAATCGCTCGCGAAACTTCGGGGGAACGCCTGCAGACGCTCCCCAAAGAGAATGCCTTCACCGGTCGTGATGATGGAATGCGTCGGCGCAATCGAGCGTTGGTTAGTGGGCCGCCACCGCTACTTGCAAGCGCTGAGCAGCAGGTCGGTCATCTTGCTGCGTTCCAAGTTCCAGCCCTTGCAATATGCAGCGTCTTGACGGATGCGGAAAAAGTGTTCGAGTTCCTTCATCGTAACTAGCGACGTCGGCAGCGCGCGAGCCAACGTGCAGCGCTCGTCGTCAAAGACGGCGAGCGCCTCAATCGAAGCCGGGAAGTCGGCGAAAAGCGCTCGCAGGAAGCCAACCACCGCCATGGTGCATCTTAATGGCGATCTGTAACGGCGGATGTCGCCAGTTGAGTCCTGCACTACCAGACTGTGCTGATCTTCGCCGCGGCTGACGAAACCATGGCCCTCCATCCGGCTGATGACAAACACACCAATGCCTGTCACAACCACGAAGTCTGCTTGAGCCACGGGACCAGTTATCCCCTGCGACGTCAGCACCGTGAGCTGTTGAACAATGTGGGCATGGCCAGCGCCAATCGATGACATGACATCGCCCAGATTTCTAGTGAACGCTTCAATCTTTCGTTGTCGCTCCTCTGGCTTTGTATCACGTGGGTTTCCCTTCGGGTGGCCGAGCACGGCCCGCGTTGGAATGAAGGGCGCATCGTGCCAGTAACCACAGGTTGCGCATTGCTGTTGCATACTCATCTTGTTAGATTGTGACATGCGAGGTAATCGCTGGGTTGCGGGTACTACCGGGTTCCGTCATGAGGTAACGAGCGCTGCTATTGCGTGGCGGGCCGAGCTGATATGGGACGGCACGGGTCAATGCTTACCGTGAATTGGTCTGTTGCAACACGCTCGCAATCGCCGGTATATGTCTTCCATATCGACTCGCCGATAGTAACCGCGCATCTGCTCTTCCTTAACTCTCAAGAAGTGGTGTAGCTCGCACAGCTTCAACATGTTGAGTGGGAGCGCGTTTTCAAGTTTGCAGTCGGGGTTGTCAAAGATGGTGACGGCCTCGACGGGGACTGGCAAACCTCTGAGGACGAGCTTAAGCGCGCCCGCAACGGGGGCGGGGTCTTCATAGCTGAAAACGTCTCGATTGGCCAGTCCGTGGCGTGCGCCGAGTGCCCCAGGCTGCTCGTCGCTGGTGATGTATCCGCTGGCGCTGATGCGAGCAATGACGAACACCCCGAAGGAGGTCACGAGGACGCTATCGGCGCGCATCACTGGGGTAGCAAACGGCCGACCTACAAACACGCTCAATTCCTCCTCTAGAACGAAGTCGTCTCCTAGGAAACGGAAGAGGATGCCGTTTAAGTGATGTGCGAAGTCAATGTATCTGTGCCGTTTTGCAGTCAATCCGTCGAGGTTACCTAGGTATCCTCGGTAACCAAGGCGTAAATGTATGGCCTTGGAGAGTTCATCGCTTCTCTCGTGTTCACAGTGCCCGCACACATCCATTGGTACTACCTCCCTTTTTAGTCGTCCGCTACTACCCGTGATGAAACCGGGTGCAGCTCAGCACTGGAAATAGTAGAGGGCGTCAGTCGACCGATTACGGACTATGGTGACGAATTTCATATCTCTTTCCCTCGCGCGACCGTGATATCGATCGCAAACAGGCAGTTCCCACGGATGCGAGCTTTCGGCGATATCGTTCGGTGTGACCGAGCGACTACCGCCGGGATGCGGAAACCGTCGCTAGAGAACGTCAAGCAGCACGGCCGGCGTTTGCGCGTTCTGTTTGTCTCCGGCCTTGCGGCGGCGGTAACATTCGACGTTGAACTCGAAGATCGTCGAGTGATGCACAAGAGGATCGATGACGATCACCGCCATGCCGGGTCGTGGCGCAAGTACTGCGGGCCGGGATTCTTAGCGTCGAGCAGCGCTATCCGGATAGCGTCCCACTCAATTCTTATGCAAAGGCAACCGTCTGATTTCATTGCGAAACTGCCCTGCTCCGAAACGTGCCGAATATTTACACCCCCCTTATCCGGCACGGTTTTCACGTTTTGAAACGGCGCGATCGGGTCCGCAATGCTCGGTTGCCCGTCAAGAAACAGTCCGTGCACGACAACTACGACCGGCGAAAAGACGACACGCTTCAAGGGACGCATCTGCACGCGTCTTCCCGGACGAGCACGACCATGCGATCGCATGGGTCCACACCTCATCGAACCGGCGACGACTGCGGTCATGCACTCTGCGACTACCTCGTCATTACACTCATTCACGTCCGGCGCGGACGGATTTAGATGGCTAGGCAGACCAGACTTCCGACGGGCGCCGGCCTCGCCGGCGTGTTGCGTGTAGCCAAATTGCCTAGGTCGTGGCGCGCAACAACTGCGGGCCCGCGTTCTAGCGTCGAGCAACGTTCACCGGGAGATCGTCGCGTACCGTTCTACGCCCACTCAACCGCTGGATTTATATGGGAAACTGATTTGTTGCAGGACGTTCCGAAATTCACCCCCTTATTCGGCATGCTTTTCATATCGTGAGATAGCGCGTTAAGGCCGGAATGTTGCATGTTTACTTGCGTAGGTCGAGGCGACCCAAGTACTGCGAACCGCACTTATAGCGTGGAGCAACGCTATCCGGATAGCGTCCCTCTTCGTTCTTAGTGTGAGCCAACACCTTGATTTTTCTAGTTAATCAGCATGCTACAAAGCGTGCCGAATATTCACACCCCCCTTATTCGGCACGCTTTCCACATGGTGAAATGCCCCCGGTCAATGGGAACGGTGGTTTCCCCTCCGTGGTGGTGCAACTCAAGCGACACGGCGAAAGGCGACGAGCAACGCGGGTATAGGCAAGCGCACGGCTTCTTCCTCGCCTGCCTTGGGTACTGGACTGATGGCCGTCCATCGTGTCAACGTCGGACCTAGTTTCCCCAAAACTGTCGGAGTAAAAATCCCCACCCTGTATTTGCGTGGTGATCAGCCGTTCTCGGGATCGTGTGAGCTCCTCCGGGGGCGGCCTGGGCGCCGGCGCGGCGTTTCGGCGGATGCCGAGTGTAGAGATGATGGACGGTTGCGTAAATGGTCGGGGAGCAAATCGGCGTGCTCGCGCAGACGGTAGGAAGACCCTTCAATCTGTACCACGATCGCGTGATGCAGCAACCTGTCGAGCAGTGCTGCTGCAACGACACTGTCGCCGAATACCTCGCCCCATTCACCGAAGCTGCGATTGGAAGTCAAGATAATCGCGCATCGCTCATAGCAGGCGTTGATCAGTTGGAAGAACAGGTTGCCGCCGTTTGAGCCGATGGGAAGATATCCGATTTCGTCGACAATAAGCAGGCTGTTGCGCGCGAGGAAGCGCACGCGTTGCGGCAAATTGCCTTCGCGCTCGGCCTTCGCCATCGAGTTGACGATTTCAGCGAGCGAGCCGAAGTACACGCTCTTGCCGGCGCGGACCGCTTCGACACCCAACGCGATGGAAAGGTGTGATTTACCGGTTCCAGGCGGCCCGAGGAAATGAACCGCCTGTCGCCGCTCGATGAAATCCAGCTGCGCCAGCGTCATGATCCGATCACGATCAAGGCTCGGCTGGAAACTGAAGTCATATCCGGCGAGCGTCTTGATTGTGCCCAGTCTTGCTGTCTGTAGTGCCATCCGAATACGCCGTGTCTCGCGCGTAGTGAATTCTTCGCCCAGCAGCGTCTCGAGCACTTCGAGCATTGAACTGTCGCCCTGCTCAAAGCGCTTCAGAGTGGCATCTAGAGCTTCGAGCGCGCGTGGCATGCGCAAGCCAACGAGGTAACGCTGTATCCGCTCGACAGTCGAGCTTGGAACGCTGTTCATGCGTGCCTCCCAGCGTCGGCTAGGCGTTTTGCGACCTGATCATAGAACGATAGGGGCCGCCGCGCGACGCCTGCCTTCGAAGGTGGAAGCGCGCGTCTGGTTTGCGGGTTGCGCTTACCGGAGCGTCTATGGCCAGGCAGCAGTGACGTTCGTCGTCGGCCTTCCAGCACGGGATGCACTGCCAGCAGTTCGCCCTGCTCGTAGATACGGATCTCGTGAGCCAGACTGTGAACGTCGAGGGTGCGTTTGCGCGTTCGATCGGGCACGCTATAGTAGTTTCCGCCGACTGAGACGAGTCCTTCGTGACTCACACGCCGCTCGAGTCGGATCACGCCATTGAACAAACCGGCGGGAAGCGCTAGCAACGTCGGGCGCTCCTCGCGAAAATGCTCCGCGACAACTCGGTGCGTCGTGCCATGCACACGAACGTTGGCTACTGAGTCAAGCCACTCACGTAACTGGCGATTCATATCGGCAAGATTCTGAAATCGTCGAGCGAGGAAGAAGTCCTGACGGATGTATCGAAATGGGCGTTCGACCTTACCCTTAGTCTTTGCGCGATATGCCTTGCATGCGCGCGGAGCAAAGCCATAGTGCTGCGCGAATGCGACTAGCTTTGCGTTGTAGACGATGTGCTTCTCGACTTCGCCCAGCACGGCCGCCTTCATGCGGTCGTAAAGCACCTCTCGAGGAACACCGCCGATGTGCTCAAACGCTTCCATGTGACAGCGCAAAACCGTTTGAAGGTCTTGGTGCTCGACGAAGCGGCCCCACAAATAACGGCTGTGTCCAAGCACGAGCGAGAACAACCAGATCGAGCGCCGCTGTCCAGGGACGTCATCAAATTCGACATTGAAGTGGGCAAAGTCCACCTGAGCTTGAGCTCCAGCCGGCGTCTCGAAGCGCACCTCGAAGCCGCGCTGCTTGGGTGGACGAACTTCTCGGATCAAATCACCCAATGCTGTGCGGCCGCCGACGTAGCCCATCGCCTGAACCTCGCGAAAAACTCGTTCGATGCTCAGCTCGGGGTACTCACGCACACGCTCGGTCACGTAATGGACAAACGAATCGACGACACAAGGACGCGGCGCACGCGGACCATAACGAGGCGCCTGCACACCATTCTTAATGTATTTGCGAACGGTCTTGCGATCCATATTTAGTCGAGCGGCGATAGCCGAGATGCTCAGCCCTTGCCGATGCAATTCCAGAATCGTCATAACCTCTCCCAACTCGACCACCGATATCTCCCCGACGGATGCGAAGGCCTATATGGTCGGTGATCGACGGGGCGCCACCGCTTACGCGGCGGCGCCAAACAAAAAACTGGGGAAATTTACTTCGACGAAAATGAGGAGTATCTATCCGACGCTGACACATCGCGACAAGCGTCGACCATCGACTGCATCTCAGGACAAAAGCCGTCGCAGATGATTACGACTGCCACGTCGTCGGATGGCGACGGCAACCCTATTCGGCGAGCAGTGAAGGCTGGTCCGGTGTGGCATTGTTGACCGTCAGAGCCAACGGTGGACCTTGGAGGACCTCCTTAGGCGCCGATGTTGCCGGTGCTCCGGTCTCGGCGGCGTTTGCAGGCGTTGCAGTCGGCAACGGGCCGCCTTTTGCAAGTATCCGATAAAACGCCTGCCTGGAGATTTTCAGGCGCTTTGCCGCCTCTGATTTGACGCCGTTCGCCGCATCAAGAGCCGCAATCGCCCGCTCGAAAGTCACCACAGGTCGCGATAGGCGCTCCGCCGTCGCGAAGGTCGAGATGTAGGCCGTCGCCTTCGCTGCAAGGCTATGCCCCGCGGCTTCGACCAGCTGTTGCATGGCCCTTTGATGGAGTTCCGGATCGGGCCGATGATCGGGCAGTTTGATCGGCGCCGGCACCCCGGTTATATCCTCGTACATCTTCTGGAGGTAAGCGTGGCGCAGTCCGTGAACTGTGACGCCCAAGCCACTACGCGTGATGCCATCTTTCTGGAGGACGTGATAGAAATGGCGGTACCACCGCTTGAGCGACCAGGGCTCCGGAACCATTGAGCCGGTGCGCGGATTTGCGAGCCTCGCTGCACGGATGAGGACTTCGTACTGCCATTCAGCATCGATCGGCACCAGCCGGGGCCTGCCGCCCTTCGTACCATCGATCACGTGCAGGTGGCCCGAGACGCGCAGGCACTGCAGTGGACGCAGAAGCATGCTTTCTTGGGCTCGCAAGCCGAACGTCGCTTGTAATTCGACTTGGATGGCGACCCACCGATCATGCTCGCAAAGCCGCGAGATCACTTCGTTGACGTCGACGTTAGCAGCTTCCCACGACTTATCTTCCTGCGCCACGTAATAGCGGCGATAACCGTCGGGCCGCTTGATGTAGTCATCGACGGTGCCCACGAGCTGGTGCTTTTTCATCCAGGCGGCGAGCGTGCGCCAGTAGGTCAGTTTGTTTTCGACCGTGCCCGGCGCCTGGTCTTTCTCCGCGACCCAAAGCTTGACAAGAAAGGCGATGTGCTTTTCGCAAAGATTCCAAGGCGACTGTAATGCGAAGCCGCCCTTTCGCAGTTCGCGGAAGCCGGCAATCAGATGCCGCACGCGATAGGTCTGCGTCTTGATGGAGATTGCGTTCGACGTGACGCGCGTCGTGCTATGGGGTTTTGAAAGGTGGCGATTGAAAAGTTCGGCGAGCTCTTTGGTGAGCCGCTGAGGGAGCCCCGCGTTGTCCAACAGGGGTGAGAAACTGAGTTGGATCTTCATGACCGTCGCATCAAAGGCGACGTTCTCACCTATCAGAAGAACGTCCCGGGTTGTAGAAATACTGCACGCTTTGCTTTCCGGGATCTTAGAGATCAAATTTCGATTCGCCCGGCGCAGGGAAGCACTGCCGCCTGATGATCCATGCGTCGGATAGACCGAAGCACGGCTACTTGACCGCAGGCGTTAGCCTGTCGAGCCAAGCAATTCCTTTTGCGCTTTTTGGTATCGGCAGCGCGAGCCGACAGAATGGGATCCAGAAATCCGCACACGAGGTGCAAGTGATTTCCCGTCTTGCGAGCTTGTTCATCACGGCCGCCTCGATTTGGAACCGCGCGAATCAAGCTTGGCGAGAGTCGCCTTCGACGAAAGGCATAAGTGACGTTCGCACTGTCCGTGCGAAGTTGTTCTCAGACGATGCGAAACTGCGTTTCGCTTGCAAAGCCAGTGCTGACGCCGTTCTCCGAGCACTCAGTTTTCGGCACGGCGCACATGGCCAGATCGCAGGGTCACTGCGCGGGCGAAGAAGGTAGCGTCCGTCGGACGCTATTCGAACAGAAATGTAGTGCGTTGCACTAAGGTCGATGCGTTGGAACGCGGATAGGTGAATTGGATGATGCGCTTTCTAGCGCCGATTTGGCGGTGGAAAGCTCACGATTTCGATACCCCTTTCGGCCTATGCGCCGGCGCGCATCCTCAAGTACGAGGAGGGCTGCCGCTATAATTCGGAACCGATGCATCGCCAGTAAACGCCCTTCCGTTCAGCCTTCGTCGCGACCGGCGCTGACTGGGACCTGCCTGGTCAGCCATATCCTGCAGACATCGGTACATCGGCCTTCAGCGCCGCTTGGTTGTCAACGGTGCTACGTCGATACGCTCCCGGGCATGATCCCAAAGCTTCGGTGCTCGCAGCTTCCGGCGGTCTGTTCGAAAGCTAGCTCGTTCCCGCATGGTCGTTCCCGTCGTACGACAGTGGTTATGGAGGATCAGTCCAAGCGGTCGACCTTGGCAAGAGCAGAAGGCAACTGCACGCTTTCAAGTGCAGCCTTCAGCTTCTGCACATTCCCGTAGGTTAGCGCGAGCAGCACGCGGTAAATGCACTCCCTGACGCGGCAAGTTTTTGCACATTGGAATTATCATGATATAGGCCGATCGGCGAAAAGAAGCGCAAAAACGTTCCCTTTCCGCTGCACGACGCACCCGATTCGTGGTAGGCGATCCTGGGCGCGCCCATCCTATCTCACTGGGTCGGCATGAGCGGGGAATTGCACCGTCGGCGGTAGAACGACGATGCGAGTTCCCATTCTCATCTTGCCGGGTTTTGGAACACCCCTTTCGCAACGGCAAGCCTTCAATAACCATTGCGGAGCTTCTTCCCGACTGTGCCCGGTGCTCGGTCTCGCTGGCTCGGCACCCCTCACCGCGAGTCGAGCGTTCGACGTGCGTGCAACGAGCCGACGGTGCGGCGATAGACGATCATCAGACGGTCATCGACTCGTGCGCGGTTGCGCTGCGTCGTTCTAATAAGTACGTCGAGTTCACTGAAGGTAGAAACGCTGAATGACCAGCGGAACAAGCGAAGCAAAGCTGAACAGCGGAAATATCGCGACTAAGAACACGATGAGCGAGCGGCACATAACAAGAACTCGTGACTGCGCGGGCGAATGCGAACGCAGTGACGGCAAGGCCAGGGCAACCAGCGGAAACACCGCGAGGAAATAACGGCCTTGCACGCCGTCCACGACTGTGCCGCCCACCGCCGTCCACGCGAGGTAAAGCGATGCGAAGATCATGACGATCGTTGCGAGCACCGCTAGAAGCGGAACCGCTGATAGCGCCCGCTTGCCGGTCGGAGCGTCACCGTAAATCAGACCACTGACGGCCAACGCAAAACAAAGCATCACGAATGCGACGACGTAATAACCGCGGTGAAAGTAGGTATCCAGCCAACCGAGCGCGCCGACGAAGCTCTGGAAATAGAAGACTCCGTTCAGCTTCAATGTCGTGGCGGCGATTGCAAACACTTGGCCGGGATGATGGAAAAGATAGAGGAGTTGCCCCGACACCGAATGAGAAGGCCCGAAGTCGGACCACGCGTGGTATCCGAACGCAATCACCGCCAAGGCCGACAACGCGACCGTCATCGCAATGAAGGTGAGGCGGCGACTCCACTCATACTTGTCCGGCCGGCCGGACATGTTCAGTCCCGGATGCAGCACCATGACGAGCAAACCTGCAAGAGGCGGCCGCGCCGATATGCAGATCACGAGCGCCGCGACAACCAGCGCAGCGTACTTGCCGGCGAACGGGCGCTGATCGTGAATCAGTCTGTCCATCGCAGCGATGATGAGGAAACACAGCGGCAGCACAGTGACCTCCTGGCTCACCGACGAATAGATCATCATCGTGGTCGGCAATGACGCGGTCGCGAAAAGGAGAATGGAAGTGCGGCGAGAAATGGCGACAGCCAGAGCCGTCAATGCGATGCTGAACAGGAGCCCCGCTGCGCAGGCGAGCGCATATGTGCTGTGGACGCGCATGCCGGCCACGCGCCCCGCAACGATGGCAAGAGCCTGCGGCACGTAGGCGAACGCGGGATAGATCGCGGTATTCGGAAAGCCGACTCTTTCCATGCGCCCGGACCAGACGAGGTCGTCAGTGGCCTTTCGCAAAGCATTCGTCGCCTTGACGTCCGCGTGAAACGGAATCTTCGAATACGCGTTCGCAAAGGCAATAGCCGAAGCGTCGACGTCCCCGCCCGATGTATCGTCGTATCTCTGTCCGAACCAATGACCCTCCGCGATCTGCGCGGAGCGAAAGAAATGCGCGAGCGCGTCCGGCGTCTGAAACGGTGGAGTAGCCAGCAGAAGAAAGAGCCCGGATGCCAGCGAATAGACCAGTAATAGCGCGCAGAGCTTTACGGCAAGTGCTAGCCGCGCAATCTGGTGAAACGTTGAAGCGGATTCCGTCGGCATGAGAGTTGAGTTCGATTGAGTTCGGGATCCACAGCGGCTTCGAGTCCGCGCATGCCCGCCTATCAGGGCCGGTGGCCGGCATTCTAGCGCGCTGCTGTCCTTCGCCGGCGGTCCCGGTCGAGCGAAGCGCAGCGCATTGCCAGCCGTCGTCAGCCGCATACCCAGGCACGCCTTGTCGAGCGGCCGACCACAACGACTACAATACGCACGCCGGCGCAGCCCTCGTTCGCCAGCCGCAGCCTTGTACTCAATGTCGAGTGTCTATGCTTCAATCCACAAAACCGCTTCGCACCGCTGTCGTCATTCCTTGCTACAACGAGGCCGCTGCGATTGCGACCGTCGTGAGCGACTTTCGAACAAGTCTGCCGTACGCGGACATCGTCGTGTTCGACAACAATTCGAGCGATGACACCGCCGGCGTCGCACGGAATGCGGGCGCAAGCGTCATATCCGTCTCGCTGCAGGGAAAGGGCAACGTCGTGCGCAGGATGTTCGCAGACGTCGATGCGGACATTTACGTCATGGTAGACGGCGATGCAACCTACGATGCGTCGGCGGCACCCGCGCTGATCGAGACGCTTCTTCGCAACCGGCTCGACATGGTGGTCGGCTCTCGCTTGTCCGACGAGCAAACCGCCTATCGCCTCGGGCACCGGTTCGGCAACGTGTTGCTGACGCAATGCGCGGCTGCCATCTTCGGCCGGACATTCAAGGACATGCTGTCGGGCTACCGGGTCTTCTCGCGGCGGTTCGCCCGGAGCTTTCCTGCCCACTCGGCGGGTTTCGAGATCGAGACCGAGTTGACGGTCCATGCGTTGGGCCTGCGCATGCCGGTTGCAGAGATCGTGACGAACTACAAGTCGCGCCCGGAAGGCTCGACGAGCAAGCTCAACACCTATCGCGACGGACTGCGGATCTTGCTCATGATCGGCAGGTTGTTCAAGTCGGAAAAGCCACGGGCTTTCTTCACGGCCGGCTTCGTCGTCTGCACGCTGATGTCGGTCGGCTTCGCGATTCCGGTGTTCGAAACCTTCGTCGAGACGGGGCTGGTACCGAGGATTCCTACCGTGATCCTGAGCAGCGGCCTCATGCTGCTGGGCGCCATCCTGCTTATTTGCGGCATCGTGCTGGATACCGTCACACGGGGGCGCAATGAGATGAAGCACCTCGCTTATCTGTCCGTCCCCCCGCTTCCGAGTGAAATCGACAATGACTGACTGGCAGTCTCAGTTCGTTCGCTTCGGGGTTGCGGGAGCCATTGGCTTTCTCGTCGACGCTGGCGTGCTCTATGCGGCGTTGGGCCTTGGCGCCGGGCCGCACCTCGGACGCGTCATCTCGTTCCTTTGCGCTGCCTTCGTCACCTGGCGAATCAACCGGCGCTTTACGTTCACGGCGGACACAGGACGCTCGGCCTGGCGCGAATGGATCGAATATCTGCTCGCGATGTCGGCGGGCGGCGCGGTCAATTACGTCGCATACGCGATCGCCCTGCACTTTTTGCATGACGGCGCTTATCGCCCAGGAACGGCAGTCGCCATCGGTTCGCTTGCAGGCATGTGTGTGAATTTCGCGGCAGCCAAGTTCTGGGCCTTCAGAACCTAAGAAGCACTGCACATCTCGATGGATACGACAACGGCAAGCGATCGGACGCATAGATTCCGACGCATCGACATGAACAGCCCGCGGTCGCTCATGCGCGCGTCCTGGATCGTTCCGCTGGTTTTCGGCCTGTTCTCCGTGGCTCAGGGCGCGGACGCCAACTGGGACTTGCGCAACTATCACCTGTACAACGCTTTTGCCTTTCTTCACGGAAGGCTGTCGGTCGACCTGGCTCCTGCTGGTATGCAGAGCTATTTCAATCCGCTGCTGGACGTGCCGTATTACCTGATGACGATGCATCTGCCGGCGATGCTGGTCGGCTTCATCATGGGGGTCATGCATGGTCTGAACTTCGTCCTGCTGCTCGGAATCTGCCGTCTCACGCTGGACGATCTGCCCGAGACTGCGAAGTATCGAACGCCTTTCTGGCTCGCGATCGCCGGCTGTCTGACGGCCAACTTCCTGTCTGGCATCGGCAACAGCATGGGCGACGACACGACGGCGCTTTTCAGCCTCGGCGCGCTGTACATGCTGCTGAAGGTGTGGCCGCGACTGCCGCAGTCCAGCATGCGCGTCATGGCGATGGTGGTGATCGCAGGATTCGTCTCCGGAGCAGGCGCCGGCCTCAAGCTGACGACAGCCGTGTTCTCAGTCGCGCTCTGCGTCGGACTGCTCGTCGCTCCCGTCTCGTTGCCTAGGCGAGTGTTGACCGCGTTCCTGTTCGGCGTGGGCGTCCTGGCGGGACTCGCGCTCACTGGGGGATTCTGGTTCGTGGAGATGTGGCATCGGTACGGCAATCCGCTCTATCCGCAGTTCAGTTCCATCTTTCCGAGTCCGCTCACCTCATCGGTGGCGATCGTGGATACCGTCTGGTTTCCTAAGAACGTGTGGGAATCCCTCGCGTGGCCATTCATATTTTCATTTGATCCGCGCCGTGTCGGACAAGCCCGATTGCATCAAGTGATATGGGCTTTGGCTTACGTTTGCTTCTGGTGGTGGGTGGGCGCGCGCGCACTTGGGCGGATTAGACACAAAGAGAGTCCGCCGTTGCCGTCCCGTGGCCGATACGTCATCGCGTATGTCGCAATCGGCTATGTCGTGTGGATGAAGGTCTTCAGCATTCAGCGCTACCTTGTCTCGATCGAGCTCTGTCTGCCTCTCGTTATCTATCTGATGCTTCGCCAGACGACGACCTATGAGCGAGCGACCAGGCTAGCCAAGCGAGCATTTATCGCCTGCTCCGTCCTGGTCGTGGCTGGCGGCGCGCATTCGTGGGGGCATGAACGTTGGTCGGGCAGAATGTTTTCTATCGATCTGCCTCCCCTCTCCGCTGCCGAAAGGACGACGGTCATCCTGACCGCCGGCGACCCGCCGCTGGGGTGGCTCGTGCCCCTGTTCCCCGAATCGGTCGCATTCGCCACCATCCGATCAGCTTTTCCCCAAGCGCGGCCTGCATACGACGAACGGCTTCACGCGATGGCGCGTTCGCGCGGCGGACCGGTGTATGCGCTGATCCCGGCTTATCTGGACAAAGGCGATTACGATTCCGCGCGAAACGCGCGCGAGATAGCGGACTCGAAGACTGCTCTCGCAGACTATGGCTTCGTGCTCGACGTCGGTTCTTGCAAGCTGTACGACGCCCGGATTGGAGCGGGCGTCTATCCGTATCAGTGGTGCCGCGTCGCGAGTGCGCGGTAGTTGACCGCTCGCGAAGATAAAACGCTTCGTATCGCGAGTGGGCGCGCCAATAGCGCATGGCTTTTGCGCTTCGCTGGGCCGCCGTCGAAGATCAGATGCAGCAGCTCGGCCCGGGCCTCGCTCACGAAAGTGGACGACGCCCGGCGTTCACCCATATCAGATTCGGCGAACGTCCTTCACCCGCCCATGCTCCATCTCGACGATCATATTGCAGAGGTCGTCGATGATGTCCTTGTTATGGGACGCAAGCACCAGAATGTCCGCATTACCGACGAACTTGGTCATATGTGCTTCCGCCTTCTTCACGAACGATGCATCGCCGACGCTCAGCCATTCGTCCATGAGCAGCACATCCGCATGCATGCTCGTCACGATGGCGAAAGCCAGTCGCAGCACCATCCCGCTCGAATACGTGCGAACGGGCATCTGCAGATAATCTCCGAGTTCCGAGAACTCCGCGATCTGCGGCGTCAGTCGCACCATCTCCGCCTTCGACGCGCCGAGAATGAGGCCGCGAAGCACGATGTTCTCGTAGCCGGTAGCTTCGTAGTCCAGCCCCAGCGTGAGGTCGAGCAGGCTGGTCACTCGGCCCTTCGAGCAAAACCGGCCCGTCGTCGGCTCGTAGATGCCCGCCAGCATGCGCAATAGCGTCGTCTTGCCCGCGCCATTATGGCCAACGAGGCCGACCCTATCGCCCGCCTTGATTTCCAGCGTTACATCCCGCAGCGCCTCGACAACTGTGAGCTTCCGGCTATTCGCCGCGATGCGTCCGCCAGTGGCGGCGGACAGAACCATTTGTTTCAGCGATCGGTTGCTGGCTCCATAGACCGGCAGGTTAAGGCTGCAGTTACTTAAGCTAAGAAAGGCCATGCTTTAGATCCAGAAAGCGATGCGCGAGCGGAAACGGATGAACAGCGGGATGGCGATCGCGAACAGAACCGCGATGCACGCCGCTGCCCCCTCGTACAACGACGCGTCCGGCACAGGGCCATAAAGCGGTCCGCGCACGAGTTGGATAAAAATGTACAGTGGGTTCCACTCGGCGAAATAGGCGCGGTGCCCGAGCGCGTTCGGCTTCCAAAAGATTGGCGTGAGGAAGAAGGCCAGTTGAACCACGCTCCCCACGATCGGCTGCATATCCCTGAAACGTGCGCAGAAGATTCCCAGAATGAGCGAAAGCGGAACTGCGGCGATGGCGATAAGGAGCAGGCCGGGGATGGCCATGAGCCATTCGACCTTCGGAGAGATGCTGAGATACAGCATCACCGGGATGTACGCCAATATGTTATGAGCGAAGAACAGAAAGTTGCGGTAGACACTGCGGAAGATATGCAACGTCAGCGGCAAACGCACCGACCGCACAATGCTGTCCGCGCCCGTGAAGACGATGCAACCCTCCAGAATCAACGTGGAAACGAGCCCCCACGTAATAATGCCGAGCGCGAGGTACGGCACGAAATCTTCAGTGCTGAAGTTGAGCAGCGCACCATAAAGCGGGCCCATTGCCGCAATCGTCACGGCCATCGTCAAGGTAATCCACAATGGTCCCAGGACCGAGCGGCGATAGCGTTGCCTGATGTCCTGCCAAGCCAAGGTCGACCAGATGGGAAAGGCCTTGATGCCGTCGACGAGGTCGCGCAGGGCGCGTGAGGCTCGACCCTCTACCGGCATGTTGGAAGTGTCTTGCATGTGAGCCTGTTTCCTCCTGAATGCTTAAAAGTCCGCGAGCTGCGACGAACCGCGCGTGAACACGGGGTCACCTGCCTCCAGTAGCGACGTTTCGCGGATAAGGCCACACATTGTAAGTGGGGGATGGCGGTTTCCAACGACGCCGCCAACTCAAGGCGACTGAGCGACCGTCCTATGGTTGCGCAGGTTTGCTGAAACCAAAATTCTACCTCAGTCATCCGCTCGGCCGTCCGCCAAAACCTCTGAAGCTATACTACAAGGTTTGAGCCGAATTCTTCCCGGAGCGTCCCTTATGCCGAAGGACAATGACAACACGTCGCGGTCGCAACCTAGCGGCGACATCGCAGCAACATCGGCAGAGCAGGTCGCCAGCCCGGAACGAGTCACGGCCGAAGGCGAATACATTGCTGGCGAACAAAAGGCCGCGAGTCGTCACGACCCGCAGAATGTGATTGCGGCCCAAGAGCGCACCATCGCGCGGCTCCAGGCCGATCTACAGGCCATGCGCGATTCGATGTCGTGGCGAGTGACGGCGCCGCTCAGGATCGGCGTGACTCGCATGCGGCGCTTGCAGCGGGCACTGAACTCCGTCTCACAGCATCTGCGCATGCGTGGAGGCGTCGGGCCCGCGCTGACACACTATCACGCGATTCTTCGAAGGGAGGGCTTCGACGGCGTGCGCCGCCGTGCTGTCCGCATCTTGCAACCTACTGCTGGGGACACGTCTCCCGAGGCGTACGCGGCATGGATCCGTCGCCATGACAGCATCGATGCGGCGAAACGAGCGGAACTAACGGCAGCCGTCGGCCAGTTGAAGTCCCAGCCGCTCATCTCCGTCCTCGTGCCGGTCTATAACAGCGACTTGCAACTCCTGACCGAGATGATTCAGTCAGTCCGCTCGCAGATCTACCCGCACTGGGAGCTTTGCCTTGCCGACGACGCTTCGACGAAACCGGAGATTCGCCCGTATCTGGAGCGACTCGCGTCCGAGGATGCGCGCATCAAAGTCGTGTTTCGCGAGCGCAATGGTCATATCTCCGAGGCAAGCAACAGCGCACTCGGCATTGCGACCGGAGCTTTCATCGCCCTGCTCGACCATGACGATATCTTGCCCGAGCACGCCCTGTTCATGGTCGTGAAGGCGATCAACGAGCATCCCAAGGCGCGACTCTTCTATAGCGACGAAGACAAGATCGAACTCGACGGCACGCGGAAAGCGCCTTACTTCAAAAGCGACTTCAACCAGGAGCTTTTCCTCGCGCAGAACCTTTTCTCGCATCTCGGCGTGTATGAAGCGGCACTGATCAGGCAGGTCGGCGGATTCCGGCGAGGGTTCGAGGGTAGCCAGGATCACGACCTCGCGTTGCGTTGTATCGAGGCCGCCGGAAGCGAGGCGGTTCACCACATTCCCCATGTGCTTTATCACTGGAGAGTGACGCCCGAAAGCACAGCAAGCAAGGGAGGCGCCAAGCCGTATGCGCTGGAGGCGGGGATTCGGGCGGTCAACGAACACCTGGCGCGCATCGGTATCGACGGCAAGGCGGAGCGTCAAGGGCCGGACATCGATCTGATTCGTGTTCGCTATGGCGTGCCGACGCCGGCACCGTTGCTTTCGATCATCATCCCCACGCGGGACGGCGTGGAGTTACTTCGCCAATGCATCGAGAGCATCTTCGCCAAGAGCACCTATCCGCGCTTCGAGGTGATCGTAGTCGACAACGGCAGCGTCAAGACAGAGACCTTTCAATACTTCGATAGCCTCCGCGTCCGGCCTAACGTGCGAGTGCTCAGAGACGACCGGCCCTTCAATTTTTCGGCATTGAACAACGGAGCGGTCGCGCAGGCGAATGGCGAGTTCATCTGCCTGCTGAACAACGACATCGAAGTTCTTTCGCCCGACTGGATCGAAGAGATGGTATCGCTCGCCGCTCAGCCGGGGAACGGTGCAGTCGGTGCTTGCCTCTGGTATCCCAACGACACATTGCAACATGGCGGAATCATTCTCGGCCTCGGGGGAATCGCCGGGCATATGCATTACAAAGCCCCGCGCCATGCCTTCGGATATTTCGGCCGCGCCGTGTCGACTCAGAATCTTTCAGCGGTCACCGCAGCCTGCCTTGTCATCCGCAAATCGATATACGAGGCCGTGGGTGGATTGGACGAGGAACTGGCGGTCGCATTCAACGATGTAGACTTTTGCATTCGAGTACGCGAAGCGGGCCATCGGAACGTATGGACGCCGCATGCATCGCTGTACCATCACGAGTCCGCTACGCGCGGCTCCGACATGGCGCCCGAGAAAGCCAAGCGTTTCATGAGCGAAATCGGGTGGATGGAAAGCCGTTGGGGAGAATTGCTACTGCGCGATCCGTTCTACAACCCGAATCTCACGCTGGAAACTTCCGGGCAGCCGTTCGAATTGGCAAGAGAGCCGCGGATCGGGCAATTCGAATGCTAAGTCACTCGATTTCCAGCATGCGATGATTGGTGTACTCAGTCGCTGCTAGGTATAACGACCGCGTGGCAAAAGGAACTCTACGTTGGTCAACATGAAATCGGTGACGAAATAACGATGTTTCAAGCTAATGATTTTCCGTGTGTGTGGCTCACAGGCCTTTCGGGCGCCGGCAAGTCGACGATCGCCAATGGACTGATCGCTGTCTTGCGAGAAAGCGGCCAGGCGGCGCTTCTGCTCGATGGAGACGTATTGCGTAACGGGCTGAGCCGCGACCTGTCTTTTTCTGTGCAGGATCGCGCCGAGAACGTACGGCGCGCCGCAGAGATTGCGCGCCTCGCGGCCGATGCCGGGATCGTTCCGGTGGTTGCGCTTATTTCGCCGTTGCGGTCTGAACGCGCACGCGCAAAGGACATCGTCGGCGACAGTCGCTTTATCGAAATTTTCGTCGACACGCCGTTGACATTATGTGAGGCACGCGATCCGAAGGGTCTGTACGTGCAGGCGCGCAAAGGCGCCATCAAGGAATTCACCGGAATCAGCAGCCCCTACGAAGCGCCGGAATCCCCAGACGTACATCTGTCGACTGAGGGCTCCAGCCCCGATCAGTGCGTTCAAGCGATCATGAACCACCTGGCTCGCCGCACCCGCAAAAACTAGCGCTGAATCAAGCGGTCTGATTCACCGGATCCGCTTGGCGGTTCTCCTCGACTCTTGCCTGCGTATCCGCGACGACGTCATGCAAACCGGCGGCGTCGTCTTGTGAGACTGACGTTTCGCCGGTCGTCCCGTAGAAGTTTGCCGTCGCGAGCAATCGATAGTCGTCTGCGAATCGCTTCTGGATCAGATCCACGAGGTACGGGTCGCGGAAGCTCTCGGGCGACGGATATTGACCGCAAACCATCTTGAAGCCGACGAAGGCTTCCCCAGGCACGTCGAATACGTCTTCCCCAATGTTGAGTTGTGAATGCGTCGCATGCGGCGCGAAGTTCCGCAGCTCGATGGATCGAAGCAAAGGATGCATCTTCCATTGGTCTTCGAGTCGGCGCATCTCGAGGACGACGGTGGGTTGCTCACCGCCAAGGAACGACGACTGGCTGCGCCAGTGCATATCCAGTTGTTCGTCCGGAAAGGACGCGAGGTGCACCACGAATTCGCGGAAAGTGATGGAAGTGCGCCAATCCGGACGTTGGCGCTTTCTTTGCGCGCGCCATACGTAATCGAGCAGTTCGTGAACGAACAACTCTTCCGCAAGTATGTCCGTCAGTTTGTTCAGATACGCGGAAACCGCGCGCTCGAAAGGATCGCGCAACACTGCGATGCACGGCCAGTCTTTCGCCCCTTCTTGTGCGGCTTCGAAGCGGGCACCGAACTGATGCGGATGCGCCCCATTAATGACTGAATGCCCGAGGCTATTCATAACCGTCGAACACGCGTTTTTGGGGATGCGGATGAACCTGAGCTTGTGCTCGGGAAAGTAGAGGATAGTCATTGCCGATAGCCTTCGCGTTTTTACTAATGCGAGTCTACATAATCGGCGGCTTTCCTGCTTTATCAGATATTACGAAAGGGCCCATTCGCTTGGCCCATCCGTCGCGGATGCCGCGCGCGGACATTCGCACGTGGCGAGAACCGTCCGGGATAAAAAATGCGTAAATGAGCAATCTGAAAGGAAGTTTGACCGCTTCGGTCGTCTTCCATGTCAAAGGTACGTCTCGACGGCGAAGGAGGTAGATTGCGTTACGAAACAAATAGTAATGGCGAAGCGGAGAATGCATTGGATAGTTTCGCCCGAGGACACGAACCGGCGCCTCCCCCAATTCATGAACCATTCTCACCCAGGGCAGCCCCAATAACCGGTACCCTCGCGTACGGGCGCGCATGCACCATTCCGTGTCGACGAAATCAATAAAGAGACCGTCGTCCATTGGACCGATCTCATCCCACAGCCGCAGATTAATGCACGATCCGGAGCTTATTAAAAAATCGACATCGATTGGCGAATTACCGGCCGGCTCTACGCGCTGGAGCCTGAAATAACCAAAGCGAACGAAGGGCGCAACTCCGCGCAGGCGTGGATCTTCGTAAGCTGGGCCGACAAGCGCCACTTTGGCGTCGAGACGACGCGATGCATCCAGCGCGCGGTACAACTCGTCGATCAGTGACTCGGTGACGGAACTGTCCTGGTCAAACAGAATCGCCGCGTCGTGACCACGCTTTTGTAATTCCGCGACGCCCTGATTGATCGCCGTCGCAATGCCGACGTTTGCACCGTTGGCCACATAGACGACGCCGGAGTGCAGCTTGGCTGCCACGTCGCCGTTCAGATCGGACAAGGGCGTGTTGTCGACGACGACGCACTCGCACCATTGCGCGATAGCATTGGCGCGTGCGATGCATTCGGAGTCGGGGTGATAGAAGACGACGACCGCGCCGCAGTGGGCGATCATCGCTGGCTTATGCAGAGCGTGAGGGCCTCCCGCCAGTCCTGTGGCACCGTGCCGAAGGTCGCGCGCAGCTTCGAGGTATCTAGCCGGGAGTTAGCAGGACGCACCGCGCGAGCGGGATATTCCGCGCTTGTGATGGGGCGCAGGCGCGCCTTATCGAGGTTCGCCAACTCGAAGATTGCCTGCGCGAAGCCGAACCACGACGTCTCGCCCGCCGCAGCGAAATGGTATAAGCCGGCGTGTTCGTCGCCCCATTCGGGACGCGAGAGTGCTTGAGCCAACACCTGGCTTGTCATTGCAGCAATCGTCGACGCGCATGTCGGCGCGCCAATCTGATCGGATACGATCGAGAGCTCGTCGCGTTCGGTCGCGAGGCGCAGCATCGTTGTGAGGAAGTTCTGGCCGCGATTGCTGTATACCCAGCTCGTACGGAAGATCAGATGGCGACACCCGCTCGCCGCGACTGCCTGCTCCCCTTCCAGCTTGGTGCGTCCGTAGACGTTCTGCGGATTGGGCTCATCCTCTTCCGTATAGGCGCCTGCCTTCCGGCCGTCGAAGACATAATCGGTCGAAAACTGAACCAGCAGCGCGCCGAGTTTTTTTGCCTCTTCGGCCATGACCGCCGGCGCGTGTGCATTGACGTCGGCCGCCGTCGCCGTTTCCAGTTCGGCTTTGTCGACGGCTGTATACGCTGCCGGATTGACGATCACCGCCGGGCGGAACTCGCTCACAACTTGACGAATGCTGTCAGGGTCGGACAGATCCATTACCGATCGGTCGGCAGCGACAATCCGCCCCAATCCTTGCAGCGAACGCAGCAGCTCGAAGCCGAGCTGGCCGCGCACGCCGGTCACCAGAATCACCCTATCCGAAGACGCCATTCTCTCGATCCCACAATCTAGTCTTTCACAGTTCGCATTCACTGGACACGCGGTAGCAGAACGCTACAGCCGCCTTGACCGCTTGGTCTCAGAGCGGTGACACGACGAAAGGCGGCATTTCTCCGCCTTCGCGCGCCAGCTTGAGGAAGAGGTCAGCGGTTTCCAGCGCCTCGCGGATAGTTACGTCCATGTCGAGGTAACGGTAAGTACCCAGCCGCCCGATGAAAGTGACATTTCTCTCCGAAGCGGCCAGCTCGACGTATTGACCCAGAATCTTCTGCTCTTCGACGAGACGGATCGGGTAGTACGGTGTTTCGTCCGGCTGGCAGAGGCTGCTGTACTCCTTGAACGCGATTGTCTTGTCGTGCTGTTCCCAGGGCGCGAAATGTTTGTGCTCCGAGATTCGAGTGTAAGGAACGCTCTCTTCCGGGTAGCTCATCACCGCACAGCCTTGATAGTCGCCTACATCCCGAATCGGTTCAAACTTCAGCGTGCGGTAGCCCAAGCGCCCGAACTTGTGTTCGAACCAGCTATCCAGCGGGCCGCTGAAGAAAACGTGGTCACTGGCGGCCGCATCACTGCGGGAGAACTTCGTGTTCAATTGAACGGTTATGTTGTCGTGCTTCAGAATGCCTTCGACGATGTGCGTATAACCGTTCTTTGGAATGCCCTGGTATTTGTGATTGAAGTAGTTGTCGTCGTAATTGAAGCGCACAGGCAGCCGCTTGAGCACCGATGCGGGCAGCTCGCTCGGCGGCAGGCCCCATTGCTTGATAGGGTAGCCGCGGAAGAAGGCGTGATAGAGTTCCTCGCCGAGAAATTTGAGCGCCTGTTGCTCGAAGCTGACCGCAACGTCGATCGACTTGTCCGCTTTCTCGGCGATAAACGCTTCAGCTTCGCGAGGACTCAGCGTCTTCGAAAAGAACTGGTTGATCGTGTGAAGGTTAATTGGCAGGCCATACACCGCGCCCCCCGTCGTCGCCTTCACCCGCGTGATGTACGGCATCATCTCGTCGTACCGCTGGATGTACGCCCACACACGCTCGTTGTCGGTGTGAAAAATGTGCGGCCCATGCATGTGCACGTTAACGCCAGTCTCTTCGTCTCGCTCAGTGTGGCAATTGCCTGCAACGTGATCGCGCGATTCGAGCACGGTCACGCGGAAACCCTGCTCCGCCAACTCGCGCGCTATGACGGCGCCCGAAAAGCCCGCACCTACAATTAGAATATTCCGTGTCATTTCTCGCCTCCTGCGATCACAAACGCTTCTCGAGCGCGACGGCCGTATTCCACAGACGGCGCCGCATGAATCCGGGCATGGAGCGCCAGATTCGCGATGCCATCCAGCGAGTCGCCGTGGTCTTCCTTGCGGAAGTCGCCGTCTTCGGGCCAGCATTAACCATGCGCGCCAATACGCGTTCATACCACGGCGTCAGGCGAAGGTAGTACCAGTAGTAATGCGCGAAGAAGGAGTCGAAGTTATCCCACGGCTTCTGTCCGCCCGCATAGTGAATGATAGAGGGCGCCTGAATGGAGCGTTCGTACTCTCGATTCAGGGCATCCGGCAATACACCGCCGAGTTCGGCCGGCAGGCTGACGCAATTCCAGTTGGAACTCAGGTACTTCACGTCACGCGCAAGGTGTTTGTTGAGCACGTCCTGGTCCAGAAACCAGTAACGCCTGTTGCGAAGATCCGCGATCATCTTCTCGCTCATGTTCAGAGCGCGCAGCTTTTCGAGGTCGAACAGGATGACGCCTGCCTGGAAGTAGTTGCCGTGATCATCGCCGAGCCCGAGATAGTCCGACAAGTACTTCATGCTCGGCTTGCCGCCGAGCGTGGCGATGGAAGGAACGCCCTGAACCACGAACGCCCGCATGATGAGGTCGCGTACCGCCGCGATGGATTTCCCTCCGAGGTCGGTATCGAACACCTTGCTCACGTCGTCGAGCACGACGACATCGGTATCGAGAAACAGCAATCGCGGCCGGTCGAGCACGATGTCCGGCAGCGCGAGGCGGTAGAACGTGGCGCGCGTGAAGTACATGTGCGCTTCGATGTCGAGAAACTGCATCGACATATCGATGAACGAGATCCGCGCGTGCGGGTGCAGCCGCTCCAGCATGCGCAGGCCGTGCCGGTCATCGTCAGTGATACCGCCGTCAAGAATAAGAAAATCGATGAACCGGGAACGGCTCGCATTCGAAAAGACGGACGCGATGAGTGCCGCCATATGCGACACGTAATTGTGATCAGTCGCCGCGACAATCGACACAAGCGGCAAATCGGACTGCGGTACTGGCGGACAAAGCGCATACGGCTTCGTGTCTCGCACAAATACGCGACGCAGGTACCGCACCTTCAGCGTCGGACGGGTGCGCAAGACATGCGTGGCGAAAACGCCCATCATGCGTTCCGCAATGTAGCCTATCGCCCGGCACTCTGACGCGTCGTAGCCCGTCGTATCGATTTTCCCTTCCAGTTCCGAGAGAATCTTGAAGAGCCACTGCGAATACTCTTCGAATATCTCCCGTCTGAAGACGAACATATTGGTGAAGAATCCGGCTTCTGAATTCATCACCGTCTTGAAGTCCGGGTAAAACTCCGGACACGTCGCGTTAATGATCTCGCCCGCGCGCTCGAGATCCTCGATATGGTGTGCCGGCGCCGACTTGTAATGCTCGTAAATGGTCCTGCTGCCGGACGGCGAAACGTTCCAAGGCTCCGGCAAGATCATGTCGTAACCTTCGACGCATTCGCGGATCGCATCGTCATTCAGACCATAGCGATCAAGCATCTCCTTCGTGAATCGCTCTTCAACCACCACGCCGGCTGCATCCACGACGCGATTCTTCAATTCGGGATAAAAATCGAACAGACGGCGGTAGTGCATGAATCCGACGTAGTCGGATGTCTTGTCGTTCTTCCAGACCCAATACTGCCCGGTCAGTTCGCAATATGCCGGATTCTTGGCCGACATGTTGTCGCCCGCGTCATCCCCCAGCATGGGCAGACGGTGCTTCGCTATGGCGCGCCCCGTCTGAATGGGCACCAGGGATTCGGTCTCCAGCAGATGTGCCGAATTGAAATAGTTGATATAGATCGAGATTTTCATTGTTGCTTCAGAAGAACGTCGGCACTGACTGCCGTGCCGCCGGCACCGCAGGATCTAGTTATTAGGTTCAGCGACTCTGCAAGACTTGCGTCTGCTTTCTGGCCCATTCCAGCGTGCGGCCAATGCCCTCCGTGATGGAAACCTTCGGAGACCATCCCAGGCGCTGCTTCGCTTTCGAAATATCCAGGACATTGATGGGCTGATCGACCTTGCGCGACGGCGTGTAGTTGACCTGGAAGTCGAGGCCACACTCGTTCTTGAGCAGATCAACGATTTGCGCGAGGCTAAGACCAACACCGGAACCGATGTTGAAGACGTCGTTGCGCGCTTCGCTCGTGGCGGCTATCCCGATCGCTCTGATCACATCGGCGATATACACATAATCCCGCACCACGGAACCGTCACCCCATATCTCCAGCGGGGCGTTCGAGAGTATCTTGCCGATGAAATTCGCAATCACGCCCTGATTGGCGTGCAGGCGCTGCCCGACGCCATAGGGATTCGCAAGGCGAATGACGTTGTATTCGAGGTCGTGGAGCTTTTGATACAGCGACAGATAATGCTCGACGGTCTTTTTGACGATACCGTAAGAGCACGAGGGAGCGCCGTGCATGTCCTCGGTGATCGGGACGGAGTGCGGGCCGCCGTAGACGGTTCCGCCCGAGGAAAGGTACACGATGCGCCCCACGCCAGATTGGCGCATGGCTTCGAGCAATTGGATGGTCCCGATGAGGTTCGTCTCGATGTCGAACGTCACCTTGTCGTTCGAGTTCGCCGGGCCGACACTCGATGCCAGATGGAAACAGACATCGACATCGACGAGGGAGTTCTGCATCACGACGGGATCGAAATACTTGCCGTAGATCGTCGTGACGTTCTCGGGTGGAAGCGGAATACAGGGCACCGCTCCCTCGATATCGACGATCTTGACGTGCCAGCCCTCAGAGACCAGATAGTTAGCCAGATGAGAGCCGATGAAGCCGAATCCGCCCGTAATGAGTGCGTTCATCTCAAGTTCCGTTTGCGCGCCTTATGGTCTGCCGCGTCGGCACGCTGTCAAAGTTCACTGCTCCCTGTTCTCATCGAAGACCAGGATCCCCGTCGAAAGACGGCCGGGTGGCTCCGCATGCCGCTTCTGTGCGCGGTCGGTGAGCATGGTAAATGCCTCAGCCAAACAGGTCAGTCGAAGACTTCGGCATCCAGGAACGCTTTGCCGGCTGCATCCTTGGCCGCGAGCATCGGCTCGAAGTCGATGGGCCACTCGATGCCGATAGTCGGATCGTCCCAGCGAATGCAGCGCTCGTGCTCGGGATACCAGAAATCCGTTGTCTTGTAGAGAAATTCCGCGGCTTCCGTGAGTACGACGAACCCATGTGCGAAGCCAGGCGGAACCCACAATTGACGATGATTCTCGGCGCTGAGTCGTACTCCTGTCCATTTCCCAAAGCTTGGGGAACTGCGGCGAATGTCGACAGCAACGTCGAATACCTCTCCTTCGACTACCCGGACTAGTTTGCCTTGGGGATGCTTTATCTGGAAGTGCATGCCGCGCAACACTCCACGCGCCGACCGCGAGTGATTGTCTTGCACGAACGTCACGCCGGGCTGGACATGCTCCGCGAACTCGCGGGCATTGAAGCTCTCGTAAAAGAAGCCGCGCGCGTCGCCGAACACTGCCGGTTCGACGATTTTGACATCCGGCAGCGACGTGGCGCTTACTGTGATGGTCATGCGACTTTGTCGGTAGAGAGGTTTCGAAGGTATTGACCGTAAGCGTTCTTCGCCAGCGGGGCCGCCAGCGCAAGTAACTGCTCCGTAGTGATCCAGTTGGATCGATAAGCAATTTCTTCTGGACACGCGACGACGAGTCCCTGACGCTTTTGCAGCGTCGCGATGAAGGTTGCCGCTTCGATCAGTGAATCATGCGTGCCCGTATCGAGCCACGCATAGCCACGTCCCATGATCTCGACGTCTAGTTTCTGCTCTTCCAGATAGCGCAGATTGACGTCTGTTATTTCGAGTTCGCCTCGCGGCGAGGGTTTGATATCCGACGCAATGTCGCAAACCTTGTTGTCGTAGAAATACAAGCCCGTTACTGCGTAATTCGAGCGCGGCTTCGCCGGCTTCTCTTCGATCGAAAGCGCGCGAAACTGCTCGTCGAATTCGACGACGCCGTAGCGTTCCGGATCATGCACGTGATATGCAAATACCGTTGCACCGTCTGTCCGCGCATCGGCGCTCGCCAGCTGCTTGGCGAGATCGTGACCATAGAAAATGTTGTCGCCCAAAATGAGCGCGGAAGGATCGTTGCCCACGAATTCCTTGCCGATGATAAACGCCTGCGCCAGCCCGTCAGGCGAAGGCTGCACGGCATACTGGATATTCATGCCCCACTGGCTGCCATCGCCGAGCATCGACTCGAAGCGGGGCGTATCCTGCGGAGTCGAGATGACGAGCACGTCCCGAATGCCCGCAATCATCAACGTCGACAGCGGGTAATAAATCATCGGCTTGTCGTACACGGGCAGCAGTTGCTTCGATACCGCATGCGTGATCGGATAGAGCCGCGTGCCGGAACCGCCGGCGAGAATAATGCCTTTGCGCGCCATGCCTGCTCCTTATGCCCGCTGCGCGTAATTCGTCTCGACCCACTTCCGGTATTCGCCGGAAGCGACTTCGTCGGCCCACGCCTGGTTGTCGAGATACCACTGAACGGTCTTCGCGAGACCCGTTTCGAACGTTTCTGCCGGCTTCCAGCCGAGTTCGCGTTCGAGCTTGCGCGCGTCGATCGCGTAACGGCGGTCGTGTCCCGGGCGATCCGTCACATACGTGATCTGATCGCGATACGAACCGCTTGCCTTGGGTTTCTTCTCGTCGAGCAGATCGCAAAGGGTGTGCACGACTTGGAGATTCTTCTTCTCGTTCCAGCCGCCGACGTTATACGTCTCGCCCGGCTTGCCTTTGGCCAACACCTCGCGGATGGCCGCGCAGTGGTCGCCGACATAAAGCCAGTCGCGTACGTTCTGCCCGTCGCCGTACACCGGCAGCGGCTTGCCCGCGAGCGCATTTGCAATCATCAACGGGATCAGCTTTTCAGGGAACTGATACGGGCCGTAGTTGTTCGAGCAATTGGTCGTGAGAACCGGCAAGCCGTACGTGTGGTGATACGCCCGCACCAGATGGTCGGAACCCGCTTTGGTCGCGGAATACGGACTGTTCGGCGCGTAAGGCGTGGTTTCGGAGAACTGCGGATCCGTTGCTGACAGCGAACCGAAGACCTCGTCCGTCGAAACGTGCAGGAAGCGAAACGCCTCTTTCTCCGATTCGGGGAGCGCGTTCCAATACATGCGCACAGCTTCGAGCAGCGTGAAAGTGCCGACGACGTTCGTCTGCACGAAGTCTGCCGGCCCGTGGATGGAACGATCCACATGACTTTCGGCCGCGAAGTGAACGATGGCGCGCGGCTTGTGCTTCGCGAGTAGTTCGTCCATTGCGGTGCGGTCGCAGATGTCGGCACGCACGAACACGTGACGGGCGTCGTCTTTCAGCGATTTCAAGGTGCCGAGATTCCCGGCGTACGTCAACTTGTCGACGTTGAGTACCGGTTCGTCAGAGCCTTCGAGCCAATCCAGGACAAAATTGGCGCCGATGAAACCGGCGCCGCCCGTCGTAAGAATCATAAATACCCTTTGGCTGCTTTCAGTTTGTTGACTGACAGCACACGCGAATATGTGAAAAAAATGCGCATGAGGCGCAAACGCGACGCGCCTTACCGGCATGTGTGACCGACTCACAAGGCAAGGCAGACGTCTGGCAAGCCGCCATTATAAGGCCAGCGAATGCAAAAACTACATGGCTAACAACTTGATACAGCTAGGATTCGCCTCCGGAACGCGTCAAAACAGCGGTGCGGCGACAGGGTTCAACGCGCGCTTCATAATGTCCAGGACTACCAGCACACAGACTGTTCTTTGCGCGTCGTTCCTGCGATGCCACCCTACTGATGACCGATACACCGACACTGCCCGCGACTCATCGCCTTCCGTATTCCGCCCCCCTCGTCTTCGGCGACCTCCAAGGCTGCTGCGACCCGTTCCAGCGCCTGCTGAAGAAAGCCGCGCCCGAGCCCGACACCCCGCTCTGGTTCGCGGGCGATCTCATCAACCGCGGCCCGAAGTCGCTCGAAACGTTGCGCGAAGTCATCGCGCTGGGTTCGCGCGCGACCGTCGTGCTCGGCAATCACGATCTGAATCTGCTGTCCGTCGCCGCCGGCCTGCGCAAGCCGAAAAAAGGCGACACGCTCGAGGACATTCTCGCCGCGCCGGATTGCGCCGACCTCATCGAATGGGTGCGGCACAAGCCGGTCGGGCATTTCGAGGACGGCGCGCTGATGGTTCACGCGGGCGTGTTGCCGCAGTGGGACGTCACGATGACGCTAGAACTCGCGCACGAGCTTGAAACCGCATTGCGCGCGCCGAACTGGAAAGAGACACTGGCCGAACTCTACGGCAACGAGCCGCATCGCTGGGAAGATTCCCTGACGGGCATGGACCGGCTGCGCGTGATCTACAACGCGCTCACGCGCATCCGCTTCTGCACGGCCGAAGGCGCGATGGAGTTCGCCGGCAACGGCGGCCCGGACACCGCGCCGCCCGGCTACATGCCCTGGTTCGACGTCCCTGGCCGCCGAACGCAGGACGTGACCATCGTCTTCGGACACTGGGCCGCGCTCGGCCTCATGATCCGCGACGACGTCCTCTGCCTGGACTCGGGCTGCGTGTGGGGCAACAAGCTCTCGGCGGTGCGGCTGACGAAAGACCCCGCACAGCGCGTCGTCACGCAGGTGAGTTGCGCGATGAAGAAGTGATCGGCGGGACCGGCGGCGCTTCCATGACAACGGCCGGCGCGCTCCGCATCCGGTCCAGCGCCGCCTGAACCGCCGCTTGCGCTTCGCTCGCGAGCAGCCGCCGATCCGCGCCCGGCGCGAGCGCATCGCACACGTAGAGATGCGCGGTGATCGGCCCGCCGCGCAAGAGCGCATCGAGCGAATCGCTGAGCGACATATCGCCGATATACGCGGGCGCGGTCGTCTGCATGCCGCGCGCGTCCTCGTACATCAGGCAGATGGGCTGCACGGAACTCGACGCCGACACCGCCGCCTGAAACATGTTCGCGTGGAACGGCAGCAGCGAAACGCCGTCGCTCGTCGTGCCTTCGGGAAACACACACATCATCTCGCCCGCGACGAGCCGGTCCGCCAGCTCATGCATGATGCGCTTCGCGTCGCTGCGCTTCTCGCGCTGCACGAACACGGTGCCCAGCTGTTGCGCGAGCCAGCCGACCACCGGCCACTGGCGAATCTCGGCTTTCGATACGAACGGCGTCGGCCGCCATGCGTTGATCACGTAAATATCGATCCACGACACATGGTTGCCGACGACGAGCACGCCTGCATCGAGCCGCGCTTCGTCGTTATGCACGACGAGCTTCATGCCCGCGAGCCGCAGCATCTTGAGCGACCACGCGCGGTTCATCGCCATGCGTTCGCTTGCGGTCGCGCCGGGAAAGCGCCGCGCCACGATCCATGCGCCGTGCAGCAGATGAGCAGCGAGGCGCAGCTTGCGCAACATCAACTTCATGAATCAGCGGCTTTCGTAAGCGAGGTGTCCGCCGACGATGGTCGCGCGCACGCGAGCCGGCAGTTCATAACCCAAGAACGGTGAATTGCGGCCCTGGCTCTTCAGCTTGCGCGGATCGACACGCCATGAAGCACCCGCATCGAACACGCAAATGTCCGCGAGCGCGCCCACGGCGATGCGCCCCGCCGGCAGCTTCAGCACATCTGCCGGCGCGGACGTGATGCGCGCGAGCGCCTTCGCGAGCGGCAGGTTTGCTTCGCGCGCCCACTTCACCGTCAGCGAGAGCAGCAGTTCGAGACCGGTCGCGCCCGGCGTCGCTTCGGCGAACGGCAGCAGCTTCTCGTCGTCGTCGAGCGGCGTGTGATCTGAGCAGATCGCGTCGATCGTGCCGTCGTCGAGACCCGCGCGAATCGCTTCGCGGTCGCGTTGCTGGCGCAGCGGCGGATCGAGCCGGAACTGCGAATCGAAATAGCCGATGTCGACATCCGTCAAATGGACGTGGTTGATCGTGACGTCGCACGTGACGGCGAGGCCTTCGGCTTTGGCCGCGCGCACGAGCGCCACGCCCGCCGCCGACGACACGTGCGACAGATGCACGCGCGCGCCCGTCACGCGCATCAGTTCGAAAATGGTATGCAGCGCGATGGTTTCCGCCGACACCGGCACGCCTGACAAGCCGAGCCGCGACGCCACCGCGCCGCTTGCCGCCACGCCGCCCTTCGCCATGAATGCGTCCTGCGGGCGCAGCCACACCGTATAGCCGTAAGTCGTCGCGTATTGCAGCGCGCGCAGCAGCGTGCGGGTATCGACAATCGGGTTGTCCGCCTGCGAGAAGCCGATGCAGCCGGCCTCCGTCAGTTCCACCATCTCGGTGATGCTCTCGCCCTTCAGCCCGACGGTCAGCGCGCCGAGCGGATACATATGCGCCTGATGCAGCTTCTGCGCGCGAAACTTGAGCATTTCGACGAGGCCCGGCTCGTCGAGCGTCGGATCAGTGTCGGGCGGGCAGACGAGGCTCGTCACGCCGCCCGCCATCGCGGCGGCCATTTCGGATTCGAGCGTCGCCTTGTGTTCGAAGCCCGGCTCGCGCAGACGCGCCGACAGGTCGACGAAGCCCGGCGCGATATGCAAGCCGTTCGCGTCGATGATCTTGGCCGCGCTGAAATCGGCGGGTGCTTCGCCAATCGCGACGATGCGTCCGGCCGCGATGAATACGTCGTTGCGCGTTTCGGTGCCTGCCGCCGGATCGATGATGGTGCCGCCTTGAATCTGGATCTTCATGTCGTTTTAATTAGTCGCTCTTGCCGGCCACAATGCCCATCACCGCCATGCGCACGGCGATGCCGAAGGTCACCTGATTCAGGATCACCGACTGCGGCCCGTCGGCCACTTGCGAATCGATTTCCACGCCACGGTTCATCGGGCCGGGGTGCATCACGATGGCATCCGGCGCGGCGAGCGCAAGACGCTCGGGCGTGAGGCCCCAGCTCTTGAAGTACTCCTGCGCGGACGGCAGAAGCGCGCCGCTCATGCGCTCGTTCTGCAGCCGCAGCATGATGATGACGTCCACGCCCTTCAGACCTTCGTCCAGGTTGTGGTAGACGTGCACGCCCATCTGATCGAGGTTGCTCGGCAACAGCGTGCGCGGGCCGATGGCGCGCACTTCCGGCACGCCCAACGTCGTAAGCGCATGAATGTCCGAGCGCGCGACGCGTGAATGCAGGATGTCGCCGACAATCGCCACGCGCAGCTTCGTGAAGTCGCGCTTGTAGTGGCGAATGGTGTACATGTCGAGCAGGCCCTGCGTCGGATGCGCATGACGGCCATCGCCCGCGTTGATCACGTGCACGTGCGGCGCGCAATGCTCGGCGATCAGATACGGCGCGCCACTCGACGCATGACGTACGACGAACATGTCGGCGTGCATCGCGGAGAGATTGTTGATGGTGTCGAGCAGCGACTCGCCCTTGCTCGTCGACGACGCGTTGATGTTCAGATTCAGCACGTCCGCCGACAGGCGCTTGGCCGCGATCTCGAACGTGGTGCGCGTGCGCGTCGAGTTCTCGAAGAACAGGTTGAACACAGACTTGCCGCGTAGAAGCGGCACCTTCTTGACTTCGCGATCCGTGACGCTCACGAACTGCTCGGCGGTATCGAGAATATGCGCGACGATGCTGCGCGGCAGGCCCTCGATGGTCAGCAAGTGCTTCAGCTCGCCGTTTTTCGTGAGCTGCGGGTTGCCTTTGAGAAAGCCGTAGCGGAAGGTGTCGCTGGTCGTGTCAGCTTGCTGCGCGCCCGGTTCGGCTGCGCTCTGCGTGGCGGTGTTCATGGTGATCCAGGCGTTGCTTTGAAAAGAGGCTTGCTGCTTGGGCGTGAGACGCGTGCCGCTTAAGCGTCAGTGCGTGCGCGGCTCGGTCGTGAAGCCGAAGGTGCCGTCGTCGCGGCGCGCGAGCACGAGGTCTTCGTTCGCCGCGACGTCCACCATGCCGCCGGTGAAGCGCGCCGCAATCGGCATTTCGCGTCCGCCGCGGTCGGCGAGCACGGCGAAATCAATCGAAGCGGGACGGCCGTAATCGTAGAGTTCGTTGATCGCCGCGCGCACCGTGCGGCCGGTGGAGAGCACGTCGTCGATCAGCAGAATGCGGCGGCCCTCGACGGCGAACGGCAAGGAAGTCGGGCTCGCCTGACTATGCAGGCCCTTTTTCGCGTAGTCGTCGCGATGCAGCGCCACGTTCACCACGCCGAAATGCGGCGCGCCCAGGTCTTTCGCGAGCCGCTCGGCCAGCCACGCGCCGCCGCTGTAGATGCCCGCGAGCGCCACGCCGTCTGCTGCCGCGAGCGACGCGCCGTAAGCCGTGCGGATCTGTTCGACGAGCGCGCGATACAGCGCCTCTGCGTCAATGGAACTCATGATCGTCGGGAAGTCCGTCGAGATATTGTTGGAGGATGACGCGGGCGGCTTCGGCGTCGATGCCGTCGAAGCGGCCGCGCGCATTCGGGCGCACGCCGCGCTCGCGCAAGTCGGCTTTCGCGTCGACGGACGAATATCGCTCGTCCACCCACTGCACCGGCACGTTGAAACGGCCGTTCACCTGATTGCCGAAGCGTTTCGCAAGCGCGCTCATTTCGTGCGGCGTGCCGTCCGGATGCATCGGCATGCCGACCACCACGGCGTCCGGCTTCCACTCCTGCAAGAGCTTGCCCACTTCCTGAAAGCGATAGTCACGGTCGCGGTTTTCGAGCACGGCGAGCGCGCGAGCGTTGCGCGTCAACGTATTGCCGACGGCGACACCGATGCGCTTTTCGCCATAATCGAATGCCAGCAGCGTGGCTTCGCGGCTCATGCGTGCCCTGCTTCGCCGGAAAGCATGGAGCGCGACACGCCGAGCAGCGACAGCGCCGCCTCAAGCCGATCCTCGGCGGGCACGTCGAAAATGATGCGCGAATCTGCTTCGACCGTGAGCCAGCCGTTCTTCGAGATTTCTTCTTCGAGCTGCCCCGCGCCCCAGCCCGCGTGGCCGAGCGTCAGCAGGAAACGCTCGGGGCCCTTGCCGCTCGCGACCGCTTCCAGCACGTCTTTCGACGTGGTCATGGCAAGGCCGCCGGGCACGCTCATGGACGAGCTATACGGTTCGCCCTCGCCCGCTTCGTGCAGGACAAAGCCGCGCTCCGTCTGCACCGGACCGCCGTAATACACGGGCAAGTGAACGAGCGGCTCGATTTCGAGCTTGAGGTCGATGCGGTTGAAAAGCGATTGCAGGTCGATGTCGGTCGGCCTGTTGATGACGAGACCCAGCGCACCGCGATCGGTGTGATCGCAAAGGTAGACCACCGTTCCGGAAAACGTCGGATCGACCATGGAGGGCATGGCGATCAGGAACTGGTTCGTCAAATTGATGCGATCGGAAGTCTTGGACATAATTCAGGATTTTAACAAAGGCGCTGCGAGATGGCCGACTTCGATGTGGGGCTGGTCTGGTTTCGGCGGGACCTGCGCGCGGCAGACAATGCTGCACTCTATCATGCGCTTACACGGTGCCGTCGCGTGCTGTGCGCGTTCGTTTTCGACCGCGAAATCCTCGCTCCGCTGGCTAAAAACGATCGTCGCGTGCCCTTTATTCATGCGAGCGTGGTCGAGCTCGATCGCACGCTGCGGGCGGCCGGCGGCGCGCTACTGGTGCGGCACGCCATGCCGCTCGACGCGATTCCCGCGCTCGCCCGCGAGTGCGGCGCGAACGCCGTGTTCGTGAACCGCGACTACGAGCCGTCCGCGAAGGCGCGCGACGAAGCGGTCGCGCAAAAACTCGCGGGCGCGGGCGTCGCGTTTTTCGAGTTCAAGGATCAGGCGATCTTCGACCGCGACGACGTGCTGACGGGCAGCGCCAAGCCGTACACCGTGTTCACGCCGTACAAGCGCAAGTGGCTCGAAACGCTCACGCCCGACGCGTTGCAGCCTTATGCGTCCGAAGACAATCTTCACGCGCTCGGCAAGCCGCCCGCGCAGGCGGATCAGGGCATTCCGTCGCTCGCCGCGCTCGGTTTCGCCGATGCAGAAGGCCCCAAGTTCCCGGCCGGCACGGTCGGCGCGTACGCGCTTTTCGACGACTTCCGCAACCGCATGGGCGATTACGACCGCACGCGCGATTTCCCGGCGGTCAAAGGCCCGAGCTACATGGGCGTGCATCTGCGGCACGGCACGGTGTCGATCCGCGCGCTCGCCCGCGTCGCGCACGACGCGCAGCGCCACGGCGACCGCGGCGCGCAGACGTGGCTTTCGGAGCTCATCTGGCGGGACTTCTACTTTGCGGTGCTGCACCACTTCCCGCGCGTGGGCATGCCGGGCGACCATCGCGCGTTCAAGCCGGAATACGACCGCATTCAATGGGAAACGGGCGAGGCGGCCGATGCGGACTTCGCCGCGTGGTGCGCCGGGCAGACCGGCTATCCGCTCGTGGATGCCGCCATGCGGCAACTCAACACCTCCGGCTACATGCACAACCGGCTGCGCATGGTGACGGCGAGTTTCCTGACGAAGGATCTCGGCATCGACTGGCGGCGCGGCGAGGCGTATTTCGAGGCGCAGCTGAACGACTTCGAGCTTTCGTCGAATAGCGGCGGCTGGCAGTGGGCCGCGTCCAGCGGATGCGACGCGCAGCCGTACTTCCGCATCTTCAATCCGTTCACGCAGTCGCAGAAGTTCGATGCCGCTGGCAAGTTCATCCGCCACTATGTGCCGGAACTGGCGGCGCTCTCCGACCGCGACATTCATGCGCCGTGGCTCGCGAAGCCCGACGCGCTGAAGGCCGCGAAAATCGCGTTGGGCGCGGATTATCCGCCGCCGATCGTCGATCACGACGCCGCGCGCAAGCGGACACTGCTGCGTTACGACGTCGTGCGCGGGCCGGCCAAACGGGCGGCGCCCCCCGACGAGAACGACGACGACGCTATCGCGTGACGGCCGGAGGACGCTCGATCATTGCGGTCAGCGCGGCAATCGACGCGCGTCCTTCCGACGGCGCGATTCCCGCCGCCGCCTGATGCAGCATCGAACGCAGCGTCTGCGCGGCGCGCTCGGGGATGGAGGCGTCGAGGCCGCGGGCATCGCTCTCGGCCGCGCCTTCGCCCTGATGCGCGACGCGCCGCCACGCGAGACCGAGCGTATCGGCGAGCAGCGAGACGTGCCCGAGCCCGAGCGCGCATGCCGCCGCGCCCAGCCGATGCGACGCGTTCGCCGCGTGCAGCGCGGCGGCGGAATCGACGGTGCCGGTCTCGCTTGCCTGCGTGCCGCGCTCGACGAGCCCTTCGATCGACGCCTCCGCGCTTTGCAGAAAGTCTTCGTAGGCCGCTGCGTTCACGCGCAGTACGCCGAGATCCCGCGTGACGGCCTCGCGCGTGCTTTCTTCGCTCGCCTGCGCCGCGCCCTGTTCCCACGCGGCTTCGGACGCGGGCGTCGCCGCCACGTGCCACGCCACGGTGAGGCCGTAGTCGCGCAAAACGTCGACGTGTTCGGCGTCTTCAGGCGTCGCGCCGTAGAGCGCGAAGTCGCGCCACAGCAGCGCGAGCGTCGCGCGCACCAGCGAACGCGGCGCGAAGCTCGACGCGTGCGCCTGATCCGCCAGCACGAGGTTGAAACGGGCGTAGAGGCGCTTGGCGTCCGCGTAGCTGGACAAGTCGGCATGACGGCCAGCCCGCTCGCGCAGCGCCCGCACCGTAGAGGACGCGAGCCGCCAGAAGTCGTACGGATCGGGCCCGGTGAGCTCGGCGAGACAGGCATCGAGCCGCGAGAAGGTGTCGTCGATGTCAGCTTGCGGCTGGTCGGCGCCCGCGCGCAGCAACGCGAGCAGCGCCGCCTCGTAGTGCGCCCGGACCCGCGCGAGCCTTTCCGGCGCGACGCCGCGCAGCGTCGACGGCGCAATGGCGCGCCCGGCGAGCGCGAGGTCATCGTAGGAAACCGGCGCGATGCGCGTATGCACGGCCAGAAGCGCGTGCAGCCCGCGATAGTGATCGAAAAGTTCCGTCGAACACGACAGTTCGCGCAGGTTATGGCGCTCGACGGCCGCGCGGAACGCGGACATGGCGAGCGCGATGCGGTCGTGCGTGCCCTCCGATTCGTCGCCGAGCGGCGCGACGAGCGCCAGCGCCTCGGCGAAACGTTGCGCGGGCAGCCATCCGGCCGAATGCAGCGCAGCAATCGCGCGCTTGAGCGCAGGCGCGATCTCGCCCTGCCGCTGGAACGCGTGCATGGCGTCCGTGAGCGCCATTTCGGCGAGCCGGACTGAGCCGCCGCGCGGGTTCGGCAAGGCTTCGATCGGAACGGGAAGGTCGGGACGAGATGTCATAACGGGCGCTCACAAGCCAGAAACGCGCGTGGCGACGCCGCCTCGACGCGCGGTTGAACTGCATTATCGACGAGCGCGGCGGTGAAGCGCCGCCGAGCCTGTCGTGCTCCAAGCGTATGCCTTTACGAGTGCAGACGGGAACGAATGTTCCAGCCGGATCGTCGCGCAGGCGCACAACGAAGCTCGTCTGCGACGCCTGCACGAAACGCGGGTCGCAAAAAACACGCGCCGCATGGCGTGAGCCATGCGGCGCGGTAGAGCATGCGGATCAGATCTGGACCATCTCGAAATCTTCCTTGCGGGCTCCGCATTCGGGACAGGTCCAGTTGATCGGAACGTCCTCCCAGCGGGTACCCGGCGCGATGCCCTCTTCCGGCAATCCCGCCTCTTCGTCGTAGATCCAGCCGCAGATCAGGCACATCCAGCTTCTGTATTCCATACTTATGCCGCGTCGATTGGTCGATTGAAATTAGGCCATGATGGTACCGTGTTGCCGGGTGGATGCCTAGCAAGGCGCTGGCCCGACGTGCATCCCCACATAGCGGGACGCGCGCGCCCCGCTTCGCAAAAAGGTGCGCAAAGACCGCAGACGGGCGGCAATAGGACGCATAATCGAACCGTGTCCGGGCGCGTGCGCGTCTTTTTCGCGTTCGCTGCAACTGAATCGTCTCACTCGTGCAATCCAAACCAAAAATGTCCGCTCTTGCCATGACCGGCGACTCTCCACCGATCGTTCTGACTTTCGGGCTCTCGGACCCCACGGGCGGCTCCGGCTTGCAAGCCGATTTGCTCACGCTCGCCAGCATGGGCTGCCACGGCGCAACGGTTCTTACCGGCTACGCCGTGCGCGATTCCGCAACATGCGATGAAGTCAACGGCATCGACCCGGACGCGGTCGCCGCTCAGGCGCGCATGTTGCTGGAAGACATGCCGATCGCCGCGTTCAAGATCGGCGCGGCCACGCGGGCGGAAGTGGTCTCCGCGATCGCGGAAGTGGTGTCCGACTACGACGACGTTCCGCTGATCCTCGCGCCCGACTTCACGCTCGACGACGAACACGTGCTGTCCGCCGACGAGCTGCGCGAATCGCTCGCCGACCTGCTCGTGCCGCAGACGACCATGCTGATCGCCGATCACGCGACGCTTCTGCAGCTTGCGCAGCCGGACAGCGACGCCGAAGCGCCGACGCTCGATTCCGCGATTTCGCACATTCTCGCGCAGGGCTGCGAGTACGTGCTGGCGATGGAAACGGGCACGCATCGGCATGTGAACACGCTGTACAGCGAGGAAGGACAGGTGCGGCAGGATTTGTGGGATCGCGGGCTGCATCGCGTGATGGGGCTCACCGACACGCTCGGCGCCGCCGTTGCCGCGCTGCTCGCGAACGGCCAGGAGCCCGCCGAGGCCGCGCGCGAGGCGCAGGAGTACGTGTTTCAGGCGGCGCGCGCCGCGTTTCGTCCGGGCATGGGCGCGTATCTGCCGGATCGCTTTTTCTGGGCGCGTTCGAACGATGCGGACGACGAAACCGACGCCGCTTCGGTGCCGGACGATTCGGCCGGATTGCCCGGAGAAGCCCGGCACTAGACGAAATCGCGCGCCGACGATGCAGTGAACGAAGCGACACGAACGGAGTTCGGAGACCAACGAAGGGAGGCTTTGCGAGCGCATGCCGTATCGACTGCCCCATTTGCACAAGCCCGGCCCGCAAGGCGCTATCCGCGTCGGCTGCGCGGGCTGGGCGCTTTCGAGCTCGGTCCAGTCGAGCTTTCCCGACGAAGGCACGCATCTCGAACGCTACGCACGCGTGCTGACGTGCGTCGAAATCAACTCGAGCTTCTATAAGCCGCATCGCGAGCAGACTTACGAGAAGTGGGCGCAAAGCGTGCCCGACTCGTTTCGCTTTTCGGTGAAGCTGCCCAAGGCGATCACGCACGACGCGCGGCTCGCCGACACGAACGCCCTCATCGACGAATTTCTGGCTGCCGCCGGCAAGCTGGGCGACAAGCTCGGCTGCTGGCTCGCGCAACTGCCGCCGAGCCTCGCCTTCGAACACGATCTGGCGGATGCCTTCTTCAAGGCGCTGCGCGAGCGCACGAAGCTGCCGGTCGCGTGCGAGGCGCGCCATCCGAGCTGGTTCACCAAAGAGGCGGCGGCGCTTTTGAAAGCGCATCACATCGCATATGTGGACGCCGACCCGATTCCCGACGACTGCGAAATCAAGCATCGGGCGGACACATCTCTCGTCTACGTGCGGCTGCACGGCTCGCCGGATCTCTACAAGTCTTCGTACGACTTTCCGTATCTCGACGATCTCGCGCGCACGCTGCAAGCCCGCGCGAAAAAGACGCCCGAGGTGTGGTGCATCTTCGACAACACCACGCTCGGCCACGCGCAGCCCAACGCGCTGCATGTGATGGAGCGTCTGCATCTTCATCATCGGAAGGCGTAGTGCCCTTCCGCTTCTGCTCATTGCTTCCGAAGGAGATTCGCTGATGCACAAGCCGGCACGACGCATCGCTCGCCTCATTCGAGCCACGATGCTCGCCACGATTGTCTCGGCGGCGCTGCCCGCCCATGCGCAGGACGCATCGCCGCCGGCCACGCCTGCGGGCGACGGCACGTTCCTGCTGACCATCTTCCTCAAGCACGACGAGTCCAAGCCGTTGCCGAAGATCAACCAGCAATTGAAGGAACAAGGCTACTTCAAGACGTTTCCGCCGCCGGGCGTGGAAGTGGTCTCGTGGTACGTGATGATGGGCATCGGGCAAGTAGTGACCTTGCGCGTGCCGGCGGACAGGCTGCGGGAAGTGAATCGCGCCATCGAGACGACCGCGTGGGGCGGATATCACACGGAGTTCTACCCGACCTACGACTACAAGGCCGCCGCGCAGAAGTTACGCGACGAGATGAATAAATAGCGTGTCGATGCACGAAAAAAAACCTGCATCGCTGCAGGTTTTTTTCTGGCATGGCGCGAGCCCCTTGCGAGACTCGCACCGATGTAATCGGGCCGAAGCCGTCTTACATGTCCATGCCCATGCCGCCCATGCCGCCGGGCATGCCGCCAGGCATCGGAGCATCTTCCTTCGGCAGTTCGGCGACGGCTGCGTCGGTCGTCAGCAGCAGGCCTGCCACCGATGCCGCGTTTTGCAGCGCCGTGCGCGTCACCTTGGTCGGGTCGACGACACCGGCTTCCACCAGGTCACCGTACTCGCCGGTTGCCGCGTTGTAGCCGTAGTTGCCCGAACCTTGAGCAACAGCAGCCACCACGACCGAGGCTTCTTCGCCGCCGTTCGTGACGATCTGGCGCAGCGGCTCTTCCATTGCACGCAGAACGATCTTGATACCTGCGTCCTGGTCGGCGTTAGCGCCCTTCAGGCCGTCGATTGCACGGCGTGCACGGATCAGCGCGACGCCGCCGCCAGCCACGATGCCTTCTTCCACTGCTGCGCGCGTTGCGTGCAGAGCGTCTTCGACACGTGCCTTCTTTTCCTTCATTTCGACTTCGGTTGCAGCGCCGACCTTGATCACTGCCACGCCGCCGGCCAGCTTGGCCACGCGCTCTTGCAGCTTTTCACGGTCGTAGTCCGACGTCGCTTCTTCGATCTGCTTGCGCACTTGCTTCACGCGAGCTTCGATGTTCACGGCTTCGCCAGCGCCGTCGATGATCGTCGTGTTTTCCTTGCCCACTTCGATGCGCTTGGCTTGACCCAGCTCTTGCAGCGTCGCCTTTTCCAGCGTCAGGCCGGTTTCTTCCGCGATGACTTGACCGCCGGTCAGGATCGCGATGTCTTCCAGCATGGCCTTGCGACGGTCGCCGAAGCCCGGAGCCTTCACGGCAACCGTCTTCAGGATGCCGCGGATGTTGTTAACGACGAGCGTTGCCAGAGCTTCGCCTTCGACGTCTTCAGCGATGATGAGCAGCGGACGGCCGGCCTTCGCGACTTGTTCCAGCACCGGCAGCAGATCGCGGATGTTGGAAACCTTCTTGTCGTGCAACAGCACGAACGGGTTTTCCAGAACGGCGACTTGCTTGTCCGGGTTGTTGATGAAGTACGGCGACAGGTAGCCGCGGTCGAACTGCATGCCTTCCACGACGTCCAGCTCGTCTTGCAGCGACTTGCCGTCTTCGACGGTGATCACGCCTTCCTTGCCGACCTTGTCCATGGCTTCAGCGATGCGCTCGCCGATGGACGTGTCGCTGTTCGCCGAGATCGAGCCGACTTGCGCGATTTCCTTGTTCGTCGTGCAGGGCTTGCTGATCTTGCGCAGTTCTTCGATTGCTGCGGCGACGGCCTTGTCGATGCCGCGCTTCAGGTCCATCGGGTTCATGCCCGATGCGACGTACTTCATGCCTTCGCGAACGATGGACTGTGCGAGCACGGTAGCGGTCGTGGTGCCGTCACCTGCGTTGTCGCTGGTCTTGGAAGCGACTTCCTTGACCATTTGCGCGCCCATGTTCTGGAGCTTGTCCTTCAGTTCGATTTCCTTCGCGACCGAGACACCGTCCTTGGTGACCGTCGGGCCGCCGAACGAACGCTCGAGCACGACATTGCGGCCCTTCGGACCCAGCGTGACCTTGACCGCGTTGGCCAGAATGTTCACGCCTTCGACCATCTTGGCGCGTGCGGAATCGCCGAAAGTGACTTCTTTAGCTGCCATATCCAGACTCCTTGATTCGATTCAGTGTGCCGGCTCGCTGCCCTTTCGGCGCGAAGCCCGGCGTACAGGAAGAATGCTTACTTGTTGACCAGAACGGCCATGATGTCTTCTTCGCGCATGACGAGCAGTTCCTGCCCGTCGACCTTGACGGTCTGGCCGGCGTATTTGCCGAAGAGCACGCGGTCGCCCACCTTCACGTCGAGGGCGTTTTGCGTGCCCTTGTCATCGCGCTTGCCCGGGCCGACGGCCAGGACTTCGCCTTGATCCGGCTTTTCTGCCGCTGCTTCCGGGATCACGATGCCCGATGCGGTCTTGGTTTCCTGGTCCAGACGTTTGACGATGACGCGATCGTGCAAAGGACGAAGGTTCATACACACTCCTCTCTTGAATGAGACTGAAAACGCGGGAAAGCCCGTCTTTTGGGCTGCGCCCGCCGGACGGAAATCTTGTTAGCACTCTCGTGCAGTGAGTGCCAATTATATGGACCGCATTTGACAATTTCAAGGAGGGAGCGAAAGTGGGGTCGAGATTGGCGTGGTTTTGGGGATTAACTTGCGATCAGTGCGGCGAACGCACGGACGAGCCGATGCCGCGGTTTAGGCGGCGGTCCGCGCAAACGTCGCGTCACGATCGACGGGAGGGTAAACGCGGGTATTGATAAGCACCGTCCACTTGCCTGCCGCGCATCCCGGCGGAAGCGAAGTCCGCGCCGAGACAGCTTGCTCGCCAGACCGAGCGACACGTTCAGCTCGGATTGCCCCAAAGATCGTCAACCGCGCGGATCGCCAGCAAGTAGCCGTTCGCGCCCGCCCCGCAGAACACCGCAGTAGCCGCCACCGAGATTGTCGAGTGACGGTATTCCTCCGAGCGCCGGTGAATGTTCGTTATGTGCACTTCCACGACCGGGCGGCTAATCAGCTTGACCGCGTCGAGCACCGGAATTCGCCCGAACGAGAAGCCGGCCGGGTTGATGACGAGCGCCGCGTCCTGCAGGAAGGCTTCCTGAATCCAGTCGATCAACTGGCTCTCGCTGTTGGTCTGACGGAACACGCAATCCAGCTTCAGTTCTTCAGCGAGCGTAAGACAGTTCTTTTCGATGTCCTTCAGCGTCGTATGTCCGTAAAGGTGCGGCTCGCGCGCGCCCAGCATGTTCAGGTTCGAGCCGTTGAGAATGTAGAGTTTGCGAGTCATGGTTTCAGTGTGTGGCGCTACGTTCGAGGGCGGTGTCTTTGGTTTCCCGCGACGTCGCGATCATGAGGAAGGAGAGCAGATTCAACGAGCCGCAGACCGCGACGATCGCCCAAGGCGAACCATGAAAGGCATTGAGCAGCGCGACGGCGACGATCGGCATCGGTCCACCGGTGAGCAGATTGGCCCCCGAGTAAGACAGAGCGGAGCCCGTGTAGCGCGCTTCGGTCGGGAACGATTCGGCGAACCACACCGGCTGAATGCCGCTTTGAAACTGCGTGAAGCCCAGGAAGGCGCCCATCACGGCCATCGTCAACGCGACCGAGTGCTGGTTGAGGATCGGAAAGTAGATGAGGCAGCAGACCAGCGTGCAGAACGAGCCGATCATCAGCGCGCGCTTGCGTCCGATCCGGTCGCTCAGATAGCCACCGGCCAGCGCGCCCCCAATGGCACAGACGTTCGCCACCATCAGCAGCATGAAGCCGGTCTGCTTCGGCACGCCGAGGTTCTTCGTGAGATAGCTGAGCGAGAACACCACGATCAGATAGAAAAGCGCCGCCGGGCCGCAGAAGAACAGCGTCAGGCGAAGCGCGGTCCGCCAGTGAAACTTGAAGACGATGCCGAGCGGGTTGGCCGAACGCGCGCCTTCGCCCTTCTTTTTGAGCGCCTCGAAGGCCGGCGTTTCGCTCACCTTCATGCGGATATAGATGCCGAGCAGCACGAGCACGAAGCTGGCAAGAAAAGGAATCCTCCATCCGAACGATTCGAAGTCATCGGCCGAAAGGAGCGCGGAAAGTGCGAACAGCGCGAAATTCGCGAGGATCTGGCTGAGCGGCGAACAGATGCCGAGCAGGCCCGAATACAGCCCGCGCTTGTTCGCGGACGCGTGTTCGACCGCCATCAGTTGCGCGCCGGTCGATTCGCCGCCGAGCGCAAAACCCTGAACGATGCGCAGCGAAACCAGCAAGGTCGGCGCGAGAATGCCGACCTGCTGATACGTGGGCAGCAAACCCATCAGGAACGACGACGCGCCCATCACCGAAACCGTAACGAGCATCAGGTTACGGCGTCCCCAGCGGTCGCCGAGCATGCCGCAGATCACCGCGCCGAGCGGACGGGCGGCGAGTCCCGCCCAGAAACTCGCCAGCGAGGCCAAAAGCGAAGCGGTCGGGTCGAGCGACGGGAAGAAGAGCTTCGGGAAGATCGTGGCCGCGACCACGCCGTACAGCGCGAAGTCGAACCATTCCAGCGCCGTGCCGACAGTGGCGCCCGCCACTGCGCGACGCGCCATCAGATGAGCCTGCGGCGAGCGCTCGCTCGCAGCCGAGTTCGGGTCAGCGGTAACTGCCATGGGTGTCTCCTGAATATTTTCGTGTCTATGCCGTGCGCTTCTCGCGACGAACAGGTGTTATTGTTTGCGCTGCGAAAGCCCGGCGTTCCGCACCGGAACTGCATTTCACATCACAAAACCGACGAGCGATGTCGCTGAAAAACGGCCTGAGAGTGCTGGATTTCCTCGCGTCGCAAGGCGAGGGCGCGGGACTCGTCGAGATCGCCGATGCGCTCGGCATGCCGCGCAGCTCGTGTCATCGCGTGCTGACCGAACTCGTCGAGAGCGGCTATGTGCGGCAACTGACCGAGCACAGCCGCTATATCCTGACTATGCGCATGACGTCGAATGGCCTGGAATTCCTGAGCCTGACGGGTATCGCCGATATCGCGCAGCCGATCATCGAACGCGTCGCGGCGCAAACCGGCGAACTCGCGCGGCTATCGCTCGTGGACGGCGATGCGATCATCTGGGTCGGCAAGGCCGACGGTCAGCGGTCCGGCTTTCGTTACGATCCCGACATGGGACAGACGGCGCAGCTTTCGTGCACATCGACCGGTCACGCATGGCTCATGACGATGTCCGATGAACAAGCGGCTGCGCTCGTTCTCAAGCAGGGCTTCGGTCAGCCGAACGAGTTCGGCCCTCATGCGCCGACCACGCTAAAGGCGCTGCTCGGGTTTCTGCACGCTGCGCGGGTGCGCGGTTACGCGATGATCGACGAAGTGTTCGCGCCGAAAATGTCGGCGGTCGCGGCGCCTGTCGTGAGCGGCTCGCGTTGCGTCGGCGTCATCAGCCTGGCGGGTCCGCGCGTGCGGCTGACGGCCGAAAGGATTCACCAGTATTCGGTGCTGTTGCGCGAAGCGGCCAATGAACTCGCGCAATTGAGCAATATGGCTGGATTCCCTACTCGACCGCCGCTCGGCAAAGGATGAGCAGGAACGAGTCGACCGAGCTCCGGCCGGCGAATCGGTGCTTCGAAGGAACTCTTTCAATGTGTCGGCGCGGACGGCCGGGCCACCCTCGCCCTTTCCGATCGAGAGCACGGCCCTATCCACGCAAAATGGACACGCCGTCTTCGTCATGCACAATATCCGCGCCTAAGAACGCGGAGAATGGCCCGTGGGCGTCAACTTCGACCTCAACGACTTGCAGGCATTCAGAGCTGTGGTGGAACTGGGCAGCTTTCGAAAAGCAGCCGAGGCGGTGAACATTTCCCAGCCAGCGCTGAGCCGCCGGATCGACAAGCTGGAGGAAGCGCTCGGCGTACGTCTTTTCGAACGCACCACGCGCAGCGTGACGCTCACGACTGTCGGCCGGGCATTCGCGCCGAGCGCGGAGCAGTTGCTGGACGATCTCGATGTCGCCCTGCTCGGCATCCGCGATGTCTCATCGAGCCGATTGGGTCATGTCACCATTGCCTGCGTGCCATCCGTGGCCTACTACTTTCTCCCGAGCGCGGTTGCGAGCTTCCATCGCCGTTTCCCGCGCATCAGGGTCAAACTGCTCGACGCGAGCGCGAACGAGGTGCTCTCCGCCGTTATCAGCGGCGAGGCTGATTTCGGCGTCAGCTTCATGGGAAGCCAGGAGTCCGAGGTCGACTTCAACGTGCTGCTGGAGGAGCAGTTCGTTGCGGCGTGCCGTCGTGACCACCCGCTCGCGCGCAAGAAAAACGTGACCTGGAACGAACTGTACGAGCACGACTACGTTTCCGTGGACAAGACGTCGGGCAATCGTCTGTTGCTCGATCAGGCTCTTTCGGCCGTGTCGCCGCGCGCGCCCAGCGTATGCGAAACGCGTCACGTCACGACCATGCTGGGTCTGGTGGAAGCGGGCCTCGGCGTGGCCGCCGTACCGTCGATGGCCATGCCGGGACGCAATCATCACATCCTCACGAGTGTGCCGCTGGTGGACCCTGTCGTGAAGCGACGCGTAGGCATCGTGAGGCGCCGCGGACGTACGCTCACGCCGGCCGCGCAGGAGTTTCATCAAACGATTCTGGATATGAGAGGCGATGCCAGGAACAGCGGCGCATCAACCGACGACGTCGCCCGACAAGCGCGCCCGAGCAGGAAGCCCGCGTCGTGAGGGTGGCAAGAACGCTTCGTCTGCTCTATGTGCAGGTCGTGCTGGGCATGGTGCTCGGCATGGCGCTCGGGCACTTCTGGCCGCAAGCCGGCTCGCATCTCAAGCCTGTCAGCGACGGCTTCGTCGGCCTCGTCAGGATGATGATTTCGCCCATCGTCTTCTGCACGATCGTCTCCGGGATCACGTCTGTCGCGAGCGGAAAGGCAATCGGTCGCGTGATCTTCCGGGCGCTGGGACTCTTTTATTTCCTGACTGCCGTGGCGCTCGCGCTGGGACTCGTCACGGCCTTTCTGATACGGCCCGGCGCGGGCATGCATATCGACGCCCGAAGTCTCGATACGACGATCCTCGCGCAGTATGTGAAGCAGGCGCATCCGGATGGCTTCGTCGCCTTCGCGCTGAACGTCATCCCCGAAACGATGCTTGGCGCGTTCGACAAGGGCGAGGTGCTGCCGGTGCTGCTGCTTTCGCTGCTATTCGGCTTCGCGCTGAATCTGCATCCGGGTGCGGGCCGGCCTGTGCTCGCGCTCATCGATGGCATCGCGCAAGCGCTGTTTCGCATCCTCGCGATGATCATGCGGCTCGCGCCGCTCGGCGCATTCGGCGCGATGGCTTTCACAGTGGGCCGCTTCGGGATTCACTCGGTCGGCTCCCTCGGCATGTTGATGGTGTCGTTCTACGTGGCGTGCGTGCTGTTCGTCGCGCTCGTCCTCGCTCCGCTTGCGCGCCTGCACGGCTTCGCGCTGTGGCGGCTCTTGCGTTATCTGCGCGAGGAATTGCTCATCGTCCTGGCGACTTCGTCGACGGAACCGGTGTTGCCGCGCCTCATCACGAAGCTGGAGATGCTCGGCTGCGACAAGGGCGTCGTCGGACTCGTGCTGCCCGCAGGCTATTCGTTCAATCTCGACGGCACCGCGATCTATCTCACGCTTGCTTCGATGTTCATCGCGCAGGCGTGCGACGTCTCGCTATCCGCGTCGCAGATCGCGATGATGCTCGCGGTCATGCTGCTGACGTCCAAAGGAGCGGCGGGCGTGGCCGGGAGCGGCCTGGTCGCGCTCGTCGCGACGCTGACCGTGATTCCGGATCTCCCTTTCGCGGGCGTGGCGCTACTGGTGGGTATCGACCGCTTCATGTCCGAAGCGCGGGCGCTCACGAGCGTAATCAGCAACGCGTGCGCGGTGATCTTCGTTTCGATGTGGGATGGCGCCTGCGATCGCGCGCGTCTTGCGCAAATGCTGCGCGCGCCGGCGCCGGGCGACGCCGACGGCGCAAAGGACCACGCGAGCAGTACCTCGGGACGTTGACCGCGCAGCTAGATCAATGCGCGGTGACGCTATCGAGCCCGGTCGATTTCACATCGGCCTGCACGCCGGGCGATGCCAGATAATCGAGAAGCGCCTTCGCTTCCTTCGGATGCTGCGCGCTCACCGGAATGCCGGCGGCAAAACGCGTGACGGACTGCAAAGACTCCGGAATCTTTCCGACGAACGTCGCGCCTTTGACCGGCAGCAACTCGCTCACCTGCTGAAAGCCGATCTCGTAGTCGCCGTTCGCGACGACGGAGGCCACCGGTATGCGCGGAATCATCTTCGCCTTGGGCTTGACCTGATCCTCGATGCCGAGCTTCGTGAACAGTTCGCGCTCGATATAGACACCGCTCGCGCTGTCGGAGTAGGCGATCGACTTGGCATGCAGCAGAGTCTGCCGCAGGCCTTCCGCCGAGCTGATGTCGGGCTTCGCCGCCCCGTCGCGCACGACCATGCCGATGCGCGAGTCCGCCAGTTCCACGCGCGATCCGGGCACGACCTTGCCTTGCTTGATCAGCTCGTCGAGCGCATAACCGACCATGATGACGGCGTCGGCCGGCTCGCCCCGTTCGAGGCGGTTGGGAATGGCTTCGGGCGATTTACCCATCGACGGACCCAGCGCGGTGTCGAGCGTGTTGCCCGTCTCGGAAGCGAACCTGGGACCGAGCACCTTGTATGCCGCGGTGAAGCCACCCGAACTCATGACGTGCAGGTCGGCGGCCTGTACGCTGGACGCAACGGCCGAGGCGGCGATGAGCGCCGCCGCGTAGAGTTTCGAAAGCACATTCTTCATGATGACGTCGTGTAGGGTTCGATAGGCGCTTGTCGCAACGAGCGTCGCATCAGTGCGCCGGAGTCAGCGTTGCTGCGCGCCGGCGATAGAGCGCGAACGTCGCGAGAAGCGCGCAGCCGGCGGCGAAGCTCATCCAGTATCCGGGTGCCGCCTTGTCGCCGGTCATGTGAATGAGCGCCGTCGAGATGGCGGGCGTGAAGCCGCCGAACACCGCCGTCGCAAGGCTGTATGCGAGCGAGAAACCCGCCACGCGCACTTCGACCGGCATCACCTCGGTCAGCGCGACGACCATCGCGCCGTTATACATGCCGTACATGAACGAGAGCCACAGCAGCACGAGCAGCATGTTGATGAAGCTCGGCGCGTGAGCGAGTATCGACAGTGCCGGGTATGCAGTTGCGATAGCGAGCACCGTCATGCCGACGAGCAGCGGCCTGCGGCCGATCTTGTCCGAGAGCGCCCCGCCGATCGGCAGCCACACGAAGTTCGACACGGCTACACACAAAGTCACGAGCAGACTGTCCGCAGTGCTCAGGTGCAGAACCGTCTTGCCGAACGTCGGCGCATAGACCGTGATGAGATAGAAGCTCGAGGTGGTCATTGCCACCAGCATCATGCCGGCGATCACGACGGCCCAGTTCTGGGCGAGCGTGCGAAACACTTCCTTCATGGTCGGGCGATGCTGGCGTGCCTTGAACTCTCGCGTTTCTTCCAGATTGCGACGCAGCATGAAGATGAACGGCACGATCATGCAGCCGACGAAGAACGGCACGCGCCATCCCCAGCTCGCGATGGCCGCGGTGTCGAGCGACTGGTTGAGCATGAAGCCAAGCGCCGCGGCAACGACGATCGCAACCTGCTGGCTCGCCGACTGCCAGCTCGTGAAGAAGCCCTTGCGGCCAGGCGTGGCCATCTCGGCGAGATAGACCGACACGCCACCGAGTTCAGCGCCTGCGGAGAACCCCTGCAGCAAACGTCCGACGAGCACGAGCGCGGGTGCCAGAAGACCGATCGTCGCGTAGCCCGGCACGAATGCGATCAGGATGGTGCCGCTCGCCATGATGGAAAGCGTGACGATCAGGCCCTTGCGTCGGCCGACATCGTCGATGTATGCGCCAAGCACGATCGCGCCCAGCGGACGCATCAAAAAGCCGGCGCCGAAGACGGCGAACGTCATCATCAGCGAAGCGAATTCACTCGATGCCGGAAAGAACACGCCGGCGATTTGCGTCGCGTAGAAGCCGAACAGAAAGAAGTCGAACTGCTCCAGGAAATTGCCGGCCGTTACGCGGAAAACCGCCGCAGCCTTTGAATGTCCCGGCGAGAGGGCTGAAGGTGAGGGATGCATCGATGTGTCTCCTGAAGTCCCGAATGTTGCGGTCTATCCGCTTTTTGTCTTTCGGGGATGATGGACCGTCGCCATCAAAACGATAAGTGCAATCTTCTCAACGATTGATGTTCGGTGGTTATCAATCGGGATGGCCGCGAGCAGCGCCGCCAATGAACGACGAACGCTGTTTTCGCCATTTGCGGCGTATGAAGCGTCTTTACGCGGGCCGTCAACGATAACCGTTTCGTTGTCCGAATGAATTTGCGGGCGCTACGCGGGGCGGTGGAATCGAATGGCGTTCGCGCTCGGCAGGCGCGCTGATCCGCAGTTCAGCGCAAAAGGAGCGTTCAGGGCCCGATGGTCAGCGGCTCGGGGTACTCGTCGGACAGGTTGATAGAGTCCCCAATGAGCCACACAGGGCGGGCGGGGCCGGCGAAGAAATCTTCGCAGCCATCCGGGTGGGCTTGCGAGCCGACGTTCTCGTACTGCTCCGGTTGATCCTTCGCGACATACAGCACCGCCTTGCCGCCCTTGCGTTCTATGGCCGCCGGTCGCAAGGGGCCAAGTGTGAAGGCTATGTATGGCGTACCTGTGCAGCGTGGGCTGGAATAAGCCGGCCGGTTTGCGCTCCAGATCCACGCGTTTGCAGACCGAACGCCGTCCGCCTTCTGGCGGCGGCTGAAGCCGACGAAAACAGGCGCGCCCTTGACATCCATGATGACCCCGCCATCGGATACGAAGTCCGAAGAACTGGATTGCATCGAAGCATCCACGACTGTTCCGACGAGCCTGCCTCGCGCGTCGTACAACCTCGCGGTATGGTCGTGCCTTCCCCTGTAGCCCGGACCCTCGGCAAGCGCCACTGAGGCGCTCGCGGCAAACATCGCGATGACGATCGCACTGCGAGAATTGAACATACTCACCTCGTCGCTGGCACAGGCATCACGGTCACCGGCCTGTCCGCAGTGGTTCGGGATAGAGCTGAGTCAAGTCGATCGTGCTCTCGACCGGCCATGCCCCGTCGTATCTCCGCGGCGTTCCATCGAAACAGCGCGGGGGGGCATCCCCGCTTTCATAGGAGCCGACCGGCACGGCTTCGGAAGTCGTGTCCCGAGCAATAAATAACGTTGCCGTTGTTCCTCTGCGCTCGATCGCGCTCGGGCGAAAGGCACCCTGTTCATAGAAGACGTACGGCGTCCCGCTGCAGTTCTTGCCCGAGTAGGCAAGGCGTGGATACTGCCAGATCCACTCGTTCGAAACTGCGCGTCCACCCGTTGGGGAAGTTTCACTGCTAGAGAAGCCCGCGAATACGAACACGCCCTTCACGTTAAGGACTACCCCGGCCGCGTAGTCGGAGCCCGAGATGTACACCACGTCGCCGACGACGTCACCTCGTGCATCGTAGAGGCGCGCCCGGCCGCTTTGCTGAGCGTGGTGGTGGCCCTCGCCGCGGCGTCCATCGTCCGCCGATGCGTCCAGAGCAACTAGAACAAGAAGGAGCGCCCCTATGAAGACGCGCAGATTTGAACGGGTCACGTAGCCACCTCACTGCGTAAGAAACGCTTCACGTTTTTCACTAGAAGCCGACGCGCAAAGGTTCCGGATATTTACCGGTCAAGTCGAGGGTAGTCTCCACTCGCCACACCGCAAAAACATAGGGATCGCGGCCGACGCACTGTCCGTCGATAAAGCTGGACCGGATGGTATGGTCCTCGGCGCGCCCTTCCGCTCCGACGAAAAGAGTCGCCTTGGCGCCTTCCCTGACGAGCGCGGCTGGCCGCAGAACCGAGTTGGCGAAAACGTACGCGGTGCCCGTGCAATTGCGGCCATCGAAGACAGGCCCCGACGAATCGTCATTCCAAACCATCCGGCTCGCCGAGCGCGGGAAGCCGATCCCTTGAGACACGCGACTGAACTTCACGTAGATCAATGCGCCGTTGACATCGACAACGACCGCGCCGGTGTCGTTGATTGTGCGGCCAATGACGACCTCGCCGACAAGATTTCCTCGCGCATCGTAAAGCTTGGGGATGAGGTGGTGTTCGCTGTGGCGTGTCTCGCGCTCGCCCAGCGCGCGTGGCGCGATTGGTTCGTTCTCGCCGTAGCTAAGCGAGATTCCCACTGTTGCGGAAGCTCCCAGCAAGAACGCGGCGAACAGCCATTTCAATAGGCGTTTATCCACATTGTCCCCTCTGGCTTCTGGGCGGCTAGCCCGCGCTCTCATGATATGCACAACTAGATAAATCTCCAAGCTGTTGACGTGCGCTGAGTCGGCATCGCGTGGTTGGGAGCGCACTCATTGATGTGGATCAAGCCGGCGAGATATCAACGCCCGGCTCTGTGCACGCGATATCGATAAAAGGGCCCATCCGCCTGATGAAAGAGCCTGGAGGGGGACATGCGTTCGCGCGGCACGCTCGCTCCCGTCTTTGCCCTCCCGACAACTGCGGTAGCATAGGCACCTTGCCTCTTCTATGCTGTTCTTAACGAACGCGTTCCCACAGTGCCGACTGCCGCTCTTTCCACAAGCCCAATCGCAAGCCGAGCCGACTCCGAAACATACGCAACGCCCCCGGCGAACGAACGCGTGTCGGTGCTTTTCCATATCGTCGACTTCAACGACGGCGGGATCGAATCGTCACTCATCCAGTGGCTGCGCGTCTTCGATCGCGAACGCTTCCGCGTCACCCTCTCGGTGATGCATTCCTCGCCCGCGTTCGAAAGTCGCTTTCGGGCGCTCGTGCCGCCGGATGTCAGCATCGAGATCCTCGCTGATAAGCAGTGGCTCAATTACTTCCAGACCCGCCGTTACGCACAAAAGCTGAGCAAGCTCGGGCGCGTCGGGCGCGATGTCTTCAACACGCTCGCCGTCCGGCCGTACGTGAAGCGACGCGTCGAAGCGCTCGCACGCCGGCACGCGCTGATCGTCGATTTCGATATGTCACTGCGCCGCCTCGCCGGCCAGTTCGGCACGGCGTGGCTCGGGGTCAATCACTTCAGCTTCGATGCCCGGCTTGGCGCGCGACCGCGCAAGAAGCGCCGGCTCGCGGCGCAGTTCGCACGTTACGACGGCGTAGCCGCGCTCAATCAGCATATGGCCGATGAAGCGCGCCGCATGTTCGGCGACGGCTTGCAGCGACTGTTCGTGCTGCCGAACGCCATCGATATCGAACGCATTCGGCGTGACGCGCTGGTGACCGAAGCGCCAATTTGCGATGCCCCGTACATCGTATCCGTGGCGCGGCTCGATGAGATTCAGAAGGACCATCGGACATTGCTGCGGGCTTACGCGCGGCTCGTGAGTGCCGGCGACGTGGCGGAGCATCTCGTGATTGTCGGCGATGGCGCGTTTCGCGGCGAACTGGAAGCGCTCGCGAAAGAACTCGGCATCGCTGGGCGCGTGCACTTCGCGGGCTATCGCAATAACCCGCATGCGCTGGTCGCCGGCGCACGGCTTCAGGTGCTGAGTTCGCGTTACGAAGGTATGCCGATGGTCCTGCTGGAGGCGCTCGCAGTGGGCATGCCCGTGATTGCGAGCGATTGCCCGACCGGCCCGCGCGAGATCCTTGGCGATGGCCGCTTCGGCATTCTGTTCACGGTCGGAGCGGACGAGGAACTCGCCGAGGCCATGCGCCGCCTGATTACCGACGACGCGTTGAGGCATGACATGCGCTCACGCGCGCTAGAGCGCGCTGAGGAATACGGCATTGCAGCCAGCAACGAGCGTTTTGCAAGATGCGTGTCCGAGCTGAAGAAGGCCAGACGCTAAACGGCCGTTCGGCTTTTTTTCTTCGCGGTTGCGTGACTTCTTTGCGGCCGCGATGCCCAACTCCGGAAAGAAGTACTCCGCCGCCCGCAATGCGGGCTTCACATGTATAGCCTTTGCCACACGACAGGCGCTCGGGGGACCGTCGCCGACCTTCCTGGCTCAAATCACACTCAGTTTGGTGGTACTCCTCCTTCGTTGGCGCAGGGCGACCGCGCGCCCGTCGTGCGCACTGGCGCGTGGCGATTCCATACAAAAAAACGGTCGCCTCCCTTGAAACCCGCCCTTCACCATCCACATAGATGGCGATAGGATGGAAAAGGAATGAGACCACATGCCAGCGCAGCCCACCGACCTCGCCCGCTCCAAAGGCGGCGACACCGAAAAAATCACGATCAACCTCGGGCCCGTCGACCTCGGCCAGATCGACCTGCTCGTGGAAGAAGGCTTTTACTCAAACCGCACGGACCTGATCCGCACGGCGATCCGCAACCAGCTCGCGGTGCACGCGTCCGTCGTCAGCGAAACGGCGACCCGGCGTGCGCTCGTGCTCGGGCTTCAACATTTCTCCAGACAGGACCTGGAAGCGGTGCGCGCAGCCAATGAGCGGCTCAAGATTCAGGTGCTCGGCCTCGCGAGCATCGCCGCCGACGTTTCACCCGAACTTGCTCTCGCCACCATCGAATCGATTCTGGTTCGAGGCGCCCTCCACGCATCGCCGGCCGTCAAGGCCGCGCTTGCAGACCGGATCCGCTGATTGCGGCTCGACCGCCGCGCATCCGAAACCGGATAAGACATGAAACTGAACGAAGGTTTTCTCGACTCGATGAAAGAGGCTTTTCAGCGCTTTCAGGACGGCAACAGCGACGCTGCCACCGACATCGTCAAGCGCGCGATGCGCGGGGACACTGCGCACGCAGACCCCGCCGCGCACGAATCACGGCCCTCGCGCCTCGCCGAACTCTTCAAGACGCCCACGCGCGCCGATCCGCAGCAGGACGTCGAAGATCGCGGGCACTTCAGCACGCGCCGCTACGCCAATGCCGCCGGCCAGCGCGAGTACAAGCTGTATGTGCCGAGCGCTTATGGCGACGAGCCGTTGCCGCTTGTCGTGATGCTGCACGGCTGCACGCAAAACGCCGACGACTTCGCGGCCGGCACGCAAATGAACGCGCTCGCGGAACGGCAGCCGTGCATCGTTGCGTACCCGATTCAGCCGCAGACCGCGAACGCATCCAAGTGCTGGAACTGGTTCAAGCCGTCGGATCAGCAGCGCGACGCCGGCGAGCCGGCGCTCATAGCCGGCATCACGCGCGAGATCATCGCCAGTCACAACGTGGACGCGAAGCGCGTCTACATCGCCGGACTGTCGGCGGGCGGCGCGATGGCGGCGGTCATGGCGCAACGCTACCCCGACCTGTATGCGGCGGCCGGCGTTCACTCGGGACTGCCCGCCGGACGCGCGCACGATCTGCCGTCGGCACTCGCGCTCATGCGCGGCGGCGAAGGTAAGCGCGCGTCGTCGAGCGCCGTGCGTTGTCCGCTGATCGTCTTTCACGGCGATGCGGACGCCACCGTGAACCACGTCAACGCGCGCAGAGTCGTCGAAGGCTTTCGCACAAGCGGGCCGGTGCGCCGCGTATCCGGCGCGCCGGGAACCCGCGAGCATTCGGTGCAGCAGTTCGTATCGCCCGATGGCGTCTCCGCGGAACTGTGGACGCTTCACGGGGCGCCGCACGCGTGGTCCGGCGGCAGCGCGCGCGGCACCAACACCGACCCCAGCGGCCCCGATGCCAGCGCAGAGATGCTGCGCTTCTTTTTCGCACATCCGAGGGACTAGCCGCTTGTGGATCGCGGCGAGTTATCACCGAGAGCCTGTACGCGAGATCGCAACTCACGCGGACGAAGCGCGCTCGGTTGTGCGGGTCGTGAGGCCCGGCATGCCGCCGCGCTGCATTCAGTGGCTCTCGCAGCGTGCTCGGATGTCGGCCAGCACAGCATGGCCGTCCCCGCCGAGTCGTTCATCGCTGTAAGGACCGTCAATCGCCCTGCCACTACCGATTGAGCGGATTAATGCCGTTTCGTCAATTCAGACTTCGCTTAATTAGGGTTTATACCTATAAGCGACAGACGTACACTGCTTCTCAACGACAACGCAGTGCGAGCCCCAAGCTCCTGCGGGGTCCCGCTCAACGAGACACGGAGGTTCATCATGTTCAAGTCAATCGTTCCCGCCATCGTCATCGCGTCCGCGCTGGCTGCTCCTGCTTTCGCGCACGCAGGCGAAAACGGCGCCCTGACCCGCGCGGAAGTGAAGGCGCAACTGGTCGAACTGCAGCGCGCGGGCTACAACCCTTCCAGCGACCGCACGACCTACCCGGCCGCCATCCAGGCGGCGGAAGCCCGCATCCAGTCGGCGCAAGGCGTCGCAGCGACGTCGTTCGGCGGCTCGGCGGACGGCGCGTCGGTGTCCGGCCGCGCGAATCGCCCGGCTGGCGATGTCAACGCGGTCGACTTCAATCGTCCGTAAGCCGTATTGACCTATTGACCGATGCGAAGCCCGGCCCCGCGCCGGGCTTTTTCGCGTTCGCGTCCGCATCTCGTAAGCGCCTAGACAAGCGCCTTACGACGGTCATCTCACTGTAAGCCTCGGATTTTTCGACGTTTTTCGATTCGGTTTTTTCATCGGAGGCTCAGACCGCACTAAAATGTGTGTCTGCTTGTCACACGTTTCGTTTCTGCCGCCTGCCATGCCTATCCCGTCGTCGTTGCGCCTCGTTTTCGTTTCACTCGGTTTTCTCGCGCTCGCTGCCTGCGGTGGCCGCACCGCCACCACGCCCAGCTATCAGCAGGAGTTGTTCAACACCGGCGCGAGTCCCTACGCGCATAACTTCGACGCCACCGTAAAGGAAACCTGCGAGGCCGCGCGCCGCGCGTTGCTCTCGCAAGGCTTTCTCACGACGATGGCGCAGGCCGACAGCGTCGACGCCACGAAGAACTTCCAGCCGTCTGCCGAGACGCATGTCGTCGTGTCGTTCCATGTCGTCTGCACGCCCGGCGAGAACGCGACGAACCAGAGCATCGCCTATGTGAACGCCGTGCAGGACGGCTACGCGCTTAAAAAGAGCGACACGTCCGCGAGCGTCGGCCTGAGCGTGCTCGGCTCGCTTTCGCTGCCGATCCGCTCGAACAGCGACGCAATGGTCAAGATTTCCAGCGAAACCGTGCCGGCGGGCAAGTTCTATGACCGCTTCTTCGGCTTGATGGGCCACTATCTGACGACGGTGCCGCGCAGTTCGCCCATTGCGTCCGATGAAGTCGAGAGCAAGCCGCTCGCGCCCTCGCTGATCGTCAGTTCGCCGGAGCTGACGCCGACGCCGATCGTCGTGCAGGCGCCCGCCGCAGCCGCGACCGCGATTCAGACGCCGGAGGCCGCGGCGGTCACTAAGCAGGAAGCGCAGGCTGCCGCCAGTACGGTGACGGCATCGGCGCCGGTTGCGGCGTCCGCGATGCCCGCAGCGGCCCGTTGAAGATTGCCGGTTCGCGCGTAACCGACGGCGGACTGCTCCGGCAGTGGTGCGCTCGCCGCAGAGTCGCGGTCGCGGCCCACGCCCGCGCGATGCGCTTGGTCCCGATGCGCACCCCACGGCCACGCGAACAAGCGGAGCCGGTCCGTGACGTTTCCGTCGCACAAAACAAAAACGGGCTCCGGCCGAAGCCGGAGCCCGTTCGCGCGCCTCGCCTTGAACGGCTGAGGCTCGCCGCTTATTTGCCGCCGTTTTGCGGGCTCAGCGTGAGCTTGTTCGAGACCGACTGCACGCCCGTCACGCCCTTCGCCACTTCTTCGGCCTGAGAGATCTGCGCGCCTTCCGGCACGGTGCCGGTCAGCGTAACCGCGCCGCCGCGTGCGCGGACGAACACGTTCGACACATCGAAGCCCTGCGCCTTCGACAGCGCGCGGCGCACGTCGTAGCCGAGCTTGCGATCCGTCTTCTTGGTCGCGGCCTTCTGCGCCTTGGTCGGCGCGGCGGATTCGGTGCCGGTGGTGGCCGCCGCATCGCTGGATTGGGCATAGGCGCTCGACGCGACCGCCACGCACACTACGACGCCCAGCGCCTTCAACATATCGACAACTTTCATGGTTTCTCCTTTTGTTTCGCTTGTTGACTTCGCACAGTTGCTGCTTCGCTCGTTTGCACTTCAAGCCGGACAGCGTGGACCGGCCTAAGGCGTACGGCACCGCGCATGCCCGTGGCCGCGCGGCCGGCGGTCCAGGTGGACCGGCGAACCGGCGGCGACGTGCCGCGGATGCTGTCATGCAATGCTGCGAGAGGCTGGCGAAGAAACGAACTCGGCCGTTATTCGGGCGAATGGCCCGTCGGCTCGTCTATGTGTTGTCCTGACGCACGGCGCTGCAGGCGCCCGATGCTGCGGCGCGCGCCCGCCCGACCCAAATAACGGGTTTTCGGGCGGAAGTCCTTGCCGTGCGGCGGCGAACGTCAATTTAGCCCAGCGCGGCCATTAGCGCAAAACATTTAACGACGCGAGGCGCCCGCACGCGACACACGCTTGTCACACGCATGCCGCCGCCGCGACGACAGCCGGGTCGCGGGGGCGTTCGCGTCGCGCGTTCGGGTAAGCTCTCGGGCACGAAGTCGACAGTAGGCACGTGCTTTGGCACCGAGATTTGGCACCAAGATGATTCAATCAGACGGCAACCCCCAAAAGGAACGCCCGCGACGCAGGCCGCAACCGAAAATCGTCGCGCGTTTCGTCGCGGTGTCGTGGCGCGACCTCGCGCTGACGTTCGGCCCGATTCTCGTCGTGGCCGTCGCCGCGCTTTACCTCGCTGTGCGGCTCATTCAGCCCGCGCCGCCGAACACGCTCACCATTGCGGCGGGGCCGAAGGGCAGTTCGTTCTGGAACAGCGCGCAAAAGTACAAGGCGATCCTCGCGCGCAACCGCGTGACGCTCAACGTGCTGGAGACGCAAGGCTCGCTCGACAATCTCACGCGGCTGGAAAAGCCGGATTCGGGCGTCGATGTCGGTTTCGTGCAGGGCGGCATGATGCCGCCGGGCGCGGTGCACGACGACCTCGAATCGCTCGGCAGCGTCGCGTATGTGCCGCTCGCCGTGTTCTATCGCGGACCGGTGGTTTCGCGGCTGTCGGAATTCCGTGGAAAGCGGCTCGGCATCGGCGCGGAGGGCAGCGGCACGCGCGCGCTTGCGCTGACGCTCCTGAAGGCGAACGGCATCGAGCCCGGCGGGGACACGCAGTTGCTGCCGCTGTCCGGGGACGCCGCGGCCAAGGCGCTCGAAGGCGGCCAGATCGACGCCGCGCTTCTGACGGGCGATTCCGCGCAGCCGCCGACCATGGCGAAGCTGTTGCGCACGCCGGGCGTGCGCTTCATGGACTTCGCGCAGGCGGACGCCTACGCGCGCCGCTTCCCTTACCTCACCGAGATCGAATTGCCGATGGGCGCGTTCGATTTCGCCAACAATCTGCCGCCGCGCCCGGTCCACATGATCGCGCCGACCGCCGAGCTCGTCGCCCGCGACAGCCTGCATCCCGCGCTCTCGGACCTGCTCATCGAGGCGGCGCGCGAAGTCCACAGCCGCGCCAACCTGATGCAGCGCGCGAACGAATTTCCCGCGCCGCTCGCGCACGAATTCCGCATCAGCGACGACGCCGAGCGTTATTACAAGTCGGGCAAGAGTTTTCTGTACCGCGTGCTGCCGTTCTGGATCGCGAGTCTCGCCGATCGCGTGCTCGTCGTCCTCGTGCCGCTCGTCGTCGTGCTCATTCCGGCGCTGCGGCTCGTGCCGGGGCTGTATCGCTGGCGCGTGAAGTCGCGCATCTATCGCTGGTATGGCGCGTTGATTGCAATCGAACGGGAGGCGATCAGCGGCCCCGACACCGCGCAGCGCGACGCCCTCCTCGACCGCATCGACGCGATCGAATCGGCGGTCAACCGGATGAAGATGCCGCTCGCGTTCGCGGACCAGTTCTATGTGTTGCGCGAGCACATCGGTTTCGTGCGCGAGCGGCTCGCCGCCGAGGCCGGCGCGAACGCGCAGGCGCCTTCGCGCCGGCAAGTCGCGTCGCGTGAAGACACGGAGCAGCGCAGCACGTAATATCGAATGATTCGATCGCGATAAGCGGTCGGGAGATACGCGGCGCGCGTTCGCCGCACCGGATGCAGGACACGGCGCGATCCGACGAATGCCGATGCGCGAGCGCCGCAGCAACCGAACAGGAACTGAGCGAACGACGAGGCCAGCGCGAGCGCGCCAAAAGCAAGGAGAAACGACATGAGTGCCCCGCATTCGACCGCCGACGGTCGCCCGTACTTTTTTTTCGACTTCATCTCGCCGTTCTCGTATCTGCTTCTCGAGCAGCACGACAAATGGCCCGACATGCCGTTCGAATTCGTGCCCGTGCAACTGCTCAAGCTGCTCGACCGCTGGAAGCAGCCGCACGCGGCCACCATTCCGTCCAAGCGCGTGTTCACGTACCGCCACGCGCTCTTTCGGGCCGAACAGCTCGGCATTCCGTTTCGCATGCCGCCGGCGCATCCGTTCGATCCGGTGAAGGCGCTGCGGCTCGCCGTGATCGCAAACGGCGACATGACGCGCGTGCGCGACATTTTTCGCTTCATCTGGCGCGAGGGGCGCGATCCTTCTTCGCCGGACGGCTTTCGCGCGCTGTGCGAATACGTGGGCATGCCGGAGGCGGAATCGCGCATCGACGACGAAGACGTGAAGGCGAAGCTGCGCGACAACAATGACCGCGCCGTCGCGATGGGCGTGTTCGGCGTGCCGACCTTCGTCGTGAACGATCAGATCTTCTGGGGCGAGGACACGCTGCCGATGGTGCTCTACGTCGCCCGCTCGCCCAACTGGCTGGACGCGGCCGAGGTCAAACGCATCAGCACGTTGCCGATGGCCCGCCCGGAAGCCGATCCGGGCGACACGGCGGAAGTCGGCGGCTGAATCTGACGGCGAACGCGTTGGCGATCTTCGCCTATGCCGCGCCTATGCCGCGCATAGGGCATGCGCTATGGCGTCAAAAATCGGAACAGGGTTAACTTCGGTTGCGGCCGTGCGCCGCGCCGTCCGTTTTTAACCGTTGCCGCACCGACACGGCGCTTCGGCCTCCGGTCTTACGCAAAGCCCATGAACGAACCCGCCGATTCCCTCGACATCTGGCTGATCCGCGTGCTGCGCACGCTGCTTCTGGAACGCAGCGTCACGCAGACCGCGCAGCGCCTGAACCAGACGCAGCCGGCCATCAGCACGGCGCTGCGCCGCCTGCGCGAAATCCTGAACGATCCGATTCTCGTGCGCGGCAAGCAGGGCATGGTGCCGACCGAATACGGCGAGACGCTGCTCGCGCCCGCGCAGCGCGCGCTGCGCGAGGTGGAATTCGTCGCGACGCCGCACGGCGATTTCGATCCCGCCCATTCGCGCCGCACCTTCCGGCTCGCCGCGCCGGATTATCTGAACGATTTCTTCATGCCGACGCTCGTCGCCGCGTTTCGCGACGCCGCGCCCAATGCGCGCCTCGAAATCGAATCGCTGAACCCGATGCGCGATCACGAGCGCGCGCTCGACGAAGGCGAGATCGACCTGATGGTCGCCAACTGGACGAAGCCCGAGCCGCGCTTCGAGCGACAGGACCTCTTCTCCGACGTGTTCGTCTGCCTGATGCGCGCGAACCATCCGCTCGCGCGCGAGCCGCTGACGGTGGAACGCTATGCGCGCGCCGCGCACCTCGCGCCGACGCCGTACAGCGGCGCGAAGCGTCATCCGATCGACATCGGGCTAGCGCGGGCCGGCATTCGCCGGAGAATCGTCACGACGATTCCGTATTTTGGTCTCGTGCCGCAGGTGCTGCTGCAATCGGACCTGATCTTCACCGCGCCGCGCCGTTTCGCGCAACACTATGCCGCGATGCTGCCGCTCGCGGTACTGGATTCGCCGGTGCCGTTTCCGCGCATCAAGTGCTATCGGCTGTCGCAGCCGCAGTCCGATCAATCGACCGATGTGGCGTGGCTCTGCGCGCTGATGTCGCGCGTGTCGGACTCGCTCATCGGCCGAAAGACCGCGCCGGTGCATGACTTCGCTTCGGCCGTCGCCAAATAACGTGCTCACGACATGGACGCTCTCGACCGCTTGATTCAACTCGCGCAGCTTTCCGGCGCGCTCGATTTGCGTTGTCTCCTGCGCGGTCCGCTCGAAGTGGATCACGCGCCCGCGCCGGCCGGCGAGGCGGCGTATCACGTCGTCCTGGACGGCGCGTGCACGGTGTCGCGCAAGGGCCATGCGCCGATCGGCCTGAAAGCGGGCGATATTGTCTTTCTGCCGCGCGGCGACGCGCACGTGCTTCACGTCACGGATGGCGACACACGCGCCGGCGAAATGCAGGCGCGCGACAACGGCGCGGTCACGGTGCGCAGCAATTGCGGCGAAGCGCAGCCGGCGGTGGATTTGCTGTGCGGACGCTTCACCTATGCGCCGCGCGCGCTTCTGATCGACGTGTTGCCGGACGCGGTGCACGTGTCGTTCACGCGCGCGTCCGCGCCGTATCTCGGCCCGCTCGTTGCGGCGATGCGTCGCGAAGCGGAGGAAGCGCAACTCGGCGCGCCATCGATTGTTGCGGCGCTTTCCACCGCTCTCTTTGCGATGGTGCTGCGCGCGTGGCTCGCCGAGCAGCCGTCGCTTTCGGGCGTGCTCGCGCTGTTGGCGCACCGGCGGCTGGGCGCGTCCGTGATCGCGATGCTCGAACGCCCCGCCGATCCGTGGACGCTCGAAATGCTCGCGAAGGAAGCAGCGATGTCGCGCGCCACGTTCATGCGCGCGTTCTCGGCGCATTCGGAAAGCTCGCCGCTCGCGCTGTTGGGCCATGTGCGCATGCAACTCGCGAGCACCATGCTCACGCACACCAAGAAGAGCATCGCGGATGTCGCGGCGAACGTCGGCTATCAGTCGGAAGCGGCGTTCAGCAAGCGGTTCAAGGAAGTGTACGGCGTCGCGCCGGGGAAGTTTCGGGCGGAGCGGGGGTTCGGGGCGTGAGGGGCGCTTAGGCCATTGCGCGTTTCGCGCCCGGCACCGAAGCATTCGACCGCGCCCGTTCTTCCCGCACCCGCAACACCTGCGCCGCGACCGCCAGCGCGATCGACGCCGGCGCTTTATCCGCGATTCCTTCAACGCCGATCGGGCACGTCATCTCGACGAGCCGCGCCTGCGGCAACCCGCGCTCCATCAATCGCCGCTCGAACTTCACGCGCTTCGTCTTCGAACCGATCAGCCCGAAATAAGCGAAGTCGTCGCGCCGCATGATGCGCTGCGTGAGCGCGAAGTCGAGCGAATGATCGTGCGTCATCACGATGAAATACGCCCCGGCGGGCGCTTCATCGACGATCGCGTCGTGCACATCCGTCGCTTCGATCTGCACGTTCGCGGGCACTTCGTCGGGGAAAAGCTCGTCGCGCGCATCGACCCATTGGACGACGCACGGCAGCGTGCCCAGCACCTTCACGAGCGCATGGCCGACGTGGCCCGCGCCGAACACGACGACGTGCATCATGACCGCGCGCTCCTCACCGCGTTGACCGCGCGCAAAATCTCTTCGGACGTCGCGGGCGCATTCAGCGGCGGATTCACCTTGTGGTCGCCGACTGCCGAGACCGCATCGCGGATCGCGAAGAAGACCGAAAACGGCAGCAGCAGCGGCGGCTCTCCCACCGCCTTCGAGCGATGAATGCTGTCCTCCGCGTTGCGATTCTTGAAGAGCGACACGCGGAAATCGGCGGGCATGTCGTTGACCGTCGGAATCTTGTAGGTCGACGGCGCGTGCGTCATCAGCTTGCCGTCCTTGTTCCACCAGAGTTCTTCCGTCGTGAGCCAGCCCATGCCCTGCACGAACGCGCCTTCCACCTGTCCGATGTCGAGCGCCGGATTCAGCGACGCGCCCACGTCATGCAGCGCATCCGCGCGCAGCACACGCATTTCGCCGGTGAGCGTGTCGATCACCACTTCCGACACCGCCGCGCCGTAGGAGTAATAGAAGAACGGGCGGCCCTGCATCGTCGCCTGATCCCAGTACAGCTTGGGCGTCGCATAGAAGCCGTCGGACCACAGCTGCACGCGCGCGAGATACGCCTTCGCGACGACTTCGCCGAACGGAATCGCATCATCTCCGACGATCACGCAGTCGTTCGCAAAGCGCACGCTCGCCGCCGGCACCGTGCCCGCGCCGAACTTCTCCGCCGCGAATGCCGCGAGCCGCTCGCGCAACTGGCGCGCGGCGTCCTGCGCGGCCTTGCCGTTCAAATCCGTTCCGGTCGATGCCGCCGTCGCCGACGTATTCGCCACCTTGCTCGTGTCCGTCGCCGTCACGCGCACGCGGCCGAAGTCGATGCCGAGTTCGTGCGCCACGACCTGCGCCACCTTTGTGTTGAGGCCCTGGCCCATTTCGGTGCCGCCGTGGTTCACGAGAATCGAGCCGTCGGTATAGATATGGACGAGCGCGCCCGCCTGATTGAAATGCGTGACGTTGAACGCGATGCCGAACTTCACCGGCGTGAGCGCCAGTCCCTTCTTCAGAATCTCGTTGTTCGCGTTGAACTCGCGCACGGCTTCCCGGCGGCGGCGATAGTCGCTCGTCGCGGCCAGTTCGCCGATGAGCTCGTGCAGCACGTTGTCCTCGACCGTCTGGCCGTACGGCGTGCGGTTGTTCTCCGTCTTGCCGTACAGATTCGCGACGCGGACATCGAGCGGATCGCGGCCCACCGAACGCGCGATGTTGTCCATGATGTACTCGATCGCGAACGCGCCCTGCGGTCCGCCGAAGCCGCGAAACGCGGTGTTCGACTGCGTGTTGGTCTTGCCGCAATAGCCTTCGATGGCGACGTTCGGCAGCCAGTACGCGTTGTCGAAGTGGCAGACGGCGCGCGTCATCACCGGTCCCGAAAGATCGGCGGAAAAGCCGCAGCGCGAAGTCATGTCGACGGCCACGCCCTCGATCACGCCTTCATCGTCGTAGCCCACTTCGAAGTCGTACACGAAGTCGTGGCGCTTGCCGGTGATCATCATGTCGTCGTCGCGATCGGGACGCAGCTTCACCGGACACAAGAGCTTCCACGCCGCGAGCGACGCGCAGCACGCGAAGATGCCCGACTGCGATTCCTTGCCGCCGAATCCGCCGCCCATGCGCCGGCATTCGACGAGCACGTTATGCGAATGCACGCCGAGCACATGCGCGACGAGATGCTGCATTTCCGTCGGATGCTGCGTCGAGCAGTAGACGTGCATGCCGTCGTCGTCCTTCGGCACGGCGTACGCAATCTGGCCTTCGAGATAGAACTGCTCCTGGCCGCCGAGCTTCATCGCGCCGCGTTCGTGATGCGCGGCCTTCGACATGGCGCTGTCTGCATCGCCGCGAGCGAGCTTCAGCGGATTGAGCACGTACGATTCGGCGCGGCGCGCGTCCTCGGCCGTGAGCACGGCCGGCAAGTCTTCGAATTCGATCGACGCGCGGCGCGCCGCGAGCCGCGCGGTGTCGTGCGACGTCGCGACCACGATGAACATCGGCTGGCCGACGTACTGCACGACGCCCGACGCGAGAATCGGATCGTCGTGGATGATCGGGCCGCAGTCGTTCACGCCGGGAATGTCGTCGGCGGTGAAGACGGCGACCACGCCTGGCGTCGCGCGCACGGCGTCGAAGTTCATCGACACGATCTTCGCGTGCGCTTTCGGGCTCAGCCCGAGCGCGGCGTGCAGCGTGCCCGCGACGGGGGGAATGTCGTCGGTATAGCTCGCGCGACCGCTCACGTGCAGATTCGCGGATTCATGCGGCCGCGAGACGTGGACCTGCTTGAACGCGTCGGCGTCGTTGACGAGGGACTGCGCGTCGGCGAGAAAGGCTTCGGCTTGCTGATTCATGTTCGTGTGTCCTTATTTCGCTTCGACGAGTTCGATCGCGCGCACATCCAGCTTCGATTTCGGCACCGGATCGTGCGGGCGCGTCTCCAGCCAGAAGCGGTACAGCAGGCTCTTCGCCGTCTCCAGCCGATAGCTGCTGCTCGCGCGCATGTCGGTGAGCGGCGCGTAGTCCTCGCCGAGCGCGCGCATCGCGGCCTGCGCCGTCGCTTCGTGCCACTGGGCGTCGGCGAGCGCGGCTTCGGCGCGCGCGGCGCGCTTGGGCGTCGCGGCCATGCCGCCGAACGCGATGCGCGGCTCGCGGATCACGTCGCCCTCCGCGATATATGCGAACGCGGCGCACACGGCGGAGATGTCGGAGTCGAAGCGTTTGGACAGCTTGTAGGTCCGAAAGCGCAGATTCGCGCGTTTTCCGTTGCGCGTCGGCACGCGCACCGCCGCGACGAATTCATGCTCGGCCATGTCCTTCTTCTGATACGCGAGGTACAGGTCTTCGAGCGGCATCTCGCGCGTGCCGTCGATGCTCGCCAGCACGACGCGCGCGTTCAGCGCGATGAGCCCAGGCATCGAATCGCCGATGGGCGAGCCGTTTGCCACGTTGCCGCCGAGCGTGCCCGCGTTGCGGATCGGCAGCGACGCGAACCGCTGCCACATCTCTTCCAGCTCCGGATAAGTCTTCGCGAGTTCCGCATACGCGCGCTCGACGCTCACGCCCGCGCCGATCTCGATCCACTCGTTGGTCGTCTCGACGCGCCTGAACGCATCGATCTGCCCGACATAGACGATGTCGCCGATATCGCGCAACTGCTTCGTCACCCACAGGCCGACGTCCGTGCTGCCCGCGAGAATGCGCGCTTCCGGCTTCTCGGCCTTGATCTTCGCGAGCGCCTCGACCGTGCGCGGCGCGTCGAACTGGCGGCCGGCGTGCTCGTAGTGGAAGGTGTCGTCGCGGGCGATGGCGTCGAGCGTGCGGGCGAGCGACTGCACATCGACGGGCGAAAGCGGCGCGTGATCGAACATGCGCTCGGCCGCGTCGATGATCGGCCGGTAGCCCGTGCAGCGGCACAGGTTGCCGGTCAGCGCGTTGCTGATTTCCTCGCGCGACGGCGTCGTGCGGTGCGCGCAGCCGGTAGTCGCGTGGCCGTGCTTCTCAAAGAGCGCGAACATCGACATGGCGAATCCCGGCGTGCAAAAGCCGCACTGCGACCCGTGGCAATCGACGAGCGCCTGCTGCACCGGATGCAGCGAGCCGTCGGGCTGGCGCAGGTCTTCGACGGTGAAGAGCGCGCGGCCGTCGAGCGTCGGCAGGAACTGCACGCACGCGTTGACCGCCTTGAACGCGACACCGCCCGCGCCGTCCGGCTCGCCGACGACGACGGTGCACGCGCCGCAATCGCCTTCAGCGCAGCCTTCCTTCGTGCCGGTGCAGCGAGCGTCTTCGCGCAGATATTGAAGAACGGTGCGCGTGGGCGACGCGCCGCTCACTTCGCGGATCGCGTTGCGGTGATAAAAGCGGATCGGCTGGGTCATGACGAGTGTCTCGCGGGGCTTCATGGCTTCTTGCTGGTTGCGCGGGGTGCGCAGCCGGTGGCGGAGAGGTTCGGGCCGGGCATTTTTTCGGAATAGTCCGACCGCCTCGATGGTTCGAAAGCTATCACCGCCAAAATGCGGAACCCATAGCGGACATTGCATGAGCGACATATTCGCCCCGCGATAAGTCGCCAGCGCCTTGCCCGACAAGGCTTCCGGCGATGCGGCCCGACCGTGCTCCGGGCGGATTTGGTCCATCTAGTTACAAAACGGCTGCGACGCTGCGCCGCAACATATGGGACAATCACGCCTTCGCGCCGAATTCAAGTCCGCACTTTCCCTATGTCCACCCAGCCCCGCACCGCCGCCGCGCCGCAAGGCGATTTCGCCGTCACTCTCCGGATCGTGTCGGTCGTGCTGTACACGTTCCTCTGCTACCTGACGATCGGCATTCCGCTCGCGGTGCTGCCGGGCTTCGTGCATACGGACCTGGGCTACGGCTCGGTGATGGCAGGCGCGGCGATCAGCGTCCAGTACTTCGCCACGCTGCTGTCGCGGCCGCTCGCGGGCCGCACCGCCGACACGCTCGGGCCGAAAAAAACCGTGCTCTACGGGCTGGCCGCCTGCGCGGCGAGCGGCGGGCTGCTGCTGTGCTCGGCGCTCGCCGCGCAATGGCACGCGGTGAGCCTCGTGCTGCTCGTGATCGCGCGGCTCGTGCTCGGCTTCGGCGAAAGCTGGGTCGGCACCGGCTCCATCACATGGGGCATCGGGCGCGTGGGCGTCGCGCACAACGCGAAGGTGATCTCGTGGAACGGCATCGCGACGTACGGCGCGCTTGCCATCGGCGCGCCGCTCGGCGTCGCCATCGACCATTCGCTCGGCTTCGCGTCGCTCGGCTTCATCGTGATCGCGCTCGGCGGTATCGGCTACTGGCTCGCGACGCGCATGGCGAGCGTGCCTATCGTTCACGGCGAGCGCATGTCGTATCGCAGTGTTTTCTTCCGCGTGCTGCCGCATGGGCTCGGACTCGCGCTCGGTTCCGCGGGCTTCGGGTCCATCGCGACGTTCATCACGCTGTTCTATGCCGCGCATCACTGGCCGAACGCGGCGCTTTCGCTCACGGTCTTCGGCACGACGTTCGTCGGCGCGCGCCTCCTGTTCGCCAACACGATCAAGGTCTACGGCGGCTTTCGCGTGGCCATCGTGTCGTTCGCGCTGGAATGCGCGGGCCTGCTGATGCTGTGGCTCTCCGCCGAGCCCACTTTTGCGCTGGCCGGCGCGGCCCTGACCGGATGCGGCTTCGCGCTCGTGTTTCCGGCGCTCGGCGTGGAAGCGGTCGGCCTCGTGCCGCCCGCGAGCCGTGGCGCGGCGCTGTCCGCGTACTCGGTGTTCCTCGACTTGTCGCTCGGCCTGACCGGGCCGCTCGCCGGCTATGTCGCGGGCGAGTTCGGCTACGGCTCGGTGTTTCTGTTCGCGGCGCTGGCGGCGGCAGCGGCGGTCGCGTTGTCGGTGGCGCTCTACGTGCGCGCCGGGCGCGGCGTGGGCGGCCCGGCGACCGCGTGAACGGACGTTTCGCGGATCGCTCGACGCTCTTCCCCGAAAGAGCAGGCAATCGCCGGAAATTTTGCCCGCTCTTTGTCTTAAAATCGCCGCTTGGCCCCACAGCGTCCGATTTATGAACTCGACCACGGAAGACCGCTGGCGCGATTTGCGCCCGGACCCGGACAGCGACACTCCGCTCTACCTTCAGCTCGCCCGCAAGCTCGCCAACGCCATTCACGACAACCGCTGGAATGCGGGCGAAGCGCTCCCGTCGGAGCGCGTGCTTTCCGAAGCGCTGGGCGTTTCGCGGATCACGTCGAGAAAGGCCATCGCGCTGCTGGTCGAACAAGGGCTCATCAGACGCGAACAAGGCGCGGGCAGCTTCATCCGGCCGCGCTATGAAGATCCGCTCTCGCGTCTGTCGAGCTTCTCCGAGATGCTTCGCCGGCGCGGTTTCCAGCCGAGTTCGAAGTGGCTTTCGCGCACCATCGAGCCGGCCAATCGCGAAGAAGTGATTCAGCTCGGCCTCTCGCCCGCGGCCACCGTCGCGCGGCTCAAGCGCCTGCGTCTTGCCGACGATACGGTGATGGCCGTCGAGAACTCCACCTTCCCCGCCGCGCTGATTCCCGATCCGCTCGCCATCGGCGATTCGCTGTACAGCTATCTCGACACGCGCGGCCTCTCGATCGTGCGCGCGTTGCAGCACTTTCGCGCGGTGAACGCGAGCCCGGAGATTGCCGAACAGATGGGCATCGCGCCGCACGACGCGCTTCTGCTCATCACGCGCGTGGGCTATACCGCGGATCAGCGCGCGATCGAATTGACCGATACCTACTGCCGCAACGACTACTACGACTTCGTTGCCGAGCTTCGCAAATAACGAGGTCGCCCGCCATGACCGACACCGCCACAGTCCAGCCGTCCGACCGATCGCTCACCATCATGCTGTGGCTCGTCGCGACGGGCTTCTTCATGCAGACGCTCGACTCGACCATCGTCAACACGGCGCTGCCCGCGATGGCGCGAAGCCTCGGCGAAGCGCCGCTGCGCATGCAGGGCGTCGTGATCGCGTACTCGCTGACCATGGCGATGATGATTCCCGTCTCCGGCTGGCTCGCGGACAAGCTCGGCACGCGGCGCGTGTTTTTCAGCGCGATCCTGATCTTCACCATCGGCTCGCTCTTGTGCGCGAATGCGCAGTCGCTCTTCGGACTCGTCGCGTTTCGCGTCGTGCAGGGCGTGGGCGGCGCGATGCTGCTGCCGGTCGGCCGGCTCGCCGTGCTGCGCGTGTTCCCGGCGGAACGCTATCTCTCGGCGCTCGCGTTCGTCGCGGTTCCCGGGCTCATCGGGCCGCTCATCGGTCCGACGCTCGGCGGCTGGCTCGTGCAGATCGCGTCGTGGCACTGGATCTTTCTGATCAACGTGCCGGTCGGCGTGATCGGCTGCATCGCGACGAATCTGTACATGCCCGACAGCCGCAATCCCGCGACCGCGCGCTTCGATCTCGCGGGCTATCTGCTGCTGGCGGTCGGCATGGTGGCGCTGACGATTTCGCTCGACGGTCTCGCCGATCTCGGCCTTCAGCACGCCATCGTGCTCGTCTTGCTGATTCTGAGCGTCGGCTGCTTCGTCGCTTACGGGCTGCACGCGACGCGCGCCGCGCAGCCCATTTTCTCGCTCGATCTCTTCAAGATTCACACGTTCAGCGTCGGCTTGCTCGGCAATCTGTTCGCGCGTATCGGCAGCGGCGCGATGCCGTATCTCATTCCGCTCTTGCTGCAAGTGAGCCTCGGCTATACGCCGTTCCAGGCCGGCATGATGATGCTGCCCGTCGCCGCCGCCGGCATGGCGAGCAAGCGGCTCGTCACGCGGCTGATCGAACGCGTCGGTTATCGGCGCGTGCTGGTGACGAACACCGTGCTCGTCGGCCTGATGATGGCGAGCTTCGCGCTCACGACCGCGCATCAGCCGCTGTGGCTGCGGCTCGTGCAGCTGGCCGCGTTCGGCGCCGTCAACTCGATGCAGTTCACCGCGATGAACACGCTCACGCTGAAGGACCTCGGCACCGGCGGCGCGAGCAGCGGCAACAGCTTGTTTTCGCTCGTGCAGATGCTGTCGATGAGTCTCGGCGTGACCGTCGCGGGCGCGATTCTCTCGACGTTCACCGGCCTGCTGCCGCGCGTCACCGAAACGAATACGCTGCCGGCGTTTCACGCGACGTTCCTGTGCGTGGGCGTCATCACGGCGGCGACCGCGTGGATCTTCGGACAACTCGCGCCGGAAGTACGCGGCGCGCGCAAGAAGCCAGACCCGTCGGAAGCGAACTGAGCGGCATTCACAAGGCATTCACCATGGGGACGTGCGCCGCACCGGGGCGGTGCGCGCGGCACCGCGACGCGACGCCCTACGTCGCCTTGCCCCGCAATAGGCGGACGAATACGCGCGCCCCACTGCGCAAAACCGCGCCGATGCTCGATTCGCATGCTTCTTGCTCGAACGATCGGATGCGATCTTGTAAACTGCCGCTATCTCATAAAGCCGATCGACGCCCGTCAGACCATGAGCATGGTTGATCTCGACCCTCCCCGCTTCCAGCCGCCGCGCCCCGTTGCCGGCGACGACGGCTCGCGTCGCACCGTGCTGTATGGCGAATACACGGTCTTCAGCGTGTTTCAGCCGGTGTTTTCCGTGTCGCATCGGCGGGCGATCGGCTATCACGCGTCGCTGCGGGCGCGCGACGACACGCATCGTCATGTGCCGTCGCATGAAGTCTTCACGCAGGCGGCCCGGCGCGGCGACTTGCTGGAACTCGGCCGGCTCGCGGAATCGCTGCATCTGGGCAACTTCAACGCGTTCGACAGCCACGACGAATGGCTCTTCCTGAGCCTGCACCCGGCCGCGCTGATGGACACGAGCTACGGCGACGCGCTGCTCGCCGCGCTGAAGGACATCGGCTTGCCGCCGCAGCGCGTGGTGCTCGAAGTGCCCGAGCAGGCGGGCGGCGAGACGACGCGCTTTTCCGAGATCGTCGATTCGCTGCGCAAATCCGGCTTCCTGATCGCGCTCGACGGCTTCGGCGTGAAGCATTCGAACATCGATCGCGTGTGGCAGTTGCGGCCGGATATCGTCTCGCTCGACCGCTGCATTCTTCAGCAGGCGACCGAGCATTCGCATATCGAGCGCGTGTTGCCGCGGCTCGTGTCGCTGCTGCACGAATCCGGCCAGCTCGTGCTGATGGGCGGCCTCGCCACCGAACGCGACGCGCTGATCGCGCTCGAATGCAATGTCGATTTCGTGCAGGGCGCGTATTTCGCGCAGCCGAGCGTCGAAGCCGTGCACAGCGAAGTCGCGGCGAGAACGATGGACGCGCTCACGGCGGCATCGCGCGAACGGGTCGCGGCACGCGAGCGCGCGCAGGCCGCGCGGCTCGAACCGTACGTGAGCGGACTGGAACGCGCCGCCGTCAAGCTGATGGAAGGCGAGGCGCTCGCCGCCGCCACGAGCGAATTGCTGCAACTTGCCGACACCGCGCGCTGTTTCCTGCTCGACCACGCGGGCCGGCAGATCGGCGACAACGTCGTGCCCGTGGTGCGCACGTCGCAGCGCGCGAAGCGCTTCAGCCCGCTGCTGCATTCGGAAGGCGCGAGCTGGGAACGCCGGCCCTATTTCATCGAAGCGCTGCGCGCGCCGGGGCGCGTGCATCTGACGGCGCCCTATTTGTCGATCAACGAGGCGCATCTGTGCGTGACGGCGTCCATCGCGGCGCAAACGCCTTACGGGCTCCAGGTGCTGTGCGTCGACATCAACTGGGAAGGCGTGCCGAAGCGCCGCTGAGAAGCCTTTCTTTCGATGCGGCGCTTACTTAACAGCGCCGCATCCGTCCCTGAAAGCAAGTGGTCCCAAACAACTCGCAAAACTTAGGGGAAACACATACCGTACTGTCTCGGGCGCGCGACACGAGTGCCCTAACGCACAGAGCTGGAAAAAGAGCCCTCGTTATTCTGTACGCAAACGGTTCGGCGGCGCTCGCCCGAATCTCACGACGAATGATCGCAACGAGGAAATCATGGCCGAAGCTAGCGTTCCCCTGTGCGTCGATCTGGACGGCACGCTGACCGCCACCGATCTGCTGGTCGAATCGTTCCTCGTGCTCGTCAAGAAGAATCCGGTCTACATTTTCCACTGCTTCGTCTGGCTCCTGCGCGGCAAGGCGTATCTGAAGGCGCAGATTGCGGAGCGCGTGGCCATCGACGTGTCGGTGCTGCCGTATAACGCGCGTTTCGTCGAATATCTGCGGGAGCAGCGTCAATCGGGGCGCGACCTTTATCTCTGCACCGCGTCGAACAGACAGTTCGCAGAACAGATCGCCAAGCACTTCGGCATCTTCACGGGCGTGCTCGCGAGCGACCACGCGCACAACCTCAAAGGCAGCAACAAGGCCGGCGCGCTCACCGAGGAATTCGGCGCGCACGGTTTCGATTACTGCGGCAACGCGCTCGCCGACGTGCCGGTCTGGAAGGCGTCGCGGCAGGCGATCGTCGTCGGCAACCGGCACATCGCGGCGGCGGCGGAGAAGGTGAATAAGACGATCGTCTTCTTCGAGGAAAAGCGCTCGCTCGTTCGCCTGACGCTCAAGGAAATGCGCGTGTACCAGTGGGTGAAGAACCTGCTGATTTTCGTGCCGCTTCTCGCGTCGCACCGCTTCATCGATCCGGCGATGCTGCTCGACGAAACGCTGGCGTTCTTCTCGTTCAGCTTCTGCGCCTCTGCGGTGTATCTGCTGAACGACATGCTCGATCTCGACTCGGACCGTCGCCATGCGAAGAAGCGCAATCGGCCGTTCGCGTCCGGCCAGTTGCCGCTGACCTACGGCATGGCGCTCACGGTGACGCTGCTCGTCGCGTCCGCCGCGCTTGCCGGGCAACTCGCGCCCAACTTCCAGCTGGTGCTCGGCGGCTACTTCATCGTGACGCTCGCGTATTCGTTCAAGCTCAAGCGCCTGATGCTGGTGGATGTGTTCACGCTCGCCGCGCTTTATACGTCGCGCGTGATCGCGGGCGGCGCGGCGGCCGATATCCTGCTGTCGGACTGGCTCATCATGTTCTCGGTGCTCATCTTCCTGAGCCTCGCGATGGTCAAGCGTTACACCGAACTCGACGCCCTCTTGCGCGACGGCAAGGTCTCGGCGGCCGGGCGCGGCTACGTCACGCAGGATCTGGGCATTCTGCGGTCGTTCGGCACCGCGTCGGGCTACGTCGCCGTGCTGGTGCTGGCGCTGTATCTGAACTCGTCGGACGTGCGGCTCCTGTATCGGCATCCGCACGCGCTATGGGTGCTCTTCGGGCTTCTGCTGTACTGGGTGAGTCGCGTGTGGATGCTCGCATTTCGCGGCGAGATGCACGACGACCCGATCGTCTACGCGATCAAGAACCGCCTGAGCCTTCTCGTCATCTGTCTATGCATCGCCACGATCGTCGCGGCGATCTAGCTCCCAACCTAACTGCGCTTCATGCAATACATCACGCTTCTTCTGAGCGGCACGTGCAGCGCGCTCGCGAGTATCTTGCTGCGTCTCGCGGGCACGTTGCCGGCGAGCGGCCACGCGCTTGTGTTCGGCATGGAGCCCCGCGCGCTCATCTACCGGCTCGGGGCGATCGGCGCTTACGGCGCGGGCTTCGTGCTGTACGCGCTCGCGCTGCGGCGCGTGGAACTGAGCGTCGCCTATCCGCTGATGGTCGCGGTGACGATACTCGAAATCATGCTCTTCGGCGTCGTGCTCGGCGAAGCCATGTCGCTGCGCACGCTTGCCGGCGCGGCGCTGTTGATCGCAAGCGTTCTGCTGCTTTACGCGCCCGCTCCGGCCACGGCCTGAGCTGCGCGAATATCAAATAGAAGAAGTCGTATCGGGGATACTGTCATGCTGATTTCACGGGCTGCCACGGGCAAGTCCGCGCCGAGTCTCGGCGCGATTTCGACGGCGCTGATCGTCGTTGCACTGGCGATGATCGCGGCGCGCGTGCCGCACGTCTACGCGCAGTTCCGCGCCGATCCCGCGAATGCGTTCAGCGACTTCAACTACTACCTGTACGCGTTCACGACCGTGCTGCGCCATCCTGCCGATGCGACGGTGCTCTACGATCACGCGAGCCTCGTCGCATTCATGCGATCCATCGGGGCCCGCGATACCGGCATGGACGTGTTCTATGCGTATCCGCCGCAATTCGCGTGGCTGTTCTCGCCGCTCGGCGCGCTCTCGTCGCTCGCGGCGAAGGGCGTGTGGGTCGGCGGATCGCTGGTGCTATTCGCGCTGGGCGTCGCGATGATCGCGAAGCTCGCGTATCGGGGCGCGGATCGCGGCGTCGTGCTGCTGATCGTCGCGCTCGCGCTGTTGAGCCGCCCGTTCTTCGACGATGTGTACTGGGGCCAGTCGAACGAGTTGCTGTTCTTCCTGCTCGCAGCGACGTTCTTCTTCATGGATCGCGGTAATCGCGGGCTCGCGGGCGTGTTCCTCGGCGCGGCGATCTCGCTGAAGGTGACGCCCGTCGCGATTGCGGGTCTTCTGCTCTTGCGACGCGAATGGCGCACTGCCCTCTTCACGTTCATCACGTTAGTCGTGCTGACGGCGATTACGGCGTGGATGCTCGGCTTTTATGCGATCTGGCATTACATCGTGTCCGACATGCCGCGCCTCAATGCGCAGAACCTGATGCTCGGCGGCGCGCCGATCAACGTTGCGCTGCGCGGCGGCCTGCAAACGGTGATTGAGATCGTGGGCATGAGCGCGTCGCAGACGCTGCTCGGCGCGGTATGGATCGCCACCGCCTCGGTTGTCTGCACGCTGGCCGTGGTGCTGGTGGTGCGGCGCCACGCGGATCGCCGCATCGACTTCGCGCTCGCCACGATGACGATGCTCGTCGCATCCCCGATGCTGGAGCCGGTGCATCTGGTCGTTGCGCTGATCCCGGTGTGCATTCTGTTCGGCACGGCGTTCGAGCGGCCCGGCGCGCGGCTCTCGCTCGTCGCACCGCGCGTCGAACTGATGCTCGCGAGCTTCGCGATTGCGGTAATGGCGTTCGCGTCGCGCGGCGCGAGCTACACGGTCGCGGTCTGGCTGCTGTACGCGCTGCTCGTCGCGCGATATTTCGCGACCGGCGGCGTCACGCGGTTTCGTTCGATTCCGGGCGCAGAAGATCGAACGCCGCCAGCGCGAGCACACCCGACAGCACGATGAGCGCGGCGGAGTGTCGTCCGTAGTAAAGCAGCGCGGCGGAAGTCCACGCCGCGAGGCAGAGGGCAGCGAAGCGTTTCATGATGAAGCGGTGGTGCAGAAAAAGACCGCTATTTTATCGAGCGGGCGTGGATGAACGCATGAATGGCCGCTTGCGGCGTTGCTGATGGCATCAACTCGATTGCGTCAGCCGAGGCTTTGGTTTAGCGTGCACCGCCCCTCGGCCCGCAATGACACCACCCCTACTGCGCCGCCAGATAAAACGCCTGATCCCGCTGCGGCGTCACGCCGACCTCGGTCGGCAAGCCATTCACGACCGTCGCTTCGACGGGCATCGACACGTTGTTGAGACCGCACAACGCGCCGCTGAAATTCAGCGTTCCGTCGAGCAGATGCTTGCCGGTTGCGCGTGGCTTGAAGCTGCCCGTGAACGTGCAGGCGCTCTGCGTGCCGTTGGCCGTGCCGTCGGCGGCGGGCCTGGGAAACGCCCGGTACAGCGGAGGCCACTGCCGCCTTTCACCTCCGATGCGACCGCCTGCCGTCGGTCATCGACTATTCCCGATTTGATTCGATGAAAAGACGCAGAGCTTGCCGGACCGGTAGACCGGAACATGACTGCCGGCGACGCCGCAATCATCCACCACCATGCCGATAGCGTGGCTTCGGGCGTAGGCCATGCGTTCGGCAAGGCTTGCGGCACGGATACTCCCCAGCATCCGCTCGTGCCAGATAGGGTAATAGCTCGGCTGCCATAGCGCCGCCGCGCCGTATTTGCCCATGATCCATACCTGGCGATGCGACATCGTGGGAAATACCTCGCTGCCGACCAGCAGATCCGTCATGCGCGATGGCGCCGCCGGGAGAGGGCTGCGATCGTGGAGCCGCATCACCGGCAAGAGGAAAACCGTATCGGGCGGTGTATGGGCTTTCGCCCAGCCAGCGACGGCGAGCCAGTGTGAGCGTTCTGCGGCGGCGTATGAAACGCGGCGATATTGCTTGACGATGAGGGCGACGGTTCCCGCAGCAGTCACGGTCAACAGCAAAGCCGCCACGATCGGGCTCGCGAGACGCGCACCGGGGTTCCAGAATTTGCGCCCCACGAGCACCGGAAACAGCATCGTGGCGCCGAAGGGGCTGGCAACCGCCGAACACGTCAGGACAGGCGCCCATAAAAAGCGATCCGCCTGCCTCGGTGACGTCATCCATCGCGTGATGAGGGCTGCGAGCGCGAGTCCGGCCAGTATCTGCAGATACGTCGTCGAGCGCAGCAGGTGAAGGTTGAACAGCGTGGGCGAGGATGTGATCAGCGGCAGCGCCGCGCCGACCGCCCAGATCGCCAGCAATACACCCGTCAGCGCGTAGATGAGCCGCGCCTGATCTCGCGGCAACTGCGATGCCGACACCAAGGCCGTCGCAATAACGACCGCAAAGCCTGCGTACTCCCTGACTGCCAAGTGCATCGCCAGAAAATGATCGGGCCAATGCTCGAGCAGAAAGACTCGGAAATCGTAATCGGGTCGTCTTCCCAATTCCGGATTGTGCGCGAGGTTGGCCAACACCGGGAGGGCCAGCACGACACACGCTAGCAAGCCGGGCCAACTGCTGCGCGCGAGGCGGCCGATGGAGAGTCCTTGTTCGCGCCATTGCAGCCAGACCATCGTCGCGATGAGCGGCGCAAGCCAGACGGCCATGAAGATGTTGAGCGCGAATACCAGCCCCGCAAAGGTCAGCGCCCAGCCATAACGTTGGCGCCACACGAGCGACAGCGCAATCAGGCTCAAGCCATTGCCGAGTTCGGAGTGGGTGAAAGAACTAATGACGATTCCGCCCTCTCCGGCGAAAGATACCCCGCGCAGCAAGCCGATGACCGCGCTCAGCAGCATGAAAATCAGCGTCTGAGTTCGCCCTTTGAGACCCAGAACATCGATCCATGAGCCGATGCCTGCAAAGAAAACCAGTCGAGAAACGAACAGCCACGGCAGGAAAAACTTCAGCACATTGCTGTCGTCGGCGATGCCCGCTTGCAGGAGCCAGAATTCGGAGGCGAAATAACGTAGAGACTGAATGAAGGCATCGTGTGCGAACTGCGGTTCGCGCCACAGGCCCTCGAGGATCGGCAAGTGGAAGATATTGTTATTGTCGATCGTAAAACCGGTAATCGCTATGGACAGCAGACTAAGCCCAGTCACCAAGGCCGCCCAGCCGCGCCAACCGAGCCCTTGTTGCGTGGTTGGAGGCTTAGTACTGCTGAGCCTCTGGGCTGTCTCGACCGATCCGACCGGCACCGTTTTGCTCATTGCAGAAAACGGCCGTCCTTACGGACGTCGCGCAATTGCGACAGCTTGTCGACATCAGTCTTCCTCGTCGAACGGGAGTTCGGAATCGTTTCCTGACTGTCGAATGGGATCGTCATGGCTTGCGCGAGGTTGAACTTCTGGTGACGGAAGCTATCGCCTGGGGCAACAGGAAACCACGAGAGTCGTATCGAACAACTTCTGCACTTCACTGTATAGAGGAAGCGAGGCGACCCAATCGGACACACTGACTCACTCATCTGCCACGGTATGGGTCGGCGATTATTCAGACAGCCATCGGGGAGCGAGCGCGCCGCGCGATTTCGCGGCATTGTCATAACCGGCTCTCGTCGCAATCGATTCGCGTCGGCCGGCATGTCGTCACTGCAATTTGTCGTTATAGACGCAATCCGGCGGCGAAGCCAGTTGGATTGCGGGACCTATCGTGGCGCCGTCGCAGAGTTCAGCACAGCGAATGAGATCATGCGCGCCTTGTCCTGCGCCGACCCCGGAAAACAAGAAAGCCCTCGCACGGAGGGCTTTCAAATACTTAACATCCAACGAACTTTGCGGCACTTACCAGCGCTATCTGGTCAGCGCCACTGACTTACGCGCCGAAATTCTTCGAAGCGAAGTCCCAGTTCGCGATGTTCCAGAATGCCTCGATGAACTTCGGACGCGCATTGCGATAGTCGATGTAGTACGCGTGCTCCCACACGTCCAGCGTGACGAGCGGCTTGCTGTCGGTGGTCAGCGGCGTCGCGGCGTTGCTGGTCGAGACGATATCGAGCGAGCCGTCCGTTTTCTTCACGAGCCACGTCCAGCCCGAGCCGAATGTGCCCACGGCGACCTTCGCGAACTCTTCCTTGAACTTGTCGAACGAGCCGTATTTCGCGTTGATCGCGTCGGCCAGCGCGCCGGTCGGAGCGCCGCCGCCGTTCGGCGACAGGCTGTTCCAGAAAAACGTGTGATTCCACGTCTGAGCTGCGTTGTTGAACACGCCGCCCGACGACTTCTTCACGATCTCTTCGAGCTGCATGTTCTCGAATTCAGTGCCCTTGATCAGCTCGTTGAGCTTGGTCACATAGGTCTGGTGGTGCTTGCCATAGTGAAACTCGAGCGTTTCTTCCGACATGTGCGGAGCAAGCGCGTTCTTGTCGAACGGCAGCGGCGGGAGCGTATGTTCCATGATTGCGAGCTTCCTTTCTATGTGGATTGTGGGACTTTGAGGAGTGAAGCAGTGGAGCAATGGATTGTAGGCGAGTTGGGATAACCCCGCAAACCGCCCGCCTTTATGAGGAAGATCGCATTCATACCGCCAGAAGCGGCGTAAAAAGTGCTCGCGGCCGCGCCTCGCGCCACGTCGAAATTACGCCGTGGAGCGAGCGCAAAGCGCGTCAGAATTCGTCGGACAGGCGCGGCTGAACGTCGGCGAGAACGACATCCGCCGAGCCTTGCGCAAGGTGGACCGTGAGCGCGCGTTTGGGCTTCAGCGCGTTCGGCGCGCGCAGCGCGCGGCCCGTCTGCGTGTCGATGAGCGCGGCATAACCGCGTTCCAGCGTGCGCTGCGGACTGAGCACCTGCAAGCGCGCCGCGAGTTCCGACACGCACGCCTTCTCACGCTCGCGACGACGCTCGTTCGCGCTTTTCAGGCGCTGCGCGAGCCGCAGCACGTGCTCGGTCTGCGCGGCGACATCCGGCCGCCTGCGCTCGAAGCGATACCGCACGAGCGCGAAGTGCGCGCGGGCATCGCGCACGGGCCGCGCGCCTGCTGTTGCGAGACGGCTTGCCAGTTGGCGCAGATGCACACGCTGCCGCGCGAGCCGCTCGGCGGGACTCACGAGCCTGCGCGCGAGCCAGTCGAGTTGCTGCGCGCGACGCTCCATCGTGCGGCCGAAGGCGCGCGCGAGCGCCGCGTGGCGATGATCGAGCTCTCGCAGCAACAGCACGCGCTGCGGACTCACGAGTTCGGCCGCGCCGGTCGGCGTGGGCGCGCGGACATCGGCGGCGAAATCGGCAATCGTGAAGTCCGTCTCGTGACCGACGCCGCTCACCACGGGCAGGTCGCTCGCCGCGATCGCTCGCGCGAGCACTTCCTCGTTGAACGCCCACAAATCTTCGATGGACCCGCCGCCGCGGCACACGATCAGCACATCGACTTCGCGCCGTGCGTTGGCTGCTTCGACCATCGCCGCGAGTTTCGCGCCCGCGCCCGTGCCCTGCACCGGCCCCGGATACACGATCACCGGCACGTGGGGCGCGCGGCGCGCGAGCGTCGTCAGCACGTCGCGCAACGCGGCGGCCTGCAAAGACGTGACGATGCCGATGCCGCGCGGATGCGTCGGCAGCGGTCGCTTGCGCTCGGCGGCGAAGAGACCTTCGCTCTCCAGTTGCGCCTTGAGCCGCAGAAAGGCTTCGTACAGGCGCCCCTGCCCCGTGCGCCGCACCGCTTCGACGCTCAGTTGCAATTCGCCACGCGGCTCGTACATGGTGACGAGCGCGCGCACTTCGATCTTGTCGCCTTCGCGCGGCACGAACTCGGCGTACTGCGCGCGGCTTCGGAACATCACGCAGCGCATCTGCGCGTTGGCGTCCTTGATCGAAAAGTACCAGTGGCCGCTCGCGGCGCGCGTGAAGTTCGAGACTTCGCCCGATACCCAGACGAGCGGAAACGACCGCTCCAGCATCGTGCCGATCGCACGGTTGAGCACGGAAACGGGGATAACGGCGTCGCCGCCTGGCGTCGGCAAGGAATCGGGAGTCATGGTTCGGATCGGATGAGAGGCGCGTCGCCCGGCGCGGTCCGCCAGGCAAGGCCCCGCCAGTGTAGCAAGTGTCCACACAGAAGAACTTACCGACGCCGCCTTCAGGCGCCCGCCGGACGCCCATGAGTTCGTGGCAAGTCTATGATTCCACACGGTTTCTCAAAGCAACTCCGGCAAATTCCCGAAGCAACTGTTTCCTGAAGCCGATTTCGCCTTTTTGAACGCCAAGTTCTTCACAGAGTTATCCACAGTCTGAATCCACGCCGCGAACGGCCGCACCGACTGGCGAAGAGCGCGTTCGCGCGCTAGAGTGCCGGGTCGTGCACCGGCTCGCAAGGTTCCGAGGTCGTTCAGGACCTTTGAACGCGCACCGCCGGTCGAACCGTTCAACGCATACCGAAATCGAAGGAGTTGCCGTTGCGCGCCCTGCCGTACCCGACATCGTTCCCGCGTTTTTGCGCATTGGATGCCGTCCGCGCGAAGGCGGTCCATGTCTGATTTCAAGCCGCCGATCGAAAACTTCCTCGCCCGCGAATGGCGCCGGCGCGGCGGCGTCGCGTGGGCGCTGACGCCCTTTGCGTGCGTATTCGGCGCGATCGCCGCGACGCGCCGCGCGCTCTTCGACCTGGGCTGGATGAAGCGCGTCGATGTCGGCGTGCCGGTGGTCGTCGTCGGCAACGTGACCGTCGGCGGCACGGGCAAGACGCCCACCGTCATCGCGCTCGTCGAGGCGCTGCGGGCCGCAGGCTTCCAGCCGGGCGTAGTCTCCCGCGGATACGGCGCGAAGGTCGCCGAGCCGACGAGCGTGACGCCCGCGAGCATCGCCGCACAGGTCGGCGACGAGCCGCTTCTGATCGCGCGCCGCACGCACGCGCCGGTGTTCGTCTGCCCGGACCGCGTCGCCGCCGCGCGCGCCTTGCTGAACGCGCATGCGAATGTGGACGTGATCGTGAGCGACGACGGCCTGCAGCACTATCGCCTCGCGCGCGTGTTCGAGCTCGTCGTGTTCGACGACCGGCTGGGCGGCAACGGCTTCCTGCTGCCCGCAGGTCCCTTGCGCGAGCCGATGTCGCGTCATCGCGATGCCACGCTCATCAACAGTCCCTACGACCGCACGCTGCCGCCGTGGCCGAACACGTTCGCGCTCGACCTCGAACCCGGCGACGCGTGGCTGCTCGACGATCCGTCGGTGCGCCGTCCGCTCGCGCAGTTCGCCGGCGAGAAAGTGGTCGCGGCGGCCGGCATCGGCTCGCCGGAGCGTTTTTTCGCGACGCTGCGCGCGGCGGGCATCGCGCCGACGACGCGCGCCTTCCCCGATCACTACGCGTACCGCGAGAATCCGTTCGCCTCGGTCGAAGCGGACGCGATCCTGATCACGGAAAAGGATGCAGTAAAATTCGGGGCCTGGCGCGACGCGCGCATCTGGGTCGTTCCCGTGCAAGCCGTGCTCAGCTCTCGCCTCATCGCTCTCGTTGTGGAGAAACTCCGTGGACGCACGTCTGCTTGAAATCCTCGTCTGCCCGATCTGCAAGGGCCCGCTCAACTACGACCGCGCGGCACAGGAGCTCGTCTGCAACGCGGACAAACTCGCGTACCCCATTCGCGACGGCATTCCGGTGATGCTCGTGGACGAAGCGCGCCAGACGGTCGAAGGCACGCCCGTCACGCCGCTGAAGCCGGTCGGCGACCTCTGAAGTCATCATCATGTCCGTGCCGTTCATCGCCGTCATTCCCGCGCGTCTCGCGTCCACGCGGCTGCCGAACAAGCCGCTCGCCGATCTCGGCGGCAAGCCGATGGTCGTGCGCGTCGCCGAGCGGGCGCGCGAGTCGGGCGCGAGTCACGTGCTCGTCGCGACGGACTCGCATCTCGTCGTCGAAGCGGCGCGCGATCACGGCATCGAAGTGATGCTCACGCGCAGCGATCATCCGACCGGCACCGACCGTCTCGCCGAAGTCGCCATGCGCCTGAACTGGAGCGACGAAACCATCGTCGTGAACGTGCAGGGCGACGAACCGCTGATCGACCCGCAACTCGTGCGCAATGTCGCCGCGCATCTCGCGGCGCACGGCGAATGCGCAATCGCCACGGCCGCGCATCCCATTCACGATCCCGCCGACGTCTTCAATCCGAACGTGGTGAAGGTCGCGCTGGATGCGAAAAGCGTCGCGCTCTACTTCTCCCGCGCGCCGATTCCGTGGTCGCGCGATGCATGGCAGCCGCACTGGCCCGACGTCGCCGCGCTGTGTGCGCTGCCCGCCGTGCCGGACAACGTGCTGCGGCATATCGGCCTCTACGCCTATCGCGCGAAGTTTCTGCGCGCCTTTCCGGCGCTCGCTCAAGCGCCCATCGAAGCGGCCGAAGCCCTCGAACAATTGCGCGCGCTGTGGCACGGCGAGCGCATCGCGGTGCTTGTCACGCAAGACGCGCCGCCGCCCGGCGTCGATACGCCCGCGGATCTCGCGCGCGTGCAGGCGCTGTTTCCACGCGCGAACTGAACGCATCGCGCAACCGGTGTATACCCCGCCAAACGCCCGCACGACGGGCGTCTTAGCGGTTTCCATAATCGCTATCACGGCCGCGATCGTAATGAGGCGTGGCATAATCAAGCGATTGCGCGAGCCTTCCGGTCAGCGCCACGCTCAACGTTGCGCCGCTGTCCGCGGGTGCCGCGCTGCCTGTCGAATCGGCCGCGCCGCCTGTCGTCGACGCCGCCCGAGCGTCGCCGCCGGATGTCACGAACCTCGCGCCAGCGGTTTCTAGACGATTCGGAGATATCACCATGCGTTTGATCCTGTTGGGCGCACCCGGCGCGGGCAAGGGCACCCAGGCAAACTTCATCAAGGAGAAATTCGGCATTCCGCAGATCTCCACCGGCGACATGCTGCGCGCCGCCGTGAAAGCGGGCTCGCCGCTCGGCGTCGAGGCGAAGCGCTACATGGACGCGGGCGAACTCGTGCCGGACCTGCTCATCATCAATCTGGTGAAGGAGCGGCTGCGGGAAAGCGACTGCGCCAACGGTTATCTGTTCGACGGCTTTCCGCGCACCATTCCGCAGGCGGAAGCCATGAAGAGCGCGGGCGTCGTGATCGACTATGTGCTTGAAATCGACGTGCCCTTCAACGAAATCATCACCCGCATGAGCGGGCGTCGCGTGCATGCGCCGTCGGGGCGCACGTATCACGTCACGTTCAATCCGCCGAAGAACGACATGGTGGACGACGTGACCGGCGAGCCGCTGATCCAGCGTGAGGACGACAAGGAAGGGACCGTGCGCAAGCGTCTGGACGTGTACGACGCGCAGACGAAGCCGCTCATCGCGTATTACAACGACTGGGCGAAGTCGGGCGCGACCGAAGACGGCCTGAAGGCGCCGCAATACCGGCGCATTTCGGGTTCCGGCAGTGTCGATGAAATCCGCGATCGCGTGTTCGCTGCGCTGAAGTAAGGCAGCCGAGCATCCAAGAAACCCGCTCCGAACGAGCGGGTTTTTTTATGCGCGCTCGCGGCAACGCGTTGGCTACAATCGACGCGTCGCCCGCGAGGGCCACACTACAAGGAGAAGACACATGGAGATGAAGGACAACGTCGTGTTGATCACGGGCGGCGCGTCGGGTCTGGGCGCGGCGACCGCGCGCGTCGTCGCGGGCAATGGCGGCAAGCCCGTGATCGCCGACATGAACGAAGCTGCGGGCGAAGCGCTTGCGCGTGAATTGTCCGGCGTGTTCGTGAAGTGCGACGTGAGCCGCGAAGACGACGGACAGCGCGCCGTCGATGCCGCGACGAAGCTCGGCACGCTGCGCGGCCTCGTGAACTGCGCAGGCATCGCGCCGGCATCGAAGACGGTCGGGCGCGACGGCCCTCACCCGCTCGATCTGTTCAGCAAGGTCGTCGCGGTCAATCTGATCGGCACGTTCAACATGATCCGGCTCGCGGCCAACGCGATGTCGAAGAACGAGCCGAACGGCGGGGGCGAACGCGGCGTGATTGTGAATACGGCGTCGGTCGCGGCATTCGACGGGCAAATCGGGCAGGCGGCGTATGCGGCGTCCAAAAGCGGCGTCGTAGGCATGACGCTGCCGGTCGCACGCGATCTCGCGCGCAGCGGCATTCGCGTGATGACGATTGCGCCGGGCATCTTCGAAACGCCGATGCTGCTCGGCATGCCGCCCGACGTGCAGACGGCGCTCGGCGCGATGGTGCCGTTCCCTTCGCGCTTCGGCAAGCCGGACGAATTCGCGATGCTGGTCAAGCAGATCTTCGACAACCCGATGCTCAACGGCGAAGTGATCCGCCTCGACGGCGCAATCCGCATGCAGCCGAAATAAGCGCGCCCCTTGAATCTCGGCTCAGTCGCCGTTTTCCTGCGTGCGCAGTCGCAGATCGTGCAGCTCGGACTCGACGACGGTGGCATCCACCGCGTCGGGGCGGTCTTCCAGATAGCGCTCAAGGTCTTCGAGCGCCGGGCGCAAATAGTCGAGCCGCGCGTACGCGAAGCCGCGATCGCGCACTTCCTCGATGCTGTCCGGCAGCGCGATCACCAGCCGCTGCTGCACGGCAAGCAGACGCTGCCAACGCTCCGTCTGAAGATAGATGCTCTTGAGGTTGCGCAGCATCCGCGCGACGATTTCGCGGCGCGTCGCGGGCTGCAACAGCACGCGCAACGCGCTGCCGATCGATTCGCCGACGCGCTGCACATACGGCTCCAGCATTTCGACCATTTGCGCTTCGGAGAGCGACTGGCCGGTCGTCGGATCGAGCATGAGATCGCTGCCGGGCGTCGCGACGCGCAACAGGAAATGCCCCGGAAACGACACGCCCTGCACCGGCAACCCAAGCTGCTCGGCCATTTCCAGATAGATGACGGCAAGCGAAATCGGGATGCCGCGCCGACGCCGCAGCACCGCGTTCAGATAGCTGTTGTCCGGGTCGTAATAGTCGTTCAGGTTGCTGGAGAAACCCAGCTCGCGGAAGAAATAGCGATTGAGCGCCTCGACGCGCTGTTTGACATCCGCGTCCTCGGGCATGCGGCGGCGCGCGCGCACGACCAGTTCGTCCAGTTCCGCGAGCACCGCCTGCATGTCGACGTCCGGATAGGCGTCCTGCGCGAGCGACAGCGCGGCCTCCGTGAGCGGCAGGCTCTCGTCGTCGGCCATCAGGGCCGAGAAATAGTCGAGGATACGCGTCGTCGTCATCAATGCGCTCGTCTCTTGAAGTAAGCGTATTTGAAGCCCATTGCGGAAAGCATACCGAAATACAGTCCCGCGAACACAACCAGGCTAGCTCCGAGCAGCATGATTCGTGCGAAGGGTGTCGCGCGCATGGCAATCCAGTCGAAATTGGCCGACACCCAGTGCATCACGCCGGCGAGCACGAGACACGCGCCGACCAGCTGCACGAAAAAGCGCGTCCAGCCCGGAGACGGCTGATAAATCCCGCGGCGGCGCAAGCCGATGAAAAGCAGCAGCGCGTTGGCGAGCGCGCCGAGGCCGATGGACAGCGTCAACCCCGCGTGCGAGAAAATCGGCACGAAGATGTAATTGCTCACCTGCGTCATGATCAGCACGCCGACGGCGATCTTCACCGGCGTCTTGATGTCCTGCTTCGCGTAGAAACCGGGCGCGAGAATCTTGATGAGGATCAGCCCGATAAGGCCGATGCCGTACGCCGACAGCGCGCGGCCCACCATCACAACCGAATGACCGTCGAACTTGCCGTAGTGAAAGAGCGTCGCGGTGAGCGGCTCGGCGAAGAAGAAAAGCGCGACCGCGCTGGGCGCGGCCAGCAGGAAGGTGATGCGCAAGCCCCAGTCGAGGAGCGCCGAGTATTCGTCGGCGTTGGCGTCGACGTGCGCTTTCGAGAGGCTCGGCAGAAGAATGGTGCCGAGCGCCGCGCCGAGCAGCGCGGTCGGGAATTCCATCAGGCGGTCGGCGTAGTTGATCCACGACACCGCGCCCTGCCCGATATTCGACGCGATATTCGTGTTGATGATGAGGCTCAGCTGCCCGACCGACACCGCGAACGTCGCGGGCACCATCTTCGCGACCACGCGCTTGACGCCCGGATGCGCGAGCGCCCGCCGGAAGTTCAGGCCGACAGCCGGCATCATGTCGATCTTCTTCAAGCCGGGCAGTTGCACGAGGAATTGCAGCAGGCCGCCCGCGATCACCGCGTAGGCGAGCGCGTACACCGGCACTTTCATGTGCGGCGCGACGAACACCGCCGCGAAGATGAACGCCACGTTCAGCAGAACCGGCGCAAACGCGGGCAGCGAGAACTGCTTGTACGTGTTCAGAACGCCCGAGGCGAGCGTCGTCATCGAAATGAAGATGATGTACGGGAACATGATCCGCGTCATCTCGACGGCGAGGCCGTACGCCGCGCCGTCGTGCTTCAGTCCCGACGCGACCGCGAACACGACCCAGCTCGCGCCCGCCATGCCGGCGAGCGACAGCACGACGAGACCCCACGTCAGCACGGTCGACATGGCATCGACGAGCGCCTTGGTCGGATCGTGGCCCTTGCTGTTCTTGAACTCGGCGAGGATCGGCACGAACGCCTGCGCGAACGCGCCTTCCGCGGAGAGGCGCCGCAGCAGGTTTGGAATGCGGAACGCGACGTAAAACGCGTCGGTGTAGAGACTGGCGCCGAAGGCTCGGGCGATCAGCGTTTCGCGGATCAGGCCGGTCACGCGCGACAGCAGCGTGAAGCCGCTGACCGTCAGGAGGGCTCGGAATAGATTCATGGGGCGCTTATTATACGGGCCGCAGATGACGCGCTCCCGTAACGCTGGCGCGCAACGGCGCGAGATTGACGGATTGCACCAAATTCGTGGCGGCGCGGGCGCGGCGTGCCGCCGACACCGTCGCGCTTGTCATATCTCGTCTTCACTTGCTATAATCGCGGGTTTCGACGGCCGGTTCTGGCGAAATTGCGCCCGAAACGGGAATCCGGCGGAAGTCTGACTTGAAGCGCCGGCGTGCTTTTCGCGACTTCCGGCTCTGTCGGCAGTGTTCCAAAGGCGTCCAGCTTGGGCGTCTCAGGTTTCCGGGCGAATGGCTTAACCGCTGAATCGCTAACCGGAATTTCAGATCAAAGGCAGCGCGCATCCATCACCGCTTCCGGCCCGCCGGGCCAGAAGGTGAAGCCCGCTCCGACAAGTAACAGCAGAAACAGGATAAGGAACCGTCATGGCAAATACCGCACAAGCTCGCAAGCGCGCCCGTCAGGCCGCCAAGGCCAACTCGCACAACTCGGCGCTGCGCTCGAAGTTCCGCACGGCCATCAAGGCAGTTCGCAAGGCTATCGAAGCCGGCGATCAGGCCAAGGCCGCCGAAGTGTTCAAGTCGTCGGTCAAGACGATGGACATCATCGCGGACAAGAAGATCATCCACAAGAACAAGGCCGCTCGTCACAAGAGCCGCCTGGCTGCAGCCATCAAGGGTCTGCAGGCTCCCGCAGCCCAGTAATTCCGGCTCGTTTTCGGCGGGCGCTCGCGGTTTTTAGCATCGCGCGCTCGTCGGAACGGCTTCCTGTTTCCGCTGCGCTGTAACGAAAAAGCCCGCTTGCGCGGGCTTTTTTGCGTCCTGCTGCCGACCGTGCGGCTTCTCGGTCTAGCGACGCTGCTGCGTCTGCGTGCCGTGATGCGGCGGCAGTTCGCACGCCTCGGTCACCACGAGGTCGTTGTCCCTCGCGAAATTCAGCACGAAGTCGAACGCCATCGGCTCGATGTCGCGCAGACGCGAATCGACGATCACGACCTTGATGTCGCCGATCATGGTCGGGCGCACGTAGATGGAATATTGCAGGCGCGCGTTCGGCCCTTTCGCTTTCGGCCCGAAGCCCGACATGACACCGCACAGGCGCTCCGACCAGTCGCTCGGCCGAAACTTCCTCCCGCTCTTGGTGATGCCTTGTATGAAGTACTCGGTAGGGGATGATTCAGCCATGTAGCAATACCTTTTGTCGGCCGGTGGCGGCACCGGCGAATGCACACGCTTGACGCGGCGCTCGCGCCGGCCGGCACGAGCGCCGGGCGGCGCTTTGAAGCGGCCGAAGAGGACCGCCCGCCACCGCGACTGGATGGCGGACTCGGCAGCACGAAGAGATCGCAAGCGCAAAAGAACGCCAAGCGGACTCTTGCGAGCCAACGCCGACCATGCGCGTGAAACGGTGCTGAGCGTTACTGAGTGTTGCAGAGTTGTTGAAACGAGCGCCGACAATTATACCGCAGCGCCCCTTTTTCCGCAGCGCACACAGGCTCGCGCGCCTGTCTATCGGCCTTTTCGCCGCCTCGTCAAACCTCGCAAAATCCTTTATGCTCGAACGCCAACCCACTCCCGATGGCGGCGCCGTCCGGTCGAGCGACGTCTTCCGGCAGTCGCGCACCCGGTTCGAAGCCGCTGCTTGCGTTTCATGACCGCCAAGAAAATTCGCCACTATCTTCAGTTCAAGGATTTTTCGCTCGACGATTACGAGTACGTGCTGGAACGCGCCCGCATTCTGAAGCGCAAGTTCAAGAACTACGAGACGTACCACCCGCTGCACGACCGCACGCTTGCGATGATCTTCGAGAAGAACTCCACGCGCACGCGCCTTTCGTTCGAAGCGGGCATCTTCCAGTTGGGCGGTCACGCGGTGTTCATGAGCACGCGCGACACGCAACTCGGGCGCGGCGAGCCGATCGAGGATGCGGCGCAGGTCATTTCGCGCATGGTGGACATCATCATGATCCGCACGTTCGGGCAGGACATCATCCAGCGATTCGCGGAGAACTCGCGCGTGCCGGTCATCAACGGGCTGACCAACGAATACCATCCGTGTCAGGTGCTCGCGGACATCTTCACGTATTACGAGCATCGCGGGCCGATTCACGGCAAGACCGTCGCGTGGGTCGGCGACGCCAACAACATGCTGTACACGTGGATCGAAGCCGCGCAGATTCTCGGCTTCAAGCTGCGTCTGTCCACGCCGGAAGGTTACAAGCTCGACCGCGCGCTGGTGGCGCCTGAAAGCGCGCCGTTCTACGAAGAATTCGCCGATCCGAACGAAGCCTGCGCGGGCGCGGATCTCGTCACCACGGACGTGTGGACGAGCATGGGTTTCGAAGCGGAGAACGAGGCGCGCAAGAAGGCGTTCGCGGACTATTGCGTCGATGCCGACATGATGGCGCGCGCCAACGCCGATGCCCTTTTCATGCACTGCCTGCCGGCGCATCGCGGCGAGGAAGTGAGCGCGGAAGTGATCGACGGGCCGCAGAGCGTCGTGTGGGACGAGGCGGAAAACCGCCTGCACGTGCAGAAGGCGCTGATGGAATATCTGCTGCTCGGCAAGCTGAACCACTGACGAGCTCTACTCACACGAAAACGCCGCCTGATGTTGTATCCGGCGGCGTTCGTTTTTTCAGACGACGACCGGCTCCATCTCCAGCTCGACGCCGAATCGCGCAAGCACATCGCTTCTAATCGCTTCCGCGAGCTGGAGCACTTGCGCGCCGGTCGCGCCGCCGCGATTCACGAGCACCAGCGCTTGCCGCTCGTGCACGGCCGCCCCGCCGATGCCGCGCCCCTTCCACCCGCACTGGTCGATCAGCCAGCCCGCCGCGAGCTTCACGCTGCCGTCCGGCTGCGCGTACGAAACGACACCCGGTTCGCGCGCGCGCAACGCGTCGAACGCTTCTGCGCTGACAACCGGATTCTTGAAGAAACTGCCCGCGTTGCCGAGCACGGTCCAGTCCGGCAGCTTTGCGCGACGCACGGCGATCACGGCGTCGAAGATGGCCCGCGCGTCACAGGACGACGCGCCTTCCAGCGCACGCGCGACGTCCGCGTAATCGGCGCGCGGCGTCCACGCTTTCGGCAGACGGAATACCACTGACGTGATCAGGAACCGCCCGCGCCCCGCGCGCTTGAAGAAGCTGTCGCGGTAGCCGAACGCGCATGCATCGCGGTCGAATTCGGCTCGCGCGCCCGTCGCTAGCTCTACCGCATGAAGCCGCTCGAAGCGCTCGCCCATTTCGAGCCCGTATGCGCCGATATTCTGGATCGGCGCGGCGCCCACGGTGCCGGGAATCAGCGCGAGGTTTTCGAGGCCCGGCATGCCCTGTGCAAGCGTCCATGCAACGAACGCGTGCCAGTTCTCGCCCGCGCCGGCTTCGACCAGATATGCGTCGTCGTCCTCGCCGATCACGCGCTTGTTCATGATGCCGACGACGAGCGCGACGCCCTCGAAATCGCGCGTCAACACGACGTTGCTGCCGCCGCCGAGGACGAGGCGCGGCATGTTGGCGATCCGCGCGTCGGCGGCGAGCGCAGCGGCGGCTTCGACGCTATCGATCTGCATCGCGTGACGCGCGCGAACATCGAAGCCGAACGTGTTGTGCGGACGCAGCGAGTAATCCGCGAGAAGCGCGGGCGCGGGAAAGAAGGCGTCGGACATGGGGAACCGCGTGGCGAATGCTGGATTGGAAGCGGCCTTGGGGAAAACCAAAGCGCGTCGGTAGAATGACGTCAGGTCCGTGATTATAGCGAGTGCGCGCGCCGCGCCCGCCCTCGCCCAACGAAGAAGGGGAAGACAGATGCCATCGTTTGACGTCGTCAGCGAAGCAAACATGATCGAAGTGAAGAACGCGATCGAGCAGTCCAATAAGGAAATCTCGACGCGCTTCGACTTCAAGGGTTCCGATTCACGCGTCGAGCAGAAAGAGCGCGAGTTGACGCTCTATGCCGACGACGACTTCAAGCTCGGCCAGGTGAAGGACGTGCTGCTGTCGAAGCTCGCGAAGCGCGGCGTCGACGTGCGCTTTCTGGACTACGGCAAGCAGGAAAAGATTGGCGGCGACAAGCTGAAGCAGGTCGTCACCATCAAGAAAGGCGTGTCGGGCGATCTGGCGAAGAAGGTCGTGAAGATCGTGAAGGACAGCAAGATCAAGGTGCAGGCGAGCATTCAGGGCGATGCGGTGCGCGTGCAAGGCGCAAAGCGCGACGATCTGCAGAGCACCATCGCGCTCTTGAAGAAAGAAGTGACGGATACGCCGCTCGACTTCAATAACTTCCGCGACTGATCTCGCAAGTCCATGCAAAAAGCCGTTCCGCGCAATGCCGGAACGGCTTTTTTGTTGCTTACTGCGCCGCCTTCTTCTTGTCCCCGATGCGGCTTTCCTTGCCCGCCAGCAGCTTCGCAATATTCGCGCGATGCCGCCAGATCAAGAGCGCGCTCATCGCGAGCACGGCAAGCGAGATGCGGCTCGGCCCGAACAAAAACACCTGAAACAACGGCGCGAACACGGCAGCGACGAGCGCCGCGAGCGACGAATAGCGGAAGAAGAACGCGATGATGAGCCACGTCAGCAGCGTTGCGAGCCCAAGCACCGGATGAATGGCGAGCAACACGCCCGCGGCCGTCGCAACGCCCTTGCCGCCCTGAAACTTGAAGAAGATCGGATACAGATGGCCGAGAAACACGGCGATGGCCGACAGCGCGATGCACGTTGCGAGCCCCGTTGCATCTAGACCGAAGCGCGCGCCGAAGTGCGCGACGAGCCATACCGGAAGCCAGCCTTTGAAGGCATCGCCGATCAGCGTGAGGATGGCCGCGCGCTTGTTGCCGGTGCGCAGCACGTTGGTCGCGCCGGGATTGCCCGAGCCGTAGGAGCGCGGGTCGTCGAGTCCCATCGCCGCGCTGACGACGACGGCAAACGAAACCGAGCCGATCAGATAGGACACGACGGCGACGATCAGTTCAATCATAGGTTCTCTTCTAGCGTGGCGAGTCTGGGCGAAAGCGCGGTCAGCATTCTAATCGACGCTCGCGCACTGGACGGGCTTGGCGCCGAGCAGTTCGGTCAGCACGGCGGGATTAAGGCTCACGAGATAGCCGCGCCGTCCGCCGTTCAGATAAATGGTGTCCAGATCCAGAATGCTCGATTCGACGTACACCGGCATCGCCTTCTTCGTGCCGAACGGCGACGTGCCGCCGACGAGATAGCCGGAGTGCCGGTTCGCCACCTCCGGCTTACACGGCTCGATGCGCTTCGCGCCCGTCTGCCGCGCGAGATTCTTCGTGGACACGGTGCGGTCGCCGTGCATCAGCACGATGAGCGGCTTCGCGTGCTCGTCTTCCATCACGAGCGTCTTGACCACGGAATGTTCGTCCACGCCGAGCTGCCGCGCCGATTCCTCGGTGCCGCCATGCTCGACGTAATCGTACGGATGCTCGCCGAACGCCACCTTGTGACGGCGCAGGAATTGCGTCGCAGGCGTTTCGGAGACGTGTTTGATTTTCGACATGGACGCATTGTAGCGGCGCGGGATGCCGCTCACCATCGGCCATTCGGCCTAGTGGTGCGACGGCTCGGCATGTCGTACGATCGTTCGACTCACGACAGGACCTTGCCATGATCCGCGACGCCGAAACTCAAACGCTCCTGGAAGACACCATTCGCCGCTTCGTGCGCGAGAAGCTCGTGCCGCGCGAAGCAGAAGTCGACGAAACCGACGCCATTCCCGCCGACCTGATCGACGCCATGCGCGAGATCGGCATGTTCGGCCTCACCATTCCGGAAGCATACGGCGGCCTCGGCCTCACGATGGAAGAGGAAGTGCGCATCGCGTTCGAGCTCGGGCAGACGTCGCCGGCCTTTCGCTCGGTGATTGGCACGAACAACGGCATCGGGTCGATCGGCATTCTGCTCGACGGCACCGAAGAACAGAAAGCGCACTATCTGCCGAAGCTCGCGGCGGGCGAACTGATCGGCTCGTTCTGCCTGACGGAGCCGGATTCGGGCTCGGACGCCGCGTCGCTCAAAACCACGGCCCGGCGCGATGGCGACGCGTACGTGCTCAACGGCACCAAGCGCTACATCACGAACGCGCCGGAAGCGGGCATCTACACCGTCATGGCCCGCACCAGCGACGCGAAGGGCGCGAGCGGCATTTCGGCGTTCATCGTCGAGCGCGATACGCCGGGTTTGTCGCTCGGCAAGCCGGATCGCAAGATGGGCCAGCGCGGCGCGCATACCAGCGACGTGATCTTCGACAACTGCCGCGTGAGCGCCAGTCAACTGATCGGCGGCGTGGAAGGCGTCGGCTTCAAGACGGCCATGAAAACGCTCGACAAGGGTCGCATTCACATTGCGGCGGTCGCGGTCGGCGCGGCGAAGCGCATGTTGCGCGATGCCCTCGCCTACGCGATGGAACGTCGCCAGTTCGGGCAGCCGATCGCGGAATTCCAACTCGTTCAGGGCATGCTTGCCGACAGCAAAGCCGAGTTGTACGCCGCCGAATGCATGGTGCTCGACGCCGCGCGCCGCCGCGACGAGGGCCGCGACGTGTCCGTCGAAGCGTCGTGCGCGAAGTACTTCGCCACTGAAATGTGCGGGCGCGTCGCGGACCGCGCCGTGCAAGTGCATGGCGGCGCGGGCTATATCGCGGAGTACGGCATCGAGCGGTTCTATCGCGACGTGCGGCTTTTCCGGCTCTATGAGGGAACGTCGCAGATACAGCAGGTCATCATCGCGCGCGGGCTCATGCGCGGCGCGGACATCTAGCCGCGCGGATGGTGCTCGCGGTGCAGCTTCTGCAGGCGTTCACGCGCGACGTGCGTATAGATCTGCGTCGTCGAAATATCGGAGTGGCCGAGCAGCAGTTGCACCACGCGCAGGTCCGCGCCGTGATTGAGCAAGTGCGTGGCGAACGCGTGGCGCAGCGTGTGCGGCGAGAGCGGCGCGTGCACGCCGCCGTTCAGCGCATGACGCTTGATGATGTTCCAGAACTGCTGGCGCGTCATGCCCTCGCCGCGCGCCGTGACGAAGAGCGCATCGGCGGCGCGCGGGCCGAGCAGCGCCGGGCGCGAGTCGCGCAGATAGCGCATCAGCCAGTCGTGCGCCGCTTCGCCGAACGGCACGAGGCGCTCCTTCGAGCCCTTGCCCATCACGCGCACCACACCTTCGTTCAGGCCGACTTCCACGGTCTTCAGCGTGACGAGTTCGGTCACGCGCAGACCGCTCGCGTACATCAATTCGAGCATGGTGCGGTCGCGCAGGCCGAGCGGCGTCTCGATATCGGGCGCGTGCAGAAGAGCTTCGACTTGCGATTCATTGAGCGTCGAAGGAAAGCGCGGCGGCTGCTTCGCCGAACGGAGCTTGAGCGTCGGATCGGCGCTCGCGCGATGTTCGCGCATCGCCCACGCGTAATAGCGGCGAAAGACCGACAGACGCCGGTTGGCGGAAGTCGCCTTGTCGCCGCGGCGCGCGGCCATGTAGCCGTTCATGTCGGCTTCGGTGGCCGCGTCGATGGACGCGCCGCGCGTCTTCGCGAGCCATTCGGCGAAGAGCCGCAAGTCGCGCCGGTACGCGTCGAGTGAATTCTTGGCGAGCCCGTGTTCGAGCCACAATGCATCGCAGAACAGGTCGATGGCGTCGCTGCTCGCGATCAGTTCGGGCGTTTGCGGTTCTTCAATGATTGGGCTCGTCATCCGATGGATACACCTTCATGCGCCAGCAGCCAGCGCTTCACGTCACGGAAGAAGCCATCGCCCGGATGATGCGCGAATCCGCCGATTCCGCCCGCCGCGACGACCCGGTGGCACGGTATCACGATCGGCAGCGGATTGGAGCCGCACGCCTGCCCGACCGCGCGCGGCACGCTGCCGATCTCACGCGCGAGTTGTCCGTAAGTCCACACTTGCCCCGCCCCGATCCCGCTGATGCCGCGCCACACACGCTGTTGAAACGCGGTGCCGCCGAGAGCGAGCGGCAGATCGAAGCGCATCGACGGCGTCTCGAAGTAGCGGCGAATCTGACAGGCGGCTTTCTGCACGAGCGGCGCGTGCGCCTCGATGCTCTCGACATGCGCCGGCAGATAGACGATCTCGCGCACGGCGTGATCGTCCGCGCGTATGCCGACTTTGCCGAACGGCGCGTCGATGACGGCATCGAACCGGCGCGCCGGCGGTGCCGTCGAGTCCACCGTGATAAAGCCGCCTTCAGACAGCATGCTCTTCATGCGTCTCTCCTTGCTTCAGCGCCCAGCCGACATGCTCGCGCACGATCCCGGAACAATCGTCCGCGCGCGCTCGCAATGCTTCGATGATCGCCGCGCGTTCCTCGCCCTGCAACGGCGAGCGCAACGCATTGCCCATGCCGACGGCGATATTGCGCAGCCACCGCTCGTAGCCGATGCGGCGAATCGCGCTGCCTTGCATGCGCGTGTCGAACTCGTCGGCGGTCCACGAGAACAGTTCCACGAGCGTCGCGCGATCCAGCCCATGACGCACGTCGAAATCGGCGACCGGCGCGGCCTGCGCGAACTTGTTCCACGGACACGCAAGCTGGCAGTCGTCGCAACCGTAGACGCGATTGCCGATCAGCGGGCGCATGTCCTCGGGAATGCTGCCATGCAATTCGATGGTCAGATACGAGATGCAGCGCCGCGCATCCACGCGATACGGCGCGACGATCGCGCCCGTCGGACACGCGCCGACGCAGCGCGTGCACTGGCCGCAATGCGCGCCGTCGTGCTCGGGTTCGGGGTCGACAGGCAACGGCACGTCGACGTAAATCTCGCCCAGAAAGAAGAGCGATCCGGCATCGCGGTCGAGCAGCAGCGTGTGCTTGCCGCGCCAGCCGTTGCCCGCCTTCTGCGCGAGCGCCACTTCGAGCACCGGCGCGGAGTCCGTGAACGCGCGATGCCCGAACTGCCCGATCTCGCTCTCTATACGCTCGGCGAGTTGCTGCAAGCGGTGACGCATGACCTTGTGATAGTCGCGGCCACGCGCATAGATGGACACCACGGCCTGCGAGGGATCGCCGAGCCGCTTCCATTCGACCGCGCGCCAGTCGTTCTTCTGACCATCGGCTGTCGCGACACTTTCATCGCCCGTTTGCGCGAGCGTCGCAGCGGGAAGGTAGGCCATGCGCGCAGTGATGACCCGTCGCGTGCCGGCCACAAGCTCGGCCGGCCTTGCGCGTTTCATCCCATGTTTGGCCATATAATCCATTTCGCCGTGATAGCCTGCTTCGAGCCAATTGGCGAGGCCTTCCTCGGCATCCGTCAGGTCGATATCGCTGATACCGACCGCACCGAATCCCAGCTCGCGCCCCCACGCCCTGATGCGCTGCGCGAGCTCCGCCAGCGCGGCCTCGTCGTTCTCTAACGGATGCAAGGCGCGCGACTCGACGGCGGCGGCGCTCGTCGCTGTCGTGATTTCAGTGACTTCAGTGGAGTGGTCCGGCAAACGGTTCATCACTCTATTTTACGAGCAATGCCCGAGAACCCCGCACCATCGACGCCCGATCTGCCCGCCGCGCTCATCGAACGCCGCTTCGAGTTGCGCGACGAAGCCGCGACGCTCGCATTCGGCGAACGGTTCGCGCAGGCCATCGGATACACGCGCGCTCAGACCTCGTCCGAACCATTCCACGGCTTGCAGGTCCAGTTGATCGGTGATCTCGGCGCGGGCAAAACGACGCTCGTGCGCGCGACGCTGCGCGCGCTCGGTCATGCGGGCCGCGTGAAGAGCCCGACCTACACGCTCGTCGAGCCGTATTCGCTCGATGCGCCCGGCGGCCCGCTCGACGTCTATCACTTCGATCTGTACCGCTTCGCCGATCCGGCCGAATGGGCCGATGCCGGCTTTCGCGAGTATTTCGACCGGGGCGCGGTGTGTCTCGTCGAATGGCCGCAGCAAGCGGGCGGCTTGCTCGGCGTGCCGGACCTCGTGTTCGCGCTGACGCTTTCTCACGCCAGCGCACCGACGACGCAGACGAACGAAGAAGAAGGCCGCGTGCTGACCGCGCGGGCGTTTAGCGAAACAGGAAAGACATGTCTCGAAAGATGCTGATCAAGCCGTTCCACTCGATCGAATCGAGCGCGAGCGCGCCGCACAACTGGCGCAGGCGTCAGGTGCTGCGCGCGGGCGCTTCGACGCTGGTGCTCGCGCTCGTCGGCCCGAAGCTCGCGCACGCGAGTTCCGTGCTCGGCGTGCGCGTGTGGCCGGCGCGCGACTACACGCGCGTGACGATCGAATCCGACCAGCCGCTTACGAACAGCAATCAACTGCTTCAGGGACCGGACCGGCTCGTCGTCGATCTGAACGGCATCGATCTGGATCAGGCGCTGCGAGACCTCGTCTCGAAGATCACGCCGAACGACCCGCAGATTCAGGCGGTGCGCGTCGGGCAGTATCAGCCGCATGTGGTGCGCATGGTGTTCGACCTCAAGGGCTCGGTGAAGCCGCAGGTCTTCACGCTCGGACCCATCGGCAGCTACAAGTATCGGCTCGTGTTCGATCTGTATCCGGCCGTCGCGCCCGATCCGCTGATGGAACTGCTCGCGCAGACCGAGCACAAGCAGGAAGCATTCGATCGCGCGAATCCGAATCCGTCCGCGCCGCCGCCCGCCACGCTCTCGGGTCCGGCCACGGCGCAGAAGCCGCTCGCGCACGATTCCACGGACGAGTTCTTCCAGAAGTACGCGGGCAACGACCTGCCCGAAGACGCCGCCAAAGCACCACCCACGGTCAAGCCGCGCGTGCCGCCCGCCGCCGTGCCGCCCGTCATCGCGAAGAAGAGCGACGACGATGACGACAGCCGCTATGCGTTCTCCGCGCCGAAGCAGGACCGCGCGGCCACGACGCGCCTCTTGACCGTGGCAATCGATCCGGGTCACGGCGGCGAAGACCCCGGCGCGATCGGCGGCGCGGGCACGTACGAGAAGCACATCGCGCTCGACATCGCGAAGAAGCTGCGCGCGAAGATCGACGCCCAGCCGAACATGCGCGCGATGATGACGCGCGACGCCGACTTCTTCGTGCCGCTCAACGTGCGCGTGCAAAAGGCGCAGCGCGTCGGCGCTGACCTCTTCGTCTCGATTCACGCGGACGCGTTCACGACGCCCGATGCGCGCGGCTCGTCGGTGTTCGCGCTGTCGGAACACGGCGCGTCGAGCGCGGCGGCGCGCTGGATGGCGAACAAGGAGAACTCGTCGGATCAGGTCGGCGGCATCAACGTGAAGACGCAGGACGCGAGCGTGAACCGCGCGCTCTTCGACATGTCGACCACCGCGCAGATTCGCGATTCGATGCGCTACGGCAGCTTCGTCTTGAACGAGATCGGCGGCATCAACAAGCTGCACAAGGGATCGGTCGAGCAGGCGGGCTTCGCCGTGCTGAAGGCGCCGGATATTCCGTCGATCCTCGTGGAAACCGCGTTCATCAGCAATCCGGACGAAGAAGCGCGCCTGAACGACGACGCGTATCGCGACAAGATGGCCAACGCGATCATGAAAGGCATCAAGCGGTACTTCGCGGCGAACCCGCCGCTCGCGAAGAGCCGCATGACCTGACCGGACGAGCGCGCATGCCTTCGGTCAACGCGCCGCGGGCAGAAACCGCTGCACGAGCCGTCCGCCGAAGACGTTCACCGCCAGCCCCGCCATGACGAGCGCCGCGCCCGCGAATTGCGTGCCGTTCAACGCCTCGCCCAGAAACACCGCCGCCGACGCCAGTCCGATCACCGGCACCAGCAGCGAGAACGGCGCGACCTGCGCCGCCGGATACCGCGCGAGCAGCTTGCCCCACAGGCTATAGCCGACGATGGTCGCGATAAACGAGAGATAGCAGACCGCGAGCACCGACACCATCGGAATGGCCGCGAGGCTCGATTCGATACGCGCCGGTCCTTCGAAGATCAGCGACAGCACGAGAAACGGAATCGGCGGAATGAGGCTCGCCCACACGACGAGCGACAGCAGGTCGACCTTGCCCATGCGCTTGGTCGCGACGTTGCCGAGCGCCCACATCGCGGACGCGCCGAGCGTGAACAGAAAGCCGGTGAGCGTCATCGCGTGGCCGCCGCGCATGCCGATCAGCGCGAGCCCGGCCGCCGCGATCAGCAAGCCCATCACGTTCGCTGCGCGAATGCGCTCGCCGAGGAACATCGCGGCGAAGATCAGCGTGAAGAACGCCTGCGCCTGAAGCACCAGCGACGCGAGCCCCGCCGGCATCCCGACATACATGCCGTAGAAGAGCAGCGCGAACTGCCCGAGCGAAATGGTGAGGCCGTACGCAAAGAGCCAGCGCAGCGGAATCTGCGGGCGCTTGACGAAGAATACGGGCGTCGCGGCGAGCGCGAAGCGCAGCGCGCCGAGCAGCATCGGCGGGACGCCATGCAGCCCGAGCTTGATGACGACGAAGTTCACGCCCCACGCAAAAATAACCACCGTTGCTATCAGCAAATCCTTTGGCGACATCGCCGCTCCCCTCTTTTCGTGCGCGCTATGCGAGCGATCGGACGAGTGTAGCGAAGCGAACCTGCGAAGGATTGTGAAAAACTGCGCTCAACGTGGGTTTAGGAAGCGCAAAGCGAAAAAGCGCCCGCGCCCGTTCCGGGGGCGTGGGCGCTCGGCGACTGACGAAGGCCGCGGCCGGGCGCTTACTTGCTCTGGCCGGACTCCGTGGCCGCGTTGTTGCCCGTTTCGACTGCAGGCGTCTTCTTGGTGCCTCCCGACGCATGCCCCGTATGCCGGTGCGACTTGTGCTTCTTGGTCGTGGTCGTGCCCATGTCGGAACCGCCGCCCGCGCCCGTCGATGCGTCGCCCTGCGCGGCCGTGCCCGAATTGCCGCCCATCGCGGCCGACGAGTTGCCCGACGAAGTCTGTGCAAACGCGCCGGTGGCGGCAGTAGCGCTAAAAACGCCCGCGGCGATGGCGATCAACAGCTTGTTCTTGCTCATTGTTTCTCTCTCCTATCAAGAGTGCGCAAAGCTGCACGCATGCTTCAAAATGCGCGGCCGGTCGCGACCGCACGGAACGGTGAAGGGTTGAGCGCGCGCCCGAACCGCCGACGAGCGCCTGTCTGCGGCCGCCGGTAGAATCGGCGGTTCTGGTGCGCCATTCCGGCGCCCGCCTCTCCCTTCCGGTGACCTGCCATGTCCTCGACGATCCGCGCGCAGTTGAAACCTCATCAACACGACGTCGGCGGCCTCATGGTGAGGCGCGTCCTTCCCGCGCTCGCCGCGCGCACCGTCGGACCCTTCATTTTTTTCGACCATATCGGACCCGCAACCCTCGTGCCCGGCAAGGGCCTCGACGTGCGTCCGCATCCGCATATCGGACTCGCGACGGTCACGTATCTGTTCGACGGCGCGATCATGCACCGCGATAGCGTCGGTTCGGTGCAGAAGATCGTTCCCGGCGACGTGAACTGGATGACCGCCGGGCGCGGCATCGTGCATTCGGAACGCACTCCCGATGAAGAGCGCGCCGCCGGCCAGACTATGCACGGCATCCAGACATGGGTCGCGCTGCCGGTGGCGAGCGAGGAAGTCGAGCCGTCGTTCGAGCATCACCCGGCGGCAACGCTGCCGCAGATCGAGCGCGCGGGCGTCACGCTGCGCGTGATCGCGGGCACGGCGTTCGGCGCCACGGCCCCGACCCGCACGTTCTCGCCGACGCTCTACGTCGCGGGGCACTTCGCGGCCGACAGCGAACTGACGCTCGATACGGAGCACGAGGAACGCGGCGTGTATCTCGTCGATGGCGACCTCGCGATCGACGGCGAAAGCCTGCCCGCGCAGCAGATGGCGGTGCTCGCGCCCGGCGTGCCGGCGAAGCTCGCGAGCGCGAACGGCGCGGTCGTGATGCTGCTCGGCGGCGCACCGCTCGACGGCGCGCGCTTCATCGAATGGAACTTCGTGTCCAGTTCGCGGGACAAGATAGAAGCGGCGAAACTCGCGTGGAGCGAGCAGCGCATGGGCCACGTTCCGGGCGAAACCGAATTCATCCCGCTGCCGCCGCCGCGCCGCGAAGAGCGCGCGCCGGAGGCATGAGACCTGCGGCGCCCAACTGCGAAAAGCATTGAGACACACGCGGATCGTCCCCATCTGACATTTCAGGATAGCTCGCAAGTTTGAGGAGAAACGCATGGATACGACTCTTGCCACATTCGAGAACGACGTCATCAACGCGTCGATGCTCGCCCCCGTGCTCGTCGACTTCTGGGCGCCGTGGTGCGGCCCGTGCAAGACGCTAGGCCCCATGCTCGAACGGCTCGAAGCCGAAGCCGGCGGCGCGTGGAAGCTCGTCAAGGTGAACGTCGACGAGAATCAGGAACTCGCGCAGCACTTTCAGGTGCGCAGCATTCCGCATGTGATCGCGTTCGCGGAAGGCCGGCCGATCGACCAGTTCATCGGCGTGTTGCCCGAAGGCCAGTTGCGCGCCTTCCTCGACAAGCTCGTGCCCGGCGGCGCCGACACCGAACGCCGCGCCGCGCATAACGCGTGGGCGCTCGGCAACCGCAAGGAAGCGATCGACCGGATCAAGGCCGCGCTCGCGCTCGATCCCGGCTACGACGAGGCGCGGCTCGACCTGATCGAATGGCTGCTCGCGGAACGGCGCATCGAGGACGCGAAGGCCGAGGACAAGCTGCTTTCGCCGAAGACGACGCAAGGCATCGACGCGCGCTACAACGCGCTGAAGACGGAGATCGACGCCGCCGAAGCCGCCGCCGCGCTGCCGCCCGCCGACGCGCTGATCGACGCGGTGAACGCGAACCCCGACGATCTGGAGGCGCGCTTTGCGCTCGCGAACCGCCTGATCGCCGGCCGCGACTATGGCGGCGCGCTGGAGCACTTGCTCGCGATCGTCGAGCGCGACCGCAGCTTCATGGACGACGTCGGCCGCAAGACGATGCTTTCCGTGTTCGAGCTCGCGTCGAATCAGCCGGATCTCGTGTCGTTCTGGCGGCGCAGGCTGAGCGCGGCGATCAACTGAAACAGCGAGCAGCAAGATGCAACGGCCAGCCCCAAAGGCTGGCCGTTGTCGTTTGTTCGATCAGGACACTTTCGCCAGTTCGCGCAGCACGAACGCCGCCGCCGCAAAACCGAAGCTCGCGGTCACGCACACGCTCGATCCGAAGCCCGCGCAATTGAGACCGACCGGGCCCGCGTAGCCCGGAGCGGTTTCGAGATGCTCCGCGCCCGCGCTGATGTCGCACGCCGGCGAATCCGGGTAAACGAGCGGCTCGTCCGAATACACCGCGCTCACCTTGAAACGCGCCTTCGGTCCGCGGGCAAACCCGTGCTGCTTGCGCAACTGGCCGCGCACTTTGGAAAGCAGCGGGTCCTGGATGGTGAGCGCGAGATCGTCGATGCGGATGCGCGTCGGATCCAGCTGCCCGCCCGCGCCGCCCACGGTGATGAGCGGCTGCTTCTGCGCAACGCACCACGCGATCAGCGCGGTCTTGGTGCGCACGCTGTCGATCGCATCCACCACGAAGTCGAAGCCGCCGCCGAGCGTCGCGTCGAAATTGCCCGGCTCCACGAAGTCTTCGATCTGCCGGACGTCGCACGCCGGATCGATGAGCGCGATGCGCTCGGCCATCGCGGTGACTTTCGCCTTGCCGTAGTTGCCGTCGAGCGCGTGAATCTGGCGGTTGGTGTTGCTCTCCGCGACGTTGTCGAGATCAATCAGCGTCAGCGTGCCGACCGCGCTGCGCGCCAGCGCTTCCGCGACCCACGAGCCGACGCCGCCGATGCCGATCACCGCGACATGCGCGCGCTGGAACGCCGCGAGCGCGCTCGGGCCGTAGAGACGCGCGATGCCGCCGAAGCGCCGTTCGCGATCGACGGTGTCTTCAACGGGAAGCGTAGCGGTGGCATCGGATGGAGTCATGGCGCTGGGGCAAATGAAAACGAAGCGGCTTGCCGGGGAGCACCGCGCGACAAGGCTTACGCGCGGCTGTCGATTGCACAAAAGATGGCAGTCCGTTCATGCAAAATCCGGCTGGATTGCGTATTCTGCCTTATCGAAACGCAAGACGTGATAGGCGCGCCGAATCTCCGCACCATGGCGTGACGGCAAAAGCGCCGGCTTTGACGCGCGTCATTGTACGAATTTCTTAATCAGGGCAAGAACGTTTTACCTTGGCTATACTGACGCGACTGTAGCGTTCGCATAACATGACGACCCTCGCAGACCTTCGTAAAAACTATTCGCGCGGCGCGCTCGACGCCGCCGACATCGACCCGAACCCCGTGCGTCAGTTCGAAGCATGGTTCGCCCAGGCGCTCGACGCGAAGCTGCCCGAACCCAACGCAATGACGCTCGCCACCGTGAACGCAGAGGGCCGTCCGTCAGCGCGTATCGTGCTCATCAAGGGTGTCGACGAACGCGGTTTCGTGTTTTTCACCAATTACGATAGCCGCAAGGGCCGCGAGTTGGCCGCGAACCCGGCCGCGAGCCTGCTCTTCCACTGGATCGAGCTCGAGCGGCAGGTGCGCATCGAGGGCACGGTCGTCAAGACGAGCGCCGAAGAAAGCGACGCGTACTACGCCTCGCGGCCGCTCGGCTCGCGCATCGGCGCATGGGCGTCGGATCAGAGTCAGCCGCTCGCGAGCCGCGAGGCACTCGAAGCGCGCGAACGCGAGATGACGGCGAAATTCGGCGACGCGCCGCCGCGCCCGCCACACTGGGGCGGCTACCGGCTCGTGCCGGACGCCATCGAATTCTGGCAAGGGCGGCCGTCGCGGCTGCACGACCGCATGGTTTATACGCGCGAAGGCGTCGACGCGCCGTGGCGTATCACGCGGCTGGCGCCGTAAAGCATCGCGGCATGCACGACCCGGTGCACCGTTCGGGACGAATTGTAAGCACAACGTAAAGCGCGCCGCGCTCACGCGGCGCGCAGACAATCAGCCGGCGCAGCAACACGGCAGACGAACATGAAGGCTTCACGCCTTCCACCTTGATTTTCTTAGCGCGGAGAAACAAGCATGTTCTGGGAGAAGAAGCTGACGCAGTGGGTCGAGGAAGTCCGCGAGCAAGCCAACTTGCCCGCGCGCCTCGTGCTGTGGGACGGACAGCAACACGACTTCGGCCGCTTTGCCGCGCCTGCCGTGACGCTGCACGTGAAAAGCGCGACCGCGCTGCCGTATCTGCTGGAACCGAGCCTCGACAATCTGGGCGAGGCGTATGTCAAAGGCAAGATCGATATCGAGGGCAAGCTCTCGGACATCATCAACATCGGCTATTCGCTCGCGAAAAGCACGGTGACGAATGCGAGCAAGCTCGCCCGCGTGCGACGCTACTTCAATCACTCGAAGGCGTCGGACAAGAAGGCCATTCAATATCACTACGACGTGTCGAACGAGTTCTACCAGCTCTGGCTCGACAAGAACATGGTGTATTCCTGCGCGTACTTCGAGAACGGCGACGAAGACCTCGACACCGCGCAGATCAAGAAAATCGACCACATTCTCACGAAGATCCAGGTGCAGCCGGGACATCGGCTCCTGGACATCGGCTGCGGCTGGGGCGCGCTCGTCATTCGCGCGGCGCAGAAATTCGGCGCGAAGTGCGTGGGCGTCACGCTGTCCGAGAACCAGTTCAAGCTGGCGACGCAGCGCGTAAAGGACGCCGGCCTCGAAGGCCAGATCGAAATCCGCCTGCAAGACTATCGCGACGTGGAAGGCCAGTTCGACCGCATCACGAGCGTCGGCATGTTCGAGCACGTCGGGCGCAAGAATCTGCCGGGCTACTTCGCGAAGATGCGTGAACTGCTCGTCGATGACGGCATCGCGATGAACCACGGCATCACGTCGTCGGATGCGGATAGCGGCGAGACGTCGCTCGGCGGCGGCGAGTTCATCGACAAATACGTGTTTCCGGACGGCGAGCTGCCGCATATCAGCCTCGCACTGGAGAGCATGCAGCGCGGCGGGCTCGAAGCGGTCGATGTCGAAAGCCTGCGCCGCCATTACGCGCGCACGCTCGATATCTGGGCCGAGCGGTTCGAGGCGAACGCGGACGAAGCGCGCAAGCTGGTCGATGACGAGAAGTTCCGCATCTGGCGCGTGTATCTCGCCGGCTGCGCGTATGCGTTCGAGAACGACGACGTGTCGCTCTATCAGGTGGTCTGCCGCAAGGCCGGCCGCAGCGCGAAGACGCTGCCGTGGTCGCGGCGCTATATCTACGAGAAGCCGCTCTGAGCCGGGAACCGTCCGCCATCGAAGCAGGCGCGGGCGACGACGAGCAGTGCGATCTGTTTGGCGCGCCTGAGCCTGCGGTCGTTTCGAAGACGCGCGGCGTAGTGCCCGCGCCGTTGAAGCGCGAGCACGAGGACATCGCGAAACGTCTGCCGGAGAGCGTGCATCTCGGCACGTCGACGTGGTCGTTTCCGGGCTGGCAAGGCATCGTGTACGGCGACGCGTACGCGAACAACGCGCTTTCTCGCGACGGCCTCGCCGCCTACGCCGCGCATCCGCTGTTGCGTGGCGTATCCATCGACCGGTCGTTTTACGGGCCGGTATCGGTCGCGCAATACGCGCGGTATGCGTCGCAGGTGCCGGCGCATTTCCGGTTCATCGTGAAGGCGCCCGCGTCAGTCACCGATGCCTTCATTCGCGGCGAGCGCGGACTGCCCGGCGCCGACAATCCCGCTTTCCTGAACGCGCAGATCGCCATCGACGAGTTCGTCGCGCCGTGCGTGAGCGGCCTCGGGGCGAAGGCCGGCGCGCTGGTCTTCCAGTTCCCGCCGCTGCCGGACGCGATGATCGTGGAGCCGTCGCGCTTCGTCGAGCGGCTCGCGTCGTTCCTCGCCGCGTTGCCGCCGCTCGAAGGCGAAGCGTGTTATGCGGTCGAGCTGCGCGACGCGGTCATGCTGACGCCGCGCTTCATCCGCGCGTTGCGCGACGCGAATGTGCGCTACTGCATCGGCGTGCATGCGCGCATGCCGGACGTGCGCCGTCAGGCAAAGGCGCTGGCGCTCTTGGATCAGGAAGAAATGGGACCGCTCGTCGTGCGCTGGAGTTTGCACAGCGGCTTTCGCTATGAACAGGCGAAGGCCAAGTACGAGCCGTTTGACAGAATCGTCGATGAAGACCGCGAGACGCGCGAGGCGCTTGCGGAACTGGCCGCGCGTTATGCCTTCGCGGGCCAGCCGGTGGTCATCGCGGTGAACAACAAGGCGGAAGGCTCCGCCCCGTTGACGTGCTTCGAACTGGCGCGCGGCATCGCGGAACGCTGCGAGCGCGCGCAGTCCGGCTCGCGCGCCGTCACGCCTTGAGGCGATGCGCGAACTTCTCGCGAAACTTCGCGACCTTGGGCCCGACGACCGCCGCGCAATAACCCTGATTCGGATGCTGCGCGAAGAAGTTCTGGTGATACGCCTCGGCCGGATAGTAGTCGTCCCGTAGCGGCGTCACCTCGGTCACGATCTTGCCGCCGTAGACGTCTTCCCGCTGCAGTTCCTCGATGACTTCCTGCGCGATCCTGCGCTGCTCGTCCGAATGCGTGAACACGGCCGAGCGATACTGCGTGCCGACATCGTTGCCCTGACGGTTGAGCTGCGTCGGATCATGCGTCGCGAAGAAAATTTCGAGAATCTCGCGATAGCCGATGACCTCGGGATCGAACACGACCTTCACGACTTCCGCGTGCCCGGTGTCGCCGTCGCACACTTGCTCGTACGACGGATTCGCCACCTGGCCGCCCGCGTAGCCGGATTCGACGGACTGCACGCCCTCCACCGCCAGAAACACGGCTTCGGTGCACCAGAAACAACCGCCGCCGAGCGTCGCGGTTTCGAGTCTCGCTTGCTGGTTCATGCCTGCTCCTCTCAAGTGCAGCGGCCACGCCGCGGACCATCCATATTGATGCGCGAAGCCGCTTATTCAATGCCGCCGAGCTTACCGGCTTTTACAAAGCGGCGTTGCCCACATTGCCGGTACTGGCTTATGGCGGCTCGAAGCAGCCGATTCCGCTAGAATCGAGTCAATCTCCAGCTTTTACACGGCTTCAAAAAGGTTCGTCCGACTCGAGCGCGACATTCAGCACGACACTCGGCCTGTTCGGTGCCACAAGACCTATTCGATCGCCCACTTGCCCGATGAAACGCGCCAGAACTCCGAACTTCGATCCCACCGCGTTCCGCGCCGCGCTCGGCCAGTTTGCGACAGGCGTCACCGTCATCACGACGCGCACGGATTCCGGCCAGTTGATCGGCATCACCGCTAGCTCGTTCAATTCCGTTTCGCTCGATCCGCCGCTCGTGCTGTGGAGTCTCGCGACGCGCTCGGCGTCGATGCCCGTGTTTCGCGCGAACAGTCATTACGTCATCAACGTGCTGGCCGCTTCGCAACTGGACCTGTGCCGACGCTTCGCGACGGTCAAGGGCGACCGCTTCGCGGGCGTCTCGCACGCGGCGGGCGACAGCGGCATGCCGGTGCTGGACGGCGCGCTCGCCTGGTTCGAATGCCATAACCGCAGCCGCTATGACGAAGGCGATCACGTGATCTTCGTCGGCGAAGTGGAACGCTGCGGCGTGCGCGAAGACGCCTCCGAGGTCGCGCCGCTCGTCTTTCAGGCGGGCGGCTTCCATTCGCTCGGGCCGCTGGAATAACGCCGGCTCAGGCGCCGCGCGCCGGCTGCTCGATGAGCGCGACCGGCACGCCCGCGTCGTCCTTCATGGTTTGCAGCACGATATTCGAGCGGATGTCGATCACGCCCGGCGCCTTGTACAGCTTCGTCAAAATGAAATCGGAGTAGTGCTTGAGATTGTGCGCCAGCACGCGCAGCACGTAATGCGTGTCGCCGGTCACGACGAACGCGCCGACCACTTCCGGCCACTCGCGCACCGCCGCCGCGAACTTCTCGTGCCAGTTCTCCTGATCGTTGCGCATGGAGACGTGCACGAACGCCTCCAGTTCGATCCCCAGCCGCTCGCGGTCCAGACACGCGCGATAACTCGCGATCACGCCCTCCTCTTCCAGCAGGCGCATGCGCCGCAGGCACGCGGAAGGCGACAGCGAAATGCGCTCCGCGAGGTCCAGGTTACTGATCCGTCCATCTTCCTGCAGCACCGCCAGAATTCGGCAATCCGTTGCATCGAGCGTGAATCCGGTCACTTTTGAGTCTCCTAGCCCGTTTCCTCGAATTATGTTCTGGCCACAAACCTTTTGGGTGGTTATTTTGCAATCACTTTCCAAGATAACGCGGCTATGATTTGACGCATCTCCACGCTCTCTGCTAGGCCGCCATGACGCTCATCGACATCTCGCCGCCGATCGCCGCCGCGACGCCGGTCTGGCCGGGCGACACGCCTGTCGGCATCGAGCGCGTCTGGCGGATGGAAGCCGGCTCCCCGGTGAACGTCGCGCGTCTCACGCTTTCGCCGCACACCGGCGCGCATGCCGACGCGCCGCTGCACTACGACGAACACGGCGCGGCAATCGGCGAGGTCGCGCTGGAGACGTACATCGGCGCGTGCCGTGTCGTGCATTGCATCGGCGCTGCGCCTGTCGTCACGCCCGAGATGATCGCGCCGCATCTCGACGACGCACCGCCGCGCATCCTCATCCGCACCTATGACCGCGCGCCGCTCGACGCATGGGACAGCGCGTTCTGCGCGGTCGCGCCGCAAACCATCGACCTGCTCGCGGCAAAGGGCGTGAAGCTCGTCGGCATCGACACGCCTTCGCTCGATCCGCAGGAGTCGAAGACGATGGACGCGCACCGCCGCATTCGCGCACACGGCATGGCGATTCTCGAAGGACTCGTGCTCGATGCCGTCGCGCCCGGCGATTACGAACTGATCGCGCTGCCGCTCAAGTTCTCGACGCTCGACGCTAGCCCCGTGCGCGCCGTTCTGCGCCGGCTTCCCTGAATCTTCCCCGAACACATGGACTTTTCGATGAAATCTCGTGACGACGCCGCCGCCCTCGACCGCGACGACCCGCTCGCCCGCCTGCGCGACCAGTTCGCGCTTGCCGACGGTGTCATTTATCTCGACGGCAATTCGCTCGGCGTGCCGCCCAAAGCCGCCGCCGCGCGCGCCGCGAGCGTGATCGGCAGCGAATGGGGCGAAGGGCTGATTCGAAGCTGGAACACGGCGGGCTGGTTCGCGCTGCCGAAGCGCCTCGGCAACAAGCTGAGTTCGCTGATCGGCGCAGAAGAAGATGAAGTCGTCGTGACGGACACTATTTCCGCGAATCTCTTCAAGGTGCTCTCCGCCGCGCTGAAGCTCGCGAACGAGCGCGACCCGAAGCGCCGCGTGATCGTCTCCGAATGCTCGAATTTTCCGAGCGATCTCTACATCGCGCAGGGCTTGATCGAGCAGCTGGATCGCGGTTACGAACTGCGTCTCGTCGACGATGCCGCCCACCTGCCCGCCGCGATCGACGAAAACACGGCCGTCGCGATGATCACGCACGTCAATTACCGCACCGGCGCCATGCACGACATGGCCGCGCTGACCGAGACGATTCATCGCGCGGGCGCGCTCGCGGTGTGGGACCTCGCGCATTCGGCGGGCGCGGTGCCGGTGGATCTCAACGGCGTCGGCGCGGACTACGCGGTCGGCTGCACGTACAAGTATCTGAACGGCGGCCCGGGATCGCCCGGCTTCGTCTGGGTGCCGAAGCGTCACCAGAACGCGTTCTCGCAGCCGCTTTCCGGCTGGTGGGGCCACAAAAAACCGTTCGAGATGGACCCGGTGTATCGCCCGGACGACGGCATCGGCCGCTTTCTCTGCGGCACGCAGCCGATCGTTTCGATGGCGCTCGTCGAATGCGGACTCGACGTGTTCCTGCAAACCGACATGCAGGCGCTGCGGCGCAAGTCGCTGGCGCTCGGCGATGCGTTCATTGCGCTCGTGGAAGCGCGGTGCGGCGACTTTCCGCTCACGCTCGCGACGCCGCGCGACCACGCACGGCGCGGCTCGCAGGTGAGCTTCGAGCATCCGCACGGCTACGAAGTGATGCAGGCGCTGATTACGCGCGGCGTGATCGGCGACTATCGCGAGCCGGGCATTCTGCGCTTCGGCTTCACGCCGCTCTACACGCGTTTCGTCGATGTGTGGGATGCGGTCGAGGTGCTGCGCGACGTGCTCGCGACCGAAAGCTGGCGCGCGCCGGAGTTCGCCGAACGCGCGTCGGTGACCTGAGGACTGAGATGATGAGCGAAACCCAAGGTTGTCCGTTCGGCCACGGCAAGGCGGCGGCGCAAGAGAATGAAGGTTGGCACGACGCGCAGCTCGATTTCTCGGATTCGATGAGCTATGGCGACTATCTCGGCCTCGATTCGATTCTGACCGCGCAGCATCCGCTCTCGCCGGATCACAACGAGATGCTGTTCATCGTGCAGCATCAGACGAGCGAGCTATGGATGAAGCTCGCGCTGTACGAATTGCGCGCGGCGCTCGGCGCGGTGCATCGTGACGAATTGCCGCCCGCGTTCAAGATGCTCGCGCGCGTGTCGCGCATCTTCGAGCAACTCGTGCAAGCGTGGAACGTGCTCGCGACGATGACGCCTTCCGAGTACACCGCGATGCGGCCGTATCTGGGCGCGTCGTCGGGGTTTCAGTCGCATCAGTATCGGCAGATCGAGTTCATGCTCGGCAACAAGAACGCGCAGATGCTCAAGCCCCACGCGCATCGGCCGGAAATACTCGGCGAGGTGCGCGCGGCGCTCGAAGCGCCCTCTTTCTACGACGAAGTGATTCGTCTGCTCGCGCGACGCGGCTTCGAGATCGATCCCGCGCGCCTCGAACGCGACTGGACGCAGCCGACCACGCACGACGCGTCAGTCGAAGCCGCGTGGCTCGCGGTGTATCGCGAGCCGTCGAAGCATTGGGAACTGTATGAAATGGCGGAAGAACTCGTCGATCTCGAAGACGCGTTCCGCCAGTGGCGCTTCCGTCATGTGACAACCGTCGAGCGCATCATCGGCTTCAAGCAGGGCACGGGCGGCACGGCGGGCGCGTCGTATCTGCGCAAGATGCTCGACGTCGTGCTGTTTCCGGAGCTTTGGCACGTGCGCACGCTGCTCTGAGCGTTCACCGTTCACCGTTCAAGCGAGCCGCGCGGCCAGCGCCCGCAGCTTCGGGCCGATGGTTTCGCGGAAATACGCCTCGTCCATCGACGAAGCCGGGCCGCTGCTGCTCAACACGAGCCAGCGGCCATTGCGCTCGTCGCGAAACGGCGCGGCGATCGCGTTCACGTCGTCGTGCCATTCGCGAAACGAGTAGCAACAGCCGTCGCGGGCGTAGTCTTCGATCGCGCGCTCGGCCGCCGCGACGCGCGCTGCGCCTTCCGCTTTTCCCAGTTCTTCCAACAGCGCCGCCCGCGCGGCCGGCTCCTGCACCGCGAGATACGCGCGGCCCATCGAGCTCGTGAGCATCGAAAGGCGCGAGCCGGGTGCAAGCCCGAGCGTCAGCGCGGTCTCGCTGCGGATCGTTTCCAGATAAATCATGTCGAGCCCGTCGCGGCAGCCGAGCGACACCGCCGCGCCGATCTCTCGCGCGAGCGCGCGCATGTGCGGCCGCGCGAGTTCGAGCGTGTCCGCGCCCGCGAGCAGCGCGAAGCCCAGCGACAGCACGCCGGTGTCGAGCGCGTACTTGCCGGCGGCTTCGTCGAAACGCAGATAGCCGAGCGTCGCGAGCGTGTACGCGAGGCGATTGACGGTCGCCTTCGGCAAGCCGGTCCGCTCGACGAAATCGCGGTTGGCGAGCAGCGTGTCGCCCGGGCGAAACGCGCGCAACATATCGAGACCGCGTGCAAGCGCGACGACGAACCGCCGCTCGTCGATGCCTTCGGGCGGCGTCTTCGCGGGGGCGTATGAGTTGGAATCGGCTTGCATCGAATGCTAAACTGGGGTTCGTTTTCAGAACATTGTTTCGCACAGCGGAACCAACGTCAAGCGCCGCGCGATGGCGCTTTCCACGACTTGAGGAGAACGCGATGGCCGACGCCGCCCGCTTCAACTGGGAAGATCCGCTGCTTCTGGATCAGCAATTAACCGAAGAAGAACGCATGGTGCGCGACGCGGCGCGCGCCTACGCGCAGGACAAGCTGCAGCCGCGCGTGATGCAGGCGTTTCGCGAGGAAAAGACCGATCCGGCCATCTTTCGCGAAATGGGCGAACTCGGTCTGCTCGGCCCGACGATTCCGGAACAGTACGGCGGACCGGGACTCAACTACGTGAGCTACGGTTTGATCGCGCGGGAAGTCGAGCGCGTGGACTCCGGCTACCGGTCGATGATGTCGGTGCAATCGTCGCTCGTCATGGTGCCGATTCACGCATTCGGCAGCGAGGCGCAAAAGCAAAAGTATCTGCCGAAGCTCGCGCGCGGCGAGTGGATCGGCTGCTTCGGACTGACGGAGCCGAACGCGGGATCGGACCCGGCCAGCATGACGACGCGCGCGAGGAAAGTGCAGGACGGCTATTCGCTGTCGGGCGCGAAGATGTGGATTTCCAACTCGCCGATCGCGGACGTGTTCGTCGTCTGGGCGAAGCTGGAAGAAGACGGGCGCGACGAGATTCGCGGCTTCATCCTCGAAAAAGGCTGGAAGGGGCTTTCGGCGCCCGCGATTCACGGCAAGGTCGGACTGCGCGCGTCGATTACCGGCGAAATCGTGATGGACGACGTGTTCGTGCCGGAGGACAACCTGCTGCCGAACGTGCGCGGACTCAAAGGTCCGTTCACGTGCCTCAATTCGGCGCGCTACGGCATTTCGTGGGGCGCGCTCGGCGCGGCCGAAGCGTGCTGGCATACGGCGCGGCAATACACGCTCGATCGCAAGCAATTCGGTCGACCGCTTGCCGCCAATCAGCTGATTCAAAAGAAACTCGCCGACATGCAAACCGAGATCACGCTCGGGCTGCAAGGCGTGCTGCGCCTCGGCCGCATGAAGGACGAAGGGACGGCGGCCGTCGAGATCACGTCGATCATGAAGCGCAATTCGTGCGGCAAGGCGCTGGAGATCGCCCGGCTTGCGCGCGACATGCTCGGGGGCAACGGCATCTCCGACGAGTTTGGCGTGGCGCGGCATCTCGTCAATCTCGAAGTGGTCAACACGTACGAAGGCACGCACGACATCCACGCGCTGATTCTCGGGCGCGCGCAGACGGGCATTCAGGCGTTCTTTTGAACGCGCAGGCCCCGATTCGCGACAAGGCCGGTCGTGGCACGACCGGCCTTTTTCGTTGATGCGCGCCGCAGCCGTTTTGTAACTTTCGATGCCCGGCTGAAACTTTTACGGGCCAGATCGTCTCCATGCTGGACAGTGGGCCGGCTTCAGCGCGTGCCGCCCGCCTGCAGCGGCGCGGCGCCAAGCGACTGGAACGGAACCTGCATCCGCAAGCCGCTGCACCAAAGCCTCCTCGTCAGCGATGGCATCTTTGGTTACGATGCCCGTAGCCTCACCGATGGAGCTTTCAATGTCAGATACCAATAAGGAGCGATTCATGTCGGACATCAAAACCGTTCTCGCTGACGCCGAAGACCTGCTCAAGCAAGCCGCTGCCGCCACGGGCGAGCGCGCTTCCGAGCTGCGCGAAAGCGCCATGTCGCGCCTGAAACAAGCCAAGGAAAAAGCCGCCGACGCGCAAGTCGTCGTGGTTGAGCGCGGCCGTAAAGCGGCGCGCGCCACCGACGATTACGTTCACGAGCATCCGTGGGCGTCCATTGGAATCGCGGCGGGCGTCGGCATGGTGATCGGTCTGCTCATCAATCGTAAGTAGTCGTTCCATGCTGCCCGCTTGCGCGGGCAGCATTTTTTTCGCCGCAATGGCCCGAGGTTTGCTAAACCCGTAACCGATGCGGTCCTTCGGGATCGAATCAGTTCGAACTGCGACGCTCTTACCGGGCGGGCGGCTCGACTTTCGCCCCGGCTCCATGCTTCGTGCATCGGCCGGGAAACCATCAAGCGGCACCCAACGCGCTCTCGCACCCAAACCATGACGACAGAACGGCTACCGCGCGATTCGTCCCCCGGACCCTTGCGCCGCATTGTGAGTTCCGCCTTCGCCATCTTCGAGACCCGGCTGGAACTGATCGGCATCGAGTTGCAGGAAGAAAAAGTCAGGCTCATCGGCGTGCTCTTTCTCGGGCTCGCTGCCATGCTGCTCGCCATGATGGCGCTGATCTCGCTGACAGTGCTCATCGCCATATTCTTTTGGGATACGTATCGTTGGCAGGCGCTCGGCGGCATCACGCTGCTGTACGCGGTGCTCGCCATTGGATGCGGCCTGCGCGCGCGCGGCAAGTTGAGCGATGCGCCGCATCTGTTCGACGACACGCTCGACCAGTTCCGCAAGGACCGCGACATGTTCAACTGAGCGCCGCCGCGCGACGCCTTGAACGCGATTCTTCTCTTTCCACGCGAAACTCACTTGCCCGTTCGATCATGAGCCATAACGACGCCACCTCCAGCGCAGCCAAGCAGGAAGTTCAACAGCAGCTTCGCACGCCGCGCATGCGCACGCTGCGCAAGGAATTGCTGCTTGCGCGCGCGGATGTCGAACGCATGGAACTGCAACAGGCCACGCACGAATTGCGCGATAACGTCGCGCATCTGCCGCTCATCGGCATGCTGGTGCCGGGCAGCCGCCCTGCGCGACGTGGCATCCGAAATACATCGCCGCGTGGCACCATCAGCGGCGTGCTGGATTCGCTCCTCGGCCGCGGCGGCGCGGGCAAGTTCAGCTTCCTCTTCAAGCAATATCCGGTGGTCGGATCGCTCGCTTCGCTGCTGTTGACGAAGCCGGTACGCACCCGTCTGTTGCGCGGCGCGAAGCCGCTCATCAAATGGGGCGGTCTCGGGCTCGCTGCATGGGAAGGCTGGCGCATCTGGCAACAGATGAAGGCCACGAGCGTGGAAACGTCCACCGACGCCGTCGATCCGACCGTTTTCTAGTCGCATAGCCGCATTACCCCTTGCCCGTCCAGCACGCGGCCGATTTGGCCGCGTCGAGCGCCGCTGCGCCATCCGTCAGCCGATTCGAGCGCGAGCCGGTCGCGTCGATGGTGAACACGCCGCATGCGTCTGCCTCCATCGGGCCAGGCGACACGGGTGAGGCTTCGATCGTATAACCGCCGTTGGTCGCGGACTCGGGCAAGAGCGTGAGCCGGTACACCGCCGTTCCGCTTGACGGCGCCTGGTCGATGCCCGCGCTCAGCGCAACGGTGCCGGCGCTCATCTGGGATAGTCGCGCGCTCTCCACGAACTGCACCGCCTTGAACAGCGCTGCCGCCGCGTCCAGCCGATGCGCTTTCGCGACATGCGACTGATACGCAGGAATGGCGAACGTCGCGATGATCGCCGCGACGCCCAGCGCGATCATCAGTTCGAGCAGGCTGAAGCCCGCGCTCGATCTCACTCGGCTCATTCTTGGCCCTCCTTAAAATGGTTTGCCCGCGACGCGCCGCCACTGTCGCGTAGCGGTGCCCTTCGCCGAATCGATGCGCAATTGCAGCCAGGCTTCGGTCTGCGACGTCGCGCCGAAACCGCGTGCCGTGATCAGATAGGACGTCATCGACGACTGACCGGATCGCGACCATGTCTCGATCAGGCATTGCGGCGGACGCGTTGCGTAAGGCCACGACGCGTACGGCGCGACTGCCATCGCCGACGCGCCTTCGAACGACGCCTTCAGCCGCCAGCGCGCCGGCTCCTGATCGACCGCTCCTCTCGCTGGCAACGCCGCCGATAGCATGTGGCTGCATCGAATGAGCGCACTGTCCGCCGCGTGGAAGGCCTGCACGCGCTCGCGCGCCGCAACGGTCGTGCGCGCCGCCACGAGCGATGTTTGCAGCCATGCGCTCGCCGTGACGAGGATGATCGCGGCGAGCAGCAGAACGATGGGCAGCGCCGTGCCGCGAGACAGGTCGCGGCGGTTCATGCGGCGCCTCCGTCATTCGCGGCAGCCGCATTGCGAATCTGAACGCGACGCCAGAACGCCTGATGCATGCGCGCATCGTCGGCGACGGCGGGCGCGCCGGTGCAATCCACGTAGTTCGTGCGGCGCTGTCTCGCGACCGAGAAGCCGCGCACGAGCACGCACAGGTCGGCGGCGCGAACATCGGGCCAACGGTCGCGCGGGATCGCGGAAGCATCCACCGCGCTCGACGCGCCCGCCAGCCAGTACGAAACTCGAATGCGCTCGATGCCTTCGATGAGCGGCTGCGCCTGCTTGCCACTGCCCTCGCAATACAGTTCCGGCTCGCCCGTCGACGCGCTGGCCTTCGCATAGAAGCGGTTGCCGACGAAGGCATCCGCGACCGACTGGCCGATGCAATCCGTCGGCGCGCCCGCCGATGTCGGCCACGTCGAAACCGTGTCGGCTGCATAGCGCACCTGCACGCCGTCGGACCGGCTCGGAAGCGGTTCGCACGACGCCGCCGTGTCCGCGCCGACCACGCGCGGCTGCGAGCAGCCGAATAGCGCGGCATCCGAGCGCGTTGCCCCGAAACCCGCCATCTGCATCTGCTGCGCGATGAGGTCGAGCGCGGACACGCCGGCGTCGTGCATGCGCGCGGCGTCGGCGGCGCGGTCGAACGCCGCGCGCTGACCGCGATACAGCGACAGCATGGCCAGCACGATCAGCATGCCGAGCGCGAGCGATATCGCGAGTTCGACGAGCGTGTGGCCGCGCGCGGGAAAGGAACGCAGCGTCATCGCGCGAACGCCACGGCAATGCACGACGCGAGCGGCTTCGCTTGCGGCTCGGGGCACGGATCGGCGCGGTCGTCGGCGCGCCAGCTGACGGTCGCGACGCGCACGCCGTCTGCGCGATCGAGCACCGCCACGTCGCCATCGGGCAAAGTCGAGGAAGCCGTTGCCTGCCATTGCGACAGGACCGCCGCGCGATCCGCGTCGCTGCGAATGCCTTCGGCGACCGAATCGGCGATGAGCGTCGCGCGCTCGCGCAGCAACGCTAGCCGCTCGCCCCTCGCGAGCGCGCTTTGCACCGCGACGATTCCGAGCGCCGTCACGGCGGCGAGCGCCAGCGCGATCATCACTTCTATCAGCGAATCGCCGCTTTGGACCGTCTTCATGCCGATGCTCCGCAGCCGCCCGGCGTGATGCGCGGCCGCCCGCCCGCCGCGATGCGAATGCAGCGGCGCGCTGCGGCATTGGGAGCGGGATCGGCGCCGCGCGGGGAAAAGTCGAAGCTGCGAAAGCCGCCGATCACTTGACCAGACGGCGGCGTGAACGAAAGATCGGTGGCCGCGCCCGCGATGGCAATGGATGACATGGCCGGCTCAACGCGCAGCAACGCAGGCACGCCGTCGCGATCGACATAGAGCGCCCAGCCGCAAGACCAGTCCGTGATGCCGCCATCGCAGCCTTTGCCGGATGCCAGGCAATGCCGCGCGGCGTCGATTCGGCACAGCGTCACACGCGCGCCGCGCCGGAGCGCTTCGGCGCGTGCTAGCGAAAGCGTCGAAAAGAAGGAGCGCGCCCGGGCATCGACCTGATCACGCAGCTGCCACGCGAAGAACGACGGCGCGGAAAATGTCGCGATGATCGCCATGACGGCCAGCACGACGCACAGTTCGACCAGCGTGAAGCCGCTGAAACCGGGTAAGTGAGCGCGATTCATCTGCATCCCTTAACGATTCGAGTTGAAGAACGCCGACTCTATCGGGAAGCGACGCGCGCCGCCATTAGCCGAACGGCCTAGTGTTCAGGCCGGTTTTTGGCGGGCAGACTTTGCGCGGGAATGCGAGAAAACCTTGCGGAGGGCGAATGCAGAACGAATCAACGCTTACGGGAAGCGGATTTCTTGGGCGCGGCGCGGCGGAATTCCTCGAGCACGTCTTCGAACTCGGAAACGTCCTCGAAGCGTTTGTAGACGGAAGCGAACCGCACGTAGGCGATGGTGTCGAGTTGGCGCAGTTCGTTCATCACGAGTTCGCCGAGACGCTCGCTCTGCACTTCGCGCTCGCCGCTGCCGAGCAACTGATATTCGATGCGAGCGACGGCTGCGTCGATGGCGTCGGCCGCGACCGGGCGCTTGCGCAGCGCGAGCTTCATGCTGGCGACGATCTTGCGCCGATCGAACTCGGTGCGGCTGCCGTCCTTCTTGACGACGGACGGCAACGCAAGCTCCACGCGCTCGTACGTGGTGAAACGCTTGTCGCACGCAGGACAGCGCCGACGCCGCCGGATGGCCGCGCCGTCCTCCGACACGCGGGAATCGACGACCTGAGTGTCTTCGTGTCGGCAGAACGGGCAGCGCATCGCGGCGTGTCTCGGGACTGGGCTAGAGGATTAACGGTAGACCGGGAAACGCTTGGTCAGATCGGCCACTTGCGCGCGCACGCGCTCGATGGTCGCCTGGTCTTCCGGATTGTCCAGCACGTCCGCGATCAGGTTGCCGACGATTTCGGCTTCCTTCACGCCGAAGCCGCGCGTGGTCATGGCGGGCGAACCGAGACGCACGCCGCTCGTGACGAAGGGCTTCTCCGGATCGTTCGGGATCGCGTTCTTGTTCACCGTGATGTGCGCGGCGCCGAGCGCGGCTTCCGCGGCCTTGCCCGTGATCTTCTTCGCGCGCAGGTCGACCAGCATCACGTGGCTTTCGGTGCGGCCCGACACGATGCGCAGTCCGCGCTTGACGAGCGTCTCCGCCAGCACGCGAGCGTTGTCGATCACGGCTTGCTGATACGTCTTGAACTCGGGCGCGAGCGCTTCCTTGAACGCGACGGCCTTGGCGGCGATCACGTGCATCAGCGGGCCGCCCTGAATGCCGGGGAAGATCGCCGAATTGATCTGCTTCTCGAATTCCGCCTTCATCAGGATGACGCCGCCGCGCGGGCCGCGCAGGCTCTTGTGCGTGGTCGTCGTGACGAAATCCGCGTGCGGCACCGGGTTCGGATAGAGGCCGGCGGCGACGAGACCGGCGTAGTGCGCCATGTCGACCATGAAGTAAGCGCCGACGCTCTTCGCGATCTTCGAAAGACGCTCGAAGTCGATGCGCAGCGCGAACGCCGACGCGCCGGCGACGATCAGCTTCGGCTTATGTTCCTTGGCGAGCGCCTCGGTCTTTTCGTAGTCGATGTCTTCGGCTTCGTTCAGGCCGTAGCTCACGACGTTGAACCACTTGCCCGACATGTTCACGGGCGAGCCGTGCGTGAGGTGCCCGCCTTCGGCGAGGCTCATGCCCATGATCGTGTCGCCCGGCTTCAGGACGGCGAAGAACACGCCCTGGTTCGCCTGCGAGCCGGAGTTCGGCTGCACGTTCGCGGCTTCGGCGCCGAAAAGTTGCTTCACGCGGTCGATGGCGAGCTGCTCGACGATATCCACGTACTCGCAACCGCCGTAATAGCGCTTGCCCGGGTAGCCTTCCGCGTATTTGTTCGTGAGTTGCGAACCCTGCGCGGCCATGACGGCCGGGCTCGTGTAGTTTTCCGAGGCGATCAGCTCGATGTGCTCTTCCTGTCGGCGGTTTTCCTGCTCGATGGCCTTGAGCAATTCGGGATCGACTTTGGCAAGGGTACTTTCGGCTCTGTCGAACATACGTTTTCCGTGAGATCAAAACAGGTTGACCGGATCGCGCGGGCGCACGAAAGGCTGGACACCGATGAAGTCCAGACGCGGCGGATGAGGGAAGAATCCGGTTTCGCAGAACGGACAGCCACCGGCAACGCAGCGACGGCGCGCGGATCTCAGCTGCCCAGGCGAACGGCAAAACGACGCTCCGCGCTTCCTAGTGGGTCGTTCCACCTTGAATCCGAAGATTCTATCGCCAGTCACGCGGGGTTTGAGCGTTGTAGTTTAATGGGCGGCCGGGCTTTAGGCAACCGGACTCCGGGCCCGTCCGCGGGCCTCTTTCGCGGTGCCTGGCTGCCCCCGGAAGCACGGTCGTTCGCGTGCGCGGTCGCTTGCCGCCTGGCATCAATGGAAGTACTCTTTGCGCCGTTGCCGGACGCGTGCCCGTGCACCGCCCGGTCCGGCCTATCGCTTATCTCCAATCGGAGCTCGACCATGATCGTCTTCGTCACCGGCGCGTCAGCCGGCTTCGGCGCCGCCATCGCGCGCGCTTTCGTCAAGGGCGGCCATCGCGTCGTCGCGGCGGCGCGCCGCAAGGAACGCCTCGACGCGTTGTCGAAGGAACTCGGCGACGCGCTATTGCCCGTCGAAATCGACGTGCGCGACGAAAGCGCCGTGCGAAACGCGATCGCATCGCTGCCTGACGGGTTCGCGCAGATCGACGTGCTCGTGAACAACGCCGGCCTCGCGCTCGGTCTCGAGCCGGCGCAGCGCGCGAACTTCGACGACTGGAAGAACATGATCGACACGAACTGCGCCGGTCTCGTCGCGGTCACGCACGCCGTTCTGCCGGGCATGGTCGAGCGCAATCGCGGCCACGTGCTCAATCTCGGCTCGGTGGCGGGCACTTATCCTTATCCCGGCGGCAACGTCTACGGCGCGACCAAGGCGTTCGCGCGGCAGTTCAGCCTGAACCTGCGCGCCGATCTCGCTGGAACTGCATTGCGCGTGACGGATATCGAGCCGGGCCTGTGCGGCGGAACCGAGTTCTCCAACGTGCGCTTCAAGGGCGACGACGACAAAGCCGCGTCCGTCTACAAGGACGTGCAGCCGCTCACGGCCGAGGACATCGCGGACACGATCTATTGGATCGCCACGCGGCCTGCGCACGTGAACATCAACACGATCGAACTGATGCCGGTCGCGCAGACGTTCGGACCGTTGCAAATTCACCGCGGCTGAACGGCAAACTGACTGAGGATTTGGCGAGCACTTAGCGGGTTCCGGTAAAATGCCGCGGATGAATATCTGTCAAAAAGCGAGCCGCAGCGGTCTGAGAAGGCCCGGCGCAAGCGGGGCGGCGCGCAGGTGAGCAATCCGTCCGTTTTCGAGTGGCCGATTCGCGTGTACTACGAGGACACCGACGCCGGCGGCATCGTTTTCTACGCGAATTACCTGAAGTTCTTCGAGCGTGCGCGTACCGAATGGCTGCGCGCGTGCGGCATCGACCAGCAACGCCTCGCGGAATCGGACGGCATCGTGTTCGTCGTGAAAAGGACGTCCGTCGATTATTCAGCGCCCGCGCGCCTCGACGACGTGATCCGCGTCGTGAGCCGTATCGGGCGGCTCGGGCGCGCGTCGGTGGACTTCCATCAGGAAGCGTGGCGCGACGGCGTGCTGCTCGCGAGCGGCGAGATTCGCGTGGCGTCGGTGGATCGCGCATCCATTCGGCCGGCCGGCATTCCGGCAGCCGTTCTCGACGGACTCCGACGCGGCCCTCCTGCGGCGCAGTCAGCCGGTGCACTCATTGCGCCGCATGGCGGACCCAGCCGTGGTTAGCAGAGCAAGACAATCGAGAAAGAACCGGCTTCAGGCGCGGCTTTCGTTCCGTTCACATTTCATTCACGAAAGCCTGACGCTCCCGACCGGACGCCGTTTTGCGGGAAGTAACAGCGGACCTTTATGAACAATACACAAGACCTGTCGATCGTATCTCTCGTCGTCCATGCCAGCGTGCTCGCGCAGGCCGTGATGGCGCTCTTGCTGGTTCTGTCGCTTCTGTCGTGGACCTTCATCTTCCGCAAGTGGTTCGCCATTCGCCGCGCGCGCGCGCAGACGGAGCGCTTCGAACGTGACTTCTGGTCGGGCGGCGACCTGCAGGCGCTGTATCAGAGCGCGGCGAACAACCGTCACACCATCGGCGCGCTCGAGCGTATCTTCGAGTCGGGCATGCGCGAATTCCTGAAGGGCAAGGAGCGCCGCATCACCGATCCGAGCGCGATTCTCGACGGCTCGCGCCGTGCGATGCGCGCCGCGTTCCAGCGTGAGATGGACGTGCTGGAAGCGAACCTCGCGTTTCTCGCGTCGGTCGGCTCCGTGAGTCCGTATATCGGCTTGTTCGGCACCGTCTGGGGCATCATGAATTCCTTCCGCGGTCTTGCCAACGTGCAACAGGCGACGCTCGCGAACGTCGCGCCGGGCATCGCCGAGGCGCTCGTCGCCACCGCGATCGGCCTGTTCGCCGCGATTCCAGCCGTGGTCGCGTACAACCGCTACGCGCACGACATCGACCGTCTGGCGATCCGCTTCGAGACCTTCATCGAAGAGTTCTCGAACATCTTGCAGCGTCAGGCGCACTAACAGGAGTCCGCGATGGCAGGCCCGATCCGTTCCAGCATGCGCGGCAGTTCGCGCCGCGCAATGGCCGACATCAACGTCGTGCCGTATATCGACGTGATGCTCGTGCTGCTCGTCATCTTCATGGTGACCGCGCCGCTCGTGTCGCCTTCGATCATCAACCTGCCGACCGTCGGCAATGCGCAGCCGCAGGAACAGCAGCCGCCGCTCGTCATCAACATCAAGGCGGACGGCAGCATGAACGTGCGCTACAAGGAAGAAGGCGGCGCGACGCAAGAGCAGAAAATGACGAAGGGCGATCTCAACGCATTCGTGCTCAATCGTCAGGAGTCGCACCCGGATCAGCCGGTCGTGATCGCGGCGGACAAAACGGTGAAGTATGAAGTCGTCATGGACGTGATGTCCGATATGAAAGCGCGCGGCGTGAAGCGCGTTGGATTGCTCGTCAAATCGCAATGATCGATCGTCGCACCGGCCAGCCCCAGCAGGCGCGCGCGCGTTCCGCGCGGCCCATCCGTCCGCCGCGCGAGCGAGGCACGGGCAAGGCGTTCGCGCTCGCGGCCGTCATGCATTTGCTGCTCGGCTGGCTGCTCTATCACGGCATCAACTGGCAGAACAACACGCCGGCCGGCGCCGAAGCGGAAATCTGGACCGATATCCCCGACATGTCCGCGCCTACGCCGCGCCCCGCTCCTCCGCCGCCGGCACCCGCAAAGGCGCAGCCCGCGCCGCCGCCCGCGCGAGACGAGCAGGCGGACATCGCGTTGCAGGAGAAGAAGCGCAAGCAGCAGGAAGCCGCCGCGCGCGAGGCGCAGCTTGCCGAGCAGCGTCGCGAGCAGCAGCAGGCGCAGCAAGAAGCCGAGGCGAAACGCCAGCAGCAACTCGCCGCGCAAGCAGCCGCGGCCGCCGCGGCGCAGAAGGCGATGCAGGACAAGCAGAAGCAGATCGAGAAGCAGCGTCAGGCCGAAGTGCAAAAGCAGCAACAGCAAGCCAAGGCGCAGCAGGAGAAGGAACGCCAGCAACAAGCCGAGGCGCAGAAGGCGGAACAGCTCAAGGCCGAGCAACAGCAGGCACAGAAGGAAGCCCGCGCGAAGGCCGACGCCGAAGCGAAAGCCAAGGCCCAGGCAAAAGCGAAGGCCGACGCGGAAGCGAAGGCGAAGGTCGACGCCGAGCGCCGTGCGCGGCTCGCCGCGCTGCAAGGCCAGTTGGGCGGCGGCACGAGTTCGAGCGGCGAAGGGCTCGCGAAGAGCGGCACGGGCCGGGGCGCGGGCGGCAACGCGACATCGCCGGGTTATGCCGAGAAAGTGCAGCGGCGCGTGCGGCCGAACATCGTGTGGGCGGGTGAGACCGCAGGACTCGAAACCGTCGTGTCGGTCCGTTGTTCGCCGTCGGGCACGCTGCTCTCGGCAAACATCAGCCGGTCGAGCGGCAACGAGCAATGGGATCAGGCGGCGCTTCGCGCGGTGCAGCGTTCGGACCCGATGCCCGTCGATACCGACGGCAAGGCGCCCGATCATTTCACCATCACGCTGCGCCCGGCGGGAGGCTGATTCGGCCGGCTGACGGCCGCTGCCACGTGGGAACGAATCGTGCAACCGGGGGTCTGTTTCTGCATTCCCCAGACACTTGAAAACGCTTTTTTCGGAACCTAAACAGCATGAGTTTGATGACGAAGCTTGGCCTGAGAACGCTGGTCGCATCCTGCCTGATCGCAGCCGGCACCGCCGCACACGCCCAGTTGAACGTGCTCGTCACCGGCGTCGGTTCGACGCAGTTCCCGATCGCGACGGCCAATTTCGCCAACGAGGCGAGCTCGCCGCAGCAGATCAGCGCGATCATTCGTCAGGACTTGCAGAGGAGCGGCAAGTTCACGAACATCGACGCGGGCAGCACGCCGGTCTCGGAAACCGAATCCGTCGATCTCGGCGCGTGGAAGGCCAAGGGCGCGGACGCGTTCGTGTCGGGCAGCGTCACGCGCCTGTCGAACGGCCAGTACGAAGTGCGCTTTCGCCTCTATGACACGGTGAAGCAGCAGAATCTCGGCGGCCTGTCGCTCGTCAGCGCGGAAAGCGGCCTGCGCATGAGCGCGCACAAGATCGCGGATTACATCTACGCCAAGCTGCTCGGCGGCCGGGGCGTGTTCGCCACCCGCCTGTCGTATGTCATTCAGACGGGCGGGCGCTATCAGTTGCAGATCTCGGATTCGGACGGCCAGGACGCGAAGATCGCCCTCTCCAGCCCGGAACCGATCATCTCGCCGGCGTGGTCGCCGGACGGCACGAAGGTCGCGTACGTGTCCTTCGAGAAGAAGAAGCCGGTCGTCTACATTCACGACCTGCCGACGGGGCGCCGCATCGTCGTGTCGAATCAGAAGGGCAACAACAGTGCGCCGGCGTGGTCGCCTGACGGCCGCAAGCTCGCGGTCGCGCTGTCGCGCACCGGCAATACGCAGATTTTCGAAGTCAACGCGGACGGCACCGGCCTGCGCCGTCTGACACAAGGCAGTTCCATCGATACCGAGCCGGCCTACTCGCCCGATGGCAACTCCATCTATTTCACGAGCGATCGCGGCGGCCAACCGCAGATCTACAGAATGCCGGCGGCGGGGGAATCTGCCGGCGCGGCCCAGCGGGTCACGTTTACGGGCAGCTACAACACGAGCCCGCGCGTGAGCCCGGACGGCAAGCAACTCGCGTACATTTCGCGCACCGGCGGCGGCTTCAAGCTGTATTTGCAGGACCTCGCGTCCGGCACGGCAACGGGGCTGACCGACACGACGCATGACGAATCGCCGAGCTTCGCGGCGAATGGTCAGTACATCCTCTACGCCACCCAAGTGAACGGACGTGGCGTGTTGGCAGCCGTATCGACCGATGGTCGCACCCGGCAAGTCTTGTCCGTACAGGGCGGCGCGGTGCGCGAGCCGTCCTGGGGTCCGTTCATGCAATAAGTCCAGCAATACGTTTCACCTACAACGTTCAGCTACAACACAAGGAGAGGTACCATGATGTCGAAACTCCGTATCGGCCTGGCAGTTGCAATGGTCGGCGCATTGGCCGCGTGTCATTCGGGCGTGAAGCTCGATGAAGGCGCAAACAAGGGTGCAGTGAGCACGCAGCCCAACCCGACGGACGTGAAGCAAGTCAACATCGACCCGCTGAACGATCCGAACAGCCCGCTCGCCAAGCGCAGCATCTATTTCGACTTCGACAGCTACGCCGTGAAGGACGACTATCAGCCGCTGCTGCAACAACATTCGTCGTATCTGAAGAGCCATCCGGAGCGTCACGTCCTGATTCAGGGCAACACCGACGAACGCGGCACGAGCGAGTACAACCTCGCGCTCGGCCAGAAGCGTGCGGAAGCCGTGCGTCGCGCGATGTCGCTGATGGGCGTAGCCGATTCGCAGATGGAAGCCGTGAGCCTCGGCAAGGAAAAGCCGATGGCGACGGGTCACGACGAATCGTCGTACGCGCAGAACCGCCGTGCGGATCTCGTGTACCAGCAGTAATCGAACTAACGTAACCAGTCACGGGTGACTCGCCCTATGTTGTATCGCTTTCCCTTGCTGCGCGCTGCCGCAGCCGCGTGTGTAGCCGGTTCGGCAATGCTCGGCGTGCCCGCGCACGCCGGCGTCTTCGACGACAACGAGGCGCGCAAAGCCGTGCTCGATCTGCGCACCAAGACCGATGGCCTCACCAATCAGTTGCAGGCTGCGCAGCGCACGATCCTCGATCAGCAGAACCGCCTCGACCAGCTGAATCAGCAGCTCGCGACGGTTCGCGGCCAGAACGAGGACCTGGCGAACCAGGTGGCCACGCTGCAAAAGCAGCAGAAGGACTATTACGCCGATCTCGATACGCGCTTGAAGAAGTTCGAGCCGCAGCAGCAGACCATCGACGGCGTGACGGGTTCGGTGCAGCCTGGCGAGACGGAAGCGTTCAACGCAGCGTCGACGGAGTTCCGTAACGGTGACTACAAGGGTGCCGCGGCGTCGTTCAAGGCGTTCGTCGCGAAGTATCCGCAAAGCCCGTATCAGCCGACCGCGCAGTACTGGCTCGGCAACGCGTTGTATGCGCAGCGCGACTACAAGGGCTCGACGGCGATCTGGCAGAATCTGGTGAAGACGTACCCCACGCATCCGCGAGCACCCGAAGCGTTGCTCGCAATCGCGAATAACCAGATCGAGCAGGGGCAGAAATCGGCTGCGAAGCAGACGCTCCAACAGATCATCTCGCAGTATTCGGGCACTGAAGTCGCGCAGACGGCGCAAAGCAAGATGTCGCAGGTGAAGTAAGCGGAGCTTCGGGGTTCTCCGGTTCCGCGCCTCTCGTTGAAGAACGCTCGCGGGCACGCATGCCGCGGGCGTTTTTCTTGAGCGAGTAACGGCGATATACGGTTGACAGTCTTCGAGATCGCCGCTTATAATTTTGCCTCTCTCGGGTCGTTAGCTCAGCTGGTAGAGCAGCGGACTTTTAATCCGTTGGTCGCAGGTTCGAATCCCGCACGGCCTACCAAAGAATTCAAAGGGTTACAGGCGCAAGCCTGTAACCCTTTGTCGTTTCTGCTAATTAGTTCGCTCGATAGTTCTCTCGACGAACGGACGCTTCTGCACACAGCCGCAGTCGAGACACCGCACCTACACCGCGCTCACCCCGCCATCCACGGCCAGCACCTGCCCGGTTATGTGCTTGCCCGCATCGCTGGCAAAGAACACAGCCGCGCCCTTCAGATCTTCGTCGTGGCCGAGACGGCGAAGCGGAATGCTCTCGCACATGCGCTCGACGCCCATCCGGTCGAGCGAACCTTGCGTCATCTTCGACGGAAAGAAGCCGGGCGCGAGCGCGTTCACCGTGATGCCGTGCTCGCCCCACTCGCCCGCCAGCGTTCGCGTGAAGTGCACGACCGCGCCTTTCGACGTGTTGTACGCGATCGTCTCCATCGTGCCCGGCGCGTTGCCCGCGAGCCCAGAGATCGACGCCACGTTGATGACGCGTCCATAGCGGCGCGGGATCATGGACAGCTTGCCGATGCGCTGCGTCAGCCGGAAGGATCGCGGAGGCGCGCCGGGTGAGGATCACCGGATGCCTCTCTTCCCTGTCAAAGCACTTCGAAGAGGCCGGCCGCGCCTTGTCCGCCGCCGATGCACATCGTCACGACGACGTGCTTCACGCCGCGGCGTTTGCCTTCGATCAGCGCGTGTCCGACGAGCCGCGCGCCCGACACGCCGAACGGATGCCCCACCGCAATGGCGCCGCCGTTCACGTTGAGCCGCTCCATCGGAATGCCGAGCGTATCCGCGCAGTACAAGACCTGCACGGCGAAAGCCTCATTCAGCTCCCACAAGCCGATGTCGTCAACCGTCAGGCCCGCTTTCTTCAATAGCTTCGGCACCGCGAACACCGGTCCGATGCCCATTTCGTCCGGCTCGCAGCCCGCCACCGCGAAGCCGCGAAACACGCCGAGCGGCGCAATGCCCTTCGATGCGGCGACGCGCGCATCCATCACCACGCACGCCGACGCGCCATCCGGGAACTGCGACGCGTTGCCCGCCGATATGACGCCGCCCGGCAGCTCGCTGCGAATCTTCGCGACGCCTTCCAGCGTCGAGTCCGCGCGAATGCCTTCGCCGGCGGCGATGGTCACTTCGCGCCTCACGATATCGCCGGTCGCGCGATCGACGACGCCCGTCGTGACGGTCATCGGCACGATCTCGTCGTCGAAGCGGCCCGCCTCCGCGCGCCGCTGCCGCGCGCTGCTGGCTGCGCACGCCGTACTCGTCCTGACGCTCGCGCGAAACGCCGTAGCGCTGAGCGACCTGTTCCGCTGTCTGCAAAATGCCCCAGTAGATCCCGGGCTTGTTGGCGGTGAGCCACAGGCTTTGGCGGCCTGAATGTTCATGCGGACGTTCGTCGATGAAGCGCATATCGTCGGCAAGCAACTCGGCGCTCTGTTGCGCGAGAAGCGGCTCGACGCATTCAGCCTGCGCTATCTGGAAGAGCTGGTCGCGAAGTTCGCCGATAGCGCCAGCGCGGACGACGCCGCGTCGATGCTGCGGCGCGCGAACACGTCGAAGACGGCTGCGGTGCTCACGCAACGCGAGGTCGAAATTCTCGGGCTGGTCGCGCAGGCCATGTCGAACAAGCGCATCGCGCTTACGCTGAACGTCACGCTCGAAACCGTGAAATGGAACCTGCGCAATATCTTCGCCAAACTGGGCGTATCGGGCCGTTACGACGCGATGGTCTGGGTGCGTAAGCAGGAGCTGATTCAGTAGGCATCGCTTGCGACTTGTCGTTCGAGACACCTTGTGTCCCGGTCGTTCCTATAATGAGGCGATAACGCCTCAAGGAACCGCGCCATGACCTCCAGTCTCGACGAAGCCATTCTCCGCGTGCTGCCGACGGAACGGGACGCCGTCTCGTGGCTCTCGACGCCCGAAGTGCGCCGCCGGCTCGAAGAGCGCGGGCATCGCGTCGGATATACGAAAAAGGTGCAGCGCCATCTGAGCGCGCTGGAAGCCGAGTCGCGCGTCATCTCCACCATCAACGGCCGCGAGTTGCTGTGGCAGCGCAAGCCTTGGCTGCACGGCCTTCAGGAAGGCGTCGGGTTGATGAGCGCGTCGGAGGCCGTCGCGTTTCATATTCTCCAGCGCTTCGCGGGCAACAAACTGCCGGCCGCCGTCACCCAAGACATCGATCCGCTGTTCAAGGCGGCAGAAGCGCGGCTGTCGCAGGAAAAAGCGGACAGCCGCATGTATCGCGCGTGGGCCGACAAGATCGATTCCGTGGATGGCGCGTTCACGCTGATTCGCCCGAAGCTGCGTCCGGAGATCTTCAACACGGTGGCGACCGCGACGTTCTTCGAGCGGGAATTGCTCGTGCAGTATCGCGCCGCGTACCGCAGCGAAAGCAAGGAAAAGAGCGATGCGCCGAAGACGAAGCGCCTCTGGCCGCTCGCGCTCGTCGAATCGGCGGGCGTCATGTACATGGTCGCGCAGGACCCGCTCCGCGCGCCGCCGGCCGGCGAAGGCGAGCCGGAATCGGCGCGTGCGCTGTATCGGCTGGACCGCATCCGGTCTGTTACGGAGTCGGGCGAATCGTTCAGCTATCCGGCGGACTTCCGGCTGCGCAAGTACATCGAGACGCAGCAGGCATTCGACTTTCTGCCGGAACCGGCCGTGAAGCTGGAGCTTGCGTTCGAAGGCAGCGCGGGCAATCAGTTGCGCGAATCGCCGATGTCGAAGGATCAGCAGATCGACACCCTGCCCGACGGCCGCATGAAGGTGACCGGCACCGTCACGCCGAGTCTCAAGCTGCGCTGGTGGCTGCGGGCGCTCGGCGCGGGCGTCGAGATTCTTGCGCCGCAAGCGTTGCGCGATGAGTTCGCGCAGGACTATCTGAAGCTCGCGAACCGCTATCGGCATGCAACGGCACGCGCGCACGCAGGAGAAGCGGCATGAGCGACGAAGCGCTCATCCAGCAAGCGGCTGCGTGGATCGCCGACGCCGATGGCCTGCTCGTCACGGCCGGCGCGGGCATGGGCGTCGATTCGGGCCTGCCCGACTTCCGCGGACCGGAAGGCTTCTGGCGCGCGTATCCGGCGTTGCGGCATCACGGCTTTTCATTCGAAGAGATGGCGAATCCCCAGGGCTTCGTGCGGCATCCGCGTCTTGCGTGGGGCTTCTACGGGCATCGGCTGGCGCTGTATCGCGCGACGCAGCCGCACGAAGGTTTCGACATGCTGCGGCGCTGGGGCGCGCGCATGCGTCACGGCGCGTTCGTGTTCACGAGCAACGTCGATGGCCAGTTCCAGCGCGCCGGTTTCGCCGCCGAGCGCGTCGCGCAGTGCCACGGCGCGATCCACGCGATGCAGTGCATCGACGCCTGCACGAACGACATCTGGCCCGCCGACGCGTTCGAGCCGGTCGTCGACGAAGGCCGCTGCGAACTCGTCAACGCGTTGCCGCTTTGTCCGCATTGCGGCCGTCTCGCGCGTCCGAACATTTTGATGTTCGGTGACTGGAACTGGATCGACACGCAATCGGCGCAAGAGGAACGGCGACTTGCGGCTTGGCTTCGAAACGTCGAACGGCTCGTCGTGGTGGAACTGGGCGCGGGCCGCGCGCTGCCGACGGTGCGGCGCTTCAGCGAACGGCACGGCCCGCGCGTCGTGCGCATCAATCCGCGCGAGTACGGCATTGCGCCGGGCGTGGGCTTGGGCATCGCAGGCGGCGCGAAGGACACGCTGCTGCGGCTCGATCGCGCGCTGAACGGCTGAGGACGCCTCGCCCTTCAGCCCATATATCTCACGTTGACCTGCGGCCCGAACACTTCGCGCACCATGCCGACGAGATGATCGTGGTGGCTCAGAAAAATCACCTGTGTGCGCCTGGCGATATGCGCCAGCACGCGCAGGCCGGCGCGCGCGCGGCCATCGTCGAAATTGATGAACAGATCGTCCGCGACGAACGGCAGCGCCGATGCCTTCTCGCCGTGTTCCTCCAGCGCCGCGAGCCGCAGCGCGAGAAAAAGCTGATCGCGCGTGCCCTCGCTCATTCCGCCGATCTCGACATGCGCGCCGTTCGTCGCGCGCACGGCGGCGAGCGCCATCGGCTGGCGGTCGTAATCGACGACGAGCCGCGAGAACGCCCCGAGCGTCAGCTCCGCGAAGATGGCGCTCGCGCGCGACAGCATCGGACCCTGGCGGCGCTCGCGGTAACGGTCGATGGCCCACTTCAGCAGCGTCGATGCCGTCTCCACCTTGATGAAGCGCTCGGCGGCGTCGGCCATGGCGGCAAGCGCTTCCTGACGCTTGGCCTCGGCGCGCGCCGCGTTGGCTTCGCCCGAGATCGCCTTCAATTCACGTTCCGCCGCGTCGAGTTCGGCGGCCAGCGCGGTCGAGACTTTCACCGATTCGTTGAGCGCGCTGCTCGTCAGCGACAGTTGCGCCTGCACGTCCGCGATGTCCGCGCCGTCCACTTCCGCGATCAGCGCGTCGAGCGCGAGTCCGTCGCCGCCTTTGATGAACGCGTCGCGCGCCTCGTTCACGGCGGCGGTCAGGTCGCGCTTTCGTTGCGACTCGGCGATGCGCGCGGCCAGCAGTTCGGGCGTATCCACGCCCGCGAGTTCGTAGAGCGGGCGCAAAGTCGCGCGCGCTTCGTCGAGCGCAGCCTTCGCGGCGCTCGCTTGCTCGTTGGCGGTCGCCAATTCCTTGCGGATGCGCTCCGCTTCGCCGCGCGCCACGCACGCGCTCTCCAGCCGCGACGACAGTTCCGCCGAAATGCCGCTTGCTTCGAGCGCGGCAAGCTCACGGTCGATGTGCGTGGCGAGCCGCGCCGCGTCCGCTTGGAACGCGGCAAGCGACGCGCGCATCGGTTCGATCTGTTGCGAGCGGATGGCATCGACTTGCGCGAGTTGATCGCCGATTTTCTTCACGATGCCGATGGCCGTTTCCGCCGCCGCCTGCGACTCCGCCGCGATTGCGAGCCCTGCGCGCCCGACCGCCGCCGACCAGTCGCGCTGCCACTGCTCGAACGACTCGCGCGCGGTCTTCGCGGCGCGTTGACGCGCGATGCTCTCGGCGCGGGCCGCGTCCAGTTGTTCGCTCACGTGGCGCCGCGTGACCGCTGCCTCGTCGATGGTGCTGATATGGCGCTCGGCGATGTCGCATAGCGCGTCGAGGTCGGCGGATGCATCGGCAGCCACGCCCGCCTGCGCGAGTTGCCGCGCGAGTTCGGCCCGGCGCGCTTGTGCATCGGCGGATTCGCGTGCGAGTTCTTCCGTGCAGCGGTCGAGCGTCTGCCATGCGGCAAGCGCCTGATCGCGGCGCGCGAGCCAGGACGGCGCGTCGTCGAGCGCCATGTCCGCGATTTGCGATTGAGCGGCCAGCGCGGCCCACGCGGCGTCGAATTCAGCGAGCGCCGTCGCGGCATCGCGCGCGGCCTGCTCGCGACGCGCGACGGTTTCCTGTTCCGCCGCCACGCGCCGCTTCAGCGCGACGAGCTGCGTTGCCTGCCCGACGGAGCCGATCTGACGATCCGCGAGCCCGTCGGCGGCGTGCATCGCGGTTTCGAAGCGCGGCGCGGCTGCGGCGAGCGGCGTCTCGCCCGCGCGGATGGCGTGCCACGCGGCGTTGCGCGCATCGCGTGCCTCGCGGACATCGGCAGCCGTCACGACATCGTGCGTCTGCACGAAATCGCCCAGTTCGGTCTGCGTCGCGTGCAGCGCGTCTTGCGCTTCCTTCAGCCGATCGCCGGCCATCGCGAGCCGCGAGGCCAGCGCCTGCCGTTCGTCGCGAAGCATCGCGATGCGCTCGGCGGCGGGCAGCGTCATCGCGCGCAATTCGGGCAGCGGCAGCGTCCACTTGCCGAGCGATGCGAGCGCCGCCTGCAAGGCGTGGTCGGCTTCGCGGCGGGCGTCGTCGAGGCGGCGCTGCGTCGTCGCGGTATCGCGAGACTTCTGTGCGGCCCGCAGCGCCATGCGCAAGCCGGGCGCGACGTCGCAATCGGACAGCGCGGCGAGCCGCGTCTGCAACGCCGCGATGTGCTCCGCGCTCTCTTGCGCCGCGCGCTCGGCGTTGCTGGCCGCGAGTTCCAGTTCGCCGCGATCGAGCATCAGACTCGACACGGTCTGAAGCACGAGCGGTCCGGGCAGCGACTGCCGCGCGCTCGCTTCATCTTGCGGCCAGCCGAGTTGCGCGCAGTCCTGCGCGATCTGCCGCACGCGCACGGCGACTTCGTGTTCGAGCCGCGCGATTTCGTTCGCATGATTCGCGCATTGATGCCGCGTCCCTTCGAGCGCGCGAATATCCGCTTCGACCGCGAGCAGCGCCTGATCGATGCGAATCTCGCTCAAGTCTTTCTGCAACTGCTCGACGTCGCGAATGTGCAGATCATGCGCGGTCTGCGCCGACGCCAGCCGCGTGAGCGCGTTTTGCAGCGTCGCTTCGGCGTTGGCGGGCAGATCGGCGGTATCGCCGAGTGCGCCGAGTTCGGCCGACTTCGCGCGCCAGACGTTGAGATACGGCGCGGCGCGGCGGATGCGTTCGAGCTTCGCGCGCATGACTTCGAGTTCCGCGCGACGCGCTTCCTGCTCGCGGCTGCGCTCCTGCGCCTCCTCCACCGCGCCGTGCGCCCGGCGCCACTGCGCCGTCCGCACGCTCGCCGCCTTCAGTTCGGCGGTGGCTTCTTCGTAATGCTTCAGCGCGACGTAGTACGCCCGCTCGCCCGACTTGCGCTTGGCCCAGAGACTGTCGGCTTCGTCGGCGAGACGCTGGCGCACCTCTCCCAGACTCGCGATGCCCGCCGCCGACTGAAACAGCACCTGCCCGACATCGCTCGATGCGTCGAGAATGCTCTGGCCGCCGCGAATCAGCGCGGTGTGATCGAGGCAGTACATCTGCTCGAAGAAGCTCTTGTCGGCGGTGCCGAGAAACGGCGCGAGCGCATCGGCGGCGAGCGGGTTGCCGTTCGGCGTCGTGAGCGGCGACTTGCGGCTCTTTGTGCGATGAAATCGGAGCGCCGCGCCGTCTTTCTCCAGCTTCGCGCCGAGCCGCAGATCGCTTTGCGGATGCAAAAACGCGAGCGACGAGCTATGCGGCATGCCGAAAAGCAGTTCGGAAATGGCCGTCTTGATGGTGGACTTGCCCGCCTCGTTCGGGCCGACGACGAAATGGAAATCGTGCTCCGCCCGCGGAAATTCGACGGCGTGATCCGTGAATTTGCCGAAGCGGATGAGATCGAGCTGACTGATGCGCATCCCGTTACTCCGCGTCCGCCAGTTGCGCGATGAGGCCGGAGCGCGCTTCGCTCACGAGCTTGGCAAGATCGCCATCGCGCACGTAGTCGAGCTTGGGCACGGACTTCTGCAAGTCGCTCGGCGCTTGCGTCGCGAGCGTGATGAGCCTGTCTTTGAGCATGCCGAGGAATTCGGGATCGGATTCGGCTTCGATCAGAAGCGCGTGAAGATCGGCGAGCGCGTCGCCGCCATCGGCCAGATCCGCTGCGGTGCGTTCGCGCGTGATCGGCTGCGTCGCGACTTTCACCTTTTCGAGCCACAAGCGGTCATGGCTGATCGCCGCGATCTGCGCGAGCACTTCGGCGCGTAGCTGCTTCTCGTTGGCGAAGAGTTCGCCGTGCGCCTTCGTCGCGCCAGTGATGCTCACGCGCACCGCATGCGGCACCGGGCGCTCGGCGGCATCCACCAGCGCCTCCAGCGCACGGCCGGCCGCGCGCGCGACTTCATCGAGCGTGTCGAGGCCGGAAGCATCGACATTCACGGCTTCCCAGCGCAATACGTCGATGAACAGCCGCTCGACGCTGACCTCCTCCGCCTCGGACACGCTGACGAGCACCGCGCCGCGCCGGCCCGTCTCGCGAATGGTGCGCCCCTGCAAGTTGCCCGGAAATACGATCGTCGATGCTTCCTGCCAGATCGCGAATTCATGCACGTGGCCGAGTGCCCAGTAGTGATACTCGCGCGCATGCAGTTCGGCGACCGTGCACGGCGCGTAGCTCGCGTGCATCGCCGCGCCTTCGAGCGCCGTATGCAGCACGCCGATATTGAAATAGCCGTCGACAGGCGGCGGATACGCGGTCACGAGATTCGTCGTCACCGCCTTGTCCTTGAAGCTGTGGCCGTGCAGCGCGACCTTCAGCGCGTCGATGCGATATGTCTGCGGCTTCTTCGTCGAAAACGTGTGGACGTTGTCCGGCAACTGAAGCTGGCTCGTCATTTCGCTCTCGGCGTCGTGATTGCCGTAGAGCAGATACACCGGAATGCCCGCGCGCCGCAGTTTGCCCATCTCCTTGCAGAAGAAGATGCCGGTGTTGTGATCGCGCCAGGTGCCGTCGTACAGGTCGCCCGCGATGACCATGAAGTCCACTTGCTCGTCGATGGCGACCGACACGAGCTTCGAAAACGCCTCGCGCGTGGCGTTGCGCAGCATGTCGGCGGGCGCGTCGGCGTAGGCGGAGAGCCCGTGCAGCGGGCTGTCGAGATGAATATCGGCCGCGTGAATGAAGCGCATGGCGCTGTCTCCTTTGAATGAGTGGTCGCGCTTCTCGCGTGTTCGAACGACGATGCTTGCAGACGTTCGGGACATTTCGCGTCTCGTTCGACGCGGTGCCTCGGCCCGCGCTCAAGAGACGCGAAATGTCCCGACACGCACGCAGAATTCGTCAACGTCAACACGCAGCGAGGTAACCCGATGACCAGTCCCTACACCGCTCATAACGTCGACGCCGCGATCGTGCATCTGGAGCGCGTCTTGTCGGCTGAAGGCGCGAATTCGCTATTCGGCCAGACCTACTGGCGCAAGCGCGTGCAGCAGGTCAGCGCGACGCGCGGCTTGCAGCGCGATCAGCGCATGCGGCTCGACCGTTTGATGAAACTGCTCGCCTCCGACGAATGCGAGGCGACATGCCAATGACGAACCGGCGAATCAACTGCGCTCGAGAGCCTGCGCCAGCGCGACGAACTCCGCCACCGGCACTTCTTCGGCGCGACGCGCGAGATCGAAGCCGAGCGCATCGAAATCGACCTTGTCGCGATACGCCGCGAGATTGTTGCGCAAGACCTTGCGACGCTGCGCGAACGCGGCCTTGACGACATCGCTCAGCACGGTTTCGTTGACCGCCGGCAGTTCATGCGGCGCGAACGGAATCATGCGCACGATCGCGGAATTGACCTTCGGCGGCGGCTGGAACGATTCGGGCGGCACGTCGATCAGCTTGTCCATCACGTAGCGGTATTGCAGCATCACCGACAAACGCCCGTATTCCTTGCTCGCGGGCTCGGCGATCATGCGCTCGACCACTTCGTCCTGAAGCATGAAGTGCTGGTCGATGACCTTCGGCGCGAACGTCGTCAGATGGAACAGCAGCGGACTCGAAATGTTGTACGGCAGATTGCCGACGATACGCAGCGACGGCTTGTCGCCCGCGAGCGCGAGCGTGCCGAAGTCGAATTCGAGCGCATCCGCCGAATGCACGACGAGCCGCTCGCCGAAGCGCTTTTCCAGCCGCCCGATCAGGTCGCGGTCAAGTTCAACGGCGTGCAGCGGCGACTCGGGCGTGGCGAGGCGCTCGATCAACGGCTCGGTGAGCGCCGCGAGCCCCGGCCCGATCTCGACCATGCGCTCGCCGCGCTGCGGCCCGATGGCGTCGACGATGGAATCGATCACGCCCTGATCGACGAGAAAGTTCTGGCCGAAGCGTTTGCGCGCCAGATGGCCCTGGTGTCGTGTGGACATACGTTTTCGTTGGATGCGCTCAGGCGCTGCGTTTGTGGCGCGCCATGGTCACGGCGGCGTCGATGGCGGCGATCATGCTGCCGGGGTCCGCGCGGCCCGTGCCCGCGAGATCGAGCGCGGTGCCGTGATCGACCGAGGTGCGGATGATCGGCAGGCCGAGCGTCACGTTGATGCCTTCGCCGAACGTCGCGTATTTCAGCACCGGCAGGCCCTGATCGTGAAACATGGCGAGCACACAGTCGGCGTCTTTCAGATAGCGCGGCTGGAACAGCGTGTCGGCGGGATACGGACCCGGCGCGTCGATGCCGAGCGCGCGGGCGCGTTCGAGCGCGGGCGCGATCACATCGATTTCCTCGCGGCCCAGATAGCCGTTTTCGCCCGCGTGCGGATTCAGACCCGTCACGAGAATACGCGGCGCGGCGAGTCCGAAATGCGCGCGCAGATCATGGTCGATGATGCGCAACGTCTCCACGATGCCGTCGATGCTCAACGCAGCCGATACGTCCTTCAGCGGCAAATGCGTGGTCGCGAGCGCGACGCGCAACGGGCGCTCGCCGCTGCCCGCGAGCATCATCACGACGCGCGGCGTGTGCGTGCGCTCCGCGAGATATTCGGTGTGGCCGGTGAAGGGGACGCCGGCATCGTTGATCGTGCTCTTTTGCAGCGGCGCGGTGACGATGGCATCGAAACGGCCCGCCACTGCGCCGTCGATGGCGGCATCGAGCAGGCCGAGCACGTAGCGCCCGTTTGCCGCGTTCAGCTTGCCGGCTTCGGCGGGCGCGGCAAGCGCGTGATGTTCGATCTCGATGAGGTCGCCGTTCGAGGGCCAGGCAGCGCCCGAACGCGCTTCGAGCAACGCACGGTCGCCGAGCACGACAAAGCGCACCGACGGCCAACGCTCTTGCGCCTGAGCGAGCGCCGCAGCCGTCAGTTCCGGACCGACGCCAGCCGGTTCGCCGGTCGTGATGGCGACGGTAAGCGGCCTGTCCGGATGCGCGGCGGTGCTCATGCGGCTTACTGCTGCGCCTCTTGCGCAGCGATGCCCTTGTACTGCACGTACGCCGTGTCGCGCAGTTCGCGCAGCCAGTCGGAGTACGCCTGCTCGGCCTTGCGCTGACCGATTGCCTGACGCGCGATGTCGAGCTGTTGCGTGGCGGTCCCTTCCGCATCGCGGCGGCCGAGCACCTGAATCAGGTGATAGCCGTATTCGCTGCGCACGGGGTCGCTCACCGCGCCGTCCTGCAGGTTGTTCATGGCGCGCTCGAATTCGGGCACGGTTTCGCCGGGGCTGATCCAGCCGAGGTCGCCGCCTTGCGAGGCCGAGCCGTCCTGCGAGTACGTGCGCGCGAAGTTGGCGAAGTCGCCGCCCGCGGCCACTTGCTGCTTGATATCGAGCAGCTTCTGGCGCGCGCTCGCTTCCGACATGCCGTCCGACACGCGCAGCAGAATGTGGCGCACATGCGTTTGCACGAGCTTCGGCGCATCGGCTGCGGTGCCTTCGCTCGCGCGACGTTCCACCAGCTTCACGATCTCGAAGCCGCCGTCGGTGCGCAGGAGCGTCGGCACAACCTGGCCCGGACGCAGCCCCGACACCGCCGAGACGATGCCTGCCGGCAGCGTGCCCGGCGTGCGAAAGCCGAGGTCGCCGCCCTTGCTGGCGTCGGTGTCTTGCGAATTCTGCTTGGCCAGCTTCGCGAAGTCTTCGCCGGCCTGCGCCTGCTTGAGCACGGCGTCGGCCTTGGCCTGCACCGTCGCGACCTCCGAATCCGGCGCGTTCGACGCGAGCTTGAACATGATGTGCTGCAGATGCAGGTCGCTCGCGTTGCGCGCGCCCGGCCCGCGCTGGCTGGCGATGTAGTTCGCCACTTCGCCGTCCGACACGGTGATCTTGCTGTCGACTTCCTTCTCGCGCAGCTTCGAGAGCGTGAGTTCGGTGCGCGCGTCGCGCACGAACGTCGCCCACGGCACGCCTTGCGCCTCGATGCGCGAGCGGTAGACGTCGAGCGTCATCTGATTCTGCTGCGCGAGGCGTTGCAGCGTGCGGTTGACAGTGGCGTCGTCGATCACGATGCCGTCCTCTTTCGCCTTCTGCAACTGGATGCGTTCGAGCACCATCTGGTCGAGCACCTGACGCCGCATCTGTTCGATGGGCGGCACAGGCGCGTTCTGCTGCTTGAGCCGCTGCACGATCAGGCTCGTGCGCTCTTCCAGCTCGCGTTGCGTGATGACGCCGTCGTTCACCACCGCGACGACGGAATCCGCCACCTGCACATTCGGGTTCGACAACGCCTGCGCACCGGCCGGCGAACTCACCATCAGCGCCGCTGTCAGCGCGCCCGCGGCAATCGCCGTCGATCGAAACAGTTTCATGTTTGCCACAGATACTCCATCAAATCCAGACTTGACCCATTCGTGCGCTGTGCGCTTCTTTGGCGTTGTAGTACGGCTTGTCACTCGTAGTCGCTGAAGCGGGCGAGCGGCGGAGCGGACGGCGGCGGCGGCTGATAGCCCTGAACGCTCGCGCGGAACGCGCTGACGAGACCGTTGTCGACCTTCGACAAGCCCTTGAACGTGATCTGCGCAAGCACGCGCGTACCCGACGAAGGCTGGCCGCTCGTGTTCACGCCGTTGGCGTAACGCTGCGCGCCGAAGCCGAGCGCCCAGCAGTCGGCATCGTACTGGAAGCCCACGAGGCCGTCGACGAGCCGGTGGCCGGCAAGATCATAATTGACACGCGCGACGGCATAGAGACGGTTCGTCAGCGGCCATTCGCCGGACACCAGCAACTGGTTGATCGGCTCGTTGACGAGCGTGGTCTGGTTCGAGCGCGTGTACCGGTAGCCGACGTTGATGACCTTGCGGTCCGCCGGACTGAACGCGAAGCCGACGCTCGTGCGCACGAGCTGGTTATTGTCGACATTATATTGGAACGCGGTTTCCGAAGCGAAACCAGCGCCCAGCTTGATTGCCGCGCCGGCGATCAGGTCCGAGTGCTTGGCCTCGTTGATCGGCTGGTCCTGGCTGATCGTGACGCGCTGGCTCGTGAAATAGTACTGCTGCGCGATCACGAAGCGCGCGCGCTCGTCGCCCGTCGCCGGATTGATGAAGCGCGTGGTCAGCCCGGCCGTCAGGCGGTTCGCGTCCGCGATGCGGTCGTTACCGACGAAGGTGTTAGGCGTGTAGATTTCCGCGAGCCCGAAGTCGGCTTCGGCGGTATCGAAGATCGGCGCGAAATTCTGATTGCGATACGGCGTGTAGACGTAATAGAGCCGCGGTTCGAGCGTCTGAATGTAGTCCTGCCCGAAGAGCCGCACGGAACGGTCGAACACGAGCCCCGTATCGAGACTGACCGTGGGAATCGACTCGGTGAAATTCTTCGGCTGCCCGGCCGGCGTCAGCGGCTGGCCCGGGATGGGCCCCGTCGCGATGTGACTCAGGTCGTACGACGCGAAGTGCCACTGAACCTTCGGCGTGAAGAAGTAGCCCGGCGCGTTGATCCCGTAACTCACGTACGGGTTCAAGTACATGCGCTGACCGTCGGTCGCGCCTTCCTGCGTGATCGTGAAGCGCGTGAAGTCCGCTTCCGCGCCGTAATCGAAGCCGCCGACGTTGTACTTGTTGTACTGCACGTTCAACTGTGGTTCGCGCGCGTACGGCGGAATCGACGGCTGCAGCGTCTGCCAGCGTTGCTCGCGGGCGAGCACGGACCACGGCCCGTTGTTGTACGTGAGCCCGGCTTCCTGCTGATACAGCAGCTGCGTGCCGTTCAGGAACTGATTCGACGCGTTGCCTAGGTCTTCCGGATATTGATCGTCCGAAACCTTGTTGTAATTGACGTAGCCGCCAAAGCCGCCGCCGAAGTTCTGCTGATGCTGCCAGAAGATCGCATAACGGTTCGTGTGCGTTTCGCGGTCGTTCGGCAGATAGTCGACCGTGAGCGAGCCCGAGTACGTCGGCGAGAGGTAGCGGTAGTTCGCTTCGCCGAGCACGCCGCGCCGCGACATGATGCGCGGCGTGACGGTCAGATCGCGGTTCGGCGCGATGTTGAAATAGTACGGGATCGTCGCTTCGAAGCCCGTCGTCGAACTGAGCGAGAACGTCGGCGGCAACAGGCCGCTGCGGCGGTCGCCCGTCAGCGGGAACGAGAGCCACGGGCTCGCGAACACGGGCACGCCCTGGAAGAACAGCACGCCGTTATGCGCGATGCCTTCTTCCGAGCCGGTATCGAAATCGAACGACGAGCCCTTGATGTACCACGCCGGGTTCGTGTCGCACTGGCACGCGGTATAGGTGCCGTGATCGACGCGCGCCCGCTCGTTGTCGATCAGATCGATGCGCTCCGCGCTGCCCGAGCCGCCCGTCAGATTGAAGTGGTACTTCGGGTTCGTCATGAACCCTTCGTTCGAATCCACCTTCAGATGCGCTTCCGGGCCGACGAACGACACGCCGTTGTTGATGAGCCTGACGTGACCGAAAGCATCGGCCATGTCCGTGTCCTGATCGTAATGCAACGCGTCGGCCTTGATGACCGTGACCGTGCGGCGCACTTCGGCGGAGCCTTTCGCCGCCATGTCCTCGTCGGACGTGCCGGTGGCCTTGTCGCCGAGCAGGAAGGTCGTGGGCTGCTGACCGCTTTTGAGCGGCCGTTCGAGCAACTGCGGCGCGAGACGCAGGCTGCCCGGACCGTCGATCGGCTGCGCGTCGGCGGCCGGACCGGCGAGCTGCGCATGCGCGAGAGCGGGCATCAGGCCGGGTACGGAAAGCAGCGCGGCGACGAGCCGCCGCCGGCGTGGCTGTGCGTCGCCTTGAATCTTCGATGCGGGAAACTGTCGTGGCGGCATGTATGGGTGGCGGTTCGATCCCGTTCGCGTCGGACGCGCTCGATGCCGCCAACTGAGCGGCCGCGGTTCGCCCGCGTCATTGCCGGAGTGAATTCGACGGTCCGTGGCTAGGCAGGGACGACACTCGATCGAACGATGACGCGGCACGGTCGTCGGCGCCTGGCGCCAGGCGCGAACAGATAGCTCAAGGATCGCTTAAAAAAGTCGTGGGGTATTATATGGCAAGATGTTTTGCCTCTCGAATTTATGACGCACATTCCCGCCGACACCCGCTTCGAGCAACTCCGTTCCTGGCTTCAGACTTTCGCCGAAACCTATCGGCTGAATCTGGACAGCCTCGCCCCCGCCTCCGCCGACGCCAGTTTTCGCCGCTATTTCCGTCTCGACTGCGATTCCGAGCACGGCAAGACGCTGATCGCCGTCGACGCTCCGCCGCCGGAAAAGTGTCGCGAGTTCGTGCAGGTCGCGGGCCTGCTGGAGGCTGCGAACGTGCATGTGCCCAAGATTCTGCAAACGGATTTCGACGCGGGCTTCATGCTCGTCACCGATCTCGGCACGACCACGTACATGTCCGTGCTCGATGAAAAGAACGCACGGCCCTTGATGCGCGCGGCCATCGACAGCCTGATCCGCTTTCAGCGGACCGCGCGCGAAGGCGTGCTGCCGCCGTTCGACGAAGCGTTCCTGCGCCGCGAGATGGAACTGATGCCCGAGTGGTTCATCGGCCGGCATCTGGGCCGCGAAGTGACGGCGGACGAACGCAAGACGCTCGACGACACGTTCACGCTGCTCGCAGAAAGCGCGCTCGCGCAGCCGCAGACCTTCATGCTGCGCGATTTCATGCCGCGCAATCTGATGGTGAGCGAGCCGAACCCCGGCGTGCTGGATTTTCAGGACGCGGTGTACGGCCCGATCACGTACGACATGGCCTCGCTCATGCGCGACGCGTTTATCAGTTGGGACGAGGAGTTTCAGCTCGATTGCATCGCGTATTACTGGGAGCGCGCGAAGAAGGCAGGACTGGACGTCGATCTGGACTTCGGCGAGTTCTATCGTCAACTCGAATGGATGGGCCTGCAACGCCACATCAAGGTGCTCGGGCTGTTCGCGCGCATCCATTATCGCGACGGCAAGTCACACTATCTGGCGGATCTGCCGCGTTTCATCGGCTATGCGCGCAAGGTCGCGGAGCGTTATGCGCCGCTCTGGCCGTTCGCGCGCCTGCTCGATTCGCTCGAAGGCCGCGCGGTCGAAGTCGGCTATACATTCTGATTCGCCATTCACGCATGACCCAACACCTGAAGACGGCGATGATCTTCGCCGCCGGCCGCGGCGAGCGCATGCGCCCGCTCACCGATACATGCCCGAAGCCGCTGCTCGAAGCGGGCGGCAAGCCGCTCATCGTCTGGCAGATCGAGCGGCTCGCGGCGGCGGGCGTCGGAACCATCGTCATCAATCACGCATGGCTCGGCGCGCAGATCGAAGCGGCGCTCGGCGACGGATCGCGTTGGGGCGTCGAGTTGCGCTTTTCGCCCGAGGGGGAGGCGCTCGAAACGGCGGGCGGCATCGCGAAGGCGTTGCCGCTGATCGGCGAAGGCGTGTTCATCGCGGTGAGCGGCGACGTGTTCTGCGATTTCGACTACGCGACGCTGCGGGAACGCGCCGGCGAACTCACGCGCAGCGAACAGCCGGGCCTGCATCTGGTGATGACGCCGAATCCGCCGTTTCACCCGAACGGCGATTTCGCGCTGATCAACGGCAAGCTCGCGCTCGATGGCTCGCCGCGCTACACGTTCGGCAACATCGGTCTGTATGACACGCGCATGTTCCGCGATCTCGCGCCCGGCACACGGCGCGCGCTGACGCCCTACTATCGCGAAACCATCGCGCAGGGACGCGCGACCGGCGAACTGTACGAAGGCCGCTGGGAGAACGTCGGCACGCCGCAGCAGCTTCAGTCGCTGGACAAGGAACTTCGCGCGCGCTGAGCGCCCCGGAATGGGACGCATCCGATGGTAAAATGCGCGGTTCTTCCGTCTTTTCCCTCCAGCCGCACGCCGCTGCCGACACGTCACCATGTCCGATACTCGCCCCGATACCCTCTTTGCGCTCACCGCGCTTTCGCCGCTCGACGGCCGCTACGCCGCCAAAACCGAAGCACTGCGCGACTGGCTTTCCGAAGCGGCTTTCATGCGTCATCGCGTGACGGTCGAGATTCACTGGCTGATCGCGCTCTCGCGTGCGGGTTTCGCCGAAGTGCCGCGCTTTTCCGAAGCCGCCGAGCAGTTTCTGCTGGGCCTCGTCAGCCGCTTCACCGCGCACGACGCGGCGCGCATCAAGGATATCGAACGCGTCACGAATCATGACGTGAAGGCGGTCGAGTACTGGCTCAAGGAATCGGTCAAGGGCCAGCCGGAACTGGAGCGCGCGAGCGAGTTCATCCATTTCGCTTGCACGTCGGAAGACATCAACAACACGTCGCATGGGCTCATGCTCGCGGGCGCTCGCGAACACGTGATCCTGCCCGCGCTGCGTTCGGTGCACGAGCGCCTCGTCAAGCTCGCGCACACGCACGCCGAACAGCCGATGCTTTCGCGCACGCACGGCCAGCCCGCCAGCCCGACGACGCTCGGCAAGGAAATCGCGAACGTCGCGGCGCGCCTGTCGCGTGCGATCGAGCGTATCGCGCATGTGCCGCTGCTCGGCAAGATGAACGGCGCGGTCGGCAACTACAACGCGCATCTGTCGGCGTATCCGGAGTTCGACTGGGAAGCGTTCTCGAAGGATGTCGTCGAGAACCGGCTGAAGCTCACGTTCAATCCGTACACGATCCAGATCGAACCGCACGATTACATGGCCGAACTGTTCGACGCCGTCGCGCGCGCAAACACGATCCTGCTGGACCTCGACCGCGACGTCTGGGGCTACATCTCGCTCGGCTACTTCAAGCAGCGCACGAAGGCTGGCGAAATTGGTTCTTCGACGATGCCGCACAAGGTCAATCCGATCGACTTCGAGAACTCCGAAGGCAATCTCGGTCTCGCGAACGCGACGCTGCGCCACCTCGCCGACAAGCTGCCGATTTCGCGCTGGCAGCGCGATCTCACCGATTCGACCGTGCTGCGCAACATCGGCGTCGCGTTCGGCTATTCGCTGCTCGCGTATGACGCGCTGATCCGCGGGCTCGACAAGCTGGAAGTGAACGCCGCGCGGCTGAACGAAGACCTCGACAACTGCTGGGAAGTGCTCGCGGAGCCGGTGCAGACCGTGATGCGCCGTTACGGCATCGAAAATCCGTACGAGCAACTGAAGGAACTGACGCGCGGCAAAGGCATCACGCGCGAGGCGCTGCAAGCGTTCATCGGCGGCCTCGCGATTCCGGCCGACGCGAAGCAACTGCTGCTCGACATGACGCCGGCGTCGTACATCGGCAAGGCGGCGCAGCTGGCGAAGCGTATCGCTTAACGCTGGCCGCCGCGTAGCAAAAGAAAGCCCCGCGCTCTCGCGAGCGCGGGGCTTATTCTTTGCAGCACGTTCAGCGCGTCTTGAGCTTCTCGATCACGTCATCGACGATCTGCTCAGGCGTCTTCTCGATGCTCTCGATGATCGCCTCGTCCTCGCCCGGTTCTTCGAGCGTGTTGAGCTGGCTCTCCAGCAGCGACGGATCGAAGAAGTGTCCGGTGCGCGTTTGCAGGCGCTCCTGCAGCGTCTCGAAAGTGCCGTGCAGATAGACGAAGCACACGTCCTTGTCGCCGTCGCGCAGGATGTCGCGGTACGAGCGCTTGAGCGACGAACACGTGAACACCGCCGTCTCGCCGGCGCGCTGCTTCTCTTCGATCGCCGCGCGTATGGTCTCGAGCCACGGCCAACGGTCTTCGTCGGTGAGAGGAATGCCGTGGTGCATCTTTTCCTTGTTGGCGGCGCTGTGAAAGGCGTCGCCGTCCGTGAACGGACAATGCAGGCGCTCCGCCAGCAATTCGCCGATTCGGGTCTTGCCGGCGCCCGACACGCCCATCGCGATGAGAATCATCTAAAGCTCCTTACACGACCGCCGCGAGTGCGAGGGTCAAACCGAGTCCCATCAGAGAAATGATGGTTTCCAGCAACGACCAGGTCTTGAACGTCTGTCCGACCGTCATCCCGAAATATTCTTTGATCAGCCAGAAGCCGCCATCGTTCACATGCGAGAAGATGAGCGAGCCCGAGCCCGTGGCCAGCACCAGCAATTCCGGCGTGACGTGCCCGCCCGCTGCCGCCGCGACCGGTGCGACGATGCCGCACGCGGTCGTCATGGCAACTGTAGCCGAACCCGTCGCGAGACGAATGAGCGCAGCGACGAACCAGCCGAGCAACAGCGGCGACAGGTTCGCCGACGCCGCCGTCGAGACGATCTGCTGCGAGATGCCGCTATCGCGCAGAACCTGACCGAAGCCGCCGCCCGCGCCCACGATCAGCGTAATGCCTGCGATCGGAGCAAGACACTCGCCGCAGAACTTCTGAATCTGCTCGCGATTGAAGCCCTGTTTCGCGCCGAAAGTCCAGAAGCTGACCAGCACGGCGATCAAGAGCGCCATATCCGACTGGCCGATGAAGCGCAGCAGATTGTTCGGCAAGGTCTTCGGCGCAAAGATCAGATCGGCCCAGCTTCCGACTAGCATCAGAATGACCGGCAGCAAGATGGTGAACAGCGTGATGCCGAAGCTCGGCAGGTCACGCTTCTTCTCGGTGTCGCCATGCTTTTGCGTGAACTGATCGGCGAGCGCGTTGGCATCCGGCAGCTTGACGTACTTGTGGATCAAGAGCGCGAAAAGCGGACCGGCGACGATCGCGGTCGGCACGCCGACGATCAGACCGTAAGCGATGGTCTTGCCGATATCCGCGTGGTACGCCTGCACGGCGAGCAACGCGGCCGGGTGCGGCGGAATCAGACCGTGCACGACAGAAAGACCTGCGACCATCGGCAGGCCGATCAGCAGCAGCGACTTGCCGGTTCGTCTCGCGACGTTGAACGCGATGGGAATAAGCAGCACGAAACCGACTTCGAAGAAAACCGGCAGGCCAACGATGATCGCGACGACCATCATCGCCCAGTGAATGTTCTTCTCGCCGAAGAGATTAATAAGCGTATTCGCGATGCGCTCGGCGCCGCCGGATTCGGCCATCATCTTGCCGAGCATGGTCCCGAGACCGACCACGACCGCGATGTGGCCGAGCGTGTTGCCGTTGCCGGTTTCGAACGACTTGACGATTTTGTCCATCGGCATTCCGACCGCGAGGGCCAGCAACACCGACACGATCATGAGCACCAGAAATGGGTAAACCTTGAAGCGGGCGATCATCAGGATCAGAACCGCGATCGCGATCACCGCGTAGAGCAGCAACATGCTCCCGTGGACGGCTGGCATAACGCCTCCTTGATTTTGTTGAGATTATTTGCGCTGCCCGTGCGTTTGCCGTCGCTGCCCTGCTTTGTCGGGCAATGTCCGGCAAGCGCACGCACGGCGCGGACGAACCGAATTCTACTGGTAAGCGGGAAATGCGTCGGTAAACGGCAGCCGACGCAATGTTCACGCCAAAAAGCAAAAAACCGATACTCGCTGGAGTATCGGTTTTTGGGATTGCTTCTGCGACTATGCAGCCGGTTTGGCTGCTGCGCGCGGATCGCCGCACCTGAAAGTCATTTCGCGCGGATTGCCGCCGCCGGGAACGCTATCGACGCCTTGCGCCACGACGACCTGCTGTTCCTTGCAAATGTTTGCAGCGGCTGCCGTGCACGCGTTCTGCGATTCGAAAAGACCCGAGCACGTCACTCGATAGGCGTTCGGTTCTCCGGCAATGTTGACTCTGCGGGCGGTGTAGGTCATGCCCGTATCCGTCGAACAGGCGGAGAGCGCGCCGGCGCATACGAGAGCGGTGATAAGAAGTTTGGACATCTTGGTTTCGTCAGTTCATGCGAGTGGCTGGATAGCGACGGTGGGTGATCGGGTGATCGGGCGATCGCGCGTGGCGATCGCCCGCTCTGCCCGAGTTTCCCCCGGGCCGCTGCTTACCAGCGATACGACGCGTTGGCGCTGTACACGGTGCCGTTGCGGCTCGTACCTGCACCCGCCTTCAGCACGAGGTTTTGCGTGACGCGCAGGTTCAGCGCGACGGCCGCAGCCGCATAGCCTTGGAACGACGCACCGCCCACACCGACGGACATGGTCTTGTCCTGATCGATGTTCGGAACCATCGCCAGCGCCGTGGCCGCCGCGATGCCCGAGTAGGCGCTGCGGCCGATGCTGTTCACCTGGTTCTGCATGCCGCTGACAGCGTTATCGGTGTAGCTGTTGGCCTGCGACACCGCGTCGCCCAGCTGCTTGACGTTGACCATGTCCGTGTCTTGCGTACCCGCAGCCACGTTCGTGATCTGGCGTTCGTTTCCAGCCGAACCCACCGACACGGTCTGCGCACGATCCGCCACGGAGCTGGCACCCAAAGCAACGGAGTTGTCCGCCGTCGCCTGGCTGTTCGCGCCGATCGCAGTGGCGTAGTTGCCGCTTGCGAGCGAACCTGCGCCATAGGCGGCGGTGTTCATGCCGGTTGCCTGAGCGTGTGCGCCAGCCGCCGTTGCATGCGGGCCGCTCGCGACAGCCGCTTCGGTCGTGCGGTCGCCGTTTGCTGCGAAGAGCGGACTGTCGTTCGCCGTCACGTTCTGGATGGAACTGGCCAGCGCATCCAACTGCGCCTTGTTGGCCAGGTCCGTCGGCGCGACGCCGGCCTGAACATTGTGAATCTGCGTGCCGTTGGCGCCCGCGAGCGTAATGTTGCCGTAGTCGTTCTCGCCGCTGGCGCCGGTGTCGAACGTCACCGCAGTCTTTGTCGCCTTGTTGCCGCCGTCGTACAGACCGGACTGCTTCAACTGGCCCACCGTGGCAACGTCACTGTCGGCGATACCGTCAGCAATGTTCGTGATCCGCAGCTTGTCCGTGCTGTTGCCGAACGAAACCGTGTTCGCCTGGTCGGCGACCGCGTTCGTCGCCAACGCCACAGCGTTTTCGGCCGTCGCGGAAGCATTGCCGCCGATGGCGATGGAGTTCTTGCCCGTCGCCGACGAGTCGATCAGGACCGAGTTGGCGTGGAAGTACTTCATGCCGCCGCCGTTCGTCGCGGTGCTGACTGCGGTCGAGAGGCTCGTGATGTCGCTTACCACCGTGCTAACCGTTGTCGACACCGAGTTGATACTGGTCGACATCGAGCTGATGGTCGTCGACATCGAGTTGACGCCGGTGGAGATCGACGTGGACAGCGAACTAAAGCCGGTCGGTCGACAACGCGTTCACCGTGCTGTTGGTCGTGCTCAGGCCACTCGACAGGCTGCTCACCGCGCTGTTGGTGGTGCTCAGGCCCGTCGACAGCGTGTTCACTGCGGTCGACACGCTGTCGACCTTGCTGCTCGTCGTGCTCAGGCCCGTCGACAGCATGTCGACCCGGCTATTGGTCGTGCTCAAGCCGGTCGACAGGCTGCTCACTGCACTGCCGGTCGTGCTGAGGCCAGTGGACAGCGAACCAACGCCAGTCGAAATGGAGTTGGACAACGAATTCACGCCAGTCGACAGACTATCAACCTGGCTGCTCGCCGTGCTGAGGCCGGTCGAGATGCTGTCGACCTTGCTTCCGACCGTGCTCATGCCGGTCGACAGGCTCGTTACCGCGCTGTTCGTCGTGCTGAGACCGGTGGACAACGTATTCACGGAACTCGACATCGAGCTCGCGTTGCTATTGACGGTGCCAAGGCCCGTCGAAAGGCTGTTGACCGCGCTGTTCGTGGTGCTGAGCCCCGTCGAGAGGCTGCTGACTGCGCTGTTTGTCGTGCTGAGGCTCGCCGAAATGCCGCTCACGGTGCTCGTGGTGGAACTCAGGCCGGTAGAGAGCGAACCCGAATACGTCGCTGTGTTATTGAAGCCGGTGCCTGTTCCACTGGAGCACGCCGTCACGACGGGCACTCCCGCCCACGCAGATCCATGCCCGAACAGGAGCGCGACCGATGCCGCCACGCCGGCCGTGACCCGGCCGTTCAGGACGGCCTTGGCGAGGCTGAACTCCCCCGACGCTGCGCCGCTCCCGTTCCCTGCGGCGACAGCGCCGCTCGAGACCTTCTTGCCACGCGCCATCGCGGTTTCTGCGACGGCGACGAACGTCCCTGCCTTCTCATTCCAAATACTGCGGTATGACTTATTCATAAACCGAATTGACCCACAAAAACGAGTGTCTTTTACAAAAAAAGAAAGAAACACCTTTGACCAAGACAGAGGATATTCACGCACGCACCTTTCTTAAAGCGGACACATCCTAAATTCGAAGAAACTCCATCGACACCACGATAATGCGGCCGCACAGATTTTCAGCAAATTCCTATATACGAATGACTCAGCACCCAATAGCCAAGAACAGGGCGTTCAGGCGTCGTTCAGGTCCGGGCGCGACGAGAAATTTTGTTAAAACGAAGCAGAAATAGTCGCGGCCATTCGCTAGGCGCGGAAGAAAATCATTTGGCAATGCGACGCACCGCCTGCGCGGCGGCGGTCAAGCTAAAGACAGGCGGACTGCGAAGATGGCTAAATGGCCGGTCAGAAAAAGCCGGCCAATAGCTTATAGCGGGGAAAAGATCAGTATGCGGAGGTGGATCAGCGCAGCGCCTTATCCATCAAGGCATTCAGCAATTGGCTGTAGTCAGCGACGAGTTTCGGATCGTCCGGTAGGAAACGCGAGATCGCTTTACGCTGCTCCTCGCGATACTGCGCGGCTTGCTGGTCGTGGCCGTCTATCGCCTCGATGACTCTGCGCGCTCCTTCACTCACGTTGTTTGCCTGGTAGTAGTAACCGAGATCCGTGCACAACGTCGCATTGTGCACAAGCGGGTATCCTTGCCAGCACACCTCGAGGTAAAAATAATTCAGCGGATTCTCCCATTGGTGAGAGACAACGATATCCGTCTTTTCTGCCAGGAAAGTCGGCGTATCGAAGCGCCCGAGAAATACCGCCTTGTGTTGGCGCACGATATCAAGTTGGTTCATCAGCGAGATAAATTCCCTGCAATTGATTGCAAGGTGCTGCGCGTTGGTCACTTGGAGCAACTCGATGGCGTCCGGCCGCTCACGATAGGCGAGCTCCGCAATCATCGCCGGATACAGGCAGAATTTGACGACGTTAATGTTAGGTTCCATCACGCTCAGTCGCCGCGGACCGCCGTATGGACGGTACTGACCCGAGTCGGGCAAATGAGCCGTGCGTGCGTTCAGAAACACCGGGCTCCAAATGAAAGGAACGACTCGCGCTGTCTGTCGACGCAGCACTTCGAAATAGGGCTGACTGATATTGGCGACCTGCGGGATCATCCAGATGTCGTCGTAACGCTGATTGACGAACAGGTTGTCCCCGAAGCTGGGCTTGTTGAACAGAATGGATTCCATCGTGTGGACATATTCGAATCCGCAACAATAGGAAACAAGCCGCGCGCCCCGCTGCTTCAGGTACTCGGTCGCGCCCGGGTCGATCTGCCCGCCCAACTCGATAAGCACATCGATGTTGTCCTTCGCGGCGCTGAAGGTCACGGTCGGCCAGCGATTCAGGTCCCACGGCAGCTTGTCCGTGATCGGAACGTGTGTCGTGTTAACGAGCACCACGCTTTGCACGTTCGGACAATTCTTCAGCGCCTCAGCGAGAAAGACCGCGTTCTGCTTGATGCCGTTGTTCCACAAAGTCTCGGCCTCGTGATGTAGACCGATCGTAATTACAACACGAAGCTTTTTCATCGTCCGATACTCCAGTGCCGCGCTGTCCGTTCAATTGTTTCTGCGATCATGTTCTCGCGTAAACCGCCTCTATCGCCTGCGTGTAGATACGCACGTTGTCTTCGTTCTCCGGATCGAGCGTATGGAGAAACGCTTTCGCTGTCGCACGGTAACTTGCCAGATTCTCATCGTGCACCGTGAAAGCGCGACGCAACGCCTTCCCGCCTTCCCGCCTTCCTCGCAGTCAAAATCGTGATAGCGGTAGCCGCAATTCCCGATGAGATGCGAGTTATGAATGAGCGGGTAACCACCGTATAACGCCTCGTAATAGACGTAATTCTGCGGGTTCTCCCACTGGTGACTGACCACGGCATCCACCGACACCGGCACGATCTGCGCGAACGGGTAACGGCCCTCGAAAAAGCCCAGTCCGTGCTTGACCAGATCGAGGCTCTGCGCGAATCCCGCGAACGCCGGATGCTCCTTCAGCTTGAAGGTGTTATATGCATACATGCGCTCGATCATGTCGGGATTCTCTCGATGCGCCGCCTCGCAGCAGAGCATGGGAATGAAACTCGTCTTCACCATGCAGACGTTCGGTTCGAAAATGCCGATACGCCAGCGGCGGCGACCAGGTTGATAGCCGAACGACTGCCCTTCCGGTAACTTCGCGACTTCGCGGTCCAGCACCACCGGGCTCCAAAGATGCGGCATGAGTTTGACCGGCGCGCGGAAAAGCGTCTCGAAATACGGCGCGCAGCTGCTTTCGTATTCGGGAAGCGTCCAGACTTCGTCGTAAGGCGCGCCCGAAATCAGCAACGCGTGCTGGAGATTGAAAACCATGCGCTCGATGTCGATCACATAATCGTTACCAACGCGCATCGTAATGATCTTGCCGCCCTTCTCTCGGAACTTGATCGACCATTCGCGGTTGAGTTGCGCGCTCATCTCGATCATCACGTCGAGCGTGGTCATCGCCGTTTCCATGTCGATGAGCGGCGCCGGCGAATCCACCAAAAAACGCTTCGCGTCTTCCGGACCGCCGTCTCCGCCGCCCGTCACGAGGTAGGTGGCCTTCACGCGCGGCGAGAGTTTCAGCAACATCACAAGATAAAGGCAATTCTGGAAAATGCCGTTTTCCCAGAGCGACTGCTCGCCTTTACGGATAAAGATCGATACGCCGACATTGAGCCGTTCCGGCATACGGGAATGTGTTTGCTTGTTCATACGCCGAGCTTCGCCTCGCTACCTTTGAAAAGGTTCAGTAACCGGTCGGCAAAGCTGTCCAGGTTCGCTTGATTGAAGGGATTCACTGAGTCGATGACACGCTGCGCGCGGGCTCGATAATCGGCAAGCGACGCATCGTGTTCCCGCGCCGCGCGCAACAGTTGGCGCCCGCCTTCCTGCGAGTCGAAACCCGGGTAGTAGTACCCGGCGTCGAGCCAAGGCGAGTTGTGCACGAGCGGATAGCCGCCATACAGCACGTCGAGATAAAGATAATTCTGGTCGTTGCCCCATTGATGCGACACGACAGCATCGGAGAATTGCGCCATGAAGCCCGCAATATCGTTGCGCCCGTGGAAGGTTGCCTTGCTGTCTTTTACGATATTCAGGGAGTTGGCCATCTGCACGAGCGTCGGATGGTCCTTCATGTGCAATGTGTTCAGCACATGCATGTGTGACACGCTGGAAGGATCGCTCCGGTAAGCCTCTTCGCAGGCGAGCATGGGAATGCTCGACGTTTTGACAACTGAAATATTCGGCTCGAAGATCGACACGCGGAAGCCCTGCCGCTGCGCATGAGCATTCAGCGACCCCTCGGCGCGCGGCTGATATCCGTAATGAAGTCCATGTTCGCTGACCTCCGCGATGCGCTGCTCCAGAAACTGCGGATGCCAGATGAAGGGCACGAGATGCACAGCGCAACGGTGAAGCGTGCGCATCATCGGAATGGAGAGACGGTCTTTGGCCATTAACCAGATCTCGTCGTAACGGTCCGGCCGCATTACGTGCACCGGTTTGTCGAACACCGGCGATTCGACGAGTCCCACATACGGCTGGCCGCAACAGTAATACACGACCTTCTTGCCTCGCGCACGCATCAGGTCGAGCCACTGCGTGTCGAGCGCGCCACCCATCTCGAAGATGACGTCGACGTGATCCGTCGCGTCGTGGGTCCGCATGATGCGCATGCCTTTCGCCGACGCATCCACTTGCGGAGGCAACATGTTCTGATCACCGACGTCGATGAGTGAAACGCTTTCTACGAAAGGCAACCGCTGCAACGCCTCACCCAGGAATACAACGTTCTGGCCGAGACCATTCTGCCAAATGTTTTGTCCTTGATGCGTGACGACAGATATTCCGATTCGAATAGTCACAGTTGATATCTCAGAAATGCGGGACTGCGTGTTTTGAAATGAACGTGCATGTTTCGGCTTTGTATCGGCAAAGCTTGGCTGCGCCGCGGAATTACACATTCCCGGCCCGAAGTCCCCACGGACGAGCGGAAGCATCAATGAGTCTAAAGGACGAACGGGCAGCCTACCGCTTGAATATATAGAAGATTGTCGAAATTTCCCAGCGATCCAGAAATTTATAAGAGTAGTCCCAGTGTTTCGAATCCTGCAAGGAAGCGAAGCGCAGCCGCTGGACGTGCGCGAGAAGAAGACGGAGGGAACGAATTGGTTAAGGTTTGACAGGACGCTATCGCTTCGAGCGCAGAGGTAGCGGTCTTCCGGTACACGGCACGCGTCACTGCCGCCTGCGGCACCGAGTTCCGCACACTTCAGCCAGACAAAGGCTGACAATTACTTGGCGAATGGCGATAATCTTTGCGTCTGGACAATTAAATCGCTAATCAATTGCTTTTTATCATTCTATTTATCTAGGCAATTCGGAATAGTCGTCATTCGGCACATAACCATCCACTGCTAATATGGCGACGAGCATGACGTCCGTAGTTAATCCGGATGAGCGAATCAACTGACCGAAAGTCAGTTAATTCTCGTCATGTTCATTTTCATCAGGAACGATCTTGCATAACCGCCGGAACTGAAGCTTCCATATCGGAGTTCAGCGCCGAATGCGAGTTAAAGTTCCGTCACAGGCAAGCTGTTCCCTTTATTAATTAGCAGGAATCTCGTTATGATTAAAATCGATCGCAGCGCGTTGACGCAAGCGCAGGTGGCAGGCGGCTCCACGAAGAGCAGTTCCAGTTCCACTTCGTCGACAACCGTCAATATCAACATCTCGTCGCAAACTATACTGCCCTGAACGCCGTAAGCGCACTAGCCGGTCTGGCACGCGTTAAAGGTGTAATAAAGTTGTCCGGCTCGGGTTAACCGAACCGGACAACGAATTCCGGGCAGCGCACGAGCTTTCCCGCAAGGCCTTTGTTCTATTGAGTTGCGACGTCGATCTAGCCATAAGAACAACGCCAGCGCAACGTAGCGGGTCCCACACGAGGCGATCTCACCGCGTAGGTTCAGAGAGACCGCCCCGCACTACCCTTCTTACTTCTGCGGTGCAAGCTCACTCGCAGCACGCGCTAGCCGCGTCACTTCCTCCCAATTCTGCGCAGCGAGCGCCGCCTTCGGCGTCAGCCAAGATCCCCCGACACAGACGACATTCGGCTGCGCGAGAAACAGCGACGCCGTCTCCGCAGTAATACCGCCGGTCGGGCAAAACTTCAGATTCGGGAACGGCCCATAAAACGCCTGCAGCATCGGAACGCCGCCCGCCTGCTGCGCGGGGAAGAACTTCACGATTTCATAGCCCAGTTCCATCGCGGTAATGATGTCGCTCGGCGTCATCACGCCCGGCAGCAGCGGCAATCCAGCGTCCTGCGCGGCCTTATGCATGTCTTTCGTCAGGCCCGGCGACACGCCGAACTGTGCGCCAGCCTTCTTCGCCTGCTCGCAATGCTCCGGCTTCGTAATCGTGCCAACGCCGACGACGATGTCCTCCGCGAGTTGACTCGCGCGTTCAATCGCCCCGATGCCCGCCGCCGTGCGCAAGGTGATTTCGAGCACCTTCACGCCGCCCGCATGCAGCGCCCGCGATACATGTTCGCCCTGCTCGACCGAATCGAATGCGAGCACCGGAATGACCGGGCCCAGACGCACGATTTCGCTTACCGTCTTCATGTGATGCGACTCCTTCTTGTGTGCGGCGACGCTGTCGTCGGACCGCGGGTTTCTTCAGGTTCGACCTGTGGCTTGATTCGCTAGCGTCCATGCACCATTTGACGATCGGCGTGGCCAGCGGTCACCGTCGCGCCGCCATCCGTCGACGCGGTCCTCGCGCCGATCAGCGGACCGAACACCGACGCGCCCTCCTCGGCCGGCAACGCCGCGCTGCGGAACACGCCGAACAACTCGCGCCCGAAGCCGACTTCGTTCTCCGCCTGATTCGCCGGCGCTTCGACTTCGCGCGACGCCCATTCGCGTGCATCGATCTCGATGTCGAGCACGCCAGCCGGCGCGTCGATCACGAGCATATCGCCGGTGCGCACCTTGCCGAGCGGCCCGTGCAACAGCGCCTCCGGCGACACGTGGATCACGGCGGGGACCTTCCCCGATGCGCCCGACATGCGCCCGTCAGTGACCAGCGCGACATGGAAGCCCTGATCCTGCAACACGCCGAGAAGCGGCGTCAACCGATGCAGTTCCGGCATGCCGTTCGCGCGCGCCCCCTGAAAGCGCACGACCGCGACGAAATCGCGCTTCAGCTCGCCCTTGTCGAACGCTTCCTGCACTTCTTCCTGCGAATTGAAGACGATGGCCGGCGCCTTCACCACGCGATGCTCCGGCGCCACCGCCGAAATCTTGATGACGCCGCGCCCGAGCTTGCCCTGCATCAGCCGCAAGCCGCCGTCCGGCTGGAACGGCTCGCGAATGCCGCGCAGCACCTTCGTGTCGTGACTTTCGGCGGCGCCGTCGACCCATTGCAGCTTGCCGTCGATGAGCTTCGGCTCCTTCGTGTAGTGCGACAAGCCGCGGCCCGCGACCGTCTGCACGTCCTCGTGCAGCAAGCCGCCTTCGAGCAGATTGCGCACGAGAAACGCCACGCCGCCCGCCGCGTGGAAGTGGTTCACGTCGGCCTTGCCGTTCGGATAAATCTTCGCGAGCAGCGGAACGACCTGCGACAACTCGTCGAAGTCGTTCCAGTCGATCACAATGCCCGCCGCCCGCGCGATCGCCACGAGGTGCAGCGTGTGATTGGTCGAACCGCCTGTTGCGAGCAGCGCGACGATGCCGTTGACGATGGCCTTCTCATCGACCACATGGCCGATCGGCGTGTAGTTCCCGCGTTCGAGCGTGAGATCGAGCACGCGGCGCGCGGCTTCGGCGGTGAGCGCATCGCGCAGAGGCGTGTGCGGATGCACGAACGCCGCGCTCGGCAGATGCAGGCCCATCACTTCCATCAGCATCTGATTGCTGTTGGCCGTACCGTAGAACGTGCAGGTGCCGTGACCGTGATACGCGGCGGCCTCCGCTTCGAGCAACGCGTCGCGATTGCACTTGCCGGTTGCGAACTCCTGGCGAACCTTCGCCTTCTCGTCGTTGGTGAGGCCGCTCGTCATCGGGCCGGCGGGAACGAAGATGGTCGGCAGATGACCGAATTGCAGCGCGCCGATGGCCAAGCCCGGCACGATCTTGTCGCAGACGCCGAGGCACAGCGCCGCGTCGAACATGTTGTGCGTGAGCGCGACGGCCGTGCTCATCGCGATGACTTCCCGCGAAAACAGCGACAGCTCCATGCCCGCGTTGCCCTGCGTGATGCCGTCGCACATGGCCGGCACGCCGCCCGCGAATTGCGCGATGCCGCCGTGTTCGCGCGCCGCCTGCTTGATGATGTCCGGGAAGCTCTTGTACGGCGCGTGCGCGGAAAGCATCTCGTTATACGAAGACACGATGCCGATGTTCGGCTCGCGCACCGCCTTGATTGCGAACTTCTCCTGACCTTCGAGTCCGGCGAAACCGTGCGCGAGGTTTGCGCAGGACAGCGCGCCGCGCGCCGGGAACTTGCCGTGCGCCGCGTCGATGCGCGCGAGATACGCCGCGCGTGTGGACTTGCTGCGCTCGATCACGCGGTCGGTGACCTTCTTGAGTTGGGAATGCGGGGAAACCATCGAAGCTCCTTGTCTCACTGCGGCGCGCGTGCCGTCGAGTTGTGGATTGGACAATCGCGAAGAACGGCGGCTGCGTCGTTGTTATGTGGCTGGCCGTTTGGCGTCATATTAGTAGAAAAACTACATGGTGACAATGCATCGGCTACGCTCTCTTATTCAGCGAACGCCTAAGTCACCGCCTTTAACGACCGGCATCTCAGGGAATTCCCTTAGAACAGAGTGTCGAAGCATGTAGTATTTGTACAAACCGATTCATCGGCTATAGTCGCAGGCAAATTCCAGCATAGGCGAGTTTTCCGATGTTGCTGTCCCAAGTCGAAGCAATGCGCGAGCAGTTGCGCCCGTCCGAGCGCAAGCTCGCCGATTACGTGCTGGAAGCGCCGCGCGAAGTCCTCGACCTTTCGATGACCGATTTCGCCGCGCGAGCAGGCGTGAGCCAGCCGACCATCGCGCGTTTTTGTCAGGCGCTCGGCTTCTCCGGATTCCGGGAGTTCAAGATCCGGCTCGCGCAAAGCGTCGCAGGGGATGTGCCCACCGTTTACCGCGACGTCCGCAGCGACGAGCCCGCCGCCGGCGTCGCGGCGAAAGTGCTGGACCGCACCATCGGCGCGCTGATCGCGGTGCGCAACAGCTTGTCGTCGGACAGCGTGGCGGCGGCCATCGCGATTCTGTCGGAGGCGCGGCGCATCGAGTTCTATGGCGCGGGCGGGTCGGGCATCGCCGCGCTCGACATGCAGCACAAGTTTTTCCGCCTCGGCGTGCCGTCAGTCGCCTACGCCGATCCGCATACCTACACGACGTCGGCGGCGCTGCTCGGTCCCGGCGATGTGGTTGTCGCCATCTCGAACACCGGCCGCACGAAGGACATTCTGGATGCGTGCAAATCCGCGCTCAATGGCGGGGCGAAAGTGATCGCGATCACGCACGGCAATTCGCCGCTCGCGCGGCTGGCGAGCGTCGGCCTGTTCGCAAATGTCGATGAGGACACGGATATTTTTTCGCCGATGACATCGCGCGTCTCGCATCTCGCAATCGGCGACATTCTGGCGGTGGGATTGGCACTGGCGCGCGGACCGCAATTGGCGGAAAAACTCGCCGAGGCGAAGGACGTGCTGGAAGGACGCAGAGTCGGCTCCTAAGCTCCTAAGACGCTGTGCGGTTCAAATGAAATCGAAGTCAGGCTGTACCTATGAGCGACGCTTTCTCTCTGGAACGTTTCGACCGATGCGTGCAAGGCGCGCAGTACGACGACGCGATCGACATGCTTTTCGAGCTGAACAAGCTGCTCGACCGATTTCCGTACATCGGGTTGGGTCAGTTCGTGTCGGGCGCAGACGCCCATCGCTGCAACGAGTCGTTCGCGCGCCGGCTGTCCGACGCCGCCGTCAGCATGATTGCCAGCCCGGACTTCACGCTGACGGACGGTCGACTCGGACGGCTGGAGCGGCTGCGTCCGCTGATCTGGAGCGTCATGGCGGCCACGCCGCCTCGCAACGCTGACCATTTCGTGGCCCCGTTGCTCGCCGCGCTCGACGATTCCTCCAGTCCTGCGCCGCTCCGCTCGGATGCCGCGAGACGGCTGAGCCTTCTCTACAGCCCGGAATCGTCGGCCGATCTCGACATCACGCAGCTTTGGAACGCCGACCGCGCTTCGGCCTTGAGCCTTGCAATAGCGATCGCGGCAGAGCGTTTCGCCGCAAGCACGCTTGCTCAGGGCAAACGCAATCGCTTGCTGCAATGGCTGGCCGGTGTCATCGAACTACTCGATCAGACGCCGCCGCAGGACCTGACCAGTCTGTGGTCGCTCTACATGCATTGCAGCTACGCCGAGGGAAACCGGCACGCGGTCAAGTCAGGCATCAATGCGCTCGTGCGCAAAGGGCTGGCCAATCTTGGACTTGCCGACGTCGATGTCACCGGCACGACTCGCGCCTTTCCGAAAGACGCACGTCCGCTCATGTTAGTCGTAGCGGAAAGCTTCAATACGGGACATTCGATCGTCCGCACCCATTCGGCCGCGCTCGCCGCGGTCAAAAGCCGCTTCGAACTGGTCGCGTTTTGCCCACCGCGCTCGATCGACGACAGTCAGCGCGCAATCTTCGATCGGACGGTCGACCTTCCGGACGGCGCGCACGTTCCGCAATGGCTCCGGCAAATCAGGGATTTCGCCGAAACCGAACGTCCCGCCGTCTTGTATATGCCGAGCGTGGGGATGTCGGTCCTGACCGTCTTTCTCTCGAATATGCGCCTTGCGCCTTTACAGATCGCCGGGCTTGGCCACCCCGCGACCACGCGATCCGACCGCATCGATTACATCAGCGTGGAAGACGATTACGTCGGCGATCCCGCCTGCTTCACGGAAAAACTTCTGCGCCTTCCCAAAGACGGGCAGCCGTATCGTCCGTCGGCGTTGTTGACAGAACTTCCGTCTCGCTCACCGAACGATAACGGACGCACGGACATCGCCATCGCGGCAAGTTGCATGAAGTTGAACCCGGCTTTTCTGGCCGCGTGCAAGCGAATCGTGCAGCGGGCGCGGACGCCCATTCATCTTCACTTCATTATGAGCGGCAGCAATGTATTCACGTTGCTGTCGCTGCAATGCGAACTGAGGCAGATTCTTCCCGCCGGCTCGTACACGATTCACGGGTTCACGCCATACGCGACATACGTGAAGAAGCTCGCCAGCATGGACATGTTTCTCAGTCCATTCCCTTTCGGAAATACGAACGGCATCGTGGACGCCTTTACGGCCGGCTTGCCGGGCGTCTGCAAAACCGGGCCCGAAGTGTTCGAGCATATCGACGGCGCCTTGTTAGCGCGTGCGTCGATGCCGTCCTGGCTGGTCACCGAGACGGTAGAAGATTATGTGGAGGCGGCAGTCCGCCTCGCGACGAACCGGGAAGAAAGAGAGGCGATAAGCACCTCGATGCTCGAAAGCAACGCCGTACAGCGGTTTTTCGAGGGACGGCCGGAAGCGTTTGGAGACTTGGTGCTGGGACTCGTCCGCGGCACCTCAGCGCTCAAAACGGTTTGACGACCACCAGCAGCGTCGCGCCGAGCAAGCCGAGCACCGGCAACTCGTTGTACATGCGGTACCACTTGTCCGAGCGCGTATTTTCGCCGCGCTGGAACGTGCGCAGCAGAACGCCGCAATACGCGTGATAGGCGATCAGCAATACGACGATGCCGAGCTTCGCGTGCAACCAACCCTGTCCGCGCCCGATGCCGACGTCCAGCCACAGCCACAGCCCGCATGCAAGCGCCGGCACCGCGATGAACGTCATGAAGCGAAAGAGCTTGCGCGCCATCAGCAGCAGGCGCGCGGTCGCTGCCGGGTCCTTCTCCATCGCGAGATTGACGTAAATGCGCGGCAAGTAGAACAGCCCCGCGAACCACGAGGCGACCAGCACGATATGCAGCGATTTGATCCAGAGCATCGTTTTTCTTCGGGTCGTCTTATTGACGCACTTCGCCGTGACCGAGCACGACGTATTTCAGCGATGTCAGCCCTTCCAGCCCCACCGGGCCGCGCGCATGCAGCTTGTCGTTCGAGATGCCGATTTCCGCGCCCAGCCCGAACTCGAAGCCATCCGCGAAGCGCGTTGACGCGTTGACCATGACGCTCGCCGAATCCACTTCGCGCAGGAAGCGCATGGCGCGGTCGTGGTCTTCGGTGACGATCGCGTCCGTATGATGCGAGCCGTACGTGTTGATATGGCCGATGGCCTCGTCCAGACCATCGACGATTTTCACCGCCAGAATCGGCGCGAGATATTCGGTGCTCCAGTCTTCGTCGGTGGCATCGACGAGCCCGCCGATCTGCGCCGCTTCGAGCACCTTGCGCGCCGCCGCATCGACGCGCAGTTCGACGTCTTTCGCCTGAAAGGCACGCGCGAGCATGGGCAACGCGGCGTCGGCGCCAGCGCGCGCGACGAGCAGCGTTTCCATCGTGTTGCAGGTGCCGTAGCGATGCGTCTTCGCGTTGTCGCAGATCGCCGCCGCTTTCGCGAGATCGGCGCGGTCGTCCACGTACACGTGGCAGATGCCGTCGAGATGCTTGATCATCGGCACGCGCGACTCTTCCATCAGCCGGGCGATGAGGCTTTTGCCGCCGCGCGGCACGATCACGTCGACGAACTCCGTCATGGTGATGAGCTTGCCGACCGCCGCGCGATCCGCCGTCTCGACGACCTGCACCGCGTCCTGCGGCAAACCCGCCGCCCGCAAGCCCTCGCCGATCAGCCTGGCAAGCGCAGTGTTGCAATCGAGCGCTTCGGAACCGCCGCGAAGAATCGTCGCGTTGCCAGATTTCAGGCACAGCGCGGCGGCGTCGATGGTCACGTTCGGCCGCGATTCGTAGATGATGCCGATCACGCCGAGCGGCACACGCATCTGCCCGACCTGAATGCCCGTCGGACGGAACTTGAGTCCGCTGATTTCCCCGATCGGATCGGCCAGCGACGCCACTTGCCGCAAGCCTTCGACCATTGTGCCGAGCGCCTTGTCGGAGAGCGTGAGACGGTCGATGAACGCCGCGTCGTAGCCCTTTTCGCGAGCTCGATCCAGATCGCGCGCGTTCGCGGCCTTGAGCGTGTCGCGCTCCCGCTCGATCGCATCCGCCACCGCGACGAGCGCCGCGTTCTTCGCCGCCGTCGACGCCCGCGCCATCGCGCGTGACGCCGCGCGCGCGCGGCGGCCGAGATCGGTCATGTACTGGTTGATGTTCATCTGGATCATTCCGTATGCCGGCTGCGAAAGCGCGGCATCAGTGAGATGGAGTCGCGTCGGTTGCATGGCCCGACGCGCAAAGAATCATTCTAAGCCGTACCGCGTATTTAGCGACGCGGTCGCGGCGCTGGCGACGCGCCTTGCGCCACGGCCATCGCCAGTTCGAACATGCCGGCCCACGGATCGGGCGGCGGCTCGCTGCCGCGCGCACTCGTGCCGGAACTACCCGAAAGCCCTTTGACCTGCCGGTCGAGCCGCGCCGCCAGCGAGAGCGCGCGTTCGAGCGCGTCTTCCGTCACGCGGGAAAGCGCCGGGCCGATCAACCGCTCGCGCGGTCCCCATACGCGGTTTTCGCGTAGCAGCGTGGCGAGCGGCTTGCCCGACGTCACACCGCGCTTGATGCGCAGAAGCGTGCGCACCTCGTCGACGAGCGCCCACAGCACGAGCACGGCCGCTTCGCCTTCGCCTTTCAGACCGTCGAGCATGCGCGAAAGCCGGCCCACGTCGCCCGTCAGCATCGCCTCGTTCAGCTTGAAAACGTCGTAGCGCGCGACGTTCAGCACCGCGTCGTGGATCTGCTCGAACGTGAGCACGCCTTGCGGATAAAGCAGCCCGAGCTTCTGTATTTCCTGATGCGCGGCAAGCAGATTGCCTTCGACACGCTCCGCAATGAAGACTAGCGCGCGCCGGCCCTCTTCGCCCGGGGCGACGCGCTGGCCTTGCTGCGCGAGCCGCTGGCCCACCCACATCGGCAACTGCGCGCGATCGACCGGATCGACCTTCAGCGCGACACCGGCGCCGATCAACGCAGTGAACCACGCGGATTTCTGCGCTGCCGAATCGAGGCGCGGCAGCGTGACCAAGGTCACGACGTCGGGATTGTCGGCGGCGGCGAGCGTCTTCAGCGCCTCGCCGCCTTCCTTGCCGGGCTTGCCCGTCGGAATGCGCAACTCGATCAGCTGCCGGTCGCCGAAGAGCGACATCGACTGCGTCGCGCCGATGAGCGCGCTCCAGTCGAACCCGCGCTCGACCGTGAACACCGTGCGATCCGTGAAGCCGCCCGCGCGCGCGGCGGCCCGGATGCGGTCGCACGCTTCCTGCACGAGCAGATGCTCGTCGCCATAGACGACGTACAGCGCCTTCAGGCCTTTGGCGAGATGCGCTTCGAGCGCGTCGAGCTTCAGTTGCATGGTGAACGGTCGCGCGGCGCGTTACAGCGGCGGCGTGGGCAACGGGGCCCGCGGCGCGATGCCCGGCGTCTGCTCGGCCGGCGTCGGATGCAGCGAACGCACGACCGCGAGCCGGCGTGTCAGTTGATCCACGGCATCGTTGCGCATGTCGTTGTAGAGCAGCGTGGCCTCCTGCGACTTTGCGAGCGTGTACTGGTTGCTATAGGTCATCGCGCGATTCAGCGCGATGGCGCTAGGCGGGATCAGCACGGTTCCGTCCGCGCCGACGAGCGTGTAGCTCAGGTTGTAGACGAGCTCGTACTCCTGGATCACGCCCTGCGAATTGAGGCTGAGTGTGCTGAGGCCTTGGCCTTCCGTGAGATAGAGCGTCGCGTCTGGCTTCTCCGAGGGCTTTACGATAACCGTATCGCTTCCGCCCTGCACCATGCGTTCGAGCCGCCCGACCATCTGCGGCGCGCCGCCGCTGATTGCCAGGCGCTTGAAGGCGTAGTCCTGCTCGCCGCGCAACTGGAAGCCGCACGCGGACAGCGCGACCGCGCCGCCCAAGAGCGCGAGGAACGTACGCCGGCTCACGCGCGCCGCGCGATTTTCGACGGCTTTGACGCTCACATCGAATCCCCAGGTTTTGGCCATCAGACCACCACGTTGACGAGACGCCCCGGCACCACGACGATCTTCTTCGGCGCGCGGCCTTCCGAGAACTTTTCGAACATTTCGTGCGCGAGCGCCGCCTGTTCGATGGCTTCCCGCGTTGCATCCTTCGCCACGGTCAGCGCGCCGCGCACCTTGCCGTTGACCTGCAGCACCAGTTCGATTTCCGCTTGTTCGAGCGCGGCTTCGTCGACCTTCGGCCACGGCGCGTCGAGCAGCGGGCCGAACTCGTCGGCGTAACCGAGTTCCGACCACAACTGGAAGGTGATGTGCGGCACGACCGGATACAGCACGCGCAGCAAAACGCCGAAGGTCTCGTTCAGCACGCCTTCGCCTGCATTCTTCGCGCTGTCGAGCGCGTTGAGCATCTTCATCGCGGCAGACACGACGGTGTTGTATTGCAGGCGGCCATAGTCGAAATCGGCCTGCTTCAGCACGGTGTATATGTCGCGGCGCAGCGCGCGGTCGGCATCGCTCAGCTTCGATGCATCCAGCTTGCGGTGCTGGCGCAGCGCCTCGGCGTTGTCGTGCGCGAAGTGCCACACGCGGCGCAAGAAGCGGCTCGCGCCTTCGACGCCCGCGCCCGACCATTCGAGCGATTGCTCCGGCGGCGCCGCGAACATCACGAAGAGACGCGCCGTATCGGCGCCGTACTGGTCGATGAGCGTCTGCGGATCCACGCCGTTGTTCTTCGACTTCGACATCTTTTCGACGCCGCCGAGCACGACCGGCTGCCCGTCGGCAATCAGCGTCGCGCCTGTCGGACGGCCCTTGTCGTCGTGCGACACGGTGACTTCGAGCGGGTTGTACCAGGTCTTCTTGCCGCTCGCGTCTTCCCGGTAGAACGTCTCGTTGAGCACCATGCCCTGCGTGAGCAGGTTCTTGGCCGGCTCGCCGAACTTCACGAGGCCCATGTCGCGCATGACCTTGGTCCAGAAGCGCGAATACAAGAGGTGAAGAATGGCGTGCTCGATACCGCCGATGTACTGATCCATCGGCATCCAGTAATCGGTGCGCTCGTCGACCATCGTCGTCGCGTCCGGCGCGCTGTAGCGCGAGAAGTACCACGACGAATCGACGAACGTGTCCATGGTGTCCGTCTCGCGCTTTGCCGCCGCGCCGCACTTCGGGCACGAGCAGTTCAGGAACGCTTCGGACTTCGCGAGCGGATTGCCCGTGCCGTCCGGCACGAGGTCTTCCGGCAGCACGACCGGCAGATCCTTCTCCGGCACCGGCACGTCGCCGCAGCTCGGGCAGTGGATGATCGGGATCGGCGTGCCCCAGTAACGCTGGCGCGAGATGCCCCAGTCGCGCAGACGCCAGGTGACCTGCTTGTCGCCGAGTTCCTTGGCTTTCAGGTCGGCGGCGATCGCATCGATCGCTTCCTCGGTGGTCATGCCGTCGTATTTGCCGCTGTTGACGAGGCGGCCGGCCGTCTTGTCGCCGTACCACTCTTCCCACGCCGCGGTGGAGTAGGTCTTGCCTTCGACGGCGATCACCGGCTTGATCGGCAGATCGTATTTCTTCGCGAACGCGAAGTCGCGCTCATCGTGCGCCGGCACGCCCATCACGGCGCCTTCGCCGTAGGACATCAGCACGTAGTTGCCGATCCACACTTCGACCTTCTCGCCCGTCAGCGGATGCGTGATGAAAAAGCCGGTCGCCATGCCCTTCTTTTCCATCGTGGCGACGTCGGCTTCCGCGACGCCGCCGCGCTTGCATTCCTCGATGAACGCCTGCAAACCGGGGTTGTCGCGCGCAAGCCGCGTGGCGAGCGGATGCTCCGCCGCGATCGCCGCGAACGTCACGCCCATGATGGTGTCGGCGCGCGTAGTGAACACGCGCAGGAGCTTCGCTTCGCCGTCGATTTCATACGGGAAGCCGAAGTTCACGCCGAAGCTCTTGCCGATCCAGTTCTGCTGCATGATCTTCACGCGCTCGGGCCAGCCGAGGCCTTCGAGATCGTCGAGCAGTTGATCCGCGTAATCGGTAATGCGCAGGTAGTACATCGGAATCTCGCGCTTCTCCACGAGCGCGCCCGAGCGCCAGCCGCGCCCGTCGATGACCTGTTCGTTTGCGAGCACCGTCTGGTCGACCGGGTCCCAGTTCACCGTGCCCGTCTTCTTGTACGCGATGCCTTTTTCCAGCATCTTGAGGAACAGCCACTGGTTCCACTTGTAGTACTCGGGCGAGCACGTGGCGACTTCGCGCGACCAGTCGATGGCGAGGCCCATCGACTGCATCTGCTTCTTCATGTACGCGATGTTGTCGTACGTCCACTTCGCGGGCGGCACGCCATTGGCCATCGCGGCATTTTCGGCGGGCATGCCGAACGCGTCCCAGCCCATCGGCATCAGCGTGTTGTGGCCGTTCATGCGCAGATAACGGTACATCACGTCGTTGATGGTGTAGTTGCGCACGTGCCCCATGTGCAGCTTGCCCGACGGATACGGCAGCATCGAGACGCAATAGAACTTGGGCTTGGCCGACGTCTCGGTCGTCCGGTAGACGTCATTCGCGCGCCAGTTGCTCTGCGCGGCGGATTCGACGTCGGCGGGTACGTATTTATCGTGCATGGTGTGATGGCTTTACGCTTGATGCTGTGAACGGGCGCGAGCTTCGTTGGGCTTGGCCGCTGGCTTGCGGTGGCGAATCCAGACGCTGCGTGGTCGACCGGCCGGCGCGACTCGCGCCATGCAACGGCGGAATCGGGCCTGCTCTGATTGACGCGGGACGCGTTGGACGGGCAAAGGGCGATTATACCGTCCGCTCTCCCCGTGTCCTGGATTCGCAAAGCCGCTGGCCGCACGTTTTTCGGGGCATTCACTGGAACATTCGCTGCGAGTTTGCGCGGCGCGCGGCCGTCCGGCAATTCAGCCGAACGGAATAGGCCGAATGCGAATGTCTCAGTGCGCCGGCACGGGCTGCGTCACGAAACCGATCCGCTCGATTCCGGCCTGCTGCGCCGCGCCCATCACCTGCGCGACGATTTCATAGCGCGTGCCGCTCGACGCCCTCAGATGCAGCTCCGGCTTCTCGGCCGCCTTCCCCGCCACGGCGAAGCGCGCGCGCATGTCAGCGGCGCTGATCGGCGCGTCGTTCCAATAGAGCTTGCCTGCGTCGTCGATGGAAAGCGTGATGGTCTGCGGCGTCTCGCGCGCCGGCTGCGACGAAACCTTCGGCAAATCCAGCCGGATGGCATGCGTGAAAAGCGGCGCGGTGATGATGAAGATCACCAGCAACACGAGCATGACGTCGATGAGCGGCGTCATGTTGATGTCGGCCATGGGCGAGCCGTTGGGCTTGTTGTCGAGTCCGCCGAAGGCCATCGCGCGCTTCTATTCCTTCTCGCCGCACACGAACGCGTGCAGATCGTGCGCGAAGCCGTCGAGTTCCTCGGAGATCTGCCGCACGTAGCGGCCGAGCACGTTGTACGCGAGCACCGCCGGAATCGCGACGACCAGACCGAACGCGGTCATGATGAGCGCCTCGCCCACCGGCGCCGCGACGTTTTCGATCATCGCCTGCCCGCTCGCCGCAATGCTGCCGAGCGCGTGATAAATGCCCCAGACCGTGCCCAGCAAGCCGACGAAGGGCGCCGTGCTGCCCACGGACGCGAGGAGCACCTGTCCGAATTCGAGCCGCCGTTGCGAGCGCAGCAACGCCTGGCGCAGCGCGCGCAACACGCGCTCGTTGCGCTCGACGCGGGCGAGCAGCGCGCCGGGCACCTCGGCTTCGGAGGCGCGCCACGCCGCTTCGGCGAGCGGCAGATACACGCGCTCGCGGTCCGCGCTGCGCAAGGCGCCGATGCCGTCTTTCAAAGTCGATGCCTGCCAGAAGCGTTGCAGCGCGAGCGGCCCCTGCCATTTGGCGCGCGCCAGCACCCACGCCTTCACGAGCAGGAAGCACCAGCTCGCGAGCGACATGGCGAGCAGCACGCCCGCGACAGCATGCGTGACGGCATCGCCGCTTTGCAGATAGTGGATAACGCCCGTTGCCGCCATCGTCCGCGAACGCCTCAGCGCAGGCCGAGCACGTCTTGCATGTCGAAGAAGCCCTTGTCGTGCGCGGCGAGGAAGCGCACCGCGCGCAGCGCGCCTTGTGCGTACGACAGACGGCTCGCGGACTTGTGCGTGATCTCGATGCGCTCGCCGATGCCCGCGAACAGCACTGTGTGATCGCCGACGATATCGCCGCCGCGAATCGCCGAGAAGCCGATGGTCGACGGATCGCGCTCGCCGGTCACGCCTTCGCGCGCGTAGACGGCGCAGTCGTTCAGATCGCGGCCGAGCGCGCGGGCCACCACTTCGCCCATCGCCAGCGCGGTGCCGGACGGCGCATCCACCTTATGCCGGTGATGCGCCTCGATAATCTCGATGTCGTAACCCTGCGCGAACTGCTTCGCGGCGAATTCGAGCAGCTTGAGCGTCACGTTCACGCCGACGCTCATGTTCGGCGCGAAGACCACGCCGATCTTGTCGCCGGCCTGCTTCAACTGCGCCTTTTGCTCGTCGGAGAAGCCCGTCGTGCCGATCACCATCTTCACGTCGTGACGCAGCGCCGCTTCGAGATGCGTGAGCGTGCCTTCAGGGCGCGTGAAGTCGATCAGATAGTCGGCGTCGGCGAACACGCGCTCGATGTCGTCGGTGAGCGCGACGCCGGTGGTCTTGCCGAGGAAGGCGCCCGCGTCCTGCCCGAGCTGCGGCACGCCGGAACGGTCGAGCGCGCCGACGAGTTGCGCGTCGGGGTCGTTGAGAACGGTTTCGATCAGCATCCGGCCCATGCGGCCCGACGCCCCGGCGATGGCGATCTTCATGGCTGTCTCGTGTTGGACCGCGCGGCGAGCGCGGCTGATTGATGCGGCGTCACGCGGCGAGCGCCCGCGACGCCGGTCTGTCCGGCAAGGCGCGAACGGCGCGCCTTGCCGACGATGCTTCGCAGCATTACTGCGGCATGCTGAACTGCGCTTGTCCGCCCGCGTTGGCCGGAGCCGGCGACGTGCTCGCGGGACCGACGGCGCTGCTGTCCGGAATCGTGATCGTCTGCGGCTTGCGCTGCAACTGGATCTGGGAGTTGCCGCCCACGCTGGCCGCGCCGGGCGCCGCGCCCGCACTTTGCGGCACGTTCGGGCGCACGGAGGATTGCGTTCGGCCAGTCGGCATTTCGACTTGCGCCGTCGCGCGATTCGCTGCCTGCGCGGCCTGCTGATTCGCGTCGCCCGCGAAGGCTGCCGCGGTGTTCGGCTGCGTGGACGGCTCGCCGGGCGGCGCGGTCACTGTGCTTGCCGAAGCCGCCGACGCCGCCGATGCCGCCGCCACGGCTGCGGGCGCCGTTGGCGCCTTCGCAACCTTCAAGCCCCGGTCGCCGTCGATTTCAGCGAGCAATTCGAGGTTCGACGGGAGATTCTCGCCGCCCGACCAGCTCACGACGCGATCGCTCGCGAAGTTCACGATGAAGTCACGCTGCTGCACGACGGAGGTGGAACCGCGCTTGAAGTAGAACACGTAGTCCCAGCGGTCCGCGTGGAACATGTCGGTGAGCAGCGGCGTGCCGAGCAGTTGCCTGACTTGATCGCGCGACATGCCGACCTGCATCTGGCTCGCCGCTTCCTGCGAAACGAAGTTGCCCTGCACGACCGTGATGCGGTATGGCGTGATGCTCTGCGCGATCTTCTGCGTGACGCTGTCGTACGTCGAGCAACCCGCGAGCAGCGCGGCGAGGGTTGCTGCGATGATGGTTCCCCGCATGCGACGGCTCTCCCTGCAATTCGATAAAAATTTTGAGATCATTTCACCTTTCGCGCACAGCGCCGATGACACTGACAACGCCGCGCTTCTCGTTCCGCTCTCAGTGCGCTTCTGCCTAACTACTGCGTGACTTCTGCGTAGCTTCCGCGCGGTTTTGCGTACTTTCCGCATGAGATGTCAGGATTCGGAAAAACGCATTACTATGAGAACCTTGAATTGTACTCTAGGGATGCCTAGCCATGACCAATCCCTCCGATCTGAAAAATATCGGGCTCAAGGCGACCCTGCCCCGCCTCAAGATTCTGGAAATCTTCCAGCACAGTCCGGTGCGTCACCTGACCGCTGAAGACGTGTATCGCAACCTGCTCAACGAAGAGCTCGATATCGGGCTCGCCACCGTGTACCGCGTGCTCACGCAGTTCGAGCAAGCGGGCCTGCTCTCGCGAAGCAATTTCGAATCGGGCAAAGCGGTGTTCGAACTGAACGAAGGTTCGCACCACGATCACCTCGTCTGCATCGACTGCGGGCGCGTCGAAGAGTTCTTCGACGCCGAAATCGAACGTCGCCAGCAGTCCATCGCAAAAGAGCGCGGCTTCAAGCTGCACGAGCACGCGCTCGCGCTCTACGGCGCCTGCACCAAGGAAAACTGCCCGCACCGCAAGCACTAAGCGACCCGCGCCCGAGGCGGCGCGAAAGCATAGTGACCAAAATGAGCCGCCGTCCATCGGCTTCGATGGACGGCGGTTTTGTTTCGTCCATTCTCGTCCCTATGCGGCGAATTCCGATAACGACGCTCGTCTCCGCTGACACAGGCACTTCCCGCGACAGCCGCGGTCATAGCACCGGCCGCCAGCGATCACTAGCCCTCCGTGGCTTCAATCAGCTTTCCGCGGACCTGCAATTAGCGAACGTCAAAGGAGTAACGTCAATGGACGTGCAACAACTCGTATCAGAATTTCTGTCTTCGTCGCACGGGGCGCAAGCCACGCAGGCGCTGACCGATCAGGGCTTCAGCCAGGAAGACAGTCAGCAAATGCTTAGTACGGCTGCGGAAACGGCGCACGCACACGCCGAAGAACAGAGCCAGGGCTTGCTGGGCGACCATCCCGGCAAGAGCTTCTTCGCGGCGTTCGCGGCGGGACTCGTGCGCGGCGACGGCTTCTTCAAGTCGCTGGAAGAAGGCGGCGAAGGCGTGCTGACCGGGCGCATCGCGGAATCCATCGGCGCGCGCATGGGACTCGACCCCGGCACGGCGTCGACCGTTGCGGCCGCCGCGACGCCTTACGTCATCTCTTTCCTGCGCCAGCGGTTCGCATAACGCCGCGCAAAAAACAAAGCCGCTCCGAGGAGCGGCTTTGTCATTTCAGCGGACCGAACGTTACTTCGCGTTCGCGAGCGCGACCGCCGTATCCAGCATGCGGTTCGAGAAGCCCCACTCGTTGTCGTACCAGCTCGACACCTTCACGAGACGGCCCGACACCTTCGTGAGCGTCGCGTCGAACGTCGACGAAGCCGGGTTGTGGTTGAAGTCGACCGACACCAGCGGCGCGTCGTTGTAGCCGAGGATGCCCTTCAGCTCGCCTTCCGACGCTTCCTTCATGATCTTGTTGACTTCTTCCACCGTCGTGTCGCGCGCCGCGATGAACGACAGATCCACCACCGACACGTTGATGGTCGGCACGCGGATCGCGTAGCCGTCCAGCTTGCCGTTCAGCTCCGGCAGCACGAGGCCCACCGCCGACGCAGCGCCCGTCTTCGTCGGGATCTGGCTATGCGTGGCCGAGCGCGCGCGGCGCAGGTCTTCGTGATACACGTCGGTCAGAACCTGGTCGTTCGTGTACGCGTGGATCGTGGTCATCAGGCCGTTGACGAGGCCGATCTTGTCGTTCAGCGGCTTGACGAGCGGCGCGAGGCAGTTCGTCGTGCACGAAGCGTTCGAGATGACCGTGTCCGATGCCTTCAGCACGTTGTGGTTCACGCCGTACACGACGGTCGCGTCCACGTCCTTGCCGCCCGGCGCGGAAATAATGACCTTCTTCGCGCCGCCCTTGATGTGGGCGCTCGCCTTTTCCTTGGTCGTGAAGAAGCCGGTGCACTCCATCACCACGTCGACGTTCAGCTCGCCCCACGGCAGTTCGGCCGGGTTGCGGTTCGCCAGCACGCGAATCTTGTCGCCGTTGACGACGAGGTAGTCGCCGTCCACCGACACGTCGCCGGGGAACTTGCCGTGCGCGGTGTCGTACTGCGTCAGGTGCGCGTTCGTCTTGGCATCGCCGAGATCGTTGATGGCGACGATCTCGATGTCGTGCTTCTTGCCGTTCTCGTAGAAGGCGCGCAACGTGTTGCGGCCGATCCGGCCGTAGCCGTTGATTGCAACGCGAATCGTCATGGTCTATCTCCTTGGCTTAAAAAAACCTGCTTCGCTGCACGCGGATGCTTACGCGGCCAGAACGGCCTTCGCCGTTTCGACGACGTGCTCCACCGTGAAGCCGAAGTGCTTGAAGAGCGCACCGGCCGGCGCGGACTCTCCGAACGTGTCGATGCCGACCACGCCGCCTTCGAGGCCCACGTACTTGCGCCAGAAATCCGTCACGCCCGCTTCGATCGCTACACGCGCCACGCCCTTCGGCAGCACGCGCTCGCGGTACTCGGCGTCCTGCTTGTCGAAGAGGTTCGTGCAGGGCATCGAGACGACGCGCGCGCCGATGCCTTCTTTCGCGAGCGCCTCGACGGCCTGCAACGCGAGCTGCACTTCCGATCCCGTCGCGATCAGGATGATTTTGCGCGCGGGAATGTCGTCGTTCCAGTCGACGAGCACGTAACCGCCCTTCGCGATGTTCCCGATCTGAATGTCGTTGCGCGGCGAGAACTGCAAGTTCTGGCGGCTGAAAATGAGCGTCGACGGGCCTTCGTGCTCGATGGCATGCGTCCATGCGACGGCCGTTTCCACGGTATCCGCCGGCCGCCACGTCTGCAACTGCGGAATCAGGCGCAGGCTGGAGACGTGCTCGACCGACTGGTGCGTCGGACCGTCTTCACCGAGGCCGATGGAATCGTGCGTGAACACGAAGATCGAGCGCGCTTTCATCAGCGCGGCGACGCGCAGCGCGTTGCGGCTGTAGTCCGAGAACGTCAGGAACGTGCCGCCGAACGGACGGAAGCCGCCATGCAGCGCAATGCCGTTGATGGCCGCGCTCATGCCGAATTCGCGCACGCCGTAATTGATGTGATTGCCCCACTGGATGCCCGCGTGGCCCGCGTTGGCGTTCTCCGCGTCGCCGGCGGCGCGCACGGCTTTCGACGCCTTCCAGTTCGTGAGATTCGAGCCGGTCAGGTCGGCCGAACCGCCGAGCAGTTCCGGCAGCGCGGCGGCGAGCCCTTCGATAGCTTGTTGCGATGCCTTGCGCGTCGCCACCGTTTCCGCACGCTGGTTCGCGTCCTCGATGATCTTCGCGGCGCTCTGCTTCCAGTCGGCGGGCAGTTCGCCCTTCATGCGGCGCGTGAATTCGGCGGCCTGTTCGGCGTACTTCGCGCGATAGGCGTCGAACGCCTTGTTCCATTCGCCTTCCACGCGCGCGCCTTGCTCCTTCGCGTCCCACGCTGCATAGACTTCCTGCGGAATCACGAACGGCTCGTACTGCCAGCCGATCGCGGCGCGCGTGGCCGCGATCTCGTCGCCGCCGAGCGGCGCGCCGTGCGCGTCGTGGCCGCCCGCCTTCGTCGGCGCGCCCTTGCCGATGACCGTGCGGCAGCAAATGAGCGTCGGCTTGTCGGATTGCTTCGCCTGGGCGATGGCGGCATCGACTGCGTTGACGTCATGGCCGTCCACGGCGCGAATCACGTTCCAGCCGTACGCTTCGAAGCGCTTCGGCGTGTCGTCGTGGAACCAGTGCTCGACGTGGCCGTCGATGGAAATGCCGTTGTCGTCGTACAGGGCGATCAGCTTGTTCAGCTTCAGCGTGCCCGCGAGCGAACAGGCTTCGTGCGAGATGCCTTCCATCAGGCAGCCGTCGCCCAGGAACACGTACGTGTGGTGATCGACGATCTTCGCGTCGGCCTTGTTGAACTCGGCGGCGAGCAGCGCTTCGGCGAGCGCCATGCCGACCGCGTTGGCGACGCCCTGGCCGAGCGGGCCAGTGGTCGTCTCGACGCCCGGCGTGATGCCCACTTCGGGATGGCCCGGCGTCTTCGAATGCAGCTGGCGGAAGTTCTTGATCTCGCTCATCGGCAGGTCGTAGCCGGTGAGGTGCAAAAGCGCGTACAGCAACATGGAGCCGTGACCGTTCGACAGGACGAAACGATCACGGTCGAACCAGTGGGGATTCGACGGGTTGTGCTTCAGATGGCGCGACCACAGCGCGACGCCGATCTCGGCCATGCCCATGGGCATGCCGGGGTGGCCGGAGTTGGCTTGTTGAACGGCATCCATGGCGAGCGCGCGAATTGCGTTGGCCATGAGGGCGGTCGGGCTGGAAGTCGGGATCGTCATGTCGGGTGTCGGCGGCTACGGGAGCGTTGGGGCAGTGCGTCGATGCAGTACGTCGAGGCAGTGCTGAAATGATCCACGGTGCTTCTTGACGCTGCGTCTGACCGGTACTTCGCACCGGACGCCGGACCCGCGGCACACCGCGTTTTCAGTACCGGAACGACGAGAAACGACGAGGATCGGGAGGCGGTCATTCTAACAGACCGGTCCGATCGACAGGCGTGCGACACGGCGCCGAACGTGCGGCTTCCGGCGTTCGCGGGCATGTTCCGTGCAGCCGCGCGAAGCCGTTCATCGCGATAAAACGCCACCACGCGCCGCGGGCGGTTCGCGCCTCATGGCAAAATGCCCCTCACTGGTACGAGCAAAAGGCTTCAAGGAGTGCTTTCGATGACTGACCCTCGCCCCGCCGACGTCCCGTGGCTCACGCCCTATCTCACCGTGCGCGATGCGCGCGTGAGCGTCGGGTTCTACGAGAAGGCGTTCGGCTTCGCGGTACGTGACAGCGTCAACGACGACGGCACCATCATCCACGTCGAGATGACGTATCGCGGGCAACTGATTCTGATGTTCGCGCCGGAGGGCGCGTACGGATCGCAGGCGCGCACGCCGAAGAGCGCGGGCCAGATGGCGCCGCAGTCGTTTTATCTCTATGTCGACGATGTCGATGCCACCTTCGCGCAGGCGCTCGCCGTCGGCGCAAAGCCGCTTATCGAGCCGCAGGACCAGTTCTGGGGCGACCGCTTCGCGCAGATCGAAGACCCGGACGGTTATCGCTGGGCGATTGCGCGCCATCTTCGTTGAACTCGCCGCAAGGCGCTATCCGCGGACCGAGCGTCCGTGATCGATTTCCATGCCACGCTTTTTCGTTGACGGCCCGCTCGCGGCGGGCGAGACCCTTTCTCTTCCCGACGACGTCGTGCGCCACGTGCATGTGCTGCGTTTGCAGAACGGCGACGCCATCACGCTCTTCGACGGCACCGGAGGCGAGTATCACGGCGTGCTCGTCGACATCGGCAAACGCGCGGCGCTCGCGCGCATCGACGCGCACAGCGAACGCGAAGCCGAGCCGCCGTATCGCGTGACGCTCGCGCAGGGCGTCGCGGGCGGCGATAAGATGGACTGGCTGATCGAAAAGACGGTGGAACTGGGCGTCGCGCAGATCGTGCCGCTCACGGCCGAGCGCGGCGTCGTGCGGCTCGCGGGCGAGCGCGCTTTGCGGCGTCAGGCGCACTGGCAGGCGCTCGCGCGCGCGGCTTGCGAGCAATGCGGGCGCAATCGCGTGCCGGACGTGGCCGCGCCGCGCGACCTGAGCGCGTGGCTGGCGTCATTGCCAGCCGCTGCGGATGGCGACCTGCGGCTACTGCTTTCGCCTCGCGCCGACGTGTCGTTCGCCGCGCTGCCCGCAGAGCCTCCGCGCGGCCGCGTCACGCTGGTGATCGGTCCGGAAGCCGGCTTTTCGCCGAAAGAAGAGAACGAGATCGTCGCGGCGGGTTTCGCGGCGCTCGGTCTCGGTCCGCGCGTGTTGCGCACGGAAACGGCGGGAATCGCGGTGCTCGCGGCGCTCGCCGCGCGCTGGGGCGGATGGTGATTCGGCGCCCGGCCGCCACAAAAGCAAACAGCCCGATGACGGGCTGTTTCGCTCACGGCTGACGCGATCGAAAGAACCCAGACGAACTCAAACGAAAGAATAAAACACGCGGAAGGCCACGCGCCGCTCGGCCCAGAATTCGGCGGCATCGCGGAAAACGTCGAGCAGCGTTTCGCGCCCTTCCTTGTCGAACTTCTGCGCGATGGGCAACTGCTCCAGCACGATCACGAAGCCCGGCTGCGAACCCGCGCGATGAACGAGGTCGGTCAGGCAATCGTAGAGGGCGTCGTAGTTCTTGCCAAAGTGCTTCGGAAACAGGAACGAGGTCGCGATGGTTTCAAGCACTTCCTGTTTGCTCTGCGCCTGGCCGAGATACGCATACAGAAAATGCTGGCCGAGGCGGTTGGCCTCGTCGGCGAGTTCCTGCACGCGAAACGCGCGGATGGACTGCACGATGTTCGGCCGCACCGTCGCAAACAGAGACTCCGACTCGTCCTGCGGATGCCCCGCCGGATGCTCGTTCGAATGATTCGGCTCGTCATCGGGTCTGTTGTCGTGTTCTGTCATGCGTAGCCGCAATACTCGCTGGAACAGGTTGCCGTCGCCGGTTGCGAAAAAAACACCCGCAACGCCGTTGTCGTGCGCGTAGATGTTGTCGCTCATGCCGTTAATCCCTCGTTATCCCGCAATGCGTTTAAAACTGGCGTAGTGGTCGTCCGAGTAGTAACAATCGTCGATCTGCCGCTTGGGGCCGCCGCATACGATCCGGCGTGCGCCGCGATCCCGCGCTCGCGGCGTGGGGACTGTGTATTCGTGGTAGTAGCCGCGCGCGCGCCGTGGCAGCAAGCGTTCGCGGTTGCCGAACACGACGCCGTCTTTCTCGTAAGGGAAAGGCCCGCCCGCCTGGATCAACTGCAGTGTCTCGACCGCCTGTTTCGGCAACTGCGCGACGGCCACGGTCGCAAAGTCGTCGTTGCGCGCTTGCCGGGTCTGCACAGCGGCCGACCGGCTGGCCTCCGGCGGGATCTTCGCCGAATCGGCCTGGTTCGCCGGCTTCGCGGGCATGACCGTGTCCGCCGCGCTTCGGGATTCGTCCTTGCCGCAGCCGCCCAGAAAGACGCAGAGTGCGACGATAGAGGCAAGTGCCGTAGCGCGCTTCACGAAACGATTGTCCCCGCGATGAACCGAAAGATGCGACAACCCCGAAAAATGTAAGGGTATCGCTAATGCCAAAGCGAAGCAACGTTCGGCGGGATTTCGGAAACATTTTCTCAACTTCGCAGGCGCATGCACCGATTTGCGGAGAAAAGGCAACTACATCTAGCCTAAATCTGAGAGATTTTTCAACTAAATAAGATAATAATTCACGCGCTGGGGATCGAAACCCTTGGACAGGCCGCCTCACTTGTCGTCAGTTTCACGGCATGCGCTCCATGCCGACGCCCCGCACATTTAGGGAACAGCAAACTTCCCCCTTGCTATTGCCCCGGCGTGCCGCTTTTCGCGGCACGTTTTTTTTCGCCCAAAAAAAACGCGGCGGGATGACCCGCCGCGTCGCGACTACATCGGGCGAAGACTAGCGCGCCGCCGATGCGTCCGCCACCAGCAACGCCGTCATGTTGACGATGCGCCGCACGGTGGCTGATGCCGTCAGCACATGCACCGGCTCGGCCGCGCCGAGCAGAATCGGCCCGATCGCGATGTTGTTGCCCGCTGCCGTCTTCAGCAAGTTGTACGAGATGTTCGCCGCGTCGATGTTCGGCAGGATCAGCAGATTCGCGTCGCCTTCGAGCGTCGATTCGGGCAGCACTTCCTTGCGCAAACGGGCATCCAGCGCCACGTCGCCGTGCATTTCGCCGTCCACGTCGAGATCGGGCGCGCGCTCTTTCAGGAGGGCGAGCACGTCGCGCATTTTCTGCGCGGTCGGCGCGTTGCTGGTTCCGAAGTTCGAATGCGACAAGAGCGCGATCTTCGGCATGATGCCGAAGCGTTTTACTTCTTCCGCCGCGAGGATCGTGATTTCGGCGAGCTGCTCCGGCGTCGGGTCCACGTTCACGTGCGTATCGACAATGAAAATCTGGCGGCCCGGCAGCACGAGCGCGTTCATCGCCGCGTACACGTTGCAGCCGTCCTTCTTGCCGATCACCTGGTCGATGAAGTGCAGATGCCGATGCGTGGTGCTCACCGTGCCGCAGATCATGCCGTCGGCTTCGCCCTTCTTCACGAGCATGGAACCGATCAGCGTGGTGCGGCGGCGCATTTCCAGCTTCGCCATTTGCTGGCTGATGCCCTTGCGCGCCATCATCGCGTAATACGTCTGCCAGAAGTCGCGATAACGCTCGTCGTGGTCCGTGTCGACCACGGTGAAATCGACGCCCGGCGTGAGGCGCAGGCCGAACTTCGTGATGCGCTGCTGAATGACCGCCGGACGGCCGATGAGAATGGGCTTCGCGATCTTTTCGTCAACGGCGATCTGCACGGCGCGCAGCACGCGCTCTTCCTCGCCTTCCGCGAACACGATGCGCTTCTTCTCCGGCTCCACGCTGCGCGCGAGCTGGAACACCGGCTTCATCGTCGTGCCGCTGTGGTAGACGAACTGCTGCAAGTGCTGCTCGTAGGCGTCCATGTCTTCGATAGGACGCGTGGCCACGCCGGATTCCATCGCGGCTTTCGCCACCGCCGGCGCGATCTTCACGATGAGACGCGGATCGAACGGCTTCGGAATCAGATACTCCGGCCCGAACGACAAATCCTGAATGCCATACGCCGTCGCGACGATATCGCTCTGCTCCTGACGCGCGAGTTCGGCGATCGCGTTCACTGCGGCGATTTCCATTTCCTTCGTGATCGTCGTCGCGCCGGCATCCAGCGCGCCACGGAAGATGAACGGAAAGCACAGCACGTTGTTGACCTGATTCGGGTAGTCCGTGCGGCCGGTGGCGAGCACCGCGTCCGGACGCACTTCCAGCGCGAGCTCCGGCAAAATTTCCGGCGTGGGATTGGCGAGCGCGAGAATCAGCGGCTTCGCGGCCATGCCCTTCACCATGTCCTGCTTCAGCACGCCGCCCGCCGAGAGGCCGAGGAACACGTCCGCGCCTTCGATCACTTCGGCAAGCGTGCGCGCGCTCGTTTCGCGGGCGAAGCGTTCCTTGTCCGGGTCCATTAGTTCGACGCGGCCCTTGTAGACTACGCCGGCCAGATCCGTCACGAAGATGTTCTCGAGCTTCATGCCGAGATCGACGAGCAGATCCAGACACGCGAGCGCCGCCGCGCCCGCGCCCGATGCGACGAGCTTCACTTCGCCGATGTTTTTGCCGACCACCTTCAGGCCGTTCGTGATGGCCGCCGCGACGACGATGGCCGTGCCGTGCTGGTCGTCGTGGAAGACGGGAATCTTCATGCGCTTGCGCGCCTCGCGCTCGACGATGAAGCAGTCCGGCGCCTTGATGTCTTCCAGATTGATGCCGCCGAAAGTCGGCTCCAGCGCGGCGATCACATCGACGAGCTTGTGCGGGTCGCTTTCGTTCAGCTCGATGTCGAACACGTCGATGCCGGCGAACTTCTTGAAGAGTACGGCCTTGCCTTCCATGACGGGCTTCGAGGCGAGCGGCCCGATGTTGCCGAGCCCGAGCACCGCCGTGCCGTTCGACACGACGCCGACCAAGTTGCTGCGCGCGGTGAAGCGCGCGGCGTTCAACGGATCTTCGACGATCGCTTCGCATGCGAACGCCACGCCCGGCGAGTACGCCAGCGCGAGGTCGCGCTGGTTGATCATCTGCTTGGTCGGGGCGATCGCGATTTTGCCGGGTGTCGGAAACTCGTGATAATCGAGCGCGGCTTCGCGCAACTTCGTATTGGCGGGAGTCGTCATAAGGCGGGCTAGCAGTGCGGGAATTAGAATGGAACCTCGAACGCATTGTAGCGCCAATCAAGCCCCGCTTTTACGCGCAGTCCATGCAATTCGGCTACAAGTGCCGTGACCGGAGAACGCCTGATCGCCCGGCTTGGCAAGGCTTTCGACAGATCATGCCGTTTTTTCAAGACATGCGGCGGCGCTTGGAGGCGCGGTCGTTGCCGCGCCCTCTTTCTCTTGCACTGCACAAATAACTCGCTTCCCCGACGATGCTTTCCGAGTTCTCCCTGATCGATCGATACTTCGCCCGCCGCGCGAAAGCGCCCTCGCCGAGACAAGGCGACGCGCCGCTCGGCATCGGCGACGACTGCGCGCTGATCGCGCCGCCCGCCGGCCATCAGCTTGCGATCTCGACCGACATGCTCGTCGCCGGCCGTCACTTTTTCCCCGATGTCGATCCGTACGCGCTCGGTCACAAGGCGCTCGCGGTGAACCTGTCGGATCTCGCCGCGATGGGCGCGAAGCCGCACGCGTTCACGCTCGCGCTCGCCTTGCCGCGCGCCGACGAAGCGTGGCTCGCCGCGTTCAGCGACGGCATGTTCGCGCTGGCCGAACGCTTCGACTGCGCGCTCGTCGGCGGCGACACGACAGGCGGGCCGCTCAACATCTGCATCACCGTGTTCGGCGACGTCGCGCACGGCGCTGCGCTGAGGCGCGATGCAGCAAAACCCGGCGACGACATCTATGTGTCCGGCGTGCTCGGCGATGCCCGCGCGGGCCTGGCCGTCTTGCGCGACGAATGGCGCGCGCCGGACGAAGCGAGCGCATCGGCATGGAAGCGCGCGCTGGAACGGCCCGAGCCGCGCGTGACGCTCGGGCTCGCGCTCGCCGGCATCGCCCACGCGGCGCTCGACATCTCCGACGGCCTCGCGGGCGATCTCATGCACATTCTTACGCGCTCGGGCGTCAGCGCGACCGTCGATGCCGACGCCGTGCCGTGTTCCGACGCGGTGCGCGCGCTGCCCGAAACCGCGCGCCGCCAGTGCACGCTCGCGGGCGGCGATGACTACGAGCTCTGCTTCACCGCGCCGAGCGATGCGCGCGACGCCGTGGCGCGCATCGGCGAGCGCGTGGGTGTGCCGCTCACGCGCATCGGTACAATCGATTCCGCGGTCGCGCCCGCCATCGCCTGGCGCGACGGCGCGGGCGCGCCGCTTTCCCTGACGTTGCAAGGCTTCGACCACTTTCATGCAGACTGACCCCACCGCCGCGAGCGAATCCGCGCCGCCGCATTCGCCCACCCCCGCCAAGCCGCGCAAGGCGAGCGCACGCTTCATGCTCACGCATCCGCTGCATATTCTGTCGCTCGGCTTCGGCAGCGGCCTGTCGCCCATTGCGCCCGGCACGGTCGGCACGCTCTTCGCGTGGGCGTCGTTCATGCCGCTCAACCGGCATTTGACCGTGGCGGAATGGGGCGTGCTGATCGCCGTCGGCTTCATCGCCGGATGCTGGTTCTGCGGCTTCACCGCGAAGAAGATGGGCGTCGCGGACCCGTCGCCAGTGGTGTGGGACGAGATCGTCGCGTTCTGGCTCGTGCTGCTGGTCGTGACGCCCGCGACCTTCACCGGACAGTTGTGGGCGTTCATCGTGTTTCGCTTCTTCGACATGGTGAAGCCGCCGCCGATCCGCTATTTCGACCGCCATCTGAAAGGCGGCTTTGGCATCATGTTCGATGATCTCGTCGCCGCGTTCTTCAGCTTGCTCGTGATTTCGCTGTGGCGCATGACCGCCGGACGTTTCATTCATTAATCTGCGAGACACCGCCATGCCGACCGATACCGTCGTTCATCAACTTGCGATCCGCGTCGGCAACAAGCTGCGCGACGAACGGCTGATGCTCGCCGCCGCCGAATCGTGCACGGGCGGCATGGTGGCGGCCGCGATCACGGACATTTCGGGCAGCAGCGCGTGGTTCGAGCGCGGCTTCGTCACGTATTCGAATCTCGCGAAAACGGAGATGATCGGCGTGCCGGCTGCGCTGATCGAGCAGCACGGCGCGGTGAGCGAGCCGGTCGCGAAAGCCATGGCCGAAGGCGCGCTGCGCAACAGCCGCGCGCAGGTTTCGGTGTCGATCACGGGCGTGGCCGGTCCCGCCGGCGGCAGCGAAGCGAAGCCGGTCGGGACGGTTTGCTTCGCGTGGAGCAATCGCCTGCATACCGCGTTCGAGACGCAGCATTTCAAGGGCGACCGCGAGCAGGTGCGCACGCAGGCGGCGGCGCACGCTTTGAGGAAGTTGTTGGAGTTTTTGGAACAGCGGGAGCGGTGAACGCGCGACGGTACGGCTAAGCGGCTGCGGCGCAGCAGTTGCGAAAGCGGCTCGACTTTTTGCATCAGCGGGAGCGTTATGCTCGCGCCGCGCCCGACTTACTGATTCAACGCAACCCAAAAGCCCGCGCCGCGCCTTCAGCTTTTTTCGCGACGCACGGGCTGCGAAAGCGGCCCGATTTCCAAACCAGTTCGAACGTTGAGCCGCCGCCGTGCAAACGCCGCGAAAGCTACCCGGCATCCCGAATCAGCGCGAGCGATAAACCCGCGCGGCGCGCGCCGGGTTTCGCGGCGCAAGCGCTGCGATAGCGACCCGACTTCCGGAATCGGCGCGACGTTAAGCCCGCGCCGTGCAAACGCCGCGAAAGCTACCCGGCATCCCGAATCAGCGCGAGCGATAGTCACCGATACGCGTTGATCGTATCCCGCGTCTTCTTCGCGGCTTCGGCCGCCGCGCTCGCGTAATCGTCGCCCTTGCCGGCGTACAAAATGGCGCGCGACGAGTTGATGAGCATGCCCGTGCCATTCGCCGTGCGGCCCGCGCGCACGGTCGCTTCGACATCGCCGCCCTGCGCGCCGATGCCCGGAATCAGCAGCGGCATGTCGCCGACCATGCCGCGCACCGCTTCGATTTCCTTCGGAAACGTCGCGCCGACGACGAGCCCCAGTTGCCCGCTCGCGTTCCACTTCTCGGCCGCCAGCTTCGCGACGACCTGATACAGCGGCTTGCCGTCCGTCGTCAGAAATTGCAGGTCGGAACCGCCCGCGTTCGACGTGCGGCACAGCACGATCACGCCCTTGCCTTCATGCGCGAGATACGGCTCGATGGAATCGAAACCCATGTACGGATTCACCGTGACGGCGTCCGCTTTGTAGCGCTCGAACGCTTCCTTCGCGTATTGCTCGGCCGTGCTGCCGATATCGCCGCGCTTCGCATCGAGAATGACCGGCAGCCCCGGGTGCTTCTCGTGAATATGCGCGATCAGCGCTTCGAGCTGATCTTCCGCGCGATGCGCCGCAAAGTACGCGATCTGCGGCTTGAACGACGACGCGTACGGCGCGGTGGCATCGACGATGGTCTTGCAGAACTCGAAGATCGCGTCGGCGCGGCCGTTCAGCGCGCCGGGGAACTTCGACGGCTCCGGATCGAGGCCGACGCACAGGAGCGATTGCGTGCGCGACCACGCGGCGTTGAGCGACTGGATGAAAGACATGGGAAAGATCGGCGGAAAGGGATGCCACGCATTTTAACGTGCGCGGCATCGCTTTCCGGTTCGGGCGTTCGGTGCGTTCAGCGCGCGAGCGCCGCGCGGCCGCGCGCCTTCGCTCCCGCACGCGTGCGTGGCCGGCCGCGGCGCGCGGCCTCGCCGGTGCGCTCCACAGTGAAGCGGAACTCGCGCGAAAGCCGCTCGCCGGGCGCGAGCACCGTCATGCCGTTGGCCTCGCCGCCGCCCGGCAGGTTCACCGCGTTGATCGGATGATCGACCGGCTCGAAGCAGAAGAAGTCCTCGCCGGGCGGCGCGTAAAGCACGTAGTAGTCGGTGTCGGCGGCAATCGTCAGCGAAAGACGGCGCTTCGGCCAGAGCACGCTCGTGCGTCCGCTCCAGCCGGTGAACGCGTTGTTCACCATTTCGGATGGCATCGGGTACGCGACGCCGAACTGCCACGCAGGCGGCGCGGGCACATGGCGCACCGGAAGCCAGTCGTCGCCGCAGAGCCACAGGCCGCCCGCCGCCGCCGAAAGCTCGGTATCGGCTTCGCGCATCAGAAACGGATGCAGGCCGAGACCGAAGGGCAGCGCCTCGTCGCCGGTGTTCTGCACGTCGAGCGTGACGACGAGCGTGGCTTCGTCGAGCGCATACGTCTGTGACGCGCGAAACGAGTACGGCTTGCCGTCGCTGCGCTCGAACGCGAGCCGCACGCGCGTCGCGTCTTCTTCCTCGACGGTCCACGCGCCAAGCCAGCCGTCGCCGTGCAGCGGCAGCGGCTCATCCGGGCGATTGCGCGGCACGTCGATGGCGCGTCCGGAGAATCGAAAGTGCCCGTTGCCGATGCGGTTCGAATACGGCAGCAGCGGATAACACGCGAGCTGGTTAGGGTCGGTGTCCGGGCCCGGCTCGGCGCACGGTCGGAAAATCGGCACGAGCGCGCCTTCGTGACGCCAGTCGAAACGCGTGACGCCGCCGCCGAGCGCCGGCGCGACATCGAGCCTCAAGTGCGCGTTCGCGAGCGTGATGCAGCCTTCGACGGCCGCGCCGCCGATTGCGACGACCGCCGTGCTCGGTCCCGGCCGGATCGGCGGTTCGGCGGCGGCGGCGAGCCGCGAGCGGCGCGCGTTCGCCTGCGCCGTGGACGCGGACGGCGTATTCACCCTTTGCTCATTGCGCGCAACCGTCATGACCTGTGCTCCATCGAGAGGCGAAAAACCCGGCGCGGCCGCGGCCGGGGGCTGGACGGACGGCGCGTCGGATCGCGCGCCGCCTCGGTTTCTTATGCTCGCGGCTTGCCCGCGAAAACCGGCTCCGCGATGCCGCGCACGCCGGGCTGCGCCGTGAAGATGCCGCCCGCGTGGGCGTCGGTCTTGAGCGCGTCTTCGCTCAAGCCGATGCGCGCCGTCGTCACGAAGAGCGTATCGAGAAACGCTCCGCCGAACGCGACGCAACTCGGCTGCGCGCTCGGCACCTCGATGCGCGCGGTCTCGCGGCCATCCGGCGCGTAGCGCACCACGCGCCGCCCGCCCCACTGCGCGTTCCACAGGCCGCCTTCCGCGTCGACCGTGGAGCCGTCGGGCGCGCCGGTATCGTCCGTCAATTCGACGAACACGCGGTCGTTCGCGAGGCTCGGGTAATCGCAGACGCGAATATGGCGCGTCGGCGTATCGCAGTAGTAGAGCGTCGTGCCGTCCGGACTGAATGCGGTGCTGTTGTTGATCGCGCAATTTCCGAGCGGCAGGCGCTCCAGCGACAAATCCACGTTCAGCCGATAGTAACCGCCGAGCGGCTCTGCATCGTCCACGTCGTGCTTCGTGCCGAACACGAAGCGCCCTTCGCGGTCGCAGCGGCCGTCGTTCAGACGCGTCGGCAGGCCGGCTTCCACTTCCGTGATGGTCTCGATCTTGCCCGTCGAGAACTGGAAGAACGCGAGCCGCGACGCAAGGCCGAGCAGCACGAAGTCCGGATCGGCACAGAGCGCGAAGCACGCGAGGCGCTCCGGCATGTCGAAGGCTTCGGTCGATCCGTCGCGCGGATCGTATCGCAGGAACCGCTTGCCTTCGATGTCCGTCCAGTAGAACCGCCCGCTCGCGGCGCACCACGTCGCGCCCTCGCCGAGCGCGCATTGGCTGTCGATCAGAAGGCGTGCCTCGGTTGCATCGGTCGCGCCGCTCTGGTTCATCAGACCCATCCTCCGTCGATGATGATCTCCTGCGCCGTCATCATGCTGCTATCGTCGGATGCGAGAAAGAGCGCGGCCCGCGCGAGATGCTCGGGCAGCACTTCGGCGTCGATGCACTGTCCCTGCTTGATCGCGAGCTTGCCCGCTTCGTCGAGCCACAGGCGCTTCTGCTTTTCCGTCATCACCCAGCCGGGCACCAGCGAATTCGCGCGGATGCCGAACTTGCCGAGGTCGCGCGCAAGACCGCGCGTCAAGCCCTGCACCGCCGATTTCGCCGTCACGTACACGGGCAGGTTCGGGTTCTTCAGCATCCAGCTGACGGAGCCGAGGTTGATGATCGAGCCGCCGCCGAGTTGCTTCATGTCGTCGACGACCGCCTGCGCCGCGAAGAACTGGTGACGGATATTCACCGCGATGCCCCAATCGAACGATTCGGGCGTGACTTCCTGAATGGTATGACGCTTGTCGTTGGCCGCGTTGTTCACGAGCACGCCGATCGGGCCGAGCGCGCCGCGCACGTCCGCGATGCCTTGGCGCAATGCGTCGATGTCCGTCAGATCCACGCGCAGGAACATCGGCCGCGTGTGGGCTCCGGCCAGGTCCACGCCGAGCCGCTCCGCAAGCGCCTCGCCGGCTTCGGCGTCGATATCGAAGAACGCCACTTTCGCGCCCTGATCGTAGAAATGCTCGACGAACGCCGCGCCGATGCCGGTCGCGCCGCCCGTGATGAGCACGGTCTTGCCCGCGAGGCTCGGGTAGCGCGCGAGGGAGCTGTCGATGGATGTCATATGTTTCGCCGTCCTTTCAGTCGCGCGATCCGCGATTTTTCAATTGGTCCAGCAACACGGCAGCGAGCAGAATCGCGCCGCGCACGAGGTACTGATAGAACGCGTCGATGTTCAGCAGGTTCATCACGTTTTCGACGGTGCCCATGATGAGCACGCCGATGACCACGCCGGAAATCGTCGCACGGCCGCCGAGCAGCGAGACGCCGCCGAGCACGCACGCCGAAATCACGTTCAGCTCGAAGCCTTGCGCCGCGTTGGGCTGTCCCGACGTGATCCGAGACGCAAGGATAACGCCTGCGAGCGCCGTTACCGCGCCCTGCACGAGGAAAATCCACACGCGCGTGCGTTCGACGTTGATGCCCGCGAGCCGCGACGCTTCAGGATTGCCGCCGATGGCAAGCGTATTGCGGCCATAGACCGTCTGGTTCAGCAACACGCCGAACACGACGAAACACGCGAGCGTGACCCAGATCGGCAGCGAAATGCCGAGCATGGCGAGGCTGCCCATTTCGATGAACGTATCCGACGACACGCCCACCGCCTGCCCGTGCGACACGATGAAGCCGAGCCCGCGCACGATTTCCATGGTCGCGAGCGTGGTGATCAGCGCGTTGATGCGCAGATACGCGATCACCGCGCCGTTCACGAAGCCGATCACCGAGCCTGCCGCCACCGCCGCGATGATCGCGATGAAGGTGTTGTTCGTCGCGTTGAGCACCATCGCGCAGAGCACGCCCGCGAACGCGATGGTCGAACCCACCGACAAGTCGAAGTCGCGCGAGGCGAGGCAGAACATCATCGTGCAGGCGACCATGCCGATCTGCGAGATCGACAGCGCCAGCCCGAGCATGTTCTCGATGGAAAAGAAGTGATCGACGGTCAGCGACATCGTGACGAACATCACGATGAAGATCACGATCAGGCTGTATTCCGTGATCTGCTGCCACCACTTCTGCTTGTCGCTTCTCTGCGGGATCAGCGCGTTCGCGACCGTTTCGCTAGCCTGTCCCACGATGTTTTCTCTGGCTTCCATGATTTCTTTCCTCAGTCCCCTTGTTTTTTACGCGGCCTCGGCCACCGTCTCCGATTGCGGCAGCGCGAGGCTCAAAACCGACTGTTCGTTCGCCTGTCCGCGCGGCAATTCGCCCGCCACGCGCCCCTGCCGCATCACGACGATGCGATCGGACACGCCGAGCACTTCCGGCAGTTCCGACGAGATCATCACGATCGCGCAGCCGCGCTCCGCCAGTTGATAGATCACGTTGTAGATTTCGTGCTTCGCGCCGACGTCGATGCCGCGCGTCGGTTCGTCCAGAATCACGACCTTGAGATCCGGCTCGGCGAGCCAGCGCGAGAGAATCGCCTTCTGCTGATTGCCGCCCGACAGAAAGCGGATGCGCTGCCGGCGGCTCGGCGTCTTGATCTTCAGAAGCTGAATGAAGCGGTCCGCCGTCTCCGCTTCCTTCTTGCGGTCGAGGAAAAGCCCCGCGCGCAGATAATGCCGGCGGCACGAGATATTGATGTTCTCCGCGACCGTCGCCATTGCGACGATGCCTTCTTCCTTCCGATCCTCCGGGCACAGCACGATGCCATGGCGAATCGCCTCGCCGGTGCTGCGAATCTTGATCGGCTGGCCGTCGAGCTGAATCGTGCCTTCCTTCTTCTTGTCCGCGCCGTAGATCAGATGCATGAGTTCGCTGCGCCCCGCGCCAACGAGCCCGAAAAACCCGACGATCTCGCCGCGCCGCACCTCGAAGCTCACCGGCGCGGAAAGCGCCTCGCCCTGCACGTTCTGCACCGCGAAGCGCACGTCGCCCAGTTTGCGCGGTCGATAGTTATAGATATCCGAGATTTCGCGGCCGACCATTTCCTGCACGAGCGTGTCGCGCGGCACTTCGGCAAGACGCGTATGCGACGCGATCTTGCGGCCGTCGCGGAAAATGGTGCAGGCGTCGCATAGCTCGTAAATCTCGTCCATGCGGTGCGAGATATAAATCAGCGCGCGCTTGTCCGCTTTCAGGTCGCGCACGAGCTTGAACAGCACGTCGGTTTCGCGGTGCGAGAGCGACGAAGTCGGCTCGTCGAGCGCGATCACGCGCGCATTGCGCAAGAGCGCCTTGCAGATTTCCACCATCTGCCGCTGCGCGATGGAGAGCTTGCGCAGCTTCGCGTTGGGATCGAGATCGACGCCCATCGCGGCGAGCCGCTCACGAACGTGCTTTTTCGCGGCGCGCTTGTCCACCCAGCCGAGCCGGTTCGGCAGCGCGCCGAGCAGCAGGTTCTCGGACACCGTCAGGTCCGGCACGTACTGCAATTCCTGGTGGATCACCGCGATCCCCGATGCAATCGAAGCCGCGGCGCTCCCGAAATGCACTTCTTTCTCGTCGATGAGCACGCGCCCAGAATCGGGCTGATACTCGCCGCCGAGAATCTTGAGCAAGGTCGATTTACCCGCGCCGTTCTCGCCCATCAAACCGTGAACTTCGCCGGCATTGACGTCGAACGACACGCCGTCGAGCGCGCGCACGCCTGGAAACACCTTGCCGATATTGTCAAAACGCAGCGTCGCTGACACATCGCCTCCTTGTTCTGCGGCGGGCCGCGCTGTCATGCGGCCCGCCTGCCCGATGGATTTAGTTCGACGCCAGGCCCATTTGCTGACGCACCGACGACACGTTCTCGCGCGTGGCGAGCATGCCCGTGGTGAGCGTGAGCGGCGGCGGCGCCTTGCCGTCCTTGATCCACGCGTACATCAGTTCGGAGGTCTCTTCGCCGTGACGCTTCGGGCTGATGATGACCGTGCCGAAGAAGCCCGTCGGGTTCGGCTTCTTGAACTCGTTCAACGCCGAATCCGAGCCGCCGATACCGATGCCGATCATGTTGTCCGCCTTGAAGCCGCGGCCTTCCGCCGCGCGCACCGCGCCGAGCACGGCTTCGTCGTTCAGACCGTAGGCGACCCAGTGCTTGAACTGCGGGTTTTTCGTGAGCGCGATGTTCGCCGCGTTGAACGCGTTCTCCGTGTCGGTCTTCGCTTGCGGCGCGGCGATCACGTTCGCCTTCGGGAAACCGGCGGCGAGAAGCGCGTCGGTCGCGCCGCTCGTGCGGTCATGCGCGGTCGGCAACTGCTCGTAAGTCACGTCGATTGCGCCGACATCCTTCATGTCCCAGCCGCGCTTCTTGATTTCGGCGGCGATGCCGTCGCCCACCTGCTTGCCGATGTTGTAGGCCGAAATGCCCATGTGCGGCACCGACTCGATCGGCTTGCCGGAACCATCGACGAGGCGGTCATCCACCGTCATCATCTTCAGCTTGTCGGCCTTCGCCTTCGCGACGATGCCCGGCCCGAGCTTCACGTCCGGCGTGCAGATGATGAAACCCTGCGCCTTCTGCGCGGCGAGGTTGTCGATCGCGCTCATCACCTTTTCGCCCGACGGCGCGCCGATCTTCACGAGCGTGAAGCCCTTCTCCTTGGCGGCGGTCTCGGCGAACTTCCATTCGTCCTGGAACCACGGCTCTTCCGGCTGCTTCACGAGAAAGCCGATCTTGATGTCGTCGGCGGCCTGCGCGACGGGCGCGGCGATCATCGTGGCGCTCGTCGCGGTGGCGGCGGCGATCAGCGTGAGGAACAGTCTGCGTTTCATCTTGTGTCTCCCGACTTTTTGCGTTGTCTCAAAATACCCGCGTGCGGGTGGTACAAAGCGTGTGGCCGCGTGTCTTTCTGCGTGGATGCCGCACCGCGGCCAGTGCGTCATTTCTTCGATACGTGCGTCTTTAGTCGTGATAGAGCGCGCTACGCCCGCCGTCCACGGTGATGCAGCTCGCGTTGATGAACGGCGCTTCGTCCGATGCGAGGAACACCGCCGTCATCGCGACTTCCTGCGGCTTGCCAATGCGCTTCATCGGCTGGAGATCGAGCGTCGCCTGCCGCGCGGCGGCCGGGTCGGACTGCGCGTTCCACCAGTCGAGCGTCAATTGCGTTTCGATGTAACCCGGCGCGATGGCATTCACGCGCACGTTGTTCGGCGCGTATTCGATGCCGAGCGCGCGCGTCAGCCCGATCACGCCGTGCTTCGCGACCGGATACGGAAAGCAGCCCGGGATGATCTTGAAGCTGTGCGTCGAGGCGATATTCACGATGCTGCCCCGGCCGCGTTCCACCATGCCGGGCAGCACCGCGCGGCAGCCGTTCCACACGCCGTCGAGATCGACGGCGAAGCAGCGCCGCCAGTCGTCGTCGGTCATGGTCAGCGGATCGCAGAACACGTTGATGCCGGCGTTGTTCACGAGCACGTCGAGCGCGCCGAACTTCGCTTCCGTTCGCGCGACGGCGTCTTTCACGGACGCGCTCTGCGTCACGTCCGTCCGTACCGCGATGACGCGCTCGGACTGCGTTTCGTCGGCGATGCGCTTCGCCGTCTCGCGCGCCGTCTCGATGTCCAGTTCCGCGAGCGCCACCGCCGCGCCTTCCCGCGCGAACGCCAGCGCGATCGCCGCGCCGATGCCGCGCCCCGCGCCGGTGACCATCGCGACTTTGCCGGCGAGCCGGTTCATCGCTTCTCACCTTTCGCGATCGCGAGTCCATCCACGAACGCCTTCGCGTGCGATGCCGTCACGCTCGCGCTCTGCCCCGGCTTGTAGAGCGCGGACCCCAAGCCGAAGCCGTTCGCGCCCGCCGTCAGAAACGGCCCCATGTTGTCCGGCGCAATGCCGCCGACCGGCACGAGCGGCACTTCCTTCGCGATGACCGCGCGCCACGCCTTCACGACAGTCGGGCCGAGTTGCTCGGCGGGGAACATTTTCAGCACGTCCGCGCCGTTCTTCAGCGCGAGAAAACCTTCGTTGGGCGTCGCGACGCCCGGCGCGCACGCGAGTCCGTGCGCCTTCGCGGCGCGCACGACATCGCCGTCGCTGTGCGGCATCACGATCAGTTCGCCGCCTGCGTCCTTCACGTTATCCACGTAGCTCGGATGCAGCACCGTGCCGGCCCCGACGATGGCGTCGTCCGGCAGCGCCTGCCGGATCGCGGCGATGCTGTCGAAGGGCTGCGACGAATTCAGCGGCACCTCGACGATGCGAAAGCCCGCTTCGTACAGCGCGCGGCCGTGCTCGGCGGCATCGGCGGGCGTGACGCCGCGCAGGATCGCGATGAGCGGACACTGGGCGAACGCCTTCGCGAGACCGGCGTGCATCTCGTACGGCCCCGGCAGATTGATGTGAGGTTGCATCGTCTTGCTCCTTGCGTGTGCGTTCGTGTGCGTTCGTGTGCGTTCGTATGCGTCGCGTCAGGCGGCGCTCGCGGGCGCGCTGACGAGCCCGGCTTGCGCGGCGATTCGATAAAGGCCGTGTTCGGTGGCGTGCGCGACCGTCTGCGCGTCCTGACAGTCGAAACGCGCGAGGGCGGCGCGGTAGCGGTCGCAAAGCGCATCGTTGCCAATCAGCCGCAGCGTCCTGCCCGCGAGCGACGACGCGTCCCGCGCCAGCACTTCGTTCAGTCCGCGCAGTTCATGGCCGATGAGCAGTCCCGACAAGTAATCCGGCTGCTGTTCGGGCGTCAGTTGCCCGGTGAGTCCGAGCGTGCGCGTGCTGAAGATGGTCGCGAGCAGGCCGGGATGACCGGCATCGCGCGCAGTATCGACACCGCGGATGAACGCCGCTGCATCGGGGGCCGCGCCCTGCTGCATCGTGCGGCCGAGAATCGTGTGGTCGCGCAGCGCGCTGAACGTCTCGCCGGTCATGAACGTGTAGAACCGCTCGATACGGCCGTCTTCGACGAACGCCCACTTCGCATGCGTGCCGGGCAGGCCGATCAGCGCGCCGCCCGGCGTGGACAGCGACGCGTCGGCCGAAAGCGCGCCGACGATCTGCGTTTCCTCGCCGCGCATCACGTTGGGCAGCACGCCGCGTTCGAGCACGCCCGGCACCACGCGCACGGTCACGCCGCGCGCCGCCGTCACCGTCACGATGCCCGCGACGAGCGCGTTGGCGTCGGCGGGCGTATCGACATACGGCGCTTCGATCCAGCCCTGCGCGCTGCCGATCATGCCGGCCGCGATCACGGGCAAGCGCGGATGCGCGTCGAGCCACGCGCCGCAGGTTTCCTCGAACGCCTCGTCGAAGCCGCCGGCGGGCAGCTTCATGATGCCGGCCGACGACGCGCGGGTGTCGAGCGCCGTGCCGTCGTCGCCGAGCAGATAGGCGCGCAGGGACGTGGTGCCCCAGTCGAGCGCAATGAGAGCGGGCGCGGTCATCGCTTGATCCTGCGATTGGCCTGCGGCGCGCGCCAGCCGAGTTCTTCGGAGATCGAGCGCGCTTCGCGCTGCACGACCGGGATCAGTTCTTCCATGCGTTCGTCCGGCATATAAGGGATGGTGCTCGCGACAGAAAGCGCCGCGACGATCGCGCCCGACGCATCGCGCACGGGCGCGGCGACGCAGCGAATCGACGCTTCGTTCTCTTCGAGGTCGAACGTGTAACCGCCTTGCGAATAGCGCGTCATGCGCTGAAGAAACGTATCGACGTCCGGGCGGTTCTCCGGCTTGAAGCTCGTGCGGGCGAGCGCCCGGTGCGACGCGTCGAGCAGCTTCTTCCACGCGTTGGCTTCGAGGTCGAGCATCATCGCCTTGCCGATACCCGTCGATGCGAGCGGCATGCGGTGCCCGACGCGCGAACGCATTTCGAGCCCGCGCGTGCCGGGAATCTTGTCGATGTAGAGCACGTCGTCGCCATCGCGCACGCCTAGATGAATCGTGTCGTGCGTATGCTGCGCGAGCGCCTGAAGATGCGGACGCGCAACCGCCGTCAGCGGCATCTGTTCCAGCGCGATGGTGCCGAGTTCGATCAGCTTCGGCCCGAGCAGATAGCCGCCCTGCACTTGCCGCAGATAGCGCGCCTGCACGAGCGAACTCACGAGCCGGTGCGTGGTGCTGCGCGTCGTGCCGAGCGCCGCGCTGAACGAGCGCAGATCGCGCGCGCCGTTCGCGGCCGCTTCGAGGATCGCGAGGCCGCGCAGCAGCGTCTGCGTGCCGGCCTGCTGCGGCGTGACATCGACGAGCGCGCTCGGCAGCGCGATGGCGTCGGCGTCGCGGCGGCCGGTTTCCCGCGCGCGGGCGTCGTTGGCGGCGAGGCTGTTATCTGCACCCTGCGTATCGGCGGGCTGGAGCTTGGTCATGTCGCTCACCCCTCGATGCGCGCGCAAGACGGCGCGCGCTTTTCGCGTGAGGCGGATGAATCGTGCGGCGCGACCCGCGAGCGCGGGCAGGCGATCGAGTGCATGACGTGTCTCCGGTTTTGTTCTTGTTGGCGCGAGGCGTCCTGGCCTGCGCGGTGCCTTCTGGCGGTGTCGTCGAAGGCTTGGACGGATTGTAGTTCCGGCTATCTCAAATCTTCAATATGTGACCGCGCTGTTCACATAATGGGAGTCTAGCTGACAACTGAAAGCGACACGCGAACGAAAAAGCCCTGATGAATCAGGGCTTTATCGAGTTTAGCGACGCGAGCTAAATATCATTCCGGCAGTTCGGCGGCGCCCATTCGCCGCGCGATGACGCGTGCTCGCATGGTCAGATATGCCGAGTTGCGATGGTCGTCGAAGTATTTCGGGCGCGGCAGCATGACGGCGAGGCGCGCGCTCTGTCCCGCCGTCAACTTGGCCGCCGACGTCTTGTAGTAATAGCGCGCCGCCGCTTCCGCGCCGTAGACGCCGTTGCCCCATTCGACCGAATTCAGATAGACCTCGAAGATGCGTTCCTTGGTCCACCAGAATTCGAGCATCCACGTAATCACCAGTTCCTGCGCCTTGCGGATATAGCTCTTCTCGCGCGACAGAAACAGATTGCGCGCGAGTTGCTGGGAAATGGTCGAGCCGCCCGCGACGATCTTTCCGCGCGACTTGTTCTTCTCCCACGCCTGCAAGATGGCGTCGGTTTCGTAGCCGTTGTTATTGACGAAGTTCGCATCTTCGGACGCGATGATCGCGCGCTTCAGATTGCGCGAGATCTGGTCGTACGGCACCCACGTGCGTTGCAGCGCGATGCCGGGATGCGTCTTCGCGAGCGTCCACGCATCGGCGCGCATGAAGGCGGTCGAACCCGGATTGGTTACCGTCCACACGCCGATCTGGAGAAAGAAGTAGAGCTGCGTCGCGAGAATCGCGATGAAGAACACGGATACGCCGTAGGCGATCCATCGCGCGGGACCGAGCCGCACCGCGCGGCGCGTGGGCCGGTCGCTCGGCGACGTGCGGCTGTGGCCGGGCGCGGTGGTCATCAGGCTTTTGCCGCCAGTGTCCGACGCAGTTCGCGCAGCACCGCGCCGCCGTCCGGGCGCACGCCGCGCCAGATGAAGAACGATTCGGCGGCCTGTTCGACCAGCATGCCGAGGCCGTCGGCCGCGCGCGCGCCGAGACGCTCCGCGTGCTGCATGAAGACCGTGGGCTTCGGGCCGTACATCATGTCGTAGGCGAGCGTGCCCGCGCCGAAAGCCGCGTCGTCGCATTCGGGCAGCGCGGCGTCGAGGCTGCCGGCCGTCGCGTTGACGATCACGTCGTAGCGCGTCTTTTCGATGCTCTGGGCGCCGCCGCCCGACAGGCTCACGTTCGCCTCGTGCGCGGCCTGCTCGAACTGCTCGACGAGTTGCTGCGCCTTCGCCGCCGTGCGATTGATGATGACGAGCGACGCCGGCCGCCGGTCGAAGATCGGCAGAACGACGCCGCGCGCGGCCCCGCCCGCGCCGAGCAGCAGCACGCGCGCGCCTTCGAGACTCACGCCGAGATTTGCTTCGATGTCGCGCACCAGGCCGACGCCGTCGGTGTTGTCGCCGCGCACGCCGTCTTCGGTGAACGACAGCGTGTTGACTGCGCCGGCTGCCGCCGCGCGCGGCGATAGCGAATCGGCGAACGCGTGGGCGTCGAGCTTGAACGGCACCGTCACGTTCATGCCGCGTCCGCCCGACGCGATGAACGCTTCGACCGCCTGCTCGAAGCCGCCGAGCGGCCCGAGAATGCGCCCGTATTCGACCGCTTCGCCGGTCTGCTCGGCAAAGCGCGCGTGAATCCACGGCGACTTGCTGTGCTCGACCGGATTGCCGATCACCGCGTACCGGTCGCGCGGCTGCGGCGCGTTCATGCGTTCGGCTCCTGTGGCTGCGGCGATGCTTCCGCCGATGCCTCCGCCTGCGCTTCAGCTTCGCTTTCGGCGCTGAGGTCGTCGGCTTCGATGATTTCTTCCTCGGCTTCGTCTTCTTCGACGGGCGCGGCCGCGGACGGCGCGTCGATCACGTGCAGCAGACGGCACGACGCCTCGACGGTCAGTTCATCGATCGACACCACTTCGAGCATCACCCGCGTGCCGCGCGCATGCACGCCCAGGCCGGGCACGTGCAGGATCAGCGGAATCTCTTCGAAGCGAACGAGATCATCCTTCACCACCGACGCCGGAACCTGCCGCTTGTTCTCCTGCTTCAGCCAGCGCAGACACCAGAAGTACTCCATGCGGCGCTGATGATCCGCGTAAGCGGTGTAGGTATCGTCGAAACCCTGCACGACGGCGAACAGGTCCGCGTCCTTCGGCTTGAAGGGCGCGGCGAGCTTCGCGGTCACGCCGTGCTGCACGCAGGCGAGCAGTTGCCACTGATTGACCAGATCGACGTAACGGCGCAGCGGCGACGTGCTCCACGCATATTGCGCGACGCCCAAACCTTCGTGCGGCGCGGGCGTCGTCTGCATGCGCGTGCGCTTGGGGCCGGGACCGCCGAAGCCGCGCTGCGAGCGGTAGATGCCGGGCACGCCGTGATCGTTGAGAAACGCGCCCCAGGACGAATTCGCGAGAATCGCGAGTTCCGCCACGATCAGGTCGAGCGGCGATCCGCGGCGGCGCGGCGTGATGGTGATGTGCTCGCCTTCGACGTAGAAATTGAAGTCGTTGTTGCGCTGCACTTCGCGCTTGAGGCCGTACGTCGCCCGCGCTTGCTGGCGCTTTTCGAAGAGCGCCTGCGCGAGCGGCCACAACACGGCGATGTCTTCCTTGTGCGGATAATCGCCCGTGCCGGCGGCGAGGCTTTCCTCGGTCACGTGCTCGTCGAGATGGTTATGGCGCAGATTCGACTTGATGAACACGCGCTCGGCGCGCGTCTCGCTCGCGACGATTTCCTGCGTCTCGCGATTCACGATGATGTACAGCGACAGCGCCGGCCGCAGTCCGCCCTCGCCGAGCGTGAACACATCGACGACGTTGTCCGGCAGCATCGTGATCTTGTCGCCGGGCATGTAGACCGTCGAAAGACGGCTGCGCGCGATCGAATCGATGGTGTCGCCCCGCGCGATGCCGAGCGCCGGCGCCGCGATATGCACGCCGATGCGCACGCGCCCGTCCGCCAGATGCTGCACGGAGAAGGCATCGTCGATTTCGGTGGTCGTCACGTCGTCGATGGAAAACGCTTCGACGTCCGCTTCGGGCAAGTCTTCGGGCAACGGCGCGGGCTGCACGGAGGGGAAGCCGACGCCGTGCGGGAAGTACTCGGCGAGGAAGCGCGCTTCGTGCAATTGACGCGCGGACGCAATGCCGCCGCATTCGAGCATGAGCCGCGCCTGCGAAATGCCGCGCGCGGCCGCCGCCGCTTCGAGCGCCTTGTATTCGATGGAATTCTTGTCCGGCTTCGTCAGAAGGCCGATGGCTTTGTCCTTCAGCGCCTCCGGCAGCTTGCCCGCCTTCAGTTCTTCTTCGTAACTCGCCTGCACGAGCGCCTGCTGGCGCTTGCGTTCCAGCGACGCGAGCGCCATTTGCAACTGCTCCTGCGGCGCGCGCTGATACTGCCCGCGCCCCTTGCGACGGAAGTACACCGGCGCGCCGTGCATGCGCAGCACGAGCGCGGCGCGCTCGCTCGGACCGAACTTGTCGCCGAAGTAGTCCGCGCCGAGCGCGGTGAACGGAAACTCTTCCTCGGGCGCGCATTCCCACAGGAAATCGAGGTCGATGTCCTGCGCGATGGCGTCGGCTTCCTGCATCAGATCGGCGGCGGCGGGCTTTTCGAACTCGATCAGCACGTCTTTCGCGCGCACCTTTGCGCGGCGTCCGCCCGGCAACTCGACCTGGAACGCGTCGCCTTGTTTCGACAAGACCGAGCCGGCCTTGAAACTACCCGATTCCTCGAAGAAAACGTTCACTCAATACTCTCGTAAGACGGTGGACCGGACGCGGCATGCGCCGGTGGATGAATGATGCGTCATGCCGCCGCGGGCGCGACGGCCGCGCGCGGCGACTGATCGCAGAACGCGAGCACGTCGCCGAGATAGTCCGCGAAGTCGCTGATCGCGTGGTTGCTGCCTTGAATCAACGTGGTGCGCACGCCGGGATAGCGCGCGAGCATCGTGCGGTAGTCGATCACTTCGTCGCCGGTCGCGGCAATCAGAAAGTATCGCTCGGGGCGCGTGATGGCATCGACGGCGAGCGCGCGCAGTTCGTCCAGATGGCGCGGCAATACGGTGATGCTGCCGCCGCCGTGCCACAACGGCTGTTCGCCCAAGTACGCGCTCAGGTCCGATTGCGGCACCACGGCGGGATTGAGGAGCACCGCGCGCCAGCCGTGCTTTTCCGCGAGATAGGTCGCGTAATAGCCCCCGAGCGAACTGCCGACGACGGTGACATCGTCCGACGCCGTGCTCGCGATGGTTTCCGCCAGCGCGATGGCGTCGCACGGAGAGACGGGCAACACCGGGCACTGCCATTCGCTCAACCGGCCGAGTTCCGCGAGGCGGGCGCGCATGGCGCGCGCCTTGAACGATTGGGGAGACGAGCGAAAGCCGTGCAGGTAGAGGATCACGCGGGGCCTCGTGTCGTGGTGCCGGAGGGACGCGCGGAAAGCGCGTCCAGCAGTTTCTGATGCACGCCGCCGAACCCGCCGTTGCTCATGACGAGCACGTGGTCGCCGGGGCGCGCGGCGGCGGCGACCGCCTTCACGAGCGGTTCGATTTCGTCGAAGGCGTGCGCCTTGTCGCCGAGCGGGGACAGCGCCTCCGCCAGATTCCAGCCGAGCTTGTCGCGGCCTTCGCGCGCGCCATAGCCGAAGACGAGGTCCGCGCCGGCGAGGCTCGCGGGCAATTGCGCCTTCATCGTGCCGAGCTTCATCGTGTTCGAGCGGGGTTCGAGCACGGCCAGAATGCGCGCGTGACCCGAATCGCCGATGCGCGTGCGCAGTCCCGCCACCGTGGTTTCGATGGCGGTCGGATGGTGCGCGAAGTCGTCGTAGACAGTCACGCCGTCGACGCTGCCCTTCACTTCCATGCGCCGCTTCACGTTGCGAAAGCTCGCGAGCGACTTCGCCGCCTGCGCCGCCGGCACGCCGACCGAGCGCGCCGCCGCGATGGCCGCCAGCGCATTCATGCGATTGTGCTCGCCCTGCACTTGCCAGTCGACCACGCCCTGCCGCTCGCCCTGCCAGTAGACAGCGAACTGTTCGTCGACGGTCGCGCCGTCCTCGGCGGGCAGCGCCTGCCAGCCGCCGTCCACGCCGAAGCGCTCGACGCCCGACCAGCAGCCGCGCGACAGCACGCGTTCGAGCGCCGCCTCGCGCCCGTTCGTGACGATGCGGCCCACGCCCGGCACCGTGCGCACGAGGTGATGAAATTGCGTCTCGATAGCCGCGAGATCCGGGAAGATATCGGCGTGATCGAACTCCAGATTGTTCAGCACCGCCGTGCGCGGGCGGTAGTGAACGAACTTCGACCGCTTGTCGAAGAAGGCGGTGTCGTACTCGTCGGCTTCGATTACGAAGAAGCTCGAATCCGTCAAACGCGCGGAAATGCCGAAGTTGAGCGGCACGCCGCCGATCAAAAAGCCCGGATTCATGCCGGCGTCTTCCAGCAGCCACGCGAGCATGGAACTGGTCGTGGTCTTGCCGTGCGTGCCCGCGACCGCCAGCACCCATTTGCCCGCGAGCACATGCTCACCGAGCCATTGCGGGCCCGACGTGTACGGCAGGCCGCGGTCGAGAATGGCTTCCATCAGCGGATTGCCGCGCGACACCACATTGCCGACGACGAAGAGATCCGGCGCGAGTTCGATCTGCTCGGCCCCGAAGCCCTCGATCAGTTCGATGCCTTGAGCTTCGAGCTGGGTGCTCATCGGCGGATAGACGCCGGCGTCGCAGCCGGTGACCTTGTGTCCGGCCTCGCGCGCCAGGACGGCGAGACCGCCCATGAAGGTGCCGCAGATGCCGAGGATGTGGATGTGCATAAAGCGTGTCGCGCCGCGCGGGCGATGGAGTGCGGAAAACTGGAACGGCGCACCACGAACAAAAGCCGTGCGGGAGTGCGCCCGGAGGCGCATATTGTAACCGAGCGCGCCCGCCGCCCTTACGCCACGCCTGCACTTCTGCCGCGCCGGCGCGCCTTGCCGGGCCCGCCCGGCGCGCCGGGCCCCGAGACGTTATCTAGTATGATGCCCCCATGGTTCGCAAATCACATATCGATCCGCAGCGCGTGCGCGAGGAAATCGCGATCGCGGCCGCGAGAATGATCGCCGAAGACGGTCTCGACTACTCCACCGCCAAGCGCAAGGCAGCGCGGCTCGTGGTGGGCGAAAGCAAGATCGGCGGCGAGTTTTTGCCCGACAACGATCAGATCGAAGAGGAAATCCGCGAATATCAGGCGATTTTCCAGAGCGACAGCCAGCCCGCCGTGCTGCGCCGCATGCGCGAGACCGCGCTCGAATGGATGGAGCGCCTGAAGCCCTACGATCCGTATCTGACCGGCGCGGTGCTCAACGGCACGGCGGGCGAGCATTCGGATATCCATCTGCAATGCTTCTGCGACAACCCGAAGGAAGTCGCGATCTATCTGCTCAACGCCAATATTCAATACGACGTCTCCGAGACGCGGCACTTCGCGGGGCGCGGTTATGTGGAGACATTGAGCTTTCTGCATCGCCTGCGCGGCGAGGAGCCGATCGGCGTTCACATCGCGCTCTACAACACCGTGGATCTGCGCGGCGCGGTGCGCGCCGACGGACGCGGCCGGCTCGCCCGCGCGAACGCCGCCGCCGTGCGCGCGCTGCTCGATCAATCCGACGATCCGGATCGCCCGCCGCTTTACATCGGCGAGTGAAACGGCGGGACGCTTCCAATCTCACCTCCATGAACAGCACACGTATCTTCGCGGCCCTGGCGGTCGCCATCGCCGCGACAGTCGGCGGCTTCTACGCAGGTCATCTGTTTACCGGCAACGACACCGAAGCCGCGACGCAGCCGAACAGCAACGCCGTCGATCAACTGTGGAAGACCACGCCGCCCGCCGCGTCCGGGACATCGCAACCGCTCGCGGCGTACAAGGGCAAACCGGTCGTGGTGAATTTCTGGGCGTCGTGGTGCGGACCGTGCGTCAAGGAAATGCCGACGCTCTCCGCCTTGCAGCGCGAATATCAGAAGAAGGGCATCACATTCATCGGGCTCGGCGTCGACAGCGAGAAGAACGTCAACGATTTCCTAAAGAAAGTCCCGGTCGACTATCCGGTCTACGTCACGGGCTTCGGTGGCGCGGACCTTGCGCGCAGCTTCGGCAACAACGCGGGCGGGCTGCCGTTCACCGTGGTCATCGACAGCAAGGGCACGGTTCGGTCGACGAAGCTTGGAGAAGTCAACGAAGGCGAACTGCGTCACACCCTCGACGCGCTGTAAAAATTCGCTGCGGGTTCGGCTGAAGTTCGCAGGATTAAACAGCGAGTTGGCGTCGGATTGCTGTAACTTGTCTGTTTCGCTGCGATAATGTCGGACCGCGCGCGGGAACGAGCACCGTCTGTCGCGCTGTAAAACTAGACAAAATTCTCTAAACGGCGCTAAAGTGCGCCGAATTCCGCACAACCCGAAGCGACCATGACTATTCCGCCGGTGCAGCAAGGCCACGCAGCCGCCCGTTTAGCCGCCCGCGAAAGCGGCGCTGGCCGAGCCACCGCGCGCCATACGACAGGTCGCCACGCCGCCAGTTTCGCCGCGGGCGCGCTGCGCCGCACTCCTGCGCGCACCGGATGATGGCCGCGCCGGCACGCGGCTGACGCTCAGAACACACCCACAAATCAAGTCAAGCACCGGGCAGTCCCGGTCTCCAAGTATTGAAAGGGGATTTTTCGATGGACCTTCGTAAACTGAAAACGCTGATCGACCTCGTCTCGGAATCCGGCATCTCGGAGCTGGAAGTGACGGAGGGCGAAGGCAAGGTTCGCATCGTCAAGAACGCGGCGCCCGTCTATATGCAGGCGCCGCAGCAGTACGCGCCGCAAGTGCAGGCGCAAGCCGCGCCGAGCGCATCGGCATCGGGCGATGCCGGCGCGAGCGCTGGCGCCGCCGCGAGCGCCGCCGCGCCGCAGGGCCACGTCGTGACCTCGCCGATGGTCGGCTCGTTCTACCGCGCGCCGTCGCCGGGCGCCGATCCTTTCGTGCAGGTCGGCGAGACGGTCAAGGAAGGCCAGACGCTGTGCATCATCGAAGCCATGAAGTTGCTGAACGAGATCGAATCGGACAAGTCCGGCGTCGTAAAGGAAATTCTTGTCGAGAACGGTCAGGCGGTCGAGTACGGCCAGCCGCTCTTCGTGATCGGCGACTGAGCGCGTCGGGCCGTGCGCCGGACGCCTCGCTCCGGTCTGCCCGGCTTCACCGCGCCGGCGCGCGCCATCCGCAAGCATCCGGACGCGCGCGCCGCCGATTCGAATCCCGAGGGCCGCTCGCGCGTGCCCGTTGATGAGCCGACCCACTGCCATGTTTGAAAAAATCCTCATTGCGAACCGCGGCGAAATCGCGCTTCGCATCCAGCGCGCGTGCCGCGAACTGGGCGTCAAGACAGTCGTCGTCTATTCAGAGGCCGACAAGGAAGCGAAGTACGTGAAGCTCGCCGACGAAGCCGTCTGCATCGGACCGGCACCGTCGAATCTGTCGTATCTGAACATGCCCGCGCTCATCAGCGCGGCCGAAGTCACCGACGCCGAAGCCATCCATCCCGGCTACGGCTTTCTTTCCGAGAACGCGGATTTTGCCGAGCGCGTCGAGCAATCGGGTTTCACGTTCATCGGCCCGCGTCCGGAAACCATTCGCCTGATGGGCGACAAGGTCACGGCCAAGCAAACCATGATCAAGACCGGCGTGCCGTGCGTGCCGGGTTCGGAAGGCGCGTTGCCGGAAGATCCGAAGGAGATCGTGAAGATTGCGCGCGCGGTCGGCTATCCCGTCATCATCAAGGCGGCGGGCGGCGGCGGCGGGCGCGGCATGCGCGTGGTCCATACCGAAGCGGCGCTCGTCAACGCGGTGAACATGACGCGCGAAGAAGCGGGCCGTGCGTTCGGCAACCCGCAGGTCTACATGGAGAAGTTCCTGGAGAACCCGCGGCATATCGAGATTCAGGTGCTGTCGGATTCGTTCCGCAACGCGCTGTGGCTCGGCGAGCGCGACTGCTCCATGCAGCGCCGCCACCAGAAGGTGATCGAAGAAGCACCGGCGCCGGGCATCGCTCGGCGTCTGATCGACCGCATCGGCGATCGTTGCGCCGAAGCGTGCAAGAAGATGGGCTATCTCGGCGCGGGCACGTTCGAATTCCTGTACGAGAACAACGAGTTCTACTTCATCGAGATGAACACGCGCGTGCAGGTCGAGCATCCGGTGACGGAGCTGATCACGGGCGTCGATATCGTGCAGGAACAGATTCGCATTGCCGCCGGCGAAAAGCTCACGCTGCGCCAGAAGGACATTCAGTTCCGCGGCCACGCGATCGAATGCCGCATCAACGCGGAAGATCCGTTCAAGTTCACGCCGTCGCCGGGACGCATCACGTCGTGGCACGCGGCGGGCGGCCCGGGCATTCGGGTGGACTCGCACGCGTACAACGGCTACTTCGTCCCGCCGAACTACGATTCGATGATCGGCAAGCTGATCTCGTACGGCGCGACGCGCGAACAGGCGATCAACCGTATGCGCATCGCGTTGTCGGAAATGGTCGTGGAAGGCATCTCGACCAACATTCCGCTGCACCGCGAACTGATGATCGACGCGAAGTTCGTCGAAGGCGGCACGAGCATCCATTACCTCGAAAACAAGCTCGCCGCGCGTCAGGCGGCGGTGGCCGAAGAGTCGTAAAGCGCATTGGCAGAGAAACGAGCATGAGTTACCGGGAACTGATCGCCGAGCTGGACCGCGAGCACGCGGAGGCGCTGTCGGATGCGCTGCTGGACATGGGCGCGCTCTCGGTGTCCGTCGAGGACGCCGATGCCGACACGCCCGACGAGCAGCCGCTCTTCGGCGAGCCCGGGCTCACGCCCGAGCGCAGCGCATGGAAGCGTTCGCGCGTGGTCGCGCTGCTCGGCCAGGACGCGGACCCGGCCGTGCTGCTCGCCGCAGCGTCCAACGACATCGGCCTGAAAGCGACGCCCGCGTTCTCGGTGCGTGAAGTCGAGGAGCACGACTGGGTGCGTCTGACGCAGGCGCAGTTCGATCCGATCGCCATCGGCGAGCGCATCTGGGTCGTGCCGTCGTGGCACGACGCGCCCGATCCCGACGCCCTCGTGCTCGAACTCGATCCGGGCCTCGCGTTCGGCACCGGTAGCCATCCGACCACGCGTTTGTGCATGGAGTGGCTGGAGCAATCGGTGCAGCCGGGGCAGTCGCTGCTCGACTATGGCTGCGGCTCCGGCATCCTCGCCATTCTCGCGAAGAAGTGCGGCGCGAATCCGGTTTATGGCATCGACATCGACCCGCAAGCGGTCGAGTCCGCGCGCCAGAACAGCGAGCGCAATCACGCGGACGTCACCTACGGCCTGCCCGACGACTGCCCCGCCGGAGAGTTCGATATCGTCGTCGCCAATATCCTCTCCAATCCGCTGAAGCTCATGGCCTCGATGCTCGCCGCCAAGGTGAAGCCGGGCGGGCGCATCGCGCTGTCGGGCATCCTCGCGCGCCAGGCCGACGAGGTCGCGGCGGTCTATGCGAAGTGGATCGACATCGGCGTCTGGCGCGAGCACGAAGGCTGGGTGTGCCTTGCCGGAACGCGGCGCGAAAGCCTTTAGAATAGCGCCATCGTCACCGTTTCGGCCGTGAGGCCGCTGGCACTTTCCACTGGCACTTCCTATGGCGCTGGCTACCCGCTGCCCACACTGCGAAACCGTATTCAAGCTCGATCCGCATCTGCTCGCGCCGCATGACGGGCGGGTGCGTTGCGGCCATTGCCAGGAAATTTTCGACGCCGCTCATCATCGGTTCCAGTTGCCGGACGAGTCGGCCGAGGCCGACGAAGCGCAGCACGCCGCGCTGATCGACGATGAAGTTGCGGTCGGGCCTTCGACGTTCTCGTCGTCGAAGAAGGAAGCCACGAGCGTGCCGCCCACGCTGGCAGTGCCGCGTCAGCTCGATCTCGGCAACAAGCCGGCCGCGAAGCCCTTCTCGCCTGCGGCGAAAGAAGACAACGATCCGACCGTGCATGCGAACGCGCCGGCGTTCGCGAGCGCGTCGATGCCGCCGCCGCCCGAACGCAATGGGCCCCGCAACGTGCCGCGCAAGGACGCCGCGAACGAACCCGATGCCGAGCCTGTCGTCGAACCGGTGCCGCTCGGCCGGGTGAAGCCGGTCGCCGTGTCCGGTGCGCCGCTCAACGACGACGCATCCGCGCCGCCCGTCAGAAGCGAAGCGCCGAGGCGGCCGGAACCCGCTCCGCCGCCCTCGCGCTTCGTCGATCCGCTCGACGACCGCGCGGAGCCTTTCATCGGTCCGGCGCAAAGGCGGCCAGAACCGCCGCGCGCGCGCCCCGCCGCTACCCCGACGCCGGCCCCGGCTCCGGCTTCTGCATGGGACGAGGACGAACCCGGCTTCGGCGCACGGCCGTCCGGTCTCGGCACCGCCCACCCGCCGAGCGCCAACGAAGCGTTTCCGGTCACGCGAGAACCGCGTATGGAGACGACGCAACCGGCCAAGCCTGCGCGCAAGGGCTTGCGTGCGCTCGGTATCGTCATTGCAGTCTTGCTCGCGCTGCTGCTCCTGGTCCAGTTCGCGTGGTGGCAACGCGAAGCGATCATGGTGAATGTCCCCGGCTCCCACTCGTTCTACGTCAATATCTGCGACCAGATCGGCTGCACGATTTCGCCGCCGCGCTACATCTCCGGTTTGCAGATCGAGAGTTCCGGCCTGCGTCAGGTGGACGGCCCGCACAAGCTCGAACTGAAGCTCATGCTGCGCAACCGCTCAGACGTCGCGCTCGCCTATCCGGCGCTCGAACTCACGCTGCTCGACGACAAGAGCGACGTCGCCATTCGCCGCGTGCTGTGGCCGCAGGATTACGCGCGACCGGGTACGATATTCGCCATCGGCCTTCCGCCGCAAAGCGCGCAACCGGTCGTCGTCCGGCTCGATACGGGCGATGCCGTCGCCGCGAATTACCGGGTGCAGGTCTTCTATCCGTGACCGGATAGCGGCGCGAGCGCCCGGCTTTTCAAGACGCGACCCGGCAGCAAGAGCCGGTCGCACAGTTCCCGTCAGCATCTGACACATCCTCTGGAGCGCAACATGAGTCAAGTTACCCTCGGCGGCAACCCGATCGAAGTCAGCGGCACGTTCCCGAGCGAAGGACAGCAAGCGCCCGCGTTCACGCTCGTCGGCGCGGATCTCGGCGATATCACGCTCGCGAGCTTCGCGGGCAAGCGCAAGGTGCTGAACATCGTGCCGAGCCTCGACACGCCCACGTGCGCCACGTCGACGCGCAAGTTCAACGAAGCGGCCGGCAAGCTGGACAACACCGTGGTGCTCGTCGTTTCGGGCGACCTGCCGTTCGCGGCCAAGCGCTTCTGCACGACGGAAGGTCTCGCCAACGTGGTGACGGCATCGACGTTCCGCGGTCGCGAGTTCGCGCAGTCCTACGGCGTCGACGTGACGAGCGGCCCGCTCAAAGGGCTGACCGCGCGCGCGGTCGTCGTGCTGGACGAGAACGACAAGGTGCTGCACGCCGAGCTCGTGCCGGAAATCAAGAACGAGCCGAACTACGATTCGGCGCTCGCCGCCCTGAAGTAAAGTGCATCGACGGACCGCTGCGGCGGTCCGCATACGGGGCGCGGCGGTCTTTCGGTTCGACCGATGCCCACACCGCCGCGCGCCGTATGCGCCAACCTTTCCCCGCGCCTAACCAATAAGGACGTTCGCCTTGGCTACGCTTATCTGCGGCTCGCTCGCCTACGACAACATCATGACCTTCCAGGGCCGCTTCGGCGACCACATCCTGCCGGACCAGGTGCACATGCTGAACATCAGCTTCCTGGTGCCGACGATGCGGCGCGACTTCGGCGGCTGCGCGGGCAACATCGCGTATGCGCTGAAGCTGCTCGGCGGCGATGCGAAGATCATGGCGACGCTCGGCGAAGCGGACGCGCAGCTCTACATCGACCGGCTCGACGCGCTCGGATTGTCGAAGGAATACGTGCGCGTGCTGCCCGGCCAGCACTCGGCGCAATGCTTCATCACGACCGACCTCGCGAACAATCAGATCACGGCCTTCCACCCCGGCGCGATGATGGAATCGCACCTGAACCGCGCGGACGAGGCGCAGGGCATTACGCTCGGCATCGTGGCGCCGGACGGCGCGGACGGCATGCGCGAGCACGCCAGGCAGTTTGCGGCGGCGGGCGTGCCGTTCATCTTCGATCCGGGTCAGGGTTTGCCCATTCTTGAAGGTGTAGAGCTTTGTCGCATGATTGAACTTGCCACATACGTGACGGTCAACGATTACGAAGCCAAGTTGTTGAGCAACAAGACCGGCTGGTCGATCGAAGACATCAAGAGCCGGGTCGAGGCGCTGGTCGTCACGCGCGGCGAACACGGCGCGCAGATCTATCATGAAGACGGAGTGATGGACGTGCCGGCCGTGAAGGCGCGGCAAGTGGTGGACCCGACCGGCTGCGGCGACGCATTTCGCGGCGGCCTGTTGTACGGCATCGAGAACAAGCTTGGCTGGGAAAAGACGGGGCGTCTCGCGAGTCTGATGGGTGCGTTGAAAATCGAGCATCAGGGCCCGCAAACTTATGCGCCGACGCGCGCCGAAATCGAAGAGCGTTTCAAGCAGGCATTCGGAAGCAGCCTGTCGTGATCGAGTGGATGAAGGGAGTGAAGGAATGAAAACGGTAAGTCGCGTGGTGCTGGCAGCATCGCTCATCGGCTCAGTCGCGCTGACGGGCTGCGCCTACAACAGCAGTTCGCCCGACGTCTACACGGCGTCGCAGGCGCAGCGCGAGGAAACGGTGCGCATGGCGACCGTCGAGAGCGTGCGCGGCGTGAAGATCAGCTCGAACAACGGCCAGCCGACCGGCCTCGGCGCCATCGGCGGCGGCGCGCTCGGCGGCGTCGCGGCGGGCAGCGCAATCGGCGGCGGAAACGGGTCGATCATCGCGGGCATCATCGGCGGTCTCGCCGGCGCGGTGGCGGGCAACGCGGTCGAGAACAGCGTTTCGACCAAGAACGGGCTGGAAATCACCGTGCGTCTCGACAACGGCGACTTGCGGGCCATCACCCAAACGTCGAATGGCGAAGTGTTTCAAGCCGGCGAGCGCGTTCGGCTGCTGTCGAGCGGCGGCGTGACGCGCGTGACGCACTAAGTTCGTCAGGGGTATTCCGCCGAGGATTCGCAGCCAGCCTGCGGTTGCTCAAAGAAGCGCATGCATCGAAAGAGGCATGCGCTTTTTTCGTTCGTCACGCGCTGCGAGCACGGCGCGAACTTACTTCGGGTGCCGAAGCGAAAAACCCGCCGCCGGTCTTGACCGGCGACGGGTCGTGGCCGGGTAGGCCTACCCGGTCTTAAGGCACATCGACGTGTGCCGCGGTGCTTCGGACTGCTGTTGCCGCGACTTACGGACGGCTGCCCGTCGGGAACGGCCATGCCGCCGCCGGGTTCAGCGCCGTCTTGACCGCAGTGGCCGGAGCCGCCGGAGCGGGCGTCGACACCGTGGTAGCCGTCGTTGCGGGAGCCGCAGCCGTCGTCTTCTTTGCAGCGGCAGCCTTCTTGGCCGGCGCCTTCTTTGCAGCAGGCTCGGCTTTCTTCGCTGCGGGAGCGGGCGCGGAGGCAGCAGGCGCAGCAGGGGCAGCGGCGGTTTTGGCCGACGCCTTCTTCGCAGGAGCCTTCTTCGCGGCAGCCTTCTTCGCGGGCGCTTTCTTCGCAGCGGCCTTCTTCGCCGCCGCTTTCTTCGCGGGCGCCTTCTTGGCAGCGGCCTTCTTCGCAGGCGCCTTCTTCGCGGCGGCCTTCTTGGCAGGCGCCTTCTTGGCTGCGGCCTTCTTCGTGGCTACCTTCTTGGTGGCGACCTTCTTCGCTGCGGCTTTCTTCGCGGGCGCCTTCTTGGCCGCTACCTTCTTCGTTGCGACCTTCTTTGCTGCTGCCTTCTTGGCCGGCGCAGCCTTCTTCGCCGCGACCTTCTTCACGGCGACTTTCTTCGCTGCAACCTTCTTCGCAGCGACCTTCTTCGCGGCTACCTTCTTCGCCGGAGCGGCGGCTTTCTTGGCGGGGGCTTTCTTTGCTGCAGCCTTTTTCGCGGCGGGTTTCTTCTTGGCAACTGCCATGGTTTTTCTCCTTCAGGTTTTCAGATGAGAGTCAGTTCAAACAACACCCTTCGTCAAAACCCGCTTCTTCGCGTGGAGGCTCTCAGGGCACACGCTACGAAGCGGATTATTCATCGGCGTACGCTGATCCCACCTGCTTACGCTAATGAATACGGCAAGGCGCGCCGTGCCCCGAGGCACCGCGCGCCAAATTGAGTCAGCGCCCATACACGGCGCCGGCCATCGCTTGATCGAGCCAGCGAGCTTGTCGCCGGCATTTTCCGGGGGGAAGTTTGCCCATCCCATTGAAGGGAACGCAAAACGCCTGTCTTTCAATCGAACCACTTGGCCCGTCAAGTCAGTAGGCGCACTTTGCATCAGGCGACCGTTCTCCTAAACCTTGTCGGCGGGGCGCGCGCAATGACGCACGCTGCTGCCCAGCCATCCCATCGATTTCGTCTGCAACACGTCCTGGGCTTGTTGTTATTCCCAGGTCAGCGCGCCGCCGGTTTGATACTCAATCACGCGTGTCTCGAAGAAGTTGCGTTCCTTCTTCAAGTCGATCATTTCGCTCATCCACGGGAACGGGTTTTCCTCGTTCGGGTAGAGCGGGTCCAGGCCGATCTGCTGGCAACGCCGATTGCAGATGAACCGCAAGTAGCTCTTGAACATCGACGCGTTCAGGCCGAGAACCCCGCGCGGCATGGTGTCTTCAGCGTAGCGATATTCAAGATCGACAGCTTGCTTGAAGAGCTCGCGAATCTCCGCTTTGAATTCGGCGGTCCACAGTTGCGGCTCTTCCAGCTTGATCTGGTTGATGAGGTCGATGCCGAAGTTGCAGTGCATCGATTCATCGCGGAGGATGTACTGATACTGCTCCGCCGCGCCCGTCATCTTGTTCTGGCGACCCAGCGCCAGAATTTGCGTGAAGCCCACATAGAAGAAGAGCCCTTCCATGATGCAGGCGAACACGATCAACGACTTGAGCAATTTCTGGTCCGCTTCCAGCGTGCCGGTGGTGAAGGCCGGGTCGGTCAGCGTCTGGATGAACGGGATCAGGAACTCGTCCTTGTCACGGATCGACTTGACCTCGTGATACGCGTTGAAGATCTCGCTTTCGTCGAGGCCGAGCGATTCGACGATGTACTGATACGCATGCGTGTGGATCGCCTCTTCGAACGCCTGGCGCAGCAGGAACTGGCGGCACTCCGGAGCGGTGATATGACGATACGTGCCGAGCACGATGTTGTTCGCGGCGAGCGAGTCGGCCGTGACGAAGAAGCCGAGGTTGCGCTTGACGATGCGGCGCTCGTCGTCGGACAGACCGTTCGGGTCTTTCCAGAGGGCGATGTCGCGCGACATGTTCACTTCCTGGGGCATCCAGTGATTCGCGCAGCCGGCGAGGTACTTCTCCCACGCCCACTTGTACTTGAACGGCACGAGCTGGTTGACATCGGTCTTGCCGTTGATGATGCGCTTGTCTGCGACGTTGACGCGCGCTTCACTCTGCGCGGCGATGGCGCCAGCGGAAGGCGTGGCGGCTGCAGGAGGCACGAAGCCATCGGAGAAGATGTTCTGCGCCTGAGCAGTCTGATGGGCGGCTTGATGATCGAACGATTGGGCAGCATGCGCTGCGCTCTGCGTACCGAAAGCCGTGCCTTGAGCGTTGCGCAACGTGTTGTGTTGCGAACCGCTCGACGGAGTTACGGCAGTGGTCTCGTCATCCCAGTTGAGCATAAATTCTCACCATCAATTTAGATCGGTTTGTACCATCTTTTCATGAGCGATAAAAGAGCTTGCTCATGAAAATTCTCGTTTTCTAGCGATTTGGATTCAGCGTTGCTACCTGCATACAACACTTGGCTCTGCGCATGGTCTTTCATGCGTGATGCGAGCAAGAGAGAGACGGGTGTGAAGCGGTCCTCATCGACTCTCTTCAAGCGTTGCGATGTGTGATCGGACTGCGTGGCTTCAATGCTTCGGTCGATGCTTCCATCGATGCTTCGACGCTGTCATGCGAACGCTTGGCGACGACCCGCGATGATCGTTCGAGGCGATCGACGCGAGTGCCGTTGATCGAATGCAATGCGATGCGAGCGAAGATGAAAGCGCGTGCTCGTTTCGGCTTCGCTCGATGACGCTCGAGCAGCCGAGCGAGGCGTCGTTCTTGCCTTCGCGCGCTTCGAATTCGTTGCCGAAGTTTAGCATTCGCTGCCTCGCTTTACCACTATATATTGTGTCCGATCAGGCGCTGCTCTACTACCTATAGCGCGCGGAGTCAACGCCTCAAAGGGTCCAGCAACGCGCGAAGATTGTTGTGATCGATCTCGTGCATGAGCGCAAGCAACGCACCGAGCTTGCCTTCAGGAAAACCCTCACGCGCGAACCACGCGAGATAGTGACCGGGCAAGTCCGCGATGAGTCTGTCCTTGTACTTGCCATAGGGCATGGTCTGCGTCACGAGACGCTGCAGGTCATCGGGGTCCATCGTGTCTTCACTCCTCGTTATGTCGATCGCATCACATGGCGCCCGGCGCGCGATCGCATGCGCCTGGTATCGGTGCCATAATCGCCGCTCTTGCCGCCATGACTGATCGCATTCTCCGATGCCGCTCGCCGTCAAAGCTTTCATTGCTCCTCTCATCGTCGCGTGTGCGATGTTCATGGAAAGCGTCGACGCCAACGTCATCGTCACTGCAATCCCCGAAATGGCGCGCGCGTTCGGACGCGATCCCGTCACACTCAAGGTCGCCGTCACGAGTTACGTGCTCGGCTTAGGCGTCTTCATTCCGATCTGCGGCTGGGTGGCCGACCGCTTCGGCGCACGCGCGGTCTTTCGCGCGGCCATCGGCGTATTCGTTGCCGGTTCGATCCTGTGCGCGGCATCGACGTCGCTCGGGCCCTTCACCGTCGCGCGCTTCATACAGGGCGTGGGCGGCGCGATGATGGTACCGGTTGGCCGCATCATCATCTTCCGTTCGGTGCGCCGCTCGGAGTTCATTCGCGCGATGAACTATCTCTCGGTTCCCGCGATGCTCGGCCCTGCCGCCGGCCCCCTGCTCGGCGGCTTCATCACGACGTATCTGCACTGGCGGCTGATCTTCTTCATCAATATTCCGATCGGCATTGCGGGCATCTACCTGACCAATCGCTACATCGCCGACTCGCGCGAAGAACATCCGGGCCGGCTCGACTGGCTCGGCTTCTTTCTCTCGGCGGGCGCCGGCGTGTTGCTGCTGCTCGGGCTTTCGCTCGTCGGCGGCGAACTGGTGCCGCAAAGCGTTGCGTTCGCGATGTGCGCAGCCGGCGCGCTGATGGCCGCGCTCTACTGTCTGTACGCGCGCCGGGCCGCGCGACCGCTACTCGACCTGCGCTTCTTTCGCGTGCCGACGTTTCAGGCGAGCGTCCTCGGCGGCTCGCTCTTTCGCATCGGGCTCGGCGCGGTGCCGTTCCTCTTGCCGCTCGCGTTGCAGGAGGGTCTGGGCATGACGGCGTTCAAGTCAGGCGCGATCACCTGCGCATCGGCGTTCGGCGGGATGTTCATGCGCTCGCTTGCGGCGCGCGTGCTGCATCGATTCGGCTTCCGGCAGACGCTTCTCATCAACGCGGCGTTGTCGGGCTTGGCGATTGCGGCATGCGGCACGTTCTTTCCCGGCACGCCGACTTGGGTGATCTGGGCTGTGGTGCTGCTCGGCGGCTTCTTTCCGGCGCTGCAGTTCACGAGCCTCAATTCGCTCGCCTATGCGGAGATCGAAACACGCGATGTCGGACGGGCGACGAGTCTTGCCAGCTTCGTGCAGCAGGTGTCGCTCGGGCTTGGCGTCACGGTGGCGGGGATCACGCTCGAGGTGACGCAGTACGTGAATGGTCATGCGACCGTGCGATGGTCGGACTTCTGGCCTGCGTTTGTTGTCGTCGGGTTGTTCTCGTTTCTTTCCATGCCGGTTACGGCTCGGTTGGCGCGGGATGCGGGGGTTGAGATTTCTCGGGGGACGCGGGGGTAAGGGTTCTTTGTTTTTTGCCTGTCGGCGGTGTTCGTTGGGCTTGTCTTGTCGTTGAACTTGTTTTCGCGTCGGTCTATTGGCGTTGCCCCTCCCCGGGGCGGGGGTTACTTTCTTTGCTGTCGACCAGAGTAGGCGCTTCAGCGCCGTACTCTGGTCCCATGTGTATAGACCGGAGACATGGGTAACACCTGTTCCAGGACATAGGTAACACTTCGGACGAATGGTTCGTCCGGAGTCGGTCATGACCTGGGATAGCAAAGACATCATGGAACTGCGGCTTGAATTCGTGAAGTTCGCCAGCCAAGAAGGTGCCAATCGACGCGCCTTGTGCCGTCAATACGGCATTAGTCCGAAGACCGGCTACAAGTGGATCAGGCGCTACGAGCAGGGCGACACCGCGCTGGCCGATCGATGCCGGCGGCCCATCCATAGCCCGTCGCGTACAGCGGCCGATGTGGAGGCGCGCGTGGTCGAGCTGCGTCAAGCGCAGCCTGCGTGGGGCGCGCCCAAGATCGCGCGTCGCATGAGCGATCTCGGTTGCGATCGAACCCCATCGCCCAGCACCGTGACGCGCATCCTGCATCGGCACGGCCTGATCAGCGCCGAGAGCAGCACCGCAGCCTTGCCGTGGCAGCGCTTCGAACACGCGCATCCCAACGATTTGTGGCAGATGGACTTCAAGGGCTGCATCGAACTGGATAGTGGGGCGCGCTGCGCGCCGTTCACCGTGCTGGACGATCACTCGCGCTTCGATCTGGCACTCGATGCTTGTGGCAGCACGCCCACGCGGGTGGTGCGCGAGCACTTGCGCGCGGTGTTTCGCCGCTATGGCATGCCGCTGCGCATCAATGCGGACAACGGTCCGCCCTGGGGCAGCCCGGCGCGCTCGGGCCAGTTGACTGCGCTGGCGATCTGGCTGATACGCCTGGGCATCCGGATTTCGTACAGCCGTCCCCGGCACCCGCAGACCAATGGTAAAGACGAACGGTTTCATCGCACGCTCAAGGCCGAACTGCTCGCGGGCCGCCACTTCAAGAACCTGAAGAGCGCCCAGCAAGCCTTCGACGCATGGCGTCAGGTGTACAACCACGAGCGGCCGCATCAGGCGCTGGACATGGCCACACCGATTTCGCGCTATCAACCGAGCCCGCGAGCGTATCCGGAGCGCATGCCGCCGATCGAATACGGGGACGCAGACGCGGTGGTTCGGGTCGGGCTCAACGGCGAGGTGCGCTTCCGGTCGCAACGCTTCAAAGTCTCGAGCGCGCTGGCGAACCTGCCGATCGCCCTGCGGGCGTGTCCGGGAACCGACGGCTGTTATGACGTGTACTTCCTTCATCATCGAATCGATACCGTCAACTTGAAAGAGCGCAGCAGAAGCAGTTGAATGTGTTACCTATGTCCTGACACACCTGTTACCCATGTCTCCGGTCTATACACTGCTGCAAAGAAAGTAACCAAAGAAAGCAGCTTTTTTTGGCCCGCAGCAGTAACAGTGTGGTCACTTCGCAGGAAGTCATTGGCCCTCAGTTTGAAGCAACCCTGAATCACCTTCCACGCCCACTGACCACCACGTCCGCCGAGCCCCTTGGCTCGTCAAAACCTTCGGGAACATCGCGCATGTCCTTCTTCTCGCGTTGCCCATGCCAATCCGTCGAGCGTGGCTGCCTCTAACGCCTGAAGCGGAATCCGCGCGACAGACGCTGCCCGCGCTGAACCCGGACAAGCACGCGACGTAGTTCGACACAGGCACTTCTTTCTTCCATGCGACACGCGCAAACGCACGTTGGTGTTAACGAGCCAAGGGGCTCGGAGGACGTGGTGCTCAGTGGGCGTGGAAGGTGATTCAAGGTTGTTTCCAACTGAGTGCCACGGTCTTTCTGCGGAGTGATCACCTTCTCAGTGCTGCGGGCCCAAAAAAAGCTGCTTTCTTTGGTTACTTTCTTTGCATGGGACCAGAGTACGGCGCTAAAGCGCCTACTCTGGTCGACAGCAAAGAAAGTGACCCCCGCCCCGGGGAGGGGCAACGCTAATAGACCGACGCGAATACAAGTTTCCCAACGACAAGACAAGACAACAAAAACAAAAAAAGCCGGCACCGAGAAACTCAGCACCGGCCTTCGGCCAAGAGCAGAACCCTACTCAAGCGCCAGCGAAAGAACTCACTGACATGCCTCGCACTCGTCGAACCCCGGATCGCCCGGACGCATCATGCAGACGGGGCCGTCGGCTTCCGGCTCAGCAGCCGCCTCGACCGCAGGCGCAGCAGCGGCCGCGTTTAAACCGCCACCCACGCCGCCGGCAGCAGAAGCCGCACCGCCCGACGATACCCCGAAGCCACCGCCAGCACCGGAGCCGCCCTCACCCGACGGCACCGCATTCAGCGCGCCGTGCGCCACCGTCGACTTCTCGACGTGCGTCGCCGCCATCGTGCGGAGGTAGTACGTCGTCTTGAGGCCGCGCAGCCACGCGAGCTTGTACACCTCGTCGAGCTTCTTGCCCGACGCGCCCCCCATGTAGATGTTCAGCGACTGGGCCTGATCGATCCACTTCTGACGGCGCGACGCCGCTTCCACCAGCCACTTCGGATCGACTTCGAACGCCGTCGCGTAGATCGCGCGCAGGTCAGCCGGAACGCGATCGATGCGCGAGAGCGTGCCGTCGAAGTACTTCAGGTCCGACACCATCACTTCGTCCCACAGGCCGCGCGCCTTCAGATCGCGCACCAGGTAGTCGTTGACCACCGTGAATTCGCCAGACAGATTCGACTTCACGTACAGGTTCTGGAACGTCGGCTCGATACACGCGGACACGCCGATGATGTTCGAGATCGTCGCCGTCGGCGCAATCGCCACGCAGTTCGAGTTGCGCATGCCGTGCGTCGCGATGCGCGAACGCAGCGTCGACCAGTCCATCGACTCGGACGTGTCCACTTCCACATAACCGCCGCGCGCTTCGGCCAGGAGCTTCACCGTGTCTTGCGGGAGAATGCCGCGATCCCACAGCGAGCCGCGATAGCTCGAATAACGGCCGCGCTCTTCCGCCAGTTCCGTCGACGCGTAGTACGCGTAGTAGCAGACGGCTTCCATCGAACGATCCGCGAACTCCACCGCTTCCTGCGACGCGTACGGCGTGCGCAGCAAGTGCAGGCAGTCCTGGAAGCCCATGATGCCCATGCCCACCGGACGATGCTTCAGGTTCGAATTACGCGCCTTCGGCACCGCGTAGTAGTTGATGTCGATCACGTTGTCGAGCATGCGCATCGCGACGCTGATGGTGCGCTTGAGCTTCGCGTGATCCAGCGCGAGCGTGCCGTCGGCCTGCTTCGTCAGGTGCGCGACGAGGTTCACCGAGCCGAGGTTGCACACCGCGATTTCGGTGTCGCTCGTATTCAGCGTGATTTCCGTGCACAAGTTCGACGAATGCACGACGCCGACATGCTGCTGCGGCGAACGCACGTTGCACGGGTCCTTGAACGTGATCCACGGATGGCCCGTTTCGAACAGCATGCCGAGCATCTTGCGCCACAAGTGTTGTGCCGGCACCTTCTTGAAGAGCTTGATCTCGCCGCGCGCGGCTTTCTCTTCGTAAGCGACGTACGCCTTCTCGAAGTCCGCGCCGAACAGATCATGCAGGTCCGGACACGTCGACGGCGAGAACAGCGTCCATTCGCCGCCTTCCATCACGCGCTTCATGAACAGGTCGGGAATCCAGTTCGCCGTGTTCATGTCGTGCGTGCGGCGGCGGTCGTCGCCCGTGTTCTTGCGCAGTTCTAGGAATTCTTCGATGTCGAGGTGCCACGTCTCCAGGTACGCGCACACCGCGCCCTTGCGCTTGCCACCCTGGTTCACCGCGACTGCCGTGTCGTTCACGACCTTCAGGAACGGCACGACGCCTTGCGACTTGCCGTTCGTGCCCTTGATATGCGAGCCGAGCGCGCGCACGCGCGTCCAGTCGTTGCCGAGACCGCCCGCGAACTTCGAGAGCAGCGCGTTTTCCTTGAGCGCCTCGTAGATGCCGTCAAGGTCGTCGGCCACCGTCGTCAGATAGCACGACGAAAGCTGCGAGCGATGCGTGCCCGAGTTGAAGAGCGTCGGCGTCGACGACATGAAGTCGAACGACGACAGCACGTTGTAGAACTCGATGGCGCGCGCTTCGCGGTCGATTTCGTTCAGCGACAGACCCATCGCCACGCGCATGAAGAACGCCTGCGGCAACTCGATGCGCGTGCCCTCGACGTGCAGGAAGTAGCGGTCGTATAGCGTTTGCAGGCCGAGGTAGCCGAACTGCAGGTCGCGGTTCGCGTCGAGCGCGGCGCCGAGACGCTTCAGGTCGAACTGCTGCAGCTTGTCGTCCAGCAGGCCCGCTTCGACGCCGCGCTTGATGAACTGCGGGAAGTATTCGGCGTAACGCTCGCCCATTTCGGCTTGCGTCACTTCGCCTTCGAGAATCTCGCGGCGGATCGTGTGCAGCAGGATGCGTGCAGTGACCTGGCTGTACGCCGGATCTTTTTCGATCATCGTGCGCGCGGCGAGAATGGCCGAATCGTAGACTTGATTCATCGGCACGCCGTCGTACAGGTTCTTCACCGTTTCCGCGACGATCGGATCAGCCGAGACGGCATCGCCCAGATTCGCGCAGGCGGAGACGATCAGCGCCTTCAGCGCGTCGAGATCCAGCGGGCGCGTGATGCCGTTGTCCGTCACGTTGATGACGCCTTCGTGCGTCTTCGCATTCTGCGCGTGGCCGCGGTCCTGCTCGCGCTGCTGCGTGCGCTTCTCGCGATACAGCACGTAGGCGCGCGCGACGTTGTGCTCGCCGCCGCGCATCAGCGCGAGTTCGACCTGATCCTGAATGTCTTCGATGTGGAACGTGCCGCCGTGCGGACGGCTGCGCAGCAGCGCGCGCACGACCGCCTGGGTCAGTTGCTCGACCTGCTCGCGCACGCGAGCGGACGCCGCGCCTTGGCCGCCGTTCACGGCGATGAACGCCTTCGTCACGGCAATCGCGATTTTCGACGGCTCGAACGACACCACGCTTCCGTTGCGACGGATGACCTTGTAGTCGGCATACGTCGTGTTCGACGCGGGCGATTGCGCGCCCTGAACATGCGAGCCGCCAGCATGCTGGACGGATGCGCCTTCGTAGGAAGTCGTGGCGTTGTCGGTGGTTTGCATGTGCAAAACTCCTGGTGTTCGAATGGTGCGGATGATCCGCGGATTTATCACTTATGCCGCGCGCGTCGCCTCATGAGATACGCGTCGCGGTGTTTGGCAGTGGTGCGGGCTGTGAAGACAGCAGGCCCTGAACACGAGTCGCGGCGATGGCGGCCCGCACTGTCATGGCGTCGCGTGCGGTGCCCGCGTTGGCGCGCGGTGTCGGTCGACGAGACTCGCATTCACTTGCATGCGTTCTTCACGGTGCTGCTCGCTGGCGCTCGATGCGCTGAGGGCCTCTTGATGAGACCGCTTGCGCACCGCCCCGGGCCAGCCAAACTTCAGATACGCCGGAAAGCCGACGGCGCCGGCTCATGCGAGCGGGCGCCGCCTCTACAACACAAGATATAGTGCAAATCACGTCCTTCGGCACCAAGTATAGTGGAACTTCGCAGGGTCTCAAAAAGGTTTATTTGCTTCCGAAGCGCCCGCGCGGGGTTGACTTTTGCGGCGTCGAAGCGCGGCAAGGGCTCCCGCGCGACGCTGTTGCGTCGCAGCGAGAATGACCGTCGGCGGAGGTCGGAGACCGTCGAGGTGTCGGCTTGGGCGACTCGTTGAAGTGGCGGCGGCGCGTCGTCGCAGCGCGGGCAGGGTGAGGCGAACTGCGCGCCCGGGCGATTGCGTTAATCGCGATATCGGTTCGCGATGGATTCATCGCGAGCGGCAAGCTCCGCGAAGATGCTCATCGAGTCCGTCGCTGCAGCGCCAGCGTTCCCGAAACGACGACACACACGCGTGGCACGCGCGTTCATCGCTCGGGACGGACAGCGGGAAAGCGTCGATCGGATATCGCTTCGCGATGATTCACACGACCGCCCAAGCTACGGTACTCGTCGAACCGCAGGGCTCATCAAGTCGTCGCTGCGACGCCCGCGCTCGCGAAACGACGACACGCACGCTTGGAACGCGCGTTCACCACCCGGGACGGACAGCGCCAACCCGCCGTCGCGGTGAATCATGAAATGCGCCGACACGCGCATGCGGCTGAGGCGATCGAAGGACCGATGCGCGTCGCGATTCAACGTGTTGGAAGAAGCGCCGCGCTGATATCACCGGATGGCATGCAGATGTTGCGAATCGTGCCGAGCGTCGGCGTCATGCCGCGAGGACGCGCCTCGACGTTCGGCGGCGGCATACGCGCCGCGCTTCCAAGCCGGCCGTGCGCGCCGATAAAGGCATCGCGCGCAGGCAGCGCATTGATCTGGCGTCGCGACCGCTCTTACGCGCCCGCGCGACGCCGCGCGCTAGACGCAGCTAACGCTGTCCCGCAACGTCTATTAATGCGCTCGTGGGCACACGGGCGCGTAGGTATCCGCATCGCTAGCAGGCAACGCATACAGCGCGCGTCGCAACGGCGTCGGACGCGCCCGACGCAGCCGAACGCTTGTCCGCTACGATTATTGCTTCACCCGCGGGCGCAGTTGCGCGTCGATGCCCGCACGCAGCACCCTCATCTCGCGTCCCGACCACTAGGACGCGCCGCATGACGCCTTGCGTGGTCAGCGCAGCAAAACCGTTGTCCCGCGACGGCTATGGATTCGCTTGTCGGCGTATGCACGCCGCACTGCGCGCAGCGGATAAGCGGATCGGCAAGCTGCGGCGCATCGCGGCGAGCCGCGCCGTTGCCGGCGCCCGCACCGCCCGCCGTCGTGGAAGCGCGATTCGACGAAGCACGCGTTCCCGCCTGCTCGCGCTCGTTGGCGCGCCGCAGCTTCTTCAAGAGCCATTGCGTCACGAAGAAGAGAACGATAAGAAGAAGAAAAGCTCGCATCGGCTTAAAGAAGTAATACCGCGTTCAGACAACCGCGCGATGCAGCAGCACTTCGAACACGAAGCGGCTGCCCACATACGCGAGCAGCAGCGCCACGAACGAAGCCAGCACCCAGCGCAGCGCGGCGCGTCCGCGCCAGCCCGAGATGCGGCGCGCAGTGAGCAGCCCGCCGAACATCAGCCAGGACAGAATGGCGAAGACCGTCTTGTGATCGAGACGCAGCGCACGATCGACCAGTTGCTCGTTGAACGCGATGCCCGACACCAGCGTGAGCGTCAGCAGCACGAAGCCCGCGCCGATCAGCCGGAACAACAGCTTTTCGAGCGTGAGCAGCGGCGGCAAGGTGTCGAGCCAGCTCGCGAGCCAGCCGTTTCCGCCGCTGTGACGCATCGCGAGGCCGCGCATGCGCTGAAGGCGTCGTTCGAGCATCAGCATCAGCACGGCATGCAGCGCGGCAATCGCAAAGAGGCCGTACGCGATGTTCGCGATCAGGAAATGGAGCTTGAACATCGGCGCGGCGGAGTACGACAGCACGCGCACGCCGCCGAACGCCAGCGGCAACAGCGAAGCGACGCACGCGAGCGGCAGCACGAGCAGGCGCAGCCCGTCGAGCGGAAAGAAGAAGCTCTCGATCCAGTAGATGCCCGCGCCGAGCCAGAACATCGCGGACAACGCGAACGCGAAGCCGAAGATCATCTCGTTCTGCGGGAAGATGGTCATGTGCAGGAGAACGCCGTGCACGACCAACGCTATTAATAATAGAGCGCGTCCCACGCCGCTCATGCCCGACGCCTTCGACGGACTCGCCGGCGCGGTCCCGATACCCGAAGGCACGCCCGCCAGAACCGGCTCCACGGCCGTATGACGATGCGCGCGCCAGCCCGCCACGGCCAGTCCGCCGTAGAGAAACGCAGTGAGGGCATACAGTACAATATCCATGTTCGAAGTTTACACTAGGCCCCGAACCCGCGACGTCTTCCCCCTTGCGCCAAAGTAGGGCGCATCGCCGCGAAACCGCCTGCGCGTCGCCGGAAACCAGGGCCGCACTCTCACATTCCCATGCTCGACAACCTCACTCAACGGATGGCACGCGTCGTCAAGACGCTGCGCGGCGAGGCCCGGCTCACCGAGGCCAATACGCAGGACATGTTGCGCGAAGTGCGCCTCGCGCTGCTCGAAGCCGACGTGGCGCTGCCCGTCGTGCGCGAGTTCATCGCCAAGGTGAAGGAAAAGGCGCTCGGCGAAGAAGTGCTTTCGAGCCTGTCGCCGGGTCAGGCGCTCGTCGGCGTCGTGCAGCGCGAGCTGACGGCCGTGATTGGCGGCGACTACGAAGGCAAGGCCGCCGAACTCAATCTCGCCGTCACGCCGCCCGCCGTCATTCTGATGGCCGGCTTGCAGGGCGCGGGTAAAACCACGACCACCGGCAAGCTCGCGAAACTGCTGCGTGAAAAGCAGAAGAAGAAGGTCCTGACGGTTTCCGTCGACGTCTACCGCCCCGCCGCTATTCGCCAGCTGCAAACGGTGACCGAACAGGTCGGCGCGGACTTCTTCCCGTCGGAGCCGGACCAGAAGCCTGCGGACATCGCGCGGGCCGCCATCGACTGGGCGAAGCGCCATTACCACGATGTCGTGATCGTCGATACGGCCGGTCGCCTGGGTATCGACGAAGCGATGATGAACGAGATCAGCGAGCTGCACGCGCTGCTCAAGCCCGCTGAAACGCTCTTCGTCGTCGACGCGATGCTCGGACAGGACGCCGTGAACACCGCGAAGGCGTTCAACGACGCGCTGCCGCTCACGGGCGTCGTGCTCACGAAGCTCGACGGCGATTCGCGCGGCGGCGCGGCGCTTTCGGTGCGGCACGTCACCGGCAAGCCGATCAAGTTCGTCGGCGTCGCGGAAAAGCTCGACGGCCTCGAAGTCTTCCACCCGGATCGCATGGCGAACCGGATTCTCGGCATGGGCGACATTCTCGCGCTCGTCGAGGAAGCGCAGCGCGGCGTCGATACGCAAGCCGCCCAGAAGCTCGCCGACAAGGTGAAGAAAGGCGGCGACTTCGACCTGAACGACTTCAAAGCGCAACTCTCGCAGATGAAGAAGATGGGCGGGCTGTCGTCGCTGATGGACAAGCTGCCCGCGCAGTTCCAGCAGGCGGCGCAAGGCGCGGACATGAACAACGCCGAGAAGCAGATGCGCCGCATGGAAGGCATCATCAATTCGATGACGCTTCAGGAGCGCGCGAAGCCCGAGCTCATCAAGGCGGCACGCAAGCGCCGCATCGCCGCGGGCGCGGGCGTGCATGTGCAGGAAGTCAACCGCATGCTGAATCAGTACGAGCAGATGCGCGGCATGATGAAGAAGCTCAAAGGCGGCAATCTGCAAAAGATGATGCGCGGCATGAAGGGCATGATGCCGGGCATGCGCTGATTCGCGCCGCTTCGAACCCGCGCTTTCGTTCGCCCGACGCGAAAGGAACGCGGGTTTATCATATGGCGCACGCCGCCTTTTTTTCCCACTGAGTCGTCGTCTCTCCCGCCTGCCTCTATGAACCGCGAAGAAGCTCTCCACATTTTCAGCCACTCCGAAGAGATCGTCAGCGCCGATCAGGTCGACGCGTCGATCAAGCGCATGGCTGCGGACATCAAGGCCGCGACGCAGGACGACTTCCCGTTGCTGCTCTCAGTCATGGGCGGCGCGGCCGTGTTCACCGGCATGCTGTTGCCGCATCTGGATTTCCCGCTGGAATTCGACTACATCCATTTGACGCGCTATCGCAACGCCATCAAGGGCGGCAGCGAAATGCAGTGGCGCGTGGCGCCGGCCGAATCGGTGAAGGACCGCGTGGTGCTCGTGCTCGACGACATTCTCGACGAAGGCGAAACGATGGCCGCCATTCGCGACCGCATCATGGCGATGGGCGCGAAGCAGTTTCTGTCGGCGGTGCTGTGCGAGAAGCTCATCCCGAAGGCGAAGCCGCTGCGCCCGGATTTCTGCGGCTTCGAAGTGCCGGACCGTTACGTGTTCGGCTGCGGGATGGATGCGAAGGGTTACTGGCGCAATCTGCCGACTATCCGGGCGTTGACCGAAGGCGCGTGATCGTTCGCACGCGCGACGAAAAAGAAAAAGCGGCCTCGGCCGCTTTTTTCACAACTGATGCACGAACGCGCGTATCCCGGTCAGAATCATCTCGACGGAAATCGCGACGAGCACGAGCCCCATCAGCCGCTCGAACGCCGTGACCGCGCGCTCGCCTAGCCATTGCTGAATCTTCTCCGCGAGAATCAGCACGACCGCGCAGACGACCATCGTGACGGTCAGCGCGCCGATCCACTCGAACATCTTTCCTGGCGCTTGGGACGTCAGCAGCATCACCGTCGCGAGCGCGGACGGGCCGGCCAGCGCGGGAATGGCGAGCGGCACGATCAGCGGTTCGCCGCCGCGCGTGTCGCCGCCCATCGGGCCATCCGGATGCGGGAAGATCATCCTGAGCGCGATCAGAAACAGCACGATCCCGCCGCCGATGCGCAGCGACACATCCGTGAGATTCATCGCGCGCAGGAAGCGGTCGCCGGCCAGCATGAAGACGAGCAGAATGCCGAACGCGATCGCCACTTCGCGCAGAATCACCACGCGGCGCCGCTCGGTGGCGACACCGCGCAGCGCGTTGATGAAGATCGGAATGTTGCCGAGCGGATCGGTGATCAAGAGCAGAAGGATCGTCGCCGACAGGAAGTTGTACTGCATTTACTTCCCGAGCGCGGCCCGAACCTTCGCCGTCACGACGCCCGCGGCTTCGTCCACCGGCAGCAGCGTGGCTTCTGTGTCGCGGCGCGCCTGATATTCGAGCTTGCCTTCCTTCAGCCCGCGATCGCCAATCACAATGCGATGCGGCACGCCGATCAGCTCCCAGTCCGCGAACATCACGCCGGGGCGCTCCCCGCGATCGTCGAGAATCACGTCGATGCCCGCCTCCTGCAGCGTTGCGTACAGCTTGTCGGCCTGCTCGCGCACCGCGTCGCTGCGGTCGTAGCCCATCGGGCAGATCACCACTTCGAACGGCGCAATGGCTTCCGGCCAGATGATGCCCTTGTCGTCGAAATTCTGTTCGATAGCCGCGCCCAAGACGCGCGTCACGCCGATGCCGTAGCAGCCCATCTGCATCGGCGCGGGCTTGCCGCCTTCGTCGAGGAACGTGGCGCCCATCGAATCCGAATACTTCGTGCCGAGCTGGAAAACGTGCCCCACTTCGATGCCGCGGCAGATTTCAAGCGTGCCACGGCCGTCCGGCGAAGGATCGCCCGCCACGACGTTGCGGATATCCGCGACTTCCGGTTCCGGCAGGTCGCGGCCCCAGTTCACGCCGGTCGTGTGATAGTCGACCTCGTTCGAGCCGACGACGAAATCGCTCATGTTCGCGACCGTGCGATCCGCGATCACCCGCACCGGCTTTTTCGTGCCGATGGGACCGAGATAGCCCGGCGGCGTGCCGAACCATTCGACGATCTCGGCTTCCGTCGCAAAGCGGTAGCCGGAGAGACCCGGCAGCTTGCTGACCTTGATGTCGTTCAGCGAATGATCGCCGCGCAGCATCAGGAGCCAAATGGTCGGCTCGGCGCCTTCGTTGTCCGTCGCGAGAATGATCGACTTGATCGTGCGTTCGAGCGGGATGTTCAGCAACTGCGCGACGGCTTCGCACTTGGCCGCGCCGGGCGTCGGCGTCTTCTTCATCTCCTCGGCGGGCGCGGCGCGCTCGGCGATCAGCGGCAACGCGTCGGCCGCTTCCACGTTCGCCGCGAAGTCCGAGTCCGGGCAGTACGCGATATCGTCCTCGCCCGTTTCCGCGATGACGTGAAACTCGTGCGATCCGCTGCCGCCGATCGAGCCGTTGTCCGCCGCGACCGCGCGGAACTCCAGCCCGATGCGCGTGAAGATGCGCACGTAGGCGTCGTACATCTTCTTGTACGACTCGGCGAGGCCGGCCGTGTCCTTATCGAAGGAATAGGCGTCCTTCATGATGAACTCGCGGCCGCGCATCACGCCGAAGCGCGGACGAATCTCGTCGCGGAACTTCGTCTGGATCTGATAGAAGTTGACCGGCAACTGGCGATAGCTCTTGATCTCGCGCCGCGCGATGTCCGTGACCACTTCCTCGTGCGTCGGGCCGACGACGAAATCGCGTTCGTGACGGTCCTTGATGCGCAGCAGTTCGGGGCCGTACTGCTCCCAGCGTCCCGATTCCTGCCACAACTCGGCAGGCTGCACGGCCGGCATCAGCAGTTCGAGCGCGCCCGCGCGATTCATCTCTTCACGCACGATGGCTTCGACCTTGCGGATCGAGCGCAGGCCGATCGGCATGTAATCGTAGATGCCGCCCGCGACGCGGCGGATCATGCCGGCGCGCATCATCAGCTTGTGGCTGACGATCTCGGCGTCGGCGGGAGCTTCCTTCAGGGTGCCGATGAAGAAACGGGATGCTTTCATTCAGAAATTTTCCAAAAGCGGCGCGCGCCCACGAAACCATGTGGTTGAAGGCTGGCGAAACGGGTGAACGACGAAACGGTCGACGGCTCTGCACGAGGCCGCAATGAAACGCTCGCGCGCCACTTGCGGCCGACCGCCCTGCATGAAGCCGGAAAAGAAGATTCTGCCGACTTCCGGGTTGCCTGGCAAAGATTCCTTGCGGGCAGGCGCACGGCGAGCCCCGAAATTAGGGCTCCGACACGGGTTGGAACGGATGCGCCGGGGCCGTTATCTGTTTATAATCAAAGCAATTTTAAAGGATTCGAAGGTGGTTGTATGCTGGATCGTGAAGGCTTTCGCCCGAACGTCGGCATCATCCTCTTGAACGCGCGCAACGAAGTGTTTTGGGGCAAGCGGCTGCGTGAACATTCCTGGCAGTTTCCGCAAGGGGGTATCAAATACGGCGAGACCCCCGTGCAAGCAATGTATCGGGAGTTACACGAAGAAACGGGCCTGCTTCCTGAGCACGTGAAAGTTGTCGGTCGCACGCGCGACTGGCTGCGTTATGAGGTGCCGGATAAGTTCATCAAGCGCGAAGTGCGCGGTCATTATCGCGGTCAGAAACAGATCTGGTTTCTGCTGCGCATGGTCGGGCGCGACTGCGACATTTGCCTGCGCGCGACGGACCATCCGGAATTCGATGCCTGGCGCTGGAACGAATACTGGGTGCCGCTCGACGCGGTCATCGAGTTCAAGCGCGACGTTTATCAACTGGCTCTCACCGAGCTTTCCCGCTTCTTGCGGCGAACCAATACTCGTGGCGAACGCGGTGAGCGCGCCGCGCATCATGGGCCGCGTTACCCGCGCGTCATTCAGACCATGACGATCGAGACACCTGCCGTAACCGCCGCCGGCGCCGCGGTTCAGGCAGAATGTACGGTCAGCGAAGAAGTGCAGGTCATCGCGCGGCGTTCATCGTGCGACTGACTTCGCGTTCGGTCTTGGCGTCGAGCGCGGCGATTCTTCGTTCATTCTGACACTCGGCAGGTTTCATGGCCCGGCGCGGCGAGCACTGCTCGCGGCGCCGGGCATTCGCCGTCCGCGCATCCGTTATTCGGGAACATCGAATTGAAAGTCATCGTCTCATCCGCGGTACTCGTCGCCATGCTCGCCGCGCTCGCCGGCTGTTCAAGTTCCAAAGGCCCGTCGAATCAGGACGACGGCGTGTTCACCTATCTGCTCGACCGCAAGACCGAATGGGTGGAGAACAAAGTGGATACGCTGCCGCCGCTGCCGCAGGCGTCGAACCTGCTGCCGTTCAATGTTTCGCAGAACACACCGCTGACGTTCGCGGTCGACAAGACCTCGCTCACGGTCGGCGATGACGGCGTCGTGCGTTACGTCGTCGTGGCGACGAGCCCGAGCGGCGCGCGCAACGTCAACTACGAAGGCATTCGCTGCGACACGTACGAATGGCGCCGCTACGCGAGCATCAACGAAGACGGCACCGGCTGGGATCGCGGCGTCGCGTTCGACTTCCGGCGCATTGAGAACGGCGAACTGAACGCGTATCAGGCAGCGCTGTATCAGGACTACTTCTGCACCAGCAAGCTGCCGGTTGGCACCGCGAAGCAGATCGTCAACAACATTCAGTACGAGCGCACGCAACGCTCCATCAACCTGCGCTGATTGAGTCCGCGCAGTGAAAAGCCCGCTGGCCTTTCGGCTCAGCGGGCTTCGTTCATCCGGCGGGATGAAGTGCCTCAGACAAGCACCAGATTGTCGCGATGGATGAGTTCCGGCTCCAGCATATACCCGAGCACGGCTTCGATCTCCGCGCTCGGCCGCCGATGAATCAGCCGCGCCTCGGCGCTGCTGTAATTCGTGATGCCGCGCGCGACTTCCTGCCCATGGTCGTCGATGCACGCGATCACTTCCCCGCGACCGAACGCGCCCTTCACATCGACGACGCCGATCGGCAGCAGGCTCTTGCCGTCGGCGGTCAGCTTCTGCACCGCGCCAGCGTCGATCACGACGTGCCCGCGCACCTGCAAGTGATCCGCCATCCACTGCTTGCGCGCAGCCATGCGAGCGGTGCGCGCGATAAGCTGCGTGCCGATTAGCTCGCCCGACGCGAGGCGCGTAAGCACGTCAGCCTCGCGGCCGCTCGCGATCACAGTGTTCGCGCCGCTGTGCGCGGCGCGCTTGGCCGCGAGAATTTTAGTGAGCATCCCGCCGCGGCCGAGGCTCGATCCCGCGCCGCCGGCCATCGCTTCGAGTTCGGGCGTGCCGGCATCGGCCTGTTCGACGAGCGTCGCGTTCGGGTCCTTGCGCGGATCGGCGGTAAAGAGACCGCGCTGGTCCGTGAGAATGACGAGCGCGTCGCCTTCGATCAGATTGGCGACGAGCGCGCCGAGCGTGTCGTTGTCGCCGAACTTGATCTCGTCGGTGATGACGGTGTCGTTCTCGTTGATGACCGGCACCGTGCCCAGACGCAGCAGCGTGAGCAGCGTGGAGCGTGCGTTGAGATAGCGCTCGCGGTCGGCGAGGTCGGCGTGCGTGAGCAGAATCTGCGCGGTGCGGATGCCGTGCGCGCCGAAGCTGCTCTCGTAGACTTGCGCGAGGCCCATTTGACCGACGGCGGCCGCGGCCTGCAATTCGTCGATCTCGCGCGGACGCTTGGTCCAGCCGAGCCGATGAATGCCTTCCGCAATCGCGCCCGAACTGACGAGCACGACTTCCTTGCCCTCTTCGCGCAGTGCCGCGATCTGAGCCGCCCACCGGGCGATGGCCGCGTGATCCAGTCCGCGCCCGTCGTTGGTGACGAGGCTGGACCCCACTTTCACTACGATTCGCTTCGCAGCGGCAATGACCGAACGCATCGTGCGCTTCTCTCCTCGGTTATCTGTCTTCGTCGTCCGCTCTATTTCCGGCGATGTCGTCGCGAAAACGCACGTCGGCCGCGAGATCTTCTGCTTCCGCCGCACGCGACGCGTCCGAATGCGTCGAGATGTAGTCGTAGATGGCGTAGACCAGCGCCTCGCAGCCTTGGCCGGTCAGCGCCGAAATTTCGTACACCGGGCCGTCCCACTCGAAGCGGTCGAGGAAGTCCTTCACGCGCGCCGCGCGCTCGTCTTCCGGCACCATGTCGAGCTTGTTCAGCACGAGCCAGCGCGGTTTCTCATAGAGCGACTCGTCGTATTTGCGCAATTCGTTGACGATCGCCTTCGCTTCCGCGACCGGATCGACGTTTTCATCGAACGGAGCGAGGTCCACGAGGTGCAGCAAGACGCCCGTGCGCTGCAAATGGCGCAGGAAGCGGTGGCCGAGGCCCGCGCCTTCCGCCGCGCCTTCGATCAGCCCCGGAATGTCCGCGATTACAAAGCTCTTGCTCGGCCCGACGCGCACGACGCCGAGATTCGGCGCGAGCGTCGTGAACGGATAGTCCGCGATCTTCGGCCGCGCGTTCGAGACGGAGGCGATGAACGTCGATTTGCCCGCGTTCGGCATGCCGAGCAGGCCGACATCCGCGAGCACCTTCAGTTCGAGCTTGAGCATGCGGCGCTCGCCCGGCTTGCCGTCGGTCTTCTGACGCGGCGCGCGGTTCGTGCTCGACTTGAAGTGCAGGTTGCCGAGACCGCCCGCGCCGCCTTGCGCAATCAGCACTTGTTGATTGTGCTCGGTGAGGTCGGCGATGATTTCGCCCGTTTCCTGATCCGAAATGATGGTGCCGACCGGCATGCGCAGCGTGATGTCGTCGCCGCCTTTGCCGTAGCAGTCCGAACCGCGACCGTTTTCGCCGTTGCGCGCCTGGTGTTTCTTCGCGAACCGGTAGTCGATCAGCGTGTTGATGTTGCGGTCCGCGACCGCGTAGACGCTGCCGCCGCGCCCGCCGTCGCCGCCGTCCGGCCCGCCGAAGGGGACGAACTTTTCGCGGCGCATCGACGCGCTGCCATCTCCCCCGTCGCCGGCGATGACTTCGATCCTCGCTTCGTCAATGAACTTCATGCGTTGCTCCGTCCCGTGTTTCAGCGCGATGACTGCCGCGAGACGCAACCCGCTCAGTCGACACGCTATTTTGCCGTGACCGGCGCGTGCCGGGCACTCATATGCTTCGATTCTGTGGGCGCGCTTTCCGGCGCGCCAATGAAAAAGGCCCCGCGAACTTCGCGGGGCCTTTTTTGCGGTCCTGAAGCCCGTGCAGTGAACCTTACGCTGCTGCCGGGACGACGACGACCGTGTGCTTCTTCGCTGCGCCCTTCGTCGTGAACTGGACGTGGCCGTCCGTCAGCGCGAACAAGGTGTGATCCTTGCCGATGCCGACGTTTTCACCCGGGTGCATGCGCGTGCCGCGCTGGCGAACGATGATGCCGCCTGCATTGATTGCCTGGCCGCCGTAAACCTTCACGCCGAGGCGCTTCGATTCCGAATCGCGGCCGTTGCGGGAAGACCCGCCTGCTTTTTTGTGTGCCATTTGCTATAGCTCCTTGACCGTTGCGCGACGCTTAAGCGTTGATCGCGTCGATGCGCAGTTCGGTGTAGTTCTGGCGATGGCCAGCGTGCTTTTGGTAGTGCTTCCGGCGACGCATCTTGAAGATGGTCACTTTCTTGTGACGACCTTGCGACACGACGGTAGCCTTGACGGAAGCCCCACTGACCAGCGGCGTACCGAACTGAATCGATTCGCCTTCGCCTACTGCGAGAACCTGGTCGAGCGTGATTTCAGCGTCAATGTCTGCCGGTATCTGTTCTACTTTCAATTTTTCGCCAACGGCAACTTTGTACTGCTTGCCGCCGGTTTTTATGACCGCGTACATTGAGAACCTCACTCAGAATTCGTTTTTCCACGCACCGCGCGGGGAAAACACGAGATTATACATAGGCTTAGACGCCGCGTCAAAAGGCATTGACATTTCGCGCAAGCGGCTTTGGCAGCCCGCTGAAGGCCATGGCAGCCGCAAAGCGGTGCGCGAAGGACGCCGCAAAGCGCCCGGTGATTCGTCGCGGGTCCGATTCGCCTTATAATCCGCCGCATTACCTCATTTGCCGATCATGTCGTCCACCGCCACTTCCTCCCCCGACGCCGCCGCACTGCTTGCCCCGATCGCCGAGGACATGCAGCAGGTCAATCGCGTCATCCGGCAGCGCCTGGCATCAGAAGTGATGCTCATCAACCAGATTTCCGAGTACATCATCGGCGCGGGCGGCAAGCGGCTGCGCCCGGCGCTCTTGCTGCTGGTGGCGGGCGCGCTGGGCGATACGACCGGGCATCGCCATGAACTGGCCGCCGTGGTCGAGTTCATTCACACGGCCACGCTTCTGCACGACGACGTCGTCGACGAATCGGACCTGCGCCGCGGCCGCAAGACGGCCAATGCGCTTTTCGGCAACGCGGCGAGCGTGCTCGTCGGCGATTTTCTCTACTCGCGCTCGTTCGAAATGATGGTGAGCGTCGGCAAGATGCGCGTGATGGAGATCCTGTCGGTCGCGACCAACATTATTTCCGAAGGCGAAGTCCTGCAGCTTCTCAACATGCACGACCCGGATGTGGACGAAGCGCGCTACATGCAGGTCATCCGTTACAAGACCGCGAAGCTCTTCGAGGCGGCGGCGCAACTGGGCGCGGTGCTCTCGGGCGCGGACGCGCGCACGGAAGCGGCGGCGGCGGAATTCGGCCGGCGCATCGGCACGGCGTTCCAGATCATGGACGACTGGCTCGACTACACCGGCACGCCCGAATCCATGGGCAAGAACGCCGGTGACGATCTGCGGGAAGGCAAGCCCACTCTCCCGCTCATCTATTTGATGGAGCACGGCACGGCGGAACAGGCGGCGCTCGCGCGCGAAGCCATCGAACACGGCGGCACGGATCGCTTCGAGACGATTTTCCACGCCATCACCACGTCGGGCGCGTTGGATCACACGCTCGAATGCGCGCGCAAAGAAGCGCAGGCAGCGGCGAACGCGATTTCTGCATTCCCCGCTTCCATTTACAAAGAGAGCCTGCTAGAATTATGTTCTTACTCGACGTCGAGGCAGTCTTGAAAGAGACTCCGGAGCCAAAAGCGTCCAAGTAAGGAATTCGGGGTGTAGCTTAGCCTGGTAGAGCGCTACGTTCGGGACGTAGAGGCCGGAGGTTCGAATCCTCTCACCCCGACCAGAATTGCAAAAACCCGCATGGTTCGCCATGCGGGTTTTTTCTTTTCCGGCCGATGCCCCGGCGGAAAGCCCACTGGCAAGCCCGGCGGGCCGGGAGAGCCGTCTGCTATAGTCCATCCATCACCGCCCCTACTCGATCACCGCGTGGACAACCTTCCCTTATGGGCGCAAATCTGCGCCATTTTTCTGCTGCTGTTCCTCTCCGGTTTTTTCTCCATCTCTGAAACGTCGATGATGGCGCTCAATCGCCATCGGCTGAAATACTTGGCCAGCCAGGGCTCGCTGGGCGCGCGCACGACGCAAGGTTTGCTCGCCAAGACGGATCAGCTGCTCTCGGTCATCCTGATCGGCAACAATCTGATCAACACGATCATCCCCGTGCTGACCACGTCCATCGCGCTGCACACGTTCGGGCACGACAACGTCGTGCTCTCGGTCACGACAGGCGTGATCGCGTTTCTCATCATCGTGTTCGCGGAAATCGCGCCGAAGATCGTGGGCGCGACGTATCCCGAAAAGGTCGCGTTGCCGGCGAGCCTCGTGCTCGCGCCGCTCATGCGCATTGCGCGGCCGCTCGTGTGGTTCGTCAACCTCTTTGCCAACGCGCTTCTCGCCGCGCTGCATATCAACCTGAAGGGCAAGCGCGATCAGCGTCTTTCGCCCGAAGAACTGCGCACCATCGTGCTGGAAACCGGCAGCTTCATGCCGACCAAGCACCGCAGCATCCTGCTCAATCTGTTCGATCTGGAAAACATCTCCGTCGATGACGTGATGATCCCGCGCCGCCGTATCGAGGCGCTCGACTTCGATGCCCCGTTCGACGACATCCTGCATCAGCTCGAGACGTGCTATCACAACAAGCTCGTCGTCTATCAGGGCGATATCGACCGCGTGCTCGGCGTCCTTCACGTGCGCAAGACGCTGTCGGCGCTGCATAACCAGGAACTCGAGCGCGAGACGCTGCGCGAACTGCTGACCGAGCCTTATTTCGTGCCCGCCGGCACGCCTGTCTTCCAGCAGTTGCAGTACTTCCAGGAAAGCGGTCACCGCATCGCGATCGTCGTCGACGAATACGGCGAGCTGCAAGGGCTCGTCACGCCGGAAGACATCATCGAGGAACTGATCGGCGAATTCACGTCGACCATTCCGCGCGGCGCGGGCTCGCGCGGCTGGGACGAGAACGGCGAGTGCATCGTGCCGGGCAGCATGCCGCTGCGCGAGCTGAACCGCTGGCTCAAGCTGACACTGCCGACGGACGGTCCGAAGACGCTCAACGGCCTCATCCTCGAAACGCTGGAAGACATTCCGGACGGCGACGTGGCGATGCGCATCGGCGGCGTGTATCTGGAAGTCATGCGCAGCGACGATCAGGCGGTTCGCACGGTCAAGATCTTTCGTCCGGCCGCGCCGACGAAGCGCGCATTGCGTTAGCCATTCGGACGAGTAGGCGCGCAGGCGGGACGGCGGGATGATCGGTCATCTCGTTCCGATCCCGTCCCGCTACCGCCGATGAAGTCCGTTCCTCCCGCCGCGTTCCCACGCCCGGCCGACCCCGCCTTCGAGGCAACGTCCGACGCTCACTCGCCCGCCGTTTCGCTGCTCGCCGACACCTTGCGCGAAGCCGCCGAGCGCGGCGCGTCCGATATTCACGTCGAACCGTCCGAGCACGAATGGCGCATCCGGCTGCGCGTGGATGGCGCGTTGCATCTTCTGCGCCGTCCGCCGCCGCATTTGCGTGATGCCTTCGTCACGCGAATCAAAGTGCTCGCGCGCATGGATATCGCGGAACGTCGCGTGCCGCAGGACGGACGTCTACGGCTCGCCTTGCCGGGCGGCCAGAGCGGCGACTATCGCGTGAGTTCACTGCCGACGCTCTTCGGCGAGAAGCTGGTCCTGCGCCGGCTCGATGCCTTGCCGCGCGACCTGTCGCTCGGTGCGCTCGGCCTAAGCGACGAACAAAGCGGCGTCGTCGAATCCGCCATTCGCGCGCCGCATGGCCTCGTGCTCGTCACGGGTCCGACCGGCAGCGGCAAGACGCTGTCGCTGTACTGTTTCCTTCAGATGCTCAACGCCGAAGCGCGCAACATCTGCGCCGTGGAAGACCCCGCCGAAATCCAGCTTGCGGGCATCAATCAGGTCAGCGTGCGCGAGAAGGCCGGCCTCACCTTCGCCGTCGCGCTGCGTGCGTTCATGCGGCAGGACCCGGACGTCATCATGGTCGGCGAGATTCGCGACGCCGAAACCGCCGACGTCGCCGTGAAAGCCGCGCAGACCGGCCACCTCGTCCTCTCGACGCTCCACACCAACGACGCGCCCGCCGCCATCGCGCGCCTGATCGACATTGGCGTCGCGCCGTACAACCTCGCGTCGGCGCTGCGGCTCGTGACGGCGCAACGGCTCGTGCGCAAGCTCTGCGACGCTTGCCGCGCGCCGTCCGCGCTGACGCTCGCCGACGGCTTTCGTCCCTTCGAGCCGCGTGGCTGCCCGGCGTGTCACGGCATCGGATATCGCGGGCGCGTCGGCGTGCATCAGTTGATGCCGGTGTCGGACGGCATTCGCGAGTTGATCGTCGGCCGCGCGGCGACGCACGCCGTTGCGCGGCTCGCGCAGTCCGAGGGCATGCCCGCCTTGCGCGACGCCGCTTTCGCACGCGTGCGCGAAGGCGTGACGAGCGTCGCGGAAGCAACCGACGCGACGGAGATCGCGTGATGGCCGCCGACTTACCCGATATGCGCGAGGTGCGCGAGATGCGCTACGCGTGGCGCGGCATCGACGGGCAAGGCGCGTCGAAGCGCGGCAAGCTGATCGCGGCAGATTCCGCTTCGGCGCGCGCCTCGTTGCGGCGGGAAGGCGTGACCGTGCTCGAACTCGACGCGTTGGGCGCAGCGTCGCCGCCGAAGGCATCGTCGGCGGAAATCGGCGTGTTCACGCGTCAGTTGGCCGGGTTGCTCCGCGCCGGGTTGCCGCTCGCGAGCGCCCTCGAACTGCTCGGCAACGCGGGCGGGCGCGGCGGGTTGCCGCGCATCGTGCGGTCGCTGGCGCGCGACATCACGCGCGGCGTGCCGTTCTCGGCCGCGCTCGCGCGTCACCCGGCATTCGGCGCGTTGTACTGTCAACTCGTCGCGGTCGGCGAAGTAGCCGGTGCGCTGCCTGCGGTGCTCGCGCGTCTCGCCGACGATCGCGAGCGGGCCAGCGCCCAGCGCGCGAAGCTGCGCGCGGCGCTTGCCTATCCGGTCATGGTGCTGCTGCTGTCGCTCGCGATCACGGCAGGACTACTGATCGGCGTCGTCCCCACTTTCAAGACGATCTTCGACGGCTTCGGCGCCGCGCTGCCCGCACCGACGCGCTTCGTGCTCGCGTTGTCCGATGCCGTCGGGCGTCACGGCGTGGCGTTCATTGCGGTATGCGCGTGCATGACGCTCGTCGCGGCTCGCTGGATCAAGCGATCGGCGCACGCCCGGGGGACGGCGGACCGCATCGCGCTCAAGCTGCCGATTGCCGGTCCGTTGCTCCGGTCGCTCGCCGTCGCGCGCTGGAGCCGCGCGCTCGGCACACTGCTCGCAGCCGGCACGCCGCTTTCGGACGCGTTCGATTCGCTCTCGCAGGCCACGGGCAGTCCGGTGTTCGACAGCGCGACCGTCGAGATCGCGTCCCGTCTGCGTAACGGCGAGCGACTTGCCGCCGCGATGCGCGCGCTCGGCTGCTTTCCGCAGGACGTAGTGCAGCCGATTGCCGTCGCGGAAGAATCCGGCTCGCTCGACTCCATGCTGCTCGATCTCGCGGCGCTCGCCGATCGGCAGGTGGACGAGCGCATCGGCGCGTTCGCGAGCCTGTGCGAACCGCTCGTCATCGCGGTATTGGGCGCGCTCGTCGGCGGACTCGTCATCGCCATGTATCTTCCGATCATTCAGCTTGGCAACGTGGTGTAGCATCGCGGGCCAAAGACATCGCATCACGACCATGCAGCCTCCGATGACTCCGTCCGCCGCGCACCACGCGAGCCCTTATCTGGCAACGTTCGCCGCGTTGCCGGTGGCCGCGCAATACGCGTTCGCGATCGTGTTCGGGCTGATCGTCGGGAGCTTTCTGAGCGTGGTCGTGCATCGCCTGCCGGTCATGCTCGAACGCGCGTGGCGCGCGGAACTCGACGCGGCGCTGCCCGATGCGCCGAAGCCGCCGCCGGACGGCTATCCGGCGCGGTTCAACATCGCGGTTCCACGCAGCGCCTGCCCGCATTGCGGTCACGTCCTGCGCGCGTGGGAGAACATTCCGGTCATCAGCTATCTCGCGCTTCGCGGGCGCTGTTCCGCGTGCGGCGCGCGCGTGAGTCCGCGCTATCCGCTGATCGAACTGGCGACCGGCGCCTTCGCTGCGCTCTCGCTCTATGCGTTCGGTCCGGACTGGCCCGCGCTCGCCGCATTCGGACTCTGCGCGACACTGCTAGCCGCGGGCCTGATCGACTACGACACGCGCTACCTCCCTGACGTGCTCACGTTGCCGCTGCTGTGGGCAGGGCTCATCGTCAATTTCGGCGACGGCGGCTTCGCGACGCTGCAAGACGGCGTAATCGGCGCGATCGCGGGCTATCTGTTCCTCTGGTGCGTGTACTGGCTCTTCAAATTGGCGCGCGGCGTGGAAGGCATGGGCTACGGCGACTTCAAGCTGCTCGCGGCCATCGGCGCGTGGCTCGGGTGGGCGGCGCTCGCGCAGGTGCTGCTGATTTCAGCGGTAGCGGGCGCGCTCTTCGGTATTCTCGCGACATGGCGCGGACGCATGCGCTTCGAGGAACCGTTGCCGTTCGGCCCGTTTCTCGCGGCGGGCGGCGCGATCACGCTTTTTATCGGAACGCCGCTCTATTCACTGTTCGGATGAGCGAAGGGAGCAACGGATGTTCAGCATCGGCTTGACGGGCGGTATCGGCAGCGGCAAAAGCACGGTCGCCGACCTCTTCGCGGCGCGCGGCGTACCGCTAGTCGATACCGATCTCATCGCGCATCAGGTGAGCGCGCCGGGCGGCGTCGCGATGCCGCTGATCGCGAGCGAGTTCGGCAGCGCGTATGTCGCGGCGGACGGCTCGCTGGATCGCGCGAAGATGCGCGAGCTCGTGTTCTCCGATGACACCGCGCGCGCGCGTCTAGAAGCCATTCTTCATCCGCTGATCCGCGCGGAGACGGAGCGGCAGCGGGCGGCGGCCGGTGGCGCGTACCACATCGTCGTGGTGCCGCTGCTCGTCGAGTCGGGCAACTGGGCGTCGCGGGTATCGCGGGTGCTCGTCGTCGATTGCCCCGTCGAGACGCAGATCGCGCGCGTCATGCGGCGCAACGGCTTTTCGCGGGAGCAGGTGCTGGCGATCATCGCGAAGCAGGCATCGCGCGAAACACGCCTCGCCGCAGCGGACGACATCGTGCTCAACGACGACTCAGCCACGCTCGAATCGCTGGCGCACGAGGTCGAGGCACTGCACGCGCGATATCTGGAACTCGCGTCGCTGACAAAGCGTGGGTAGCGCATTGCTTGCCTGAAACATCAGAAAAAGTTCCATTTATTGCCGCGAACCGCGTCAAAAGCGCCGTAAATGTGAGCCGATTTGCTAGGGTAAAGATGCGGCATTAGAATGTCCTGACTTCCGCTCATGGAAGCAACCGACCCACGCCGAGGCGAGCGCTTGATTCTTTACGAGTATCCCTTCAACGAGCGGATTCGGACGCTGCTGCGTCTCGAAGACTTGTTCGAGCGCTTCACGTTCTTCCTCACGCAGGAAGATCCCCGGGAACATCACGTTGCGCTCACCACGCTGTTCGAGATCGCGGAGGTCGCGGGCCGTACGGACCTCAAAGCCGATCTGATGAAGGAACTCGAACGGCAGAGGCAGACACTCGCGCCGTTTCGCGGCAATCCGGGCATCGAACAGGAAGCGCTGGAAGCCGTTCTCGGCGAGATCGAGCAGACGCTTGCCGGGCTCACCGACATGCACGGCAAGACGGGGCAGCATCTGGCCGACAACGAATGGCTCGCGAGCATTCGCAGCCGCACGATCATTCCCGGTGGAACCTGCAAGTTCGATCTGCCGTCGTATTACGCGTGGCAGCAGTTGCCTGTCGAAGATCGACGTCAGGACATCGCCAAATGGGTCATGCCGATGCTCGCGCTACGCGACGCCGCCGCTATCGTGCTGCGGCTCGCGCGCGAATCCGGCCAGGCGTCGAAGGTCATGGCCATGCAGGGCAGCTATCAGCAGATGCTTTCCGGCCGTACGTATCAGTTGATGCAGGTGCGCGTGTCGCCGGAAGTGCGCGTCATTCCCGAGGCGAGCGCGAACAAATACATGCTCTGGGTGCGCTTCACCGTGCAGGACGGCGACTTGAAACCGCGCGCCGTCGATGTCGACGTGCCCTTTCATCTGACGCTTTGCAGTCTTTGAACCACGCGCTTCGGCCTTATATGATCGAATGTCGATCAACGCTGGCTCAATCCAAAACGTCTCGCCGTCATGACCACTGTCGTAAAATGCCCGACCTGTGCGAAGGAAGTGCGCTGGGTCCCGGAAAACCGCTTTCGTCCGTTCTGCTCCGAGCGATGCAAGCAAATCGATCTCGGCGCCTGGGCGACCGGGAAGTACCGTATTTCCGGTAACTCTCAGGAAACGCCGCCGGACGACGACTCGCACGGCGGTCTCAACTAACGCGCGCTATTGCTGCGCTTCCGCCGCGAGCCACTCCAGCACGGGAATCGCGGCGGGCAACAGCGGCCCGACTTCCACGGGCAGCGTCTGCCACGCGATAGCCTGCCCTTCCCGGCCGAGCGGCGTGCCGGTCCACTTCATCACCTTGCAGAAGAATAGCCGCACGTACGCGTGCGGATAGTCGTGCTCGAGCGTGCGCCAAAGCTCGCACGCGGTCACGTCGATGCCGAGTTCCTCGTGCAGTTCGCGCCCGAGCGCCGCTTCGACGCTTTCGCCCGGTTCGAGCTTGCCGCCCGGAAACTCCCAGTAGCCCTCGTACGGCTTGCCTTCGGGGCGCTGCGCGAGCAGATAACGGCCATCCGGATGCACCATCACGCCGACGGCAACTTCGGTCACCTTGCGGCCATCGGGTGCGAGATCACCCGAAGCGCCCGCAACGTCCGACGCGCCGCTCATTGCTTGCGGCCCGACCAGTCGCGCGCGAACTGCCACGCCACACGGCCCGAGCGCGATCCACGCTCGAGCGCCCAGACGAGCGCATCGCCGCGAGCGGCTTCGATCTCGCTCGCGTCACAGCCGAAATGCTTCAGCCAGTGCCCGACGATCGACAGATAGTCGTCCTGCTTGAACGGATAGAAGCTGACCCACAGCCCGAAGCGTTCGGACAGCGAAATCTTCTCCTCGACCACTTCGCCGGGATGAATCTCGCCATCGGGCGTGTGCTTGTAGGTCTCGTTGTCGCTCATGTACTCGGGCAGCAGATGCCGGCGGTTCGAGGTCGCATAGATCAGCACGTTGTCCGACTGCGCCGCGACCGAGCCGTCCAGCGCCACTTTCAGCGCCTTATAGCCGGACTCGCCTTCTTCGAACGAGAGGTCGTCGCAAAATACGATGAAACGCTCGGGCCGCGTCGAGATCAGATCGACGATATCGCCGAGATCGTGCAGATCGTCCTTGTCGACTTCGATCAGGCGCAGGCCGTCCTTCGCGTACGCGTTCAGGCACGCCTTGATGAGCGACGACTTGCCTGTGCCGCGCGCGCCCGTGAGCAGCACGTTGTTGGCGGGCAGCTTGTTGACGAACTGCCGCGTGTTCTGCTCGATGAGCGCCTTCTGACGGTCGATGTTTTGCAGGTCGCCGAGCGCAATCTGCGAGATGGCCGGCACCGGCTGCAAAAAGCCGCGACCTTGCCGCTTGCGCCAGCGAAACGCCACGGCCGATTCCCAGTCGATTTCCGGCGCGGCCGGCGGCAGCATCCCTTCGATGCGCGCCAGAACCGCCTCGGCGCGCGTGAGAAATTGTTCGAGTTTGTCCATGTCCATTTCTGTGCGCGCCGGTCGGGCGCGCTTTACGAGCGGTAATCCGCGTTGATGCTCACGTAGTCGTGCGAGAGGTCGCAGGTCCAGATGGTCGCCTGCTGCTGGCCGCGGCCGAGCAACACGCGAATGGCGATCTCGCTCTTTTTCATCACGCGCTGGCCGTCTTCCTCGCGGTAGTCGGGGTTGCGTCCGCCCGCCTTCGCGACGAGCACGTCGTCGAGATACAGGTCGATCTTGCCGACATCCAGATCCGTCACGCCCGCATAGCCGATGGCGGCGAGGATGCGGCCCAGATTCGGGTCCGACGCGTAGAACGCCGTCTTAACAAGCGGCGAATGACCGATGGCGTAGGCGATCTGGCGGCACTCCGCGACGTCCTTGCCGCCTTCGACCGTGATGGTCATGAACTTGGTCGCGCCTTCGCCGTCGCGCACGATCAACTGCGCGAGTTCCTGCGCCACGGAGGTAACCGCGTCGCGCAACGCGGCGTACGCGGGCGAATCCGTGGACGTGATCGCGGGCAGGCTCGACTTGCCCGACGCGATCAGAATGAACGAATCGTTGGTGGACGTATCGCCGTCGATCGTGATGCAGTTGAACGAGCGATCCGCCACGTGCTTCACCAGTTCGTCGAGGACCGGCTGCGCGACGGCGGCATCGAACGCGAGAAAGCCGAGCATCGTCGCCATGTTTGGCTTGATCATGCCCGCGCCCTTGCTGATGCCCGACAGCGTGACCGTGTGGCCGTCGATCTGCACCTGACGCGACGCGGCTTTCGGCAGCGTGTCGGTGGTCATGATGGCTTGCGCGGCGTCGAACCAGTGCGCGGCCTGTTGGTTCGCGAGCGCGGCGGGCAGGCCCGCTTTCAGGCGATCGATAGGCAGCGGCTCCAGAATCACGCCGGTCGAGAACGGCAGAATCTGCTGCGGTTCCACGCCCGCGAGACGCGCGAGCTCCGCGCAGGTCTCGCGCGCGTGCGCCATGCCCGGCTCGCCCGTGCCGGCGTTCGCGTTGCCCGTGTTGACCACCAGCGCGCGAATGCCCTTGCCGCCCGCGCGCACCGCGTCCAGATGCTCGCGGCACACCGTCACGGGCGCCGCGCAGAAGCGGTTCTGCGTGAACACGCCCGCGACCGTCGCGCCTTCATCGACGCGAATCACGAGCACGTCCTTGCGATTCGGCTTGCGGATATTCGCTTCGGCCCAGCCTAGCGTGACGCCAGTGACCGGATGAAGCGCGGCGGGATCGATCGAGGGGAAGTTGACAGCCATGTTCGCGACTCGCTGAAGGTGGCGAGTGCCGGCTCGCATGCGCCGGCACGCTGTGAAAGACTGACGCCGCCCGGCAGGCCGGGAGCGCCGTGAAACGCCGGGCGCGCAGCGCAACGCGTGCTCGAACCCGGAAAGACAAACGACGCATTGCTGCGTCGCTTGCCAGATTTGTCGGACGGACAGTTCGTTATACGAGCTTGCCGTGACAGTTCTTGTACTTCTTGCCGCTGCCGCACGGGCACGGGTCGTTGCGGCCGACCTTCGGCACGTCGTCCGCCGGGCGCGTGGCCACGCTGATGTCGTCGCCGCCAGCCATCGCCTGACTGATCATCTGCGCGGTGGCCGTTGCCGCCGCTGCTGCGGGCGCAGCGGGCGCGGCCGCCGCGTTGTAGTCCGCATGCGTGAACGAGACATTCTCGACGTGGCTGCCCTTTTCTTCGTACTGCTCGGCGGCTTCTTCCAGCTGCTCCGGCGACTGAATCTGCACGTTCATCACGATGCGCGTGACTTCCTGCTTAACCGCGTCCAGCATGGCGGCGAACAGCTCGAACGCCTCGCGCTTGTATTCCTGCTTCGGATTCTTCTGCGCGTAGCCGCGCAGGTGAATGCCCTGACGCAGATGATCCAGCGCCGCCAGATGCTCGCGCCAGCGGCTGTCGAGCGTCTGCAGCATGATCGAACGCTCGAACGCGCTGAACGATTCGCGGCCCACGAGCGCGACCTTCGCCTCGTACGCTTCGTCGGCGGCGGCGAGAACGGCTTCGCAGATTTCCTCGGCGTCGATCGAGTTGGACTCGTTGATCATCTCCTGAATGGCGAGATCGAGCGACCACTCGTTGCGCAGGACTTCTTCCAGCTCGGGCGCGTCCCACTGCTCTTCGATGCTGCCCGCCGGAACGAACGTGCGCACGAGGTCGGTGATCACGCTATGACGCATGGCCGCGATCGTTTCCTGCACGTCGTTCGCTTCGAGCAGTTCGTTGCGCTGCTGATAGATCACCTTGCGCTGATCGTTCGCGACGTCGTCGTATTCGAGCAGTTGCTTGCGGATATCGAAGTTGCGCGCTTCCACCTTGCGCTGCGCGCCTTCGATGGACCGCGTGACCATGCCCGCTTCGATCGGCTCGCCTTCCGGCATCTTCAGGCGATCCATGATGGCGCGCACGCGGTCGCCCGCGAAGATGCGCAACAGCGGATCGTCCAGCGACAGATAGAAACGCGACGAGCCCGGATCGCCCTGGCGGCCTGCGCGGCCGCGCAACTGGTTGTCGATACGGCGCGATTCGTGACGCTCGGTGCCGATGATATGCAGCCCGCCCGCCGCCTTCACGTGGTCGTGCAGCGCCTGCCATTCGTCGTGCAGCTTCTGGATGCGCGCGGCCTTCTCGTTCTCGGGGATGGAGAGATCGGCTTCGATGAACGACGCCTGTTTCTCCACATTGCCGCCAAGCACGATGTCCGTGCCGCGACCCGCCATGTTCGTCGCGATGGTGACGACGCCCGGCCGGCCCGCTTCCGCGACGATTGCCGCTTCGCGTGCGTGCTGCTTCGCGTTGAGCACTTCGTGCTTGATGCCGGCTTGCATCAGCATGCCCGACAGCAGTTCGGACGCTTCGATCGACGTCGTGCCGACGAGCGTCGGCTGGCCGCGTTCGACGCAATCGCGAATGTCGCGGATGACGGCGTCGTAACGTTCCTTCGATGTCTTGTAGATCTGGTCCTGCTTGTCGACGCGCTTCGGCGGACGGTTCGTCGGAATCACGACCGTCTCGAGGCCGTAGATCTCCTGGAATTCGTACGCTTCGGTATCCGCCGTGCCGGTCATGCCGGACAGCTTCGCGTACATGCGGAAGTAGTTCTGCAGCGTGATGGAGGCGAGCGTCTGATTCTCCGCCTGAATCTGCACGTGCTCTTTGGCCTCGACCGCCTGATGCAGGCCGTCCGACCAGCGGCGGCCGGTCATCATGCGGCCGGTGAATTCGTCGACGATCACGACTTCGCCGTTCTGCACCACGTAATGTTGATCGCGATGGAAAAGCGTATGCGCGCGCAGGGCGGCATAGATGTGGTGCATCAGCGTGATGTTCTGCGGCGCGTACAGGCTCTCGCCTTCGCCGATCAGGCCCCACTCGGCGAGCAGGCGCTCTGCCTTCTCGTGGCCCGATTCCGTGAGGAACACCTGACGGGCTTTCTCGTCGAGCGTGTAGTCGCCCGGCTTTTCGACGCCCGTGCCGTCCGCCTTTTCCTCGCCGATCTGCTGTTCGAGCAGCGGCGGCAGCGCGTTCATGCGCACGTAGAGATCCGTGTGATCTTCAGCCTGACCGGAAATGATGAGCGGCGTACGCGCTTCGTCGATCAGGATGGAATCCACTTCGTCGACGATGGCGAAGTTGAGCGGCCGCTGCACGCGCGCGTCGGTCTCGTAGACCATGTTGTCGCGCAGATAGTCGAAGCCGAACTCGTTGTTCGTGCCGTAGGTGATGTCCGCCGCGTACGCCTGCTGTTTCTGCGAGTGCTCCATCTGCGACAGGTTCACGCCGCACGACAGCCCGAGAAAGTTGTAGAGGCGCGCCATCCACTCGGCGTCACGCTGGGCGAGGTAGTCGTTCACCGTCACGACATGCACGCCGCGGCCCGACAGCGCGTTCAGATACGCGGCGAGCGTGGCGACGAGCGTCTTGCCTTCGCCGGTGCGCATTTCCGCGATCTTGCCGTAGTGCAGAACCATGCCGCCGATCAACTGGACGTCGAAGTGGCGCATTTTAAGCACGCGCCGGCTCGCTTCGCGGCAGACGGCGAACGCCTCCGGAAGAATCACGTCCAGCGACTCGCCGCTCGCGACGCGCTTGCGGAACTCGTCCGTTTTCGCGCGCAACTGATCGTCCGTGTATTTCTCGACGGTCGGCTCGAGGGCATTGATCGCCACAACGGTCTTTTGGTACTGCTTGACCAGCCGCTGATTGCGGCTGCCAAAAATCTTCTGAAGGAAACCGGTCGTCATTGGATCAGTGTCTGCGTCGCGGCTTCGGACGGGCGGCAGCGCGATGCTGCGTCCGGGCTCGGAAAACCTCGGCGACTTAAGTCCATTGGGTGAAATTCGAATCGGGAATTTTAGCACGCGAGTCAAGCACATCTTGCGTCAGCGTGGGCGCTCGGGCGTCTGCACCACGCGACAGTCAACGCGTTGAAAGCTTGGCCGCGCGGGCCTTGGCGGCGGGCGTCCACGCGAAGCGGAAGTCAGGCTCGCGGTACAATCGAGCGGTCGCATCAGGCGTCCGCTGATTAAAAAATGAGCCGCTTTTCTACAAATTCAAGGTCTTCGCCGGGGCGGTTCGATCCGCGCCGTCCGCAAGCCCTGGCCGACGTGCTGGATCGGACCGACGCGTTCCGCGCCCTGCGCGCGGGCGTCGAGCAAGTGGCGGCGCTCCAGCGCGATCTGGCCGCGCTTCTGCCCGACTATCTCGCGGCGAATGTCGAGCCCGGCTTCATCAAGGACGGCGTGCTCGCGCTCTTCGCCGCGCACAATGCACTCGCCGCGCGCTTGCGGCATATCGAGCCGCGGCTTCTGTCCGATCTCCAGCAGCGCGGCTGGGCGGTGGATTCGCTCAAAATCCGCGTGCGTCCCCAGTCGATGAAGGAAGCGCCGCCACCGAAGCAGGCGCGCATGTCCGCGGCGGGCGCGTCCGCGCTGCACGACCTCGCCGAGACGCTCGCGCCTTCGCCGCTACGGGAAGCCCTCGCGCGCATGGCGGCGCGTCACCAGGGGCGCGGGCAAAAAAAATGAGCGGCGCTTTCGCTGCCGCTCACCTTTGTCCTGCTTCTTGCCGATGATCAGGCAAACGCCGTCTGCGTGTCGAATGCGAAACCGCGCGGCGCTTTCTGCGTGTCCTCGAACGTGACGATCTCGAACGCTTCTTCGTTCGCCAGCAGTTCGCGCAGCAGCATGTTGTTCATCGCGTGACCGCCCTTGTACGCCGTGTACGACGCGAGCAGCGGATGCCCCACGACGTACAGATCGCCGATGGCGTCGAGCATCTTGTGCTTCACGAACTCGTCGTCGTAGCGCAGACCGTCGTTGTTCAGGATGCGGTACTCGTCGAGCACGATGGCGTTGTCCATGCTGCCGCCGCGCGCCAAACCCAGTTCGCGCATCATTTCCACTTCATGCGCGAAACCGAACGTGCGAGCGCGAGCGATCTCGCGCACATACGACGTGGTCGCGAAATCGACTTCCAGCGCCTGACCCGTCTTGTCGACTGCCGGATGGCGGAAATCGATAGTAAAGCTCAGTTTGAAGCCGAAATACGGTTCGAGACGCGCGAATTTATCGCCATCGCGCACTTCGACAGGCTTCTTCACCTTGATGAATTTCTTCGGCGCGTTCTGCTCTTCGATACCCGCCGACTGAATGAGAAACACGAACGAAGACGCGCTGCCGTCCATGATCGGGATTTCCTCGGCGGTGACATCGACGTACAGATTGTCGATGCCCAGGCCCGCGCATGCCGACATCAGGTGCTCGATAGTCGACACGCGCGCGCCGTCCTTTTGCAGCACGGACGCGAGCCGCGTGTCGCCGATCGCCATGGCGGACGCGGGAATGTCGACCGGCTGCGGCAGGTCGATCCGAGAAAAAACGATGCCCGTTCCAACCGCTGCCGGGCGCAGCGTCAGATCGACCTTGCGGCCGGAATGAAGCCCGATTCCCACGGTTTTGACGACGGTCTTGATTGTTCGCTGCTTCAACATGATCTTTTTCCGATAGCAATTCCCAATAAAGAGAATTAATCGTTCATTAAATTCTAATAGACCGAAGTATACTCCATTCGGAGTAAGTCGTCCCAAACGAAGAGGTATCAACTGTTTCCCTGTGTTACGCCGCGACGCAGGGCCAGTCAAGTAGAACGGGCCGATGGCCGGAATGGAGGCATTTCCGGTCATCGGCCCCAAGTTGTCGCCGAATGCGAGGGCGTCTTTGCGCGTTGTACAAAGACAACGCGACGCCGCTGCGCTCAGCGCAACGTCGCCAGGATGCTGCGAGCGTCGCTGACTTCGAACTTTCCGGGCGCTTCGACAGCGAGCGTCTTGACCACGCCGTTGTCGACCACCATCGCGTAACGCTGGGAACGGATTCCCATGCCACGCTCGGATAAATCCTGATCCAGTCCGAGTGCCTGAGTGAAACGCGCACTGCCGTCCGCCATCATCCTCACCTTGCCCGCGGCTTGGAGATCGCGTCCCCACGCGTTCATGACGAACGCGTCGTTGACGGAAACGCACCAGATTTCGTCGATGCCGGCGGCCCGAAACTCATCCGCCGCCTCGACATAACCCGGCACGTGTCTGGCGGAACACGTCGGCGTGAACGCGCCCGGCAATCCGAAGATCACCACGCGCTTGCCGGCGGTCCGCTCGCGCACCGCGAACCCATTCGGTCCCACGGCACAGCCGTCGCTCGCCACTTCGATGAACTCGAAGAGACGCGCATCGGGCAACGTTTCACCCACTTCGATCATGCTCGGTCCTTCCCTCGTCAGTGCTCGAACTTCCTTGCGATTGCATCGTCCCGCAGTCTCGCCTCGCGTTCCTCGACGATTCAGGTCTCATTTGCTCGTCGGCAAATTCGTGGAGGTCGGCTGGCCACGGCCTGGCGTCTGATGCTGACGCGGCCTTGGACAGTCGCCCCACGCGAAACCTGCTTCGCCGTCTCATGCTCGGCGCGTGCCTGCGGTGGCTGCATTGCTCTTGCCAGCTAGCGAGCAACGAGCACAGCGCGGCTTCAGTCCGCTTGCTTGCGCAGGAACGCCGGGATGTCGTACGTATCGACGCCCTTTTCCTGCAATGCCTGCACGTGCGATGCCGCCGTTTCGCGCGACGAACGCCACACAGCCGGCGTGTCCAGCGAACCGTAATCCGTTGCCTGACCGTGCTGCGGCGCGTACGTGTTATGCGACGCGTGCGCGACCGGCTGATTGTCGGTGCCCGTGCGCAGCAGCGTCATCGGCGCTTGCTGCTGCTTCTTCGCCGCGCGGCCGAGGCCCGTCGCCACCACCGTCACGCGCAGAGCGTCGCCCATTGCGTCGTCGTACACCGCGCCGAAGATCACGGTTGCGTCGTCGGCGGCGTAGCTCTTGATGGTGTTCATCACTTCGCGCGTTTCCGACAGACGCAGCGAACGGCTCGACGTGATGTTGACCAGCACGCCACGCGCACCCGACAGGTCGACGCCTTCGAGCAGCGGGCTCGCCACAGCTTGTTCCGCAGCAAGACGCGCGCGATCGACGCCGGCGACGGTCGCCGTGCCCATCATCGCCTTGCCTTGCTCGCCCATCACGGTCTTCACGTCTTCGAAGTCGACGTTCACGAGACCGTCGACGTTGATGATTTCCGCGATGCCCGCGACAGCGTTGTTCAGCACGTCATCCGCGCACTGGAAGCACTTGTCCATCTCGGCGTCGTCGCCCATCACCTCGAAGAGCTTGTCGTTCAGCACGACGATCAGCGAATCGACGTGATCCTCCAGTTGCTGCGAGCCGGCTTCCGCCACGCGCATGCGGCGGCCGCCTTCGAATTCGAACGGCTTGCTCACGACGCCGACCGTCAGAATGCCCATTTCCTTCGCGATCTGCGCGACCACCGGCGCTGCGCCCGTGCCCGTGCCGCCACCCATGCCCGCGGTGATGAACACCATGTGCGCGCCGCGCAGTGCATCGGCGATACGCTCGCGCGCATCTTCAGCCGCTTCCTTGCCCTTCTCCGGCTTGGCGCCCGCGCCCAGACCGGTCATGCCCAACTGCAACACCTGCGGCGCGCGCGAACGTGCGAGCGCCTGTGCGTCGGTGTTCATCACGATGAAGTCGACGCCCTGCACACCCCGGTTGATCATGTGCTGAACGGCATTACCGCCCGCACCACCAACTCCGACCACCTTGATGATCGTTCCGTTGGTTTCCGTTTCCAGCATTTCGAAATCCATGTTGCCTCCGTCAAGAATGAAGATCGGCGTTATCCGGAGAGAGATCGGGCAACCTCTCGCCGCGCGCTAGCCGCCGGTACCGGCGCGAATTATATTCATTACTTAAATACGTTTGTTTCGTACTGCTCTGTTCCGCGCAAGCTTCAGAAGTTTCCGAGGAACCAGTCTTTCATTCGTGTGAGCACTTGCCCCATCGATCCGTTCTGCACCGCGACCTTGCGACCGCGCATGCGCTGCGAGCGTCCTTCGGCGAGCAGGCCCATCGCGGTCGAATAGCGCGGGTTGCGCACGACGTCCGCGAGACCGCCGGCGTACTCGGGCACGCCGATGCGCACCGGCTTCAGGAAGATGTCTTCGCCGAGTTCCACCATGCCGGGCATCATCGCCGCGCCGCCGGTCAGCACGACGCCGCTCGAGAGCAACTCTTCGTAGCCGGACTCGCGCACGACCTGCTGCACGAGCGAGAACAGTTCCTCGACGCGCGGCTCGACCACCGCCGCCAGCGCCTGACGCGACAGCGTGCGCGGACCGCGTTCACCGAGACCCGGCACTTCGATCATCTCGTCCGGGTCCGCGAGCGCCTGCTTCGCGATGCCGTACGTCACCTTGATGTCTTCCGCGTCGGGCGTCGGCGTGCGCAGCGCCATCGCGACGTCGCTCGTGATCTGATCGCCGGCGATCGGAATCACCGCCGTATGACGGATCGCGCCTTCGCTGAAGATGGCGATGTCGGTCGTGCCGCCGCCGATATCGACGAGCACGACGCCCAGTTCCTTCTCGTCCTCGGTCAGCACCGCGAGCGACGACGCGAGCGGCTGCAAGATGAGGTCGTTCACTTCGAGCCCGCAGCGGCGCACGCACTTCACGATGTTCTGCGCCGCGCTCACCGCGCCCGTGACGATATGCACCTTCACTTCGAGGCGAATGCCGCTCATGCCGATCGGCTCGCGCACGTCTTCCTGACCGTCGATGATGAATTCCTGCGTCAGGATGTGCAGCACCTGCTGATCGGTCGGAATGTTGATCGCCTTGGCCGTTTCGATCACGCGGGCGACGTCCGTCTGCGTGACTTCCTTGTCCTTGATCGCGACCATGCCGCTCGAGTTGAAGCTGCGGATATGGCTGCCCGCGATGCCGGTGAAGACGTTCGTGATCTTGCAATCCGCCATCAGCTCGGCTTCTTCAAGCGCGCGCTGAATGGATTGCACCGTTGCCTCGATGTTGACCACGACGCCTTTTTTCAACCCCTTCGAGTCGCTCTGACCGAGTCCGATCACCTCGTAGTGGCCTTCGCCCTTCAATTCGGCGACGATCGCGACCACCTTCGACGTACCTATGTCGAGGGAAACCAGCAGGTCTTTGTAGTCTTTGCTCATAGCGTGCTCATGCCTGTGATGTCTGCTTACTTCTTGGCCTTGTCGGTGTCGTTGATGAAGCGCATGCCGGCGGCGCGTATCGCGAAGCCGTTGGGATAACGCAAATCCGCATATTCGATGTCCTTGCCCCACCGCCCCGTGACCGCTGCCCACGACGCGACGAAGCGCTTGCAACGGTCATCGAGCGTGTCCTGATTACGCTCGCGGCCCAGTTCGATCTGCGTGCCGTTCGAGAGCTTCACGGTCCACGCGAAACGCGGCGACAACGTGACTTCCTCGGGCTGCGCGTCGAGCGGCGCGAACCACTTCTGGAAGTCGTGATAACGCGCGACCACTTCCTTCGCCGTGCCTTCCGGACCGTCGAACGCGGGCAGGTCGTCGTCCAGTTCGCCCTGATTCGCGGTGAACAGTTCGCCGTCCACGCTGACCAACTGATCGCTGCCCCACGTGCCGAGCGGCTTGTATTCCTCCAGCGTCACGGCGATCGCGTTCGGCCACACGCGACGCACGCTCGCGCGGCGCACCCACGGCATCTGTTCGAACGCGGTGCGCGCGGTGTCGAGATCGACGGTGAAGAAGTTGCCCTTCAGGTGCCCCACGACGCTCGCGCGCACCGTCGGCGAATTGATGTGCGTCGTATCGCCGTCGATCTGAATCTCGCGCAGACGAAACTCGGGACGCTGGATCGCGTAGACGCCCGCCGCGCACAGCAGCATCAACACGAGCATGGCGTTGAGCGCGCTTGCGGCGAGATTCATCTGGCGAACGTTGTTCCACATGGTTGCGCTTCGTCAGTTCTTGAGGGTGAGAGACAGCACCTTCACAACCAGATCCTTGTAGCTGATGCCGACCGCACGCGCCGCTTTCGGCGGCAGCGAGTGATCCGTCATGCCCGGCGCGGTGTTCACTTCCAGGAAGTACGGGTTGCCGTCGGCGTCCAGCATGAAATCGGCGCGGCCCCAGTCCGTGCAGCCGAGCATGTCGAAGGCGCGCTGCGTGAGTTGCTTCATGCGCGCTTCTTCGGCGTCCGTCAGGCCGCAGGGAATCAGATACTTCGTGTCGTCGGCGACGTACTTCGCGTGGTAGTCGTAGAACTCGCCCGCCGGCACGATCTTGATGACCGGCAGGTCCAGATCGCCCGCGATGCAGCACGTGTACTCGCCGCCGCCTTCGATGCTCTGCTCGACGATCACGATCTTGTCGAACTTCGCGGCTTCTTCCAGCGCCGGCACGAGCCTTTGCGCGCTCTTCACCTTGATGACCGCGACGCTCGAGCCTTCGCTCGCCGGCTTCACGAACAGCGGCAGTCCCAGCTTCGCGATGATTTCCTGCGCGCGCCCGGCGTAGTCGTCGCCGCGATAGACGGTTTCGAACGGCGGCGTCGGAATGCCGGTCTGCTGCCACACGAGCTTGGTGCGCAGCTTGTCCATGCCGAGCGCCGAGCCGAGCACGCCGCTGCCCGTATAGCGAATGCCGTAAAAATCCAGCGCGCCTTGCAACTGGCCGTTCTCGCCGTAGCCGCCGTGCAGCGCGATGAACGCGCGCTCGAAGCCTTCCGCCTTGAGATCCGACAACGGGCGTTCGGCGGGATCGAACGGGTGCGCGTCGACGCCCGCCTCTCGCAGCCCTTCCAGCACGAGGCGGCCCGAATTGAGCGAGACTTCGCGCTCGGCGGAATTCCCGCCGAGAAGCACCGCGACTTTGCCGAAGACCTTCGGATCGATGTTGTTCACTGTGTTACTCATGACGTCGTTTGTTGCTGTCTTCACTGCGGCTGGCTCTGCGCGAGCCGTCCGCATACACCGCCGATGGAGCCCGCGCCCATGGTGATCACCACGTCGCCGTTGCGCGCGAGCGTCGTCACCGCGTCCGGCACTTCATCCACCGTTTCGACGAATACCGGCTCCACCTTGCCCGCCACGCGGATCGCGCGTGCGAGCGCGCGGCCGTCGGCGGCGACGATCGGCGCTTCGCCTGCGGCATAAACATCGGTGAGAACCAGTGCGTCCACGGTGGAGAGCACCTTCACGAAATCTTCGAAGCAGTCGCGCGTGCGCGTGTAGCGATGCGGCTGGAACGCGAGCACGAGACGCCGGTCCGGGAACGCGCCGCGCGCCGCCGCGATGGTCGCCGCCATTTCCACCGGGTGATGCCCGTAGTCGTCGATCAGCGTGTACGCGCCTTCGTTGTCGTTCGTCTTCACGTCGCCGTAACGCTGGAAGCGCCGGCCGACACCGTTGAATTCGGCGAGCGCCCGCTGGATATCGGCATCCGCCACTTCGAGTTCAGTCGCAATCGCGATGGCCGCGAGCGCGTTTTGCACGTTGTGCAGGCCCGGCAGGTTCAGCACGATATCGAGCGGCGGCGCATCTTCGCGCAGCGTCGTGAAATGCATGCGGCCGTCGCGCGCCTCCACGTTCACCGCGCGCACCTGCGCGTCGGCGCCGATGCCATAGCGGATGATCGGCTTCGAGACGAACGGCAGGATCTCGCGCACGTTCGGGTCGTCGACGCACAGCACCGCGATGCCGTAGAACGGCAGCCGGTGCGTGAATTCGATGAACGCCTGCTTGAGCCGCGCGAAGTCGTGGCCGTAGGTGTCCATGTGATCGGCGTCGATGTTCGTGATGACTTCGATCACCGGGAAAAGATTGAGGAACGACGCATCCGATTCATCGGCTTCCGCGACGATGAAATCGCCCGTGCCGAGCCGCGCGTTCGCGCCCGCGCTGATGAGACGCCCGCCGATCACGAACGTCGGATCGAGCCCGCCCGCGGCCAGCACGCTCGCGACGAGCGATGTCGTCGTGGTCTTGCCGTGCGTGCCGGCAATGGCGATGCCCTGCTTCAGCCGCATGAGTTCCGCGAGCATGACGGCGCGCGGCACGATCGGCACGCGCCGATGGCGCGCGGCCAGCACTTCGGGATTGTCGGGACGCACGGCCGTCGATACGACCACCGCATTCGCGCCTTCGATGTTCTGCTCGTTGTGCCCGATCTCGACGCGCGCACCCAGTGCCTTCAGCCGCTCGGTGACGGCGTTTTTCGAGAGGTCCGAGCCGCTGACCTGGTAGCCGAGATTCAGCAGCACTTCCGCGATGCCGCTCATTCCTGCCCCGCCGATGCCGACGAAGTGAATGTGCTTGACGATGTGTTTCATGACTTAATGTGCCTCCCGAGCTTGGCGGGTAAGACGCGCGCCGGCGACGTCGGCGCACACGGTCGCGACTCGTTCGGTCGCGTCCGGTTTCGCCAGGGCGCGCGAGCGTGCGGCCATCTCCGCCAGCGTGTCGCGCGTCTGCGCACGCAACCAGCCGGCGAGCTTTTCCGCCGACAAGTCGCGTTGTTGAATCAATTCCGCTGCGCCGTTCTTCGCGAGGAACGCGCCGTTGGTCGTCTGGTGATCGTCGACGGCGAACGGGAACGGCACGAAGAGCGCCGCGACGCCGACCGCCGCGATCTCCGACACCGTCATTGCGCCCGAGCGGCAAATCACGAGATCGGCGGATGCGTACGCGCTCGCCATGTCCTCGATGAACGGCACGAGCTGCAAGTCTTCGCCGCGCGAAAGACCTGCCGCCGCGTAGTTCGCCTGCAATGCTTCGATATGCTTCGCGCCCGCCTGATGCACGATGCGCGGGCGCTCATCCGGCGCCAGCAGCGCGAGCGCCTTCGGCACCGTTTCGTTCAGCGCGGCCGCGCCGAGACTCCCGCCGACGACGAGCACGTTCAGCTTGCCCGTGCGCGACGCGTAGCGTTCTTTGGGCGGCAATGTCGACGTAAGTTCCGCGCGAATGGGATTGCCGGTCCATTCGGCATTCGGCAGAGCATTGGGAAACGCGACGAGCACGCGCTTCGCGAGATGCGCGAGCACCTTGTTCGCGAGACCCGCGATGGAGTTCTGCTCGTGCAGCACGAGCGGGCAGCCCGCGAGCTTCGTCATGATGCCCGCCGGAAACGTGATGTAGCCGCCCATGCCGAGCACCACGTCGGGCTTCACCTGACGCAGCACACGCAGACTTTGCGAGCACGCGCGCATGAGATTCACCGGCAGCATCAGCTTCGTCTTGATGCCCTTGCCGCGCACGCCGCCGAAGCGCACGCATTCCATCGGGATGCCGTGCTTCGGGACGAGCGTCGCTTCCATGCCGCTCGCGTTGCCGAGCCAGACGACGCGCCAGCCGCGCGCCTGCATCCAGTGCGCGACCGCGAGCCCCGGAAACACGTGGCCGCCGGTGCCGCCCGCCATGACCATCAGCGTGGGGCGTTGCGCGCTCATACTTTGCCTCCGCGCATGAGCACGCGATTTTCGTAATCGACGCGCAGCAGCACCGCGAGCGCGACGCAGTTCAGCAAGATGCCCGAGCCGCCGTAGCTGACGAGCGGCAGCGTCAGGCCCTTGGTCGGCAGAAGACCGAGGTTCACGCCCATGTTGATGAACGTCTGCGCGCCGAACCAGATGCCGACGCCCTTCGCCATCAAGCCCGCGAACGTGCGATCTAGCGCCAATGCCTGGCGGCCGATTTCGAACGCGCGGCGCACGATCCAGTAGAACAGCAGAATCACGCAGATGACGCCGACGAAACCGAGTTCCTCGCCGATCACCGCAAGAATGAAGTCGGTATGCGCTTCCGGCAGATAGTTGAGCTTCTCGACGCTGCCGCCGAGACCGACGCCGAACCACTCGCCGCGCCCGAACGCGATCAGCGAATGCGTCAGCTGATACGCCTTGCCCTGCGCGTAGCGGTCGTCCCACGGATCGAGATAAGCGAAGATCCGCTCGCGACGCCACGGCGAGAGCCACACGAGCATCGTGAACGTGCCGACCGCCGTGAGCACCAGCCCGCCGAAGAGCTTGCCGTTCACGCCGCCGAGGAACAGCACGCTCATCGCAATGGCGGCGATCACCATGAACGCGCCCATGTCCGGTTCCAGCAGCAACAGCGCACCGACCGCGCCGACCGCCACGGCCATCGGCAGGAAGCCCTTGCCGAAGCTGTGCATGAACTCCTGCTTGCGCACCGTGTAGTTCGCGGCGTAGATGGTGACCGCGAGCTTCATGATTTCGGACGGCTGCATGTTCGTGATGCCGAGCGGAATCCAGCGGCGCGCGCCGTTCACGCCCTTGCCGATATGCGGAATCAACACGATGACGAGCATCACCAGCGCGACGAGAAAGAGCTTGGGCGCGAGCTTGTCCCAGGTCTTCACCGGAATCTTGAACGCGATGACCGCGCCCACGAGCGCCGTCGAAACCGAAACGAGGTGCCGCACGAGGAAGTGATAGTCGCGGTACTGCGCGTACTTGGGCGAATCCGGCATGGCGATGGACGCGGAATACACCATCACAATGCCGAGCCCGAGCAACGCGATGGTCACCCATAAGAGCGAGTGATCGTAGTCGAGCATGCGCGAGCGCGCGGGACGCACGCCGTTGACCGCGCTCGAAATGCCGCCCGAGCGGCCGGCGAGCGAATCGTTCGGAACCGCGTTCCGCTGCCCGGTGATTTTGGATCCGAAGCGGTCCGACCAGCTCATAGCATCACTCCCCGCGCGGCGGCGATATCTTCGACCGCGCTGCGAAACACGTCGGCGCGGTGTGCGTAGTTCCTGAACATGTCGAGGCTCGCGCACGCGGGCGACAGCAACACGGCGTCGCCCGGCTCGGCGATGCGCGATGCCGCCTCGGTCGCGGCTTCGAGCGTGGCGTGATCTTCGAGCGCGACGCCGGTGGATGCGAGCGTCTCGCGAATGCGCGGCGCGTCGCGGCCGATCAGCATCACGGCACGCGCCCAGCGCGCAACCGGCGCTTCGAGCGGCGAGAAGTCCTGACCTTTGCCGTCGCCGCCCGCGATCAGCACGACGCGCTGCGCGAGGCCATCGAGCGCGGCGACCGTCGCACCGACGTTCGTGCCCTTGCTGTCGTCCACGTAATCGACGCCGTCGATCTGAGCGATCACTTCCACGCGATGCGGTTCGCCGCGATATTCGCGCAAGCCGTGCAACAGCGCGGCGAGCGGCAAGTCGATCGCGCGGGCGAGCGCGAGCGCGGCGAGCGCATTGGCCGCGTTGTGCAGGCCGCGAATGCGCAGCGCGTCCGACGGCATCAGCCGCTTGGCGACGACGTTAGGCGCGGCGACGTCCTGCTTGCGGCGGCGCGACGGCGCGGGTTCGTCGGCGGCGTCGCGGTCGATGCCTTGCGCAAGCCACGCAATGCCGTTGTCGCGCAACAGGCCGTAGTCGCCGACCTTCGACGGCTCATCCAGCCCGAACGTCACCACGCGGTCTTGCGCGATATTCGCGGCGAGCGCCATCGTGCGGGCGTCGTCCCGATTCAGCACGCGCACCGTGCGCGGCCCGAAGATGCGGCCCTTCGCGGCGGCGTAGGCGTCCAGGCCGCCGTGCCAGTCGAGATGATCCTGCGTGATGTTGAGCACGGCTGCCGCATCCGGCGCGAAGCTGTGCGATGTTTCGAGCTGGAAGCTGGAGAGTTCGAGCACCCAGACGTCCGGCAGCGCAGTTTGATCGATGGCTTCGGCGAGCTTGTCGAGCATCGCCGGGCTGATGTTGCCCGCGACCGCCACGCGCTTGCCCGCGCGTTCGCACAGAAGACCGGTGAGCGCGGTGGTCGTCGTCTTGCCGTTGGTGCCGGTTATCGCGAGCACCTTCGGCTCGTAACCGTTCACGGCAAGACCGGCGAGCGCCTGCGCGAACAGTTCGAGTTCGCCCCACACCGGAATGCCGCGCTCCTTCGCCGCCGCGATGAGCGGCGCGAGGTCCGGCGCGAGCGGCGAAAGTCCGGGGCTGATGGCCAGCAGTTCGATGCCGCCATCGAGCAGTTCGGTCGTGAACGCGCCGCCGACGAACTCCGCGTCGATGTTGTGAATCACCAGTTCCGACAGATTCGGCGGGTTCTCGCGCGTATCGGCAATCCGCAGCCGGCATCCGTGCCTGGCGCACCAGCGCGCCATCGCGAGGCCGGATTCACCGAGCCCCAGCACGAGCACCATCGGACTTTGCCGACCGGAAAACTTCTCGCCAAACATCGCTTTACCCTTTCCTGAAACCGAAGAAACCGCAGACGTGCACGATCAACGCAACTTGAGCGTCGACAAGCCGAAGAGACACAACATCAACGTGATGATCCAGAAGCGCACCACCACTTGCGTTTCCGTCCAGCCGGACAGTTCGTAGTGGTGGTGGAGCGGCGCCATCTTGAAGAAGCGCCGGCCTTCTCCGTAACGGCGCTTCGTGAACTTGAACCAGAAGACTTGCAACATGACGGAGAGCGTTTCCGCCACGAAAATGCCGCCCATGATGAACAGCACGATCTCCTGACGGACGATTACCGCGATGGTGCCGAGCGCGCCGCCGAGCGCGAGCGCGCCAACATCGCCCATGAAGACTTGCGCGGGATGCGTGTTGTACCAGAGGAAGGCGAGGCCCGCGCCGCCCATCGCCGAGCAGAAGATCAGCAGTTCGCCCGCGCCGGGAATGTGCGGAAAGAGCAGGTACTTCGAATATACCGAGCTGCCCATGACGTACGCGAACGCGCCGAGCGACGCGCCTACCAGCACGACGGGCATGATGACGAGACCGTCGAGACCATCGGTGAGGTTGACCGCATTGCTCGACCCCACGATCACGAAGTACGTCATCGCGATGAAGCCCCACACGCCGAGCGGATACGTGATCGACTTGAGGAACGGCAACATGAGGTCGGCGCGCGCGGGCAGGCCCATCGAGAGGCCGCTGCGCACCCACGCCATGAAGAGATCGAACACGCGCGTGTTGCTCGCCTCGGACACGCTGAACGCGAGATACACGGCCGCGAACAGGCCGATGACCGACTGCCAGAAATACTTCTCGCGCGACGACATGCCACGCGGGTCCTTGTGCACGACCTTGCGATAGTCGTCCACCCAGCCGATCACGCCATAGCCGAACGTGACGAGCATCACGATCCACACGAAGCGGTTCGTGAGATCGGCCCAGAGAAGCGTGGAAACAGCGATGCCCATGAGGATCAGCACGCCGCCCATCGTCGGCGTGCCCGACTTGACGAGGTGCGTTTGCGGGCCGTCCTTGCGCACCGCCTGACCGACTTTCATCGCGGTCAGCTTGCGGATGACCCACGGGCCGCAGAAGAGACCGATCAAAAGCGCCGTCGCGGTGGCGCCCACCGCGCGGAACGTAATGTAGGTGAACACGCGCATGAAGCTGGCGTCATTCTGAAGCCATTGCGCGAGTGCGAGTAGCATGCTGATCCTTCTCTTTCTGTGAGTCAGTGTGCAGCGGGCGCATGGCCCGCCGCGGGTTGTTGTGGGCTCGTCAGGGCGTCCACCACGCGCTCCATCTTCATGAAGCGCGAGCCTTTCGCGAGATACGTTGCGCAGGGTCCGAACCCGGCTTGCTGAAGGGCGTCGATGAGCGCGGCGACGTCGTCGAAATGAACGGCGGTCTGCTTCGACGCCGCCGCGTGGAATGCGTTCACGGAATCGCGGCTGGCGTCGCCGAGCGCGAACAACGCGTCGATGCCGCGCTCGGCCGCATACGCGCCGACTTCGCGATGAAACGCCGGCCCTTCTTCACCGACTTCGCCCATGTCGCCCATCACGAGGACGCGCGGCGCGGCCTGCGCCGCGAGCACGTCGATGGCGGCGCGCATGGAATCGGGATTGGAGTTGTACGTGTCGTCGATGATGGTCGCGCCCGCGAGCGCGCCCGTCACCGCGCGCTTAACCTGCAAGCGGCCCTTCACCGGCTGGAACGCTTCGAGGCCGCGCTTGATGACGTCGAGCGATACGCCCGCCGCCAGCGCGGCGGCCGTGGCCGCGAGCGCATTGCGCGCGTTGTGTTCGCCGAGCACGTTGAGCGCGATGTCGACGCGGCCTTGCGGCGTGCGGACGTGAACCGTCGCGCCGTCGACCGTGCCCGTGACTGCGGCCTTCGATTCGTCGTCGGACAGCGCGAAATCCATGATCGGATTGCCCGTGGCCGCCACGCGCCAGATGCTCGCGTAGTGGTCGTCGGCGGGAAACACGGCCGTGCCCGTTTCGCCGAGCGCATGAATGACGGATGCATGTTCGAGCGCAACGGCCTCGACCGTCGCCATGAACTCCTGATGCTCGCGCTGCGCGTTGTTCACGACGGCGACAGTCGGCGCAGCGATCTTGCCGAGCGCGTCCGTCTCGCCGGGATGATTCATGCCGAGCTCGACCACCGCGAGCCGATGCGCCGCGTTCAGGCGAAACAGCGTGAGCGGCAGTCCGATGTCGTTGTTGAAGTTGCCCGCGGTCGCGAGGCGCGCGTCTTCGCCGACTGCCGCCGCGAAGATCGACGCGATCATCTCCTTGACCGTCGTCTTGCCGTTGCTGCCGGTGACGGCCACCAGCGGCATGCTGAAGCGCTTGCGCCAGCCGTGCGCCAGCGCACCGAGCGCCGCACGCGTGTCCTTTACCTTGATGACTGGCAGCGGCCAGGCATCGGAATTGCGTACATCGCGCGAGACGAGCGCGGCGGCCGCGCCGCTCTTCGCCACCTGATCGAGGAAGTCATGCGCATCGAAGCGATCGCCCTTCACCGCGACGAACAGATCGCCCGCCTGCACGGCGCGGCTGTCGGTCACGACGCGTTCGATGGCGATTGCTTCGTCGCCCTGAAAGACCGCGCCGGGAATCAGCGCGGCAGCTTCGCGCAAGGTGAACATCGTCATTCGCCGCCTCCGCGTTGTTGCGTGGCGCGTGCGGCAAGCGCGAGGCGCGCGTGATCCTGATCCGAGAACGCGCGCTTCTTGCCCATGATTTCCTGCGTGGCCTCGTGTCCTTTGCCGGCGAGCAGTACGACATCTTCCCGCGCCGCCGAGCGCAGCGCCTGCAGAATGGCGCTCGCGCGATCCTCGATGCGCCGTGCGTTCGCCGCGTTCTTCATGCCGGCGGCAATCTGGTCGATGATGGCGAGCGGATCTTCGCTGCGCGGATTGTCGCTCGTGACGACGATCTGGTCCGCGAGACGCTCGGCGATTTCGCCCATCAGCGGACGCTTGGTGGCGTCGCGGTCGCCGCCGCAGCCGAACATGCACACGAGCTCGCCGCCGCGCGCGGCAGCGATCGGGCGCAGCGCAGCGAGCGTTTTTTCGAGCGCGTCGGGCGTGTGGGCGTAGTCGATCACGACGAGCGGCTCATCGTTTTGCAGCCGGCCGCCGAGACGCTCCATTCGGCCGTTGACCGATTCGAGCTTCGAGATTCGCGCGAGCGCGGCATCGAACGGAACGCCGACTTCCAGCAGCACGCCGAGCACCGCGAGCAGGTTGCTCACGTTGAACGCGCCGAGCGTGTTCACTTCGACTTCGGCCTCGCCCCAATCGGACGAAAGATGAAACGCGGTGCCCGTTGCGGTTGCGCGCACGCGGCTCGCGAGCAGCACGGCGTCGGCGCTCGGCGGGGCATCGGCCGGCATGTCGACGGCGTACGCAATCGTGCGGACCTTGCCGCGCAGCGATTCGATGAGGCGCTGACCGGCGGCATCGTCGCGATTGACAATGGCCGTTTTCAGCGATGGCCACGCGAAAAGACGCGCTTTCGCGGCTTCGTAAGCCTCGAAGGTGCCGTGATAGTCGAGATGATCCTGCGTGAGATTCGTGAAGATGGCGATGTCGAAGTCCGTGCCGTTCACGCGCCCCTGATGCAGCGCATGCGACGAGACTTCCATTGCGACAGCCTCCGCGCCTTGCGCCTTCAGTTGCGCGAGGCTGCGCTGAAGCTGCGGCGCATCCGGCGTGGTGAAGCCGGTGGACGCGAGCTTGCCCGGCATGCCGATGCCGAGCGTGCCGATGATCGCGCACGGCCGACCGAGCGCGGTCAGCGCCGTGGCGATCCACTGGCTGCACGAGGTCTTGCCGTTGGTGCCCGTCACGCCGACGGTGAGCATCGACGCGCTCGGCTCGCCGTACCACGCGGACGCAATGGGACCCGCGAGTTCGTTGAGCGCGGGCACGGCGAGCGCCTTCGAAGCGTCCGGCTGTCCCGCGAAGTTCTCCGGCTGATACAGCGCGGCAGCCGCGCCCGCGCCGAGCGCCGTGTCGAGATACGGCCGGTTGTCCGCGCCGTCGACGGCGTACGCCAGGAACACGTCGCCGCCTTTCAGCGAGCGCGTGTCGGCGTGCAACTGGGCCTCGGGCCGCGCGTGCGCGCGCAGCCATTGAACGGCGTGTGAAACGTCCTTCTGCATCTTGCTTTGACGGGGCGCGCTCATCGCACGACTCCCGGATGTGTCTTCGTGTTGCTCGACACGGCCACCTTCTTCGCCGTGTTCGCGTTGTTCGAACCGTTCGCGCTCGCGGGGTGCGCGGACGCTTGCGCGGCGGAATTCGACTCGTCCGTCACGACCATTTGCTTGACCGGCATGTCCGGCGGCACGTTCAGCGCGCGCAGCGTATCGCCGACGATGCCCGAGAACACCGGCCCCGATACCTGGCCGCCGAAGTGGCTGCCCGCGGTCGGTTCGTCGACCGATACGGCCACCACGATGCGCGGATTCGGCATCGGCGCCATGCCGACGAACGACGCGCGGTACTTCGAGTGATCGTAGCCGCGGCCCGCGTGCTTGTACGCCGTGCCGCTCTTGCCGCCGACGCGATAGCCCGGCACCGCCGCATCCGGCGACGTGCCGTTCTTCGACACGACCGTCTCGAGCATGGCGCGAACCTCGCGCGCAGTGGTCGGCGAGAAGACCTGCTGGCCCACCGGCGGCTGCTCGCCCGGCGTGCGGAAAATCGAGACCGGCAGAATCATGCCGTCATGCGCGATGGCGGTGTACGCGCGAGCCAGCTGGAACAGCGACGCCGACAAGCCGTAGCCATAGGACATGGTCGCCTGCTCGATGCGCCGCCAGCTCTTCCACGGCCGCAGACGTCCGGTGACGGCGCCCGGAAAACCGACTTTCGGCGCCTGACCGAGACCCAGGCTCGTGTACATGTTCCACATTTCCTCGGGCCGCAATTGCATCGCAATTTTGGTGGCGCCGATATTGCTCGACTTCTGAATCACGCCGCCGACGGTGAGCGTGCCGAAACCGGAGTCGTCCGTGATGCGCGCGCCGTCCAGTACGAACACGCCGCCGCCCGTTTCGACGAGCGTATTAGGCGTCACGCGATGCAGATCGAGCGCGAGCGAAACGGTGAACGGCTTCATGATCGAGCCCGGCTCGAAAGTGTCCGTCAGAATGCGGTTGCGCAACTGCTCGCCGGTCATGCGCGAGCGGTCGTTCGGGTTGTAGGTGGGATAGTTGACGAGCGCGAGCACTTCGCCCGTCTTCACGTCGATCACCATCGCAGCGCCGGCCTTCGCCTTCGTCTTTTCGACGGCCGCTTTCAGGTCCGTGTACGCGATGTACTGAATCTTGCTGTCGATCGAAAGCTCGACGTCCTGGCCGTTATGCGGCACGACCTGTTCGTCGACGTCCTCGACGATATGCCCCATCCGGTCCTTGATGACGCGACGCATGCCCGGCGTGCCGGCCAGCACGCTCTGGTCGCCGAGCTCGACGCCTTCCTGGCCCTTGTCTTCAATATTAGTAAAGCCGATCAGGTGCGCGGTGATTTCGCCTTCCGGATAGAAGCGCTTGTATTCGCCGCGCGAATAGATGCCCGGAATGTCCAGCGCCGCCACCTTCTGCGCGACTTCGAGCGGAACCTGACGCTTCACGTAGACGAACGTCTTATCCATCGACAGCTTCGCGCGCAGGTCCTTCTGCGTCATGTCGAGCAGCTTCGCGAGTTCGGCGAGCTTGTCCGCACCGAGATCGTTCGGGACGGCTTCGGGAATCGCCCAAATTGCTTTCACGGGCAGGCTCGTGGCGAGCACGAGGCCGTTGCGGTCACGGATCTGGCCGCGCGTGGCGGGCATTTCCAGCGTGCGCTGATAGCGGCTTTCGCCCTGCTTCTTGAAGAAAGCGTTGCCCGGGCCCTGAATCCAGAAGGCGCGCGCGGCCAGCGCGACGAACGCCATGAAAAGCAGGAACACGACGAGCTTCGAGCGCCACATGGGCAGGCGCACGGCGAGAATCGGGTTCGGCGTGTAGGCGACGTCCTTCTGCTTCGCGGATTTCTTCATCGTTTGACTCCGCGTGCGGACGGCGCCGAGGCGGGCAACGGCGGCGGCATGGGTGCATCGGCGGCCTTCGCGGTCGCCGGGTCGTAGGTCAGGTATTGCGTGCGGCCGGTTGTTGCGGGCTGCATCTTCAGTGAGTTAGTGGCCAACTGCTCGATGCGCGAAGTCTTCGACAATGCGCTCTGCTGATACTGGAACTGCGCGTAATCCTGCTGAAGCTGGCGCTCCTGCGACTGCGCCCGCTGCAATTCGATGAACACCTGCCGCTGCTTGTTCGTGGCGCTGACGACCGACAGCGCGCACCCGAGCACGACGATCAGGAGAAAGATGTTGAGACGGTTCATGGCGCGATGCGCTCCGCGATACGCATGACCGCGGACCGGGCGCGCGGGTTGTCGGCAACTTCGGCATCGCTCGGAAACACGCGGCCGACGATCCGCAGAGGCGGACTCGGCAGATCGACCGCGCGGATCGGCAAACGACGGTCCACCGCCGGCGCGCTGGATTGCGCCTGCATGAACCGCTTGACGATCCGGTCTTCGAGCGAATGAAAGCTGATCACGACCAGCCGCCCCCCTTGCTCCAACAACGAAAGTGCCGATTCAAGAACTACTTGCAGCTCCGCAAGCTCTTGATTGATGTGAATCCGTATAGCCTGAAAGGTGCGAGTTGCCGGGTCCTTGCCCTTTTCACGGGTCTTGACGACGTGACCCACGATTTCGGCAAGCTCGCGCGTGCTGACGAGAGGCCCAAGACGGTCGGACTCTGCCCTGCGAGCAACAAGCGCCTTTGCAATCTGAAAAGCAAACCGTTCTTCCCCATAATCTCTGATCACCTCCGTCATTTCCTGCACCGTGGCCCGCGCGAGCCACTCGGCCGCCGACTCGCCGCGAGTCGGGTCCATCCTCATGTCGAGCGGACCTTCCGCGCGGAAACTGAAACCGCGCTCGGGGTCGTCCACCTGCGGCGACGACACCCCGAGGTCCAGCAACACGCCCGACACCCGTTCTATCCCGCGCTCCGTTGCCGCGCTTCGCAACGCGGCGAAGCTGTCATGCACGATCGAAAAGCGCGGATCCTGAATCTGTTGCGCCGTGGCGATGGCGAGCGGGTCCTTGTCGAACGCGATCAGCCGCCCTGCTTCGCCCAGCCGCTGCAATACCGCCCGGCTATGACCGCCGCGCCCGAAGGTGCCATCTATATAGATACCGTCGGCGCGCGTGATCAGTCCGTCTACCGCTTCCTTCAACAGCACCGTGCGATGCTGCAAGTCATTTCCCATCGCAGGTGCCATGTTTTTCAGCGCCGCGTCAGAAAGTGAAGTTCTTCAGCGCTTCGGGCATGCCCTGCGCCATGGCTGCGGCTTCCTTCGCCGCGTACGTCTGCGAGTCCCATAATTCGAAGTGCGCGCCCATGCCGAGCAGCGTCACTTCTTTTTCGAGCGAAGCGGCAGCACGAAGCTCGGGCGAGACCAGCACGCGCCCGGCGGTATCGAGTTCGACATCCATTGCGTTACCGAGGAAAATGCGCCGCCACCACATGGCTTCCATGGGAAGCGCGGCAACCTTGGCGCGAAAGACTTCCCACTCCGGGCGAGGAAACAGCAACAGGCATCCATCCGGGCTCTTCGTGAGCGTCACCCGGCCTTCTGCCTGCCCTTGCAGCGCCTCCCGATAGCGGGACGGAACCGACATCCGCCCTTTCGCATCGAGCGTCAGCGCCGACGCCCCTTGGAACACTCGCCCTTCTCCCCGTTTGTCGCTGCCTGACTGTCGATGCCCACCGAGACGCCGCACATGCCTTGAAACTGCCGAAAAGTAGTCGCCGGATCACACAAACAACCACTTTCTCACACTGTCTCCCACTTTAGAGGAACGGATTTCCTCGGTCAAGACGCGCGGCTTTTTTTCGGGGAGCTTTTACTCGCTAGAACAAGGACTTAGCGAACGGACTTATTGCCAGGAGGAAGGGGAAAATCGTTTGAAATTAGAGAACTAGTGCGGGAAGCGAACGTAAAGTATGAACATCCGCGCCGCAGACGTGTGAAATGTAACGGTTTCCGCGAGCGCTCGCGGGCGCTCGACAGGTTGCATTGTTCATACAAAGCGCCTCGCGCGACACTTTGGCGCCTAAACGTAGTATGCGGTGCGCGTCATCACCTTCGCCGCCGCTCGCATCACGAGACGGACTGGAAACGGCATCTCCGATCCACCCGCGCCGATGGCGGCTGCTGCGTGCGCGCTTTCGTCCTGCCGCATCTGTTCGACGATCGCGCGAGAAGCGTAGTCGGTCGCAGGCAGCGTTTTCATGTGGCCGTCGAGATGCTGTTCCACCTGGCGCTCGGTTTCCGCCATGAAGCCGAGGCTCGCGCGGTCGCCGAAGCGGCCCGCGACGAAACCGATGGCGAGCGCGCCCGCATACCACAGCGGATTGAGAAGGCTCGGGCGCGAGTCGAGGTCTTTGAGACGCTGCGACGTCCATGCGAGGTGATCTTCCTCTTCGCGGGCGGCCTGCTCGAAGCTCGCCTTCAAGCCCGGCGATTGAGTCGCGAGCTTTTGCGCCTGATAAAGCGCCTGCGCGCAGACTTCGCCTACATGATTCACACGCATCAGACCGGCCGAATGAGCCTTCTCTTCGTCCGTGAGCTGCGGCGCATCAGCGACCACGCCGCCCTCCACGAGAACCGGCATGTTCGATTGCGGTACAGGCCGCGACATGCGGCTCACTCCGGTCATGGAACGCAGGCCGCGATCGAACTCGCCAATGATTTCGTCGAGCGTCATGTTCTCACCTCGTTGTTGATGTCATCGTTTCGCGCAACGTCGTACAGGACAGTTAGCAATCCCTATTCTCCCCGGTCAGACATGCGAAAACGGCCGTCGGCGAGCGCCATTTTTTGTAATTAGGGCAAACACGACTCGCAAAACTGCTGCAAAACCAGGATTTTAGCGCATGTTGCGTAAACGTCACACGTAGCCGCGGGCGCGGTCCCTTTTCCTTTGTGCGAAAAGTCGTGTTTGTTACATTACGTGTCACTTCGCAAAGAAGACCCCGGCAGGGGCCGTCAACACACTGGCGCTAGAACAGTGACCTTGCCAAACAAGTCGCAAAACACTCCTTGGAGATCTACACAATGAAAAAGTCGCTTCTCGCTCTCGCAGCATTGGGCGTCTTCGCTGGCGCCGCACATGCGCAGAGCAGCGTGACGCTGTACGGCATCATCGACGCAGGTTTCGTCTATTCCAATAATGTCGGCGGTCAAAAGCTGTATGCAATGAGCAGCGGCAACGTGCAGGGCAGCCGTTGGGGCCTGCGTGGCACGGAAGATCTGGGCGGCGGCCTGAAGGCCCTGTTCGTGTTGGAGAACGGCTTCAACGTGTTCAACGGCCGTCTCGCCCAAGGCGGCTCGGAGTTCGGCCGTCAGGCGTATGTGGGGCTGTCGACGGCGCAATTCGGCACGGTCACGCTGGGTCGCCAGTATGACTCCGTGGTCGACTTCACCGGTGCGTTCGAAGTCGGCAGCCAGTGGGCGACGTACTACGGTGCGCACCCGGGCGACCTCGACAACATGAACAACTCGAACCGCGTGAACAACGCGATCAAGTTCACGAGCGCCAATTACGCAGGCTTCACGTTCGGCGGTCTGTATAGCCTCGGCGGCAACGCTGGCCAGTTCAACCGCAACCAGATTTGGTCGGTCGGCCTCGGCTACTCGCAAGGTCCGCTGCAATTGGGCGCGGGCTACCTGAACGTCAAGGACCCGAACTACTCGTTCTTCGGCAACACGCCGGCGTCGAGCACGACGGGCTCGAACATGGGCGGCAGCCGCGTGTATTCCGGCTACGCTTCGGCTCATACGCAGCAAGTGATCTCGGCAGGCGCGGCTTACACGTTCGGCGCAGCAACGGTCGGCGCAACGTATAGCAACACGCAGTTCAAGGATGTCGGCAGGGAAGCAGGCACGGGTCTGAACCCGGCTGGCTACACGGGCGGCACGGGCAAGTTCCACAACGCCGAAATCAACTTCAAGTATCAGCTGACCCCGGCTCTGCTGGTTGGCGCTGCCTACGACTACACGAAGGGTTACGGCCTGGGCAATGCCAAGTATCACCAAGGCATGCTGGGCGCGGACTACTTCCTGTCGAAGCGCACGGACGTGTATATCGACGGCGTGTATCAGCACGCTTCGGGCACGGACTCGACGCGTGGCGCCGCAGTCGCCAACATCAACGGCCTGTCGCCGTCGTCGACGTCGAACCAGGTGGCAGCGCTGGTCGGTATCCGCCACAAGTTCTAAGAAGCTCGTAACAACGTCGTATTCCTTAAAAGGCGCCTTTGGGCGCCTTTTTTTCGTCTCGAGCTTTTGCCTCGCGCCATGAAAAAAGCCTTCGCGTCTTGCGACGCGAAGGCTTTTATCGAGTGAGCGCGATCCGGTCAGACTGTACCGTCGCGCAACTCGCGGCGAAGGATCTTGCCCACATTGCTCTTCGGCAAGTCCTTGCGAAACTCGATGATGCGCGGCCGCTTATAGCCCGTCAGCCGTTCCTTGCAGAACGCGATCACGTCCGCTTCGGTCAGGTTGTCGTCCTTGCGCACGATAAAGAGCTTCACCGCCTCGCCCGAATTCTGATCCTTCACGCCGACCGCGGCCACTTCGAACACGCCCGGCAGCATCGCCACGACATCCTCGATTTCGTTCGGATACACGTTGAAGCCCGAGACGAGAATCATGTCCTTCTTGCGATCGACGATCTTCACGTAGCCGCGCTCGTCGAACACGCCGACATCGCCTGAGCGGAAGAAACCATCGGGCGTCATCACCTTGGCCGTTTCGTCCGGGCGATTCCAGTAGCCCGCCATCACCTGCGGTCCCTTGATGCAGATCTCGCCCGCCTGGCCGAGCGGCACTTCGTTGTTGTCGTCGTCGCGGATCGAGACTTCGGTCGATGGCAGCGGCAAGCCGATGGTGCCGGTGTACTCGGTGGCCGTCACGGGATTGCACGTGACGCAGGGCGAAGTCTCCGACAGCCCATAGCCTTCGACGATAGGCACGCCGGTCACCGCGAACCAGCGCTTTGCGACCGCTTCCTGAACCGCCATGCCGCCGCCGTTCGCCGCGATCAGCTTGGAGAAATCCAGCTTCGAGAAGTCGGGATGATTCAGCAACGCGTTATAGAGCGTGTTCACCGCCGGGAACGTGTTGATGGGAATGCCCTTCAGTCCCTTGATGGTGCCCGCGATATCGCGCGGATTCGGAATCAGCACGCCCAGCCCGCCCGTGCGGATGGTGAGCATGCCGCACACCGTCAACGCGAAGATGTGATACAGCGGCAGCGCGACGACGCACACGAACTGGTCGATGTCGGGCCGCTGTCTGCGCGCCGGTTCCAGCCACACTTCCGATTGCAGCACGTTGGCGATCAGGTTCCGATGCGTCAGCGTCGCGCCCTTCGCCACGCCGGTGGTGCCGCCGGTGTACTGGAGGAACGCGACGTCCTCCGGTGTCTGCGCGACCGGCTCCAGCGCGTGGCGGCTGCCTTCGCTGATCGCATCGTTGAAGCGGATGCTGCCTGGCAGATTGAACGCAGGCACCATCTTCTTCACTTTGCGGACGACGAGATTCACCAGCAGGCCTTTCATGCCCATCAGGTCGCCCATTGCGGCGACGACGACATGCTTGATCGCCGTGTTCTTGATCACGGCTTCGAGCGTGGTCGCGAAGTTCTCCAGAATGACGATGGCCTCCGCGCCGCTGTCGCGAAGCTGATGTTCAAGCTCGCGCGGCGTGTACAGCGGATTCACGTTCACGACGATATAGCCCGCGCGCAGCACAGCGGCAATGGCGACCGGGTATTGCAGCACGTTCGGCATCATCAGCGCGACGCGCGCGCCGCGTTTCAGTCCCCTGTGCTGCAACCACGCAGCGAGCTTTTTCGACATGTCGTCGAGCTCGCCGTAAGTGATCGCCTGCCCCATGCAGAGGAAGGCGCGACGGTCGCGGTTGTTGCGAAAACTGTCTTCGAGCAACTGTGAGACCGACCGGTACGCCGACACGTCGATCTCCGCGGGTACGCCGGCCGGATACGATTTCAGCCAGAGTTTCTCCATACGGCGTCTCCTTATTTAATTTCCGAATGGTCGTGCGAAAACAGGATGCTAGCCGCTCGCTTCCGTTCCGACAATCCGGTTAGACGCCGCATTTCAGACCACTTCGGGTCGGGTCTTTCCATACTTCTCAATGCACTGACTCCACTTCCACCAGGCAATCGTAGAACGTCGCCGATCCCCCCAGATCGGTCAAAGCCTGGCTCGTTACTTGATTGGCGTTGCAGCCATCGGGGGACAACTTCTTCCACCAGATCGACAAGCCGACGACCACGCCTTCGCGCGCCCTATCGGTGACGCGCGCACGCGCCTGCATCGACCCGCGATCATTGAAAATGCGCACCTGCGCGCCGTCCGCGATACCGCGCGCGTCCGCGTCGGCCGGATGAATATCGAGATGCGGCTCTGCTTCCGTCGCGCGCAGACTTTCGATGTTCACGAAGCTGCTGTTCAGGAAGTTGCGCGCGGGCGGCGAGATCATCGCGAGCGGATAGCGCGCGACGAGCTCCGGCGCCGCTTCCGCCGACTCGTACGGCGGAAGGTAATCCGGCAGCGGGTCCATGCCTTCGCGTGCGAGACGTTCGCTGAAGAACTCGCACTTTCCTGATGGCGTGCGGAATCCTCCGTGCGCGAGCGGCGCGTCGGGAATGTCGAGTTCGAGCCAGCGCGACGCCTTCAGTGCTTCCCATCCGCGGCCGTTCAGCGTGGGGTCGTCCCAGCGAAAGGCTTTCGACGCGATCTGCTCATCCGTTTCGAAGAGAGCAGGCTCGGTGAGATGCATCGCGCGGGCAAGGCCGCGGAAGAAATCGGTGTTCGGACGAGATTCGCCCACCGGCGGTATGGCCGGCAGGTTCGCCATGATGTGCGTGTGGCCGTACGACTTGTGGACGTCGAGGTGCTCGAGCTGCGTGGTCGCCGGAAAGATCAGGTCGGCGTAGTCGGCTGTATCGGTCTGGAAGTGCTCGAGCACGATGGTGAACAAGTCCTCGCGCGCGAAGCCAGCCGCAACTTTCGCCGAGTCCGGCGCAACGGCGACCGGGTTCGAGTTGTAGACGATCAGGGCTTCGATTTTCGGCCCGAACGCAGCATCGCCCGGATGGAGCAAGGCGTCGCCGATTGCGTTCATATTGATGCTGCGCGGCAGCTTATTCGGCCAAGCCGGCAGCAAGTCCGGGCGCTCGAGCGCGGCGTTGTCGACCGGTGCCCATCCCGACGACGACAACAATAGACCGCCCGACCGCTCGCGCCACGCACCCGTCAGCGATGGCAGACACGCGACGGCGCGCACCGCGTTGCCACCGCCGCGCACGCGCTGCATGCCGTAGTTCAGGCGGATGGCAGCTTTCTTGGTGGAGCCGAATGCACGCGCGAGATCCACGACGGTTTGTTCCTCGATGCCGCAAATCGTCGCCACGCGCGACGGCGGATACTGCGCGGCCCGCGCCGCGAGCGCGTCGAAACCAACGGTGTGGTCTGCGATGTACTCGTGATCGAGCAGGTTGTCGCGGATCAGCACGTGAATCATGCCGAGCGCGAGCGCGGCATCCGTGCCGGGCCGCAGCGCGATGTGCTGATGGCATTTCTCGGCGGTCAGCGACCGATACGGATCGATTGCGATCAGTTTCGCGCCGCGCCGCTTCGCCTCCTGCGCGCGCGTCCAGAAGTGCAGGCTCGACGCGATCGGGTTCGCGCCCCAGATCAGGATCAGCTCGCTTTCCTCGAAGAACTCGACGTGCATGCCGATGCCCGCGCCATACGTGTAGCGCAGCCCGGCCGCACCGGCTGCCGCGCAAATCGTGCGATCCAGCCGCGACGCGCCGAGCACATTGAAAAGTCGCGCGGCGATGCTTTCGCCCTGGACGAGGCCCATGGTGCCGGCGTAGCTGTACGGAAGGATCGCTTCCGGCGCACGGCGCGCGATCGCGCCCAGGCGCTCGGCGGCTATTTGCAGCCCCGCCTCCCAACTGATCCGTTCGAAACGACTGGACCCCTTCGGCCCGACACGGATCAACGGCGTGAGCAGGCGGTCCTTGTGATGCGTTCGCTCGGCGTATCGCGTGACCTTCGTGCAGAGCACGCCTTGCGTCGGCGGATGATCCGGGTCGCCGCTCACCTTCACTGCCCGGCCGTTCTCTACGGTGACGCGCATCGCGCAGGTGTCGGGGCAATCGTGCGGGCAAACGGCTCGGGCAAACTCGGCTGGGGCGTTCATCGGATAGTCCGGTCAATCGGCAAGGGGGCAGATGCCAGAATTCTATTACGCCGGCTATGCGACCGTCCGTCCGATGCCTCAAATAGTGGCGGCGTAGAATGAACCAGCGGTGCATCACACGGTTGGTCCGAATTCAAACAAGCGAGCGGTTCAATGAATCTGATACCGGAAATCGAAGCATCTCACGATGAAATCCAGGCTCTCCGACGAACGATCCACGCTCATCCCGAACTGCGCTATGAAGAGATAGGGACTGCGAAACTGGTGGCGGAGAATCTCGAACGTTGGGGCATTACGGTCCACCGAGGCTTGGGGAAGACAGGGGTCGTTGGCGTTTTGAAGCGTGGGTTGGGCCGCGCGTCTATCGGGCTGCGCGCCGACATGGACGCCTTGCCGATTCAGGAGATCAACAGCTTCGGCCATAAATCGACTCACGCCGGACGCATGCACGCGTGCGGTCACGACGGGCACACGGCCATGCTGCTCGGCGCGGCGAAGTACCTCGCGGAACACGGAAAGTTCGACGGGACGGTCGTCTTCATCTTTCAACCGGCAGAAGAAGGCGGCGCCGGCGGGAAGGCCATGATCGACGATGGACTTTTCACCCGCTTTCCAGTCGACGCCGTCTTCGGCATCCACAACTGGCCTGGCATTCCGGCAGGGCACTTCGGCGTGACGGAAGGCCCGATCATGGCGTCGAGCAATGAGTTTCGAATTACCGTCCGCGGAGTTGGGTCGCACGCCGCTTTGCCGCATAACGGACGGGATCCCGTCTTCAGCGCAGTTCAAATCGCTAACGCGCTGCAGAGCATCATCACGCGCAACAAGAAGCCGCTCGATACGGCCGTGTTATCGATCACGCAGATCCATGCGGGCGAAGCGGTCAACGTGGTGCCGGATCATGCGTGGCTGGGCGGCACGGTGCGGACTTTTACGGTGGAAACGCTCGACTTGATCGAAGCGCGCATGCGGAAGATTGCTGATGCGACCGCCTTAGCTTACGACTGCGAAGCCGAAGTCTACTTCCGTCGAAGCTATCCGCCGACAATCAATGATCCGACGCAAACGAAATTTGCGGCCGAGGTAATGGGTGAAGTGGTCGGCGAGCAGAACGTCGACTCTTCCGTCGAACCGACGATGGGCGCTGAAGACTTCTCCTTCATGCTGCTCGAGAAGCCGGGCTGCTACGCGTTCTTGGGTAATGGAGATGGGGCGCACCGCGAGCATGGACACGGTGAAGGTCCGTGCATGCTGCATAACGCGAGCTACGATTTCAACGACGCGTTACTGTCCGTCGGCTCGTCGTATTGGGTTAGGCTTGCTGAGCGGTTCTTAGCCCGGTGATCTAGGGGTCCGTCGAGTGGCGCGACGCGCTATGTCGCCCAAACGCAAAAACCCCACCTTTTCGGGGTGGGGTTTTTGTTTTGCAAGGGGGAGCCTGACGATTACCTACTTTCACACGGGCAATCCGCACTATCATCGGCGTGGAGTCGTTTCACGGTCCTGTTCGGGATGGGAAGGGGTGGGACCGACTCGCTATGGTCATCAGGCATAAAGGGGATGTTGTATCGCCTGTGGGGCGCTACAACCAATCGGGGAAGAAGTAGTGTGTTAGGGCAGTGACTGTGGGCACAGTCGCTACTCAACCCGTGTGGCCCTCTTCGAGGGTGGGGTCCAAGTAAGCGCTGAAGCGCTAACTTTGACCGACAAGACACACTGGTTATAGGATCAAGCCTTACGGGCAATTAGTATCAGTTAGCTCAATGCATTACTGCACTTACACACCTGACCTATCAACGTCCTGGTCTGGAACGACCCTTCAAGGGGCTCGAAGCCCCGGGATATCTCATCTTAAGGCGAGTTTCCCGCTTAGATGCTTTCAGCGGTTATCTCTTCCGAACATAGCTACCCGGCGATGCCACTGGCGTGACAACCGGTACACCAGAGGTTCGTCCACTCCGGTCCTCTCGTACTAGGAGCAGCCCCCTTCAAATATCCAACGCCCACGGCAGATAGGGACCAAACTGTCTCACGACGTTTTAAACCCAGCTCACGTACCTCTTTAAATGGCGAACAGCCATACCCTTGGGACCGGCTACAGCCCCAGGATGAGATGAGCCGACATCGAGGTGCCAAACACCGCCGTCGATATGAACTCTTGGGCGGTATCAGCCTGTTATCCCCAGAGTACCTTTTATCCGTTGAGCGATGGCCCTTCCATACAGAACCACCGGATCACTATGACCTGCTTTCGCACCTGCTCGACTTGTCGGTCTCGCAGTTAAGCACGCTTATGCCATTGCACTATCAGCACGATTTCCGACCGTACCTAGCGTACCTTCGTACTCCTCCGTTACGCTTTGGGAGGAGACCGCCCCAGTCAAACTGCCTACCATGCACTGTCCCCGATCCGGATCACGGACCAAGGTTAGAACCTCAAACAAACCAGGGTGGTATTTCAAGGACGGCTCCACCGAAACTGGCGTTCCGGTTTCATAGCCTCCCACCTATCCTACACAGATCGGTTCAAAGTCCAATGCAAAGCTACAGTAAAGGTTCATGGGGTCTTTCCGTCTAGCCGCGGGGAGATTGCATCATCACAAACACTTCAACTTCGCTGAGTCTCGGGAGGAGACAGTGTGGCCATCGTTACGCCATTCGTGCAGGTCGGAACTTACCCGACAAGGAATTTCGCTACCTTAGGACCGTTATAGTTACGGCCGCCGTTTACCGGGACTTCAATCAAGAGCTTGCACCCCATCATTTAATCTTCCGGCACCGGGCAGGCGTCACACCCTATACGTCCACTTTCGTGTTTGCAGAGTGCTGTGTTTTTATTAAACAGTCGCAGCCACCAGTTTATTGCAACCCTTTCACCCTCCTGGCGCAGGCCAGTCAAGCTACCAGGGCGTACCTTATCCCGAAGTTACGGTACCAATTTGCCGAGTTCCTTCTCCCGAGTTCTCTCAAGCGCCTTAGAATACTCATCTCGCCCACCTGTGTCGGTTTGCGGTACGGTCATCGTTAGACTGAAGCTTAGAGGCTTTTCTTGGAACCACTTCCAATTGCTTCGTGACCGAAGTCACTCGCGCCACACCCTTGAATTATGTGCCCGGATTTGCCTAAGCACCTTCTCCAATGCAGCGACCGGGACGTCCAACACCCGGACAACCTTCCGCGATCCGTCCCCCCATCGCATCTAACAATGGTGCAGGAATATTGACCTGCTTCCCATCAGCTACGCATTTCTGCCTCGCCTTAGGGGCCGACTCACCCTACGCCGATGAACGTTGCGTAGGAAACCTTGGGCTTACGGCGAGGGGGCTTTTCACCCCCTTTATCGCTACTCATGTCAGCATTCGCACTTCCGATACCTCCAGCACGCTTTTCAACGCACCTTCGCAGGCTTACGGAACGCTCTCCTACCATGCGTGTAAAACACGCATCCGCAGCTTCGGTGACTGGCTTGAGCCCCGTTACATCTTCCGCGCAGGACGACTCGATCAGTGAGCTATTACGCTTTCTTTAAAGGGTGGCTGCTTCTAAGCCAACCTCCTGACTGTTTTAGCCTTCCCACTTCGTTTCCCACTTAGCCAATCTTTGGGACCTTAGCTGGCGGTCTGGGTTGTTTCCCTCTTGACACCGGACGTTAGCACCCGATGTCTGTCTCCCGTGATTGCACTCTTCGGTATTCGGAGTTTGCTATGGCGTAGTAATCCGCAATGGACCCCACAACCATGACAGTGCTCTACCCCCGAAGGTGATACACGAGGCACTACCTAAATAGTTTTCGGAGAGAACCAGCTATTTCCAAGTTTGTTTAGCCTTTCACCCCTATCCACAGCTCATCCCCTAACTTTTCAACGTTAGTGGGTTCGGTCCTCCAGTACGTGTTACCGCACCTTCAACCTGGCCATGGATAGATCACTTGGTTTCGGGTCTACGCCCAGCAACTGATCGCCCTATTCGGACTCGCTTTCGCTACGCCTGCCTTAATCAGTTAAGCTCGCTACTGAACGTAAGTCGCTGACCCATTATACAAAAGGTACGCCGTCACCCCTTGACAGGGCTCCGACTGTTTGTATGCATGCGGTTTCAGGATCTATTTCACTCCCCTCCCGGGGTTCTTTTCGCCTTTCCCTCACGGTACTGGTTCACTATCGGTCGATCACGAGTATTTAGCCTTGGAGGATGGTCCCCCCATCTTCAGACAGGATTTCACGTGTCCCGCCCTACTTGTCGTACCCCTAGTTCTTTCATACTGTTTTCGCTTACAGGGCTATCACCTGCTATGGCCGCACTTTCCAGAGCGTTCAGCTAACAATACAAATAAAGAGTACAGGCTCTTCCCATTTCGCTCGCCACTACTTTGGGAATCTCGGTTGATTTCTTTTCCTGCGGTTACTTAGATGTTTCAGTTCACCGCGTTCGCTTCACATAGCCTATGTATTCAGCTATGGATACTCCATACGGAGTGGGTTTCCCCATTCGGACATCTTCGGATCAATGCTCGTTTGCCAGCTCCCCGAAGCTTTTCGCAGGCTACCGCGTCCTTCATCGCCTGTGATCGCCAAGGCATCCACCACATGCACTTGTTCGCTTGACCCTATAACGAGTGTGTCTCTTTGCTGCTCTAGACTCACACGCTACAGGCTGAGTATTCGCGTTGTGCCGTATTCCAAGTCATCAATTAAGATCACTTTTCATACTCGATACAATCACTACCCTGACTACCCTACTCACACCCATCTCTAAGTGCTTTCAGATAATCTCTTTACTACTTCTTCCTGATTGTTAAAGAACGTTTAGCCGATAGGTGTCTTGCAATACCCACAGCATCAACTGGCTAGCAATCGCCAATGCTTAATGCTTCGCTTTTTGCGAAACCCTAAGCATTGAGGATTGGTGGAGGATGACGGGATCGAACCGACGACCCCCTGCTTGCAAAGCAGGTGCTCTCCCAGCTGAGCTAATCCCCCGTATGCCTGACTTGAGTTCGAAGCTCGGTCAGCACTTGTTAGGGTGGTGGGTCTGGTTGGATTCGAACCAACGACCCCCGCCTTATCAAGACGGTGCTCTAACCGACTGAGCTACAGACCCTTAGCCTGTTTCTAAACCACAGCCGATAAGCGTGAGCGCTTGCTAGTTTCGTGCGAAGCTCGAGAAAGGAGGTGATCCAGCCGCACCTTCCGATACGGCTACCTTGTTACGACTTCACCCCAGTCATGAATCCTACCGTGGTGACCGTCCTCCTTGCGGTTAGACTAGCCACTTCTGGTAAAACCCACTCCCATGGTGTGACGGGCGGTGTGTACAAGACCCGGGAACGTATTCACCGCGGCATGCTGATCCGCGATTACTAGCGATTCCAGCTTCACGCAGTCGAGTTGCAGACTGCGATCCGGACTACGATCGGTTTTCTGGGATTGGCTCCACCTCGCGGCTTGGCAACCCTCTGTTCCGACCATTGTATGACGTGTGAAGCCCTACCCATAAGGGCCATGAGGACTTGACGTCATCCCCACCTTCCTCCGGTTTGTCACCGGCAGTCTCCTTAGAGTGCTCTTGCGTAGCAACTAAGGACAAGGGTTGCGCTCGTTGCGGGACTTAACCCAACATCTCACGACACGAGCTGACGACAGCCATGCAGCACCTGTGCGCCGGTTCTCTTTCGAGCACTCCCGCCTCTCAGCAGGATTCCGACCATGTCAAGGGTAGGTAAGGTTTTTCGCGTTGCATCGAATTAATCCACATCATCCACCGCTTGTGCGGGTCCCCGTCAATTCCTTTGAGTTTTAATCTTGCGACCGTACTCCCCAGGCGGTCAACTTCACGCGTTAGCTACGTTACTAAGGAAATGAATCCCCAACAACTAGTTGACATCGTTTAGGGCGTGGACTACCAGGGTATCTAATCCTGTTTGCTCCCCACGCTTTCGTGCATGAGCGTCAGTGTTGGCCCAGGAGGCTGCCTTCGCCATCGGTATTCCTCCACATCTCTACGCATTTCACTGCTACACGTGGAATTCTACCTCCCTCTGCCACACTCAAAGCCTGCCAGTCACCAATGCAGTTCCCAGGTTAAGCCCGGGGATTTCACATCGGTCTTAACAGACCGCCTGCGCACGCTTTACGCCCAGTAATTCCGATTAACGCTCGCACCCTACGTATTACCGCGGCTGCTGGCACGTAGTTAGCCGGTGCTTATTCTTCCGGTACCGTCATCCTCCATCCATATTAGGGACGAAGTTTTCTTTCCGGACAAAAGTGCTTTACAACCCGAAGGCCTTCTTCACACACGCGGCATTGCTGGATCAGGGTTGCCCCCATTGTCCAAAATTCCCCACTGCTGCCTCCCGTAGGAGTCTGGGCCGTGTCTCAGTCCCAGTGTGGCTGGTCGTCCTCTCAGACCAGCTACAGATCGTCGCCTTGGTAGGCCTTTACCCCACCAACTAGCTAATCTGCCATCGGCCGCCCCTACAGCGCGAGGTCCGAAGATCCCCCGCTTTCCTCCGTAGATCGTATGCGGTATTAATCCGGCTTTCGCCGGGCTATCCCCCACTACAGGACACGTTCCGATGTATTACTCACCCGTTCGCCACTCGCCGCCAGGCCGAAGCCCGCGCTGCCGTCCGACTTGCATGTGTAAGGCATGCCGCCAGCGTTCAATCTGAGCCAGGATCAAACTCTTCAGTTCAAACCCTGTTACTGTTTTCGGTTGTCTTACCAACCGGTCGCTCACTCAACGTACTGACGATGATTAATCCGTCTCTCGACAGATAAACCTTCCTCTGATACTTCGTGTGAGACTCTTGATACTTTTGCTTGCCCGGCTCCGAAGAACCGGCCGCACTCACCATCAAGCGCCCACACTTATCGGCTGTTAGTTTTTAAAGAGCAATCCGCCAAGACCTTCCTGCTTTGCCGCATCGAGCACTTGGCTCAACCGCTTCGTCTTGCGTCGCTGCATCAGCAGCAGAGAAACGAGATTATGTACGTCGTTTCGGTCAGTGTCAACAAGTTTTTGAAGCATTTCACTCGTCAACCGCGCTTGGAACACTTCTACCTTCCAAGCTCACCACGACACCACTTTTCCCGCTTCCTTCGCGTTCGTTGAATCGCGAAGGACGGAATTTTAGTGACCGGCACGACAATACGCAAGGACTCCGCGCAAGAAATTATCGATGTTTGAACGCCGGTTTGCGCTTCTCGACGAACGCCGACATTCCCTCCTTCTGATCCTCGGTCGCGAACAGCGAATGAAACAAACGCCGCTCGAAGTGGACGCCTTCGGCGAGCGTCGTCTCGTAGGCGCGGTTCACCGACTCCTTGGCCATCATCACCGCGGGCAACGAGAAGCCGGCGATGACGGTGGCAGCCTCGACAGCCTCGTCGAGCAGACGCTCCGCCCCGACCACGCGTGACACCAGTCCCGCACGCTCGGCTTCGGCGGCGTCCATCATTCGGGCCGTAAGGCACATGTCCATCGCTTTTGCCTTGGATACGGCACGCGGCAACCGCTGTGTGCCACCCGCTCCCGGAATCACGCCGAGCTTTATTTCAGGCTGACCGAACTTCGCCGTGTCCGCCGCGATGACGATGTCGCACATCATGGCCAACTCGCAGCCGCCGCCGAGCGCGAACCCGGCCACCGCCGCGATGACCGGCTTTCGAATGGACCGGATCGTCTCCCAGTTTCGCGTGATGTAGTCGCCTTTGTAGACGTCTATATAAGAATACTTGGCCATCATGCCGATGTCCGCGCCCGCCGCAAAAGCCTTCTCACTGCCGGTCAGCACGATCGCACCGATGTCGTCGTCCGCGTCGAACGCCTTCAGGGCCGCGCCGAGTTCATCCATTAACGCGTCGTTCAGCGCGTTCAGCGCCTTGGGACGATTCAGCGTAATCAGCCCGACCCGCCCGCGTGTCTCGACCAGCAGATTCTCGTAAGTCATGCGCTCCTCCTAGCGATCCTCAGGTAAGTCCTAATGAAAAGACCTCTTCTCCGTCATCTTGATAATGCTAACATCACCAACCAACCGGTCGGTTAATTAATCTGGCCCAACCGTCCTTTACTTCCGTTCTCGCGACCATGACACATCCGCTATTCACGAAGCATGAGGCGATGCTCGACAAAGCTCTCGCTGCCATCGAAACCCGCGGCTACTGGAGCCCGTTCGCCGAAATGCCCAGTCCCAAAGTGTACGGGGAAACCGCCAACGCGGACGGAGAAGCGACGTTCAAGGCGCACCTCGGCAAGACGTTCGAGCTGGACCAACCGTCGACGGGCGAAACCGTCGGCAAAGAGCAATCGCCTTTCGGCATCGCGCTCGATATTCGCTATCCGAAGGCGGACCCGGACGCGCTCATTCACACAGCCGCCGAAGCGCAAGCCGAATGGCGCGCCGCCGGTCCGCAGGCTTGGGTCGGCGTGAGCCTCGAGATCCTGTCACGTCTTAATCGCGCGAGCTTCGAGATCGGCTACAGCGTCATGCACACCACCGGACAGGCTTTCATGATGGCCTTCCAGGCAGGCGGCCCGCACGCGCAGGACCGCGCGCTCGAGGCCGTGGTCTACGCCTGGGACCAGTTGCGCCGGATTCCTGCCGAAGCGCACTGGGAAAAGCCGCAGGGCAAGAATCCGCCACTCGCCATGCAAAAGCGTTACACCGTCGTGCCTCGCGGCACGGGGCTCGTGCTCGGCTGCTGCACTTTCCCGACGTGGAATGGATACCCGGGCCTTTTCGCCGATCTCGCCACCGGCAACGCCGTTATCGTCAAGCCACACCCCGGTGCAATCCTGCCGCTGGCAATCACCGTCCGCATTGCCCGCGAGGTGCTTCGCGAAGCGGGCTTCGATCCCAACATCGTCACGCTGCTCGCAACTGAACCGGACGATGGCGCACTTGTTCAGCAGCTTGCGGTTCGCCCCGAGATCAAGGTCATCGACTTCACCGGTAGCACGCAAAACGGCACGTGGCTCGAGCGCAATGCGCATCAGGCTCAGGTCTACACCGAGAAGGCGGGCGTCAATCAGATCGTCATCGATTCCGTGGACGACATGAAAGCGGCCGCCCGCAATATCGCGTTCTCGCTCGCGCTTTACTCCGGCCAGATGTGCACCGCGCCGCAGAACATCTATGTGCCGCGCGACGGCATCCGTACCGCCGACGGTCACCTGAGCTTCGACGATGTCGCGAAGTCGCTCGCCAGCGCGGTCGAGAAGCTGACCTCCGATCCGGCGCGCGCCGTCGATCTGATCGGCGCGATCCAGAACGAAGGCGTCGTCGCGCGCATCGCCGAGGCCCGCGCAATCGGCGAGGTATTGCTCGATAGCTGGACGCTCGCCCATCCGGCTTTCCCCGACGCGCGCATTCATACGCCTCTCATGCTAAAGATGGACGCGCGCTCCGACCAACCGAAGTTCACCAAGGAATGGTTCGGGCCCATCTCGTTCGTCATCGCAACGGATTCGACCGCGCACTCCCTCGACCTCGCCGGCTCGATCGCTCAGGAGCACGGCGCGCTCACGTTGTCCGTCTACAGCACCGACGACGCCGTTATCCACTCCGCGCATGACGCCGCGATACGCGGGGGCGTCGCGCTTTCAATCAATCTGACCGGTGGCGTGTTCGTCAATCAGTCGGCCGCGTTTTCGGACTTCCACGGCACGGGCGCGAACCCGGCCGCCAACGCTGCGCTCGCGGATGCCGCGTTCGTCGCGAATCGCTTCCGCGTTGTCCAGAGCCGGGTTCATGTTGCCCCGAAAGCAACGCCCGCGGAAGCTGGCCAAACGGCATAGGCGAAAACGACAACCTGCGAAACCGTGCAATCGGCCTATGCCGTTCGGCCGAATGGAAAGCGGCGTTTAGCACGTCTAGTATCGGCGGGTGAGTGAGCAACGCGGCCGGCACGTGCCCAAGGAGATGCCATGTCAGAGAAGTCTGTCCTGTACCACATTGACGGCGATACGCGCGTCGCGACCATTACGCTGAACCGCCCGGACAAGCTGAACAGTTTCACGCGCGAGATGCACGGCCATCTCAGCCACGCGCTCACGGAGATCGAGGCCAGCAACGCGCGCGCGGTCGTCATCACGGGCGCGGGGCGCGGCTTCTGTGCGGGGCAGGACTTGGCCGACCTCGACTTCACGCCCGGTTCGATGTCCGACCTTGGCGAGCTGATCGACGCGCACTTCAATCCGCTCGTGCGTCGCCTGCAGACGATGCCGCTGCCCGTCATCGCTGCCGTCAACGGCACGGCCGCCGGCGCGGGAGCGAATCTGGCGATGGCGTGCGACCTCGTCATCGCCGCGCGCTCGGCGAGCTTCATCCAGGCATTCGTGAAGATCGGCCTAGTTCCGGACTCGGGCGGGACGTGGCTGCTGCCGCGCCGCGTCGGCGAAGCGCGAGCCCTCGCCCTCGCGCTCACCGGCGAGAAGTTGAGCGCGGATAACGCGGAAGCCTGGGGCATCGTGTGGCGGGTCGTCGAAGACGGTGAATTGCAGCAGGCAGCCGCGCAACTGGCGGCGCAACTCGCGCAACAGCCGGCGCGCGCAGTGGCCGCAATCAAACAACTGATGCGTGCGAGCGCGAACAACACATTCGACGCCCAACTTGACCTCGAACGCGATATTCAGCGCGAACTCGGCGCGTCGCCCGACTATATCGAAGGCGTCGCAGCGTTCAAGGAAAAGCGCGCGCCGCGCTTCGAGGGCCTGTAAGACCATTACCGGAGAGACCTGTGACGCCTCAACAGCTTGCGGAAGCCACCGCCAAAGCCATGTACGAAGCGGACGCTTGCTCGCGCACGCTCGGCATCGAGTTGATCGAAGTGCGCCCGGGCTATGCCCGCCTGCAGATGAACGTCCGTCCCGACTTTCTCAACGGTCACGCCATCTGCCACGGCGGTCTCATCTTCACGCTTGCGGATTCCGCGTTCGCTTTCGCGTGCAATTCGTACAACGTGAGCACGGTCGCGGCGGGCTGCTCGATTGAGTTTTTGCGGCCCGTGCAGGGCGGCGACCGGCTGACTGCGGAGGCAGTCGAACAGACATTGAGCGGACGCGCCGGCATCTACGACATCCGCGTGACCAACCGCGAAAGCGAAACGGTAGCGATGTTTCGCGGCAAGTCGGCACAAATCAAGGGAACCGTGATTCCCGTCTGACGGGCCGTGAAGCGCACCGAGACCGCGAGCATGAAGGAGACACCGATGACCACAGCATTGCCGCTCGATCCGATCGAAACGGCGAGCCGCGACGAACTCGTCGCGCTGCAACTGCAACGCCTGAAATGGACGCTCAAGCACGCCTACGAGAACTCGCCGGTCTACAGGCGCAAGTTCGACGAAGCGGGCGTGCATCCCGACGAAGTGCGATCCCTCGCCGATCTCGCGCGGTTTCCGTTCACGACCAAGAAGGACTTGCGCGACAACTATCCGTTCGGCATGTTCGCCGTGCCGCAGGAGCGTGTCGCGCGCATTCACGCGTCGTCGGGAACCACGGGCAAGCCGACTGTCGTCGGCTACACCGCGGCAGATATCGACACGTGGGCAGATCTCGTCGCGCGTTCGATTCGCGCAGCGGGCGCGCGGCGCGGCGACAAGGTGCACGTGAGCTATGGCTACGGCCTCTTCACCGGCGGGCTCGGCGCGCACTACGGCGCCGAACGCGCGGGGCTGACCGTGATCCCGTTCGGCGGCGGGCAAACCGAGAAGCAGGTGCAACTCATTCAGGACTTCCGGCCCGACATCATCATGGTCACGCCCAGCTACATGCTGTCCATCGCGGACGAGCTCGAGCGGCAAGGCTTCGATCCGTCGAACTCCTCACTGCGAATCGGCATTTTCGGGGCGGAGCCGTGGACGAACGACATGCGCCATGCCATCGAGCAACGCATGGGTATCGATGCCGTGGACATCTACGGATTGTCGGAGGTCATGGGACCGGGCGTCGCGTCCGAGTGCGCCGAGACCAAGGACGGCCCGATGATCTGGGAAGATCACTTCTATCCGGAAATCATCGATCCGGAAACGGGCGAAGTCCTGCCCGATGGCGAATTCGGCGAGCTTGTGTTCACGTCGCTCACGAAGGAAGCGTTGCCGATCATCCGCTATCGCACACGCGATCTGACGCGCCTTTTGCCCGGCACCGCACGCACGATGCGCCGCATGGAGAAGATCACCGGCCGCTCCGACGACATGATGATCGTGCGCGGGGTCAACGTGTTCCCGACGCAGATCGAGGAATTGCTGCTGAAGCGGCCGGTGCTCGCGCCGCACTATCAGATCGTGCTGACGAAGGACGGCCCGCTCGACGTGCTGACGCTCAACTGCGAGCCGTGTCCCGAGTCGGCACAGGATGTCGCCGCTCTGGAAAGCGCGAAGACCGCGCTTGCCTACGACATCAAGGCGCTGATCGGTGTGAGCGCGGTCGTGAACGTCCTTGCGGTCAACGGCATAGAGCGGTCGGTCGGCAAGGCGCGGCGTGTAGTCGACAAGCGCAAGATAAGCGCGTAAGCGTCCCTGCGTTCAGGAGTTCGGCATCAGCAGCCACATCCGGCCGCCCTGCTTCATACGCCCGGCAAGGTCGCCGGCGTTGTCGCCGAGGCCCCAGAAATAATCGGCGCGCACGCCGCCCTTGATCGCCGTGCCGGTGTCCTGCGCGAAGACGAGGCGGTTCATCGGCTGGTTGCTGAGCGGCCGCGTGGTTTGCAGGAACACGGGCGTGCCGAGTGGAATGGCGGACGGATCGACGGCAATCGAACGTTCCGGTGTGAGCGGCACGCCGAGCGCGCCGACGGGACCATCGCCGAGACTCGCGCTCATCACGTCGTTCGCGGGCATCTCGCGGAAGAACACGAAGCGCGGATTCACGTCGAGCAGCGCATCGACGCGCGCCGGGTTCGCCTTCGCCCAGGCCTTGATGCCCTGCATCGTCGCCTGCGCGGGCGTGAGTTCGCCGCGATCGAGCAACTCCTTGCCGATGGATCGGTACGGCTGGTTGTTCGTCCCGCCGAAGCCCACGCGCATGACGCTGCCGTCTTCCATCACGATGCGCCCCGACCCCTGCACTTGCAGGAAGAACGCTTCGATCGGGTCGTCGACCCACACGAGCTCGTTGCCGTTCAGCACGCCGGAGCGTTCGAGCTGCGCGCGCGCCGGCAGCGCGGAGCCCGGCTTGTACCGATACGGCCAGCGATACAGCGCGTACTGATACGCCCCATGGCGCGTGCGCGAACCGCGCAGCAACGGCTCGTAATAGCCGGTCACGAGACCATCGACGGTGCCGTCCGTATTGGCGAGCTGGAACGGCGTGAAATACGCCTCGAAGAAACTGCGCGCCGCCGACATGTCCAGATCGTCGAGGCTTTGCGCCGCCGCGCAGGCCTTCTGCCATCCAGGCTGGCGTGCGAGCCGGCTGCAGTTTTGTCGCAGCGCTGCCGTCGCGCCGATCAGGCTATCGTCCTGCCAGCCGGGAACCTGCTGCCAACTCACTGCGGTCAGTCGCGACGATGCGCGCTGGCCCGTGGTGATGGGCGTGCCGCCCGCTGTGCTCGGCCCCGGCTTCACGTAACTGCCGCCGCCGCACGAGGCGAGCAGCACGGCCGTTGCAATCGACGCGGCCCAGGCCGCTCCTCGCGCGGCGCGTGGCGCTAACCGCATACAATGCTCGTTCTTGATGGGAACCGCCATGTCTGATCTGTTCGACGAATATCCAATGCTCATCTTCGCGCTCGAGGCGCTCGTGGCGCTCGGGCTCTTGATTTTCATCGTCGCGTGGACGGCTTCGGGCAAAAAGAAGCACCAGAACCGCGCCAACGACTCGGCCAAACGCCGCTAACTTGCGCTTGCCCGCTGCTTGCCCAGTCAGTGCAGCGTGCGCGGCACGTGCAGCGCGAATTCCGCGATAGGCGCTTCGAAGCGTTCGCCGTCGTCCGCCACGCAGAAATACTCGCCGCGCATGGTGCCCACCGGCGTCGCGATCACAGCCCAGCTCGTATATTCGAACTGCTCGCCCGGCGCAAGCAACGGCTGCTGGCCGACCACGCCCAGCCCCTTCACTTCCTGCACCTGGTTGTCGCTATCCGTGATGACCCAATGACGCGAAATCAACTGAGCCGTCACGTGGCCCGTATTGCGGATCGTCAACGTGTAGGCGAAGGCGTATTGGCGGCTGTCCGGGTCGGACTGCTCGGGCATATATCGCGTCTCGACGGACACGGTGAATTCGTACTGGCTCATCGTCGTTCCAAGTCAATTCATCGCTGCGCTGCGCAAAAACAGCGCGCGGGTGCGCCGCTACTGGTCAGGCATTCTGCTTGATGCAGCCCGCGCCCGCAACACGGACGGGGCCTCGCGGGCGTTTTCCGCGCCGTCAAGCTGGCCGTCCGGCCGACTTACGCCAAAGACAACGCGGGTTAGAATTGCGCTTCAGACCGTCGGCTGCACGCTTGGCCGCGCGAATCGAGTCTCCTGGTCCCTGCGGCCCCAAACCGGATACGTCCATGGCGCAATTTCACATCGCTCCCAGCATCCTTTCCGCCGACTTCTCCCGGCTCGGCGAGGAAGTCCGCAACGTCGTCGCCGCGGGAGCCGACTGGATTCACTTCGACGTGATGGACAACCATTACGTGCCGAATCTCACGATTGGCCCGATGGTGTGCGAGGCCATTCGCCCGCACACGGAAGTGCCTATCGACGTGCATCTGATGGTGCGGCCGGTGGATCGCATCGTGCCCGATTTCGCGAAGGCCGGCGCGAACGTGATCAGCTTTCACCCGGAAGGTTCGGACCACATCGACCGCACGCTTTCGCTCATTCGCGATCACGGCTGCAAAGCGGGTCTCGTCTTCAATCCCGCAACGCCGCTGAATTATCTCGATCACGTGATGGACCGGCTCGATCTCGTGCTGATCATGTCGGTGAATCCGGGCTTCGGCGGGCAGTCGTTCATTCCGGAAGCACTCAACAAGCTGCGCGAAGCGCGGGCGCGCATCGACGCCTACCGCGAGCGCACGGGCCGCGAGATTCATCTGGAAATCGACGGCGGCGTGAAAGTGGACAACATCGCGGAAATCGCGGCGGCCGGAGCGGACACGTTCGTCGCGGGCTCGGCCATCTTCGGCAAGCACGACTACAAGCAGGTCATCGACGCCATGCGCGCCGAACTGGCTAAATCGGGAGCGCAGCAATGAGCGACGTCATCGCGCCGCCGCCGGCATTCACGAACCGCCCTATCCGCGCCGCGATCATCGATCTGGACGGCACGATGGTCGACACCGCCGACGACTTCGTCGCCGCGCTCAACGGCATGCTGACGCGCGTGGGCATCGACCAGCCCGCCACGCGGGAAGAAGTCGTCGGCTACATCGGCAAGGGTTCGGAAAACCTGATCCGCAGCGTGCTCGGCGCGCGCCTGCCGCATCCGCAGGCCACCGCTCAGTTCGACGACGCCCTCGCCACCTATCAGAGCGAATACGCGAAGATCAACGGCAAGCATTCGACGCTCTTCCCCGAAGTCGAGGCAGGGCTCGAAGCCATGCGCGAACTCGGCATTGCGCTCGCGTGCGTCACGAACAAGCCGCATCGCTTCGCGGTGGAATTGCTGTCGCACTTCGGCATCGCGCAGTACTTCAAGGTCATTCTCGGCGGCGATTCCGTGCCGTTGAAGAAACCCGACCCGCTGCCGATGCTCACCGCATGCGAGCGGCTGGACGTGTTGCCGCGCGAAACGGTGGCCGTCGGCGATTCCGAAAACGACGCGCTCGCAGGCCGCGCCGCTGGCATGGCGACGCTCACGGTGCCCTACGGTTACAACCATGGGAAAGCCGTGCAATCGGTGAAATCCGATGGTATAGTTTCCTCGCTGCGCGCGGCCGCTTCGGCAATCGCCGCCACGCTCGCGCCGCCGAATACCACACTGACTGAATAGTCCATCTCTCATGTTTCTCAACAGAAAACGGAGTCTGAGCAGCATCGACCGGGGAGCCTGGCCCTGGCGTCGCTGGTCGCGCTAACCTCGCCCGAGGTACGCTGAAGTGACGTTGCGTTCTGCTTCACTCGCTTCAGCAACCGTTTTTTGTTTCGCTGCGCATTCCCGCGCCGTTTCCGTTGATTGGTCGTACATCTCGTACATCGAGCCTTGCTTCGGCATGCGCCGTATAGCGTTGCGCGCGGCATGTGCCGTACGCGCAGGCCGTCCACGTGACATCGAAATAGTTCGATGCCGCGCGGCCAAGCTGCATCGACCGACAATCCGGCAAACGAGCCGCCCGCAGCGCCGTAAGCATCCCCTTTGACGCGCCCTGACAAAACGAACGCGTCGCTCAAGGACAGCAAGATGACCGAACTCGAATTCCAATCGCTGGCGAACGAAGGCTACAACCGCATTCCGCTGATCGCCGAAGCCCTCGCCGACCTCGAAACGCCGCTCTCGCTCTACCTCAAGCTCGCCCAGAGCGAGCGCAATGGCGCGAACTCCTTCCTGCTGGAATCGGTTGTCGGCGGCGAGCGGTTCGGGCGTTACTCGTTCATCGGCTTGCCGGCCCGCACGACGGTGCGCGTGCAGAACGGCGTGTCGCAAGTGGTCACGGACGGCACGGTCACCGAGACCGACGAAGGCGATCCGCTCGCGTTCATCGAACGCTTCCAGAAACGCTTCAAAGTGGCCATGCGCCCCGGCCTGCCGCGCTTCTGCGGCGGTCTCGCAGGATACTTCGGTTACGACGCGGTTCGCTACATCGAAAAGAAGCTCGCCGATACGGCGCCGCGCGACGACCTCAACCTGCCCGACATCCAGCTGCTGCTGACTGAAGAAGTCGCGGTCATCGACAATCTCGCGGGCAAGCTCTACCTCATCGTCTATGCAGACCCGACGAAGCCCGAAGCGTATGCGAAGGCGAAGCATCGTCTGCGCGAGTTGCGCGGTCGTCTGCGCGCGACGGTCCAGCCGCCGGTGACATCGGCGAGCGTGCGCACGGAGACGTATCGCGAGTTCGCGAAAGAGGACTATCTCAACGCCGTTCGTCGCGCGAAGGAGTACATCGCGGCGGGCGAACTCATGCAGGTGCAAGTCGGCCAGCGTCTGATCAAGCCGTTCCGCGACAATCCGCTTTCGCTGTATCGCGCGTTGCGGTCGCTGAATCCGTCGCCGTACATGTACTACTACAACTTCGGCGGCGACGTTCACGTGGTCGGCGCATCGCCCGAAATTCTGGTGCGTCAGGAAAAGCGCGCCGAGGACCGTATCGTCACCATTCGCCCGCTCGCCGGCACGCGGCCGCGCGGCAACACGCCCGAGCGCGACGCCGAACTCGCCACCGAACTGCTGAACGATCCGAAGGAAATCGCCGAACACGTGATGTTGATCGACCTCGCGCGCAACGACGTGGGCCGTATCGCCGAGACGGGCTCGGTCGCGGTGACGGACAAGATGATCATCGAGAAGTACTCGCACGTTCAGCACATCGTGAGTTCGGTGGAAGGCCGACTCAAGCCCGGCATGAACAACTTCGACGTGCTTCGCGCGACGTTCCCCGCCGGCACGCTTTCCGGCGCACCGAAAGTCCGCGCGATGGAACTGATCGACGAACTGGAGCCCGTCAAGCGCGGGCTGTACGGCGGCGCCGTCGGCTATCTGTCGTTCAGCGGCGAAATGGATCTGGCGATTGCCATCCGGACCGGTCTCATTCACAAAGGCAATCTCTACGTGCAGGCAGCGGCGGGCGTCGTCGCGGACAGCGTGCCCGAATCGGAATGGCAAGAGACGGAGAACAAGGCGCGCGCCGTATTGCGCGCGGCCGAGCAAGTGCAAGACGGCCTCGACAGCGACTTCTGAGGAGACAAGACCATGCTGCTGATGATCGACAACTACGATTCGTTCACCTATAACCTGGTCCAGTACTTCGGCGAGCTCGGCGAGGACGTGCGCACGTATCGCAACGACGAAATCACCCTCGACCAGATCGCGGAGCTGCAACCCGAGCGCATCTGTCTCTCGCCTGGCCCGAGCAATCCGCAGCACGCGGGCATCACGCTCGACGTGCTGCGCGAATTCGCCGGCAAGCTGCCGATTCTCGGCGTCTGTCTCGGCCATCAGGCGATCGGCGAGGCGTTCGGCGGGCGCGTCGTGCGCGCGCAGACCATCATGCACGGCAAGGTGAGCCAGATCGAAACGGACTGCAAGGGCGTCTTCTCCGATCTGCCCAAGCACTTCAACGTCACGCGCTATCACTCGCTCGCCATCGAGCGCGAGTCGTTGCCGGACTGTCTCGAAGTGTCGGCATGGACGGCGGACGGCGAAATCATGGGCGTGCGCCACAAGGAACTCGCCGTGGAAGGCGTGCAGTTCCACCCGGAATCCATTCTTTCCGAGCACGGCCACGCGCTGCTCGAAAACTTCGTGAAGAACACGGCGTCCGGCAAGCGGGCTTAAGAACATGACGATCACTGCACAAGAAGCCCTGCAACGCACCATCGAGCATCGCGAGATTTTTCACGACGAAATGCTGCATCTCATGCGCCAGATCATGCGCGCCGAGATGTCGCCCGTGATGGCCGCCGCGATCATCACCGGCTTGCGCGTGAAGAAGGAAACCATCGGCGAGATCGCGGCGGCGGCGACCGTCATGCGCGAGTTCGCCAATCACGTCGACGTGGCGGACAACTCGAATTTCGTCGATATCGTCGGCACGGGCGGCGACGGCTCGCACACGTTCAACATCTCCACGGCGTCGATGTTCGTCACCGCCGCGGCCGGCGCGAAGGTAGCCAAGCACGGCAATCGCGGCGTATCCAGCAAGTCGGGCAGCGCGGACGTGCTCGAAGCACTCGGCGTCAACATCGACCTCACGCCGGAGCAAGTGGCCGCCTCCATCGCCGAAACGGGCATGGGCTTCATGTTCGCGCCGAATCATCATCCGGCCATGAAGAACATCGCAGCCGTGCGGCGCGAACTCGGCGTGCGAACCATCTTCAATATTCTCGGGCCGCTCACGAATCCGGCGAGCGCGCCGAACCAGCTTCAGGGCGTGTTCCACGAAGACCTCGTCGGCATTCAGGTTCGCGTGATGCAGCGGCTCGGCGCGAAACACGTGCTCGTCGTGCACGGCAAGGACGGCATGGACGAAGTCTCGCTCGGCGCGGCGACGAAAGTCGGCGAACTGAGGCACGGCGAAGTGCGCGAATACGAGATTCATCCGGAAGATTTCGGCTTGCAGATGGTCTCGAACCGGTCGCTCAAAGTGCAGGACGCGCAGGAGTCGAAGGCCATGCTGCTGGGCGCGCTGAACAACAAGGCGGGCGTCGCGCGCGAAATCGTCATACTGAACGCGGGCGCGGCGCTCTACGCCGCCGACAGGTGCGAATCGATCGCCGACGGCATGACCGCCGCGCGCGAAGCCATCGAGAGCGGCGCGGCGCGCGAGAAGGTCGAGGCCTTGGTACGCTTCACGCAGCAATTCACGAAATAACGGAACCCATCATGAGCGACATTCTCGATCGCATCATCGCGGTCAAGCGCGAGGAAGTTCGCGCCGCCGAACAGAGCGCGCCGCTCGAAGAGCTGAAGCTCGAAGCGAGCGCGCGGGACCTGCGCGATTTCGTCGGCGCATTGCGCGCGAAGCACGCCGCCGGCCAAGCCGCGGTGATCGCCGAAGTGAAGAAGGCGAGCCCGTCGAAAGGCGTGATACGCGAGGACTTCGTACCCGCCGACATCGCGCGTTCGTACGAGAAAGGCGGCGCCGCGTGCCTCTCCGTGCTCACCGACGTGCAGTTCTTCAAAGGCAGCGTCGCGTATCTGGAAGAGGCGCGCGCCGCGTGCAGCCTGCCGGTACTGCGCAAGGACTTCATCGTCGATCCGTATCAAGTGATCGAAGCTCGCGCGATGGGCGCGGACTGCATCTTGCTGATCGCAGCAGCACTGGAACTCTCGCAGATGCAGGACCTGGAAGCGTATGCGCATTCGCTCGGTCTCGCGGTCCTCGTCGAAGTCCACGACACCGACGAACTGCGCGACGCGCTCACGCTCAAGACGCCGCTCATCGGCATCAACAATCGCAATCTGCGCACGTTCCAGACGACGATCGACACGACCATCGGCATGCTCGAATCCATGCCGGACGACCGTATCGTGGTGACGGAATCGGGCATCCTGTCGCGTCTCGACGTCGAGCGGCTGCGCGCGATGCGCGTGAACACCTTCCTCGTCGGCGAGGCGTTCATGCGCGCCGACGACCCGGGCGCGGAACTCGCCCGCATGTTCTTCTAATTGGATTGCATCGTGGGAATCGAACGCGAAATCAAGCTGGCGCTGCCGCCGTCGCAACACGACGACGTGGCGCGTTTCTTCGACGAACGCGCCGGCGCGGGCAGGCCGTTTGATCTGGGCAACGTGTACTTCGATACGCCGACGCTCGCGCTCGCCGAGGCCAAAGCCGCGCTGCGCCTGCGCCGCGCGCCGGACGAATGGCTGCAAACCTACAAGACGCTCGGCGAATCGCGCGCGGGCATGCACAGCCGCCACGAGTGGGAAATGCCGGTGAAAGGCGAGGCGCTCGAAATCGACGCGCTGCTCGCCGCCTGCGACGACGAAGCCGCCCGCGAGGCGCTCAAAGCCGCCGCGCCGGAACTGGTCGCGCTGTTTCGCACGGACTACCGGCGCATCGTGTGGGACGTCGAGCATGAGGGCGCGCAGATCGAAGTGGCGCTCGATCTCGGCGAAGTAACGGCGGACGTCGACGGCGAAACGCGTCGCGCGGAAATCAGTGAACTGGAGTTCGAGCTGAAGTCGGGTAACGAACATGCGCTGGAAACGCTTTCCGCCGAAGTGCGCGGCGCGTTCCCGGAACTCGTTCCCGAAGATCTGAGCAAGGCGCAGCGCGGCTACCGGCTGCGCGAGCAGCCGCAAAGCGGTATTCAAGACGCCGAAGCATGAATCGCCAGTCTTCCCTCTTTGCGGAGCCGGACAGCGCGATGGACGCGCCCGCGTTCGCCACGCTCGAAAGCCAGTTCGACGCGTTGCCCGCCGATTGGCGGCGGCATCTGATGCCGTTCATCGAAAGCTCGCGCTACGCGGCGCTCTGCGCGTTCGTGGATGCGGAGCGCGCCGCCGGCAAGACCGTCTATCCCGCCGACGTTTTTCGCGCGCTGCGTCTGACGCGCCCCGGCGACGTCAAAGTGATCATTCTCGGCCAGGACCCGTATCACGGCGAGGACAAGGGCGCGCCGCAAGCGCACGGCCTCGCGTTTTCGGTGCCCGCGCCGGTGCGCCCGCCGCCGTCGCTGCGCAACATCTTCAAGGAAATTCAGGCGAGTCTCGGCTTCGCGGCGCCGTCGCATGGTTGTCTCGATGCCTGGGCGAAGCAAGGCGTGCTGCTTCTGAACACGTCGCTCACCGTCGAGCGCGACAAGGCGGGCAGCCACGCGAAGCGCGGCTGGGAGCAATGCACCGACACGCTCATCCACGAGATGGCGCTGCGGCACGACGGCCTCGTGTTCATGCTGTGGGGCGCGCACGCGCAGGCGAAGCGCGGGTTGATCGAGGGCACCGGCAAGGCGCATTGCGTGCTGGAAGCGCCGCATCCGTCGCCGCTTTCCGCGCATCGCGGATTCCTCGGCTGCGGGCATTTCGCGCGGGCGAATGCGTATCTCGTCGAACACGGACGAGCGCCGATCGACTGGCGCTTGCCCGACTAACGCCGCCTGCATGAAAAAACCCGCTGCGTCGAACGACGCAGCGGGTCTCTACTATATCGACATCACGAAAGGTCGCTTACAGCGCCGCGATCGCCTCGCGCGCTTGCGCCAGCGCCGTGCCGGCCACGTCCGCGCCCATGTTCAGGCCTTCCGCGTAGATGAAGTTCACGTCCGTCATGCCGAGGAAGCCGAGGAACGACTTCAGATACGGCGTCTGCGAGTCATGCGGCGTGCCGACATACTTGCCGCCGCGCGCCGACACCACGAACACCTTCTTGCCCTTCACGAGGCCTTCCGGACCGTTCGCCGTGTAACGGAACGTGATGCCGGCCCGCGCGATCTGGTCGAAGTACGCCTTCAGTTGCGACGAGATGCCGAAGTTGTACAGCGGCGCCGCGATCACGACGATATCCGCCGCTTGCAGTTCTTCGATCAGAGCGATGCTCTTCGCGTCGATGGCGGCCTGCTCGGGCGTGCGCTTGTCGGCGGGCGTGAAGAACGCGCCTAGCGTGGCGTCGTCGAGGTGCGGCAGGTTGTCGGCGAGCAGATTGCGCACAACGACCTTTGCGCCCGGATTGCTTTGTTGCAGCTTGGCGGTGAGTTCGTCGGCGAGCAGCGTCGACTGAGCGCCTTGCGAACGCGCGGCGGAATTGATTTGCAGAATCGTCGTCATGATGGCTTCCTTCCTGAGTGGGGAGCGGACGGCAAGCGCGCCCGCGTTAGGAAGCATTCTTCAATTTTCGACGTTCGGGAAAAAGCGGCGCGGCCGCGAAGGATCGTTGCACCGGTAGAACAATCCTTCGACGGTCGCGCTTCAGATCACCCTTTCAGCCAGCGCTCGCGCCACTGCTTCGACGGACCGCGGCCGTCCATCGCCGTCAGTACATAGCGCGACACTTCGGGCGCGTCGAGCCTGACCTCGGTGCGGCGCAGTTCGTCGCGGCGGAACGTATGCACCTCGATTCTCGCGCCCGGCAGATAGCGCGACAGCAGCGCGTCCAGATTTGACCCGGTGACGCGCAGGCCGTCGATGGCCACGAGCACGTCGCCTGCCGACAGTCCCGCCTTCTGCGCCGCGCCGCCGTCATGGACGACCGCGAGCGTGCATTCCGCGCCGCCGCGCACCCGCGCCCCGAGCGACGGCTTGCCGGCCGTGCCGTTCGTCGGCATGTCGGGCGCGAGCGCAATGCCGAACGGCTCGAGCAGCGCATCGAGCGGCAGATCGCGCGTGCCGCGCACCCCGTCGCGAAAGAGCGCGCGCAGGTCCGCGCCGGTCGCCTCGGCGAACAGCGATTCGACGTCTTCCTCGCGGATGCCGCGCGGCTTGCCGTTGTAGAAGTCGCGGCCGTATCGCTGCCAGAGCAGTCGCATCGCGTCGTCGAGCGACTTGCGGTTGTCGGTCTGTGCGCGAATCGACAGATCGAACGCCAGCGCGACCAGCGATCCCTTTTGGTAATAGCTGACGATGGCGTTGGCCGCATTTTCGTCGGCGCGATAGTACTTGACCCATGCATCGAACGAACTCTGCGCGACCGATTGCTTCAGCCGCCCGCTGCCGCGCAGCACGCCGCCGATGGTCTTGCCGAGCAGCGAGAAATAGTCGCCCGCGCTGATGAGACCGCTGCGCACGAGCATTAGATCGTCGTAATACGACGTGAAGCCCTCGAAAAGCCAAAGCAGCGACGTGTAATTTTCCTGCGACAAATCGTACGGCGCGAACGCCGCCGGCTTGATGCGCTTCACGTTCCACGTATGGAAGTACTCGTGGCTGCACAAGCCAAGATACGTGCGATAGCCGTCCGTCATCTCGGGGCGGCCCTGCACCGGAAGGTCGGTGCGGTTGCAGATCAGCGCCGTCGATGCCCGGTGCTCCAGCCCGCCGTAACCATCGCTGACGGCGACGGTCATGAACACGTAGCGGTCCATCGGCGCTTTCTTGGTGCGTGGTTCGAACAGCGCGATCTGAGCCTCGCACACGCGCTTCAGGTCCGCCGCGAGCCGTTGCATGTCCAGCGCGACGACGCGCCCGGCGATCACGATGTCATGCTTCACGCCGTGCGCGGTGAAGTTGCCGAGCGCGAATTCGCCGAGCGTGACCGGATGGTCGATTAGTTCGTCGTAGTTCGCCGCTTCGTAGCTGCCGAAGCCGTAGCGCTTCGTTCCGCGCGATTCGGCGAGCGCCGTCGCGACGCGCCAGTTGCGGTGCGCGCCGCCGGGCGGCGGCTGAATATCCACGACGCACGGCGCGCTCGACTGCCCTTCCACCGCGACAAAGACGCTGGTGCCGTTGAAGAACCCGACCGTATCGTCCAGATGCGCGGCGCGCACGGACATGTCCCACGCGTAGACTTCATAGCGCAGCGTGATCGGGCCGTCGACCGGCGCGGCTTGCCACGCGTGCTTGTCCGTCTTTTCGATTGCGACGCGCCGGCCGGCCGCGTTGAACGCCTGCAGCGTCACGATATTGCGGGCGAATTCGCGAATCATGTAGCTGCCGGGAATCCACACGGGCAGCAGGAATCGCTGTCCAGCCGGATCGGGCGCGGCAATCGTCAGCGTCACTTCGAACAGATGCGCCGCCGGGTTCTTCGGAACGATGCTGTAGCGCACCGGTTGCGTGAGCGGAGTCATTGCCATAGTCGTCCTTGTTCTTGTTCTGGGCGTTGCTTCATTGCGCCGGATGCGCAACGGCCAGCCGTAAAACGAAAGGAGGCGCCCTCACGCCTCCTCTTGCCAGATCGGGCCGTGCTCAATGCGCGGCCGAGATTTCCTTTTCCAGCCGGTCGGCGGACACCGCGCCCGGCAGACGGCGGCCGTCCGCGAGAAACACGGTCGGCGTGCCGGAGACGTTCATCGCGTGGCCGAGCTTCAGGTTCTTGTCGATCGCGGCGGTGTCGCATGTGCCGGCGGTGGTCGGCGGCTTGCGGTCGAGCATCCAGCTTTCCCAACTCATCGCGCGGTCTTTCGAGCACCAGATCGACTTCGACTTCTCGGTCGAATCCGGCGAAAGCACCGGATACAGGAACGTGTACACCGTCACGTTGTCGATGGACTTCAGCGACGATTCCAGTTGCTTGCAATACGGACAGTTCGGATCCGAAAACACCGCGATCTTGCGGCTGCCGTTGCCTTTCACGACCTTCACCGCGTTCTCGAACGGCAGCTTCGCGAAGTCGATCTTGTTGGTTTCCGCCAGGCGCGCTTCGGTCAGATTCTTTCTGCTGCGCGTGTCGACGAGATCGCCGATCATCACGTAGTTGCCGGTCGCGTCGCTATAGACGATTTGCGTGCCGAGGTTCACTTCGTAGAGCCCCGGAATCGGCGTCTTGTCGATGCTCTTGATGGTCGCTTCGCCCATGCGCGTTTCGAGCGTCGATTTGAGCTTGTCGGTGGTTTGATCGGCCTGCGCCGAACAGCCGAGGCCGAGCGTCGCGGCGAGCGTGGCTGCCGTGGCGAGAGCAAGGCGAAGAGTGGTTTTCATGCCGTTTCCCGAGAATGGGGCGACGCGTGACGACCGCGCCCGCCTTGGTGTTGTGAGTTGGACCGTTGAACTTGACGCGTCACCCGAGCGCCGCCGAGACAAGCCAGCGTTTGGCGAGCGGCTGGGCCCCGACGAGCGCCATGCCGGTATTGCGAATCGCCTGCGCGAACGTGCCCGGCGCGGAGAACAGGCGCTGCATGCCGTCCGTCACGATCGTCAGCTTCTGGATGTCTTCGCGGCGCGCGCGCTCGTAGCGGCGCAGCAGAATTGGATCGCCGATATCGCGGAAGGCTTCCTTGTTCGCGATGACGTCGGCGAGCGTCGCGACATCGCGCAGGCCGAGATTCATGCCCTGCCCGCACAGCGGATGAATAAGATGCGCGGCATCGCCGACGAGCGCCACGCGCGGCGCGATCAGCCGGTCCACCGTCTGCAGCCCGAGCGGAAAGCCCTGCGCGGGCGTCACGCATTCGAGCGCGCCGAGCGTGTTTTGCGTGGCCGCTTCGACTCGCGCCGCCAGTTGCGCCGGTTCGAGCGCGAGCAGTTCGTCCGCGTGCTCCGTGCGCGCCGACCAGACGAGCGACACGTGATCGCCCGGAAGCGGCAACAGCGCGATGATTTCGGTATCGCGAAACCATTGGTATGCGGTTTCGCCGTGCGGCCGCTCGGCCTTGAAGTTCGCGACGACGCCCGTCTGCCGGTAATCGCGGCGATGCATCTTCGCGCCCATCTGCGCGCGCACCCACGAATGCGCGCCGTCCGCGCCGACGATCAGATCCGTCTGCAGCGTTTCGCCGCTCGACAGCACGACGTGCGCGGCATCGTCGTCGATCGTCATGCCCTGCGCGCGCGCCTCGAACCATGAAAGGCTCGGCTGGAAGCGCAAGGCGGCGTCGAGCGCCTGTTCGATCAACGTCGATTCGACGATCCACGCGAGCTGCGGCACCGAAGCCTGAAACGCAGAGAAGTGCAGTTCCGCATGCGTGTCGCCGAACACGCGCATGTCGAACACCGGTCCGAGCCGCGAGCGATCGAGCGCCTGCCATACGCGCAGCCGTTCGAGCAGCGTCTCCGAACTGGACGACAGCGCGTAGATGCGCGAATCGAAGACGGCGCCCGGCGGCAAACCGGCCGCGGGCGGCGCGAGCAGCGCGACGCGCCGGCCGGACTGGGCGAGCGCGAGCGCGGCGGTCTTGCCGACGAGCCCGCCACCGACGACGACCGCGTGAAAGGTCAGGGGATGCGAAGTCATGCGGGCATTATAGCTGCGAGGGTTGCGCGGGTTTTGGCGCTCGCTTAACTGAAACGCCCCGGAAACGCCGGCCCGGCCCGGCGGTACAATACCGGTTTGCCCGGCCGCCCGAGCGGCCGCTGCGCTGGCGGACGCCCTTGTCGCCGCCCGGCGCGCATCGTTTGACGAACCCCGCGCGGCGAAGCGCCGTCTCACCAGTTCGAAGGATTCCATGAGCCTCCAATGCGGCATCGTCGGCTTGCCTAACGTCGGCAAGTCCACGCTTTTCAATGCACTGACCAAGGCGGGGATTGCCGCCGAGAACTATCCGTTCTGCACCATCGAGCCGAACGTCGGCGTAGTCGAGGTGCCGGACGCGCGCCTTCAGGCGCTCGCCGAAATCGTGAAGCCCGAGCGCATCCTGCCGGCGGTCGTCGAGTTCGTCGATATCGCGGGTCTCGTCGCGGGCGCGAGCAAGGGCGAAGGCCTCGGCAACCAGTTTCTCGCGAACATCCGCGAAACGGACGCGATCACGCACGTCGTGCGCTGCTTCGAAGACGAAAACGTGATTCACGTCGCGGGCAAGGTCGATCCGCTGGCGGACATCGAAGTCATCGACACGGAACTCGCGCTCGCCGACCTCGCCACGGTCGAGAAGGCGCTGACGCGCTATTCGAAGGCCGCGAAGTCGGGCAACGACAAGGAAGCGGCGAAGCTCGTCGCAGTGCTGGACAAAGTGCGCGCGCAGCTCGATCAGGCGAAGCCGGTGCGCGCGCTTTCGCTGACCGACGAGGAGCAGGCGCTCATCAAGCCGTTCTGCCTCATCACGTCGAAGCCGACGATGTACGTCGCGAACGTGAAGGAAGACGGCTTCGAGAACAATCCGTATCTCGACGCCGTGCGTAAGCATGCGGAAGCGGAAGGCGCGCCGGTAGTCGCGGTGTGCGCGGCCATCGAAGCCGAGATCGCCGATCTCGACGACGCCGACAAACAGGATTTTCTCGCCGACATGGGCATGGACGAGCCGGGGCTGAACCGTGTGATCCGCGCCGGTTTCAAGCTGCTCGGCTTGCAGACGTATTTCACGGCAGGCGTGAAGGAAGTCCGCGCGTGGACAATCCATATCGGCGACACCGCGCCGCAGGCGGCAGGCGCCATCCACACGGACTTCGAGCGCGGCTTCATCCGTGCGCAGACCATTTCGTTCGATGACTACGTCGCGTTCAAGGGCGAGCAAGGCGCGAAGGAAGCCGGGAAGATGCGGGCGGAAGGGAAGGAATACGTCGTGCAGGACGGGGATGTGATGAACTTCTTGTTCAACGTCTAAGCGTCAAAAGTCGTCACAGCGGCTTGATTCGAAAAGCGGAGTGCCTGAAAAATGGCACTCCGCTTTTTTCATGCGCGGACGGCGGCAAAGACCGTCGAGAACAACAACGAGAGACCAGAAAAATGAAGAGACAGCCACGAATCGGCGCGTTCGTCGTCGGTTGCATGATCGCGCTCGCATGCGCACCGGCTCACGCGTACAACCACTACAGCTACAGCCCGCAGCCACCCGACGAATCCGACCTCGACTCACACCGCCACTACCGCAACCACGACGGCAACGTCATCCACTCCCCCGCCCGCTCGCGCTCGGGCGCCGTTCCCGAAGGCGCGAGCGCGCAATGCCGCGACGGAACCTACAGCTTCAGCCAGCATCACAGCGGGACGTGCTCGCGGCATGGGGGCGTCGCGCGGTGGGAGTAGCGGCGCACGCCCGAAGTACAATGACACGCAACCCGGCGCGTGCTCATCCCGCGCCGACTTCCATCGAATAGCGGCTCGCGCGCCCACTTCGGCGCCGCGTTCATCCCCTCACTCACATCACGCACAACATGGCCCAATACGTCTTCACCATGAACCGCGTCGGCAAGATCGTGCCGCCGAAGCGTCAGATTCTGAAAGACATCTCCCTCTCGTTCTTTCCCGGCGCGAAGATCGGTCTGCTCGGGCTGAACGGTTCGGGCAAGTCCACGCTCATCCGGATCATGGCGGGCGTCGATAAGGACATCGAAGGCGAAGCGCAGCCGATGCCCAATCTCAACATCGGCTATCTGCCGCAGGAGCCGCAGCTCGATCCGCAGCAGACCGTGCGTCAGGCCGTCGAGGAAGGTCTCGGCGATGTCTTCCAGGCGCAGAAGAAGCTCGACGAGATCTACGCCGCGTACGCCGAGCCCGACGCCGACTTCGACAAGCTCGCCGCCGAGCAGGCGAAGTACGAAGCCATTCTCGCGACGAGCGACGGCGGCAGCCCCGAGCAGCAGCTCGAAGTCGCCGCCGACGCGTTGCGCCTGCCCGCGTGGGACGCGAAAATCGAACATCTGTCGGGCGGCGAAAAGCGTCGCGTCGCGCTGTGCAAGCTCCTGCTGCAAAAGCCCGACATGCTGCTGCTCGACGAGCCCACCAACCACCTCGACGCGGAATCCGTCGAATGGCTCGAACAGTTCCTCACGCGCTATCCGGGCACCGTCGTCGCCGTCACGCACGATCGCTACTTCCTCGACAACGCCGCCGAATGGATCCTCGAACTCGACCGCGGCCACGGCATTCCGTGGAAAGGCAACTATTCGAGCTGGCTGGATCAGAAGGAAGACCGCCTCAAGCAGGAAGAAGCGAGCGAATCCGCGCGTCAGAAGGCCATCAAGAAAGAACTGGAATGGGTGCGCCAGAACCCGAAGGGACGTCAGGCGAAGTCTAAGGCGCGTATCGCGCGGTTCGAGGAACTCAACAGCCAGGAATACCAGAAGCGCAACGAGACGCAGGAAATCTTCATTCCCGTCGGCGACCGGCTCGGCAACGAAGTCATCGAGTTCAAGAACGTCAGCAAGGCGTACGGCGATCGTCTGCTCATCGACAACCTGAGCATGAAGATTCCGGCGGGCGCGATCGTCGGCATCATCGGGCCGAACGGCGCGGGTAAATCGACGCTCTTTCGCATGCTGACCGGCCGCGAGCAGCCGGATTCAGGCGAGATCATCATGGGGCCGACCGTCAAGCTGGCCTATGTCGATCAGAGCCGCGACGCGCTCGCCGCCGACAAGACCGTCTTCGAGGAAATCTCCGGCGGGGCGGACGTGCTGACGGTCGGCAAGTACGAAACGCCGTCGCGTGCGTATATCGGCCGGTTCAACTTCAAGGGCAGCGACCAGCAGAAGCTCGTCGGCAACTTGTCGGGCGGCGAGCGCGGGCGGCTGCATCTCGCCAAGACGCTGATTGCGGGCGGCAACGTGCTGCTGCTCGACGAGCCTTCGAACGACCTCGACGTCGAAACGCTGCGCGCGCTCGAAGACGCGCTGCTCGAATTCGCCGGCTCGGTGATGGTCATCTCGCACGACCGCTGGTTCCTCGATCGCATCGCGACGCACATTCTGGCGTTCGAAGGCGAATCGCACGTCGAATTCTTCGACGGCAACTATCAGGAATACGAGGCCGACAAGCGCAAGCGTCTGGGCGAAGAAGCCGCGAAGCCGAAGCGTCTGCGTTACAAGCCGATCACGCGCTAATTATGCGATGAGCGGCAAAGCGCGCCCAATGCGGGCGCGCGCACCGACATCGGCCCCGAAAATGGCGACCGTCTAGCGACCGTCGCCATTTTTGTTTTTGGCGGCACGATAACGCCCAAAAATGGAGACGCATCAGATGGCGGGACGGCGCGCGCAGCGGGGAGCGCGGTGGGCAGTGGGAATCGTCGTGGCGCTGGTCGTCGTGGCGGTCGGCGGCTGGTTCTTCGTCGCGCATCAGATGAAGGAGCGCATCCGCGAGACGCTCGGGCCGAACGGCTCGGTGGACGAGATCGATGTCGGCTTCGGACACATCACGCTCTCGCGCGTGCGGCTGCGCGGCCCGCAGGACTGGCCGACAAGCGACGCGTTGCGCGCCGAGCGCATCGTGCTCGACGTGGACATGCGCGCGGCGCTGTCGAACCGCGTTCACTTGCGCGATGTCAGCGTCGACAACTATTACCTTTCGATCGCCCGTTCCGCCGATGGCCGCATACGCGTGCTGCCCGGTCTCAAGGACACGGCGCGCGAAGCCGACGCGAAGCCCGGCGACAAAGCCGCCCAACGCGCGGAGGAAGAGAAGCTGATCGACCGCGTGTCGTTCGAGCGCGGCGCGATGGAGTTCTTCGATGCTTCCGTGCGGCAGCCGCCGTATCGCGTGCTGATCAGCGACGCGCGCGCGACCATCGACCATTTGCATCTGCCCGCGCTGACCGACCGCACCGCGCTGTCGATGAACGGTTCCATCAAAGGTCCGTCGCACACGGGCGCGGTTTCGTGGGGCGGCTGGATGGTCATCGCGAACAAGGATTCGCAAACGCACGCGATGCTGCGCAGCGTCGATATTTCGACGCTCGATCCGTACCTGCTGAAGAAAGCCGGCGCGAAGGCCGCGGTGACGGGCGGGACCATCGACATGACCATCGACGCGAACGTCCGCGATTACCGCATCCACGCGCCGGGAACGCTCACGCTGAACCACTTGCAGATCAGCGACGGCGACAGTCCGCTCGACACTTTTCTGTCCATTCCGACAAAAGCCGCGATTGCCGCGCTGAAAGACCGCAAGGAGGAAATCAAGCTGGACTTCGTGCTCGAAGGCGACTTGCGCGATCCGAAGTTCTCGCTCTCGGAGAGTCTGTCGAAGAAGCTTGCGGCCGGCTTCGCAAAGGCGCTCGGTGTGAGCGCGGAAGGCGTGGCGAAAGGCGCGGGCGAAACGGTGAAGGGAATCGGCAACGCGCTGAAGAACCTGCTGGGGCAATAGCGCGCCGCCGTTTGATCCGCTCAGCGTGGCTCAGACGGGAACGCCCAGCGCGCGCAGCTTCGCTTCCGTTTCCTGCGCGCCGGTGTGATGCACGCCGTGCCAGCCGAGATCCGTCGCGGCTTGCGCGTTGGCCGCGTTGTCGTCGATGAAAACGAGTTCGTGCGGCTTAATGCCGGGCAGATGCTTTTCGATTTCCGCGCGCATCAGCGTGAAGATCTGCGGATTCGGCTTCACCAGTCCGACTCGCCCCGACACCACGATTTCCTTGAAGCGCCGCAGCACGTCGAAGCGTTCCCACGCGTACGGGAACGTCTCCGCCGACCAGTTCGTCAGCCCGAAAAGCGGAATGCCGGCGGCATCGAGCCGGTCGACGAGCGCCACGCCTTCTTCCAGCACGCCCGCCACCATTTCGTGCCAGCGCGCATAGAACGCGCGGATCAGCGGCTCGTGTTCCGGGTACAGCGCGACCAGTTCCGCCGTGCCCTCTTCCACGCTTTGCCCGCCGTCCTGCTGCACGACCCAGTCCATCTTGCAGACGTTGTCCAGGAACCAGCGGCGCTCGGCTTCGTCCGGAATCAACTGCTTGTACAGATATTCCCGGTTCCAGTCGATCAGCACGCCGCCGAAATCGAACACGACTGCTTTGATGGTCATCTCGCGCTGCTCCTGTTTTCGTCTCAAACCGCCTGCGTCCGCTTCTCCAGCCACGCCTTCGCCGCGCCCTCGACATGCGGCGACACGCGCCGGCGCACCGTCTCGTGATACGCGTTGAGCCACGCGCGCTCGTCTTCACGCAAGAGCGACAAGTCGATGCAGCGCGTGTCGATCGGGCACAGCGTCAGGGTTTCGAACGAGAGGAAATCGCCGAATTCGGTTTTCCCCGCGCTCTGGTTCAGCACCAGATTTTCGATGCGGATGCCCCACTTGCCCGGCCGATAGATGCCCGGCTCGATCGACGTGATCATGCCCTCTTCCATGGCCGTCCACGGCTCGGCGGGCGCGTAGTGCGAGATGACCTGCGGACCCTCGTGCACGTTCAGGAAGTATCCGACGCCGTGGCCCGTGCCGTGGCCGTAGTCCGCGCCCGCTTCCCAGATCGGCGCGCGGGCGATGGAATCGAGCATCGGCGAGCGAATGCCGCGCGGAAAGCGCGCGCGCGAAAGCGCAATCGTGCCTTTGAGCACCGTCGTGAAATCGCGCTTGTGCTCGGGCGTGATCTCGCCCACGGGCACGACGCGCGTAATGTCCGTCGTGCCGCTTACATACTGACCGCCGGAATCGATCAGCAGCAGTCCGTTGCCTTCGATCACCGAATGCGACGCCTCCGTCGCGCGGTAGTGCGGCATCGCGCCGTTCGCGTTGAAGCCCGCGATCGTGCCGAAGCTCAGTGTGACGAAGCCCGGCCGCCGTGCGCGCGCCGCCGTAAGCTTCTCGTCGATGGTCAGTTCCGTAATGCGCTCGCGGCCCAGCGCGTCTTCGAACCACGCGAAGAATTCGGCGAGCGCCGCGCCGTCCTGCTCCATGGTCGCGCGGATATGCTCGGCCTCCGCCGCCGTCTTGCGCGACTTCGCGAACGTCGACGGGTTCACCGCCTCGACGATCTTCACCGCCGACGGCACCTTCTCCAGCAAGCCGTGCGTGATGCGGCGCGGATCGACGAGCAGCGTCGATCCGGCCGGCAGCGAAGCGAGCGCCTGCATTGCGTCCGCGTACGGGGCGACGCGCACGTTGTCGCGGGCGAGCGTCGCTTTCAGCGCGTCGGGAATCTTGCCGTCGGCGACGAAGAGCGTGGCGTCGTCCAGACCGACGAGCGCGTGCGCGACGAACACCGGGTTGTAGCTGACATCCGCGCCGCGCAGATTGAAGAGCCACGCGAGGTCGTCGAGCGTCGAGACGAAATGCCACTGCGCGCCCTTCGCCCGCATGGCTTCGCGGACGTGCGCCAGTTTCTCGGCGCGGCCGACGCTCGCGTGCGGCGCGGCGTGTTCGTAGACGGGCGCATCCGGCAGGCCGGGACGCTCGGGCCAGACGGATTCGAGCACGTCCACGTCCGTGCGCAGCGCGATGCCGCGCGCCGTCACCGCGTCGGCCAGCGCGCGCGCCGCCGCCACGCCGAGCACCGCGCCATCCACCGCGACGACGCCGCCCGACGGCACGTTCTCCGCGAGCCATTCGACGTGCGGCGCGGTCTGCTGCCCGCCCATCATCTTCATCAGCGCGATGCCGGTGCCGGCCAGTTGCGCTTCCGCCTGCGTCCAGTAGCGGCTATCGACCCATACGCCCGCGAAGTCTTTCGTCACGACGAGCGTTCCCACCGAGCCTGTGAAGCCCGACAGCCATTGGCGGCCCTGCCAACGCTCGGGCAAATATTCGGAAAGGTGCGGATCGGCGGACGGAACGAGAACGGCGTCGATGCGCTCCGCTGCCATCCTGCTGCGCAGCGTGTTCACGCGCGCGGCGAATGTCGAGGGATCGGGAACAGCGGAATGTGCGATGCGGTCGTTCATGAATCACCTGCCGAAAGTGGCGAATAAAGATACGAAAACTCTAGCGGCGCGCGGCCAGCCCGACGGTCGCCGTCACGGCGAGGAGCGCGAACAGCGTGCAGGCGAACCATTCGAGCGTCTCGCCGTCGTGATAGACATCGACGACATTGCCGAACATGCGCGCGACGACGGTGGCGATGATGCCCGCGACGATTGCGGCCCACACGCGCCCCGCCGCGCCCCGACCGACGCGCCCCGCCCGCCGCAGCGGATGCAGCCACCAGCCTGCCGCGCCGATGACCGCGCCAAGAAAAACCAAGCCGACCCAGTTCATCGGGACGCTGCTCCAGTGCTCTGAAGAAGTAAAACGGCGCGCGGCGCCGGGCGTAAGCGAACGAGTTTAGGGGGCCGGGTTGGCGAAGGCAAGCGCCCGGAAGGCGGCATATCGGTTCAATTTCACAATTTGTTTCTGCGAATATGCCTAAAAATGAAACGACGCGCGAGTGTTAAACTCCGAAATACGTTTAGCGCCGAGAAGTCAATCGAATAACGTTGATTCGCGGCCTAGCAATTCTTTCGGTCAAATGTTGTCGCGCTGAAAGCCGAGGCATTTCTCAGTGAAAGGTGTACAAAGCATCGTGAGCCACAACAAACTGATCTCTCTCGGCGGTCTCGAACTGGTTATGACTTATCGCGGCGCTACGCAAGAGCGGCGCGAGAATCTGCGCGGCGTGCTGCGCCACCTCGACCTCACTTACTGCGACTACGTGCTCTATCTGATAGAAGCGGACGCCACGCCGACCTTCCACTGGTCGGGTTTCGGTGACGAGAAAATCCGCCATATCTTTATTCACGACGACGGGCCTTTTCCGAAAGCGAAACTCTGTAATCTCGGCGCGCGTTTATGCACCGGCAATATTATTTGCTTTCACGACGCGGATATGATCGCCAATCCGGAATATATGCTGATCAGCCTTAATTCGCTGAGAGACGGAACAGCGAGCGATGCGTTGTGCCCGTTCCTTCGCGTCATTAATATCACGGGCGATTATCGGAGCAACTTCATCCGGTCCGGAAACTACGCGGCACTGGAAAAGTACCTCGAATCCGATTTACCGGATGGAATGGAAGTGCTCTACGAAAATACGCCGGGCGCAATCGTGCTGATGAAGCGGTCCGAATACATGCGCGTGGGCGGTTACGATCCGCGCTTCACCGGCTGGGGCGGCGAAGACGACGACCTGCTCACGCGCGCGACGCGCCTCGGCGTGCGCTGGCATTCCATTCCCGAATCGCGGGCGGCGTTGTTTCATCTCCATCACGACGCCACTTCGCGCCAGGACGCGATCGCCGCCGCCCAGCGGAATCGCGAAGCCGCCGCCGAAACGCACGCCATGCCGCTTCCCGAACTCGAAGCGCGCGCCGCCCAACTCGCCCGATATTTCGATTAAGCGTCCACTGCGGTCGATTGTCGCGCCGAACGACGCCGGATTTTCCGCGAGCCCCGCGCCGCCGTCCGCGGTCCGTCCCCGAATGCCGCCTATAAATGAACGAATTCCTAAAACGCTATAATATTGGGCTATCTGAAAGGCGAACGGCTTAGGGCCAACGCATAACTACATGCAGCTCCTCACGATCGGAATCAACCACCACACTGCGCCTGTCGCCTTGCGCGAACGCGTGGCGTTTCCGCTCGAACAGCTGAAGCCCGCGCTCTCCGCGCTGAAGGACGTCTGGCTCGGCCCGCTCGCGAAGGCGTCGCCCGAAGCGGCCATTCTGTCCACCTGCAACCGCACCGAACTCTACTGCGCGACGGACGACACCGCCGCGCGCGACGCCGCCATCCAGTGGCTGTCGAAGTATCACAATCTGCCGGTCTCGGAACTCGCGCCGCACGTCTACGCGCTGCCGCAGTCCGAAGCCGTGCGCCACGCTTTTCGCGTCGCGTCCGGTCTGGATTCGATGGTGCTCGGCGAAACGCAGATCGTCGGTCAGATGAAGGACGCCGTGCGCACCGCGTCGGAAGCGGGCGCGCTCGGCACGTATCTGAATCAGCTTTTTCAGCGGACGTTCGCGGTCGCGAAGGAAGTGCGCTCGACGACCGAGATCGGCGCGCAATCCGTCTCGATGGCCGCCGCCGCCGTGCGCCTCGCCGAGCGCATCTTCGAAGATATTTCGAGCCAGCGCGTGCTGTTCATCGGCGCGGGCGAGATGATCGAGCTTTGCGCCACGCACTTCGCGGCGCAAAATCCGCGCGAACTCGTCGTCGCGAACCGCACCGCCGAACGCGGCGAAAAGCTCGCGGAGCGTTTCAACGGCCGCGCGATTCGGCTCTCCGAGCTGCCCACGCGCATGCACGAGTTCGACATCATCGTGTCGTGCACGGCGTCCACGCTGCCGATCATCGGTCTCGGCGCGGTCGAGCGCGCGGTGCGCGCGCGGCGGCATCGGCCCATCTTCATGGTCGATCTCGCCGTGCCGCGCGATATCGAGCCGGAAGTCGGCAATCTGCACGACGTGTTCCTCTATACGGTGGATGACCTCGGCGCCATCGTCCGCGAAGGCAATGCGTCGCGGCAAGCGGCGGTCGCGCAGGCCGAAGCGATCATCGAAACGCGCGTCGCCAATTTCATGCAGTGGCTGGATGCGCGCAGCATCGTGCCGGTCATCCGCCACATGCACACGCAGGCCGACGCGCTGCGCCGCGCCGAAGTCGAACGCGCCCGCAAGCTGCTCGCGCGCGGCGACGATCCGGCCGCCGTGCTGGAGGCGCTGTCGCAATCCCTCACGAACAAGCTCATTCACGGCCCCACGCACGCGCTCAACCGCGCGAGCCGCGAAGAGCGCGACCAGCTCATCGACCTGATGAGCGGCTTCTACCGCCACGGCGGCGCCGGCAGCGATTCGTCGGACCGTTAGCGGCCGTCTCTTTGCTATTCTCAAATGCTCCGCGTCTGATGCGCGGCGGCTTCTCCGATTGCAGTTTTTCCTGACGCCCGAGCGCGTCATTCTCGCCCGATGAAAACCAGCATGCAAAGCAAGCTCGACCAGCTTGCAAAACGGCAGGTCGATCTCAACGAACTGCTGAGTCGTGAAGACGTGACGTCCGACATGGACCAGTACCGCAAGCTCACGCGCGAGCACGCGGAAATCAGCCCGATCGTCGAGCAATATGCGCTCTGGCGTCAGGCGCTCACCGACGAGGCCACCGCGCAGGAACTGCTCGCCGATCCTTCGATGCGCGATTTCGCCGAAGAGGAAATAGGCGAGGCGCGCGAGCGCATGGCGAAAATCGAAAGCGATCTGCAGACGATGCTGCTGCCGAAGGACCCGAACGACGAACGCAATATCTTCATCGAAATCCGCGCGGGCACGGGTGGGGATGAATCGGCGCTGTTCGCGGGCGATCTGCTGCGCATGTATTTGCGCTACGCCGAGCGCAATCGCTGGACGGCCGAGACGATGTCCGAAAGCGTCTCGGATCTCGGCGGCTACAAGGAAGTGATCGTGCGAATCGCGGGACAAGGCGCGTATTCGCGGCTCAAGTTCGAATCGGGCGGGCATCGCGTGCAGCGCGTCCCGGCGACGGAAACGCAGGGGCGCATCCACACGTCGGCCTGCACGGTCGCGGTCATGCCCGAGGCCGACGAAATCAGCGAAGTCGTCATCAATCCGGCGGATTTGCGTATCGACACGTTCCGCGCGTCGGGCGCGGGCGGCCAGCACATCAACAAGACGGATTCGGCCGTGCGCGTCACGCACTTGCCGACGGGCATCGTCGTCGAATGTCAGGACGACCGCTCGCAGCATAAGAATAAGGATCGCGCGCTGAAGGTGCTCGCCGCGCGCATCAAGGACAAGCAGTATCACGAGCAGCACGCGAAGGAAGCCGCGACGCGCAAGAGCCTGATCGGTTCGGGCGACCGCTCGGAGCGCATCCGCACGTACAACTTCCCGCAAGGGCGCATGACGGATCACCGCATCAATCTGACGCTCTACAAGCTCGAATACATCATGGACGGCGACCTGGACGAACTGATCGGCGCGCTCGTGTCCGAGCATCAGGCGGAACTGCTCGCGGCGCTCGGGGAAGCGGAGTGACGACCGCGGCGGACTTGCTGCGCGCCTCGCCGCTGCCGGCGCTGGAGACGCGCGTGCTGCTCACGCATGTGCTCGGCTGGCGGCGCACGGAACTGATCACGCGCGACGCCGAAACGCTCGATGCGACGGCCGTCGCGCAGTTCCACGCGCTCGCGGCGCGGCGCGGCGCGGGCGAACCGATCGCGCAACTGACCGGCAAGCGCGAATTTTTCGGCCTCGATTTCGACGTGACGCCCGACGTGCTGATTCCGCGTCCGGAAACCGAATTGCTCGTCGAAACGGCGCTCGACGCCATCGCCGGGACGCCGAATGCCCGCGTGCTCGATCTCGGCACCGGAACCGGCGCCATCGCCATCGCGATCGCCCACGCGCGGCCCGATGCGCGCGTCTTCGCCGTGGACCGCTCGCCCGCCGCGCTCGCTGTCGCCCGGCGCAATGCCGATCGGCTGCTCGATTCGGCTCGCGCGGGCGGCGCGCTCACGTTCATCGAAAGCGACTGGACCGCGAACGTCGATGCATCGCTGCGCTTCGATGCGATCGTCAGTAATCCGCCGTATATCGCGTGCGACGATCCGCATCTCGCCCAAGGCGACCTGCGCTTCGAGCCGCGCGGCGCACTCACCGACGAGGCCGACGGGCTTTCGGCGATCCGCGTTATCGTCGAGACGGCGCCTTTGCTGCTCGCGCCGACCGGCGCGCTGTGGATCGAGCACGGCTACGATCAGGCCGACGCCGTGCGCCAGTTGCTGTCCGCGCGCGGCTTCACCGCCGTGCGTTCGCTGCGCGATCTCGCGGGCATCGAACGGATCAGCGGCGGCCTTGCGCCGGTCTGAGCGAGCGCCCGGACAGGCGAAATCCGCTATCATTTCGAGACTTACCTTCTTCGCAGGAACGCCATGGAAACGCAAGAACGCATCAAGCAGATCGTCGATCAGAACCCGGTCGTCCTTTTCATGAAAGGCACCGCGCAATTCCCGATGTGCGGCTTCTCGGGCCGCGCCATTCAGGTGCTGAAGGCGTGCGGCGTCGATCAGATCACGACGGTGAATGTTCTCGAAGACGACGCCATTCGCCAGGGCATCAAGGAATTCTCCAACTGGCCGACCATTCCGCAGCTTTACGTGAACGGCGAGTTCATCGGCGGGTCGGACATCATGATGGAGATGTATCAGTCAGGCGAACTGCAGCAGCTTTTCGCCGCCGCTTAAAGCCGCATTGCAAGTGAGTGCGTCCGCTGCCGCCAAGCGACGGCTGATCGTCGCGATGACCGGGGCAACGGGCGCCATCTACGGCGTACGTCTGCTCGAGACGCTGCGCCGGCTGGGCGGCGTGGAAACGCATCTGCTCGTGTCGAGCGCGGGCTGGCTCAACGTCCAGCACGAACTCGATCTCGACAAAGCCGCCGTCAACGCGCTCGCGGACGTCGTGCATAACGTGCGCGATGTCGGCGCGAGCATCGCCTCGGGTTCCTTTGCGACGGACGGCATGATCGTCGCGCCCTGCTCCATGCGCACGCTCGCGAGCATCGCGCACGGTCTCTCCGACAACCTCGTCACCCGCGCCGCCGATGTCGTGCTCAAGGAGCGCCGCCGGCTCGTGCTGCTCGTGCGCGAAACGCCGTTCAATCTCGCGCATCTGCGCAATATGACGGCCGTGACCGAAATGGGCGGCGTCATTTTTCCGCCGCTTCCGGCGTTCTATCAAAAGCCCGCGAGCATCGACGAAATGGTCGACCACACCGTCGCCCGCGTCATCGACCTCTTCGGCATGGCGCAGCCGATCGCTGCCGCGTGGCCGGGCATGGGCGGCGCAAGCGACTGATTGCCAACAGGGCGGACATAATCCGTTGCCCCGGCCGCCGTTTATCTTCGTTGCGGCTGGCTATACATTGGTGGCATCTCATCCTCCGAGGCTGCTGCCATGAGCCGACTACCGACCGTCTTCATCTCCCACGGCGCGCCGACGCTGCCGATCGACCCGGCCATGCCATCCGCCGAATTTGCCGCGCTCGCCGCGACGCTGCCGAAGCCTCGCGCGATTCTCGTACTGTCCGCGCACTGGGGCACGGCGCAACCGGTGGCGAGCGTCGCCTCGCGGCCCGACACCATCCACGATTTCTACGGCTTCCCGCCCGCGCTGTACCAACTGCGCTATCCGGCGCCGGGCGCGCCGGAGGTTGCGGAACGCGCCGCCGCGTTGCTTGCGGCTCACGGCGTGCCGAGCGCAACGGCGGTCCACGGACTCGACCATGGCGCGTGGGTGCCGTTGCTGCTGATGTTCCCGGACGCCGACGTGCCCGTCGCGCAGCTTTCCATTCAGCCGCGCCTCGACGCCGCGCATCACTTTCGCGTCGGCCGGGCGCTGCGTGATCTGCGCGATGACGGCGTGATGATCGTCGGTTCCGGGCAAATTACGCACAATCTGCGCATGGCGGATTTCGGCGCGCGGCCGGAAGACGCCGATCCGCGCGTGGTCGAGTTCACCGACTGGTTCGAGTCGCGGCTCGCAGCGCGGGACATCGACGCGCTCATCGACTATCGCGCCCGCGCGCCGCACGCCGCGCTGATGCATCCGACGGACGAGCATCTGCTGCCTGTCTTCGGCGCCATCGGCGCGGCGGCGGATGATTACGAGCTGCGCATCCAGTCGCTCGGCACGTTCCAGCGCGCGCTGGCGATGACGAACTACGTTTTCGCGGACGCTTAATCCGGCCCAGAAACGACGAAGCCCGCCTGAGCGTTGGTCCAGGCGGGCTTCGTTTTACTGCAGCGGATGACGCTTAGGTGACGCTTTAGGCGCCGATTTCGTGCAGGATGTCGTCGCGGCTTTCGCGCTCGTCCAGATAGTCAGAGCGATAACCGCTGTGCACGCCCCAGTAGTAATACAGCAGCGACATGACGGCGACCACGGCCATATCCCAGCCATACGGCAACAGGCCGCTGCCGCCGAACTGCTTGCTGCCGATGAGCGACATCACGGCCATCGACGGCAGATAGCCGATCAGCCACCACGCCGCCTTCAGGTCGCGGCCCCAGCCGGCGAAGCCCGTCTTGCTCTGAAAGTAGAAGTACACGGGCAAGGCGACCACCATCAGCAGAATGATGTGACCCGTCAGCGGCCACTTCGCCCAGTAAAGCACCAGCGACGCGCACACGAATGCGAACGGCGCGATCACGCCCATCATCGGCAACTTGAGCGGGCGTTCCAGATCCGGCGCGGAACGGCGCAGCGCCATCAGGCTGATCGGGCCGGTGAGGTACGAAATGACCGTCGCCACGGAGATGACCGCCGCCAGCGTGCCCCAGCCGCGGAAGAAGAACATGAAGATGAACGCGACGATGAGGTTGAACCACATGGCCGGACGCGGCACGCCGTAGAAGGGATGCACGTTGCCGAACATCTTCGGCATGGTGTTGTTGCGCTCCATCGCGTAGATCATGCGCGTGGTCGTAGCCATGTACGTGGTGCCGGTGCCGCTCGGGCTCACGAACGCGTCGATATAGAGCAGCACGGCGAGCCAGTTCAGGTTGAGCGCAATCGCCAGCTCCGCGAACGGCGACGCGAAGTGGAAGTGCTTCCAGCCCTGCATGACGTCGCTCGGATTCACCGCGCCGATGTACGCGATCTGAAGCAGCACGTAGATCACGAGCGCGATCAGAATCGAGCCGACCACGGCGAACGGCACGCTGCGCGCGGGGTTGCGCGCTTCGCCGGCCAGATTCACCGGGCTCTGGAAACCGTTGAAGCTGAACACGATGCCGCTCGTCGCGACCGCCGTCAGCACGGCCGGCCAGCCATAGGGCGCGAAGCTCGACACCGTGCCGAAGTTCTCCGAGTGGAAGCCCGTGAAGATGAGGCCCGCGATGGTCGCGCCGGGAATCAGGAACTTGAAGATGGTGATGGCCGTGTTCGCCCGCGCGAACACCTTGACGCCCCAGTAGTTCAGCATGAAGTAGACGATGACGAGCAGCGCGGACAGCGCGAGCCCGCTCGTGGTCAGCGTCTCGTTGACGAAGAGCGCGTGCGCCCAGTCGTACGGCCACGTGCTCATGTACTGAATGGACGCTTCGGCCTCGATGGGGATCACCGAAACGATGGCGATCCAGTTGGCCCACGCCGCGATGAAGCCGACGAGCGCGCCATGCGAGTAGCGCGCGTAGCGCACCATGCCGCCCGATTCCGGAAACATGGCGCCCAGCTCCGCGTACGTCAGCGCAATCGCCAGAATGACGACCGCGCCGATCACCCACGCGCAGATGGCGGCGGGCCCGGCGATCTGCGACGCTTTCCACGCCCCGAACAGCCAGCCCGAACCGATGATGGATCCCAGGCCGGTCAGCATCAACGCCAACGGCCCGATATTTCTTTGTATCGAACTCTTCACGATCTTCTCCAATGTCTCGCGTCGCACGCGAGTCGAACACGGCTAAGCGGCCGCATTCGCCGGGGTGCCGGTATGAGTGCCGGCGACACGGCGACGCTGGTGCAACCCCTCTTGACGAGGCGCGTAGTTTAACGGTTGCACCTTTCGATTGCAGCCGGGTGGCTCAGAATTCAGCATTTCTGGGCGGTGTGACGGGCTGCTGGCAGTGAAGAAACGGGTCGTGCGAAAGCGATCGGATCGTGTCTCAAAAAATCCCTTCAGACTGGTCGGATATTATTTGACCGCGAAATGGTTTCGCCGTATAAACCTTCTTGCAGGATTTCAAGTGGCGAGTGAAGTGGTTCTTTCGTAGTTCGCCATCACGGTACTCCGGTTGGTCCCATTGCCCCTTCCTTGATTTTCATGCACCCCTGGCTTCGGCCTTAATCATCAAATTTTTTGGAATAAGTAATATGGAAACCGGTACCGTCAAGTGGTTCAATGACGCAAAGGGCTTTGGCTTCATCACCCCGGATGGCGGCGGCGAAGATCTGTTCGCGCACTTCTCGGAAATCCGCATCGAAGGCTTCAAGACGCTTCAGGAAAACCAGAAGGTCAGCTACGAAGTCAAGACCGGCCCGAAGGGCAAGCAAGCTGCAAACATCAAGCCGGTCTAAGACCCGCTCGATCGAAAAAAACCCCGCATTCGCGGGGTTTTTGCTTTGGGCCGTGCAAAAGATCAGGCGAATGTAACGGTTGGGAGCGTCAGCCGAACACGCGCTGCGCGTAGATGCCGAGGCCGGTCGCCACGCTCGCCAGCCGATCGCCGAACACGGGCTGCGCCGCCGGGAACGCCGCCGCGAGAGCCTCCGAAAGAAAGCGCAGGCCGGTCGTGCCGCCGGTGAAATAGATCGCGCCGACATCCGCCGCGGCGACGCCCGCGCGCTTCACCGTCTCCAGCGCCGCTTCCACGATGCGCCGCGTCTCGTCTTTTCCCGCCTCGATCAGCTGCTGCTCGTCGAACGGCACGCGCAGCGCCTCCTCGATCTCCTCCATGTCGATCTCGGTCGCGCCGCCCGCCGAGACGTCGATCTTCGCTTCTTCGGCGTGTGCGGTGAGCGCGTGCCCCAGCCGGCGGTCGACCACGCGCATCAGCCGGTCGTGATGACGCGGATCGACGTACAGATGACGCATCAACTGCAATTCGCCCACGCGCTTCGGCGTGTAGACGGTGTTGATGAGATGCCACGTCGCGAGGTCGAAATAGACCCGGTTCGGCACTTCGCGGCCCTGCGGATCGAGCGCCTGATAGCCGAGCTGCCGGAGAACGGTCGCGAGTTCGACGCGACGGTCGAAATCGGTGCCGGCCACATGGACGCCATGATGCGCGAGCACATCGCTTTTGCGATCCAGATGGCGCGCCCGCTCCGGCCCCACGCGCACCAACGAAAAGTCCGACGTGCCGCCGCCGATGTCCGCCACGAGCACGAGTCCCTCTTGCGTGAGACGCGCTTCGTAGTCGAAGGCCGCGGCGATCGGTTCGAACTGGAAGTGAATCTCGCGGAAACCGACCGCGTGCGCGCAGGCTTCGAGTTGCTGCTGCGCCATGCGGTCGGCGCGCGGGTCGTCGTCGACGAAAAACACCGGCCGGCCCAGCACGGCGCGCGTCAGCGGATCGGGCGCCACCGCCTGCGCCTTCTGCTTGAGGTGCTGGAGGAAGAGCGTGATGACGTCGGTGTATTTGATGGCCGAGCCGTCGCCGAGATCGGTGACGTTGTCCGCGAGCGGCGAGCCGAGAATGCTCTTCATCGAGCGCATCAGGCGGCCGTCGAAGCCGTCGATGTACGCCTCCAGCGCCGCCCGGCCGTACGACTGCTCGTTCTCGTCGGTGTTGAAGAAGACGGCGGTCGGCAGCGTGGTCGCGTCGCCTTCGACGGGCGCGAGCCGCATGCGCAGGCCATCGGGCAGGGCGACAGCAGAGTTCGACGTGCCGAAATCGATCGCGCAATAGGTCATGGGATTCGCGGCGGCGTTACGAGGCAACGCCGCGTATCAAAAAACGTGGACGGGGTTTGTACCACGGCGACGCGTGGGTCATCAATCTTTCGCGAGTTAAATATCGCCTGTACGGTTGAGCCGACTAAAGCGGAATGCAGCTTGCTCCGGCCTCTGCGTCGCTCAACCGCCGACAACCGGACGCCATGAACGAAACCAGCGCACCCGAAGACACCCGTTCGACAGCCCCTTCAGGTGAGCGGTCCGGCATTATCGAGACAGATCTGCCCGGCCGGCTCGACCGTCTGCCGTGGGGCCGCTTTCATACACTGATTGTCTTGGCGCTCGGCGTCACCTGGCTGCTCGACGGACTCGAAGTCACGCTCGCCGGCGCGGTCGCGAGCGCGCTCAAAACGAGTCCGGTGCTGCGCTTCTCGAACGCAGATGTCGGCTTCGGCGGCAGCGCATACATTGCAGGCGCGGTCATCGGCGCGCTCGGCTTCGGCTGGCTAACGGACCGGCTCGGACGGCGCAAGCTGTTCTTCATCACGCTGTTTCTCTATGTGGCCGCCACCGCCGCAACCGCGTTTTCGTGGGACCTCGCCTCGTTCGTGCTCTTTCGCTTCCTGACGGGCGCGGGCATCGGCGGGGAATACACGGCCATCAATTCGACGATCCAGGAGTTCACGCCCGCCCGGCTGCGCGGCTGGACCGACCTCGCGATCAACGGCACGTTCTGGGTCGGCGCGGGCATCGGCGCAGCGGGGTCGCTGGTGCTGCTGGATCCGGGCATGCTGCCGCCCGACTGGGGCTGGCGCGGCTGCTTTCTGATTGGCGCGGCGCTCGGCCTCACGATTCTCTTCATGCGCATGTGGGTGCCGGAGAGCCCGCGCTGGCTCATCACGCACAACCGCGAAGACGAAGCGCGGCAGGTGGTCGAAGAAATCGAAGCGCATTTCCGCGAGCACGGGGTGACCGTGCCCGACACGCCGATCAAGCCGCTGCGGCTGCACGCCCGCGAACATACGCCGTTGCGCGAAGTCGCCGATACGCTTTTCAAGGTGCATCGGCGGCGCTCGCTCGTCGGGCTGATGCTGATGACCGCGCAGGCGTTCTTCTACAACGCGATATTTTTCACCTACGCGCTGGTGCTGACGGACTTCTATCACGTACCGGGCGATCACATCGGCTGGTACGTGCTGCCGTTCGCCGCCGGCAATTTCCTGGGGCCCGTGCTGCTCGGCAAGCTGTTCGACGTGCTCGGCCGCCGCCGGATGATCGCGTTCACGTACGCGACCTCAGGCGTGCTCCTCACGATCAGCGGGTGGATGTTCACGCAAGGCATGCTCACCGTCACCACGCAGACCATCGCGTGGATGGTCATCTTCTTTTTCGCGTCGGCGGCGGCGAGTTCGGCGTATCTGACGGTGAGCGAGACGTTCCCGCTCGAAATCCGCGCGCTGGCGATCGCCGTGTTTTATGCGTTCGGGACGGCGCTCGGCGGAATCATCGGACCGGCGCTTTTCGGGCACTTGATCGACACGCACGAGCGCGGCGCGGTGTTTATCGGTTATCTGATCGGCTCGGGGCTGATGGTCGCGGCGGCGGTGGTCGCGGGCATTTGGGGCGTCGCGGCGGAGCGAAAGTCGCTGGAGGAGGTGGCTCGGCCGCTGTCGGCTGCGGACGATCGCTGAGTTTGCGCGTCAGCGAGACGCTTGCTTCGCGCGCTTTCGCACGGCACTTGGCGGGCGCGCTGCCGTTTTGCGGTCGCAAAGCGTTCGTCCAGCCGAGTGGCGTCCCCGCGATGTCAACGAATACCGACGGCCCAGGTTGAGGAACGCCTGTTCGCGCCTTTCCGACCGCCGTTTTTCGAGCGGGCGCGCGCAGCCCGATTTGCTTTCGGACAGGATTTCGTCAAGCGAGCCGGCGCTCGGCGACCCCGACGACCCTTGCTCGCGAGTGCGGTGCTACGCGCGCCCTCGAACGCCGTTTCGCCCAACGGCCGACGCGAGCGCGGCGCGGTTTTCTTCTCTCACAGGCTTTCGTCTAACACGCTCGGCTGTGATGACACGCTCACTGCCGCCGCGCCGTCGAACGTCCCGTTTAGAACGTGATCGGCACGTGCGCGTGCGCGGCGCGGTTTCGCCTTCGCAGCTTTCGCGCAGTGAACTGGTGTTCAGCAATGCCCGACGATCGCCTGCCGCCCTCGCTCAATCAAACGCCTTGCCCCGCGCGCCCTCGAACGCCATTTCGCCCAACGGCCGATGCGTGCGCGGCGCGGTTTCCCTCTTCCGCAGCGTTTCGTCCAACTGACTCGCATCGCGTAATGCCCGACCGAGATTATCTCGTTTCAGACTTGATTGGCGCGTGCGCGGCGCGGTCTCGCCTTCGCAGGCGTTCGCCCATCGAGCTGGCGTTAAGCAATGCCCGGCGATCACCGCCCACCCTCGCTCAACCGAACGCCTTGCCCCACCCGCCTTCGAACGCCGTTTCGCCCAGCGGCCGACGCGTGCGCGGCGCGCTTTCCCTCTCGCGCAGGGTTTCGTCCAGCTGACTCGCGTCGCCGTGATGCCCGACCGAAATCATCGCGATCAACTGCACGTCGTCCGGCACCGAGAACGCCGCGCGGAAGGCGTCGCGATCGAAGCCGCCCATCTGATGCGCCGCGAGGTCCAGCGCGTGCGCCTGAAGCACGAGCGCCATCGCCGCCGCGCCGGTGTCGTAGGCGGCGGCCTGATTCGGCTCGCCCTTCGGCGTCAGCGTGGACGCCGCCACGCAGATCAACAACGGCACGTTCGCGTTCCACTTCTGGTTGAACGGCACGAGCGTGTCGAACGCGCGCTGAAACGCCGCTTCGTCGCGATAACGGTCGAACACGAGAAACCGCCACGGCTGCAAATTACTCGACGACGGCGCCCAGCGGGCCGCTTCCAGCAACCGATGCAACTGCGCGCGGTCGACCGGCTCGTCCGAATACGCGCGCGGGCTCCAGCGGCCGGCCAGCAGATCGTGGATGTCGATATCGGTCGGAGCGGGCTTTGCACTCATGGCGTGACTCCTTGTCATGTGAGAAACGTCAAGCATAAACAAGGACGCCGCAGCACGCAGACACCGCTATCGCGTCAGGTAGCGGCCACGCCGGCAGCACGCCCCGCCCGGTTGATGCGCAGCACCGCCACCGCCGCGACCAGGCACAGACCGCCGGAAATCATCGTGGCGACGGTGTAGCTGCCGAGGCTGGAGCGCAGCATGCCGCCGCCCAGTGCCGCGAACGCCGCGCCGAGCTGATGCCCCGCGACGATCCAGCCGAACACGATCGGCGCGGATTCCTTGCCGTAGACGTCGGTGGCGAGGCGCACGGTCGGCGGAACGGTGGCGATCCAGTCGAGGCCGTAAAACACTGCGAAGACCGGCAAACCGAAGAAGTCGATGCCGAACGCATAGGGCAAATACATCAGCGACAGCCCACGCAGCCCGTAGTACCAGAAGAGCAGCACGCGCGCGTTGAAGCGGTCGGACAGCCAGCCCGAAAGCGTGGTGCCGAAGAGATCGAAAATGCCCATTGCGGCGAGCAGCGTCGCGCCCTGCACCTGCGTCATGCCGTAATCCGCGCACATGGCGATCAGATGCGTGCCGACGTAGCCGTTCGTGCTCGCGCCGCAGACGAAGAAGCTGAAAAAAAGCAGCCAGAAATCCCGTGTCTTGCTCGCCGACGACAGCGCGCCGAACGCCACCTTGATCGGATTCTTATGCGCCGCAGCGGCGGCGGGCGGCGTGCCGGCGGCCTCTCCGACGGGCCGCAGCGCGACATCGGCCGGACGCTCGGGAAGCAGCCACGCGACGAGCGGCAGCACGACCGCCGCCGCCACAGCGACCACGAATACGACCGGCCGCCAGCCGTGGTGCTCGGAAATCGACGCGAGGAACGGCAGGAACACGAGCTGACCGGTGGCCGAACTCGCAGTGAGAATGCCCATGGCGAGGCCTCGATGCGTCGTGAACCAGCGGTTCACGACCGTCGCCGAGAGCGTCAGGGCAGCGACGCCCGTCGCGCCACCGACCACCACGCCCCAGACCAGCACCATTTGCCACGGCGCGGTCATCATCGAAGACGCGCCGACGCCCGCCGCCAGCGTGGCCAGCGCGGCGAGCAAGGTCGGGCGCACGCCGAAACGCTGCATCGCGGCGGCGGCGAACGGGCCGGTCAAGCCGTACAGCGCGAGATTGATGGAGATGGCCAGCGAAATGGTGCCGCGTGACCAGCCGAGCTGCTTTTCGAGCGGCAGCATCATCACGCTCGGCGTGGCGCGCGTGCCGGCTGCGGCCAGCAGCACCAGAAACACGACGCCCACCGTCACCCATCCGTAGTGCATGCGGCCTTCGAGCCGTTTCGCTACCCAATTCATCGCCGCTCCGCTTCGTTGATTTTCTTCGTTACTGGTCAGTCACATTGGAGTTGCGAGCTTAGTTACTGATCGGTAACATGTCAAGACCCAAGCAGTTCTCGAGGACCCGACTTTGACACGATCATCCGCCGCCCCGGCTAAATCCCCTGCCCGCCGTCAGGTTCGGACCGACGGCGCGACGGCGCAGGAGCAACTACTCGACGCGGCGCAGGCACTTTTTTATCGCGAAGGCATTCGCGCGGTCGGCGTCGATGCCGTCGTGGAGCGGGCCGGCGTCAACAAGATGAGTCTGTATCGGCGGTTTGCGTCGAAGGACGAGCTCGTCGTCGCGTATCTGGAGCGCATGGACGACCGCTTCCGGCAACGGCTCGAGGCGAGCATCGACAAACATCCGGGCGATCCGGCGAAACAACTCGTGCAGGCGTTCGACGATCTCGTCGAGCGGGCGTGTGCGCCGGATTATCGCGGCTGCCCGTTTGTGAACGTGTCGTGCGAGTTCGGCGACCCGACGCATCCTGCGCGGCAACTCGTCGAGCGCAACAAACACTACGTGATGACGCGCTTCATCGAAAAATGTCAGGCGGCCGGCGCCGAACAGCCAGTCGAACTGGCAGAATCGCTGGCACTGCTTCTCGATGGCGTGTACGCGACGAGTCAGACTTATGGCCCAGGGTCGGGGCCGCTGCGCGCGGCTTCGCGCGTGGCGCGCACGCTCGTTGATGCTGCATGCAAGAAAGGCAATCACCCGCAAGGAAATCAGGAAAGCTCATGAAGGACCGAAGCACCCGCGACGGAGTGATCGCGGCCACCGAGCACTGGCTCACGCGAGCGGTCATCGGCCTCAATCTGTGCCCGTTCGCCAAGAGCGTGCACGTGAAGGGACAGATCCGCTATGTAGTGAGCGAAGCGCGAACCGTGGAAGACGTGGTCGTGGAACTCGCGGACGAATTGCGCCTATTGCACGAAAGCGATCCTGAGGCCATCGACACGACGCTTTTCATCACGCCCGACGCCTTCGCCGATTTCACCGATTACAACGACGCGCTCTTTTTTGCCGAACGTCTGCTCGGCGAACTGAAGCTGGCCGGCGAGTTGCAGATTGCCAGCTTTCATCCGCAGTATCAGTTCGACGGCACCGAAGCAGACGATATCGACAACTACACGAATCGCGCCCCGTTTCCTATCTTCCATCTGTTGCGCGAAGCGAGCATCGATCGCGCGGTCGCCGCGTTTCCGGACGCGTCCGACATCTACGAGCGCAACATCGAAACGCTGCGCCGTCTCGGGCACGACGGCTTCAAGGCGTGGATGAAGAAATGCTAACTACTGCGTAAAGAAACGCTCGCGGAGCTCGTCGAGCCCCAGCGTTTCGAGCACATCCGAGAGCCGCTGCGCCGGACGGCCGCGCGGCAAGTCCTTGAACTGCGCAATGATCAGTTCGTTCTTCATCGAATGTTCCCAGCCTACGAGCTCGGTCACGCTGACCTGATAGCCATGCGATTCGAGTTGCAGGCAACGCAGCACGTTGGTGATCTGGCTTCCGAATTCGCGCGTGTGCAGCGGATGCCGCCACATTTCGGTCAGCACATTCTTCGAGAGCGCGTGTCCCTTGTTCTTGCGCAGCACCGACGCGACTTCCGCCTGACAGCACGGCACCACCACGATGTACTTCGCCTTCTTCTGTAGAGCGAAATGGATGGCGTCGTCCGTTGCGGTATTGCATGCATGCAATGCGGTCACGACATCGGCCGTGTCCGGCAATTGCTGGGAATGAATCGATTCGGCCACCGACAGATTCAGGAAGGACATGCGATCGAAGCCGAGCCGTTGTGCCAATTCCTCCGACTTTTTTACCAGCTCCTCGCGCGTCTCGATGCCATAGATGTGTGACCGATCGCGCAGAGTCTTGAAGAAGAGATCGTAGAGAATGAAGCCCAGGTAAGACTTCCCTGCTCCGTGATCGACAAGCGACACGGAGCCTTGCCGCTGGTGCACATCGGCCAGAAGCGGTTCGATGAACTGAAACAAGTGGTAGACCTGCTTCAGTTTTCGACGGCTGTCCTGATTCATCTTGCCGTCGCGCGTGAGGATGTGCAGTTCCTTCAGCAGTTCGATGGACTGTCCTGGACGGATTTCATGCTTGGTTTGCGGATCGGACGCGCCGGGCGACGCGGCAGTGGACTTCTTGGCCATCGTAATCAGTGACTCGAGTGTGAAAAGCGGGGCATGTTCGCGCTGAATGTGCGCTAACCGCTGGTTCTGCCGTCTCAAAAGAGGAAGTTTACCCAAAAGCGCAAAGACGCTCTTGTTCCGCCTGACGGTTGGATGGCAAACGTGGCCCGAAAGGGCGCGTGGAACGGATCGTGCATCGTCTGACAATGAGGCCATTGATACAGACAGCACACGATGCGACCCGGAAGATCGCACGACGATGCAACAAGGCAGGAGCAACAAGCTGGGTAGCAAAGCCGCGTTTCGCAACGCTTTCGTTGTCGCCGCGTGTGGCTCTGTTACGTAACACCTAACGCACAGCGCGGCGAATGCGACTCGCCGGCGCCATGATCAAGAGAGGACGGCGATGGATGCGATCCCGGACAAAAAAGCAGAGAAGCAGTTTCAGGAGATGCTCGCGGCACTGACCGCAATGCCCGCGTGGAGCGAAAAGCAGCAACTCGAGCTGGAGATGGCCCGAGAGATTTCCGTGGAAATGTTGCGCCTGGCAGAATCGATGCGCGACGGCTCCACCGATATCGAAACATGCCTGACCATGCTCAAGTACGCGAAGGTGATGGACTTCGTGCTGACGACGCTCGCGTCGCGCCGGGACATCGCCCCGCAGACGCTGCGCGTGATCTTCAAGCTAGCCGGCTTGAAGGTCGATGAAGCCTATCCTGGCTGACGCGCCGTCCCGCCTGAAGCCGGCCCGCCCTCCGAGGACGCGCCGGCTTTACGTCTTGCGTTTGGTCATGAGGCGCGCCGCGGAATTGCGCATGTGCCGCTGCATGGCGGCCTGAGCCTGAACCGCGTCGCGCGCTTCGAGCGCTTCAAGAATGTCGCGGTGCTCCGTCAGCGCGGCCGCCCACGTTTCTTCTCCCTCGAAATGCCCCCGAAGCGTCGATGACAGCGGGCTATGGCGCTCGTCGTAGAGCGCGCCGACGGTCCGCACCAGCACGTCGTTGCCGGACATCTGCGCGATCGCGACATGAAACGCGCGATCCGCGGTCATGGGTATGAGGCCGTTCTCCACTTCGCGCGCCATCGTTTCGTACACCGTACGCAGCGCCTTCAGCGCCTTCGGCCGCGCGAACGGTGCGACGCTCGCGGCAATCGCGCCCTCGATCACGCTGCGCGCATTCATGATCTCGATGGGACTCTCGCCGAGTTCGGCTTCGGCGCGCGGCGGCTTCGCAGCCGGCGTCGCACTGATATAGACGCCCGAACCCATCCGAATCTCGACGCGCCCTTCCAGTTCGAGCGCAACCAGCGCCTCGCGCACGGACGGCCGCGACACGCCGAGCGTCTGCGCCAGTTCGCGCTCCGAAGGCAGCCGGCCGTTCGGCGCGAAATCCTTCTGGTCGATCAACCCGCGCAGCTTGTCGGCGATCTGCAAATAAAGACGCCGGGTCTCCGGTGGTTTCACACTCACGTGCTGACTCCTGAAAGCTCGGGGAAAACGTGAATTGTAATCAGGCGAGGCGCTGAAGCACCGTAGACAAGCGGTTCAGCGAACATTGGCTGCTTACAAGTGGCTTGACCAATCGCGATTGAAGCTACTAGTATGCGATCTGGTAAGGCCACGTGGCCATCTTTTTTTCGATCCTGCTGGAACCGTTTCCAGACAGGGACCACCGAGCCCATTACGCCATCCGTCGCGGGCACGGCGAATGCCCCGCACGACGTGAGCGACGCAATCATGAGCAATCCGATTCTTCAGTTCGGCACGAGCCGCTTTCTGCAAGCGCACGTGGACCTTTTCGTCGCCGAGGCGGCGCGGCGCGATCCATCGAAGGCGCTCGGCAAGATCACGGTCGTGCAGACCACGTCGAGCGCGGACAGCCGCGCCCGCACGGATGCGCTGCGTGCAACGGGACGCTATCCGGTGCGCATTCGCGGACGGCGCGGCGACGAGACCGTGGACGTGACCATCGAAAGCGATTCGATCACCGAGGCGCTGCACGCGAACGAAGACTGGCCGCTGCTCCTGCAACGCATTCAGCGCGACGTGAAAGTCATCGTCTCGAATACGGCCGATGCCGGCTACGCGCTCTTCGATGAAGACACCGCCGACCTGCTCGACGGCCGCCGCACGCCGCGCGGCTTCGCCGCAAAGCTCGCGGTGCTCTTGCATGCGCGCTTCGGCGCGGGCGCCGAGCCGATCACGCTCTTGCCCTGCGAACTGGTTTCCCGCAATGGCGACACGCTGCGCGACCTCGTGTGCGGCGTCGCGCGCGGGTGGAAACTGGACGACGCTTTCATCAGCTATCTGACGAACGACTGCATCTGGGTCAACTCGCTCGTGGACCGTATCGTTTCGGAGCCGATCGTTCCGGTCGGCGCGATCGCCGAGCCTTACGCGCTGTGGGCCATCGAGCGGCAGCCGCGCATGGTGCTGCCGTGCGAGCACGAAGATATCGTCGTGACCGACGATCTTGCGCACTACGAACGGCTCAAATTGCTGCTGCTCAACCTCGGCCACACGATGCTGGCCGAGCTTTGGCGTACGCGCAACGGCGCGCCGGACATGACCGTGCTCGACGCCATGCGGGACCCCGCTTACCGCGACCCGCTGGAAACAGTTTGGCGTGACGAAGTGCTACCGGTGTTCACCGGACTCGGCCAGCACGACGTTGCCACGGAATATCTCGCGAGCGTGCGTGACCGGTTCGAGAACCCGTTTCTCGTGCATCGCCTTGCGGACATCGCGCGCAATCATGAGGAGAAAAAGGCCCGGCGCTTCCAGCCGGTCATCGAACTCGCTAGCGAGCTCAAGCTCGATGTCGAGCAGAAACGACTGCGCGAGGCCTTGCGAACGACACCCCACTGATTAGCCACGCCAGTCCGCCGCAGAAGCGGACAACACACTGAATTCCATCAACACGGCCCGCCGCACGGCATGAGGCGGACCGGCCGACACGAACGTAGTGCCGCTTCCAGCAGGAGACACAAATGCGCAAGATGCGTTGGGTAGTAATATTTCTGGCCTTCCTGGCCATCGCGATCAATTACATCGACCGGGCGAATCTCGCCGTCGCGGCCCCACAGATTGAAAAGGCGCTCGGCATCGGCCCGGCGGAGATGGGCTTCATTCTGAGCGGCTTCTTCTGGACCTACGCGCTGATGCAGATGCCGTTCGGCTGGTTCGTCGATCGCGTCGGCGCGCGCATTGCGCTTCCGTTGGCGGTCGGCTGGTGGTCGGTATTCACGGCGCTGACGGCGGCGACCACGAGCGTCGCCGGCATGTTCGGCTGCCGGCTGATGCTCGGCATCGGCGAAGCGGGCGCGTATCCGTCCTGCGCGAAACTCGTGTCGCAATGGTTCACGAAAGAACAGCGCGCCTTCGCGACCAGCATTTTCGATAGCGGCTCGCGCGTCGGCTCCGCGCTGTCGATTCCTGTCGTCGCGCTCATCATCAGTTCGTTCGGCTGGGAAGCGTCGTTCGTGATCACCGGCCTGCTCGGCTTCGTGTGGATCGTGGGCTGGTTCGCGATCTACCGGAACAAGTCGAAGGGCGACCTCACCGGCGAAGTCGATGCGCCGCCGCAACCGGTTGCCCCGAAGAACAAAGTGTCGTGGGCCTCGCTTTTCAAGTACCGCACGCTGTGGGGCATGATGCTCGGCTTCTTCTGCCTGAACTTCGTGATCTACTTCTTCATCACGTGGTTCCCGAGCTATCTGGTTCAGGCGCACGGCTTCTCGCTGAAATCGCTCGGCACGCTCGGCACGATTCCCGCGCTGATGTCGATTCCGGGCGGCTGGCTCGGCGGCTTCGTCTCCGACTCGCTCTTCAAGCGCGGCTGGAGCCTGACCGCAGCGCGCAAGACCTGCATGGTCGGCGGCATGCTGCTCTCGTCGGTCATCACGTTGTCGGCGTTCACGTCGAACATCTATCTGATGCTTGCTTTCTTCGGCATTGCTTACGCGAGCCTCGCGTTCGCCGCGGCCAGCATCTGGTCGCTTCCGAGCGACGTCGCGCCGACGCCGGACCACGTTGCGTCGATCGGCGGCATTCAGAACTTCGCGTCGAACCTGGCGGGCATCGTCATCACGACGTTCACCGGCGTGATGCTTTCCATCACCAAGGGCTCCTTCGTTATTCCGCTGTGCGTCGCGGGCGGATTTTGCTTCCTCGGCGCGTTCAGCTATCTTGTGATCGTCGGCAAGATCGAGCCGCTCGATGAAGCGGATAAACGCGCCGTTGGCGACAAGCGCGCACCCTCCACCATCTAAGAAAGATCATGTCCACCGTATCCAACGACCATGCGGTCATCCGGCTGCATCCGAAAGACGACGTCGTTATCGCGACACGTCAGTTGCTTTCCGGCGCGCGCATTGCGTCGGAGGATCTCGTCGTCACCGGGCTGATTCCGCCGGGCCACAAGATCGCGACCCGCGCGATCGCGGCGGGCGAGCCCGTCAAACGCTACAACCAGATCATCGGCGTGGCGAAAGAGGCGATTGCGCGCGGCCAGCACGTGCACACGCAAAATCTCTCGATGGCCGATTTCGCCCGGGAACACGAGTTCGGCGTCGACAAGCATCCGACGCCGTTCGTCGAGTCGCCGGCCACGTTCATGGGCATTCGCCGCGACGACGGGCGCGTCGCCACGCGCAATTTCGTCGGCGTGCTGACGAGCGTGAACTGCTCGGCGACGGTCGCGCGCGCGATCGCGGACCATTTCAGGCGCGACGTGCATCCGGAAGTGCTGGCGGATTATCCGAACGTCGACGGCGTGATCGCGCTCACGCACGGACTGGGATGCGGCATCGACATGCAGGGCGAAGGGCTCGGCATTCTGCGCCGGACGCTCGCTGGCTACGCGGTGCATCCGAATTTTCATTCGGTGCTGTTCGTCGGCTTGGGCTGCGAGACGAATCAGATCGGCGGCGTGCTCGAATCGGCCGGGTTGAAGGACGGCGAGCGCCTGCGCAGCTTCACCATTCAGGACAGCGGCGGCACGCGGAAAACCATCGAACGCGGCATCGCGATGGTCAAAGAAATGCTCGCGGACGCCAATCGCGTGCAGCGCGAGCCGTTGCCGGCGTCGCATTTGATCGTCGGCTTGCAGTGCGGCGGCTCGGACGGCTACTCCGGCATTTCGGCGAATCCGGCACTCGGCGCGGCAGTCGACAAGCTGGTCGCGCACGGCGGCACGGCCATTCTTTCTGAAACGCCCGAGGTCTACGGCGCAGAGCATTTGCTGACGCGCCGCGCGGTGAGCCGCGAAGTCGGCGAAAAGCTGCTTGCGCGCATCAAGTGGTGGGAAACCTACTGCGAGCGCAACGGTGCGGCGATGGACAACAACCCGTCGGCGGGCAACAAGGTCGGCGGTCTGACCACGATTCTCGAAAAATCGCTCGGTGCAGTCGCCAAGGGCGGCACGACCAATCTCGTCGAAGTGTACGAGTACGCGCAGCGTATCGACGCGAAGGGCTTCGTTTTCATGGATTCGCCCGGCTACGATCCGATGTCCGCTACCGGTCAGGTGGCATCCGGCGCGAATCTGATCTGCTTCACGACCGGCCGCGGCTCGGCTTACGGCTGCGCGCCGTCGCCATCGCTCAAGCTCGCGACGAACACGGCGCTGTGGGAGCGGCAGGAAGACGACATGGATATCAATTGCGGCGGCGTGATCGACGGCACCGCGACCATCGACCAGCTCGGCGACGAGATTTTCCAGATGATGCTGGACTGCGCGTCAGGCGTGCCGTCGAAGAGCGAGCAGCATGGGTACGGGCAGAGCGAGTTCGTGCCGTGGCAGGTTGGTGTGGTGACTTGATTACTCGTGGCAATTGGACGGCGCACATCGCGGAAAGGCTTCCGCGATGGTGCGCGGTCGTGAGCTCCAGCCATCGTTTGGCGGAAGCCGTCCGGTCTTTCGAAAGCTCGTCTAACATGACGTGCGGACCCGCATCGCATGAGGAGCGACACGATGATGAACAGTCGATTACCAACGATGCCGTTGGATTAGACGGTCGCGGAATGCTCCGCCATCATCCGCAGAGCAACGGCCTCGGCGACTTCGATGCCGTCGATTGCCGCCGAGTAGATGCCGCCCGCGTACCCCGCGCCCTCGCCTGCCGGGTATAAGCCTTCGACGTTCACGCTCTGATAGTCATCATTTCGGCGCACGCGCAACGGCGAAGATGTGCGCGTCTCGACGCCGGTTAGCACCGCATCGTGCATCGCGAAGCCGGGGAGCTTCTTGTCGATCTGCGGCAACGCTTCCCGGATCGCCTCGATCACGTAATCGGGCAGAACCGTGCTGAGATCCGTCGGCTTGACGCCCGGCTTGTACGATGGAATCACAGAGCCGAGCGACGATGACGGACGGCCGGCAATGAAGTCGCCGACGAGCTGCGCAGGCGCGCAATAATCGCCGCCGCCGAGTTCGAACGCACGCTCTTCCCACTTCCGCTGAAACGCGATTCCCGCCAGAGGACCGCCCGGATAATCCTCCGGCGTGATCCCGACGACGATGCCCGCGTTCGCATTCCGCTCCGCGCGCGAGTACTGGCTCATGCCGTTGGTCACGACGCGCCCCGGCTCGGACGTCGCCGCGACGACCGTCCCGCCCGGGCACATGCAAAAGCTGTAGACGGAGCGTCCATTGCTGCAGTGATGCACCACTTTGTAGTCGGCAGCGCCCAGGCGCTCGTGCCCGGCAAACTTGCCGAAGCGACTACGGTCGATCACGCCCTGCGGATGCTCGATGCGAAAGCCCAGGGAAAACGGTTTGGCTTCCATGAAAACGCCGCGTTTGTGCAGCATCTCGAAGGTATCGCGCGCGCTATGTCCGACGGCCAGCACGACGTGGTCGCAGCGAAGCGTTTCGCCCGTCGACAGGCGCAGGCCGCGCACCTTGCCGTTATCGATGTCGATGTCTTCCACGCGCTGCTGAAAACGCACTTCGCCGCCAAGCTGGTGAATCGTCGCGCGCATCTTCTCGACCATGCTAACGAGTCGAAAGGTGCCAATATGCGGGCGGCTCAAATAGAGAATGTCTTCCGGCGCGCCCGCTTTGACGAATTCGTCGAGAACTTTCCGGCCGTAGTGCTTCGGATCCTTGATCTGGCTATATAGCTTTCCGTCCGAGAACGTACCGGCGCCACCTTCTCCGAACTGCACATTGGACTCCGGCTGGAGTTCGTTCCGCCGCCAAAGACCCCACGTGTCTTTCGTTCTTTCGCGCACGGCCTTTCCGCGCTCAAGGATGATCGGCCGAAAACCCATTTGCGCCAGAATCAGCCCGGCGAATAGCCCGCAAGGCCCCATGCCGATGACGACCGGTCGGAGCATCGCGGACCGCTCGGGCGCTCGCGCCACGAAGTGGTACGTCATATCCGGCGTCACGCCGCAGTGCGGATGCGGGTGCGCCTTCAGGCGATCCAGCGCAGACGCTTCGTCCTTCACCGTGACATCGATGATGTACGTCAGCTTGATGTCGGCGCGTTTGCGGGCGTCATGAGCGCGGCGGAAGACGTGGAAATCGACGAGTTCCTCCGCCGCGATCCCGATTTCGGCAAGACGCGCGATGACGGCGGGCTTGATCGCAGAATCGGGGTGATCCAGCGGCAGTTTGATTTCGCTTAAACGTAGCATGAGAACTCGATGACAACGACGATGCGGAATACGACGGAGATTCTAGCGCGCCTAAATCGGTTCGCCGCGCGAGTCGACTTGCGCACCGCGCGCGGGGCCAGAAAACGCAAAAACCCCACCTTTTCGGGGTGGGGTTTTTGTTTTGCAAGGGGGAGCCTGACGATTACCTACTTTCACACGGGCAATCCGCACTATCATCGGCGTGGAGTCGTTTCACGGTCCTGTTCGGGATGGGAAGGGGTGGGACCGACTCGCTATGGTCATCAGGCATAAAGGGGATGTTGTATCGCCTGTGGGGCGCTACAACCAATCGGGGAAGAAGTAGTGTGTTAGGGCAGTGACTGTGGGCACAGTCGCTACTCAACCCGTGTGGCCCTCTTCGAGGGTGGGGTCCAAGTAAGCGCTGAAGCGCTAACTTTGACCGACAAGACACACTGGTTATAGGATCAAGCCTTACGGGCAATTAGTATCAGTTAGCTCAATGCATTACTGCACTTACACACCTGACCTATCAACGTCCTGGTCTGGAACGACCCTTCAAGGGGCTCGAAGCCCCGGGGATATCTCATCTTAAGGCGAGTTTCCCGCTTAGATGCTTTCAGCGGTTATCTCTTCCGAACATAGCTACCCGGCGATGCCACTGGCGTGACAACCGGTACACCAGAGGTTCGTCCACTCCGGTCCTCTCGTACTAGGAGCAGCCCCCTTCAAATATCCAACGCCCACGGCAGATAGGGACCAAACTGTCTCACGACGTTTTAAACCCAGCTCACGTACCTCTTTAAATGGCGAACAGCCATACCCTTGGGACCGGCTACAGCCCCAGGATGAGATGAGCCGACATCGAGGTGCCAAACACCGCCGTCGATATGAACTCTTGGGCGGTATCAGCCTGTTATCCCCAGAGTACCTTTTATCCGTTGAGCGATGGCCCTTCCATACAGAACCACCGGATCACTATGACCTGCTTTCGCACCTGCTCGACTTGTCGGTCTCGCAGTTAAGCACGCTTATGCCATTGCACTATCAGCACGATTTCCGACCGTACCTAGCGTACCTTCGTACTCCTCCGTTACGCTTTGGGAGGAGACCGCCCCAGTCAAACTGCCTACCATGCACTGTCCCCGATCCGGATCACGGACCAAGGTTAGAACCTCAAACAAACCAGGGTGGTATTTCAAGGACGGCTCCACCGAAACTGGCGTTCCGGTTTCATAGCCTCCCACCTATCCTACACAGATCGGTTCAAAGTCCAATGCAAAGCTACAGTAAAGGTTCATGGGGTCTTTCCGTCTAGCCGCGGGGAGATTGCATCATCACAAACACTTCAACTTCGCTGAGTCTCGGGAGGAGACAGTGTGGCCATCGTTACGCCATTCGTGCAGGTCGGAACTTACCCGACAAGGAATTTCGCTACCTTAGGACCGTTATAGTTACGGCCGCCGTTTACCGGGACTTCAATCAAGAGCTTGCACCCCATCATTTAATCTTCCGGCACCGGGCAGGCGTCACACCCTATACGTCCACTTTCGTGTTTGCAGAGTGCTGTGTTTTTATTAAACAGTCGCAGCCACCAGTTTATTGCAACCCTTTCACCCTCCTGGCGCAGGCCAGTCAAGCTACCAGGGCGTACCTTATCCCGAAGTTACGGTACCAATTTGCCGAGTTCCTTCTCCCGAGTTCTCTCAAGCGCCTTAGAATACTCATCTCGCCCACCTGTGTCGGTTTGCGGTACGGTCATCGTTAGACTGAAGCTTAGAGGCTTTTCTTGGAACCACTTCCAATTGCTTCGTGACCGAAGTCACTCGCGCCACACCCTTGAATTATGTGCCCGGATTTGCCTAAGCACCTTCTCCAATGCAGCGACCGGGACGTCCAACACCCGGACAACCTTCCGCGATCCGTCCCCCCATCGCATCTAACAATGGTGCAGGAATATTGACCTGCTTCCCATCAGCTACGCATTTCTGCCTCGCCTTAGGGGCCGACTCACCCTACGCCGATGAACGTTGCGTAGGAAACCTTGGGCTTACGGCGAGGGGGCTTTTCACCCCCTTTATCGCTACTCATGTCAGCATTCGCACTTCCGATACCTCCAGCACGCTTTTCAACGCACCTTCGCAGGCTTACGGAACGCTCTCCTACCATGCGTGTAAAACACGCATCCGCAGCTTCGGTGACTGGCTTGAGCCCCGTTACATCTTCCGCGCAGGACGACTCGATCAGTGAGCTATTACGCTTTCTTTAAAGGGTGGCTGCTTCTAAGCCAACCTCCTGACTGTTTTAGCCTTCCCACTTCGTTTCCCACTTAGCCAATCTTTGGGACCTTAGCTGGCGGTCTGGGTTGTTTCCCTCTTGACACCGGACGTTAGCACCCGATGTCTGTCTCCCGTGATTGCACTCTTCGGTATTCGGAGTTTGCTATGGCGTAGTAATCCGCAATGGACCCCACAACCATGACAGTGCTCTACCCCCGAAGGTGATACACGAGGCACTACCTAAATAGTTTTCGGAGAGAACCAGCTATTTCCAAGTTTGTTTAGCCTTTCACCCCTATCCACAGCTCATCCCCTAACTTTTCAACGTTAGTGGGTTCGGTCCTCCAGTACGTGTTACCGCACCTTCAACCTGGCCATGGATAGATCACTTGGTTTCGGGTCTACGCCCAGCAACTGATCGCCCTATTCGGACTCGCTTTCGCTACGCCTGCCTTAATCAGTTAAGCTCGCTACTGAACGTAAGTCGCTGACCCATTATACAAAAGGTACGCCGTCACCCCTTGACAGGGCTCCGACTGTTTGTATGCATGCGGTTTCAGGATCTATTTCACTCCCCTCCCGGGGTTCTTTTCGCCTTTCCCTCACGGTACTGGTTCACTATCGGTCGATCACGAGTATTTAGCCTTGGAGGATGGTCCCCCCATCTTCAGACAGGATTTCACGTGTCCCGCCCTACTTGTCGTACCCCTAGTTCTTTCATACTGTTTTCGCTTACAGGGCTATCACCTGCTATGGCCGCACTTTCCAGAGCGTTCAGCTAACAATACAAATAAAGAGTACAGGCTCTTCCCATTTCGCTCGCCACTACTTTGGGAATCTCGGTTGATTTCTTTTCCTGCGGTTACTTAGATGTTTCAGTTCACCGCGTTCGCTTCACATAGCCTATGTATTCAGCTATGGATACTCCATACGGAGTGGGTTTCCCCATTCGGACATCTTCGGATCAATGCTCGTTTGCCAGCTCCCCGAAGCTTTTCGCAGGCTACCGCGTCCTTCATCGCCTGTGATCGCCAAGGCATCCACCACATGCACTTGTTCGCTTGACCCTATAACGAGTGTGTCTCTTTGCTGCTCTAGACTCACACGCTACAGGCTGAGTATTCGCGTTGTGCCGTATTCCAAGTCATCAATTAAGATCACTTTTCATACTCGATACAATCACTACCCTGACTACCCTACTCACACCCATCTCTAAGTGCTTTCAGATAATCTCTTTACTACTTCTTCCTGATTGTTAAAGAACGTTTAGCCGATAGGTGTCTTGCAATACCCACAGCATCAACTGGCTAGCAATCGCCAATGCTTAATGCTTCGCTTTTTGCGAAACCCTAAGCATTGAGGATTGGTGGAGGATGACGGGATCGAACCGACGACCCCCTGCTTGCAAAGCAGGTGCTCTCCCAGCTGAGCTAATCCCCCGTATGCCTGACTTGAGTTCGAAGCTCGGTCAGCACTTGTTAGGGTGGTGGGTCTGGTTGGATTCGAACCAACGACCCCCGCCTTATCAAGACGGTGCTCTAACCGACTGAGCTACAGACCCTTAGCCTGTTTCTAAACCACAGCCGATAAGCGTGAGCGCTTGCTAGTTTCGTGCGAAGCTCGAGAAAGGAGGTGATCCAGCCGCACCTTCCGATACGGCTACCTTGTTACGACTTCACCCCAGTCATGAATCCTACCGTGGTGACCGTCCTCCTTGCGGTTAGACTAGCCACTTCTGGTAAAACCCACTCCCATGGTGTGACGGGCGGTGTGTACAAGACCCGGGAACGTATTCACCGCGGCATGCTGATCCGCGATTACTAGCGATTCCAGCTTCACGCAGTCGAGTTGCAGACTGCGATCCGGACTACGATCGGTTTTCTGGGATTGGCTCCACCTCGCGGCTTGGCAACCCTCTGTTCCGACCATTGTATGACGTGTGAAGCCCTACCCATAAGGGCCATGAGGACTTGACGTCATCCCCACCTTCCTCCGGTTTGTCACCGGCAGTCTCCTTAGAGTGCTCTTGCGTAGCAACTAAGGACAAGGGTTGCGCTCGTTGCGGGACTTAACCCAACATCTCACGACACGAGCTGACGACAGCCATGCAGCACCTGTGCGCCGGTTCTCTTTCGAGCACTCCCGCCTCTCAGCAGGATTCCGACCATGTCAAGGGTAGGTAAGGTTTTTCGCGTTGCATCGAATTAATCCACATCATCCACCGCTTGTGCGGGTCCCCGTCAATTCCTTTGAGTTTTAATCTTGCGACCGTACTCCCCAGGCGGTCAACTTCACGCGTTAGCTACGTTACTAAGGAAATGAATCCCCAACAACTAGTTGACATCGTTTAGGGCGTGGACTACCAGGGTATCTAATCCTGTTTGCTCCCCACGCTTTCGTGCATGAGCGTCAGTGTTGGCCCAGGAGGCTGCCTTCGCCATCGGTATTCCTCCACATCTCTACGCATTTCACTGCTACACGTGGAATTCTACCTCCCTCTGCCACACTCAAAGCCTGCCAGTCACCAATGCAGTTCCCAGGTTAAGCCCGGGGATTTCACATCGGTCTTAACAGACCGCCTGCGCACGCTTTACGCCCAGTAATTCCGATTAACGCTCGCACCCTACGTATTACCGCGGCTGCTGGCACGTAGTTAGCCGGTGCTTATTCTTCCGGTACCGTCATCCTCCATCCATATTAGGGACGAAGTTTTCTTTCCGGACAAAAGTGCTTTACAACCCGAAGGCCTTCTTCACACACGCGGCATTGCTGGATCAGGGTTGCCCCCATTGTCCAAAATTCCCCACTGCTGCCTCCCGTAGGAGTCTGGGCCGTGTCTCAGTCCCAGTGTGGCTGGTCGTCCTCTCAGACCAGCTACAGATCGTCGCCTTGGTAGGCCTTTACCCCACCAACTAGCTAATCTGCCATCGGCCGCCCCTACAGCGCGAGGTCCGAAGATCCCCCGCTTTCCTCCGTAGATCGTATGCGGTATTAATCCGGCTTTCGCCGGGCTATCCCCCACTACAGGACACGTTCCGATGTATTACTCACCCGTTCGCCACTCGCCGCCAGGCCGAAGCCCGCGCTGCCGTCCGACTTGCATGTGTAAGGCATGCCGCCAGCGTTCAATCTGAGCCAGGATCAAACTCTTCAGTTCAATGCCTGTTACTGTTTTCGGTTCATCTAAGAACCGGTCGCTCACTCAACGTACTGACGATGATTAATCCGTCTCTCGACAGACAAACCTTCCTCTGATACTTCGTGTGAGACTCTTGATACTTTTGCTTGCCCGGCTCCGAAGAACCGGCCGCACTCACCATCAAGCGCCCACACTTATCGGCTGTTAGTTTTTAAAGAGCAATCCGCCAAGACTTTTTACTTCACCGTACCGAGAACCTCGCTCAGCACCGCTTCGTCTTGCGTCGCTGCATCAGCAGCAGAGAAACGAGATTATGTACGTCGTTTCGATCAGTGTCAACAAGTTTTTGAAGCTTCTTTTTGACTCGCCTTCCGGCCCTGACCTGCGAACCAAACGGCTCACTTAAAGCAAACGGGCCGTGCGGACATCGCACGACCCGTCGACGCTCAAATCTTGGTGCCGGCTGCAGGACTCGAACCCGCCACCTGATGATTACAAATCAACTGCTCTACCAGATGAGCTAAGCCGGCGAAGGACGAGATTCTACTTCATTTAACGACTTTCAGGTGCGACCGGCCAGAGGATTTCGAAGCGTCGTCATCCGAGAGGCCCGACGGCGCTTCGTCGCGCGACGAAGCCGCTGCAGCGCCCGACTGATCCTCCGCCGGAGACTCCACGCGACGGGCTTCCCGATCGGTCGAGCGGGGTGCGGCCGACACGCTCGGCTCGCTCGCGGTATGCGACGACTGCTCGACCGGGAACGCCATTCCCTGCCCGTTTTCGCGGGCATAAATGGCGAGCACGTTGGCGACCTGCACCTCGATCTTGTGCGACTTGCCGGAGAAGCGCGCGCTGAACTCGATCCATTCGTTTCCCATCTGCAACTGGCTCGTCGCCTCGAAGCTGATGTTGAGCACGATCTCGTCGTTGCGCACGAACTGGCGCGGCACGCGCGTCGCGCCGTCGACTCGCACGGCGATGTGGGGCGTAAAACCGTTATCGGTGCACCATTCGTACAGCGCGCGCAACAGATACGGCTTGGTGGAAATTTCTTGCATCAACTTTCCTCTGCCGGAGCACGGTCGCGCGAACTCGCGCCGGGCGCGCCCCGTTCTCGCAAACTATCGACGCATCACCTTTTCGGAAGGCGTGAGCGCTTCAATATAGGCCGGGCGGCTGAAAATGCGCTCGGCGTACTTCATCAGCGGCGCGGCGTTCTTGGACAGCTCGATGCCATAGTGATCCAGACGCCACAAGAGCGGCGCGATCGCGACGTCGAGCATCGAGAATTCCTCGCCCAGCATGTACTTGTTCTTCAGGAAGATCGGCGCGAGTTGCGTGAGGCGGTCGCGGATCGCGCTGCGCGCCTTTTCGTGGTTCTTCTCGGCCGCCTTGCCCTTCTCGTTTTCGAGCGTGCCGACGTGCACAAAGAGTTCTTTCTCGAAGTTAAGCAGGAACAGACGCGCACGCGCACGCTGGACCGGATCGGCCGGCATGAGCTGCGGATGCGGGAAACGCTCGTCGATGTACTCGTTGATGATGTTCGACTCGTACAGGATCAGGTCGCGCTCGACGAGAATCGGCACTTGACCGTACGGGTTCATCACCGCGATGTCTTCCGGCTTGTTGAACAGATCGACGTCGCGAATCTCGAAATCCATGCCCTTTTCGAACAACACCAGCCGGCAGCGCTGGGAGAACGGGCAAGTAGTGCCGGAATACAGAACCATCATGTTTTTTAAGTCCCTTCAGTAAACTCGAAGGCCGGCCGCGGGGCTCCCTCCCGGGAGCGCCGTCGAGCCGACCCACGCCGTCGATGGCGTGCTATTTGATATCTCGCCAGTATGCCGCGTTCAGACGCCATGCGAGGAAGCTCAGGAGCGCCAGAAACAGCAAGACCCAGACGCCGAGGCGCTTGCGGGTCTGCTGGGCGGGTTCGGACATCCACGAAAGGTACGAAACCAGATCAGCCACAGCTGAATCATAATCCACGTTCGACATGGTGCCAGGCGTCACCTGAGTGTAACCCACGAATCTTTTTGTCTTTTCGCCGGTTTTCTCGTCCGTATCCGTCTCGAACCGTGCGTCGCGGATGCCTTGCAGCGTCCACAGCACATGCGGCATCCCCACGTTCTCGAACACGCGATTGTTCCAGCCCGTCGGCCTCGTGGGATCGCGGTAGAAGCTGCGCAAGTACGTATAGAGCCAGTCCTTGCCGCGCGCCCGCGCCTCCACCGACAAATCCGGCGGCGACGCGCCGAACCACGCTTTAGCGTCGTCCGGGCGCATCGCGATGCTCATCGTGTTGCCGATCTTGTCCGTCGTGAACAGCAGATTTTCCTGAATCTGCTTCTGCGTGAGCCCGAGGTCCGTCAGACGGTTGTAGCGCATCAGGCTCGCGCTATGGCAGTTCAGGCAGTAGTTTACAAATATTTGAGCGCCGTGCTGCAAGGACGCAAAATTGTCCGCGTTATCGGGCGCGCGGTCCAGCACCGCTTCTTCCTCCGCGTGCACCGGCGCCGCGCTGAACGCGAACATCGCCGCGCCGATCATCGTGAGAGTCGAGAGCCATTTTTTCATCGTGTCGTCTCCGGGCAGGCGCTTAGTGGAGTTTGTAGTTCACTCGCTCGGGCGGCGTCTTGAATCTGCCGCGCGGCGTCCAGAAAGGCATGCCGAGGAAAAACGCGAAATAGATGAGCGCGCAGATCTGTGCGATGAGCGTCCCCGCCGGCGATGGCGGACGCGTTCCCAAAAAGCCGAGCACCAAAAACGCGAAGACGAAGATCGCGTAGAAGACTTTGTGAAAGAGCGGCCGATACCGGATCGACTTCACCGGGCTTCGATCAAGCCAGGGCACGAAGAACAGCGAGACGACCGCCGTGCCCATCACGACCACGCCCCAGAACTTGGATTCGGTGAGCGCCATGAACACGATCACCACGAGCGCGAGGACTGGCAGCGCAATGCGCCATTTTCCGCGCGCGCGCAAAAGCGCAAACACCGCGAGCAGCGCGATGATGATCATCAGCACGATCTTGAACGGATCCGTGGTCGCACGCAGCATCGCGTAGAACGCGGTGAAGTACCACACGGGCGCAATTTCAGACGGCGTTTGCAGCGGATTGGCCGGCACGAAGTTATTCGCTTCGAGGAAGTAGCCGCCCATTTCCGGCGCGAAGAAAATGATCGCCGCGAAAATCAGCAAAAAGACGCACACGCCCATGAAGTCGTGGACCGAGTAATACGGGTGAAACGGAATACCGTCGAGCGGAATGCCGTTCGCATCCTTTTTCGCCTTGATTTCGATGCCGTCGGGATTATTCGACCCGACTTCATGCAGCGCGACCAGATGCGCGACCACGAGTCCGATCAGAACAAGCGGAATCGCGATTACATGAAACGAGAAGAAGCGATTCAGCGTGACGTCCGACACGACATAATCGCCGCGAATCCACAGCGACAAATCCGGGCCGATAAAAGGAATCGCCGAGAACAGATTCACGATCACCTGCGCGCCCCAGAACGACATTTGCCCCCAAGGCAGCAGATATCCAAAGAACGCCTCTGCCATCAGGCACAGGAAAATGGCGCAGCCGAAAATCCAGACGAGCTCGCGCGGCTTGCGGTACGACCCGTACATCAGGCTGCGGAACATATGCAGATAAACGACGACGAAAAACATCGACGCGCCCGTGGAATGCATATACCGGATGAGCCAGCCCCACGGCACTTCGCGCATGATGTACTCGACCGATGCAAAAGCCAGCGTCGCATCGGGCTTGTAATTCATGACGAGAAAAATGCCCGTGACGATCTGAATGACCAGCACGAGCATTGAGAGCGAGCCGAAGAAATACCAGAAGTTGAAGTTCTTCGGCGCGTAGTATTCGGTAACGTGTTTCTTCCAGGTGGATGTCAAAGGAAACCGGCGATCTATCCAGCCCAAGAAGCCCGTCGTTTCCACATCCTTGTCTGCGGTCGCCATTTAAGCCTCTCCCTTTTCGTCCTTGCCGATCACGAGTTGCGTCGCGGAAGTGAACATGTACGGCGGCACGTCCAGATTCTGCGGCGCGGGCTTGTTCTTGAAGACGCGGCCGGCCATGTCATAGGTCGAGCCGTGGCACGGGCAAAGAAAGCCGCCCGGCCAGTTATCGGGAAGATTGGGTTGCGGACCTTCAGAAAAACGCGGCGTCGGCGTGCAGCCGAGATGCGTACAGACGGCGACGGCCACGAATATGTTCTTGTGATCGGCGCGGGAGCGGAACTCGTTGTTGCAGTACTCCGGCAACGGCATCGAGAACTCCATTTTGGACTTCGGATCGGCCACTTCGTTGTCGGCTTTCTTCACGTCGGACAGCATTTCGTCCGTGCGATTCACGATCCACACCGGCTTGCCGCGCCAGGCGACCGTCATCATTTCGCCCGGCTTCAGTCCGCTGATATCGACCTCGACGGGCGCGCCCGCCGCCTTGGCCTTCTCCGACGGAGCGAACGAACCAACAAAGGGAACCAGCGTTGCCACACCTCCGACACCACCTGCCACGGTCGTCGTAATCAGCCAGGTACGGCGGCCGCCATCGACGCGCTTATCGTCCTTGTCTCGCATCACACGCCCCACTTCTGAGTTGGATTTATACCGTCACATCAGTGTTCCGCCGCTAGTGTGCGCGAATGGAGTTGCCATTTACAAGGGCCGTTAGGGGAAAATTACCCGGATTTAGCGAACCTTCCGGGTTTTCCCCACGTTTTCGCGCGTTCGCGTGAAGCATCCTTTCAAGCCTACAGCCGGGCCCAAACGAAGAAAAATCGCCGCTTCAGACCGGATTATCGATATCGATAAACACATGCTCGATGTCGAACTCTTCGGACAGGTGCGCGCCGACGGCCTGCACACCATAGCGCTCCGTCGCGTGATGCCCCGCCGCGATATACGCCACGCCGGATTCCGCCGCGATATGCATCGTCTGCTCAGACACTTCGCCGCTGAGATACACGTCGGCGCCCGCGTCGATGGCCTGTTCGAAATACCCCTGCGCGCCGCCCGTGCACCACGCGACGCGCCGCAACTCGCGGTCGGCATCGCCGAACACGAGCGGCTTGCGGCCGAGCGCGTTCTCGACGGTCGCGGTGAAGTGCTCGAGCGAAAGCGGCATGGTGATCGGCGCTAGCCAGCCGATGTCCTGATCGCCGAAACGGCCGTCGGCAATGACGCCGAGCCGCGCACCGATCTGCGCGTTGTTGCCGAGTTCTGGGTGCGCGTCGAGCGGCAGGTGATACGCGAAAAGATTGATGTCGTTGGCGATCAGCGTGCGCAGCCGCCGATGCTTGCGCCCCGTGATCTGCGGCGCCTCGTTGCGCCAGAAATAGCCGTGATGGACGAGCACCGTGTCCGCGCCCCACTCCAGCGCGGCTTCCAGGAAGGCGAGCGAAGCCGTCACGCCGGTCGCGATTTTCTGAACGCGGCGCGTGCCTTCCACCTGTAGGCCGTTCGGGCAATAGTCCTTGAAGCGGCCGATTTCCAGCAGGTTGTTCAGATACAATTCGAGTTCGATCCGATCCATGAAATCCTCTATCCCTTCAAATGCTTAGACGCTTCTGGCTGTTTTTTGCCCAAGCGGTCACCGTGCTTTTGGCTCTGATGTTCATCATCGCGACCCTGAAACCGCAGTGGCTTCAACGTCAGGGCCAATTCGGCAAGCAACTCGCCGAGCCGATCGTCGCGTTACAGGAAGTGGCGCCGAGCATCGGCTCGCGCCCGCTCCAGTCGTCTTATGCGGACGGCGCGCAAAAGGCGATGCCCGCGGTGGTGAACGTGTTCTCCAGCAAGGACGGCAATCTGCCGGCGGACCCGCGAGCCAAAGACCCGCTATTCCGCTACTTCTTCGGCGACAAGAACAGACGCAAGAACGACGAGCCTCCCGCGTCGAATCTCGGGTCAGGCGTCATCGTCAGCTCGGAAGGTTACATTCTAACGAACCAGCACGTCGTGGACGGCGCGGATCAGATCGAAGTGGCGCTCGCGGACGGCCGCACGTCGAGCGCGAAAGTGATCGGCGTCGATCCCGAAACGGACCTCGCCGTGCTGAAGATCGCGCTCACGAACCTGCCGAGCATCACGCTCGGGCGAATGGACCAGACGCACGTCGGCGATGTCGTGCTGGCGATCGGCAATCCGTTCGGCGTCGGCCAGACGGTGACGATGGGCATCGTGAGCGCGCTCGGGCGCAATCATCTGGGCATCAATACGTTCGAGAACTTCATTCAGACCGACGCGGCCATCAATCCCGGCAACTCGGGCGGTGCGCTCGTAGACGTGAACGGCAACCTGCTCGGCATCAACACCGCCATCTATTCACGTAGCGGCGGCTCGCTAGGCATCGGCTTCGCCATTCCGGTGTCGACGGCGCGCAGCGTACTGGAGAGCATCATCACGACGGGCACGGTGACGCGCGGATGGATCGGCGTGGAGCCGCAGGACGTGACGCCGGAAATCGCCGAATCGTTCGGGCTCGATCAGAAATCCGGCGCGATCGTCGCGGGCGTGCTGCAAGGCGGCCCGGCGGATAAAGCCGGCATCAAGCCGGGCGATATTCTCGTCAGCATCAACGAGGACACGATCACCGACACCACGCGCCTCTTGAACGTCGTTGCTCAGATCAAGCCGGGCACGTCCGTGAAAGTGCATCTGATGCGCAAGAACAAGGAACTGGACGTGAACGTGATGATCGGCAAACGGCCCGCGCAGCCGAAGGCGCCGCAGGCGCCGGACGAAGATCAGGGCGATCAGGGCGACGAATAACGCGCCGAGCGTCCAAAGAAAAAGGCAGCTTCGGCTGCCTTTTTTACTGCGGAAAATGCGCGCTCGGTCCGGCCGACGCTGCGACAATCGGCCGCAGCTATTTCACGGTCAGTTCCTCGCTCTTGATCGCGTCTTTGCCGACAACCAGCCGCGCCGCCACGATTCCCGCTTCGTACAAGATGATGAGCGGGATCGCGAGAATGAGCTGCGAAAAGACATCCGGCGGCGTCACCACGGCCGAGATGATGAACGCGCCGACGATCACATACGGCCGGATCTGCTTGAGCTTCTGAATCGACACCACGCCCATGCGCGCGAGCAGCACGACGACGATCGGCACCTCGAAAGTCACGCCGAACGCAAGGAACATGGTGAGCACGAAGCTCAGGTAGTTGTCGATATCCGTCGTCATCTCCGCGCCGAGCGGCGCGTTGTAATGCGCCATCACGCGGAAAATGGTCGGGAATACGATGAAATACGCGAACGCCATGCCGCACAGAAACAGCGCGTAGCTGCTCGACACCAGCGGCGCGACGAGCTTCTTCTCATGCTGATAAAGCCCCGGCGCGACGAACGCCCAGATTTGATACAGCACGAACGGCAGCGCGATGACGAAGGCCACCAGCATCGTCACTTTCATCGGCACGAAGAACGAGCCGGTGACGTCGGTCACGATCATCTTGCCGTCGCGCGGCAGGTTCTGCATCAGCGGACGCGCGAGCAGTTTGAAGATGTCGGGCGCCCAGTACACCAGCCCGACGAAAACGACGATGACCGAAGCCCCCGCGCGGATGATGCGATCGCGCAGTTCCACCAGATGGGAGATAAACGTCTCTTCGACGGGCTCGTCTTTATTATGTTGCGGGTCGCTCACGCCGGCCCTCGGTTTGGATCATCGATGGAAGAAATGCGGCCGTGTCAGAAGAACTTCGTCGGACGGCGCAAGCTTGCGGGCGTATGACGCGCGACACGGGCCGCGCCCGACTGCACGCGCGTGCGGCGCGCGGTGGTGCGCTTGTACCAGCTCGGAACCGCGGTCTGCTTGACGCGCCAGTTCTTGCGCTTCGCCGGCGCGAACGTCGAGTTCACCCAAGGCTTGTCGGAAGCGCCGCTTTCATCCGCAGACGAAGCCGGAGCGCCTCCCGCGATGCTCGGCTCCACCGACGTGCCTTCCCGCCACGCATCGTTCAGGTCGGACTCGTGGCGCCGCAAATTGTCGTGAATCGTCGATTCGACGTTCGACGCCGCCGTCTCGAACTGCGTGCGCATCTTTTTGAGTTCGTCGAGTTCCATCTCGCGCGCCACCTCCGACTTCACGTCGTTGATGTAACGCTGAGCGCGCCCGAAGAGCGCGCCCGCCGTGCGCGCGACGCCGGGCAACCGCTCCGGCCCGAGCACCACCAGCGCGACGACGCCGATGAGCGCCATTTTGGTCAGACCGAGATCGAGCATTGAAGGAACTGTGCAGGGTTACGTTCGCCCGTTCGATTAGCGGTAGTCGCCCGAACGCGTCTTGTCCTTCGCTTCGACGTCCACCGTGTCGCGCGGCAGTTGATCGCGTTTATCGGCCGACGCGGGGTTGTCTTCCTCACGCATGCCTTCCTTGAAGCCGCGAACCGCGCCGCCCAGATCACCGCCGATATTGCGCAGTTTCTTCGTGCCGAAGACGAGCGCCACGATCAGCAGAACGATCAACCAATGCCAAATGCTTAACGAACCCATGAATGAAAACTCTCCTATTTGCGCCGCAAAAGCCTTTCCGCGACGGAAGGCTGGCCTGCAGCTCGAGCCGAAGCAATGCCGCCTCGGCTATCAGTATCGATTTTGCGCGCCCAATATGGCATTGGAAAGCAAAACGCCGATGAAACCGGCGTCAGCCCATTCGCCGCCACGGACGCGCCCCAGCCAGAAGATGCGCATGAATGTGATACACCTCCTGCCCGCCGCCTGGCCCGGTATTGATGACCGTCCGGAAACCGGTATCCCCACCCGTGTAGGAAACGCCCAGATCTTTCGCGAGACGGCCAACGAGACTTAACATTCTACCAAGCAGCGGCGCATCGCTTTCGGAACAGTCCGAAAGCGTCTCGATGTGCTGACGCGGAATCACGAGCACGTGAAACGGCGCGGCCGGGTTGATGTCGTTGAACGCGACGAATTCGTCGTCCTCGTAGACCTTGGTGCTCGGAATCTGCCCGGAGGCAATTTTGCAGAAGATGCAGTTGTCTTGGCTCATGAATGTGCGTACTCCGTTGCCAGGCATCGCCGTTAGAACCACGTCTGCGGGTCGATCGGTTTGTTTTCGTAGAGAAACAGCCAGCCCTTGATGACGCGATACAGCGTCCAAATGCCGACTGCGGACAAGATGAGAAAGCCGACGCCCACGAACAGCAGCGCGACGCCGATCACATGGCCGAGCACCGCCCACCAGAACGTGCGGATTTGCCATGAAAAGTGCGCCTGATACGGCGTGCCGACGGTATCGCCGCGCTTCAGATAATTGATGATGACCGCGACGAGCACGGTCAGCCCGCCCGTCAGCCAATAGAGCGCGTACAGCGCATAAAGGATGTGCGTGAGCGTGCGCAGGCTGCGCAGCCGCTCGTCTTCCGCCGGCGTCTGAACCACAGGCGGCGGGTACGGTCCATCGACCCCGGCCATGCTTGCCTCCTCCGCTAGCGCGAGAAAAGTGGGCGAACGCCTCGTCAGCCGCCGTTCTGTTCGCGCTCGCGCGACTTGCGCAGCGCCTTTTCCTCGATACCCGACAAGCCTTCGCGCCGCTCCAGTTCGGCGACCACGTCAGCGGGGCTCAGGTCGAAGTGCGACAGCATCACGAGACAATGGAACCACAAATCGGCGACCTCGCCGACGAGCGCCTTCGGCGCGCCGCCGTGGCGCGCGTCCTTCGCGGCGAGCACGACTTCGGTCGCTTCCTCGCCGATCTTCTTCAGGACCGCGTCGTCACCTTTGTGAAAGAGTCGCGAAACGTAGGATTGTTCCGGATCGCCGCCCTTCCGGCTGTCGATGACGGCGGCAAGGCGAAGCAGCGTATCCAGCGTGGTGGCTTGGGTCATTTGTAGATGCTTTCTGGGTCTTTCAGGACCGGCTCGACGGCGACCCACTCGCCGCTTTCGGCCGTTCCCTCGAATTTCTGGAAGAAGCAGGAATGGCGGCCCGTATGGCACGCGATGCCCGACACCTGCTCGACCTTGAGCAGCACGACGTCTTCATCGCAATCGAGCCGCACTTCGTGTACGTGCTGAACGTGCCCCGATTCTTCGCCCTTGAACCACAGGCGCTGTCGCGAGCGCGAGAAATACACGGCGCGCTTGAGTTCGATGGTCTTCGCCAGCGCCTCGCGGTTCATCCATGCGAACATCAGCACGTCGTTGGTCGATGCTTCCTGCGCGATGACGGGCACGAGGCCGTTCGCGTCCCACTTCACCTTATCGAGCCAATTCGTCGGGTCGCTCACGGTTCAGATCCTCACCGAGATGCCTTGATCGGCCATGAAACGCTTCGCTTCGCCGACCGTATGCTCGCCGTAGTGGAAGATGCTTGCGGCGAGCACCGCGTCGGCGTGCCCTTCGACGATGCCGTCCGCCAGATGCTTCAGCGACCCGACGCCGCCCGACGCGATCACGGGCACCGGCACGGCATCCGACACGGCGCGCGTCAGCGCGAGATCGAAGCCGGCCTTCGTGCCGTCGCGATCCATGCTGGTCAGCAGGATCTCGCCCGCACCGAGTTCCGCCATCTTGCGCGCCCATTCGACTGCGTCGATGCCGGTCGCCTTGCGGCCGCCGTGCGTAAACACTTCCCAGCGCGGCGGCTCGCCTTCGCCCGACACGCGCTTCGCGTCGATCGCGACGACGATGCACTGCGAGCCGTGCTTGTCCGACGCGTCGCGCACGAGTTGCGGATTGGCGACCGCCGACGAGTTCATGCTGATCTTGTCCGCGCCCGCGTTCAGCAAGCGCCGGACGTCCTCGACCGCGCGCACGCCGCCGCCGACGGTGAGCGGAATGAAGACCTGCGAGGCCACCGCCTCGATGATCGGCAAGATGAGATCGCGCTGGTCGGAGGTCGCGGTGATGTCGAGGAACGTGAGTTCGTCGGCGCCCTGATCGTCGTAGCGTCGCGCGATCTCGACGGGATCGCCCGCGTCGCGCAGTTCGACGAAGTTGACGCCCTTCACCACGCGGCCAGCGGTCACGTCGAGACAGGGGATGATGCGTTTTGCGAGAGCCATGTTCTAGCTACTGCCGGTTCGGTACGGTTGAGGGCGGCCAGCGCCGCCCGGCGCGCTTCAGTGTGCTCGCGCGAGAGAAGCCGGAAATGCGGCCTTAAGCGTCGTCCGCTTCGCGCAGTGCGTCGGCGCGGGTTTGCGCCGCCTTGAAATCGAGGTCGCCCGAATAGATCGCGCGTCCGCAGATCACGCCTTCGATGCCTTCGTCCTCGACTTCGCAGAGCGATTCGATGTCCGCGATGCTCGACAACCCGCCGCTTGCGATCACCGGAATCTTGACCGCCTGCGCGAGCCGCACGGTCGCGTCGATGTTGATGCCCTGAAGCATGCCGTCGCGGCCGATGTCCGTGTAGATGATCGACTCGCAGCCGTAGTCCTCGAACTTGCGGCCGAGGTCCACGACTTCGTGGCCGGTCAGTTTGCTCCAGCCGTCGGTGGCCACCTTGCCGTCTTTGGCGTCCAGCCCGACGATGATGTGGCCGCCGAACGCGCTGCACGCGTCTTGCAGGAAACCGGGATTCTTCACCGCCGCCGTGCCGATGATCACGTACGAAAGACCGTCGTCCAGATAGCGTTCGATGGTGTTCAGGTCACGGATGCCGCCGCCGAGCTGCACCGGGATTTCGCTGCCCACTTCTTCGATGATCGCCCGAATGGCGTCGCCGTTCTTCGGCTTGCCCGCGAACGCGCCGTTCAGATCGACGAGGTGCAGTCTGCGCGCGCCCTTGTCGACCCAATGCCGGGCCATCGCCGCCGGATCTTCTGAAAAAATGGTCGCCTGGTCCATATCGCCTTGCTTGAGGCGCACGCACTGACCGTCTTTGAGATCGATGGCCGGAATGAGCAGCATAGGTATCGCGTATCTTCTGGGTGAAAGTGATTGAAACGGCCTCGCGGGCCGTCTCGCTAGTGTAGTACAAGTCTCGCGGCACTCAATCGCACGTGGAACCGCGCAGGGGCGCGGCCGCGAGGCTCACGCGCGGCGACGCTCACGGGTTCCAGTGAACGAAGTTGCGATACAGGCGCAAGCCGGCGTCGGCGCTCTTTTCCGGGTGAAACTGGGTCGCGAAGATGTTGTCGCGTGCGACCGCGGACGTGAACGGGTCGCCGTAGACGGTTTCGCCCGATGTGTGCGCCGGGTTTTCCGGCGCGACGTGATAGCTGTGCACGAAGTAGAAGAACGCGCCATCCGCGATGCCGTCCCAGACCGGATGCGCCTGCGTCTGACGCACGCGGTTCCAGCCCATCTGCGGCACTTTGAAGCGCGAGCCGTCGTCCTGCACGCGGCCTTCGAGCCGGAAACGCACCACCTTGCCCGGTAACAGGCCGAGCCCGCGCGTGTCGCCTTCCTCGCTCCAGTCGAAGAGCATCTGCTCACCGACGCACACGCCGAGCATCGGCTTTTCGCGCGACGCCTGCATCACGGCTTCCTGCAGGCCCGAGTGCGCGAGATGCGCCATGCAGTCGCGCATCGCGCCCTGTCCCGGCAGCACGATGCGATCGGCCGCGTGAATGGCCTGCGGCTGATCGACGATCGCCACGTCCGCGTCGGGCGCGGCCTTCTTCAGCGCCTGATACACCGAGCGCAGGTTGCCCATTCCGTAATCAACAATCGCAATCGAAGTTTTCATTTCAAAGTAGGCATCAGGGCCTTCAACCCGTTGACGATGAATTCCACCGCCAGCGCGGACAGCATCAATCCCATGAGACGCGTGCCGATATTGATTCCGGTGCGCCCGACCCAGCGCGCGATCGGCTCCGCGAGATTCAGCGCGCCGAAGCACAACGCCGCGATGATCGCACCCAGCACGACGAGCCCGAAGCGGTCGTACCAGTGCTGCGCACTTGCAGCATAGACGATCACCGTGCTGATCGATCCCGGTCCGGTAAGCAGCGGAATGGCGAGCGGCACGACTGCGATGCTGTGGCGCTCTTCCGCTTCCATGCGCTCTTCGGGCGTCGAGCGCGCGTTGCCGACTTGCGCGTTCAGCATGCTGATCGCCATGAGCAGCATGATGATGCCGCCGCCCACTTCGAACGATCCGACCGAAATACCGAAGAACGCGATGATCTGCTGCCCGAGCAACGCGGTCACGGCAATCACGCAGAACACCGAAATACACGCGACGCGGATGGTGTTGCGCTTCTCCACGTCCGATTGCTGCGAGGTAAGGCTTAGAAAAAACGGTATCGCGCCGATCGGGTTGATCAGCGCGAGCAAGGATATGAACGACTTGAAAAGATCCATCGCGAATGGCCGGCCGAGTTAGACGCTTTTCGGCGCCGAATCGGCAAACGGCTGATCAGAGACTGCCCTTGGTCGATGGAATCTGGCCCGCCGCGCGTTCGTCGACTTCGACGGCCATGCGCAGCGCGCGGCCGAAGGCCTTGAACACGGTCTCGACCTGATGATGCGCGTTGATGCCGCGCAGGTTGTCGATATGCAGCGTCACGCCCGCATGATTCACGAAGCCGCGGAAAAATTCGATGGTGAGATCGACATCGAACGTGCCGATGCGCGCACGCGTGAACGGCACATGGAATTCGAGCCCCGGCCGCCCCGAGAAGTCGATCACGACGCGCGACAGCGCCTCGTCGAGCGGCACATACGAATGGCCATAGCGGCGAATGCCCTTGCGATCGCCGATAGCCTTCGCCACCGCTTGCCCGAGCGTGATGCCGGTGTCTTCGACGGTATGGTGATCGTCGATATGGAGGTCGCCATGCGCTTCGATTTCGAGGTCGAACAGGCCGTGACGGGCAATCTGGTCGAGCATGTGATCGAGAAACGGCACGCCGGTGGCGAGCTTCTGCTTGCCGGTGCCGTCCAGATCGAGCTTTACACGGATCTGCGTTTCGCTGGTGTTGCGAACGACTTCCGCAATGCGCATGGTGTTTCCTTGAGACTTTTTCGAAGAAGGGGTTCAGTTGGGCGCGAGCTTTCTCAGCGCCGCGAGCATCTGCGCGTTCTCTTCGGCCGTTCCGACCGTCAAGCGCACGCAATTCGTAAGCAACGGATGCATTTTACTCACGTTTTTCACCAAAACCCGCGACGTAAGCAGGGTTTCGAACGCGAGCGCCGCATCGGGCACGCGCACCAGCAGGAAGTTGCCCGCGCTCGGATAAACGGTCATGCCCGGCAGCGCGGCGACTTCACGCGCGAGGTCGGCGCGCGCTTCGCGCAACGCGGCGGCTTGCGCGTCGAGCACATCGAGATGATCGAGCAGGAAATCGGCGGTGGCCTGCGTCAGCACGTTGATGTTGTACGGCGGGCGCACCTTGTCGAACTGCGCGATCCACGCGGGCGAACCGGCCATATAACCGAGGCGGATGCCCGCGAGGCCGAGCTTCGACACCGTGCGCATGACGACGACGTTATCGAACTGCGCGGCGCGCGGCATCCACGTTTTCCCGGCGAACGGCTGATACGCCTCGTCGATCACGACGAGGCTTTTCGTCGCCGCCGCGATCACGCGTTCGATGTCAACGTCGTCGTAGAGCGTGCCGGTCGGATTGTTCGGATACGCGAGATAGACGAGCGCGGGCGCGTGTTCCTTGATGGCGGCGATGAGCGCGTCGGCGTTGAGCGTGAAATCGGCATTGAGCGGCACGCCGACGAATTCGAGATGCGCGAACGCCGCCGACAGCTGATACATGACGAAGCCCGGCACCGGCGCGACGACCTTCGCGCCCGGCTTCGAACACGCGATAGACATCATGCTGATCAACTCGTCGGAGCCGTTGCCGAGCAGAACGTCGCACGCGGGCGGAACGTGCATTGCGCGCTTGAGCTTCGCGATAAGTTCAGCCGGGCGCGGCGCAGGATAACGGTTCAGCGCGACGCCCGCGAGATGCGCGCCGAGCCGTTGCGCGAGCGCGTCGGGCAGCGTGTAGGGATTTTCCATCGCGTCGAGCTTGATGAGCCCCGTGGATTCCGGCACGGGATAGCTCGTCATCGCGAGGACGTCGGGACGAATGATGTCGTTCGGTGTGGTCATGGTGGCGCTGTTGGCGCTGGCGGCGGCTTGAAAGCCGCCTTTTTCGATCGGATGGCTCGCTTCAGCCGACGTTTTTCATCCGGTATTCGGCGCTTTTGGCATGCGCCTGCAAGCCCTCGCCATACGCCAGTTCCGCCGCGATTTCGCCCAATGTCTGCGCGCCGTCCGAACTCACTTCGATCACGCTCGAACGCTTCATGAAGTCGTAGACGCCGAGCGGCGATGAAAAGCGCGCGGTACGCGAAGTCGGGAGCACGTGGTTCGGGCCGGCGCAATAGTCGCCGAGGCTTTCGCTCGTGTAGCGGCCGAGGAACATCGCGCCCGCGTTGTGAATCTGCGCGGCCCATTGGTGCGGATCGAGCGCGGAAATCTCCAGATGCTCCGGCGCGATGTCGTTGGCGATGGCGCAGGCTTCGGCCATGTCCTTCACCTTGATGAGCGCGCCGCGGTCTTCGAGCGAGCGCTGGATGACGTCGCGCCGCGGCATCGCGGGAAGCAGTTCGACGATGGCGTCCTCGACGCGCTGAATGAACGCCGCGTCCGGGCACAGCAGAATGGATTGCGCGAGTTCGTCGTGTTCGGCTTGCGAGAACAGGTCCATCGCGACCCAGCGCGGATCGGTGGTCGCGTCGCAGATCACGAGAATCTCGGACGGTCCCGCGATCATGTCGATGCCAACCGTCCCGAACACGCGACGCTTCGCCGACGCGACATACGCGTTGCCCGGACCGCAAATCTTGTCGACAGCCGGCACGGTTTGCGTGCCGTACGCGAGCGCGCCGACAGCCTGCGCGCCGCCGATGGTGAACACGCGATCCACGCCGCCGAGCAGCGCGGCCGCGAGCACGAGCGGATTCTTCACGCCATCGGGCGTGGGCACGACCATCACGATTTCCTTGACGCCCGCGACGCGCGCCGGAATCGCGTTCATCAGCACGGACGACGGATACGCCGCCTTGCCTCCCGGCACGTAGATGCCCGCGCGGTCGAGCGGCGTCACCTTCTGGCCGAGCACGGTGCCGTCAGCTTCGGTGTACTGCCAGCTATGGCTGCCGCATTCGATGCGCTGCTTTTCGTGGTAGCCGCGCACGCGCGCCGCCGCCGCTTCGAGCGCCGCGCGGCGCTTCGGCTCCAGATCTTCCAGCGCGGCTTCCATCTCGGACGCGGGCAGTTCGAGCGCCGCGACGCTGTCCGCTTTCAGGCGATCGAACTTGTTCGTGTATTCGAGCACGGCTTCGTCGCCGCGCGTTTTCACGTCCGCGAGAATCTGCGCGACGGCGCGCTCGATGGCTTCGTCCTCGCTCGCTTCGAACGCGAGCACCGCGCGCAGCGCCTTTTGAAAACCATCGGTGCTGGAATCGAGCTTACGAATCTTGATAGACATGCTGGTTTCCGATTGTGCTGTGGGCGGCAAGCGTGACGCGGCCGCCCTAGTTGTTCGTTGCTGCCGAGGCGCGCTCGAACGCGTCGAGATAGGGCTTCAGCGCCGCGCGCTTCAACTTGAGCGCCGCCTGATTCACCACCAGTCGCGACGAAATCTGCATGATTTCTTCGACCTCGACCAGGCTGTTCGCGCGCAGCGTGCCGCCGGAGCTCACCAGATCGACGATCGCATCCGCGAGGCCGACGAGCGGCGCGAGTTCCATCGAGCCGTACAGCTTGATCAGATCGACGTGAACGCCCTTCGCCGCGAAGTGTTCGCGCGCCGTCTCGGTGTACTTCGTCGCGACGCGCAGCCGCGCGCCCTGGCGCACCGCGTTCGCGTAGTCGAAGCCCGCCTTCACGGCCACCGACATCCGGCAGCGCGCAATGTTCAGATCCACCGGCTGATACAGACCGCCGCCGCCATGCTCGATCAGCACGTCCTTGCCCGCCACGCCGAAATCCGCCGCGCCGTATTCCACGTACGTCGGCACGTCGGTCGCGCGCACGATGATCACGCGCAGGTTCGGGTTCGTGGTCGGAAGAATCAGCTTGCGCGAGCTTTCCGGATCTTCGGCGACCTGCACGCCGGCTGCCGCGAGCAGCGGCACCGTTTCCTCGAAGATACGCCCTTTCGAGAGCGCGAGCGTGAGCGGCGCGCTGGCCTCGACCGACGACGACGTCTGCGGCAACGAGCTCATTGCTCGCTCCCGCTGCCCTTGATGCGGCGAACGTTCGCGCCGACCGCCGTCAGCTTCGACTCCATGCGGTCGTAGCCGCGATCCAGATGGTAGATGCGGTCGATCAGCGTTTCGCCGTCCGCGCACATCGCCGCGATGACGAGACTGGCCGATGCGCGCAGATCGGTCGCCATGACCTTCGCGCCCGACAGTTGCGCGACGCCGCTCACGAGCGCCGTGTTGCCGTCGACCGTAATGCTCGCGCCCAGGCGGTTCAACTCCTGCACGTGCATGAAGCGGTTCTCGAAGATGGTCTCGACCACTTGCGACGTGCCGCTTGCAATGGCGTTCAGCGCCATGAACTGCGCCTGCATGTCGGTCGGGAACGCGGGATATTCGGATGTGCGAATGTTCACGGCTTCCGGCCGCTTGCTCATGCGCACGCGCATCCAGTCGTCGCCTTCCTCGATGGAAACGCCCGCTTCGCGCAGCTTGGCCGTCACGGCGTCGAGCAGCGACGGGCTCACGTGACGCAGCGTGACGTCGCCGCCGGCCGCCGCGACCGCGCACAGGAACGTGCCGGCTTCGATGCGGTCCGGCACCACGGCATGACGCGCGCCGTGCAGCTTTTCGACGCCCTGAATCACGAGCCGGTCCGTGCCGATGCCCTCGATCTTCGCGCCCATCGCGACCAGCAGATTCGCGAGGTCGCTCACTTCCGGCTCGCGCGCCGCATTCTCGATGATCGTTTCGCCATCGGCCAACACGGCCGCCATCAGCAGATTCTCGGTGCCGGTCACGGTGATCATGTCGGTGATGATGCGCGCGCCCTTCAGACGCTTCGCGCGCGCCTCGATGAAGCCGTGCTCGATGTTGATCTCGGCGCCCATCGCCTGAAGGCCTTTGATGTGCTGATCGACCGGACGCGCGCCGATGGCGCAGCCGCCCGGCAGCGACACCTTCGCTTCGCCGAAGCGCGCGACGAGCGGCCCAAGCACGAGAATCGACGCGCGCATGGTCTTCACCATCTCGTACGGCGCGACGAGGTTATGCACCTTCGACGCGTTGAGCGTCACGCGGCCGTCGGTCATGGCTTCGGACTGCACGCCCATCTGCCGCAGCAGTTCGAGCGTGGTGCGCACGTCCTTCAGGTTCGGCACGTTCGACAGATGGACGTCGTCGGCGGTGAGAAGGCTCGCGCACAGAATCGGCAAAGCCGCGTTCTTGGCGCCCGATACGGTGATTTCGCCGGAGAGCTTCGCGCCCCCCGTAATGACGAGTTTGTCCATGATTGCTTGTCCTTCGACCGAGCGTCCTGCTGCGGAGCCGGATTCGGCGCCGCGGTTATCTTGAATGTTCCGCACTCTGTGCTGCCTGGTTCTGCCTGCTTCTACCGGTCATGCCGGGTGTTGCTAGCTGTTGCTGAGGGTTGGGCGTGTGACCTGCGTGTGACTTGATTTGGCTTCGCCGAATGGACTCAGGCCGATTTCCATTCGTCGGGGGTGAGGGTCTTCATGCTGAGCGCATGAATCTCCTCGCGCATGCGCTCGCCGAGCGCCGCGTAGACCAGTTGATGACGCGCGATCAGGCGTTTGCCGACGAACGCATCGCTCACGATGGTCGCGAAAAAATGCTGGCCGTCGCCTTCCACTTCGAGATGCTGGCACGACAGACCGCCAGCGATGTAGTCCTTCACTTGCTCCGGAGTCGGCAACATGGGATGTCTCCTTGGGATTTAGTGACGCAGCTTGTAGCCGCTCGCGAGCAGCCGCACGGCGATCAGCGCGAGCACGACCAGAAAGCCGCCGACGATGCACAGGCTCAAGAGCGGGTTCACGTCCGACGAGCCGAAAAAGCCGTAGCGGAAACCGTCGATCATGTAGAAAAACGGATTCAGATGCGACACCGCGCGCCAGACGGGCGGCAGCGAATGCGTCGAATAGAAGACGCCCGACAGGAACGTGAGCGGCATGATCAGGAAGTTCTGGAACGCGGCCAATTGATCGAACTTGTCGGCCCAGATGCCCGCGATCAGACCGAGCGTGCCGAGAATCGCCGAGCCGAGCATCGCGAACGCAATGATGTAGAGCGGCGCGGAAAAAGACATCGGGATGAACCATATCGTCACGATGAACACGCCGAAGCCGACGCACAAGCCGCGCACGACCGACGCGAGCACATACGCGAAGAACATCTCCCAATGCGCGATGGGCGGCAGCAGCACGAACACGAGATTGCCCGTGATTTTCGACTGGATCAGCGACGACGAGCTGTTCGCGAATGCGTTCTGCAACACGCTCATCATGACGAGGCCAGGCACGAGAAAGCTCGTGTACCCGACACCCGGATAGACCTGCACGTGCCCGGTCAGCGCGTGACCGAAGATGGTGAGATAGAGCAGCGCGGTGACGATCGGCGCGAGCACCGTCTGAAACGACACCTTCCAGAAGCGCAGCAGCTCCTTGTAGAACAACGTCTGGAAACCGCTCATGAAAGCCCCTCGACCATTTCCGGCTCGTTCATGACCTGAAGGAACACGTCTTCGAGATCGGCTTTTCGCACTTCGATTTCATCGAACGTGCAGCCCGCCGCGCGGCATTTCGCGAGGATCGGCTCGACTTCGTCGTAGCTCGACAAGCGCAGCAGGTGCTGCGCGCCGGATACCGCTTGAGGATCGACTTCCAGCGAGCGCAGGTCGGCGGGCAGCACGCCGCTCGAAAAGCGCAGATAGAGCTGCATGCCGGCGAAACGCTGCAACAATGCGCTCGTGCGCTCCAGCGCGACGATCTCGCCGCGACGAAGCATCGCGAGGCGGTCGCACAGCGATTCGGCTTCTTCGAGGTAATGCGTGGTCAGCACGATGGTATGTCCCTCGCGATTGAGGCGCGAGATGAACTTCCAGAGCGTTTGCCGAAGCTCGACGTCGACGCCGGCCGTGGGTTCGTCGAGCACGATGACAGGCGGCCGATGCACCAGCGCCTGCGCGACCAGCACGCGGCGCTTCATGCCGCCGGACAGCGCGCGCGTGTTGACGTCGGCTTTCTCGGTGAGATCGAGGTTCGCCATGACCTCGTCGATCCAGTCGTCGTTGTTGCGCAGGCCGAAATAGCCCGACTGGATGCGCAGCGACTCGCGCACCGTGAAGAACGGATCGAACACCAGCTCCTGAGGGACGACGCCGAGCGCCCGACGCGCCGCGCGAAAATCGCTGACGACATCATGACCGCGCACGCTGATCGTGCCGCTATCGGCGCGCGCGAGTCCCGCGAGAATGCTGATCAACGTGGTCTTGCCCGCGCCGTTCGGACCGAGCAGGCCGAAGAACTCGCCCTCTTCCACCGTGAGGCTCACGCCCTTGAGCGCCTGCAGATCCTTGTAGCGCTTTCGGACGTTTCGGATTTCTATGGCTGACATGAACAGTGCGCGCGCCTCGTGCGGCCGCGCCTCGATTGTGCGGATTACGCGTGACGGACCCGGGCTCGCTTCAAAAGGGGCCGGGTTCGGGCCCGAAAAAACGTTTGATTATAGGGCAAAGCCGGTAGAGCCGACGTCGGAGCGATCCTGTTTGCGGCGGTGCTCATGCTGATGAACGCCGCCGCGCCTGAGCGAATGAGTCAGGACAGGATCAATGTCGGAAGGTGAGCAGCGTGTCGACGCCATAGGCTTGCGCGAGACTGGCAAGCCCGGAGGGAATGTTGACGATACCGAGCGCGGCGCCGCGCGCGGTGGCCGCGCGCTGCCACGCGAGCAGCACGGCGAGCGCGGACGAATCGAATTGCCGAAGCGGCGCGCAATCGACTTCGGTCGCGCCGGCGGCGATGCGCGAAAGGCCGGCTTCGAGCGCGGCCTTCGCGCTTTCGTGAGTCAAGGACGCGGCCGTCTGGAACCGGCCGCCGGTGCCGACTGCGCTCACGACGAAGCCTTGCCGCTCGCGAGTTGCTGGTTGCGCTGCGTGAGGAACTGCAGCAGGCCGTCGACGCCGTGTTGCGAGATCTGCTCGCTGAACTGCTGTTGATACGCCTGGATCAACCATGCGCCGAGCACGTTGATGTCATACACGCGCCAGCCTTGCGGCGTCTTGTACAGGCGATAGTCGAGCTCGACCGGCTGGCCGTTGTTCATCACGACCGAGCGAACGACGACGTCCGTGTCTTCCGGCGATGCGCGGAACGGCTTGTACTGAATGGTCTGATTGCGGACCTGACTCAACGCGCCCGAATACGTGCGGATCAGCAGCATCTTGAACTGCTCGACGATCTGCTTTTGCTGCTCAGGCGTGGCCGAGTTCCAGTTGCGGCCCATGACGAGACGCGTGGTGCGCGTGAAGTCCGTGTACGGCAGGATCTTCTGGTTGACGAGCTCAGTAATGTGCTGCACGTCGCCCGACTGCAGCTTCGGGTCCGACTTGATTTGATCGAGAACCTGCTGGGTGACGGTCTTGATCATGCCGTCGGGCGCGCTCGTATCGACCGTTTGCGCCGACGCCGCGCCGCAGAACGCCATCAGCATGGCAAAGAAAGGAAGCAAGAAGAGTTTTTTCATCGCAGACCCTGCAAAAGAAGTGGCTTGGATTGGAGTGCGCTGCTTGAACCAAGTTCAGGCCGCGCACCGGCCAATCTGTAATAAACGCTGTCAATCATGTTACCGCGCGTTAGCGTGGATGCGCTTAACGCAGGCGGAACGAAGGGAAGCCGGGAGGCGCACGCGGCGGCACGTACTGATTGCCCGGCACGGTCGCGCCGCCCGAACTCGCGGCGTTCGGCGTGGCTGCGGTTCCCGAAGCAGGCGCCGCGCCCGACGCGCCGTCCGCCGCCGACGCCGCTGCCGGCGGCACCGCCGTTGCCGATGCGCCCACCGCGCCGCTCGCGCCGCCCGGTTCGGCATACGTCGGCAGCGGCGCTTCGTCGTAGTTCGGCATGCTGTCGGTATCGCCGTCGTTGTCGCCGTGAATCAGATACTGGCGACGCTGCAAGTACGCGTTACGCACGAAGGAATACTTGTCGAGCGCGGCATCGGCGAGTACGTCGGTCGCGCCAAGCAGGTTCGCCCGCGTATTGACGAGGTTCACGCCATACAGCGCCCAGCTCACGGAATCCGGGCTCACGTACGTCAACGGACTGCCGAAATAGTCGACCACCAGCCCGCTCGTGTCGCGCACCGTGCTCGGCCCGAGCAGCGGCAGCACGAGATACGGTCCCGACGGCACACCGTAATGACCGAGCGTCAGCCCGAAGTCGCCGGCGTGCTTCGGCAACTTGGCGACCGTCGCCACGTCGAAGAGACCGCCGACGCCGAACACCGTGTTGATCGCGACGCGCATGATGTCGGAGACGCCATCCGCGATCTTCAACTGCAGCAGATTGTTCGCCGCGATGTACACATCGCCGATATTCGAGAAGAAGTTCGTGACGCTGTTGCGCACCGGCTCCGGCACGCTCCACACGTACGCCTTCGCGACCGGCTTCAGCGCGAACTGGTCCACCTTGTCGTTGATGGTGAACATCGTCCGGTTGTAGCTCTCGAACGGATCGCCCTTCGTGGGCGTCGTCACCGTCGCGCAACCGGCGAGCGTCACCGCCGCCGCCGAGACAAGCACGCGCCGCAGCCCCTTCGCGTACATAGCTTCTCCTTATTGAGCCGAGCCCGATGCCGCGCTCGCTGCCGCCGCGCCCGACGCCGCGGGTGCGGCCGGTGCTGGTGCAGCGCCCATGGCGCTGGCCGCGCCAGGGAACGCCGGCGCAGCAGCGGCCGGCGCGGCCGGCGTTGCTGCCTTCGACGCGCCGGAATCCGCCGCCTTGTTGTAGAGGAACTGTCCGATCAGGTTTTCGAGCACGACAGCCGATTGCGTCATCGTGATGGTGTCGCCGTTCTTGAGCATCTGATCGTCGCCGCCCGGCTCGAGGCCGATGTACTGCTCGCCGAGCAGACCCGAGGTCAGGATCTTCGCGGACGAATCCTTCGGAAACTGGTACTGCTTGTCGATGTCGATGGTCACGACCGCCTGATACGCGTTCGGATCGAAGCCGATGGAGCCGACGCGCCCGACCGTCACGCCCGCGCTCTTCACGGGCGCGCGCGGCTTCAGGCCGCCGATGTTGTCGAACTTGAGCCGAACGGCGTAGGTTTGCTGGAACGACAGGGAACTCATGTTGCCGGCCTTCAGCGCGAGAAACAGCAGCGCCACGAAACCGAGCACCACGAAGAGGCCGACCCAAAAGTCGAGAGCAGTCTTTTTCATCGTCTTTCCAAAGAGAATCTTGTCGCGGAATGCGCGTGATGGTCTGTGCCCTTCACAACGCCCACGCCCTCGCGAGCGTCCGCGAGTGGTCCATTAGCTGAACATCAACGCGGTCAGCAGGAAGTCGAGGCCGAGCACGGCGAGCGACGCGTACACGACCGTTTTCGTCGTCGCGCGCGACACGCCTTCCGGCGTCGGCCGGGCTTCGTAGCCCTGGAACAACGCGATGAACGTCACCGCGAAACCGAACACGACGCTTTTCACGACGCCGTTGCCGACATCGCGCCAGACATCCACGCCGCCCTGCATCTGCGACCAGAACGCGCCCGAATCCACGCCGATCAGCAGCACGCCGACCACATAGCCGCCGATCACGCCGACCGCGCTGAAAATGGCCGCGAGCACCGGCATCGAAATGATGCCGGCCCACATGCGCGGCGCGACGACCACCTTGATGGGATCGACGGCCATCATTTCCATTGCCGTGAGTTGCTCGCCCGCCTTCATGAGGCCGATTTCCGCCGTCAGCGACGTGCCCGCGCGCCCGGCGAAGAGCAGCGCCGTGACCACGGGCCCGAGCTCGCGCACGAGCGACAGCGCGACGAGCAGCCCGAGCGCCTGCTCCGAGCCGTAGCGGTTGAGCGTGTAGTAGCCCTGCAAGCCGAGCACGAAGCCGACGAACAGGCCCGACACCGCGATGATCACGAGCGAATAATTGCCGACGAAGTGGATTTGTTTCGTGACAAGCCGCGGGCGGCGCAGCAGCGGGAAGAATTCGAGCACGAGGCGCGCGAGCATGCGCGTCGCGTAACCAGCGGTGCCGAAGCCGTCGAGCACCCAGCGGCCGAGTGCGCTGATCATGCCTTGCCTCCGATGCCGAAATCCGCCGCGAGGTTCTGGCTCGCGTAGTGAAACTTGAAGGGGCCGTCCGGCGTGCCGTCGATGAACTGGCGCACGGTCGGGTCCTGCGACGCGCGCAGCTGCGCGGGCGTGCCTTCCGCGTGAATGCCGCCGTTGGCCACGAAATACACGTAGTCGGCAATGGCGAACGACTCCGGCACGTCGTGCGAGACGAGGATTGACGTGGCGCCGAGGGCGTCGTTCAGCGTGCGGATCAGCTTGGCGGTGATGCCGAGCGAGATGGGATCGAGACCCGCGAACGGCTCGTCGTACATCATGAGTTCCGGATCGAGCGCGATGGCGCGCGCGAGCGCCACGCGACGCGCCATGCCGCCCGAAATTTCCGACGGCGCGAGATCCCGCGCACCGCGCAAGCCCACGGCGTTGAGCTTCATCAGAACGAGATCGCGGATGAGCGCTTCGGGCAGATCCGTGTGCTCGCGCAGCGGAAACGCGACGTTCTCGAAGACCGTTTGATCCGTGAAGAGCGCGCCGAACTGGAACAGCATGCCCATCTTCCGGCGCAGCGCGTACAGACCGTCGCGCGTCTGCGCGCCGACGTCCTGCCCGCCGTACAGCACCTGGCCGCGGCTCGCCTTGACGAGACCGCCGATCAGCCGAAGCGTCGTGGTCTTGCCGCAGCCCGAGCCGCCCATGACCGCGACGACCTGACCGCGCGTGAAGCGCATGTTCAGGTTCGACAGGACGAGCCGCTCGCCGTAACCGAAGTCGACGTCGCGTAGCTCGAGCAGAGTCTCAGAAGAGGCTGGCACTGGGTAAGAAATTCCGTTGACGCAAAACGACGCATTATAGGGCCTGCGTGCAATCGGTGCTTTGCCTAGTGCGCGGTGCCTAATTTTTTCGGAACTGTCAGCATTGACCTGCAAAGTTTTGTTGCAGCGATGCGACCGCCTGAGCAGTATCCGGCGCTTCGGTCACGGCACGCACGACCGCCGCGCTGCCGACGCCCGTCGCGAGCACGTCGCCGATCACTTTGCCGTCGATTCCGCCGATCGCGACGAGCGGCACGCGGCCGCGCAGAAGCTGCACGTAGCGGCGCAGGCGGGCGAGACCTTGCGGCTTGGTCGGCATGACCTTGGTCGTCGTCGGGAAGACGGCGCCAAGCGCGAGATAGCTCGGCCGGAAATGCAGCGCGCGCAGCATCTCATAGTAGCCGTGCGTCGAGAGGCCGAGGCGCAGGCCGGCGCGCGCAATCGCGTTGAGATCGGCGGTCTCGACGTCTTCCTGGCCGAGATGCACGCCGTAAGCGCCCGCGGCGATTGCCTCGCGCCAGTGGTCGTTGATGAAAAGCCGCGCCTGATGCCGACGCCCCGCCGCCACGGACCGTTCGATTTCGCGTCGAAGATCGTCGGCGTCTGCGCTTTTTCGGCGCAGTTGCGCCGTGGCGACGCCCAGATCGAGCACGCGCTCGACCCATTCCGCGCTTGGCAGCACGGGATAGAGCCCGAGTTCGGCGGGACAAGGCGGGAATGCCGGCTCCGGCGCGGGCGGCAGGCCGCCGACGCGCGGGAACGTCGCGAAATCGACAGGCCAGGCGTCGTCTTTGGACTCATCGCCGGTGCGCCAGGCCAGCGCCAGAACGAGCGCGTCGTGCGGCTCGAAGTTGCAGTCGAGAAACGCGGCGAGCGCGGCGAGCCAGTCGTCGGAACGCTCGCCGTCGAGCACGAAACGCTCGCCCTTGCGCGTCAGCGTTACGCGCGGGCCGTGCGCTTCGAGCACGGCGGCGCCGCTCAGAAGCGCATCGGAATCGGATTCACGCGCTTCCGTAAGCACGATCAAATCCTGCGCGCCGGCCGATTCGGGCGCGGTCAGGCAGATGCGCCAGCGCGTCGACGCGGCGGGCCAGTCGCCGAGACGCGCACGAATTCGCTCCGCGACTTCCACGAGTTCGTCCGCCGGCGGCCAGAACACTTCGCGACCGAGCAGGCTCATGCCGCACCTCCGTCCTGATGCCAGAACGGCATGCCGACGACCGGCGTGCTCGCCTGCGCGCTGTCGCGCTCGGCCATCGGACCGGCGAGAAACGCGCTGCGGCCCGCTTCGACGCCGAGCGCAAACGCACGCGCCATCTGCGGCGGAAACGTGGCCTGCGAAACCGCCGTATTGAGCAGCACGCCGTCGAAGCCCCACTCCATGACCTGACACGCGTGCGACGGCACGCCGAGACCCGCATCGACGATCAGCGGCACATCCGGCAGCCGCTCGCGCAAGGTGCGCAGGCCGTACGGGTTCGTCACGCCCTTGCCGGTGCCGATGGGCGCGCCCCACGGCATCAGCGCTTCGCAGCCCGCATCGAGCAGGCGCCGGCCGATCACGAGATCTTCCGTGCAGTACGGCAGCACCTTGAAGCCGTCGCGCACGAGCTTCGCCGCCGCTTCGACCAGGCCGATCGGGTCGGGCTGGAGCGTGTAGTCATCGCCGATCAGTTCGAGCTTGATCCACGGCGCGTCGAACACTTCGCGCGCCATGTAGGCGGTGGTCAGCACTTCGTCCACGCTCTGGCAGCCCGCCGTGTTCGGCAACAGCGCGACGCCGTGACGCTTGAGCACGTCGAAGAAGCCGGCTTCGCCCGTCTCCGACTGGCGGCGCAGCGCGACCGTCACCATGCCGGGACGCGCGGCATCGATGGAATCCGACAGCGATTGCAGCGACGGATAGCGCGACGTGCCGAGCAGCACGCGGCTCGGAAACGCCTGGCCGTAAAGCGTGAGGACGTCGGCGGTCTGTGTGGTCATGATGGAATCCTTCGTGGGTTCAGCCGCCCGCGACGGGCGAAACGACGTCGAGCTTGTCGCCCGGCGCGAGCGTCTTCGTGCCGTGCTCGCCGCGCGCGACGAACTGGCCGTTGAGCGCGACCGCGAACGGCGGCTTCGCGCCGAACGCGGCGAGCGCGTCCGTGACGGTCGCGGCGTCGGGCAAGGTGAACTCGCGCTGATTGATGTGGATGTTCATGGGTCTTTCTCTGAATGCTGTCACGCGGGCACGGCCGCGAATGCGCCGTGCAGCAGCTCGGGCCATGTGGCATCGGCGCGGAACTGCGCGAACGAAGCGGCGTCGCGCACCGTTTCTCCGATGAGCGCATCGGCGAGCGCGCAGGCGGCATCGGCCACTTCGGGCGCGATCATGAAGCCGTGCCGATACAGCCCGTTCACGCGCAGCGTCTGCGCGCCGTCCCAGACGATGGCCGGACGATGATCCGGCAGCGTCGGCCGGCATTGCGAGTTGAGTTCGAGAATGCGCGCTTCGCCGAATCCCGGATGCACGGCGAACGCCGCGCTCAGCAATTCGAGCGCCGAGCGCACGCTGACGGGCGACATGTCCTCGCCCTCCACTTCCGTCGCGCCGATCACGTAGACGTCGTTCTGCTTCGGCGCGATGTAAAGCGGATAGCGCGGATGCAGCAAGCGCACCGGCCGCGTGAGCCCGATGCCCGGCGCATGCACCCGCGCCACTTCGCCGCGAATGCCGCGCAGCGCGGGCCACGCGGGCTTGCCGCCGAGACCGCGGCAATCGATGATCCAGCGTGCATCGGGCATGGCATCGACCGGCGTGTTCCAGAGCGTGCGCACGCCGCGCGCCGCCAGCCCCGCCGCGAGCGCCTTGAGCGCCTGCCGGTTGTCGAGCTGGCCTTCGTGCGGCAGCAGCCAGCCCTGCGCGAAGCGCGAGCCGAGCGCCGGTTCCGCCTCGGCGACCTGAGCGCCCGCGAGCTTGACGAAACCGCCGTCGAGCAGCGCGGCCGGGGCGTTCGCCCGCAGCCGGCGCTCGAAAAGCGGCGCTTCCGCGCGATCCGCGCCGTGCCACACGACGAGCGTCCCGTTGCGCTGAAAGAAGACCCGCTCGGGCAATGCCGCGATCACATTCGGCCAGCGCGCGAGCGACGCCGCGCCAAGCTCGACGACGAGCGGCTCCGCGCTCGTCGCTTCTGCGAGCGGCGCGAGCATGGCCGCGGCGACCCACGCGGCCGACTGCGAGCCGGCCTCGTCGCCACGTTCGTAGAGCGCGACGCCGTGCCCCGCGCCCGCAAGCTGCCAGGCGACGAGCCGCCCGACGAGCCCGCCGCCGATTACCGCGAAGTCCGGCCGGCGCGCGTCGCCCTGTTCCATGCTGTTCACAATCCGATGTCTCCTCATCCGGTCCCGTGCGTCGCCTCACGAAAGCGAGCGTCGCCGCAGGAAGCGGCATACCGATTGACTAACTGACTAACGTGGCGAATCAGCGGAGGAGAGACCTGCACGGCGGCCGTCAGACGCACCGAGCGGAAAAGGAAGACCGGAAGAGACTGGAGGAATGGCGCGGCGAACGCGCGTTCTCCGGAAACTTCCCTCGCCGGTATTACCCGGATCGGGTGCAAAGGGTCTCTCTCAGCCTCGCCGCGCCGGCCACCGTTGCCAGTGACGTCGCGCGAAGCACCCCTGTTTCGTCGCAGATCATTAGAGCATAAAAGGCAAAGCCGCTGCAAACCGGGATTGCCCGCTTCGGCCGCACCGCTCCCGTCGTGCCGCTTCGGTCGCGGCCGGCGGCACTCTGGCACAATGCCCCGAACACCGGTTCATCGGACGATCGGGCCGAATTAAGCGACAGTTAAGGCAGCATCACAACAATCTGCGAACCCGGAACTGGCTGCGCGCACGTCGATGCCGCGCGCCGCACGGCAAGCGACACCGTCTCAACCCGCCGGCGATCCGGCGCACCCGAACACAAGGTCATGGTCAACTCGAATCTCGAAAGCACGCAGCAGAAGGCGGATGACGTATCGGCGTGGAGCCTCATCAAACCTTACTGGGTCTCGGAAGAGCGCGGCGTCGCGTGGGGCCTTCTGGTCGCGATCATCGCGATCAACATGACGGTCGTCTGGATCAACGTGCGGCTCAACAGCTGGAACGCGGACTTTTATAACGCGCTGCAAAACAAGAACGTGCGCGACTTTCCGCACTTGCTGCTGATCTTCACCGGTCTCGCGTTTGCGTACATTCTGCTCGCCGTCTACGGGCGCTATCTGCGGCAGATGCTCGCGTTCCGCTGGCGGCAATGGCTCACGAACCGGTATCTCGAACAATGGTTCGGCGACAAGGCGTTCTACCGCATCGAACGCGACCGTCTCGCCGACAACCCCGACCAGCGTATCAGCGACGACCTGCAATCCTTCGCGACCACCACGCTTACGCTGTCGCTCGACCTGCTATCGACGCTCGTCACGCTCGTCACCTTCATCACCATTTTGTGGACGCTCGCGGGCGCTCTGACGCTGACGCTCTTCGGCAAGCCGCTCGTCATTCCGGGCTACATGGTGTGGGCCGCCGCGCTTTACGCGATTCTCGGCTCGCTCATCATCCAGAAGGTCGGGCATCCGCTCGTGTCGATCAACTACCAGCAGCAGAAAGTGGAGGCGGACTTTCGCTTCGGCCTGATCCGCGTGCGCGAAAACGCCGAGCAGATCGCGTTCTACGACGGCATCGCCACCGAAACCGCCAACGCCAAGGGCATCTTCCAGCGCATTCGCGACAACTGGTGGCTCATCATGAAGTACACGAAGCGCATGACCTTCGTGCTGTCCTTCTACGGGCAAATCGCGATCATCTTTCCGATCATGGTCGCCGCGCCCCGCTACTTCGCGGGCGCGTTTTCGTTCGGCGTGCTGATGCAGATTTCGTCGGCGTTCGGCACCGTCAGCGATTCCTTTTCCTGGTTCATCAACAGTTATTCGACGCTCGTCGAATGGCGCGCCACCGTCAACCGTCTGCGCGAATTCAAGCGCGTCATGCGCTCGACGCATATCCGCGAGGAAACGTCGCCCGCGACCGAACGCGGCGGCATCAACCTGCATTACACGAGCACGCGGTCGCTGACGACCACCGGTCTCATGCTCGCGCTTCCGAACGGCACGCCACTATCACGCGTGGCGGATGTCTCGATCGAGCCGGGTTCGCGCTGGCTCGTCGTCGGGCCGTCGGGTTCGGGCAAGAGCACGCTGATGCGCGCGCTCGCGGGCCTGTGGCCGTTCGGCGACGGCACCATCGACGCGCCCGTCGATGCGAAGCTCATGTTCGTGCCGCAGCAGAGTTATCTGCCGATCGGGACGTTGCGCGGGGCGCTGTCGTATCCGTCGCCGGCCACGACCTTCACCGACGAGGAATCGCGCGAAGCCTTGCGCGCGTGCAATCTCGAAGCGTACGGCGACCGGCTCGACGAAAGCGCGCACTGGGCGCGCAGCTTGTCGCCGGGCGAGCAGCAGCGGCTGGCTGCGGCGCGCGTGCTGCTGCACAAGCCGGACTTCGTGTTCCTCGACGAAGCGACGAGCGCGCTCGATGCCGAGAACGAGCTGCACATCTACAACACGCTGGTCGAGCGGTTGCCGAAGGCGGCGATTCTGAGCGTCGCGCATCGCGAATCGGTCGCGATGTTCCATGACTACAAGATCGAGATCGAAAGGGCGATGGCGGAGGCTTGAGAAAATCGCATCGAAGCGTCGAGAAAGCCGCACGGGCCATTCATGTCCGTGCGGCTTTTCTTTTATGCCGATTCGAATATGAACCGCTACTGGCGGAATTCATTAAGGCGCGATAGGCTGATGATGCCCGCTACGAAAGGCATTGTTCCGCAAAGAGTAGTACAACAAACAATTATTGACCGCGAGCGTCTCGATCGTATGTAACATGAGCAGCCTTTCGTTTGAATCGTTGCAATTCCAGCATAGGGATCGCAATGTAGTTCCCCGAGTGTGTCCACATGAACAGCGAAAACTCAACTCACGCAACGTCCAATGACTTGAGTGCGCTTGAATTGCAATTTCGTCGGAATCTCGCGAATGCCCCCGACTCGCCGTCTGCACACAACAACCTCGGCCTCGTCTTGCGGCAACGCGGACAAATGCCCGAAGCCGTGACGCTTCTTCGGAAAGCCGTAGCACTCAAGCCAGAGTCCGCAGACATCGCATTCAACCTCGGCCTCGTCCTCCTAGAATCCCGACTCTTCGCCGAAGCCGAGACGGCGTTTCGTCACGCGCTTGCGCGCCGGCCGGGCTTCGTTCAGGCAGGCCATCTGCTCGGGAAGACATTGATGTATCTCGGGCGGTGGGTCGACGGCGAAGAGACGCTACGGGAGGTGATCGCAGCCGCGCCCGACACTGCGGACGCGTACTACATGCTCGGAAACTCGCTACACATGCGAGACCGGCTTGACGAAGCCGAGGCCGTGCTGCGCCGCGGAGTGTCCGTCGACCCAGCATCGTTCGAAATGCGCATGGAAATGGGCGCTGTATTGCAGGAGCTGAACCGCCTCGACGCGGCTGAAGCCGAATATCGGCATGCGCTCGCGCTGCGGCCCGACAGTGTGCGTGCACGGTTCGCGCTTTCGAGCCCTTTGTTGAAGACTGGGCGCTACGAAGAGGGCTTCGCGTTATACGAAGCGCGATACGTCGAGTCGCAGGAATGGATCGATTGGACCGGAAGATTTGCTTTCGAAGAGCAGTCGCGCGTCCCGGTCGCCATGTGGCGCGGCGAGCCGCTCGACGGAAAGTCTTTGCTGATCGTGCCGGAGCAAGGGCTCGGCGATGCGATCCAGTTCGCGCGCTTCATTCCGATGCTCAAGTCGCAAGGCGTGCGGAAGTTGACCGTTGCATGCTCGCCATCGCTCGTGCGGCTTTTTCGGTCCATCAGCGCGGCCGATGCCGTCATTGACGCGACGGCCGCTCTCCGGTTCGACGAGTACGACTATAAGTGCTACATGATGAGCATGGCTTTCCGTCTCGGCACGAGGCTCGACACTATCCCGCGCCAGATACCCTATCTCAGCGCGCCAGCCGCGCGAATCGAACATTGGAAGCAGCGACTCGACGCAGATGTGCAACGCGGTCGTTACAGGGTGGGCTTGGTGTGGGGCGGATCGTCGGAGCTTGGCACTGTCAAACACGGCCCGCCCGAGTTCCATATGGACTTGCGGCGTTCCATCCGGCTGACCGCTTTTCTGCCGCTTCTGCAGACTGCCGGTGTGACGTTCGTCAGCTTGCAGAAAGGACCGCCGGAGTCGCAACTCGCGGACATCCCGGACCATCTGCGCCCGCTGAACCCGATGGCCGACGCAGTAGACTTCGCGGAGACCGCGGCCATCATCGAAAATCTGGACCTTGTTATTACCGTGGATACGTCTGTGGCCCATTTAGCCGGCGCGCTCGGCAAACCGGTATGGATTCTTTCGCGCTTCGAAGGCGAGTGGCGCTGGCTTCACGAACGCGACGACTCACCGTGGTATCCGAGCGCGCGCATTTTCCGGCAGAAGCAACGCGGAGAATGGGGCGAAGTCATCGAGCGTGTTGCCCGTGAATTATGCGACATCGCCGGGGATAGAGGGACGGCGTCGCGTTGACACGGCAGTCTTACGAGCTGGACTCATCGCCAAGGTGCTTCTTTGGCGAATCGCGCGCAAGCGCGATCCGATAGATCAGCCACTACGCGTCATTCATCGACCGAAGCGAAAACGGACAACCGTGGTTGTCCGTGTCGTCTCTTGCCTAATGCTCCCGCTTATCGTGGCAACTCGCTACTGCCCATCAAATACGCATCCACCGACCGCGCGCACTGACGCCCTTCGCGAATCGCCCACACGACGAGCGACTGCCCGCGCCGCATGTCGCCCGCGGTGAACACCTTGTCCACCGACGTGTAGTAGGCCTTCTCGCCTTCAGTCGATGCCCGCACGTTGCCGCGCGCATCTTTGTCCACGCCGAACGCTTCGAGCACGGGCGAAAGCGGCTGCGTGAAACCCATCGCGAGCAGAACCAGATCCGCCTTCATCTCGAACTCGGAATTCGGCACTTCCTGCATCTTGCCGTTCTTCCATTCGACGCGCGCCGCGATCAGCTTCTCCACCTTGCCGTTCTTGCCTTCGAAACGCTTGGTCGCAACCGACCAGTCGCGCTCGCAGCCTTCCTCGTGCGACGACGACGTGCGCAGCTTGATCGGCCAGTACGGCCACACGAGCGGCTTGTTCTCTTCCTCGGGCGGCTGCGCGAGCAGTTCGAATTGCGTCACGGTCTTCGCGCCATGACGGTTCGACGTGCCGACGCAATCCGAGCCCGTATCGCCGCCGCCGATCACGACGACATGCTTGCCCTTCGCGGTCAACTGATCCGCGACCTTGTCGCCCGCGTTGACCTTGTTCTGCTGCGGCAGGAATTCCATCGCGAAGTGGATGCCTTCCAGCTCGCGCCCCGGCACCGGCAGATCGCGCGGCGTTTCCGAGCCGCCCGCGACCACCACCGCGTCGAACTGCTCTTTCAGTTCTTCCGGCGTGATGCTTTCCTTCGCCGTATTGCCGATGTGCGACGGAATCGCATCGCGGCCGACGAACACGTTCGTGCGGAACGACACGCCTTCCGCTTCCATCTGGCGCATGCGGCGGTCGATCAGCCACTTCTCGAGCTTGAAGTCGGGGATGCCATAGCGCAGCAATCCGCCGATGCGATCGTTCTTCTCGAACACGACCACGTCATGTCCGGCGCGCGCCAGTTGCTGCGCGACCGCGAGCCCCGCCGGACCCGAACCCACGACGGCGACCTTCTTGCCCGTCTTGTGCTTCGGCGGCTGCGGCGCGACCCAGCCTTCTTCCCACGCCTTGTCGATGATCTTGCGCTCGATCGACTTGATGCCGACCGGATCTTCGTTGATGCCGAGCGTGCACGCCGCCTCGCACGGCGCCGGGCAGATGCGGCCCGTGAACTCCGGGAAGTTGTTGGTCGAATGCAGGACTTCGATCGCGCTCTTCCAGTCCTGGCGGAACACGAGATCGTTGAAGTCCGGAATGATGTTGTTGACCGGACAGCCGTTGTTGCAGAACGGAATGCCGCAATCCATGCAGCGCGCGCCTTGAACCTTGGCGTCGTCGTCAGTCAGCGCAGCGACGAATTCCTTGTAATGCTTGACGCGGGTCAGCGGTGCTTCGTACGCCTCGTGGCGGCGTTCGAATTCGAGAAAACCGGTTGCCTTGCCCATATCTTTCTCTGTATTGAGTGAGGATCGCGCTCTCCGATGCCTTTTCATCGGAGAGCCCTGACTTGTTGTGTTTCGGGCTTAAGCCGCCAGTGCTTCCTTCGCCTTTCTCGCGCCGATTTCGCCGAGCGCGCGCTTGTATTCGGTCGGGAACACCTTCACGAACTGACGCCGCGACGCATCCCAGTTTTCGAGCAGCGCCTTTGCGCGCGGCGAGCCGGTGAACTGGAAGTGGCGCTCGACGAGGCCCTTGAGCAACGCTTCGTCGGTCTGGCCCGCGTGCCACAGCGCGCGGTCCACCGTGCGCTCCTGCTCGGCTTGTTGCAGCACCGGATCTAGCGCGACCATCGACTTGTTGCACTTGGCCGCGAACGTGCCGTCCGCGTCGTACACGAACGCGATGCCGCCCGACATACCCGCCGCGAAGTTGCGCCCGGTTTCGCCGAGCACGACCACCGTGCCGCCCGTCATGTACTCGCAGCCGTGATCGCCCGTGCCTTCGACAACCGCCGTCGCGCCCGAGTTACGCACGCAGAACCGCTCGCCCGCGACGCCGCGGAAATACGATTCGCCTTCGATCGCGCCGTACATCACCGTGTTGCCGCAGATGATGTTTTCCTCGGACTTGCCGCGGAAGTCGTTGGTCGGGCGAATGATGATGCGCCCGCCCGACAGGCCCTTGCCGACGTAGTCGTTGCCATCGCCGACGAGATCGAGCGTCACGCCCTTCGCGAGGAACGCGCCGAAGCTCTGGCCCGCCGTGCCCTTCAACTGAATGTGGATGGTGTCGTCCGGCAAACCGTCGTGGCCGTACTTCTTCGCGATCAGACCGGACAGCATGGCGCCCACCGTGCGATTCACGTTGCGCACCGGCTGGATGAACGAGACATGCTCGCCCTTCTCGATCGCCGCCTTCGACTTCTCGATCAGCACGTGATCCAGCGCCTTGTCGAGACCGTGGTCCTGCACGTCCACATGCTTGCGCGCCACTTCCTCGCTGACCGGCACCTGATAGAAGATGCGCGAGAAGTCGAGGCCCTTCGCCTTCCAGTGCTCGACGCCCTTCTTCGTGTCGAGCAGATCGACGCGGCCGATCAGGTCGTCGAACTTGCGCAGGCCGAGCTGCGCCATGATCTCGCGCACTTCTTCCGCAACGAAGAAGAAGAAGTTGACGACGTGTTCCGGCTGGCCCGTGAACTTCGCGCGCAGCACGGGATCCTGCGTCGCGACGCCGACCGGGCACGTGTTCAGATGGCACTTGCGCATCATGATGCAGCCTTCGACGACGAGCGGCGCCGTCGCGAAGCCGAATTCATCCGCGCCGAGCAGCGCGCCGATCACGACGTCGCGGCCGGTCTTCATCTGGCCGTCGGCCTGCACGCGGATACGGCCGCGCAGACGGTTGAGCACGAGCGTCTGCTGCGTTTCGGCGAGGCCGAGTTCCCACGGCGTGCCGGCATGCTTGAGCGACGACAGCGGGGACGCACCCGTGCCGCCGTCATGGCCCGCGATCACGACGTGATCCGCCTTCGCCTTCGCGACGCCTGCCGCCACCGTGCCGACGCCCACTTCGGACACGAGCTTCACCGAAATGCTCGACGACGAATTCACGTTCTTCAAATCGTGAATGAGCTGCGCCAGGTCTTCGATCGAATAGATGTCGTGGTGCGGCGGCGGCGAGATGAGGCCCACGCCCGGCACCGAATAACGCAGCTTGCCGATGTAGTCCGACACCTTGTGGCCGGGCAACTGGCCGCCTTCGCCGGGCTTCGCGCCCTGCGCCATCTTGATCTGAATCTGATCCGCCGACGACAGATATTGCGCCGTCACGCCGAAGCGCCCGGACGCGACCTGCTTGATCTTCGAGCGCAGCGAATCGCCGTCCTTCAGCGGAATGTCAGTGACGACTTCCTTGCCGATGATCGATTGCAGCGAGTCGCCGGTCTTGATCGGAATGCCGCGCAGTTCGTTGCGATAGCGCGTTTCGTCCTCGCCGCCTTCGCCCGTGTTCGACTTCCCGCCGATGCGGTTCATCGCGACCGCGAGCGTCGCGTGCGCTTCCGTGCTGATTGAGCCGAGCGACATCGCGCCCGTCGCAAAACGCTTGACGATTTCCTTCGCCGGTTCCACTTCGTCGAGCGGAATCGCCCTCGCCGGGTCGAGCCTGAACTCGAACAGACCGCGGAACGTCATGTGGCGCTTGGTCTGGTCGTTGATGAGGTGCGCGTATTCCTTGTACGTCTGATACGAATTGCTGCGCGCCGAATGTTGCAGCTTGGCGATGGCATCCGGCGTCCACATGTGCTCTTCGCCGCGCACGCGGTACGCGTACTCGCCGCCCGCATCGAGCATGGTCGCGAGAACGGGGTTGTCGCCGAACGCATCGCGATGCAGGCGAATGGCTTCCTCGGCCACTTCGAAGATGCCGATGCCGCCGACCTTCGACGCCGTGCCCTTGAAATACTTCTCCACGAGATCCGACGACAGGCCGACCGCTTCGAAAATCTGGGCGCCGGTGTACGACATGTAAGTCGAAATGCCCATCTTCGACATGACCTTGTGCAGGCCCTTGCCGACCGCCTTCGTGAAGTTGTAGATGGCCTTGTCCGCCGACAGATCGCCCTTCAGCCCTTCTGCCATGTTGGCGAGCGTTTCCAGCGCGAGATACGGATGCACGGCTTCAGCGCCATAGCCCGCGAGCAGCGCGAAGTGATGCGTCTCGCGCGCCGAACCGGTTTCCACGACGAGGCCCGTGCTCGTGCGCAGACCGTGCTGCACGAGGTGCGTGTGAATGGCGGACGTGGCGAGCAGCGCCGGAATCGCGACGTTGTCGCGGTCCGTCTTGCGGTCCGACACGATCAGGATGTTGTAGCCGGACTTCACGGCATCGACGGCTTCGGCGCACAGCGACGCGATGCGCGCCTCGACGCCTTCCTTGCCCCACGCGACCGGATAGCAAATGCTCAACTCGTACGAGCGGAATTTGCCGCCGGTGTACGTGTCGATGGCGCGGATCTTCGCGATGTCCTTGAAGTCGAGCACGGGCTGCGACACTTCCAGGCGCATCGTCGGGTTGATGTTGATGGTGTCGAGCAGGTTCGGCTTCGGCCCGATGAACGAGACGAGCGACATCACCATGTTTTCGCGGATCGGGTCGATCGGCGGGTTCGTCACCTGCGCGAACAGCTGCTTGAAGTAGTGATAGAGCGTCTTGTTCTTGCTGGACATGACCGCGAGCGGCGAGTCGTTGCCCATGGAGCCGACGGCTTCCTCGCCCGATTGCGCCATCGGCGCCATCAGGAACTTGAGGTCTTCCTGCGTATAGCCGAACGCCTGCTGGCGGTCGAGCAGCGCGGCGGCCTCGCGGCGCTGCGTTTCGACGTCTTCCGCCTTCGGCTCGATTTCGTCGAGCTTGATGCGCACGGCGTCGATCCAGCTCTTGTACGGCTTCGCGTTCGCGAGGTTGTCCTTGAGCTCCTTGTCCTCGATGATGCGGCCCTGCTCCATGTCGATCAGGAACATCTTGCCCGGCTGAAGACGCCACTTCTTGACGATCTTCGATTCGGGAATGGGCAGCACGCCGGATTCCGACGCGAGGATCACGAGGTCGTCGTCCGTCACGATGTAGCGCGCCGGGCGCAAGCCGTTGCGGTCGAGCGTCGCGCCGATCTGGCGGCCGTCCGTGAACGCGATCGCGGCGGGGCCGTCCCACGGCTCCATCATCGCGGCGTGGTATTCGTAGAACGCGCGGCGGTTCTCGTCCATCAGCGTGTGCTGTTCCCATGCTTCGGGAATCATCATCATCATCGCGTGGACGAGCGGGTAGCCGGCCATCACCAGCAGTTCGAGACAGTTGTCGAACGAAGCGGTGTCCGACTGGCCCGGATAGATGAGCGGCCAGAGCTTCGGCAGGTCGTCGCCGAGCACGTACGAGGCGATCGCGCCGGTGCGCGCGTTCAGCCAGTTGACGTTGCCCTTCACGGTGTTGATCTCGCCGTTGTGCGCGATCATGCGGTACGGGTGCGCCAGTTCCCACGCGGGGAACGTGTTCGTCGAGAAACGCTGGTGCACGAGCGCGAGCGCGGACACGACGCGCTGGTCTTGCAGGTCGCGGTAGTACACGCCGACCTGACCGGCCAGCAGCAGCCCCTTGTAGACGACCGTGCGCGACGACATGGACGGCACGAAGTATTCCTTGCCGTGCTTGAGCTTGAGCGCCTGAATGCGATGGCTCGCCGTCTTGCGGATGATGTAGAGCTTGCGCTCGAGCGCATCCGTCACGACGATGTCCTTGCCGCGCCCGATGAAAATCTGGCGGATCAGCGGCTCGCTCGCCTTCACGGCGGGCGAAATCGGCATGTTGGCGTCCACCGGCACGTCGCGCCAGCCGAGCACGACTTGTCCCTCGGCCTTCACGGTGCGTTCCAGTTCCTGCTCGCACGCGAGACGCGACGCGTGTTCCTTCGGCAGGAAGATCATGCCGACGCCGTATTCGCCAGCGGGCGGCAGCGTCACGCCCTGCTTCGCCATTTCCTCGCGATAGAAACCGTCCGGCACCTGAATGAGGATGCCCGCGCCGTCGCCCATCAGCGGATCGGCGCCGACCGCGCCACGGTGATCCAGATTCTCAAGAATCTTGAGACCCTGCTGAATGATCTCGTGGCTCTTCTTGCCCTTGATATGGGCGACGAAGCCGACGCCGCAAGCGTCGTGTTCGTTCGCGGGGTCGTACATGCCCTGCGCGGCGGGAAGCGAACCGGCTGCCGGCTGCTGATGATCGTTCATGGGACACCGTCTCTACTGTGGGGGCCGACTCGGCCGTTGAACCGTTTTGTTATCTCGCCCGGACGCTTTCGGCTGCGCTGCGAGGCGCACGGCCGGTCGCGCTGCATCGCAATAAACGCCGGAAATCGAAATATACGCGACGAATCAAAAAGATGGCAAATTAAATTCGATGGTCTGTCACCTATTATCGAAATGGTGCATCGCTGCCTTATTTAATTGGGTCCACATCGCAAAGCGGCAAAAATAAACGGCGTCCCGCAAATCGGGCCGCCGTCCGATCGAGCGCGCCGCGCGCTTACTGCGTCTGGGGCGTTTCCCGAATCTTGCGCGGCCGGCCGCGCGGCAGCGGCGACACGCGGCGGTTCGCGGCGCGCGCGGCCCACTCACGATACGAATCGCTGCCGAGCACCCAGCCCTTGAGCGTCGCCTGGAGCAGACGGGTCGTCTCTCGCTCGTCGAGCGGTTGCTCGCTCAGTTCCTTGTACGCGTGCTGGCGCTCGAACGGCGTGTTGCCGAGCAGCCAGAAGAGCGAGTGGTCCGTGATGAGCGAATCCACCGTCAGCCCGATGTGATGCCGGTAGCTCGACCACTTGTAGTCCTGCGGCGACGCCGCGAGCTGCGCGCGCACCGGCGCCGTCTCGACGACGCGCGTCGCGAGCAGAAAGTACCGCTCGCCTTCGATGACCGTCGCGCGATACCGGCCTTCCCACAATGTGCCGCGCCGCGTGTAACGCCGGTTAAAGTGCGCGACGTAGCGCCGGCCGACCGCCTGCATCGCCTTGGGCAAGCTGGCCTCGTCGCGCGGCGTGACGAGCAGATGCACGGCTTGCGGCATCAGCGCATAAGCGTGGATGGCGAGGTGGTGATCGCGCGAGGCCGTCCTGAGGCATTCGATGAAAAGCTCGTAGTCCTGGTCGTCGACGAAGGCGGGCTGCTGGTCGAGACCGCGCAGGATGACATGCTGCGGCTGTTCTGGGACGTAGAGTCGTGCAAGCCGTGCCATTCTGGATATTCCATGGGTCGCGTTTGTGTTACCCCAAGCGGGGGCTGACTGGAGACGCTGCTGCAGCGGGAACACAAGACGCATGCAAGGGCCGTGCAACGGGACTCCGAAGCGGTCTCTCGCCCTAGGGAAAATGCTCTACCGTGCCGCTATGGTGACTTTGAAATGATGTGTTCATAATGGGCGTGCTTTCAGGAGGAGCACAAATTGAAAATAGAACAAGTCGTGACGGGGATCGCAGCACTGGCATGTGTGTCCACCGCGGCACACGCGCAATCGGCTGGGTCCATTTACGCAACTGCAGGCTGGTTTCACTTTGCACCGCAAGACAGCAGCGGTCCGCTCAAAGAAACAAGTGTAGGCGGATCTCCCGTTAATATCAGCGTACCCGGCACGGGTGCAGGCATCGGAAGCGCAGATACCGCCGGCTTCACGCTGGGCTACTTCATCACCGACCACATTGCCAGCGAGTTCGAGATAGGCATTCCGCCCTCCTTCGATCTCAACGGAACCGGGACGCTCTCGCAGTACGGCAAGATCGGCAGCGCGAAGCAGTGGAGTCCAACGCTGCTGTTCAAATACTTCTTCAACGCTCCTGACGCGAAATTCCGGCCGTTCGCCGGCATCGGCGTGACGCGCACCTGGTTCACCGATGCCCAGATCACCAACAGCGCGTTCGAACGCACCGTGCTGCATGGTCCGACCTCCGTCGATACGGATAGTTCGTGGGCGCCGGTCTTCAATCTGGGCGCTCAGTACAATTTCACACAACACTGGTTCGCGGCGTTCTCCGTGTCGTTCATTCCGTTGAAGGCGACGGCCAAACTGAGCACGCAAGCGCAAACGCCTGTCGGCACGCTCAACGTGCAGTCGCAGGCGAAGATCACCATCAATCCGATCGTGACGTATCTGCGCGTCGGCTATCGTTTCTGATCGCTGATCCAGCGTCGCTATGCAGTCCGAACGCCGTCGTGTGATCAGCATGACGGCGTTTCCTTTACACGCGCCTTGTAAATGTGACTTGCGCGGCGGCGCATGCCATGCAGTAATTACGGGTCGACGGCCTGTGCATCGCACGATGACACCGGCATTCAATTTGCTCAATGGCACTTTCCGCCGCGAAAGCGGAGTGTCACCCATCCACGATTCATCCATCGACGGAGCGAACATGAACGCACTGCCTAACACGCGAGACGCCATCGGAGATTCATGGAACAGCACGAGCCGCCGCGCACGCCGCATGGCGCGCCACGGCCGCGAGGCTGCGCACGATATCGGCACTGAACTGCGCGCGCTGCTTTCCGAACTCGAAGAGACCTTGAGCGAAGGCGCTTCTGCCGATGCCGCCAGGCTGCGCGCGAGCATTAGTGACCAGGTGGACGCGGCCCGCGCCCGTCTGAACGACTCGCAGGCGGCAGTGCGCGAGCGCGCCGCCGCGGTCATGGACGACGCCGACGCTTACTTGCGCGACAGGCCGTGGCGAACCATCGCGCTGGTCGGCGGTCTCGCGTTGCTCGCGGGCGTGCTGCTGGCGCGCGCGCGCTGACGCTTCTCGGCCCGGTTCTCTGCCCGGCTAGCTGTCCAAGAAGTCCGCGCCGATGATGTCGATGCGGTCCGTGCAGATCGCATCGACGCCCCATCGCGCGAGCAGGCGCGCCCGCTGCGGATCGTTCACCGTGTAGGCGAGCACGCGCAGGCCCGCGTCGCGGATGTCGCGCACGAGCGTTTCGTCGAGCGAACGATGGTCCGCATGCAGCGAGACGCACGCGAGCGCCGCGGTCTGCTCGCGCCAGTCCGCCGGCACGCGCTCGTACAACATGCCGCGCGGCAGATCGGGCGCGGCGTCGCGCGCGGCTTCCAGCGCCTCGAACGAAAACGATGACAGCAGCGGCGCGGGCTCCGCGCCATTCCAAAGACGCGCCGTCTCGCGCGCGACCAGTTCACCTGTTGCGACCTCGCGCCCCGGACACGACTTGATCTCCACGTTCGCCGCGAGATTCAGCGACGCGCACAGCTCGCGGACTTCCGCGAGCGTCGGCATGTGCGCGCCGGCGAATTCCTCGCTGAACCACGACCCGGCGTCGAGCGCGCGCAATTGCGCATAGGGCATCGACTTCGCCGCGCCGTGGGCGTTGGACGTGCGGTCCACGTCCTCGTCATGCAGCAGGAAGACGACGTTGTCCGCAGACAGCTTCGCATCGAATTCGATCATCTTCAGGCCGAGACGCGCGCCCGTCCGGATGCCTTCGAGCGTGTTCTCCGGTGCGAGCTTGCCGCCGCCGCGATGCGCGACGATAGCGGGATACGGCCAGGTTCTCATCGCGGTTCTCCTCAATTGGCGCGCAATCCGGTCGCCGGATCGAAAAAGTGCAGTTGCCGCGCCGGCACCGAAACCAGCAGCTTTTCGCCCCGCTGCGGCCGATGCGCATGCGGCAAGCGCGCCGCCACGTCATGCTTGCCCCACTTGCCATGCGCGAGATTGTCCGCGCCGAGCAATTCGGCCGAATCGACGTCGAGCGTGGCGCTAGCCGTTTCGATATAGCCGGGCGTCATGTGCTCCGGGCGAATGCCCATGATCCACTCGCGCCCGCACATGTCGCGCGTCAATCCGTGCGCACCCGCAACCGGCAGCTTCGGCCCGCCGTGCGCTACTTCGAACACCGAACCATCTTCCGACAAGCGGCCTTCGAGCAGATTCATAGCCGGCGAACCGATGAAGCTCGCGACGAACACCGACGCGGGACGCTCGTAAACCTCGGTCGGCGCGCCGATCTGCTCCGCGCGGCCCTTGTTCATCACGATGACGCGCTGCGCGAGCGTCATGGCTTCGATCTGGTCGTGCGTCACATACAGGCTCGTGGTGGCGAGACGCGCATGCAGGCGCTGAATTTCGAGGCGCATTTGCACGCGCAGCTTGGCGTCGAGATTCGAGAGCGGCTCGTCGAAGAGAAAGACGGCCGGCTCGCGAACGATCGCGCGTCCCATTGCCACGCGCTGACGTTGCCCGCCCGACAACTCGCGCGGCTTGCGCGCAAGCAGATGTTCCAGTTCGAGGATACGCGCGGCATTCGCGACGCGGCTCTCGATGGTCGCGCGGTCCGCTCCGCCGATCTTCAGCGCATAGGCCATATTCTGCGCCACGCTCATGTGCGGATAAAGTGCGTAATTCTGAAAGACCATCGCGATATCGCGATCCTTCGGCTCCAGCTTGTTCACCACGCGCCCGCCGATCTCGATCGTGCCGTCCGATACGCTTTCGAGACCCGCGACCATGCGCAGAAGCGTCGACTTGCCGCAACCCGAAGGCCCGACCATCACGACGAACTCGCCGTCGTTCACCGCCACGTCGATGCCATGCAGTACGTACTGCTTGCCGTCGTAAGTCTTCTTGACGCCCTGTAGTGTCAGTGCAGCCATTGAACCCGGTTCTCCTTATTATTTTTCCGCATCGACGAGGCCGCGCACGAACCACCGCTGCATCGTCAACACGACCGCGAGCGGCGGCAGCATGGCGAGCAGCGTCGCGCTCATCACGAGATGCCACTCGGTCGCCGTATCGCCCGAGGCGATCATGCTCTTGATGCCGACCACCGCCGTTTGCAGCGACTGCTCGTTGGTGATGAGAATGGGCCAGAGATACTGGTTCCAGCCATAGATGAACGTGATGACGAACAGCGCCGCAATATTCGTCTTCGAAAGCGGCAGCACCACGTCCCAGAAAAAGCGCAGCGGCCCCGCGCCGTCGATGCGCGCCGCTTCCATCAGTTCGTCGGGCAGCGTCATGAAGAACTGGCGGAACAGGAACGTGGCCGTCGCCGAGGCGATGAGCGGCAGCGTGAGGCCCGCGTAAGTGTTGGCGAGATGCATCGACGAAACGACCTGCACCGTCGGAAAGATGCGCACTTCCACTGGCAGCATCAGCGTGACGAAGATCAGCCAGAACGCGAGGTTCTTCAACGGAAAGCGGAAGAACACGATGGCATACGCCGAAATGATGGACACCGCGATCTTGCCGATGGAGATGACGAGCGCCATCACGAGACTGTTGACGAGCATGCGTCCGAACGGCGCGGCGGCGTTGCCGCTGCCGTGCGTCCAGATGTGCGCGACGTTTTCGAAGAGATGCGTGCTCGGGATGAGCGAAAGGGGCACGGTAAAGACTTCCTTCGCGCTCATCGAGGCCGCGCAGAACGCGACGTAGACCGGAAACACGACCAGCGCGACGCCGAGTATCAGCACCGCATGACAGAAGATATCGAAGCCGCGGCGATTCTCGATCATGAATATTGCACCCTGCGTTCGACGAAACGGAACTGCACGATGGTGAGCGCCACGACGATCACCATCAGCACGACGGACTGCGCGCCCGAACTCCCGATGTCGAGGCCCTGAAAGCCTTCCGCGAAGATCTTGTAGATGAGCGTCTTGGTCGATTGCGCGGGACCGCCGCCCGTCGCGGCGTCGATGACGGGGAACGTATCGAAGAACGCGTAGACCAGATTGACGACGACCAGGAAGAACGTCGTCGGCGACAGGAGCGGCAGCGCAATGCCGAAGAAACGTCGCACGGGACCGGCGCCGTCGATGGCGGCGGCTTCGATCAGCGATTGCGGAATCGCCTGAAGCCCGGCGTAGAAGAACAGGAAGTTGTAGCTGACCTGTTTCCAGACGGACGCGAGCACGACGAGAAACATGGCCTGCGTGCCATTGAGCGCGTGATTCCAGACGATGCCCTTTTTCGCGAGCGCATACGTCACGAGCCCGATGCTTGGATTGAACAGGAACGACCACAGCACCGCAGCGATGGCCGGCGCGACCGCATACGGCCAGATGAGCAGCGTTTGGTACGCCTTCGCGCCGCGCGTCACGCGATCCGCGCAGGCTGCGAGGACGAGCGATATCACGAGGCCCGACACGGTGACGAGCGCGCAGAAAATCATCGTCGTACTGAACGACGAAAGATAGAGCGGGTCCGCGAAAAGCTGCCTGAAGTTCGCGAACCCGACGAATTCGCTCGATGTGCCGAATGCGTCCTGACTTTGCGTGGCCTGCCAGAGCGCCTCGCCCGCCGGCCACAGAAAGAAGAGCGCCGTGATGGCGAGCTGCGGCGCGACCAGCAGATACGGCAAGACGCTCGTGTCGAAACGAGACCGTTTTTCCATTGACATGTCCTTCAAGCGCGCCCGCGCGATTCGCGGGCGCTTGAGCGTCGCGCGTCTCGTTCAGCCGCCGCTTTTCTCGAAGCGGCGCAGAAGTTCGTCGCCGCGCTGCACGGAAGAATCGAGCGCCTGCTGCGGCGTCTTCTTGCCGGCCCAGACTTGCTCCAGTTCCTCATCGACGACCGTGCGGATCTGCGGCATGTTGCCGAGGCGCAAGCCCTTCGTGTAGGCAAGCGGCGGCTTGTTCAACATCTGTTTGATGGCGATGTCCGCGCCCGGGTTCTTGTCGTAGAAGCCCTGCTTCTGCGTGAGTTCGTAGGCGGCAGTCGTCACCGGCAGATAACCCGTGTCCTGATGCCACTTCGCCGCGACCTTCGGCGACGAAAGATACGCGAGGAACTTCGCGACGCCCTTGTACAACGCCGGGTCCTTGCCCGAGAGCACCCACAGACTCGCGCCGCCGATAATCGCGTTCTGCGGCGCGCCCTTCACGCTCGCGTCGTACGGCATCATGCCGACGCCGTATTCGAACTTCGCATACTTCTGGATGGTCGCCCGCGATCCCGACGAATTCGTGATGATCCCGCAGTCGCCGCTATAGAACTTTGAGACCGGCTCGTCCTTGCGGCCGACATAGGTGAAGGAGCCGTCCTTCGCCATGTTCTGAAGGAACTGGATGTGCGCGACCTGCAGCGGCTTGTTGAATTCGAGCGTGGCGTCGAGACCATCGAAGCCGTTGTTCTTGGATGCGAACGGCGCGGCGTGCCACGCGCTGTAGTTCTCGAGATGAATCCAGCTCTGCCAGCCGGACGAATACCCGCACGAGTAGCCCGCGGCCTTCAGCTTTTTCGCATCGGCTTCGACATCGGCCCAGGTCTTCGGCGGCTGATTCGGGTCGAGGCCCGCCTTCTTGAACGCGTCCTTGTTGTAGTAGAGGACCGGCGTGGAACTGTTGAACGGCATCGAGATGAGATGCCCGGTCTTCGCGTCGCTGTAATAGCCGGAGATGGTCGGCACGAACGCTTTCTCGTCGAGCGGCACGCCCGCCTGCTTGAAGACGTCGTAGACCGGAAGCACAGCCTTCTTCGCCTGCATCATCGTGGCGGTGCCGACTTCATAGACTTGCAGGATCGCGGGCGCGTTGCCGCTGCGATAGGCCGCGATGCCCGCCGCGAGCGTCTGGTCATACGTGCCCTTGAACACCGGCACGATCTTGTAGTCGCTCTGCGATGCATTGAAGTCGTTGGCGATGTCGTTCACGCGCTCGCCGAGGGCGGCTTCCATCGCGTGCCAGAACTGGATTTCCGTCGCGGCCTGAGCCGCCGTGCTAGCGCCGAAAGCCAGAATGGCCGCGGCCGAGAGGGAACGGAACGAGGGCATGCATCGCATCGAGTGAGTCTCCGGTTGTCGAACGTCTGCGCGTGAAACGCGCGATGTTAGTTGTTGTCGATGACAAACAGGCGTTGATACTCTTTCAGCGCGTACCGATCCGTCATGCCCGCAATGTAATGCGCGATGAGCCGCGCCTGCGTGCTGTTGTGACTGGGCGCGGCCGGATCGTTCGCCGACTCCTCCGCTGCCGCAACACGCGCCTGATACGCTGGCGGCAGAAGGCGCGGATCGTCGGTGAAGGCGTCGAAGAGACCGGTCACGACGCGCCTTGCCTTATTGGCCATGCGCATGACGCGATAATGCCGGTACAGGTTCTTGAACAGGAAACGCTTCAGCGTGGCGGCTTGCGCGGCGACTTCGTCGCTATGGGCGACGAGCGGCGGCGCATTGCGCACGTCGTCGAGCGAGGCGGGCGCGGCGCGCGCGAGATTGCGGCTCGTGGCTTCGATCAGATCGACAATCAGCGTGTTGATGATCCGCCGAATGGTCTCGTGAATCAGCCTGCGCCCCTCGATGGCGGGAAACTCCGCGCGAGCCGCTTCGAAATGCGTGTGCCACAAGCTCACTTCCGCCAGCTGGTCGAGCGTGATGAGGCCGGAGCGCAGGCCGTCGTCCACGTCGTGATTGTTGTACGCGATTTCATCGGCGACATTCGCGATCTGCGCTTCGAGCGAAGGCTGTTTGCCCGTGAGGAACCGCTCGCCGAGATCGCCGAGTTGCCGCGCATTCTCGCGCGAGCAATGCTTGAGGATGCCTTCGCGCGTTTCGAAGCACAGGTTCAGGCCGTTGAACGCGCCGTAGTGCTCTTCGAGTTGATCGACGACCGCGAGGCTCTGCAGATTGTGTTCGAAGCCGCCATGACCGCGCATGCATTCGTTGAGCGCGTCCTGGCCGGCGTGACCGAACGGCGTATGACCGAGATCGTGCGCGAGCGAAATCGCTTCGACCAGATCTTCGTTGAGCCGCAGATTGCGCGCGACCGACCGCGCAATCTGCGCGACTTCCAGACTATGCGTGAGACGCGTGCGAAAGAGGTCGCCTTCGTGATTGACGAAGACCTGCGTTTTGTATTCGAGCCGGCGAAAGGCGGTCGAATGCACGATACGGTCGCGGTCGCGCTGAAACTCCGTGCGGGCGGCGGGCGGCGGCTCCGCATGCCGGCGCCCGCGCGACAACGCCGACCGCGCCGCGTAAGGCGCCAGATGCGCTTCGAGCGCAAGCGACGAAGGCACTCCAAATCCAGCTTCTGTTTCGCTCACCGGCGGCTCCGCTTCGTCGTGCATCGTCGTGGTCCCGGCTGATGCCCGATTGATCAGAGGCTGGCAGCGAGCGTCTCGCGCACGGCCTGATCGGGCGCGCCGGTGATTTCCGTCGCGCCGAAGCGGGTCAGCAGAATAAATTTGATCTCGCCGGCTTCGGCTTTCTTGTCGACTTTCATCAGGTCGATGTAGCGGTCGTCGCCGAGCTTCGGCGCGCGGACGGGCAGCTTCGCCGCTTCGATCACGCGCACGAGCCGCTTGCGCGCGGCATCGTCGAGCCTGCCGAGGCGCACGGAGAGATCCGCTGCCATGACCATGCCGCAGCCGACGGCCTCGCCGTGCAGCCATTCGCCGTAGCCGAGGCCCGCTTCGATGGCGTGGCCGAACGTGTGACCGAAATTGAGGATGGCGCGCTGTCCGCCCTCGCGCTCGTCCGACGCCACCACCGACGCCTTGATCTCGCACGACCGCTTGACCGCGTGCACGAGCGCCCGCTCGTCGCGGCCGTTCAAAGCGCCGATGTTCGCTTCGATCCAGTCGAAGAATTCGGCATCGGCGATTGCGCCTGTCTTGATGACTTCCGCAATACCCGCCGCCAGTTCGCGCTCAGGCAGCGTGTGCAGCGCGCCGATATCCGCGATGACCGCCTGCGGCTGGTAGAACGCGCCGATCATGTTCTTGCCGAGCGGATGATTGATGCCGGTCTTGCCGCCGACCGACGAATCCACTTGCGCGAGCAGCGTGGTCGGCACCTGGATGAACGGCACGCCGCGCATGTAGCACGCCGCCGCGAAGCCCGTCATGTCGCCGACGACGCCGCCACCCAACGCGATCAGCGTGGTCTTGCGGTCGGCACGATTCGATAGCAGCGCGTCGAAGACGATGTTGAGCGTTTCCCAGTTCTTGTGCGCTTCGCCGTCGGGCAGCACGACGGTCGTCACCTTCTTGCCGAGCGGTTCCAGCGCGGCGCGCAAGGTGTCGCCGTAGAGCGGATCGACCGTCGAATTGCTGACGATGGCGACCGACGACCCCTTGATATGCGGCGCGAAAAGCTCGGTGCGGCCGATCAGACCCGCGCCGATATGAATGGGATAGGCGCGCTCGCCCAGTTCGACGTTGACGGTGATCGTTGGGGTAATCATGGCGGACATTATGACTCAGCCGACTTGATGACGCCGGCCACCTCCAGTTGCATCAGGACCATGTTGACGAGCGCGTTGACGGTCGGGCGGCCGGTTTCCACGACGAAGTGCGCGCACTCGTGATAGAGCGGGTCGCGCGTTCGGAACAGCGTTTCCAGCTTGCCGCGCGGGTCGTCTGTCTGCAGAAGCGGCCGGTTCTTGTCGCGGCGCGTGCGCTGCCAGAGATCGTGCGGATTGGCGCGCAGATAGATGACGATGCCGCGATTCTTCAGATGTTCCCGGTTCTCGGGGCGCAGCACCGCGCCGCCGCCCGTTGCGAGCACGATGCCGCTCTTCTGCGACAACTCGTCGATGACATTGACTTCGCGCTGACGAAACCCGCTCTCGCCTTCCAGTTCCCAGATCACCGGAATACGCGCGCCCGTGCGCGCCTCGATTTCCAGGTCCGAGTCGATGAAATCGCGCTGCAAACGGCGCGCAACCGCGCGGCCCACGGTGGTTTTACCCGCCCCCATGAGTCCGACGAAAAAAATGTTCGCGTTCGCGTGCCCTTCCTGCAACGTCAATCCTTTACGGTATCGAATTTGTTCGTGCGGCAGCTTAAGGGCAAACCGCCCGCTTTGTCGAGTCGCGCCCGCCGCGCCGATTTGCCCCGCACCCGGCCATCGGCGAGCCCCTATCCGTCCGACGCAATCACATGCGGCGTGATCAGGATGACGAGCTCGCTGTGCGCCCTGCGTCGCGCGTCGTGACGGAAAAGCCAGCCGATGAGCGGCAGCCTCATCAGCCCCGGCACGCCAGTCACGTCCTCGCGGTCATCGTCCGAATAGATGCCGCCGATCGCCACGGTGCCGCCGTCCTCCACTTCGACGCGCGTCTGCACGTGCTTCGTATTGATGGCGGGCCCGGACACGGTCTGTTCGCCGACGCTGTCCTTCGCCACATCCAGATCCAGCACGACATGACCGTGCGGCGTGATCTGCGGCTCGACCTCCAGTTTGAGCGCAGCGCGCCGAAACTGCACGCCGGAGACGCCATTGCCGACTTTCGCCTGATACGGCAGCTCCGTGCCCTGCTCGACGATGGCCTTCGCGCGGTCCGCCGTCACCACGCGCGGCCGCGACACGACCTGCCCGCGCCCTTCGGCTTCCAGCGCGCTCAGCTGGATATCCAGCAGCCGCGTGGCTTGCGCAGCGAACAGCGTGAGGCCGGCCGTCGCCGCGTCGAAGCCATTGAGAGGCTGCGCCGACAGATCGTATACCACGCCGTCCTTGCCGCCCGCGATGCCGCGCGCCGCATCGCCCGTCGGCGCAACGCCCAGTTTCACGCCGAGATTGCGCGACAACCCGGTCTCGCCCTCGACGATCCGCGCTTCGATCATGACTTGCGGCGTCGGCTTGTCGATCGAGGCGATCAGATCGGCGATCTGCTGCACGCGTGCGTCGAGGTCGGTGACGAAGAGCAGGTTGGTGCGGGCATCGGCCATCGCGGAACCGCGCTTGGACAGCACGCGCTGCGTGCCGGAGCCAGTGAGCAGCTTGCGAACGTCTTCGGCGCGCGGATAGCGCAGCAGGAATGTGCGGCTCGCGAGCGGTTCGAGATCGGCGGCGCGCGCATGCGCTTCGTATCGCAGCTTTTCGCGGGCGGCGAGCTCGGCGAGCGGCGCGACCCAGATCACGTTGCCGTGCTGCTCCATGGCAAGCCCGTTGACGTCGAGGAGCGTGTCGAACGCGCGCCGCCACGGCACCGCGGCCAAATTGATCGACACCTGACCGCGCACCTTCTCGCTCGCGATGATGTTGAGCCCGGTGAAGCGCGCAAAGCTCTGCAGCGCGGCGCTCAGGTCCGCGTTCTTGAGGTCGAGCGTGATCGGCTTGCCGTCGTCGGCGGCGGGGCGTGCATCATCCGATGCGCTCAACCGTTGCCGCTTCGGCAGCGGCACGGGCGGGCCTTCGAGCGGCTCGTCGGCGCTCGCGGCGGGCTGCGCGGACGTGCCCGCAGGCGGCGACGGCACGATCGCGGGCGACGCCGACGCGGCAGGCACGCTCGTATCGATGGCGAACTGGTCGGTCGGCAAGGTATCGAACGATGCCGGCAGCGGCGGCAACGGCGCAATAGGCGCATCGCCGCTCTCGGCCGCGCTCACTGCGCCCGCGATCACCAGCACAGCGACACCGATCGCGCGGAGGATCGAAACGGCCGCGCTCACTTGCCATCCTCCGCGAAGGTCAGCGTGCGGAGCGCGCCTTCGCCGCTCACGAGTTCGATGACGCGCGGCTGCACGCGCGCGAGCCGCTCATCGCCGATCGCCTGGCCCGGCTCGACACGCTCGACGCTCTTGGCGCTCTGCACGAGCGCCATCGCGCGATGTCGTCCGACGAGCGTGCCGACGAGCAGCATGCCCGCGCCTCGCGAGGAACCGGCGGCGCTCTCCTTTGCGAACGGATCGACGATGAACGCGTCCATGCGCGGCGGCTCCGCGAGCGGCACGGCGGGCAGCGTGTCATGGATGCGCAGCGTCGCGTCGACGGTCAGCGCGCCCGCCTGCCGCCGGATGTGCACGGCCTCGGGCACGACCAGGCGCGGCAGTCCGGAAAGCGCCTCCAGAAAGCGTCGGATCTCGGGGAACGAGCCTTCCGCGCGAAACGTCAGCGTGCGTTCGGCGGGCGCGGGCGCCGGTTTCGGCATGCCGCTTTTCGTTGCTTGCGGATCGATCTCGCTCACGCGCAGGCCATTCTGCGCGGCGAGCGCGGCGACGGCGTGCAGCGCATCGCCGGCGGTCCAGTTTTCGGGTTTCATCGCACTGGCCGCCACGCGCGTTCGCAGATCGGGCAGTTCGGCAGCCACGCGCCCTGCGTCGTCCAGCTTGCGCTGCGTCGCGGCGAGCGCGGCGCGGCTCGCATCGCGCTGACTCAAACCGGCGTTCCGCCAGCCTTGCAGAGCCAGCGCGAATACGACGAATGCAAGCGCCACCGCAGTGATCGCGGTCCTGCGTTTCGACCATTGGTCGAGCGGCTGAAGAATCGGCTGGCGCGGCCGCGTGGGGAAATTCATGCTGATCGTGCTCATCGGATTCTCCTCGTGATCGACGCTTTCGTGCTCGCCGGTATCGGCTTGCCTGCCGCCGGCGCATAGCGCACGAGCGCCGTGAACTCGTAACGGTCGGCGGCGGGCGCAACGTGCGCAACCGAGGCGACGGCTTCGCGCCTGCCGGGCGACACCGTTTCGGCGCGCCGCTTCATCTCCACGACTTCGACGGATTGCACGCCGCGCAGCCCTTCCAGACGCTTGAGCCAGCGCGCCGCCGTCTGCGAATCGGGTGCGAGCGCGGCCAGTTCTACTTCTTCCGCGCGTTGCGAGACGCGTTGCAGCGCGACTTCGCTCGAAGCCGGCCCGTCCGCGAGCGCATCCAGAAGCGCGAGAAAGCGATCGCGCGGTGCGGCGAGCGGCTGCGCGGCCTCGCGTGCGCGACGCCGTTCGCCTTCGACGCGCAGCAGGCGGGCGTGCTCGTCGATTTGCGCGCTCGATGCACGCAGCGTCGCTTCGAGCGCGATGCGCCGTTCGTCCAGACGCGCCCGCTCGAACGCGTCCCAGCCGACGACGCCGCCGACCGCCGCGCATCCCGCCAGTCCGGCAGCGGCAAGAATCGCGATCCGCTGACGCCGCAACGAGCGACGTTTCAGCGCTCGATGAGGAAGCAGGTTGAATCCTTCGACAATCGCGGCGCTCGTCATTGCAGCACCTCGCGCAGCGCGAGCCCGAAGGCCACCGCGAAGATGGGCGAATGTTTCAGCGCGCCCGCGATCTCGGATGCGCCGTGGCAATACGGCGCGGACTCGAACGGCAGCGCCGGGCAGCCGAAGACCTCGGTCAACGCCTCGAGGGAAAGCCCGGCCTGTTTCAGCAAATGCTCTTGGCCGCCCACGAAGATGCCGCCAAGCGGCGCCGCTCCCGCCAGATCGCGCAGCGCGTCCCAGGCGCTGCCGTACTCCGGCGCCGGATAGAGCGCGTCGCGCTCGACTTCGCCCGCGTTGACGAGCCAACCGTGCAAGCCCGCGCCTTCGAGCCAGCAAGCCAGATAGCGCGCCTCGGCACCCAGCTCCGTTTTGCCGGAATGGCGCATCGCGCGCAGCGCCGCGGCGGGCTCGCCGTCGATGGCGCACAGCGCGATGCCCGCCGCAGCCGCCGTTTCGACGCGTGCTTCGACGTGCTGACGCGCCGTCGCGGAAATGGCGACGTCCGGCGGGCCGCCCTCGCGCGATCGCACCGACCAGTCGACCGCCAGCGCGCTGCGCTCGATTCCCGAGACGCGCTCGGCTTCGGCGAGCACCGCGGGTTCCAATAGTCCGCACGGGTCCGCGCCGAGCGTCGCCATGTCGGCTTGCCGCGTTTCGATCAAGCGCGCGAGCGGCACGCGCGTGGTGTGCGTCGCGGACGCCGGCAATCCCATGGCGCAGCGCAGCGCCCGCCACGCGCCGTTCTGCGGCAGGCGCGCGACCACCTCGCGCAGCGCGCCGACGACGGCGGCGCGATCGATGAAATCGCTGCCCACCACCGCGCCCGGCGCGAGCGGCACCGTATCCAGATGCTCGACGCACACCGTCGAGTCCCTTTTCAGACGCCGGCTCAAGACGGCGATGCGCACCGCGTCCTCGCTCACGTCGATGCCCGCCGCGAACCGGCGCGTGACCGTCAGCATCGTGCCGCGCAAGGCGTTCTCGTTTGTCATGACCACTCCTTCTCTTACTCGCGCGCCGAACCGTTCGTGCGCTTGCATTGAAGGAATTGTCGGGACGGCGGCGCACGGCGAACATTCGGCCGAATGGCTAACGCGAGCGGTGGCAGGATGTTTTGCCGGGCTATCGCGGGTATTGTTGGAAGTGGAAAAGCCAGCGCGACGCATCGGTCAGGTGTCTGGAGTCCCTAGGAAAAACCCGAAACCCGGACGGCTATAATCGCGGGACTGTTTTTGGTGGTGCTATGCAATCCTCTTCCCCGACCAATCCGCCTGCCACGCCGCCCGAACGGCCTAAGAAGGCTCCCCGTCCCTGGTACACGCGGCTGTTTCTCGGTTTTCTCGTCAGCGTTTTCGCGCTGATCGTCTGTGCTGGACTGGTGCTGGGCTATGCGCTCGTCGTCGCGATGCCGAATCTGCCGTCGCTCGAAGCGCTCACCGACTATCGTCCGAAGGTGCCGCTGCGCATCTATACGGCGGATCACGTGCTGATCGGCGAATTCGGCGAAGAGCGCCGCAGCGTGGTGCGCATTCGGGACGTGCCCGATCATCTGAAAAAGGCCGTGCTGGCCATCGAGGACGCGCGGTTCTATGACCACGGCGGCGTCGATCTGACGGGCATCCTGCGCGCCGGCAGCGTTGCGCTGACGAACGGCCACGCGTCGCAGGGCGCGAGCACGATCACCATGCAGGTCGCGCGCAACTTCTTCCTGTCGAGCGAAAAGACCTATACGCGCAAGATCTATGAAATGCTGCTCGCGTACAAGATCGAGCGCGCGTTGACGAAGGATCAGATTCTCGAGGTGTATATGAATCAGATCTATCTCGGGCAGCGCGCCTACGGTTTCGCGAGCGCGGCGCGCGTCTATTTCGGCAAGGATCTCAAGGACATCACGCTCGCGGAAGCCGCCATGCTCGCCGGTCTGCCGAAAGCGCCGTCGGCGTATAACCCGGTCGTCAATCCGAAACGCGCGAAAGTGCGCCAGGAGTACATCCTTCAGCGCATGCGCGAACTCGGCTTCATCAGCGAAGACGAGTACGAGAAAGCGGCCAAGCAGCCGCTCGTCGTGAAAGGCCAGGGGCGAGAATTCAGCGTGCACGCCGAATACGTCGCGGAGATGGTGCGCCAGATGATGTACGCGCAGTATCGCGAGGAAGCGTACACGCGCGGCCTCAACGTCGTGACGACGATCGATTCCGCCGATCAGGACGCCGCGTATCGCGCCGTGCGCAAAGGGTTGATGGACTACCAACGGCGTCACGGCTATCGCGGGCCGGAAGGTTTCATCGATCTGCCGTCGAACGCGGACGACCGCGAACAGGCTATCGACGACGCGCTCGCCGAGCACCCGGACAACGGCGAGATCGTGGCGGCCGTGGTGACGGCGGCGAGCACGAAGGAAGTGAAGGCGAGCTTCATCGACGGCAACGTGGCCACCGTGAGCGGCAGCAATCTGCGCTTCGTCGCGAACGCGCTTTCGCCGCGCGCGCAGCCGAACCAGCGCATTCGTCCGGGCGCCATCGTGCGGCTCGTGAAGAACGACGACGGCGACTGGACCATCACGCAACTGCCGCAAGTAGAAGGCGCGCTCATTTCGATGGTGCCGCAGGACGGCGCGATTCGCGCACTCGTCGGCGGGTTCGACTTCAACAAGAACAAGTTCAATCACGTCACGCAGGCATGGCGTCAGCCGGGGTCGAGCTTCAAGCCGTTCATTTACTCGGCGTCGCTGGAGAAGGGCTTGTCGCCGGCGACGATCATCAACGACGGACCGCTCTTTTTCAGCGCCGCGGAAACCGGCGGCCAGGCGTGGGAGCCGAAGAACTACGGCGGCGGCTTCGACGGCCCGATGACCATGCGCACCGCGCTGCAAAAGTCGAAGAACATGGTGTCGATCCGCATTCTGAACACCATCGGCACGAAGTACGGGCAGCAGTACATCACGCGCTTCGGCTTCGACGCCGACCGCCATCCCGCCTATCTGCCGATGGCGCTCGGCGCGGGTCTCGTCACACCGCTGCAAATGGCGGCGGGCTACGCGGTGTTCGCGAACGGCGGGTATCGCGTGAATCCGTATCTGATCGCCGATATCACCGATCCGTACGGCGCGGTCGTGTCGCATCCGCAACCGCTCGTCGCGCAGCAGTCCGCGCCGCTCGCCATCACGCCGCGCAACGCGTATGTGATGAACAGCCTGCTGCAAAGCGTCGCGCAGCACGGCACGGCCGCGAAGACGAATCAGCTCAAGCGCAGCGATCTGGCCGGCAAGACCGGCACGACGAACGATTCGCGCGACGCCTGGTTCGCCGGCTACCAGCGTTCGCTCGTGGCGATCGCGTGGGTCGGCTACGACAACCCGCGCAGCCTCGGCGACAAGGAAACGGGCGGCGGGCTCGCGCTGCCGGTCTGGATGGACTACATGAGCCGCGCGCTGCAAGGCGTGCCCGAGTACAAGCCGTTGATGCCGCCCGATGTGAAATCGCTCGGCGGCGAGTTGTACTACGACGACATGACGCCGGGCCACGGCTTCATCGCGACCATCGGCGTCAGTCAGGCGCCGCCGCAGGAAGGCGGCGTGTCGGGCGTGACCGCGCCCGCGCCGGATGTCGGCGAGCAGGAAAAGCAGGACATCATGAATCTGTTCAAGGGGCAATGAGCCTTGCGCGCCCCGCGCCGGTCACGCTTTGAAGCTGACCGGCTCGCCTGCCTGCGCAGTGGAATGCTGCGAGAGCGCCGCGAAAAACTCGCTGTTATCGCGGGTATCGCGCCATTGGCCGTCGACGTACTTGTAGTGGAATCCGCCCGCCTTCGCCGCGAGCCAGATCTCGTGTTTCGGCGGCTGAAGGTTGACGATCACCTTCGTCCGGTTCTCGAATTCGAGCGTCAACACGTTGCCGCTTCGCTCGAATTCGATGTCCGCTTCGGCCTCGTCGACGGACCGCTCGATCGCCGTCAGCACGGCCTCCGCCAAGGTCAGGTATTCCTGGTCTGTCATGCTAAACTCCATCGATTCTATGTACAGGGACGGTCATGCGAGCTGTTTTCAGGATGAGCGCGATTGTAGCGGCTGTCAGCGTTTGTGCCGCGACCACGCTCACGCTCGGCGGTTGCGGGCAACGCGGCCCGCTTTATCTCCCCGTCGTTCCTCCCATGCCGCAGCGCCCTGATAACCTTCAGGATACGCCGCCTTCCGACGTGACTCCGAGCGACGAAACCGCGTCGCGCGCCGGCAAGACCGGAACCAACGCGGCGGGCGACGTGCCCGACACGTCCGGCGAACCGCTTTCGCTCGCTCCCGAGACCGACCTGAAATCAACGCCCACAGCGCCGAAAGCCGCGTCGTCGGGCGAGTGACCGGCAAGCTCTTCGCGCACCGCGCATCTTCCATTCCAAGCACGCATGAGTGATTCCGCATTCCATTATGTCGACGGCGTGCTGCACGCCGAAGGCGTTTCCGCCGCGTCGCTCGCGCAGCAGTTCGGCACGCCGCTCTACGTCTATTCACGCGATGCGCTGACGCGCGCCTATCGCGCTTACGCCGATGCGTGCGCCGGACGGCGCGCAGTCGTTCATGTGGCCGTGAAGGCCAACAGCAATCTCGCGGTGCTCAACGTGTTCGCGCGCATGGGCGCGGGCTTCGACATCGTCTCGTCGGGCGAACTGGCGCGCGTGCTCGCGGCGGGCGGCAAGGCCGAGAACACGGTGTTTTCGGGCGTCGGGAAGTCGGCGGCGGAAATGCGCGAGGCGCTGGAAGCGGGCGTCAAGTGCTTCAACGTGGAGTCGATTCCCGAGCTGCACGCGCTCAACGAAGTGGCGAAGTCGCTCGGCAAGCGCGCGCCGGTTTCGCTGCGCGTGAACCCGGACGTGGACGCGAAGACGCATCCGTACATTTCCACGGGCCTCAAGTCGAACAAGTTCGGCGTGGCGTTCAGCGACGCGCGCACGACGTATCGCGAAGCGCACGCGATGGCGAATCTCGACGTGGTCGGCATCGACTGCCATATCGGTTCGCAGATCACCGAGATCAGCCCGTATCTCGACGCGCTCGACAAGTTGCTCGATCTCGTCGAGCAAATCGAGTCGGACGGCATGTCCATTCGTCATGTGGACGTCGGCGGCGGTCTGGGCATCGCGTACGATGACGAGACGCCGCCCGATATCGGCGATTTCGTCCGCGCGCTGCTCGCGCACATCGAAAAGCGCGGCCACGGTCAGCGCGAAGTGTATTTCGAGCCGGGGCGCTCGCTCGTCGGCAATGCGGGCGTGCTGCTCACGCGCGTCGAATATCTGAAGCCGGGGGAAGAGAAGAGCTTCGCCATCGTGGATGCCGCCATGAACGACCTCGCGCGCCCCGCGATGTACGAGGCGTTTCATCGCATCGTGCCGGTCGTGAAGCGTGACGCGCCCGCGCACAAGTACGACGTGGTCGGCCCCGTCTGCGAGAGCGGCGACTGGCTCGGGCGCGATCGCGATCTGGCTGTCGAGCCGGGCGACTTGCTCGCCATCTGCTCGGCCGGCGCGTACGGCTTCGTGATGAGCTCGAACTACAACACGCGCCCGCGCGCCGCCGAAGTCATGGTGGACGGCGAGCGCGCCCGCCTCGTGCGCCAACGCGAAGAGGTGCGGCAGTTGTTCGCCGGAGAGTCGATCCTGCCGGACTGACGCTCGCTCGAATGCGAACCGAAGAAGCGATGCCGCGGCATCGCTTTTTTCATGCGCGCGTCGCGGCTTTCGACTTCAGCCACACGACCAGACGCCAGCCGAGCAACGCAATCACGATCGCGCCGTAGATCTTCGGCAGTATCAGATCGTGCTTGCCCGCCTTCATCCACCAGAAATGCAGGATGGCGAGCGCGGCGATGACATAGATCGCGCGATGCAGTGTCTGCCAGCGTCGGCCGAGCTTGCGCACCATCGCCTTGGGCGACGTGACGGCGAGCGGAATCAGCAGCACGAACGCCGCAAAGCCGACCGTGATGAACGGCCGCTTGCCGATGTCCTTCAGAATCTCCGCGACGTCGAACCACTTGTCGAACCAGAAGTACGTCGTGAAGTGCAGCGCGGCGTAAAAGAACGCAAACAGCCCGATCATGCGGCGAAAGCGCACGAGCGCGGTCACGCCGGTCAGGCGTCGGGCGGGCGTGATGGCGAGCGTGATGCACAAGAACACGAGCGTCCAGAGGCCCGTCGAGCGCGTGATAAATTCGATCGGGTTTGCGCCGAGTCCGCCATGCACGCCCGTCACGCCGAGCAGCACGAGGCGCGCAAGCGGATACAGCGCGGCAATGAACACGACGACCTTCGCGGGCACGATCCAGCGCGGCCCCGCCTGCGCGCGCGGCCGCGGCTGCGCCGTCTTGATATCGGTTGCGGTCGGCATGGTCAGAAGTTCTTCTTGAGGTCCATGCCCTGATACAGCGACGCGACCTGATCGCCGTAGCCGTTGAACATCAGCGTCTTGCGTTTGGGCGTGAAGAATCCGTCCTCGCCGATGCGCCGCTCCGTCGCCTGACTCCAGCGCGGGTGGTCCACGTTCGGATTCACGTTCGAATAGAAGCCGTATTCATTCGGCGCGTAAGTGTTCCAGCTCGTAGGCGGCTGCTTTTCCACGAAGCGGATCTTGACCAGCGACTTCGCGCTCTTGAAGCCGTACTTCCACGGCACCACGATACGCACCGGCGCGCCGTTCTGATTCGGCAGCACTTCGCCGTAAAGGCCGACGGTCAGGAGCGTGAGCGGATGCATCGCTTCATCCATGCGCAGGCCTTCGGAATACGGCCAGTCGAGGATCGGCGTGGACAGGCCCGGCATCTGCGAACGGTCCGCGAGCGTGATGAACTGCACGTACTTCGCGTTGCCCGTCGGCTCCGCGCGCTTGATCAACTCGGACAGCGACACGCCGATCCACGGAATGACCATCGACCAGCCTTCGACGCATCGCAGCCGGTAGATGCGCTCTTCCAGCGGCGCGAGCTTGAGAATCTCGTCGATGTCGTAGACCTTCGGATTCTTGATCTCGCCTTCCACCGACACCTTCCACGGCCGCGGACGCAACGTGCCCGCGTGCTCGGCCGGATCGCCCTTGTCGGTGCCGAACTCGTAGAAGTTGTTGTACGTGGTGACGTCTTTGAGCGGCGTCGGTTTGTCGAGCGCCACGAACTTCGAATTGGTCTTCGCGGCGAGCTTCTGACCCTTCGCATCGGGCGAAGTCAGCGTCGCGTGGGCGAGACCGCTCGCGCCTGCGAGCCCCGTTGCCGCGAGCGCGCCCAACGAGCGCAGCGCGCGGCGGCGGTTCTCGAACACGTCGCGCGGCGTGATCTCGTGACTGGGGATGTCGTCGCCATACAGCGCGCCATTACGTTTGATCCACATGGAGCCGACTCCTTTGCTTTCGCGATACACAGGCAAACAGCAGAACCAGTGCCCGTATTCCACGCCGAAACGAAAAAAAACCGCCAGCGCGATGCGTGGCGGTTTCTCCTTTTTCTATGCCGGCCGGCTCACAGCTTGCCGTAACTGTGCAAGCCCGACAGGAACATGTTGACGCCGAGGAACGCGAACGTCGTCACGATCAGGCCGGTCAGCGCCCACCACGCCGCCGCCGCGCCGCGCAGGCCCTTCATCAGCCGCATGTGCAGCCACGCCGCGTAGTTCAGCCAGACGATGAGCGCCCACGTTTCCTTCGGGTCCCAGCTCCAGTAGCCGCCCCACGCTTCCGCCGCCCAGAGCGCGCCGAGAATGGTCGCGATGGTGAAGAACGCGAAGCCGACCGCGATCGACTTGTACATGACGTCATCGAGCACTTCGAGCGACGGCAGGCGGTCCGCCAGCACGCCGCGCTGCTTGGCGAGATACGCGACCGACACCATCGCGGAAAGCGCGAAGCTGCCGTAACCGATAAAGTTCGCCGGCACGTGAATCTTCATCCACCAGCTTTGCAGCGCGGGAACGAGCGGCTGAATCTGCTGCGCGTCGCGCGCAATCGAGTACCACATCAGAAAGCCGACGGCCGCGCTGATCACGAGCAGCACGAACGCGCCCATTTGCCGCGTCGCGTAATGCTGCTCGTAGTAGAGGTAGAACAGCGACGTGATCAGACAGAACAGCACGAAGACTTCGTACAGATTCGAAATGGGAATGTGGCCGACGTCGCTGCCGATCATGTACGACTCGTACCAGCGCACCATCAAGCCGGTGAAGCCCATCAGCACCGCGACCCACGTCATGCGGGAACCGATCGCGCCGCCCGTCTGCGACCGCGTGACGAGTCCGATCCAGTAGAACAGCGTCGCGAGAATGTAGAGCGCGCTCATCCACAGAATCGCGGACTGGCTCGACAGGAAGTACTTGAGGAAGAAATTGGTGTCGGCGCGCGCCAGATCGTGCTGGTAAAGCTGAATCGACAGCAGCGACATGACCGCGATCAGCGCGATCAGCAAGCGCACAGGCTTCCAGCGCCAGCCGAGCACGACGAACGTCGGCACCGCGCCGATCAGCACGGCCGTGTCGTACACGTCCATGTACGCGTGATAGCGGTTGAGCGCGAAACCCGCGCCCGCGACCATCGCGAGGGCGAACAGCCAGTCGAGCGCGCCGAGCCTGCGGAAGAACGGACGGTCGTCGAACACGGCGACATCGGGAAGGCTCGATGCCGGACGTTCCGTTTTGGCGGAAGCGTGGGAGGAAGTCTGTGTGAGGTCCATGATCTTACCGTGATGAAACTTCCGAGCTCGCGGCTTCGGATTGCGATTGCGGCGCGGCGGACGCCGGCGCATTCTGAGCGGTCGGTGGCGCGGCCGGGTCGATTGGCGAAGCGCCCAGCGCCGCGCCGACCGACGCCCGCGTGCGCTCGAATTCCTTCTCGAAATCCAGCGTCCGGCGTGCGGTGGACATGGCCATCAGCACGCTCGCGCCGCCTTGCCCTGAATCTTTGAGCCAGAACCAGAGCCGGCGTTCACGGACATAGAACATCGAGAAGATGCCGACGACCAGCAGAAGGCTGCCAAGATACACCACTTTTTTACCCGGCGCGCGCGTCAACTGGAATACCGAGGCTTGCACCTGCTTGAACGAATCTAGTTGCAGGAAGACGGGAGAACCGTACAGAAAGCTGTCGGAAAGCGCGTTGATCGACGCCTGAACGAACGCCGTGCTCTTTTCGTCGACCTTCGCGTCGGGCAAAGCGTTCTGCTCGCGCGACATTTGCCAGACGTCCCACATCGCGCCTTCCAGCATGCGCATCAGAAGGCCGGCGGCTTTTTCCTGCTCGCCCTTCGGCACGGATTTGTCGATGAACGCGGCGATGCTCTGGAAACCGCCGTTTATCTGACCATTCGCGCTCGGCGCGCCGTTTGCGTCCGCGCCAGCGAACAGATTCAGCACGCGCAGCGCGCTTTCTTCGAGATGCTTCTGCAACTCGACGTTTTCTTGCGGCACCGAGCGCGATGCGAATCGGTGTGCGGCCGCAGCGCGCGTCGCGGGCGTTTGCAGCGCGGCCCGCAGGTCCATCCACTGCTTGACGGACCCTTGCTCGTCGGCGGGAATGCGCAGATAGCGGAACGGATCGTTCGGGCTCACACGCATGCCGGCGAGAAACATTCGCTGACCGCCGACATCCACCGGCAGCATGTAGTTGCTGTATTCGCGCGCCTGGCCGTCCGTGCCGCGCACCTTGTACTGCACCGACGGGCCGATATTGCGCAGATCAGTCGGCCGCGATGTCTTCGCGCCGGAACCCAGGCGCTCGTCGAACGCGTCGCGCAGCGTTTCCTTCTTGCCGACGCCGCGCGCGTCGGGCGCGCCGCTGCCGTCCGTCATGTTCTCGACGTTGATCGCGCGGAAATCCGTGAATTCGACCGTCTCGCCCTGCGCGCCGGCAAATTGCGACGCGACGGGCGCGGTGCCGCCGATCGTCCCGTTGAACGGCGCGGCCTTGGCGCTGCCGCCGGTCATCGGCCAGGCGGTCATTTCGAGCTTCGAGCCGCCGTCCTGAAAGCTCGATTGGTAAATCGACACGCCGTCATACGTGAACGGCTTGTTCACTTCGACGCGCGCCGGAATGCGCTTGCCCGTCTTGTGATCGATCACGACGATATCGCTCGCGAAGAGCTTCGGCATGCCGGTCGAGTAGTAATCGACGATGAACTTGTCGAGCTGAATGGAAAACGGCAGGTCCTGAATGATCGAGCCGTCCTGCTGATTCAGAATGGCGGTGCCGACGTACTGCCCTTCCGGCACCCACGCGTAGCCGCGAAACGTCGGATTCGACGTGGAAAGGCGATGCTCGGCGGGAATGTCGTTGATGACCGCGTTCGTGGCGACCGGCGTCTTGTTGAAGAGCCACATTTGCAGCTTGATCGGCAGATTGCTGTCGAGCAGCCCGCCGATGCAGATCACGACGATCGCCAGGTGCGCCGAGATATAGCCGAGCTTCGTGAGCGCTCCGCGCTTGCCGGCGATCAGCGTCGCGCCGGTGTCGGTCTCGCGCCGGACGAAGCGGTAGCCCATCTTCGTGCTGAGGCGTTCGAGCGTCGCGGCAGTTTGAGCGCGATCCGCGCCGACCACGAACTCGCCCTTGTGATGGAACGCGCGCAGGCTGCCTTCATGCACGCGATCCTTCCAGTTCTTGATATCCGCGATCATCTTCGGGCCATTGCGCACCACGCACAGCGACACCGAAATCACTAGGAACACGAGAATCAGCATGAACCACCACGCGCTGTACACGTTGTAGAGGCTCAGGCCGCGGAAGGTGTCCGCCCAGAACGGGCCGAACTGGTTGACGTAGTTGGGATAGGGGTCTTCCTGCGTCAGCACGGTGCCGATGATGCTCGCGATCGCCAGCACGACCAGCAAGGCGATGGCAAAGCGCATCGAACTCACGAGCTCGACGAAATGCTTCACGGCGCGACGGCTCGACTTCGACTGCAATCCCGATGTGGTGATGCTCATTCAAACTCCGGCTGACAGCAAAAAAGGGTGGAGACGTAAGCGGTCTGACCGACCGACGTCCCACCCTTTTCTTGTTTTCGCGCCTGCCTCTGTGGGCCGGCTTCGTGCGTAGTATGGGCGATTCCCCGCGTTCTTGCTCTTAGCCGGAAACCGCTGGACGCTCTCGTGCTGCGTTTAATGCAATCCGGCGACGTAATCCGCTACCGCTTTCATTTCCGCTTCGTTCAGGCGCGACGCGATGGCGTGCATCGGTTCGCTGTTGTTGCGCGTGCCTTGGGCGAAGGCATTGAGCTGCGCGACGGTGTAATCGCCCCACTGCCACGACAGCCGCGGATACTGCACCGGAATGCCCATGCCGGTCGCGCCGTGGCACGCCGCGCACGCCGGCACGCCCTTGTCGGCAATCCCGCCGCGATAGATCTTCTGGCCGAGCGCGACGTCGGTCTTGTCGCGGGCGTAGTTCGGCTTGGTCTGCTGAGACGCGAAGTACGCCGCCACGTTCACCATGTCCTGATCCGACAGCGCTCCGGCAATGCCCGTCATGATCGGATTGTTGCGCGCCGGCCCCTTTGCGCCCGGCTGCGTCTTGTAATCCTTCAGCTGCTTGACGATGTAGTCGGCGTGCTGCCCCGCGAGCTTGGGAAACGCGGCGCCGGCGCTGTTGCCGTCCGCCGCGTGACACGCCGCGCAAACCTGGGTCGCGATGGCCTGCCCTCTTGCCGCATCCGGCTTCGCCGGCTTGGCCGCCTCCGCCGCATTCACTGAAACCGATACCGCCAATCCACCGAGAGCCGCCGCTGCCTGAAGCACCACCAGAGACCTGTACAGTCGGTTCATTCGCGTACCCTGTTTTTCGTCTTGTGAGAATGTTAGGTTCTGCAAAAAACGACGGCAGCCGGACAGGGCCGCAAGTACCCGAACGAAAGGGCTCAAAAGATGCCCTGAAACTGTCTCGCTCCTTGCTGGGTGACGCCTGCAGCCTGGGTCTTGCGCCCGCGCGGGTCTTTAAAAATCCGTCGTATTGTACAATAACCCGCTACACGCAAAGACGCCAGTCGGGGCATGCCCAGTATCGCCGGGGTTCTCTAGGCTTCGAGTCGACGCCTCTCTCTCGCGCTCTTTCGCGCTCTTTTGTCCTCCCGCCAATGCCATTTCTGCTCCATCAAGCCCGCTTCTTCACCACGGTCAATCACCTGCGCGATCTGCCGCCGACGCCGCAGCCGGAAATCGCATTCGCGGGTCGCTCGAACGCCGGAAAGTCGACGGCGATCAACGTGCTCTGCAATCAGAAGCGCCTCGCGTTCGCCAGTAAGACGCCGGGGCGCACGCAGCACATCAACTACTTTTCGGTCGGGCCGGAAGCCGCGCCGGTCGGGCATCTCGTCGACTTGCCCGGCTATGGCTACGCCGAAGTGCCCGGCGCGGCGAAGGCGCACTGGCAGCAACTGCTCTCGAGTTACCTTCAGAGCCGCGCGCAACTGCGCGGCATGATCCTCATGATGGATTCGCGCCGTCCGCTGACGGAGCTCGACCGCATCATGGTCGACTGGTTCGCGCCGACCGGCAAGCCGATCCACGCGCTCCTCACGAAGTGCGACAAATTGACGCGACAAGAGATGACCAACGCGCTGCGCGCGACGCAGAAGTCGTTCGGCGAATACAAGGCGGCGGGTTATCGCGGAGAGTTGAGCGTGCAGCTGTTCTCGGCGCTCAAGCGCACGGGCCTCGACGAAGCGCACGAACTGATCGAAAGCTGGCTGCTGCCGGCCGAAGCGGCATCCGAAGACGCAGCCGAGTGATCTTCTAGTGGCAGCGGACCTGCGAGCGGGATAAAAAAACCCGCCGCATGACGGCGGGTGAACAGCCTTATCGAATAACGACAGGCACCCGCTCAGGGAGGAGAAGCGGGGAGCGCGGCGCGAGCGCCTTGCTCGCTGGCTATGATATACCATTGTCTCAAAACGCCTCCGAAACGCTCGCCGGCTTGTCCAGCATGGCTTTCAGCCATACAGCGCACGTTTTGGATCTCCTCCTGAAGCACGTCAATTCGAGTCGAGTCATGAGTTTTTATCCGCATCATCGCCCGCGCCGCATGCGCCGCGATGACTTCTCGCGCCGTCTGATGCGCGAGAACATTCTCACCACCAACGACCTCATTTATCCGGTGTTCATCGTCGAAGGCGCGAACGTGCGTCAGGCGGTGCCGTCGATGCCGGGCGTCGAGCGCACGTCCGTCGATCTGCTGATGAAGGTCGCGGAGCAATGCGTCGAGCTGGGCGTGCCGGTGATTTCGCTTTTCCCGGCGATCGAGCCGTCGCTCAAGACGCCCGATGGCCGCGAGGCGACCAATCCCGATGGTCTGATTCCGCGCGCGGTGCGCGAACTGAAGAAGAACTTCCCGATGCTCGGCGTGCTGACCGACGTCGCGCTCGATCCGTACACGAGCCACGGTCAGGACGGCGTGCTCGACGAAGAAGGCTACGTCAAGAACGACGAAACCAGCGAGATCCTCGTCGATCAGGCGCGCACGCAGGCGGAAGCGGGCGTGGATATCGTCGCGCCGTCGGACATGATGGACGGGCGTATCGGCGCGATCCGCGAAATGCTGGAAAGCGACGGCCACATCCACACGCGCATCATGGCGTATGCCGCGAAGTACGCGTCCGCGTTCTACGGCCCGTTCCGCGACGCGGTCGGTTCGGCCGCCAATCTCGGCAAGGGCAACAAGATGACGTATCAGATGGACCCGTCGAACTCGGACGAAGCCATGCGCGAAGTGCGCATGGATATCGAGGAAGGCGCGGACATGGTGATGGTCAAGCCCGGCATGCCGTATCTCGATATCGTCTGGCGCGTGAAGGACGAGTTCCGCTTCCCGACGTATGCGTATCAGGTCAGCGGCGAGTACGCGATGATCAAGGCCGCCACGCAGAACGGCTGGCTCGATCACGACAAGGCAGTGATGGAATCGCTGCTCGCGTTCAAGCGCGCGGGCGCGGACGGCGTGCTGACGTACTTCGCGCTGGACGCTGCGCGGATTCTGCGCGCGTCGAAGTAAGCTTCGCGATCACGCGAAACAAAGGGCGATGCGTTCAGGCATCGCCTTTTGCTTTTAGCCGTTCGAAGACCCGAGCTTGTCGAGGCGCTTCAGGAACGTGTCCGCCGATTCATAGCCGACGACCCGCAAAACTTCGTTGCCCTCTGCGTCGAAGAAAATGATGCCCGGCGGCCCGAAGAGCTTGAAACGCTTCAGCAGCGCCTGATCGTCCGCATTGTTCGCGGTGACGTCGGCGCGCAGCAGGTTCAGTTGGGCGAGCCGCGCCTGAACGCGGGCATCGGAGAAGGTCAGGTTCTCCATCTCCTTGCAGGAGACGCACCAGTCGGCGTAGAAGTCCAGCATCGCCGGGCGGGCGGCGGCTTTGACAGCCGAGTCCAGTTCCGTCGAGGATCGCACTGGCGCAAAAGTCGGCGCTTGCTTCCGCGCGGCGGCAGTCGCGGTCGGATCGGCGCGCGATGCCAGGACGGCGAGCGGCCGCAGCGGATCGGTCGAGCCTGCCGCGAGACCGACGATAAGCGCGGCTGCCCAAATGACGCATACCGCGCCGAGCCCGCGCCCGAGGCGCTTCCACACGGTTGCCGGCCCAGCCGTGACCGCGCCGAACACGCCGAGCGACGCTGCCGCGATCAAGAGCCACAGCGCGCCGAGCAGCATACGGGCAACGCCGCCGATCACCGGCCACACGATCCACAGTGCCGCCGCTAGCAGGATGACGCCGAAGAAGACCTTCACGGCATCCATCCAAGCGCCCGCTCGCGGCAGAATCGAACCGGCGCCGAGCCCGATGACCAGCAGCGGCACGCCAAGACCGATGCCCATTGCGAACAGCGCCGCACCGCCGAGCAGCGCGTTGCCCGTATGCGCGATGAACGCCAGCACCGCGAAAAGCGGCGCGGTCATGCACGCGCCGACGACTAGCGCCGACAACGCGCCCATGACGGCGACCGCGGCGAATTTCCCCCCGCTGCGCTTCTGCGATGCCTCGTTCACGCTGCTCTGCCACCGCTCGGGCAGCGCAATATCGACGCCCGAGATCAGCGTGACCGCGAAGGCGGTCAGCAAGACGCCGAACGCGCCGAGCACCCACGGGTTCTGGAGCCACGCGCCGAGACTCTGGCCGATCAGCGCCGCCGCCACGCCGAGGGCCGTGTACACGAGCGCCATGCCCACGACATAGGAGACGGACAGCGCGAAGCCGCGCGCCCGCGTCACGCGCGCGCCTTCGCCGACGATGATGGCGGAGAGAATCGGAATCATCGGGTACGAGCACGGCAGCAAACTCAGCACCATGCCCGCGAGAAAGTACAGACCGACGACGGCGAAGAATCCGCCGCCTTCGAGCATCGACTGCGCATAGTCAGCGCTCGTCGCGCGCTCGAAGAAGGATTGCGATGCATCCGTCGCGGACGGAGCCGGCGTCCGAGCGCCCGCCGGTTGCAGCGCGGCATCTTTTACGCGATACGTGCGCTCCATCGGCGGGTAACAGATGCCCTGATCGGCGCAACCTTGCGAGGTCACAGCCAGTTCAAACGGGCCCTTCGCCTGCGCGACGGGAATGCGGATCAGCAACTCGCCTCGATACGTCTCGACGTCCTTGTTGAACGTCTGATCGAAGTGGACCTTGCCGGCCGGCAATTGCGCGGCGCCGATGGTCGCCTCACCGCTCTTGACCGCGAAAGCGAAGCGCTCGCGGTACATGTAGTAGCCGTCCGCGATCTTGTACCGCACGTCGACTTCGCCCGGCTGCTCGGACGCGCTGAACTTGAACGCCACAGCCGGGTCGAGGAAATCGTCGGCAGCGCGCGCCACGCCCATCGCACCGCAGAATACGGCCAGCAACAGCCAGGCGCCCCACGCGCGACGCCAGAAAAATCGAGAAATCTCAAACATGAATTCGACGCTGCGTTTCTGCGTTGACCCACTGGCCGTAGCCGGACGACGCCTCCGCCTGCCAGACAAGGATCTCGGGCGTTTCATACGGATGCCGCTGCGCGACGAACTGCTGAAGCTCATCTACCCGCGCGACGCTCGTTTTGATCAGCACCTGCACTTCCTGCGACGACTCCACCGCGCCCTTCCAGTGATAGTGCGACTCGACCGCGCCGAGCTTGGTCACGCACGCGGCGAGGCGCGCTTCGAGAATGCCCTGAGCGAGCGCGTTCGCCGATTCGGCATCGGGCAGCGTGGTCAGCATCAGGACGACGGGAACGTTCACTCGCGGCTCCGGGAAAGCAGGTAACGACCAATATCGTAGCATTCGCCGACTGCGCCGCATCGCTACAGAACCGGCCTACGGAAAAGTGCCGCCCGAAACAAAAAAGGCCAAGCTGAGCTTGGCCTTCTTGCTGACTGCTACCGAAACTTATTCAGCTTCCTGAACTTCTTCGGTTTCTTCGACTTCCGGGCGATCCATCAACTGGACCAGCGCCATCGGGGCGTTGTCGCCGACGCGGAAGCCGAACTTCAGGATGCTCAGGTAGCCACCCGGACGGTTCGCGTAGCGCGGGCCGAGCACGTCGAACAGCTTCGCGACGGAATCACGGTCGCGCAGGCGGTTGAACGCCAGACGGCGATTTGCCAGCGACGGCTTCTTGCCGAGCGTGATCAGCGGCTCGACGACCTTGCGCAGTTCCTTGGCCTTCGGCAGCGTCGTCTTGATGACTTCGTGCTCGATCAGCGAGTTCGACATATTTCGGAGCATTGCCAGACGGTGGCTGCTCGTGCGGTTCAGTTTCCGCAGACCATGCTTGTGACGCATTTTCAGTTCCTTTAACGAGTTTTGATCCAGCTCTTCTATTGCGCTCCGTTTTCACGGAAATGGCGCACGGGCCGGTCGAAGAAAAAAGCAAGACGCGGATTCTAAAGCAAAATCCGCGTCTTTGCCAGTTACAGCGCGACGTCCGCGATGACTTGCAGACTTACTTGTCCAACCCGGCCGGCGGCCAGTTTTCGAGCTTCATACCGAGCGTCAGGCCACGCGAAGCCAGCACTTCCTTGATTTCGTTCAGCGACTTGCGGCCCAAGTTCGGCGTCTTCAGCAGCTCGTTTTCCGTGCGCTGGATCAGATCGCCGATGTAGTAGATGTTCTCGGCCTTCAGGCAGTTCGCCGAGCGAACCGTGAGTTCGAGGTCGTCCACCGGACGCAGCAGGATCGGATCGATCTGCGGCGCACGCGACGGCGCTTCCGCTGCCGCTTCCGTGCCTTCCAGCGCTGCGAACACCGACAACTGATCCACCAGAATGCGCGCCGATTGACGGATCGCTTCTTCCGGCGAAATGACACCGTTGGTTTCGATGTTCATCACGAGCTTGTCGAGGTCGGTACGCTGTTCGACACGCGCGCTTTCCACGGCGTAGCTCACGCGACGCACCGGCGAGAACGATGCATCCAGCACGATGCGGCCGATGATCTTCGCCGAATCTTCGCCGTAGCGACGCACGTTGCCCGGCACGTAGCCGCGGCCCTTCTCGATCTTGATCTGGACGTCGAGCTTGCCGCCCTTCGAAAGATGAGCGATCACGTGTTCCGGATTGATGACCTCGCAGTCGTGCGCGAGTTCGATATCGCCGGCAGTGACCACGCCTTCGCCTTCCTTGCGCAGCGTAACCGTGACTTCGTCGCGGTTATGCAGCTTGAAGACGACGCCCTTCAGGTTCAACAGCAGGTTGACCACATCCTCTTGCACACCATCGAGCGTCGAGTATTCGTGCACGACGCCTGCGATCGTCACTTCGGTCGGCGCGTAGCCCACCATCGACGACAGCAGCACGCGCCGAAGCGCGTTACCCAAGGTGTGGCCATAGCCGCGTTCGAACGGCTCCATAACCACTTTCGCGTGGCTTTCGCCAAGCGATTCGACTGCAATGATCTTGGGCTTCAACAAACTGGTTTGCATAGGTTTTCCTTTTCAATACCCTCGGCTCGTTACACCGATAAGGCTGACCGGTAACAACCTGAAAATACACAGCCGGGGATGCCCCTTTGCCACGAGCAATCAGGCTCCCCGGCTGCAGATCCGGTTACTGCGCGAAGGCCGCGCGATTAACGCGAATACAATTCGACGATCAGGCTTTCGTTGATGTCGCCAGCGATATCGCTACGCTCCGGCATCGACTTGAACGTACCTTCGAACTTCTTCGCATCGACCGACACCCAGCTCGGCATGCCGCCCTGCTCTGCCAGCGACAGCGCTTCGACGATACGCGCCTGCTTGCGCGACTGTTCACGCACGGAGACGACATCGCCTGCCTTCACTTGCAGCGACGGGATGTTGGCGACCTGGCCGTTCACCATGATCGACTTATGGCTCACGAGCTGACGCGCTTCTGCGCGGGTCGAGCCGAAGCCCATGCGATACACGACGTTGTCGAGACGCGATTCGAGCAGTTGCAGCAGGTTTTCGCCCGTCGGGCCCTTGCGGCGGTCGGCTTCAGCGAAGTAACGGCGGAACTGACGCTCGAGGACGCCGTAGATACGCTTCACTTTCTGCTTTTCGCGCAACTGGGTGCCGTAGTCGGACGTACGGGCGCCCGACGTGCGGCCGTGCTGGCCGGGCTTGCTGTCGAGCTTGCACTTGTCGGCGAGCGAGCGACGCGCGCTCTTCAGGAACAGATCGGTGCCTTCACGGCGGGACAGCTTGGCTTTGGGACCGGTATAGCGTGCCACGTTGAATCCTTAAAAATTAATCACGCGAACTTCCGTCCGCGCTAGTCCGAACCCTTTGGGCCGAACGGTGGGCTTAGTCAATTCATGACGCACGAATCCCGCCGATACTTTCGCATCAGCAGGAGCATGCGTTTGCGTCATCGCGTTAGATGCGACGGCGCTTCGGCGGACGGCAACCGTTGTGCGGGACCGGCGTCACGTCGGAGATCGCGGTGATCTTGATGCCAAGACCATGCAGCGCGCGCACCGCCGATTCACGGCCAGGACCGGGGCCCTTGATCCGCACTTCGAGGTTCTTCACGCCGTATTCCATCGCCACGCGGCCAGCCGATTCGGCTGCGACCTGAGCTGCAAACGGCGTCGACTTACGCGAGCCCTTGAAACCCTGACCGCCCGACGTCGCCCACGCGAGAGCGTTACCTTGACGATCGGTGATCGTGATGATGGTGTTGTTGAACGACGCGTGAACGTGAACCACGCCCTCGGCGACGTTCTTCTTAACCTTCTTGCGAACGCGTTGCGCCGCGGAGTTGTTCGAAGCCTTAGCCATTACGTTTTCCTGTAACTGTCAGTTCCGCTTACTTCTTCAGCGATTGCGCTGCACGACGCGGACCCTTGCGCGTACGGGCATTCGTGCGGGTGCGCTGGCCACGCAGGGGCAGGCCCTTGCGGTGACGCATGCCGCGGTAGCAACCCAAGTCCATCAGGCGCTTGATGTTCATCGTCACTTCACGGCGCAGGTCGCCTTCGACGATGAACTTGCCCACTTCGTCACGCAGCTTTTCGAGGTCTGCGTCAGTGAGGTCCTTGACCTTCTTCGAAAATTCCACACCAGCTGCGGTGCAAATGCCGCGAGCGCGCGTGCGACCGATGCCGAAGATTGCCGTCAGGCCGATCTCGGTATGCTGGTGATTCGGGATGTTAACCCCTGCGATACGAGCCATTGTTTTTCCTCAAACAAAAAGCGCAAGCAAAAGCGCGGCGTTCAGCCTTGACGCTGTTTGTGGCGCGGATCAGAGCTGCAAATCACGCGCACAACGCCCTTGCGCTTGATGATCTTGCAATTGCGGCAAATGCGCTTAACAGATGCCATCACTTTCATGATATTACCCTTTTTTCAAATCACTTCGCCCGGAACACGATCCGTGCACGAGACAGATCGTAAGGCGTCAATTCAACCGTAACCTTGTCGCCTGGCAGGATGCGGATGTAGTGCATCCGCATCTTTCCAGAAATGTGTCCCAGGACGACATGGCCATTTTCCAATTTCACCCGGAAAGTAGCGTTGGGCAGGTTTTCGATCACCTCGCCCTGCATCTGGATTACATCGTCTTTGGCCATAGTCCTTAATTAACGCATCGGGACATTGCCGCCCTTGAAGTTTGCCTTCTTGAGCAGCGATTCATATTGTTGCGACATAACGTACGACTGCACCTGAGCCATGAAGTCCATCGTGACGACGACAATGATCAGCAGCGACGTTCCACCAAAATAAAACGGCACGTTCCAGCGCAACACCAAGAACTCAGGCAACAGGCACACGAACACAATGTAGATCGCACCGGCCAGCGTCAAACGCGTGAGGATGCGGTCGATATACCGTGCAGTCTGATCGCCCGGACGGATACCCGGAACGAATGCACCGCTCTTCTTCAAGTTGTCGGCGGTTTCCCGGCTGTTGAACACCAGTGCGGTGTAAAAGAAGCAGAAGAAAACAATCGCCAACGCATACAGCAGCACGTACACCGGTTGACCGGGCTTAAGGGCCTCGGCCACGCCGTGCAGCGTGTTCGCGAACCAGTTGGTGCGCGTACCCGAACTGAACCAGTTCAGGATGGTTGCCGGGAAGAGGATGATCGACGACGCGAAGATCGGCGGAATCACACCCGACATGTTGAGCTTCAGCGGCAGATGGGACGACTGTCCGCCGTAAATCTTGTTACCGACCTGGCGCTTCGCGTAGTTCACGAGGATCTTGCGCTGACCGCGTTCGATGAACACGACCAGATACGTGACCGCCGCAATCAGCACGACGATGATGATCGCCGAAATGATGCTCATCGAACCGGTGCGGACCAGCTCGAACAGACCGCCGATCGCGTTCGGGAAACCCGCCGCGATACCACCGAAGATGATGATCGAGATACCGTTGCCGAGACCGCGCTCCGTGATCTGCTCACCCAGCCACATCAGGAACATCGTGCCCGTCACCAGCGTGACGACCGTCGTCAGGCGGAAGACCATGCCGGGGTCCAGCACCAAAGCGGGCTGATTCTCCAGCGCCACCGCAATACCGAACGCCTGGAAGGTCGCGAGCACCACGGTGAAGATACGCGTGTACTGCGTGATCTTCCGCTGCCCCGCCTGCCCTTCCTTCTTCAACGCCTCCATCTGCGGCGACACGATCGACAGCAACTGCATGATGATCGACGCCGAAATGTAGGGCATGATGCCCAGCGCAAAGATCGTGAATCGCGACAGCGCGCCACCCGAGAACATGTTGAACATGCCAAGGATGCCGCCCGACTGGCTCTGGAACAGCTTGGCCAGTTGATCCGGATCGATGCCGGGAACCGGAATGTGCGCACCAATGCGGTAGACGATCAGCGCCAGCAGCAGGAACACTGCACGCCGACGCAGATCGCCGAATTTCGCCGCGCTTCGACCGGGTTTTGCGAGACTCGGGCTGTTAGCCAAGAACCTTCTCCGATGCTAGTGCTAGTAACGGCGAAAGCGCGTTACTCGGCGAACGAGCCGCCAGCGGCTTCGATTGCCTCACGGGCGCCCTTCGTTGCCGTCAGGCCCTTCACCGTGACCTTGCGGCTGATCTCGCCGGTCTTGATGATCTTCGCGCTCTTGATGAGCTCGCCGACCAGACCCGCTTGCTTCAGCGCCAAGAGATCGATTTCGTCGACCGGCAGCTTCTCGAGGTCCGAGAGGCGCACTTCACCGACGAATTCCTTCGTCAGCGAGGTGAAGCCGCGCTTCGGCAGACGACGCTGCAGAGGCATCTGACCGCCTTCGAAGCCGACCTTGTGAAAGCCGCCCGAACGCGATTTCTGACCCTTGTGGCCGCGGCCCGCGGTCTTGCCGAGGCCCGAACCGATCCCGCGACCGACGCGACGCTTTGCATGCTTCGCGCCTTCCGCCGGCTTCAGGTTATTCAATTCCATGTTCAACTCCTTGGATCCGTGGTCGGCCGCTTAGGCGATGACCTTAACGAGGTACGAGACCTTGTTGATCATCCCGCGCACTGCCGGCGTGTCCTGCAGCTCGGAGACCGAGTTCAGGCGACGCAGGCCGAGGCCACGCACCGTTGCGCGGTGCGATTCGCGGGTCCCGATCAGGCTCTTGACGAGCTGAACCTTGACAGTTTTTTCAGACATGGTGCCCACCTTAGCCCAGAATGTCTTCGACGGACTTACCACGCTTCGCCGCGATGTCGGCCGGAGTCGACTGCTTGCGCAGACCATCCAGCGTCGCACGGACGAGGTTGTACGGGTTCGTCGAACCGTGGCTCTTGGCCACAACGTTTTGCACGCCCATCACGTCGAACACTGCGCGCATCGGACCGCCGGCGATCACGCCGGTACCGTCCTTCGCCGGAGCGAGGAGGACCGCCGAAGCGCCATGCTTGCCGTGAACTTCGTGTTGCAACGTGCCATTCTTCAGGGGCACCTTGAACATGTTGCGGCGGGCTTGTTCCATTGCCTTTTGCACGGCAACCGGAACTTCCTTCGCCTTGCCCTTGCCCATGCCGACGCGGCCATCGCCGTCGCCAACCACGGTCAGTGCGGCGAAGCCGAGAATACGGCCACCCTTCACGACCTTGGTCACGCGGTTGACCGAAATCATCTTTTCGCGCAGGCCGTCGTCGCGTTCGTCAGCCTGAACTTTCGCTTGCATCTTTGCCATGACGAATTCTTCCCTTAGAACTTGAGCCCGGCTTCGCGCGCCGCATCAGCCAGCGCCTTCACGCGGCCGTGGTAGCGGAAACCCGAGCGGTCAAAGGCGACGGATTCGATGCCGGCAGCCTTGGCCTTTTCGGCAATACGCTTGCCGATCAGGGTTGCAGCGTTGATGTTGCCGCCCTTGCCCGACTTGTCGGCCAGCTCTGCGCGCACTTCGGCTTCGAGCGTCGAAGCGCTGGCGAGCACCTTGGTGCCGCACGCCGAGAACACTTGCGCGTAGATGTGCGTATTCGTGCGATGCACGGCGAGACGCGCGACCTGCAGCTCAGCGATCTTGATACGCGTCTGACGAGCGCGGCGCAGGCGAGATTGAGTCTTATCCATGATTGCGCACCCTTACTTCTTCTTCGTTTCTTTGAGGATCACGACCTCGTCGGAATAGCGCACGCCCTTGCCCTTGTAGGGCTCCGGCGGACGATAGCCGCGCACTTCCGCCGCGACTTGTCCGACTTTCTGCTTGTCGATCCCCTTGATCACGATTTCGGTCTGCGACGGGGTTTCAGCCTTGATGCCTTCCGGCATCTGGTGCACCACGGGGTGCGAGAAACCCAGCGACAGGTTCAGCTTGTCGCCTTGCGCTTGCGCACGATAACCGACGCCAACCAGCGTCAGCTTGCGCTCGAAACCCTTGGTGACGCCGTGCACCATGTTCGCCACCAGGGCGCGCATCGTGCCGGACATCGCATTTGCTTCACGGCTTTCGTTGGCCGGCGCGAAGTTCAGCGTGCCGTTGTCGTTCGCCACGGTCACCAGCGGGTTACCCGCTTGCGAGATCGTGCCGAGCGGCCCCTTGACGGTGATGACGTCGCCCTTGACGGCCACTTCCGCGCCTTGCGGCAGCGCGATCGGGCTTTTACCTACTCGAGACATGTTTCTTCTCCCTTCGGCGTTAAGCGACGTAGCAGATGACTTCGCCGCCGACGCCGTTCTGGCGCGCCTTGCGGTCGGTCATCACACCCTTCGGCGTCGACACGATGGCAACGCCCAGGCCGTTCATGACCTGCGGGATGTCGTTGCGACCGCGGTACACGCGCAGACCGGGCTTCGACACGCGCTCGAGGCGCTCGATCACCGGACGGCCAGCGTAGTACTTCAACGCGATGTTCAATTCCGTCTTCGCACCTTCAGCCTTCACTGCGAAGTCGTCGATATAACCTTCGTCCTTCAAAACCTGCGCAATCGCAACCTTGACTTTCGACGAGGGCATAGTCACCGAAACCTTCTCGACCATCTGCGCATTGCGGATGCGAGTCAGCATATCGGCGATAGGATCACTCATGCTCATTTATGTTTCTCCTATTACCAGCTCGCCTTGGTGAGGCCAGGGATTTCGCCGCGGAATGCGATTTCGCGGATCTTGTTACGCGCAAGTCCGAACTTGCGGAACGTGCCACGCGGGCGACCCGTGATTGCGCAGCGGTTACGCTTGCGAGTCGGGTTCGAGTTACGCGGCAGTTGTTGCAGCGCGAGGCGAGCGAAGTAACGCTCTTCGTCCGACTTGCTCGAGTCTTCGATCACAGCCTTCAGTTCAGCACGCTTCGGAGCGTACTTCGCGGCCAGGCGTGCGCGCTTCTTTTCACGTTCGATCAGTGCCAGTTTAGCCACGGTAACCTCAGTTTCTGAACGGGAACTTGAAGCCGGCGAGCAGCGCCTTTGCTTCGTCGTCAGTCTTCGCGGTGGTCGTGATGCTGATGTTCAGCCCACGCAGCGCGTCGATCTTGTCGTAGTCGATTTCGGGGAAAATGATCTGCTCTTTCACACCGATGTTGTAGTTGCCACGACCGTCGAATGCACGGCCCGACACGCCGCGGAAGTCGCGCACGCGGGGCAGCGCAACCGTCACGAAGCGGTCCAGGAATTCGTACATCGCTTGACCGCGCAGCGTCACCATCGCGCCGATCGGGTAGCCCTGACGAATCTTGAAGCCTGCGATTGCCTTGCGCGCCTTCGTGATAACCGGCTTTTGGCCAGCGATCTTCGTCAGGTCGCCCACGGCGTTTTCGATGATCTTCTTGTCAGCGACGGCTTCGCCAAGGCCCATGTTCAGGGTGATCTTGGTAATGCGCGGCACTTCCATGATGGACTTGTAGCCGAACTTTTCGACGAGTTGCGGCACAACCGTTTCTTTATAAATCTCTTGCAGACGAGCCATTTTTTAACTCCGCATCAGGCGTTGAGCGTGGCGCCGGTCGACTTCAAGAAGCGAACCTTCTTGCCGTCTTCGACCTTGATGCCAACACGCGATGCCTTGCCGTTCGCGTCGACGAGTGCGACGTTCGAAATATGCAGCGGCATCGACTTGGCTTCCACACCGCCCGTCGTACCCTTCATCGGGTTCGGCTTCACGTGCTTCTTGACGAGGTTGATACCCTCGACGGTCACACGATCTTCCGCAACGGCCAGCACGGTGCCGCGCTTGCCCTTGTCCTTGCCGGTGATGACGATGACTTCGTCACCCTTGCGAATCTTATTCATCGCGACTCCTTACAGCACTTCCGGCGCGAGCGAAACGATCTTCATGAATCGTTCGCTACGCAGTTCACGCGTCACCGGCCCGAAAATACGCGTGCCGATCGGCTCGAGCTTGGTATTCAAGAGGACAGCGGCATTGCCGTCGAACTTGATCAGCGAGCCATCCTGGCGACGCACGCCCTTGGCCGTGCGAACGACCACGGCGTTGTAGATTTCGCCCTTTTTCACGCGTCCGCGCGGCGTCGCTTCCTTGACGGTCACCTTGATGATGTCGCCAATGCTAGCGTAACGACGCTTCGAGCCGCCGAGCACCTTGATGCACATGACTTCACGCGCACCCGTGTTGTCGGCCACTTCAAGCCGAGTTTCGGTCTGGATCATGGTTTATCTTTCCCAACTTAATCCGGTCGCACCACCATGGCACATCCGGTCAGTCTTGGTCCCGTCAGCCAATCGGCTGCTTGGGTTAGAACAGGCAGCGAGGGCAGACGAAACCCGCCATCGCAATCCGGTGAATCTGTCGATACAGGCTGGCGCCCGAACCGGCTTCCCCCACCAATTTCGCCCGCGACGGGGCTCCCACAAAGAGGGAAGACCGAGATTATAACAAATAATCTCGGTCTTGCAAGCGAAACTTACTGCGACACTACTTACTGCATCGCGATACTTCAGCTTTAGATCACGCGAGCCGCTTCGAGCAGCTTCGACACAACCCAGGCCTTCGTCTTCGAAATCGGACGGGTTTCCTGGATTTCGACGAGGTCGCCCTCGTTGTACGTGTTCGCGTCATCGTGCGCGTGGTACTTCTTCGAGCGCACGACGTACTTGCCGTAGATCGGGTGCTTCACACGGTGCTCGACCAGCACGGTAACCGTCTTGTCCATCTTGTTGCTGACGACCTTGCCGACCAGCGTCCGCTTGAGCGAGGTTTTTACGCTATCGTTCATTTCTGGTTCGCCTTTTCAGTCAGGACAGTCCGCACACGTGCGATGTCGCGACGAACCTTCTTCAGCTGGCTCGTGTTCGTGAGCTGCTGGGTCGCGAGTTGCATGCGCAGGCCGAATTGCGCCTTAAGCAGGTCCGACAGCTCTTTGTTGAGCGCCGCCTGGTCCTTCTGGTGAAGTTCAGATGCCTTCATCGTTTACTCCTTAGGCGCCGAGCTGGCGGATAACGAAGTTCGTCTTCAGCGGCAGCTTTGCTGCAGCCAGACGGAACGCTTCGCGCGCCAGTTCTTCGGAGACACCGTCCATTTCGTACAGCATCTTGCCCGGTTGAATTTCAGCGACGTAGTACTCCGGGTTACCCTTACCGTTACCCATACGCACTTCTGCCGGCTTTTGCGAAATCGGCTTGTCCGGGAAAATGCGGATCCAGATCCGGCCGCCACGCTTGATGTGACGCGTCATGGCACGACGCGCCGCTTCGATTTGACGCGCGGTCAAACGGCCGCGACCGATAGCCTTCAGGCCATACTCACCGAACGACACCGCGTTGCCGCGCGTCGCCTTGCCGGTGTTACGACCCTTCTGCTCTTTGCGATACTTTCTGCGTTTCGGTTGCAGCATCGTTATTCTCCACTCTTCGCGTCACCGCCGGCGCCGCCACGACGGGGGCCGCCGCGGCGTGCACCAGCCGGCGCACCTTCACCGTCACGACGCGGACGGCGATCGCCACCCGGACGTGCGTTGCGACGCGGACGCTTCTCTTCCGCGACTTCTTCCACTACCGGCGCTTCGTTGCGGCCGAGGGTGTCGCCCTTGTAGACCCACACCTTCACGCCGATGATGCCGTACGTGGTCTTCGCTTCGGACGTCGCGTAATCGATATCGGCGCGCAACGTGTGGAGCGGCACGCGACCTTCGCGATACCACTCCGTACGAGCGATTTCGATACCGTTCAGACGGCCCGCGCTCATGATCTTGATGCCCTGGGCGCCAAGACGCATCGCGTTTTGCATCGCGCGCTTCATCGCGCGGCGGAACATGATCCGGCGCTCGAGCTGCTGCGTGATGGAATCGGCGATCAGTTGAGCGTCGGTTTCCGGCTTGCGAATTTCTTCGATGTTGACGTGAACCGGAACGCCCATGCGCTTTTGCAGCTCGGACTTCAGCAGTTCGATGTCTTCGCCCTTCTTGCCGATAACGACACCCGGACGCGAGCTGAAAATCGTGATGCGTGCGTTCTTTGCAGGACGCTCGATCACCACGCGGCCGACGGACGCGTTCTTCAGCTTCTTCTTCAAGTATTCGCGAACACCGATGTCTTCCTGCAACATCGCCGCGAAATTATTGTTGTTCGCGTACCAGCGCGAAGCCCAATTGCGGCTGACGGCCAAACGGAAGCCAGTCGGATGAATTTTCTGTCCCATCGTATGGCTCCTTAATTCCCGACCGTCACAGTGATGTGACAGGATTGCTTCTCGATGCGGTTACCGCGACCCTTTGCGCGTGCGGTGAAACGCTTCAGCGAAGCGGCCTTGTCGACGTAGATGCTCGTGATCTTGAGCTCGTCGATATCGGCGCCTTCGTTGTGTTCCGCATTCGCGATCGCAGACAGCACGACCTTCTTGACGATACCCGCCGCCTTCTTCGGCGAGAACGTCAGGACGTTCAGCGCCTTGTCGACCGGCAAACCACGAATCTGGTCAGCCACAAGGCGCGTTTTCTGCGCCGAGATGCGGGCACCGCGATGAATTGCTTTCACTTCCATCTTGATAGCCCCTTATTTCTTGGCCTTCTTGTCGGCCGCGTGACCCTTGAACGTACGGGTCAGTGCGAACTCGCCAAGCTTATGGCCGACCATGTTTTCCGTGACGTACACCGGAACGTGCTGACGGCCGTTGTGGACGGCGATCGTCAGACCGATGAAGTCCGGCAGAATCGTCGAACGACGCGACCAGGTCTTGATCGGCTTCTTGTCACGCGTGGACGCAGCCGCCTCAACTTTCTTCAGCAAATGAGCGTCGCAGAACGGACCTTTTTTAGCAGAACGTGTCATTGCCTACTCCTTAACGCTTGTGACGGCGCTGGACGATCATCGTCGTCGTGCGCTTATTGCTGCGGGTGCGATAGCCCTTCGTCGGCGTGCCCCACGGGCTCACCGGGTCGCGACCTGCAGCCGTGCGGCCTTCACCACCACCGTGCGGGTGATCGATCGGGTTCATCGCAACACCACGCACCGTCGGACGGATACCGCGCCAGCGGTTTGCACCGGCCTTACCGATTTGACGGAGGCTGTGCTCTTCGTTGCCGACTTCACCGATGGTTGCACGGCACTCGACGTGCACGCGGCGGATTTCACCCGAACGCAGACGAACCTGCGCGTAGATGCCTTCACGTGCCAGCAGCATGGCCGACGTACCAGCCGAACGCGCGATCTGCGCGCCCTTGCCCGGCAGCATTTCGATGCAGTGGATCGTCGTACCGACCGGAATATTGCGGATCGGCAGGGTGTTGCCTGCGCGAATCGGCGCTTCCGAACCGGACATCAGCTGCGCGCCGACCGCCACGCCCTTCGGCGCGATGATGTAGCGACGCTCGCCGTCTGCGTACAGAACCAGCGCGATGTTCGCGCTACGGTTCGGGTCGTACTCGAGACGCTCGACCTTTGCCGGGATGCCGTCCTTGTTGCGACGGAAATCGACGATACGGTAGTGCTGCTTGTGACCGCCACCTTGGTGACGCGTGGTGATGCGACCGTTGTTGTTACGGCCCGCCGACTTGGATTGCGAGTCGAGCAGCGCTGCGTGCGGCTTGCCCTTATGCAGATCCTTGTTGACGATCTTGACCATCGCGCGGCGACCCGGCGAGGTCGGCTTAACTTTCACGATTGCCATGATTACTTGGCCTCCGCTTCAAAGTTGATTTCCTGGCCGGGCTTCAGGCAGACGTACGCCTTCTTCACGTCCTTGCGCTTGCCGTTGAAGCGGCCAAAGCGCTTGGCTTTGCCCTTCGTGACGAGCACGTTGACGGAATTGACTTCGACCTTGAACAGCAGCTCGACAGCAGCCTTCACTTCCTGCTTCGTGGCGTCCGGCGCGACTTCGAACACGACTTGTTCGTTCTTGTCGGCAACCAGCGTCGCCTTTTCGGAGATCACCGGCGCGAGCAGAACTTGCATCAAACGATGATCGTTTTTGCGAACTTCGCTCATGACAGCAACTCCTCGATCTGAGCGACCGCAGCCTTCGTGATCAGCACTTTCTTGAAGTAGATCAGCGAGAGCGGGTCGGCGTAACGCGGCTCGACAACCGCCACGTGGGCCAGGTTGCGCGACGCGAGGTACAGGTTTTCGTCGACCGTATCGGTGATGACCAACACGGAATCGAGACCCATCGCCTTGAATTTATCAGCCAACAGCTTGGTCTTCGGCGCTTCGAGCGCGAGATCCTCGACCACCGAGATGCGGCCTTCGCGAGCCAACTGCGAGAAGATCGAGCAGAGGCCTGCGCGATGCATCTTCTTGTTGACCTTGTGCGAGAAGTTTTCTTCCGGCGAGTTCGGGAAAATGCGACCACCGCCACGCCACAACGGGCTCGACGACATACCGGCACGAGCGCGGCCCGTACCCTTCTGGCGCCACGGCTTCTTCGTGGTGTGCTTGACCTGCTCACGATCCTTCTGAGCGCGGTTGCCGCTACGTGCGTTCGCCTGATAAGCGACGACGACTTGGTGAATCAGGGCTTCGTTGTAATCGCGACCGAACACGACGTCCGATGCGGTCACGCCAGCGCCTTCCTGACCATTGGCATTCAGGAGCTTAAGTTCCATTATTTCGCTCCTTTCGCAGCACGGGTCTTGACGGCCGGGGTCACGAAGACCTTGCCGCCCTTCGCACCCGGAACAGCACCGCGGACGAGCAGCAGATTGCGCTCAGCGTCGATGCGGGCGATTTCGAGATTCTGGACCGTGACGGTCACGTCACCGAGGTGACCCGTCATGCGCTTGCCGGGGAACACACGACCCGGGTCCTGCGCCATACCGATCGAACCCGGAACGTTGTGCGAACGCGAGTTACCGTGCGATGCGCGGCCCGAAGCGAAGTTGTAGCGCTTGATGGTACCGGCGTAGCCCTTACCGATCGACGTGCCTTGCACGTCAACCTTCTGGCCGACTTCGAAAATGTCCGTACCGATGACGGCGCCGTTCGACAGTTCACCTGCCTTGGCGGTATCGACATGGAATTCGCGGAGGATTTCACCGGCTTGAACGCCGGCTTTGGCGAGGTGACCCGCCAACGGCTTCGTCACGCGCGAAGCGCGGCGAGTACCGAATGCAACCTGAACGGCGGTATAACCATCCGTTTCAACGGTCTTGATCTGCGTCACACGGTTGTCCGACACGTCCAGCACGGTGACGGGGATCGAGTCCCCTTCAGGCGTGAAGATACGGGTCATGCCAACCTTGCGACCTACGAGTCCAAGGCTCATCGTTTTCTCCATTCCCGACTGCGATTGGTCGGGGCTGATTTCAAAATGTCCGCCCTGCTATGAGAAACAAGGCGCACTTTTTTGCGCAAATGCGCGAAAAGCCTTGGAGTATAACAAGGCTTTTCGTTTTCTGCAAGCAATCAAAGACTTAGCTCCGTCCGGGACGCCGGCGGAGCTTTGTAGGCTTACTGCAGCTTGATTTCGACGTCCACACCGGCCGGCAGGTCGAGCTTCATGAGCGCGTCGACGGTCTTGTCCGTCGGGTCGACGATGTCCATCAGACGCTGGTGCGTACGGATTTCGAGCTGGTCGCGCGACGTCTTGTTGCCGTGCGGCGAACGCAGGATGTCAAAACGCTGAATACGCGTCGGCAGCGGCACCGGGCCACGGACGATCGCGCCAGTCCGCTTCGCCGTATCGACGATCTCGGCTGCCGACTGGTCGATCAGGCGATAGTCGAAAGCCTTCAGACGAATGCGGATTTTCTGGTTCTGCATGACGATTCCTCAAAAAGAGCGAGGCGGTATTGCGCCGCCGATTGGCAAAAGAGCGAGGAACCGGGCATTCGCTTGAGGGCGAAAACCCGGTTCCGGTCACGTTACTTCAGTACAGCGACTTCAAAGAAGACCGAGATTTTACTCGATAATCTTGGCAACGACACCTGCGCCGACGGTACGGCCGCCTTCGCGGATCGCGAAGCGCAGACCTTCTTCCATGGCGATCGGGGCGATCAGCTTGACCGTGATCGACACGTTGTCGCCCGGCATCACCATTTCCTTGTCCTTCGGCAGCTCGATCGAGCCCGTCACGTCCGTCGTACGGAAGTAGAACTGCGGACGGTAGTTGTTGAAGAACGGCGTGTGACGGCCGCCTTCGTCCTTGCTCAGCACGTACACTTCAGCGGTGAAGTGCGTGTGCGGCGTGATCGAACCCGGCTTGGCCAGCACCTGGCCGCGCTCGACGTCTTCGCGCTTCGTGCCGCGCAGCAGGATACCGACGTTGTCGCCCGCTTGACCTTGGTCGAGCAGCTTGCGGAACATTTCCACGCCCGTGCAAGTGGTCTTCACCGTCGGCTTGATACCGACGATTTCGATTTCCTCGCCAACCTTGATGACGCCGCGCTCGACGCGACCCGTCACCACCGTGCCGCGACCCGAGATCGAGAACACGTCTTCCACCGGCATCAGGAAGGCGCCATCCACTGCGCGCTCCGGCGTCGGGATGTACGTATCCAGCGCGTCGGCCAGGTTCATGATCGCCACTTCGCCGAGTTCGCCCTTGTCGCCTTCCAGCGCGAGCTTGGCCGAACCCTTGATGATCGGCGTGTCGTCGCCCGGGAAGTCGTACTTCGACAGGAGTTCGCGCACTTCCATTTCGACGAGCTCGAGCAGCTCGGCGTCGTCCACCATGTCGCACTTGTTCAGGAACACGATGATGTACGGCACGCCGACCTGACGGGCCAGCAGGATGTGCTCACGCGTTTGCGGCATCGGGCCGTCAGCGGCCGAGCACACCAGGATTGCGCCGTCCATCTGCGCGGCGCCCGTGATCATGTTCTTCACGTAGTCGGCGTGGCCCGGGCAATCGACGTGTGCGTAGTGGCGGTTAGCCGTTTCGTACTCGACGTGCGCGGTGTTGATGGTGATGCCGCGTGCCTTTTCTTCCGGCGCCGCGTCGATCTGGTCGTACGCCTTGGCTTCGCCGCCGAACTTGGCGGTCAGCACCGTCGTGATCGCTGCCGTCAGCGTGGTCTTGCCGTGGTCAACGTGACCGATCGTGCCCACGTTCACGTGCGGCTTGGTCCGCTCGAATTTACCTTTTGCCATGATTACCTTCTTTCAAAGTTTGGTTATCGGTTAAAGCTTGTGGCTTGCGCCGAATGACTTGCGGGTATTACTTACCCTTGGCGTTGATGATCGCGTCGGCGACGTTACGCGGAGCTTCAGCGTAGTGCTTGAATTCCATCGTGTACGTTGCACGGCCTTGCGTCAGCGAGCGCAGGGACGTCGAGTAGCCGAACATTTCCGACAGCGGCACTTCGGCGCGAACGATCTTGCCGCCGCCAACCATGTCTTCCATGCCCTGGACGATACCGCGACGGCCGGACAGATCGCCCATCACGTTGCCCATGTAGTCTTCCGGCGTTTCGACTTCCACGGCCATCATCGGTTCGAGGATGACCGGGCTTGCCTTGCGCATTGCTTCCTTGAAGGCCATCGAGCCGGCCATGCGGAACGCGTTTTCGTTCGAGTCCACGTCGTGGTACGAACCGAACGTCAGGTGCACCTTCACGTCCACAACCGGGAAGCCAGCCAGCACGCCCGACTTCAGCGTTTCCTGGATACCCTTGTCCACGGCCGGGATGTATTCGCGCGGAATCACGCCGCCCTTGATTTCGTCCAGGAACTCGTAGCCCTTGCCCTGCTCGTTCGGCTCCAGCGTGATGACCGCGTGACCGTACTGGCCGCGACCACCCGACTGCTTGACGAACTTGCCGTCGACATCAGCCGCCGTCGTGCGAATGGTTTCGCGGTAGGCAACCTGCGGCTTGCCGACGGTCGCTTCCACGCCGAATTCGCGCTTCATGCGGTCGACCAGAATTTCGAGGTGGAGCTCGCCCATGCCCGAAATGATGGTCTGGCCCGATTCTTCGTCCGTTTGCACGCGGAACGACGGATCTTCCTGCGCCAGACGGTTCAGCGCGAGGCCCATCTTTTCCTGGTCAGCCTTGGTCTTCGGCTCGACAGCCTGCGAAATCACCGGCTCCGGGAAAATCATGCGTTCGAGCACGATCGGGTTCTGCGGATCGCACAGCGTGTCGCCCGTGGTCGCTTCCTTCAGGCCGACGGCCGCGGCGATATCGCCCGCGCGCACTTCCTTGATTTCTTCGCGCTGGTTCGCGTGCATCTGCAGAATACGGCCCAGACGTTCCTTCTTGTCCTTGGTCGCGTTCAGCACGGTGTCACCCGAATTCACGACGCCCGAGTACACGCGGAAGAAGATCAGCTGACCGACGAACGGGTCCGTCATGATCTTGAACGCGAGTGCAGAGAACTTCTCGTCGTCGGCAGCACGGCGCTCGGCCTTTTCGCCGCTTTCGAGTTCACCCGTGACCGGCGGAATGTCGACCGGCGAGGGCAGGAAGTCGATCACGGCGTCGAGCATGCGCTGCACGCCCTTGTTCTTGAACGCGGTGCCGCACAGCATCGGCTGGATTTCGCACGCGATGGTCCGGTCGCGGATCGCCTTCACGACTTCCGCTTCCGACAGCTCTTCGCCGCCGAGGTACTTTTCCATCAGCTCTTCGCTGGCTTCCGCAGCCGACTCGATCATCTTCTCGCGCCACTCGTTGCACGTGTCGACGAGTTCAGCCGGAATGTCGACGTAGTCGAACTTCGTGCCTTGCGACGCTTCGTCCCAAATGATCGCCTTCATCTTCAGCAGATCGACGACGCCCTTGAAGTTTTCCTCCGAGCCGATCGGCACGACGACGGGAACCGGATTCGCCTTCAGACGCGTCTTCAGCTGGTCGTAGACCTTGAAGAAGTTTGCGCCGGTACGGTCCATCTTGTTGACGAACGCGAGACGGGGAACCTTGTACTTGTTCGCCTGACGCCACACCGTTTCCGACTGCGGCTGCACGCCGCCCACTGCGCAGTAGACCATGCACGCGCCGTCCAGAACGCGCATCGAGCGTTCCACTTCAATGGTGAAGTCGACGTGTCCCGGCGTGTCGATGATGTTGATGCGGTGCTCGGGATAGTTGCCGCCCATGCCCTTCCAGAAGGCCGTGGTAGCAGCCGACGTGATGGTGATGCCGCGTTCCTGTTCCTGCTCCATCCAGTCCATCGTTGCTGCGCCGTCGTGAACTTCACCGATCTTGTGGTTCACGCCCGTGTAAAACAAGATGCGCTCGGTCGTCGTCGTTTTGCCGGCGTCGATGTGAGCGCTAATACCGATGTTGCGGTAGCGCTCGATAGGTGTCTTGCGAGCCACTTTGGATCCTTTATTCGGTCGACGCGCCGACTCAATCAATGAGCCAGCAGCGCCCTAACACAAACGGGCGAGGCGCCAAACTAGCGCACCCGCCCTGATTTTTTCGTTGCTCTATCAGCGGGAGCTTAGAAACGGAAATGCGAGAATGCCTTGTTAGCCTCTGCCATGCGGTGAACTTCGTCGCGCTTCTTCATCGCGCCGCCGCGGCCTTCGGCCGCTTCGGAGAGCTCACCTGCCAGGCGCAGGGCCATCGACTTTTCGCTGCGCTTCTTCGCGGCTTCGCGCAACCAACGCATCGCCAATGCCATACGACGCGAGGGACGCACTTCGACCGGAACTTGATAGTTCGCACCACCAACGCGACGGCTCTTCACTTCGACCACCGGCTTCACGTTGTTGAGCGCGACCGTGAACACTTCCAGCGGGTCCTTGCCACCCTTGGTCTGGATCTGTTCAAAAGCGCCGTACACGATGCGTTCGGCAACCGACTTCTTGCCGGACAACATCAGCACGTTCATGAACTTGGCTACATCTACGTTGCCGAACTTCGGATCCGGCAATACTTCCCGCTTGGGGACTTCGCGACGACGCGGCATGATTCTTCCTTTACCTTTTCAGTTGGAGCGGTTTTTCCGCTCCGCGGCCACCAACTAACCCGATCCATCTCTCGACTAAACCAGCTTGGCCGGGTGACCACTTACTCGACAGCACCGGCACATCCGGCACTACCGCATTAACCGCCTTGCGGCGACCTGAAACTACTTCGACTGCTCGAACCGGCGATTACTTGCCAGCCTTGGCACGCTTCGCACCGTACTTCGAGCGAGCCTGCTTACGATCCTTGACGCCCTGGGTATCCAGCGAGCCGCGGACCATGTGGTAACGCACACCCGGCAAGTCCTTCACACGACCGCCGCGAATCAGCACGACCGAGTGTTCCTGCAGGTTGTGGCCTTCACCACCGATGTACGAAATGACTTCGAAGCCGTTCGTGAGACGAACCTTGGCAACTTTACGAAGTGCCGAGTTCGGCTTCTTCGGCGTCGTCGTGTACACGCGGGTGCACACGCCGCGACGCTGCGGGCAGTCCTGCAGGGCCGGCGACTTGCTCTTCGTCGTTTCCGACGCGCGGCCTTTGCGAACCAGTTGATTGATGGTTGGCATCGTTTAATCCTAAAAATGAACAAAATCGGCGCGATTCCGAACGGGCAAAGCGAAGGAATCGCGCGTCTGACTTTCTCGTGGATGGCTACTGTCTGCGCGAACCCTACGTTAAGCAGGATCCCGAAACTCGCCAAGAACGAGAACCTAGCATCATATTCCGAAAATGCCAATCCGGTCAATACGTTGCATGAATTTGTGAGCCGCTCGCCAGCGCAACGTCAGTCGGCGCCGACCACGTCGAGCAGTTCGTCGCCGAAACGCTCGAGTTTGCGCACGCCGATGCCCGGAATGTGCCGCAAGTCCTCGATCGTATCGGGATCGCTGCGGGCGATTTCGGCAAGCGTCGCGTCGTGGAAGATGACGTACGCCGGCACGCCGTCGGTTTTCGCGGTCTCGGCCCGCCAGGTTCGCAAGCGATCCCACCGCGCTTTCTCGCGCGGCGACATGCCTGCGGTCGGGTCGGCGCGCTCCCCGGTTCGGCCCGACGACTGCCGGTTGCGCACCGGCTTCACGTACTTGCGCAGCGTGACGCGTTCTTCGCCCTTCAACACGGGCTTGCTGGCGTCGGTCAGGACGAGCGCGCCGAATCCGTCATGGTCGACGGCAAGAAAACCGAACGCGACCAGTTGCCTGAAAACCGCGCGCCATTCCGGTTCCGACAGGCTCGCGCCGACGCCGAAGGTGGACAGCTTGTCGTGGCCGCGCTGCAAGACCTTCTCGCTACGCGTGCCCCGCAGAATGTCGATCAGATGCCCCGCGCCGAAGTGAAAACCACTGGCCTTCTGCGCGCGATACACGCACGACAGCGCCATCTGCGCCTCGCGCGTCGCGTCCCACGACGCGGGCGGTTCGAGACACGTATCGCAGTTTCCGCACGGCGTGCTCGTCTCGCCGAAGTACGCAAGAAGGCGCACCCGGCGGCACGTCGCGGCCTCGCATAGGCCGAGGAGCGCGTCGAGCTTGCCGGTCTGCACGCGCTTGTGCGCGTCGTCGGCATCGGATTCGTCGATCATCTTGCGCTGCTGCACGACATCGCCCAGGCCGTACGCCATCCACGCGTTGGCGGGCAGGCCGTCGCGGCCCGCGCGCCCGGTTTCCTGGTAATAGCCTTCAACGCTCTTCGGCAAATCGAGGTGCGCGACAAACCGCACGTCCGGCTTGTCGATGCCCATGCCGAAGGCAATCGTCGCGCACATCACGATGCCTTCCTCGCGCTGGAACATCTCCTGATGCTTCTGGCGCGTCTCGAACTCCATGCCGGCGTGATACGGCAGCGCGCGAACGCCCTGCCCCTTCAGCCAGTCCGCCGTTTCCTCAACCTTGCGACGCGAGAGGCAATAGACCACGCCCGCGTCCGTCGTGCCGTCCTTGTTCGTGTGCTCGGCGCGGATGAAATCGAGCAATTGCGACCGCGCGTTGTCCTTCTCGACGATCCGATAGCGGATGTTCGGCCGGTCGAAGCTCGACACGAAGATGCGCGCGTCGTCGAGCGCAAGGCGGTGCACGATCTCATCGCGCGTGATGGCGTCCGCCGTTGCGGTGAGCGCGATGCGCGGCACGTTCGGGAAACGCTCGTGCAGCACCGAAAGCTGAATGTATTCAGGCCGGAAATCGTGACCCCATTGCGAGACGCAGTGCGCCTCGTCGATGGCGAACAGACCGACCGGCGAGCTTTCGAGCAGCTCGAGGAAGCGCGGCGTCATGAGACGCTCGGGCGCGACATACAGCAGATCGATGCTGCCGTTGCGAAGCGCGCGTTCGGTCGCGGCGGCCTCGGCGCCCGAGAGCGTGGAATTGAGATACGCGGCGCGCACGCCCAATTCCGTGAGCGCGGCAACCTGATCCTGCATCAGCGCAATCAGCGGCGAAACGACGATTCCCGCGCCGAAGCCCGCCTCTTTGCGCACCAGCGACGGAATCTGATAACACAGCGACTTTCCGCCGCCCGTGGGCATCAACACGAGTGAATCGCCGCCGTTCGCGACATGTTCGACGATTTCCGCCTGCTGTCCGCGAAAGGCCGGATAGCCGAATACTTCGTTGAGAATTTGGAGCGGACGGGACATAGGAAAGAAGCGCGGACTGCGGCGTGGAGGATAACGAATTCTATCAACGCAAGCTCGCGCGCCCACGCGTGAAAACGCAACGTTAGCCGTTCGGCCGAGGCGCGGATCGGCAAGAAGGGACGAAAAAAAACCGCCCGGCGAAAACCGGGCGGTTCGAGTTGCTACGAGTAGAAGACGCTTACTCGTTGGTATGCGGCTGCTGCTCCGTTGCCGGAGCTTCCGGCGTACCGAAATCGAATGCCTCTTCGGCAGCGATCTGGTCGAAGCGTTCGCGATCCGCCGACTCCTTGCTCTTGCGCGCCTTGTGGAACGCGAGACCCGTACCGGCCGGAATCAGACGGCCGACGATCACGTTTTCCTTCAGACCGCGCAGATCGTCGCGCTTGCCCATGATCGCCGCTTCGGTCAGCACGCGAGTCGTTTCCTGGAACGACGCCGCCGAGATGAACGAATCGGTCGAGAGCGAAGCCTTCGTGATACCGAGCAGCACGTTCTCGTACGTCGCCGGACGCTTGTCTTCCGCGATCATGCGGTCGTTCTCGTCGAGCATGTCCGACCGCTCGACTTGTTCGCCCGGAATGAAGCGCGTATCGCCGTTGTCGACGATCTGCACGCGGCGCAGCATCTGACGCACGATCACTTCGATGTGCTTGTCGTTGATCTTCACGCCTTGCAGACGGTACACGTCCTGCACTTCGTCCACGATGTAGCGCGACAACGCCTCGATACCCTGCAGACGCAGGATGTCGTGCGGATCCGCAGGACCGTCGACGATCATTTCGCCCTTGTTGACGACCTGACCATCGTGCACCAGCACCTGCTTTTCCTTCGCGATCAGGAACTCGTGCTGATTGCCCTCGAGGTCCGTGATGACGAGACGCTGCTTGCCCTTCGTGTCCTTACCGAACGACGTCGTGCCCGTGACTTCCGCCAGAATGCCGGCGTCCTTCGGCGAGCGCGCTTCGAACAGTTCGGCCACGCGCGGCAGACCACCGGTAATGTCACGCGTCTTCTGCGCTTCAACCGGGATACGCGCCAGCACTTCACCGACCTGCACTTGCTGACCATCCTTCACGGTGATCAGTGCGCCGACCTGGAAGCCGATCTGCACCGAATGCTCGGTGTTCGGGATCTTCACTTCCTCGCCGTTCGCGTCGAGCAGCTTGACCTGCGGACGCACGCTCTTGCCGGCCTGCGAGCCGCGGCGCTTCGCGTCGATCACGACGAGCGTCGAAAGACCGGTCACGTCGTCGATCTGCTTGGCGACCGTCACGCCTTCCTCGACGTTTTCGAACTTCACCGTACCGCCCCACTCGGTGATGATCGGACGCGTCAGCGGATCCCATTGCGCGAGTTGCGAGCCGGCCTTGATCGTGGCGCCGTCGAGTTGCAGCAGCGTCGCGCCGTACGGGATCTTGTGACGCTCACGCTCGCGACCGAGGTCGTCCGCGATGATCGCTTCGCCCGAACGCGAAATGACGACCTGCTCGCCCTTCGCGTTGGTCACGTAGCGCATCGTGGCCGTGAAACGCACCGTACCGTTGCTCTTCGCTTCCACCGTCGATGCAACCGCCGCACGCGATGCCGCACCACCGATGTGGAACGTACGCATGGTCAGCTGCGTGCCCGGCTCACCGATCGACTGCGCCGCGATCACGCCGACTGCTTCGCCGACATTCACGCGCGAGCCACGGCCAAGGTCGCGGCCGTAGCACGCGGCGCACAGGCCGTAGCGCGTTTCGCAGGTCAGCGGCGTGCGCACACGCACTTCGTCGATGCCGAGACGCTCGATCTCTTCCACCGCGTCTTCGTCGAGCAGATCGCCCGACGCAAACAGCGTTTCCTGCGTCTCAGGATTGACGACGTCCGCCACCGCCACACGACCGAGAATACGGTCACGCAGCGCTTCGACGACTTCACCGCCTTCGACCAACGCCTTCATTGCAACGCCGTTCGACGTACCGCAATCGTCTTCGACCACGACCAGATCCTGCGTCACGTCCACGAGACGACGCGTCAGGTAACCCGAGTTCGCCGTCTTCAGTGCCGTATCCGCCAGACCCTTACGCGCGCCGTGCGTCGAGATGAAGTACTGCAGCACGTTCAGGCCTTCGCGGAAGTTCGCGGTAATCGGCGTCTCGATAATCGAGCCGTCCGGCTTCGCCATCAGGCCGCGCATACCGGCCAACTGACGAATCTGCACCGCGGAACCACGCGCGCCTGAGTCGGCCATCATGTAGATGGAGTTGAACGACTCCTGCTTCGTCTCGTTGCCGTCACGGTCGATGACCGGTTCGGTTGCGAGCTGTTCCATCATCGCCTTGCCGACGCTTTCCGACGTTGCCGACCAGATGTCGACCACGTTGTTGTAGCGTTCCTGCGCGGTGACGAGACCCGACATGTACTGACGGTCGTACTCCTTCACCTTCTTCGCTGCGTCGCCGACGATCGTCTCTTTCTGCGGCGGCACGAGCATGTCGTCCACGCAAATCGAGATGCCGGCGCGCGTCGCGAGGCGGAAGCCCATCTGCATCAGCTGGTCGGCGAAGATCACCGTTTCGCGCAGACCGCACTTGCGGAACGCCGTGTTGATCAGGCGCGAGATTTCCTTCTTCTTCAGCGGCTTGTTCAGCACCGAGAACGGCAGGCCCGGCGGCAGAATCTCCGACAGGATCGAGCGGCCGACGGTCGTTGCGTACAGCGTGACCTTCGGCACGAACTTCGGCGCGCCTTCGCTCGTGTCTTCGTTCGCCACCATTTCGGTGATACGCACGTTGACGCGCGAGGCCAGCTCGACTTCCTTGTTCTCGTACGCGCGGATCACTTCCGACACGCCCGTGAACGTGAGGCCTTCGCCCTTGCCGTTGATGGCTTCACGCGATGCGTAATACAGGCCGAGCACGATATCCTGCGACGGCACGATCGACGGATCGCCGTTGGCCGGGAACAGGACGTTGTTCGACGCCAGCATCAGCGTGCGCGCTTCCATCTGCGCTTCGAGCGACAGCGGCACGTGAACGGCCATCTGGTCACCGTCGAAGTCGGCGTTGAACGCCGCGCAAACGAGCGGGTGCAGCTGGATTGCCTTACCTTCGATCAGCACCGGCTCGAAAGCCTGAATGCCGAGACGGTGCAGCGTCGGCGCGCGGTTCAGCATGACCGGATGCTCGCGGATCACCTCTTCGAGGATGTCCCACACCACCGGCGTCTGGTTCTCGACTTCCTTCTTCGCAGCCTTGATGGTGGTAGCGACACCCATCACTTCCAGCTTGTTGAAGATGAACGGCTTGAACAGTTCGAGCGCCATCAGCTTCGGCAGGCCGCACTGATGCAGCTTGAGCGTCGGGCCGACCACGATCACCGAACGGCCCGAGTAGTCCACGCGCTTACCGAGCAGGTTCTGACGGAAACGACCGCCCTTACCCTTGATCATGTCAGCGAGCGACTTCAGCGGACGCTTGTTCGCGCCGGTCATGGCCTTACCGCGACGGCCGTTGTCGAGCAGCGAATCGACGGCTTCCTGCAGCATCCGCTTTTCGTTGCGGACGATGATTTCAGGCGCCTTCAGTTCGAGCAGACGCTTCAACCGGTTGTTACGGTTGATGACGCGGCGATACAGGTCGTTCAGGTCCGACGTCGCGAAACGGCCGCCGTCGAGCGGCACGAGCGGACGCAGTTCCGGCGGCAGCACCGGCAGCACTTCGAGCACCATCCAGTCAGGCTTGATGCCCGAACGCTGGAAAGCCTCGAGCACCTTCAGGCGCTTCGCGTACTTCTTGATCTTCGCTTCGGAACCCGTGTTCTTGAGCTCGGTGCGCAGCAGTTCGACCTGCTCGTCGATGTTGATCGAACGCAGCAGTTCGCGCACGCCTTCCGCGCCCATTTCGGCACGGAATTCGTCACCGTACTCTTCGACCTTGTTGTAGTAATCCTCTTCCGTCATGATCTGCCGCGCTTTCAGCGGCGTCATGCCCGGATCGATGACCACGTATGCCTCGAAGTACAGCACGCGCTCGATGTCGCGCAGCGTCATGTCGAGCACCATGCCCAGACGCGACGGCAGCGACTTCAAAAACCAGATGTGCGCGACCGGCGAAGCCAGTTCGATGTGGCCCATGCGCTCGCGGCGCACCTTCGCCAGCGTCACCTCGACGCCGCACTTCTCGCAGATCACGCCACGGTGCTTCAGGCGCTTGTACTTGCCGCACAGGCACTCGTAGTCCTTGATCGGCCCGAAAATCTTCGCGCAAAACAGACCATCCCGCTCCGGCTTGAACGTGCGGTAGTTGATGGTCTCCGGCTTCTTCACTTCGCCGAACGACCACGAACGGATCTTGTCGGGCGACGCGAGGCCGATCTTGATCGCATCAAAAACTTCTTCTTGTTGGACTTGCTTGAATAGATCGAGCAGAGCTTTCATTGCTTTCTCTCCGTAGTCCGATTAGTTGCGGTCGAGATCGATGTCGATACCGAGCGAGCGGATTTCCTTCACCAACACGTTGAAGGATTCCGGCATGCCGGCGTCGATCACGTGATCGCCCTTGACGAGGTTCTCATACACCTTCGTCCGGCCCGTCACGTCGTCCGACTTGACCGTCAGCATTTCCTGCAGCACATACGATGCGCCATACGCCTCGAGCGCCCACACTTCCATTTCACCGAAACGCTGGCCACCGAACTGCGCCTTACCACCCAGCGGCTGCTGCGTGACGAGCGAGTACGGACCGGTCGAACGCGCGTGCATCTTGTCGTCGACCAGGTGGTGCAGCTTCAGATAGTGCATGTAGCCGACCGTGACCTTGCGCTCGAACGGCTCGCCCGTGCGGCCGTCGTGCAACTGCACCTGGTTCTTCGACGCATTCATGCCGAGGTTCTGCGCCACGTCGTCCGGGAACGCTAGGTCCAGCGCGCGCGACATTTCGTCCTCCGTCGCGCCGTCGAACACCGGCGTCGCGAACGGCACGCCTTCGCGCAGGTTCTTCGCCAGCTCCACGATTTCGTCGTCCGAGAAGCCTTCCAGCTCTTCCTTGCGGCCCGACTCGTTGTAGATCTGCGTGAGGAACTGACGCAATTCTTCGATCTTCGCCTGACGCTGCATCATCTCGCCGATGCGCCAGCCGAGACCCTTCGCGGCCCAGCCCAGATGCACTTCGAGAATCTGACCCACGTTCATCCGCGACGGCACGCCGAGCGGATTCAGCACGACGTCGGCCGGACGGCCATCGGCCATGTACGGCATGTCTTCGATCGGCACGATCTTCGACACGACACCCTTGTTACCGTGACGGCCCGCCATCTTGTCGCCAGGCTGCAAGCGACGCTTCACGGCGAGATACACCTTGACCATCTTGAGCACGCCCGGCGGCAGTTCGTCGCCTTGCGTGAGCTTCTTGCGCTTCTCTTCGAACGCTAGGTCGAACTGGTGACGCTTCTGCTCGATCGAATCCTTGATGGCTTCGAGCTGCGCCGCTGCTTCTTCGTCCGCGAGGCGGATGTCGAACCAGTGGTAGTGGTCGAGGTCTTCGAGGTACGCGAGGTCGATCTTCGTGCCCTTCGCGAGCTTCTTCGGACCGCCGTTCGCGACCTTGCCGTTCAGCATACGCGCGAGACGCGAGAACGCGTCGCCTTCCACGATACGAAGCTGGTCGTTCAGGTCCAGGCGGTAACGCTTCAGTTCATCGTCGATGATCTGTTGCGCGCGCTTGTCGCGCGTGATGCCTTCGCGCGTGAACACCTGCACGTCGATGACGGTGCCGCTCATGCCCGAGGGCACGCGCAGCGACGTGTCCTTCACGTCCGATGCCTTCTCGCCGAAGATCGCGCGCAGCAGCTTTTCTTCCGGCGTCAGCTGGGTTTCGCCCTTCGGCGTGACCTTGCCGACGAGCACGTCGCCCGCTTCGACTTCCGCGCCGATGTACACGATGCCCGACTCGTCGAGACGGCCAAGCTGCACTTCCGCGAGGTTCGAAATGTCGCGCGTGATTTCTTCCGGTCCGAGCTTCGTGTCGCGAGCAACGACGTTCAGTTCTTCGATGTGGATCGACGTGTAACGATCGTCCGCGACGACCTTCTCCGAGATCAGGATCGAGTCTTCGAAGTTGTAGCCGTTCCACGGCATGAACGCGACCAGCATGTTCTGGCCGAGCGCGAGCTCGCCCAGATCCGTCGAGGCGCCGTCGGCCAGCACGTCGCCGCGCGAGACCTTGTCGCCCATCTTCACGATCGGACGCTGGTTGATGTTCGTGTTCTGGTTCGAACGCGTGTACTTGATCAGGTTGTAGATGTCCACGCCGACATCGCCGGCGACGGCTTCATCGTCGTTCACGCGAATCACGATACGGCCCGCGTCCACGTAATCCACGACACCGCCACGCATGGCCTGAACCGTCGTGCCCGAGTCGACCGCCACGGTACGCTCGATGCCCGTACCGACGACCGGCTTTTCCGGACGCAGACACGGCACGGCCTGACGCTGCATGTTCGAGCCCATCAACGCGCGGTTCGCGTCGTCGTGCTCGAGGAACGGAATCAGCGATGCCGCGACCGACACGATCTGCGACGGCGCCACGTCCATGTACTGGATGCGGTCCGGCGTGACCATCAGCGTTTCGCCGGCTTCACGCGACGAGACGAGTTCGTCGGTCAGCGTGCCGTCTTCGGCCACTGCCGCGTTCGCCTGCGCGATCACGTAACGGCCTTCTTCGATCGCTGACAGGTAGTCGATCTGGTCCGTCACCTTGCCGTCCACGACCTTGCGATACGGCGTTTCGAGGAAGCCGTATTCGTTCAGGTGCGCGTAGAGCGCGAGCGAGTTGATCAGGCCGATGTTCGGACCTTCCGGCGTTTCGATCGGGCACACGCGGCCGTAGTGCGTCGGATGCACGTCGCGGACTTCGAAGCCTGCGCGCTCACGCGTCAGACCGCCCGGGCCGAGTGCGGAAACGCGACGCTTGTGCGTGATTTCCGACAGCGGGTTGGTCTGGTCCATGAACTGCGACAGCTGCGACGAACCGAAGAACTCGCGAATCGCCGACGAAATCGGCTTCGAGTTGATCAGGTCGTGCGGCATCAGGTTTTCGCTTTCGGCCTGACCGAGGCGTTCCTTCACAGCACGCTCGACACGCACGAGACCCGCGCGGAACTGGTTTTCCGCGAGTTCGCCGACGCAACGCACGCGACGATTGCCCAAGTGGTCGATGTCGTCGACTTCGCCCTTGCCGTTACGCAGCTCGACGAGAATCTTGATGGTCGCGAGGATGTCGTCGTCCTGCAGCGTCATCGGCCCGATGATCTCGTCACGGCCCACGCGGCGGTTGAACTTCATGCGGCCGACCTTCGACAGGTCGTACGCGTCTTCGCTGTAGAACAGACGATTGAACAGCGCCTCGACCGCTTCTTCGGTCGGCGGCTCGCCCGGACGCATCATGCGATAGATCGCGATACGCGCGGCCATCTTGTCCGCCGTTTCGTCGATACGCAGCGTCGACGAGATGTACGGACCCTGGTCCAGATCGTTCGTGTACAGCGTCTGGATTTCCTTGACCTTCGCTTCGCGCAGCTTCTCGAGGACCGTTTCGGTGATTTCCTCGTTGGCGTTCGCGATGACTTCGCCCGTTTCGGGATCGATCACGTTCTTCGCCAGCACGCGGCCGAGCAGATACTCCTCGGGCACCGAGATGAACTTCGTCTTGGCGTTCTCGAGGTCGCGAATGTGCTTTGCGTTGATCCGCTTGTCCTTCGTGACGATGACGTTGCCTTCGCGATCCTGAATGTCGAAGCGCGCAACTTCGCCGCGCAGACGCTCCGGCACGAATTCCATCTGCGCGCCTTCGCTCATCAGCGCGAAGTTGTCGAACACGAAGAAGTTCGCGAGGATCTGTTCCGGCGTCAGGCCGATGGCCTTCAGCAGAATCGTGACCGGCATCTTGCGGCGACGGTCGACGCGGAAGTACAGCACGTCCTTCGGGTCGAACTCGAAGTCGAGCCACGAACCGCGGTAAGGAATGATACGCGCCGAGAACAGCAGCTTGCCGGAGCTATGCGTCTTGCCCTTGTCGTGCTCGAAAAACACGCCCGGCGAACGGTGGAGCTGCGACACGATCACGCGCTCGGTACCGTTGATGACGAAAGAACCGGTCGGGGTCATGAGCGGAATTTCGCCCATGTACACTTCCTGTTCCTTGACTTCCTTCACGACGGGCTTGCTCGGCGACTCTTTGTCGAGCAGAACGAGACGGACCTTTGCGCGCAGGGCGGAGCAATAGGTCAGGCCGCGCTGCTGGCATTCCTTGATGTTGAATGCGGGCGGCGACAGCATGTAGCTGACGAATTCCAGACGCGCAAAGCCGTTGTGCGAAACGATCGGGAAAACAGAGGTGAACGCAGCTTGCAAGCCTTCTGCCTTGCGCTGCGAAGAAGACGTCTCCGCTTGCAGAAACGTCTGGAATGATTCAAGCTGGGTCGCCAGCAAAAAGGGAACTTGGTGAACGATGGGGCGCTTCGCGAAACTCTTGCGAATACGCTTCTTCTCGGTGAAGGAATATTGCATACGATCTCCGAATCACGGCGGGCGTTACCGAGGCGGGATACCTCGACGACACGGCCCGGTGTTCACCGACTGAGACCCGCGCCGCTGTCCGGGGAGGACGCGCGAGTCTAGAAGCTTGGTGGTTGGCCGCTACCAACCGCTGGCTGACGGCAGCGGATGCCTGTGTTTCCCGCTACCCGACCAAACTTGCCTTCTGCAGTCGCTTCAGAAGACAAAGACAAATGCCGGAATATATTGCCGACCCGACCGTTGTCTTTGGCTTCTGCGGGGCCGTTTATGCTTGCCAACGCGCATAAAAACTCGGACCCCACAAAGCACAAAAAGGCCGGCGGTGAAAAACCGCCAGCCTTCGCACAGCGCAATGAAACTTACTTGATTTCAGCCTTCGCGCCTGCGTCTTCCAGCTTCTTCTTCGCTTCTTCAGCAGCAGCCTTGGGCACCGCTTCCTTGATGGGCTTCGGTGCGCCGTCGACCAGGTCCTTCGCTTCCTTCAGGCCGAGACCCGTCAGTTCACGAACAGCCTTAATGACCGAGACCTTGTTCGCGCCGGCTTCGAGCAGGTTCACCGTGAATTCGGTTTGCTCTTCAGCAGCAGCGGCAGCACCGCCAGCAGCCGGGCCAGCGACCGCAACAGCAGCAGCCGACACGCCAAACTTCTCTTCGAACGCCTTGACCAGCTCGTTCAGTTCCAGAACCGACATCGCGCCAACGGCTTCCAGGATGTCTTCTTTTGCGATTGCCATTTGAAATACTCCTAAATTGAATTCGGATCGAGCTAGCGATCTTTACCTAACTGAGCAACTGTGGCTCAAGCGTGACGTTATGCAGCTTCGCCTTGCTTCTCTGCCAGCGCGGCGAGAGCGCGCGCGAAGCCGGAAACAGGTGCTTGCATGACGAACAACAGCTTAGAGAGCAGCTCTTCGCGGCTCGGGATGTTGGCCAGCGCTTGCACGCCCGCCTTATCCATCACCTTGCCTTCGTAGGAACCAGCCTTGATGATCAACTTGTCATTGCTCTTGCCGAAGTCGTTGACGACCTTGGCTGCGGCAATGGCATCTTCCGAGATGCCGTAGATCAGAGGACCGGTCATCTGCTCAGCCAGCGGAGCGAACGGGGTACCTTCGACGGCGCGACGCGCCAGCGTGTTCTTCAACACGCGCAGATACACCTGTTGCTCACGCGCTTTCGCGCGCAGCTTGGTCAGATCGCCAACCGTGATCCCACGATACTCAGCGAGCACCATCGTCTGAGCCTTCGCGACTTGCGCGGCGACTTCAGCGACGACTGCCTGCTTATCTTCTTTGTTCAGTGGCACGGTTAAACCTCCAGATTCGATGCACTCAGGTGTCCAACCTTCATGCACCACGTTCGACAACGGCGTCCGACTGTTAGGAGTATTTCAAGCGGTTGGTGACCATCTGAAAACGGTCGACAACCGGCTTCAACCACTGCAAAACTGTTTCGGGTTCGCCATCTGCGTTGGCTTGAATTAAGGCGCCGCCCGACTACTGCACCGCCACCAACGGTCTTTGACAACCGGCTGCCCAACCAAACGACTGTTGCGCAACCGCCCAAAGCCCTTGAGAACGCGGTCTGACGACCGCGTCAAAATCTTTACTGTTGCGCCAGCGTGGCTTGGTCCACGCGAACGCCGACACCCATCGTGCTCGACAGCGCAATCTTGCGCAGGTACACGCCCTTGCTCGTCGCCGGCTTTGCCTTGTTCAGCGCGTCGATCAGCGCGGACAGGTTTTGACGCAGCGAAGCGGGTTCGAACGACGCACGGCCGATGGTGCCGTGGATGATACCGGCTTTGTCGACACGGAATTGCACTTGACCAGCCTTTGCGTTCCTGACTGCTTGAGCCACGTCCGGCGTCACAGTGCCGACCTTCGGGTTCGGCATCAGGCCACGCGGACCGAGGATCTGGCCCAGCGTACCGACCACGCGCATCGTGTCCGGCGAAGCGATCACGACGTCGAAGTTCAGATTGCCGGCCTTGACTTGCTCAGCCAGGTCTTCCATGCCGACCACGTCCGCGCCGGCTGCACGTGCTTGCTCGGCCTTGTCGCCTTGCGCGAATACTGCGACGCGAACCGACTTACCGGTGCCAGCGGGCAGAACGACGGAACCACGAACCACTTGGTCCGACTTCTTCGCATCGATGCCGAGTTGAACGGCGACGTCGATCGACTCGTCGAACTTGGCGCTTGCGCACTCCTTGATCAGGTTCAGCGCGTCGTCAATCGGATACAGCTTTTGACGATCGACCTTGTTTGCAAATGCCTGAAGGCGCTTCGAAAGCTTAGCCATTTACACGCCCTCCACAGTGATACCCATCGAACGCGCGCTACCGGCGATGGTGCGCACGGCTGCATCCAGATCAGCTGCCGTAAGGTCCGGCATCTTGGTCTTCGCGATTTCTTCCGCTTGAGCGCGGGTGATGTTGCCGACCTTGTCGGTGTGCGGCTTGCTCGAACCCTTTTGCACTGCCGCTGCCTTCTTGATCAGAACGGTAGCCGGCGGCGTCTTCATGATGAACGTGAAGCTCTTGTCCGCGAATGCCGTAATGACGACCGGCACCGGCAGACCCGGCTCCATGCCCTGAGTCTGCGCGTTGAACGCCTTGCAGAACTCCATGATGTTCAGGCCGCGCTGGCCCAGCGCCGGACCGACCGGCGGCGACGGATTGGCTTTACCTGCAGGAATCTGCAGTTTGATAAAGCCGATAATTTTCTTTGCCATGTTGAAAACCTCTGCTGAACGCGTGAGCGTTCGGTGAGTGATAGCGCGCGTTCACCTGACGACTACTGACGCTCCTCAACGGCCGTTACGCGGGCCGTAAGCGCGAATCGCGCGAGACCGATGACCCCGCGCGATGTGTTCTTAAACCTTTTCGACCTGGCCGAACTCAAGTTCAACCGGCGTCGACCGCCCGAAGATCGTGACTGAAACGCGGACCCGGGACTTTTCGTAATTCACTTCCTCGACGTTGCCGTTGAAGTCGGTGAACGGACCTTCTTTCACTCGCACCATCTCGCCGACTTCGAACAGTGTCTTCGGCCGCGGCTTCTCGACACCTTCCTGCATCTGCGACATGATCTTTTCGACTTCGCGCGGGGAGATCGGGCTCGGCCGATTGCGTGCACCGCCAACGAAACCCGTTACCTTCGCCGTGTTTTTCACGAGGTGCCAGGTCTCATCCGTCATTTCCATTTCGACCAGGACGTAGCCCGGGAAGAAACGACGCTCGGTCACCGATTTGTGGCCACCTTTGACTTCCACAACCTCTTCGGTCGGAACGAGAATTTGACCAAACTGGTCCTGCATTCCCGCTCGTTCGATGCGCTCCTGAAGCGCACGTTGCACGCTCTTCTCCATGCCGGAGTAGGCGTGCACCACATACCAACGCTTTCCACTCGGAGATGTCGGAGTATCGCTCATATCATTTCCAACCCAGAATCGCCGAGAAAATTACCCATTCGATTGACTTGTCGCTAAGCCAAAGGAAGATGGCCATGATGAGGACGAATGCGAAGACCACCAGCGTGGTCTGCGTCGCCTCTTTTCGCGTAGGCCAGACGACCTTTCGCACTTCTTTGTACGAGTCTTTCGCGAAGGCGATGAAGCCCTTCCCGGGCGCAGAAAGAAGGCCGACAGCGACACCAGCAACCAAACCGACAGCAAGCGCCGGACCGCGGACATACCACTCTTGGCCGCTGAGCAAGAAGAAACCCACGAACCCGGCCAAGACCAACAATACCCCAGCCACCAACATCAACTTATCGCTGGAAGTATTTACAGTTTCGACTGAAGGATTCGCCATAACACCTTAAGCAGCGCCACTTGGCGCGAGAATGTGGCAGGGGCAGAGGGAATCGAACCCCCAACCTTCGGTTTTGGAGACCGACGCTCTGCCAGTTGAGCTATACCCCTAAACCATTTGGGGCCGACGGTTTCGCCGACCCCGAAAACTACAGACTACCGAGAGATCTCTGGCTCTTACTCGATAATCTTGGCAACGACACCTGCGCCGACGGTACGGCCGCCTTCGCGGATCGCGAAGCGCAGACCTTCTTCCATGGCGATCGGGGCGATCAGCTTGACCGTGATCGACACGTTGTCGCCCGGCATCACCATTTCCTTGTCCTTCGGCAGCTCGATCGAGCCCGTCACGTCCGTCGTACGGAAGTAGAACTGCGGACGGTAGTTGTTGAAGAACGGCGTGTGACGGCCGCCTTCGTCCTTGCTCAGCACGTACACTTCAGCGGTGAAGTGCGTGTGCGGCGTGATCGAACCCGGCTTGGCCAGCACCTGGCCGCGCTCGACGTCTTCGCGCTTCGTGCCGCGCAGCAGGATACCGACGTTGTCGCCCGCTTGACCTTGGTCGAGCAGCTTGCGGAACATTTCCACGCCCGTGCAAGTGGTCTTCACCGTCGGCTTGATACCGACGATTTCGATTTCCTCGCCAACCTTGATGACGCCGCGCTCGACGCGACCCGTCACCACCGTGCCGCGACCCGAGATCGAGAACACGTCTTCCACCGGCATCAGGAAGGCGCCATCCACTGCGCGCTCCGGCGTCGGGATGTACGTATCCAGCGCGTCGGCCAGGTTCATGATCGCCACTTCGCCGAGTTCGCCCTTGTCGCCTTCCAGCGCGAGCTTGGCCGAACCCTTGATGATCGGCGTGTCGTCGCCCGGGAAGTCGTACTTCGACAGGAGTTCGCGCACTTCCATTTCGACGAGCTCGAGCAGCTCGGCGTCGTCCACCATGTCGCACTTGTTCAGGAACACGATGATGTACGGCACGCCGACCTGACGGGCCAGCAGGATGTGCTCACGCGTTTGCGGCATCGGGCCGTCAGCGGCCGAGCACACCAGGATTGCGCCGTCCATCTGCGCGGCGCCCGTGATCATGTTCTTCACGTAGTCGGCGTGGCCCGGGCAATCGACGTGTGCGTAGTGGCGGTTAGCCGTTTCGTACTCGACGTGCGCGGTGTTGATGGTGATGCCGCGTGCCTTTTCTTCCGGCGCCGCGTCGATCTGGTCGTACGCCTTGGCTTCGCCGCCGAACTTGGCGGTCAGCACCGTCGTGATCGCTGCCGTCAGCGTGGTCTTGCCGTGGTCAACGTGACCGATCGTGCCCACGTTCACGTGCGGCTTGGTCCGCTCGAATTTACCTTTGGCCATTTTCGACTCCTAACAGGATTTTCGCACCTTGCGCCGCGCGCAACTTACTAGACTGATACAGCTGGTGCCCATGGGCAGGATCGAACTGCCGACCTCTCCCTTACCAAGGGAGTGCTCTACCACTGAGCCACATGGGCACTACAAAACCGACACTGGAGCGGGTGAAGGGAATCGAACCCTCGTCATAAGCTTGGAAGGCTTCTGCTCTACCATTGAGCTACACCCGCGAGGGTTGGATTCCCTTACCGCTTGAATTCTGGTGGAGGAGGTTGGATTCGAACCAACGTAGGCGTAAGCCAACAGATTTACAGTCTGCCCCCTTTAGCCACTCGGGCACCCCTCCGCAGAGAACTATCGATTATGGGGTAACAACACGCGGTTGTCAAGTGCTTCTTGCGAAGCGAATCGATGAGGCTCTCACTTATAGTTGATCGCCCAAACGCAAAAACCCCACCTTTTCGAGGTGGGGTTTTTGTTTGAGCAAGGGGGAGCCTGACGATTACCTACTTTCACACGGGCAATCCGCACTATCATCGGCGTGGAGTCGTTTCACGGTCCTGTTCGGGATGGGAAGGGGTGGGACCGACTCGCTATGGTCATCAGGCATAAAGGGGATGTTGTATCGCCTTGGGGGGCGCTACAACCAATCGGGGAAGAAGTAGTAGTGAATTCGGGTGGCGATTGTCGCACACGCTGTTACTCGACCAGTGGCGCCCTCTTCGAGGGTGGGGTCCAAGTAAGCGCTGAAGCGCTAACTTTGACCGACAAAACACACTGGTTATAGGATCAAGCCTTACGGGCAATTAGTATCAGTTAGCTCAATGCATTACTGCACTTACACACCTGACCTATCAACGTCCTGGTCTGGAACGACCCTTCAAGGGGCTCGAAGCCCCGGGGATATCTCATCTTAAGGCGAGTTTCCCGCTTAGATGCTTTCAGCGGTTATCTCTTCCGAACATAGCTACCCGGCGATGCCACTGGCGTGACAACCGGTACACCAGAGGTTCGTCCACTCCGGTCCTCTCGTACTAGGAGCAGCCCCCTTCAAATATCCAACGCCCACGGCAGATAGGGACCAAACTGTCTCACGACGTTTTAAACCCAGCTCACGTACCTCTTTAAATGGCGAACAGCCATACCCTTGGGACCGGCTACAGCCCCAGGATGAGATGAGCCGACATCGAGGTGCCAAACACCGCCGTCGATATGAACTCTTGGGCGGTATCAGCCTGTTATCCCCAGAGTACCTTTTATCCGTTGAGCGATGGCCCTTCCATACAGAACCACCGGATCACTATGACCTGCTTTCGCACCTGCTCGACTTGTCGGTCTCGCAGTTAAGCACGCTTATGCCATTGCACTATCAGCACGATTTCCGACCGTACCTAGCGTACCTTCGTACTCCTCCGTTACGCTTTGGGAGGAGACCGCCCCAGTCAAACTGCCTACCATGCACTGTCCCCGATCCGGATCACGGACCAAGGTTAGAACCTCAAACAAACCAGGGTGGTATTTCAAGGACGGCTCCACCGAAACTGGCGTTCCGGTTTCATAGCCTCCCACCTATCCTACACAGATCGGTTCAAAGTCCAATGCAAAGCTACAGTAAAGGTTCATGGGGTCTTTCCGTCTAGCCGCGGGGAGATTGCATCATCACAAACACTTCAACTTCGCTGAGTCTCGGGAGGAGACAGTGTGGCCATCGTTACGCCATTCGTGCAGGTCGGAACTTACCCGACAAGGAATTTCGCTACCTTAGGACCGTTATAGTTACGGCCGCCGTTTACCGGGACTTCAATCAAGAGCTTGCACCCCATCATTTAATCTTCCGGCACCGGGCAGGCGTCACACCCTATACGTCCACTTTCGTGTTTGCAGAGTGCTGTGTTTTTATTAAACAGTCGCAGCCACCAGTTTATTGCAACCCTTTCACCCTCCTGGCGCAGGCCAGTCAAGCTACCAGGGCGTACCTTATCCCGAAGTTACGGTACCAATTTGCCGAGTTCCTTCTCCCGAGTTCTCTCAAGCGCCTTAGAATACTCATCTCGCCCACCTGTGTCGGTTTGCGGTACGGTCATCGTTAGACTGAAGCTTAGAGGCTTTTCTTGGAACCACTTCCAATTGCTTCGTGACCGAAGTCACTCGCGCCACACCCTTGAATTATGTGCCCGGATTTGCCTAAGCACCTTCTCCAATGCAGCGACCGGGACGTCCAACACCCGGACAACCTTCCGCGATCCGTCCCCCCATCGCATCTAACAATGGTGCAGGAATATTGACCTGCTTCCCATCAGCTACGCATTTCTGCCTCGCCTTAGGGGCCGACTCACCCTACGCCGATGAACGTTGCGTAGGAAACCTTGGGCTTACGGCGAGGGGGCTTTTCACCCCCTTTATCGCTACTCATGTCAGCATTCGCACTTCCGATACCTCCAGCACGCTTTTCAACGCACCTTCGCAGGCTTACGGAACGCTCTCCTACCATGCGTGTAAAACACGCATCCGCAGCTTCGGTGACTGGCTTGAGCCCCGTTACATCTTCCGCGCAGGACGACTCGATCAGTGAGCTATTACGCTTTCTTTAAAGGGTGGCTGCTTCTAAGCCAACCTCCTGACTGTTTTAGCCTTCCCACTTCGTTTCCCACTTAGCCAATCTTTGGGACCTTAGCTGGCGGTCTGGGTTGTTTCCCTCTTGACACCGGACGTTAGCACCCGATGTCTGTCTCCCGTGATTGCACTCTTCGGTATTCGGAGTTTGCTATGGCGTAGTAATCCGCAATGGACCCCACAACCATGACAGTGCTCTACCCCCGAAGGTGATACACGAGGCACTACCTAAATAGTTTTCGGAGAGAACCAGCTATTTCCAAGTTTGTTTAGCCTTTCACCCCTATCCACAGCTCATCCCCTAACTTTTCAACGTTAGTGGGTTCGGTCCTCCAGTACGTGTTACCGCACCTTCAACCTGGCCATGGATAGATCACTTGGTTTCGGGTCTACGCCCAGCAACTGATCGCCCTATTCGGACTCGCTTTCGCTACGCCTGCCTTAATCAGTTAAGCTCGCTACTGAACGTAAGTCGCTGACCCATTATACAAAAGGTACGCCGTCACCCCTTGACAGGGCTCCGACTGTTTGTATGCATGCGGTTTCAGGATCTATTTCACTCCCCTCCCGGGGTTCTTTTCGCCTTTCCCTCACGGTACTGGTTCACTATCGGTCGATCACGAGTATTTAGCCTTGGAGGATGGTCCCCCCATCTTCAGACAGGATTTCACGTGTCCCGCCCTACTTGTCGTACCCCTAGTTCTTTCATACTGTTTTCGCTTACAGGGCTATCACCTGCTATGGCCGCACTTTCCAGAGCGTTCAGCTAACAATACAAATAAAGAGTACAGGCTCTTCCCATTTCGCTCGCCACTACTTTGGGAATCTCGGTTGATTTCTTTTCCTGCGGTTACTTAGATGTTTCAGTTCACCGCGTTCGCTTCACATAGCCTATGTATTCAGCTATGGATACTCCATACGGAGTGGGTTTCCCCATTCGGACATCTTCGGATCAATGCTCGTTTGCCAGCTCCCCGAAGCTTTTCGCAGGCTACCGCGTCCTTCATCGCCTGTGATCGCCAAGGCATCCACCACATGCACTTGTTCGCTTGACCCTATAACGAGTGTGTCTCTTTGCTGCTCTAGACTCACACGCTACAGGCTGAGTATTCGCGTTGTGCCGTATTCCAAGTCATCAATTAAGATCACTTTTCATACTCGATACAATCACTACCCTGACTACCCTACTCACACCCATCTCTAAGTGCTTTCAGATAATCTCTTTACTACTTCTTCCTGATTGTTAAAGAACGTTTAGCCGATAGGTGTCTTGCAATACCCACAGCATCAACTGGCTAGCAATCGCCAATGCCAAGTGCTCGTGTCAAACACTTGGCATTGAAGATTGGTGGAGGATGACGGGATCGAACCGACGACCCCCTGCTTGCAAAGCAGGTGCTCTCCCAGCTGAGCTAATCCCCCGGTATGGTGGGTCTGGTTGGATTCGAACCAACGACCCCCGCCTTATCAAGACGGTGCTCTAACCGACTGAGCTACAGACCCTTAGCCTGTTTCTAAACCACAGCCGATAAGCGTGAGCGCTTGCTAGTTTCGTGCGAAGCTCGAGAAAGGAGGTGATCCAGCCGCACCTTCCGATACGGCTACCTTGTTACGACTTCACCCCAGTCATGAATCCTACCGTGGTGACCGTCCTCCTTGCGGTTAGACTAGCCACTTCTGGTAAAACCCACTCCCATGGTGTGACGGGCGGTGTGTACAAGACCCGGGAACGTATTCACCGCGGCATGCTGATCCGCGATTACTAGCGATTCCAGCTTCACGCAGTCGAGTTGCAGACTGCGATCCGGACTACGATCGGTTTTCTGGGATTGGCTCCACCTCGCGGCTTGGCAACCCTCTGTTCCGACCATTGTATGACGTGTGAAGCCCTACCCATAAGGGCCATGAGGACTTGACGTCATCCCCACCTTCCTCCGGTTTGTCACCGGCAGTCTCCTTAGAGTGCTCTTGCGTAGCAACTAAGGACAAGGGTTGCGCTCGTTGCGGGACTTAACCCAACATCTCACGACACGAGCTGACGACAGCCATGCAGCACCTGTGCGCCGGTTCTCTTTCGAGCACTCCCGCCTCTCAGCAGGATTCCGACCATGTCAAGGGTAGGTAAGGTTTTTCGCGTTGCATCGAATTAATCCACATCATCCACCGCTTGTGCGGGTCCCCGTCAATTCCTTTGAGTTTTAATCTTGCGACCGTACTCCCCAGGCGGTCAACTTCACGCGTTAGCTACGTTACTAAGGAAATGAATCCCCAACAACTAGTTGACATCGTTTAGGGCGTGGACTACCAGGGTATCTAATCCTGTTTGCTCCCCACGCTTTCGTGCATGAGCGTCAGTGTTGGCCCAGGAGGCTGCCTTCGCCATCGGTATTCCTCCACATCTCTACGCATTTCACTGCTACACGTGGAATTCTACCTCCCTCTGCCACACTCAAAGCCTGCCAGTCACCAATGCAGTTCCCAGGTTAAGCCCGGGGATTTCACATCGGTCTTAACAGACCGCCTGCGCACGCTTTACGCCCAGTAATTCCGATTAACGCTCGCACCCTACGTATTACCGCGGCTGCTGGCACGTAGTTAGCCGGTGCTTATTCTTCCGGTACCGTCATCCTCCATCCATATTAGGGACGAAGTTTTCTTTCCGGACAAAAGTGCTTTACAACCCGAAGGCCTTCTTCACACACGCGGCATTGCTGGATCAGGGTTGCCCCCATTGTCCAAAATTCCCCACTGCTGCCTCCCGTAGGAGTCTGGGCCGTGTCTCAGTCCCAGTGTGGCTGGTCGTCCTCTCAGACCAGCTACAGATCGTCGCCTTGGTAGGCCTTTACCCCACCAACTAGCTAATCTGCCATCGGCCGCCCCTACAGCGCGAGGTCCGAAGATCCCCCGCTTTCCTCCGTAGATCGTATGCGGTATTAATCCGGCTTTCGCCGGGCTATCCCCCACTACAGGACACGTTCCGATGTATTACTCACCCGTTCGCCACTCGCCGCCAGGCCGAAGCCCGCGCTGCCGTCCGACTTGCATGTGTAAGGCATGCCGCCAGCGTTCAATCTGAGCCAGGATCAAACTCTTCAGTTCAATGCCTGTTACTGTTTTCGGTTCATCTAAGAACCGGTCGCTCACTCAACGTACTGACGATGATTAATCCGTCTCTCGACAGACAAACCTTCCTCTGATACTTCGTGTGAGACTCTTGATACTTTTGCTTGCCCGGCTCCGAAGAACCGGCCGCACTCACCATCAAGCGCCCACACTTATCGGCTGTTAGTTTTTAAAGAGCAATCCGCCAAGACTTTTTACTTCACCGTACCGAGAACCTCGCTCAGCACCGCTTCGTCTTGCGTCGCTGCATCAGCAGCAGAGAAACGAGATTATGAGGAATCTTTTTCTCCTTGTCAACAGCTTTTTTCTGCTTTCGCTTTCAAAACTGAGGACTTTGGAGACCGCCTGTTTCTTTGGCGGCGCTCATCTTGCGACGAGGAGCGGAATTCTAGGCCAAGCAAACGCCAATGACAAGGTGATGACGCAAGATTTTTTTGCGGGCTATCCCGAGACGCTTACTTCCCCGTTCCGAGGATGACGTCCATGGGCACCGCAGCCGCCATCGCGGCGTAACCGGCGTCGCTAGGGTGAATGTTGTCGCCGCTGTCGAAACGCCGCTGCAGCGCGCTCGGCCGGGCCGGATCGCGCAGCGCCTGATCGAAGTCGATGACGCCATCGACGGCCCGGCTCGCGCGGATCGACGCATTGACCGCCGTGCGAATCGCCTCGCGTTCCGGCGGCAGCGACGCCGGCGTAAGCGTCGCGCCGTAAATCTTGAGGCCGCGCTGGTGCGCCTGCGCGATGAGTCGTTGATACCCGCGCAGCAGCGCGTCGGCGTTGACCTCGGTATGCGGCGCATCGCAGTCGAGGCCGCCGTGCGCCGGCATCGCAGCGAAATTGATATCGTTGATGCCGATCAGCACGATCACCGCGCGCACGCCCGGCTGCCGCAGCGCGTCGCGATCGAATCGGCTCACGAGCGCTTCGCCGTAGCAAGGCGAATTACTGAGCAGCCGATTTCCACTGATGCCCGCGTTGATGACCGCCGCCTGCCCGCCGTTCTTTTGCGCGATCTCGCGTGCGAGAGCGTCCGGCCAGCGCCGATTCGCGTTCAGCGTCGAGCGCATGCCGTCGGTAATCGAATCCCCGATTGCAACGACTGCCCGCGCCGACGGATTCTCCACTGACACGTTCGTCAGCCACGCGTACTGCGTGAAACGAGTCCGGAAGGCTGCGGGAGAAGCATCGCCCGTGCGGTCTCCGGGCGTCGAAACGTAATTGACCTGGCTCGCAACGCGATGCCACGCGACGAGCTTTTGGTCTTTCCCCATGAACATGCTGACCGCGAGCGGCTGACCGGCGGCCACGTCGAACGCGAGCGGATCGCTCGTGGCTTGCCCGCCCGGCGCGACCGTCACCGTCTTGTTGCCGGCGAATAGCACGGGCCGAGCGCTGCCGCCCTGAAACGCGGGGCTGCTGCCGCTGACGGCGCGCGCAACGCTCATCGACTCGATTACGAGCGGCGCCGTCCCGTACACGTTGCTGATGCGCAAGCGGATTTGCTTGCCCGCAATCTGGGGATAGATCATTTGCCGGACCGTTCGGCCCCCGACTTCCGGCGCGCGATAAAGCGGCGGCAGATTCGCGAGTTGCGGAATCGATTGAAGCGCCGTACCCCAGGCGCTGACCCAGTGGTCGTTTGCGGGCGCCCCGGCCGTCTCGGCTGCAAACGCCAGCGACGCGGCGGTGAACGGGAAAGCAAGCGCGGCCGCGCAGAGTGCGGTGAGGAGCTTAGACTTCATTCGGCGGTGGCGTTCGGAAAAAGTCCAAATTGTGCCCGATCGTCACAGCAAACGCGCCGCCGAATCGGGAAGAAAACGCGCGTCACCGACCCGCCCGCATCGATTGGCCTCACAATGCAGCCAATCCTTTCACGACGTACCTCTATGCAACCCGAAAGCTCCACGCCCCGACTCCATTGGGAAGAGGACGGCGAAAGCCGTTCTGCCCGCTGGCGCTCCGAAAGCGGTAATCAGCCGCCGAAGCGTCTCGTCATCGGTCACGATCAAATGACCGCGGATCACGCCTACCGCCTCGCCTGCGAGGGCACGGCCATTCTCTGGCGCGGCGACTTCCAGAACGCGCGGCAGCTCTTGCAGGCGATGGCCCGGCGAATCGACAACAAGCCGCGCAAGGCAAAAAAAGCGGCGTCGGATAAAGACAAACCGACGTCCCCGGTCGATGCATTCAATATGCATCGACTGGCTCAATCGCAGCGGGCGCGCACGCTCGCGATGCTCGTGCTTCCGCTCGACGAGCAGTACGTCATCCCGCTGCGCCGCGCGCCGGACGTGCGTGAAGCCTGCGAGGAAGCGTACGGCCCGCCGCAGGAACCGTCAGTGGTCTCGCTGCGCGAGGTCCTCGGTCTGATCGGCGCGCACGAGTGGCGCAAGAAGGGCGTCGAAATCAAGGCGACGGGCGGGCGGATTCATCCTTATTACGGCGTCTTTTCGCCGGTGCGCGGCGAGTATGTCGATCTGATCGCGAATCAGCCGTTGCCCTCGACATCGCTCGCGTTCGACGTCGGCACCGGTACCGGCGTGCTCGCGGCGGTGCTGGCGCGGCGCGGCGTCGAGCGCGTCGTGGCCACGGATGTCGATGCGCGCGCTCTCGCCTGCGCTCGCGAGAACATCGACCGGCTCGGGCTGCGCAAGCAAGTTCAGGTCGTCGAGGCCGACCTCTTCCCCGAAGGACGCGCGCCGCTCGTCGTGTGCAATCCGCCGTGGCTGCCGGCGCGCCCGAGTTCGGCCATCGAGCACGCGATCTACGATCCGGAAAGCCGCATGCTGCGCGGTTTTCTCGGCGGCCTCGCCGCGCATCTGACGCCCGGCGGCGAAGGCTGGCTCATTCTTTCCGACTTCGCCGAGCATCTCGGGCTGCGCACGCGCGCGCAGCTTCAGGAATGGATCGACGCAGCGGGGTTGAAAGTCGACGGCCGGATCGACGTGAAACCGCATCACCCGCGCGCGGCGGACAAGTCGGACCCGCTGCACGCTGCGCGATCGGCGGAGGTGACGTCGCTTTGGCGGCTGGTTGCGGCGTGAGGCGCGGAGTTGGCGGGTTTCGGCTTGTTACTGAATGACGCTCGCGGCTCGGCCTCGTTGCATCCGGCGTGCGCTTGGTCCTGCGCGACGCGACGGTTCGACGCCAGAACCCCGGCCGCTTCGTGCACGTGGCTAGAGGCATTGCGGCCGTTGCCGAACGAGCGTCAGAAGCCGCTTCACCGCCCGAACGTTGACGGTCCACCTCGCAGCGCATGCTCGCGTCCGCTAGTCACGCTCGCTCGCCGAGCCACGCAAGCGCCCCCTCCCCCGCGACAAGCCCGCTCGCAAAGCACGCCGTCAACAGGTAACCGCCGGTCGGCGCTTCCCAGTCGAGCATTTCGCCCGCGCAAAACACGCCGGGCAGTGCGACCAGCATCGAACGCGCATCGAGCGATTCGAACGCAACGCCGCCCGCGCTGCTGATCACTTCCGCGATCGGCCGCGGACGTCGCACGCGCACCGGCAACGCCTTGATGCGCGCGGCGAGCGTGTCGAGGTCGGCGAACTCGTCTTTCGTCAGACATTCGCGCAGCAGGCCGGCCTTCGCGCCCGCGAGATGCAGCCGGCTCTGCAAATGGCTCGACAGAGACCGAGCGCCGCGCGGATGCAGCACTTCGGCCCTGACGCGCTCGGCGGAAAGCTGCGGCGCAAGATCCAGCAGAATGCGCGCGCCGGCGTCGCCGTGCTCCATCAGACGATCCCGGATCTGCGCGGACAGCGCGTAAATCAGACTGCCTTCGATGCCATGCTCCGTCAGCAAGCATTCACCGACGCGCCAGTCCACCGCGCCGTCAGCCCGTTCGAGGCCAATCGCAACCGACTTCAGCGGCTCGCCCGCGAAGCGTTCGCGAAAATGCGCCGACCAGTCGACGTCGAAACCGCAATTCGACGGCAGAAACGGCCGCACGTCGACGCCGCGCGCCGCCAGATACGTCATCGCGCTGCCGTCCGAGCCGAGCTGCGGCCAGCTCGCGCCGCCGACCGCCAGCACGAGTGCGTCGTGGCGCACGCGCTTTTCGCCATCGGGCGTCGCGAATCGGGATTCGCCGGCGCCCGCATCGGTCCAGCCGAGCCAGCGATGCCGCATATGCAGCCTGACCCCCGACGCGCGCAGCCGATGCAGCCACGCCCGCAGCATCGGCGCGGCTTTCATGTCCGTCGGAAAGACGCGGCCCGAGCTTCCCACGAAGGTTTCCACGCCCAGCCCATGCACCCACTCGCGCAACGCGGCGGCGTCGAAGCGCGCGAGCAGCGGCGCAATCTGCGCGCGGCGCTTGCCGTAGCGCGCGATGAACGCGTCGGCAGGCTCGGAATGCGTCAGATTCATCCCGCCCTTGCCCGCCATCAGGAACTTGCGTCCGACCGACGGCATCGCGTCGAACACATCGACGCTCGCGCCGCCCGCCGCGAGCGCCTCCGCCGCCATGAGCCCGGCCGGTCCGCCGCCGACGACCGCGACTTGCACGGATTCGATGTTTTCAACTGAGGTCATGCGAGGTAGCGAGAAAACGAGGAGCGACATTGTCGCATCGCGTCTGATCTGGCGGACGAAGGCGTGCGCCCGGGCGTAAGTCATTAAATAACAAAAAAGAATTTGGTGAGCGCCCGCCAGCCGGATACGATCCGGCGATTCGTTGCATCCACAAATTCCTACATTCCGTCGATCATGTCCGTATCTATCGCGCCCGAGCGAACACCTTCCCGGGCCGGCGCCGCCGATGCGCGTCCCGTCATCCGCAGCGCCGCCGACGTCTCGAATCTCGTCAATCGCGGCGCGGCCATCGGCAGCGATGCGCGCATCGTCGTCGCGATCGCGCTCGGCGGCATCTTCCTCGATGCCTACGATCTCGGCGCGCTAGCATTCGGCGTCAAGGACATCGCCCGCGAGTTCTCGCTGACGCCGACCGGAACCGGTTTCGTCGCCTCGGCCATCACGTTCGGCGCGATCATCGGCGCGTTCTTCGGCGGCTATCTCACTGACAAGATCGGCCGCTACCGCGTCTTCATGGCCGACATGTTCTTTTTCGTCATCGCGGCGATCGCCTGCGCGCTCGCGCCGAACGCGTGGGTGCTCGGCGGAGCGCGCTTCGTGATGGGACTGGGCGTCGGGATCGACTTACCGGTCGCGATGGCGTTCCTCGCCGAGTTCTCGCGGCTGCAAGGACGCGGGAACAAGGCCGCTCGCGTCGCGATGTGGTGCCCCACGTGGTACGCCGCGATCAGCATCTCGTATTTGCTCGTGCTCGGTCTGTACGCGGCGCTGCCCGCGCACAACGCGGGATGGCTCTGGCGGCTGATTCTCGGCTTCGGCGCGGTGCCGGCCATCGCGATCATCGCGATTCGCAGCCGCTACATGAGCGAATCGCCCGTCTGGGCCGCGAATCAGGGCGATTTGCCGGCCGCCGCCGCGATCCTGAAACGCTCGTATGGCGTCGACGCTCGCGTCGATCCGGATGCGCTGGCCGCATCCAAAGCGGCGAAACCGCGCGGCGCGACGTGGAGCAACTACGGCGCGCTGCTGCGCGGCAAGTATCTGCGGCGCACAGTGCTGGCGACCGTCATCGCGATTGCGTCGTCGTTCGCGTACAACGCGGTGGCGTTCGGTCTGCCGGTCATCATTTCGAGTTTCCTCGCGCAGTCGATGCTCACGACGATTCTCGCCTCGCTCGCGCTGAATCTCTGCTTCGCGTTTGCCGGCGGGCTGTTCGCGGTGCGCACGGTGCCGAAGTTCGGCGCGTGGAAGCTGACGGTCGTCGGCTACGCGTTCCAGCTTGTGGCGCTGGTCGGGCTGGCGGTGGTCGGCAAGCCGGCGACGGGCGCGCAGGTCGTCATCGCGATCGCGCTGCTCGCCGCGTTCCTGCTCGGGCAAGGCGTCGGGCCGGGCTCGCACAGCATGACGTTCGCGTCGCTCAGCTATCCGACGTCTTTGCGCGGCGTGGGCGTCGGCTTCAATCAGACGTTGATGCGCGCCAGTTCGACCGTCTCGCTCTTCCTCTTTCCGGTGCTGTCGGCGGCGCTAGGGACGAAAGTGTTCTGGATCATCGCGGTCGCGCCGCTCGCCGGACTGGTCGCGCTGATGGCGGTGCGCTGGGAACCGTCCGGCTACGACGTGGACGCCGAAGACTTCGAGGGACAACGCGTCGAGTAACGCGCTCGGAGCAATGTGGTTATAAGAAGGCGGCGCGACCGGGAACGGCCGCGCCGCTTTTTTGTAATGCTCGATGCATCGGCCAAGCGCTTCCGCTTCAAGAGACGACGCGCGAGAAGTCGAACAAGACAGCAGAAATTCCGGTACAGGGAAGCCGTGCGCCGCGAAACGCCCGTGCGGCTTTTGTCTCGCGCCGATGCATCGGCCAACCGCCTCACACTCGAGAGACAACGCGCCCGATAAGGCGAACAGGACAGGAGAACTTTAGGTTCAGCGAAGCGGTTTTTCGCCGCTCGCTCGCCTCAGGAAAAACCCGCCTATCCCGAAAAAGGCGATTCACCGACCGGCCGGTCGGTTTATAATCGGCGCACAGCGACTTTTCCAAGAGCGAGTGTCCGCCATGTACACCCAATCTCTCGACCTTCCCGGCCAGCCGACCGCGCCCGACGCGCCCGCCGACGCCTCCGCGCAGCAGCAACGCTTCGACGCGGTCATGCAAGCCGACGGCAAAATCGAGCCGCAGGACTGGATGCCCGAGGCCTACCGCAAGACGCTCATCCGGCAAATCTCGCAGCACGCGCATTCGGAAATCATCGGCATGCAGCCGGAGGGCAACTGGATCAGCCGCGCGCCGAGTCTCAAGCGAAAGGCGATCCTGCTCGCGAAGGTGCAGGACGAAGGCGGTCACGGCCTCTATCTATATAGCGCCGCCGAAACGCTCGGCGTCTCGCGCGATCAGCTCGTCGCCGCGCTGCACGCGGGCAAGGCGAAATATTCGAGCATCTTCAACTATCCGACGCCCACCTGGGCGGACGTCGGCGTGATCGGCTGGCTGGTCGACGGCGCCGCGATCATGAACCAGATTCCGCTCTGCCGCTGCACCTACGGACCGTACGCCCGCGCGATGATCCGCATCTGCAAGGAAGAGTCGTTCCATCAGCGGCAGGGTTTCGACGCGCTGCTCGCCATGATGAAAGGCACGCAGGCGCAGAAGGACCTCGTGCAACAGGCGGTGAACCGCTGGTGGTGGCCCGTGCTGATGATGTTCGGCCCGAGCGACAAGGATTCCATCCACAGCGGGCAGTCGTTCGCGTGGGGCATCAAGCGCATTTCGAACGACGACCTGCGCCAGAAGTTCGTGGATGCCACCGTCGAGCAGGCCAGGATTCTCGGCGTGACGCTGCCTGACCCCGACCTCAAGTGGAACGCGGCGCGCGGCGCGCACGACTACGGCGAGATCGACTGGGACGAATTCTGGCGCGTCGTCAACGGCGACGGTCCGTGCAACAAGGAGCGTCTCGCCACGCGCGTGAAGGCGCACGACGACGGCGCATGGGTCCGCGAAGCCGCGCTCGCTTACGCCGAAAAACAGAAGGCGCGTGCGCACAAGCAAGCCGCCTGAACGGGAGACATCGACATGAACAAGGAATGGCCGATCTGGGAAGTCTTCGTGCGCAGCAAGCAGGGACTGGATCACAAGCATTGCGGCAGCCTGCACGCGGCCGACGCCGCCACCGCGCTGCGCATGGCGCGCGACGTCTACACGCGCCGCCAGGAAGGCGTGAGCATCTGGGTGGTGCCGTCGTCGGCGATCACGGCGTCCGACCCGGCGGACAAGGGCGAATTCTTCGAACCGGCAGGCGACAAGATCTACCGGCATCCGACGTTTTTCATGCTGCCCGACGAAATCAACCATATGTGAGCGCGCGACATGAGCACCGAACATCTCGCCTATGTGCTGCGCCTCGCCGATAACGCGCTGATTCTCGGTCAGCGCAACGCCGAATGGTGCAGCCACGGTCCGGCGCTGGAAGAGGACATTGCGCTGGCGAACATCAGCCTCGATCTGATCGGGCAGGCGCGGCTCCTGTATTCGCATGCGGCCACGCTCGAATCGGCGTTGACGGGCGCGGCGAAGACCGAGGACGACTACGCCTATTTCCGCACCGAACGGGAGTTCGCGAACTACACGCTGGTCGAGCTGCCGCACTTCGGCCCGCTCGCAGGCACCGCGCGCACCGAGCGCGATTACGCCGTGACCATCGTGCGCAACTTTCTGTACTCGGCGTTCATGGCGCACGTCTGGACCGCGCTTCAGGCTTCGTCGGACACGCAACTCGCCGCCATCGCGGCGAAGTCGATCAAGGAAACGCGGTACCACGTGCATCACGCCCGCGACTGGCTCGTGCGTTTCGGCGACGGCACGGAGGAATCGCATCGCCGGGCGCAAGCGGCGCTCGACTATCTGATGCCGTACACGCGCGAATTCTTCCATCCGGACGCCGTCGAGCGCGCAGTGGCGGAAGCCGGCATCGCGCCGCTCGCGAGCGATCTGGAACCGGCATGGCGCGACGAAGTGCAATCCGCGCTCGACGAAGCGACGCTGCAAGCGCCCGCCGAGGTCAAGCACGTCAGCACGGGCAAGCTCGGCGAGCATTCCGAGCACATGGGCTATCTGCTCGCGGAAATGCAAAGCCTCGCGCGGCAGCATCCGGGCGCGACGTGGTGATCATGGACACGACGATAGAGCGCGCGTGGTCCGTGCTCGAAGCCGTGCCGGACCCTGAAATCCCGGTGGTGTCGATCCGCGAACTGGGCATTCTGCGCGACGTGCGCCAAGGCGACGACGGCGTGCTCGAAGTCGTCATCACGCCGACGTACTCCGGCTGTCCGGCCATGTCGCAGATCGCGGAAGACATTGCAGAGGCTATCGACCGCGCGCAACTCGGCGCGCATCGCGTGGAAACGGTGCTCGCGCCAGCGTGGACCACCGACTGGATCACGGACGAAGCGCGCGCCAAGCTGCGCCGCTACGGCATCGCGCCGCCGGCGGGCGCATGCAGCAGCACGGAAAAGCCGATGCGCTTCGTGCCGTACAAGAAGGAAGTCATCGCCTGTCCGCGCTGTGGCTCCACGCACACGGAGAAGCTCGCGCAATTCGGCTCGACGGCGTGCAAGGCGCTCTATCGCTGTGTCGATTGCCGCGAGCCGTTCGATTACTTCAAGCCGTACTGACCTCTCCACGACACGACTCCTATGGCGACTCCGCAATTTCACCCGCTGCGTATCCGCGACGTGCGCCCCGAGACGGCCGACGCGGTCACGGTTTCCTTCGACGTGCCGCCCGAACTGCGCGACGCGTTTCGCTTCACGCAGGGCCAGTTCGTGACGCTGAAAACGCATATCGACGGCGAGGAGACGCGCCGCTCGTATTCCATCTGCGTCGGCGTGACCGACTACGACCGCGACGGCGAACTGCGCATCGGCATCAAGCGCGTGCGCGGCGGGCGCTTCTCGAACTTCGCGTTCGACACGCTCAAGCCCGGCCATGAAATCGACGTGATGACGCCCGATGGCCGCTTCTTCACGCATCTGAACGCGGACCACGCGAAGCATTACGTCGCGTTTTCCGGCGGCTCGGGCATCACGCCGGTGCTGGCGATCATCAAGACCACGCTCGACATGGAGCCGACGAGCCGCTTCACGCTCGTCTACGGCAACCGCAGCGTCGACGCGATCATGTTCGCCGAGGAACTGGAAGACCTGAAGAACCGCTACATGAGCCGGTTCTCGCTGTATCACGTGCTGTCCGACGATTTGCAGGACGTCGAGCTTTTCAACGGCGTGCTGGACAAGGCCAAGTGCAAGGCGTTTCTCGATTCCCTCTTGCCGCCCGGCGAGATCGACGAAGCGTTCATCTGCGGCCCCGGCCCGATGATGGACGCCGCCGAAGCCGCGCTGAAGGAATCGGGCGTCGCGCCGGATCGCATTCACGTCGAACGGTTCGGCACGCCGTTGCCGCAGGCGGGCGCGCCGCCAATCGAGATCACGGAAAGCACGCCTGCGGCCGATCTGGAACTCGTCATCGACGGGAAGAAGCGCAAGCTGCGGCTGCCGTACGAAGGCGTGAGCGTGCTCGACGTCGGCCTGAAAGCGGGGCTCGCGCTGCCGTACGCGTGCAAGGGCGGCGTTTGCTGCACCTGTCGCGCGAAAGTGCTGGAAGGCGAAGTCAAAATGGACAAGAACTACACACTGGCGCAGCACGAAATTGACGACGGCTTCGTGCTGACGTGCCAGTGCCATCCGGTGAGCGAGCGCGTGGTCGTGAGCTTCGACGAGCGCTGATCCGCGCGGCAACCCACACCGGCGCGTAGCGGGATTGGCTAAACTGGGATCGCTCTTACCGAGCGGTCCTTCGTCTTTCCGGCAAGCCGACATCCATGAATACGATTCACGTCACCAATGGCGACTGCGCGGCCGACGCTCTCACGCATGCGCTGCGGCTCGCCGAACGCACCGATCAGGTCATCGCGTTGCGCGACGATCTCGCTGTCGGGCCGCTGCGGGACATCGACGAATCGCCTGTCGCGCGCGCGGCGTTCTGGCGTCAGGTGTCCAGCACGCCCGCCGATATCGAGGATCAATTGCAGAGCCAGCTTGCGCTGCTTGGGCGGCTTGCGCGCGGCGACGGACAAGTCGTCGTCTGGCACGGACAAAGCGCGGCGGATCAACTCACGCTTCGGCGCGTGGCGTACTTCCTGCGCAATGCGCCCCAGCGTCTGAACGAAGCGAAACTGACCTTCGACGACCTCGCCATCGAGGCGCCGGACGCGCATCCGGACAGCCTGCGCCGGGCGGACCGCGCGACGTCCGTCGGCATGTTCTCGCCCAGACAACTGCTCGCCAAGCTGCCGACCGCGGCGCCTATTTCCGTGCTGCGCATCAGCCGGCTCGCGCTCGAATGGCAGGAGGCGAAGCATTCGAGCGCGGAAAACCGTCGCCTGCGCGACAACATGCTGGTGTCCGGAACGTGGCTGGATGTCGATGAAACGCTCCTCGAACTCGCCACGCCCGAGTGGCAACCGGCCAAGCGCATCGCTGCGGGCGCGATGGCGCGGCGCTTCGACTTTCTGATGAGCGATTCGGTCGCGTTCTGGCGCTGCCGGGAACTGGTCACGGCGGGCCGGCTTAAAATACGCGGCACGCCGTCGGATATGGCTCACGCCGAATTGCGACGCTCATCGACTCAGGCCGAATAAGCCGAAAGACGCTTCCGACACATGGCCCGCACCAAAGCGCCTGACCACGACACTCAACGCGAACAGATTCTCGAACTCGCCGCCGCCAAATTCGCGCAGACCAGCTATCCGAGCACGTCGATGTCCGACCTCGCCGCCGCGAGCGGCACCTCGAAGGCGCGGCTCTATCACTACTACGAGAGCAAGGAAGCGATTCTCTTCGATCTGCTCGACCGCTACACGAAGCGGCTCATGCTGATCATCGCGGAAGTGGAAGGCGCGAGCCAGCGGCGCGGCCTGGGCGAGCGCGAAGCCTTCGCGGAACTCGTGCGCGCGTTTCTGGCGGAATACGAGACATCGCATAGCCGGCACGTGGCGCTTCTGAACGACGTGAAATACCTCGAAGACGCGCAGCGCGAGATCGTGCTCGACCGTCAGCGGGATATCGTCGCCGCGTTCACGCGCCAGTTGGCCCGCGCCTATCCGAAGCGCGTGACGAAGGAGAATCAGACCGCGCTCACGATGATGGTCTTCGGCATGATCAACTGGACATTCACGTGGCTAAAGCCGGGCGGCAAGCTCGGTTATCGCGATTTCGCGGAACAGGTGGTTCAGATGATCGAGCACGGACTCGCCGCAGATTGACCCGTGTTGCGCTGCGTCACCGTGTCCGTTGCCGCGTAAACAGCTGATTCTATTAGCGATAGTCGCAAGCTAGAACGACTCCTCCACTACTTTTAAGGGTTTTCCCGTACGCGTTTTCCTTGAAAGCGATAAACTTCGTTTTGCTTTGCAGCATACGAACAAGGAGAACACCGTGGAACTGACCTTCAACCGCCCCGCACCGCAGATCGCCGCCGCCTCCGATCGGCCGCTGCCGGACGCCGCGCGCTTGCCGGTTCTCGTTCGCGAGTTGTCCTCCGCGGATCGTGAACGCCTGCTCACCCACTTCCTCGCCCTCGACGAAGACGACCGGTTGCTCCGCTTCGGGCAGATCGTGCCGGACCACGTCATCGAAAACTACGTCCAGAACCTGAACTTCACGAGTGACACGGTGTTCGGCGTCTTCGGCAATTCGCTGGAACTGCTCGGCGTCGGTCATCTGGCGTATTTGCCGGCCGAGGGCGAGAAGCGCACTGCGGAATTCGGCGTCTCGGTGCTCGAAAGCGCGCGCGGTCGCGGCATCGGCAGCAAGCTGTTCGAGCGCGCCGCCATGCGCAGCCGCAATACGCGCGTTTCCGTGCTGTACATGCATTGCCTGTCGCGCAACTCGCGGATGATGCACATCGCGCGCAAGTCGGGCATGAAGATCGAATACGCCTACGGCGAAGCCGACGCGTATCTCTCGCTGCCGCCCGCGGATCAGACGACCATCATGGCTGAAATGCTGCAAGAGCAAGCCGCCGTGTTCGATTACGCCATCAAGCGCCAGGCGCATCGCGCGTCGCAGGTTTTCCGGGCGTTCATGCCGACGGCCAACGCGGCCTGAGTTCACCGACAGCGCGGTCGGCGCTGCGAGCGACATCATGCGAAGGGCGGCTCACACCGCCCTTTTCGTTGTCTGAACGCGCTCAACGCAGCGGCAGCGCGGTCGTCTCCTTGATGCGTTCCAGCGAAAAACTCGAACGCACGTCGATCACCGAAGGGTGATGCAGCAGTTGATCCTGCACGAAGCGCGAGAAGTGGTCCATGTCGCGCACCTGTACGCGCAGCAGGAAATCCATCTCTCCCGTCATCGCGTCGCAGGCCACCACTTCCGGCCACGACCTCACGGCTTCGCGGAAGAGATCGCCGTGCGTCGGCGGATTCGGCGTGCCGGCCGACGCGGGCATGCCGCCGCGCTTCTCGAGCCGCACGTTCACGTAAGCCAGCAAGCCCAGACCGACCTTCTTCGCGTCCAGCAGCGCGACGTAACCGCGAATCACGCCCGTCTCCTCCAGCCGCCGGATACGCCGCAAGCACGGACTCGGCGAGAGATTCACGCGATCCGCGATCTCCTGATTCGACAGGCGCCCGTTTTCCTGAAGAATCGCGAGGATTCTGCGGTCGATCGTATCGAGTTCGGGCTCGGCCATTTTCGGTCTCCATTCGGCGAATCGGTGGCAGTTTCGTGCGCCATCTTAGGAAGACGCGATTTCTTTCGCAAGTTTTTGCCGCCGTCCGCTGGCTAAACTTCTCTCCACGTCGCGGCAAAGCGCCGCATAGAAAACGGAGACACGCATGAGCACTACGACCTGGGAGAACCCCGTCGGCACCGACGGCTTCGAATTCATCGAATACACCGCGCCGGACCCGGTCGCGCTCGGCAAGCTGTTCGAGCAGATGGGTTTCACGGCGATCGCGCGGCATCGGCACAAGAACGTGACGCTGTACCGGCAGGGCGAAATCAACTTCATCGTCAATGCGGAGCCGGACTCGTTCGCGCAACGCTTCGCGCGCCTGCATGGACCGTCGATCTGCGCGATCGCGTTTCGCGTCGCGGACGCGGCGAAAGCGTACAAGCGCGCGCTCGAACTCGGCGCGTGGGGCTTCGACAACAAGACCGGCCCGATGGAGCTGAACATTCCGGCGATCAAGGGCATCGGCGATTCGCTGATCTATTTCGTGGACCGCTGGCGCGGCAAGAACGGCGCAGAGCCGGGGAGCATCGGCGATATCAGCATCTACGACGTCGACTTCGAGCCGATTCCCGGCGCAAATCCGAATCCGGTCGGCCACGGACTGACCTACATCGACCACCTAACGCACAACGTGCATCGCGGCCGGATGATCGAATGGGCGGAGTTCTACGAGCGCCTCTTCAATTTCCGCGAAGTGCGCTATTTCGACATCGAAGGCAAGGTGACGGCGGTGAAGTCGAAAGCGATGACCTCGCCGTGCGGCAAGATTCGCATTCCGATCAACGAAGAAGGTTCGGAAAACGCCGGCCAGATTCAGGAATATCTCGACGCGTATCGCGGCGAAGGCATTCAGCACATCGCGCTCGGCACAGACAATATTTACGAGACGGTCGACGGCCTCCGCGCGTCGGACATCGCGCTGCTGGACACCATCGACACGTATTACGAACTCGTCGACCGGCGCGTGCCGAATCACGGCGAATCGGTCGCGGAACTGAAGAAGCGCAAGATCTTGATCGACGGCGTGCGCGACGAAATCCTGCTGCAAATCTTCACGGAGAATCAGATCGGCCCGATTTTCTTCGAGATCATTCAGCGCAAGGGCAATCAGGGCTTCGGCGAGGGCAACTTCAAGGCGCTGTTCGAATCGATCGAACTCGATCAGATGCGGCGCGGTGTGTTGAAGGACACGAGCGCCTAAGAACCGAAAAGGCGCAAAAAAGGGACATGAACGCAGCGTTCATGTCCCTTTTGTTTTCTAGCGATGCTTTCAGGCGGCGCTATCGTCGTTGCTGCGCTCGGACTCGCGGCGCTCGCTGCCGCGCATCTGCGGCGTCTGCGTGCGCACTTGGGCGACCGGCGGCACGGAAGTGGCACCGAACGGCGCGCCGTTCGCCCGCGCGCCGCCCATCGGCGCGCTGATAGCGAAAAAGGCCGCCGAGACCATCAGGAAACTCTGGATGTGGCGTTGCTTCATTATTTTCTCCTTCTGACTGCGTGTGTACGACTGCCCGCCGTTCCGCGCTTTCGAAAACCGTGCGCGAAACAGCGCAAGCGCCCGTTTAGACAGAGCCGAGACCGTGGGTTCCGCGTATCGGTCACATTTACACCCTGTAACAAACGTCTCGACGTCCCGCGCCGCGCTTCATCGTTTCGACGCAAACGGCATCTAAGTGAGGAATTTTTTAACGGGTTTCCACCACTGTCTCGAAAGGGCGGGCGTCGGCAAACTTGAAGTCCCGGCCTGCGCGTTCACAAGACGCAACGGCCCGAATCATGCTTTGGCGATCCCAAACTCCGGGTGGAGGAGCACACAGAATGAACGCCCCGCTAGACGCAGAACAAAGAGCTTCGCTAGAAGCCGCGCTGAAATCCGTCACGCTCGACGACAAATACACCCTCGAACGCGGCCGCGCGTACATGAGCGGCATCCAGGCGCTGGTTCGCCTGCCGATGCTCCAGCAAGAACGCGACAGAGTCGCAGGTCTCAACACCGCCGGGTTCATCTCCGGCTATCGCGGTTCTCCCCTCGGTGGTCTCGACCAGTCGCTCTGGAAGGCGAAGAAGTATCTCGCCGCGCATCAGGTCGTGTTTCAGCCCGGCGTGAACGAAGATCTCGCGGCGACCGCCGTCTGGGGATCGCAGCAAGTCAACCTCTACCCGAGCGCGAAGTACAACGGCGTCTTTTCGATGTGGTACGGCAAAGGCCCCGGCGTCGACCGTTCCGCCGATGTCTTCAAGCACGGCAATTCGGCCGGATCGTCGCAGCACGGCGGCGTGCTCGTGCTCGCCGGCGACGACCACGCGGCGAAGTCATCGACGCTCGCGCACCAGTCCGAGCACATCTTCAAGGCGTGCGGGCTGCCGGTGCTGTTTCCGTCGAACGTGCAGGAATATCTCGACTTCGGCCTGCACGGCTGGGCGATGAGCCGCTACTCCGGCCTCTGGGTTGCGATGAAATGCGTGACCGACGTGGTGGAATCGTCGGCGTCGGTGGATATCGACCCGCATCGCACGCAAATCGTGATTCCGACCGATTTCGCGATGCCCGACGGCGGCCTCAACATCCGCTGGCCCGACCCGCCGCTCGTGCAGGAAGCGCGTCTGCTCGACTACAAGTGGTACGCCGCGCTCGCCTACGTGCGCGCGAACAAGCTGGACCGCATCGAGATCGATGCGCCGCACGCGCGCTTCGGCATCATGACGGGCGGCAAGGCATATCTCGACGTGCGTCAAGCGCTGACCGATCTCGGCCTCGACGACGAAACCTGCGCGCAGATCGGCATTCGCCTGTACAAGGTCGGCTGCGTGTGGCCGCTGGAAGCGCAAGGCGCGCAGGAATTCGCGCGCGGCCTCAAGGAGATTCTGGTCGTCGAAGAGAAGCGCCAGATTCTCGAATATGCGATCAAGGAAGAGCTGTACAACTGGCCGGATGCGCAGCGTCCGCGCGTCTTCGGCAAGTTCGACGAAAAAGACGGCGCGGGCGGCGAATGGTCCGTGCCGATGGGCAACTGGCTGCTGCCCGCGCACTACGAGCTTTCGCCCGCGATCATCGCGAAAGCCATCGCCGCGCGGCTCGCGAAGTTCGACCTGCCCGCCGACGTGCGCGCGCGCATCGCGGCGCGCATCGCCGTGATCGAGGCGAAGGAGAAGGCGCTCGCGCGGCCGCGCGTCGAAGCGGAGCGCAAGCCGTGGTTCTGCTCCGGCTGCCCGCACAACACGTCGACGAACGTGCCGGAAGGATCGCGTGCGATGGCGGGCATCGGCTGTCACTACATGACGGTGTGGATGGACCGCAACACGAGCACGTTCAGCCAGATGGGCGGCGAAGGCGTGGCGTGGGTCGGGCAAGCGCCGTTCACCAACGACAAACACGTGTTCGCCAATCTCGGCGACGGCACGTACTTCCACTCCGGCCTGCTCGCCATTCGCGCGGCGATCGCGTCGAAGGTCAACATCACGTACAAGATTCTGTACAACGACGCCGTCGCGATGACAGGCGGCCAGCCGGTCGACGGCGTGCTGACGGTGCCGCAGATCACGCATCAACTCGCGGCGGAAGGCGCGGCGAAGATCGTCATCGTCACGGATCAGCCGGAAAAGTACACGCCGGACGTCGGCCTCGCGCCGGGCATCGACGTGCATCATCGCGACCAGCTCGACGACATTCAGCGCCAGTTGCGCGAGATTCCCGGCACGTCGATCCTGATCTACGACCAGACTTGCGCCACCGAGAAGCGCCGCCGCAGAAAGCGCGGCGCGTTTCCGGATCCGGCGAAGCGCGTCGTCATCAACGAGGCCGTGTGCGAAGGCTGCGGCGATTGCTCGGTGAAGTCGAACTGCCTGTCCGTCGAGCCGCTCGACACCGAATACGGCACGAAACGGCAGATCAACCAGTCGACGTGCAACAAGGACTACTCGTGCCTGAACGGCTTCTGCCCGAGCTTCGTGACGGTGGAAGGCGGCCAGTTGAAGAAGCCGAAGGCGACGAGCGTGGCCGGCGACGCGATGCCGCCCGTTCCCACGCCGGAGTTGCCCGACATCGGCCGGCCGTACGGCGTGCTGGTGACGGGCGTCGGCGGAACGGGCGTGGTGACGATTGGCGCGCTGCTCGGCATGGCGGCGCATCTGGAGCAAAAGGGCGTCACCGTGCTCGACGTAACCGGCCTCGCGCAGAAGGGCGGCGCCGTGATGAGCCACGTGCAGATCGCGAACCAACCGACGGACATCCACGCGACGCGCATCGCGATGGGCGAGGCGGATCTCGTCATCGGCTGCGATGCGATCGTCACGGCCAGCGACGAGTGCGGCTCGCGGATGCAGCCGGGCCGCACGCGCGTGGTCGTGAACAGCGCGCAGACGCCGACGGCCGCGTTCATCAAGGACCCGAACTGGCGCTTCCCGGGCGCGAGCGCGGAAGCCGACATTCGCGCGGCGGCGGGCGAGCATGTCGCGCTCGTCGATGCGAACCGCTTCGCCGTCGCGCTGATGGGCGACGCGATCTACACGAATCCGTTCGTGCTCGGCTATGCGTGGCAGATGGGCTGGGTGCCGCTGCGGCATGAGTCGATCGTGCGCGCGATCGAGCTGAACGCCGTGCAGGTCGAGAAGAATCTCGCCGCATTCGAATGGGGCCGCCGCGCGGCGCACGATCTCCCGGCTGTCGCGCGTCTCGCGCAAGGGACGCACGATGCGACGCCGGCCAAGGTCATCGCGCTGCATACGCCGAAGGCGCTGGATGCGCTGATCGACAAGCGCCTCGACTATCTCTCGAAGTATCAGAACGCCGCGTATGCCGCGAAATACGGACGGCTCGTCGCGCAAGTGCGCGCGGCGGAAGCGGAACTGGGCGTCGGCGACTATCTGCTGACCGAGGCCGTCGCGAAGAATCTGCACAAGCTGATGGCCTACAAGGACGAGTACGAAGTCGCGCGTTTGTATGCCGATCCGGCGTTCATCGAGAAGGTGAAGAGCAGTTTCGAAGGCGACTGGAAGATCAAGATGCATCTTGCGCCGCCGGCTTTCTCGAAGAAGGACGCGCATGGGCATCTGGTGAAGAAGCAGTACGGCCCGTGGATGATGTCCGCGATGCGCGTGCTCGCGCGGCTGAAGGTCCTGCGCGGGACGGCGCTCGATCCGTTCGGCCGCACGGACGAACGGAAGATGGAGCGCGCTTTGATCGGCGAATATGAGGCGCTGGTCAAGGAACTGATCGCTGGATTGACGCCGCAGAAGCTGCCGCTGGCGATCGAACTGGCGAGTCTTCCCGATTCGATGCGCGGTTATGGGCACATCAAGGAAAACAACGTCAAGGCGGCGAAGGTGAAGTGGGAGAAGTTGCTGGCGCGGTGGCGCGATCAGAGTGGGGAAAAGCGGCAAGTGGCTTGATTCTCGCCGCTTCACGCTCAAAGGCGGTTCGCGAAAGCGAATCGCCTTTTTTATTTCGATGCGTCCGCATGGCCGAAGATGGTGTCGATGAACCGGTACGCTTCGTCGAGGCCGACTCGCTCGAACGGCGCTGCGTGGTGCGCGTACAGCAACGGCGTTCCCAAACGATGAATCAATCTCACGTCCAGGCGAAACAGCGTACCGATCGGATACTGCGCACGCATGCTTTTGCTGCACTCGACGCGGAGTTGCGTGCTCAACCCTTGGCCCGCTAGCGGACGCACGCGCACGGGTGACGCCGAGTTCTCGCCCCGAACACGGAACGTTTCAACGATAATCTCCAACGCCTGCTCCATTCCTTGATTCGTTTTCCGAATTGAATCATGGGCGCGACCGTAGAGATTCGACTGTTCAGGATAAGCCGCCAACGAGAAAAAACGGCGATCCAGTCTCCCGAATCGCCGTCCAATACTTCTTCGCTAAGTCGCGTTATCTCGCCTTCATCACGCTGGCATTCGCACTCGCCACCGCCGTCATATTGATAATCCGCCGCACGGTCGCCGCCGGCGTCAGAATATGAACCGGCTTCGACGCGCCGAGCAGGAACGGCCCGACCGTCACGCCCTCGCCGCTCACCATCTTGAGCAAGTTGTACGTGATGTTCGCCGCTTCCACGTTCGGCATGATGAGCAGATTCGCCTCGCCCGAAAGCGTCGTGCCGGGGAACGCCGCCTTACGCACGCTTTCCGACAAAGCCGCATCGCCGTGCATTTCGCCATCGACTTCGAGGTCCGGCGCGCGTTCCGCGATCAGCTTGCGCGCCTCGGCCATGCGCTTGCTCGATGCGCTCGGCACGCTGCCGAAGTTCGAGTTCGACACCAGCGCGACCTTCGGCTGAATGCCGAATCGCTCGATTTCGCGCGCCGCGAGAATCGTCATGTCGGCGAGTTGCTCGGGCGTCGGCAATTCGTTGACATAGGTGTCGCTGATGAAGATGTTGCGCCCTTGCAGCATGAGCAGGTTCATCGCCGCGAAGTTGTCCGCGCCTTCCGCCTTGCCGAGCACCTGGTCGATGAACTTCAGGTGATCCTGATACGTGTCGATGAGGCCGCAGATCATGCCGTCCGCATCGCCCATATGAACGAGGATCGCGCCGATCAGCGTGTTGAACTTGCGCAGCGCCGCCTTCGCGCTGTCCGGCGTCACGCCCTGACGCGCGGCGATCTCGTGATACGCCTGCCAGCTCTTCTGATAGCGCGGATCGTCTTCCGGATTCACGACCTCGAAATCGACGCCCGGCTTCAGCTTCGAGCCCATCTTCTGCAGACGCATTTCGACGACCGCCGGCCGGCCGATGATGATCGGCTTCGCGATCTTCTCCAGCAGCACGAACTGCGCGGCGCGCAGCACGCGCTCGTCCTCGCCTTCCGCAAACGCGATGCGCGCCGGCGCGGCCTTCGCCGCCGCAAACACCGGGCGCATCACCATGCCCGTGCGGTAGACGGTCGCGCCGAGCGTCTCGCGATACGCGTCCATGTCCTGAATCGGGCGCGTCGCGACGCCCGAGTCCATCGCTGCCTGCGCGACGGCCGGCGCAATCTTGATGATGAGACGCGGATCGAACGGCTTCGGGATCAGATACTCCGGACCGAATTCGAGCGAATGGCCTTCGTACGCTTTCGCGACTTCATCGCCCTGATCGGTTTCTTCGGCCAGTTCCGCGATTGCGCGCACGCACGCGAGCTTCATCTCCTCCGTGATGGTCGTCGCGCCGACGTCGAGCGCGCCACGGAAGATGAACGGGAAGCACAGCACGTTGTTGACTTGGTTCGGATAGTCCGAACGGCCCGTCGCGATGATGCAGTCCGGGCGCACCTTCTTCGCCTCTTCCGGCCGGATTTCCGGCTCGGGATTCGCCAGCGCGAGAATCAGCGGCTTGTCGGCCATGGTCGCGACCATTTCCGGCTTGAGCACGCCCGCGCTCGAACAGCCGAGGAACACGTCGCAGCCGCGCATTGCGTCGCCGAGCGTGCGCGCGTCGGTGCTCGCCTGATACCGCTCCTTCGACGCATCCAGATTCCCGCGCCCTTCGTAAATCACGCCCTTCGAGTCGACGACGATCGTGTTCGACTTCTTGAGGCCCAGATCGATGAGCAGGTCCAGACACGCGATGGCCGCGGCGCCCGCGCCCGAGCAGACCAGCTTCACGTTGTCGAGCGTCTTGCCGACCACTTTCAGGCCGTTGAGAATCGCCGCCGACGCGATGATCGCCGTACCGTGCTGATCGTCATGGAAGACGGGAATCTTCATGCGCTCGCGCAGCTTCTTTTCGATGTAGAAGCATTCCGGCGCCTTGATGTCTTCCAGATTGATGCCGCCGAGCGTCGGTTCGAGCATCGCGATGGCGTCGACGAGCTTGTCCGGGTCCGTCTCGTTCAGTTCGATGTCGAACACGTCGATGCCCGCGAACTTCTTGAACAGGCACCCTTTGCCTTCCATGACCGGCTTGGCCGCGAGCGGTCCGATGTTGCCGAGGCCGAGCACGGCGGTGCCGTTCGTCACGACGCCGACGAGGTTCGCGCGCGACGTGTACTTCTGCGCGTCGAGCGGTTCGTCGTAGATCGCCATGCACGCAGCCGCGACGCCCGGCGAATACGCGAGCGACAAGTCGAGCTGGTTGGATAGCGGCTTGGTCGGCGTGACGGAAATCTTGCCGGGACGCGGATTCTGGTGGTACGCGAGAGCGCTTTGCTTCAGTTGTTCGTCCATGATTAGCCTGAGACGTTAGAAATTTTTTGAACAGGGTTCACAGCCGGCGGCCGCTCGGCACTGTGGGCGGGATGTGAATCGATGGACCAATGTTGTAGTCACCCGGCGCGTCGGATAGACGCAGCGTGCCGCCCGGCAGGGATGAAGCGGGCGAACGGAGCCTTGTTTTGGGTCGTTCAGTGTACACCGCGTATCCCAAATGGCGCGAAGCAGCATTTCACGCGGAAGCGTTGCTGGGCGTGCGTTTCGTCGGAAGAAGACGCACGCCGTGGCTTTCAGTCGAGTTCCGCGCCGCGCTTTTCGGGAATCAGAAAGAGCGTCGCGGCGACATCCAGCAGATAGATGCTGGCGAGAAACGCCAGCGCCACCGCGAACGTATAGCGCGCCGCGAGCGCGCCCACGACGACCGGCCCGAGTCCGCCGACCGCCCGCCCGGTGTTGAATAGCACGTTCTGCGCGGTGGCGCGCGCTTCGGTCGGATAGATCTCGGAGATCAGCGCGCCGTAGCCGCCGATCATGCCGTTGACAAACACGCCCATCGCCGCGCCGCCGAGCAGAAGCGCAGCCGGGCTCGTCAGATTCGAATAGACGAAGACCATGGCGACCGCGCCGATCTGATAGACGAGAAACGCGGGCTTGCGTCCGAAGCGGTCGGCCGCGATGCCGAACAGCCAGATGCCGAGCGCCATGCCGAGCACGGTCGCGGCCGTCCAGACGCCCGATTTCGTGAGCGAATAGCCGAACGTCTTCGACAGATAGCTCGGCAGCCAGATCATCAGCCCGTAATAACCGAAGTTCTGCACCGAGCACAGCACGATCACGCCGACGCTCGCGCGTGCGGTGCGCGCATTGTCGAACAGGCGCTTGAGCGGCAGCTTGCGCGCGGCGCTTTCCGTGCGGCGCGCGGTGAAAAGCGCGGGTTCGGCCACGCGCCGCCGCACCAGAAACGAGACGACGGCCGGCATCAGGCCGACGGCGAACATGCCGCGCCAGCCGATCATCGGCAGAAGCAGCGGCGTGAGGAGCGCAGCGGCAAGCACGCCGAGTTGCCAGCCGAGCCCCACATACGACGACACGCGCGCCCGCTGCCGCGCGGGCCACGCTTCCGCGACGAGCGCCATGCCGATGCCGAACTCGCCGCCCAGCCCGACGCCCGCCAGCGTGCGATAGAACAGCAAGTCGCCGTATCCGCGTGCGAGCGCGCAGAGGCCCGTGAAGACGGCGAACACCAGAATGGTCCACGTGAGCATGCGCACGCGCCCGAAGTAGTCCGACAGCACGCCGAACACGACGCCGCCCGCCACCGCGCCCGCGAGCGTCCACGTGACGAGCGCGCCGGATTGCGCGGGCGTCAGATGCAAGTCGGCAGCGATGGCCGGAAGCATGAAGCCGAGAATCAGCAAGTCGAAGCCGTCCATCGCGTAGCCGAGCACGGATGCGGCGAGCGCATGCCACGCGTGGCGAGGCGACGAATCGGGGGAATCGGGTGTCGTCGGTGCGTATTTCATCGAAGCGGTCGGAAGCGGTCGGAAGGCGCGGCGAGTGTACTGGCGAGCGGCCCGCCGTCACAACCGCAAAAAAAGTCGCCCGGACGCGCGCCGCCGCGCTGCTCGCCCCGCCGCGCAGGCTCGGGTAAAATCGCGGGTTAGCTGTGCATGGGACAACGCAGGCGCTTTCAGCGCCGGTCCCGTCGACACGCGCGCAGAAAAACGCCGGACAGCCCTTCGAAAGACGGCTCGTCGGCGTCCGGTTCATGCGCCAGGGCCCTCGCGGCCGCCTTCCGCTTCCAGAAGCGCCACATCAGTCCAAGGATTCGCCCATGACAGGCTTCGATCGCCAGACGATCTCCGACACCACCGCCAAGATGCTGCTCGAAGTGCAGGCGGTGCACTTCAACGCGGAAAAACCGTTCATCTTCACGTCCGGCTGGGCGAGCCCGGTGTACATCGACTGCCGCAAGCTGATTTCGTATCCGCGCGTGCGCCGCGGCCTGATGGAAATGGCCGAAGCGACCATTCTGCGCGATGTCGGCTACGAGCAGATCGACGCCGTCGCGGGCGGCGAGACCGCCGGCATCCCGTTCGCCGCGTGGATCGCCGATCGTCTGATGGTGCCGATGCAGTACGTGCGCAAGAAGCCGAAGGGTTTCGGCCGCAACGCGCAGATCGAAGGTCTGCTGACCGAAGGCCAGCGCGTGCTGCTGGTCGAAGACCTGACCACGGACAGCCGCAGCAAGATCAACTTCATCAACGCGTTGCGCACGGCTGGCGCGACGGTCAACCACTGCTTCGTGCTCTTCCACTACAACATCTTCAAGGAGAGCGTGTCCGTGCTGAAGGACATCGACGTGGATCTCCACGCGCTCGCCACGTGGTGGGACGTGTTGCGCGTCGCGAAGGAACAGGGCTATTTCGAAACCAAGACGCTCGATGAAGTCGAGAAATTCCTGCACGCGCCGGCCGAATGGTCGGCCGCGCACGGCGGCGCCACTGCCACGCCGCAATAATTAATCGTTGCTAGAAGGCGATTAAAACAAAAAGCCGCTGATTTCAGTCAGCGGCTTTTTTATTTTTGCAGATTGGCGTCTATAACGATTTCGAATCCGACAGCGGCGTATCTTCCAGCGTACCGTCGCCCGTATAGGCAGAGAGGTTCATTAATCCGTTGCTTTGCGCGTACTGGAATAATTCGGAGTCTCGTTCGATTCCGAGTTTGCGCATTGCCGTGTTCTTCTGCGTGCTGATGGTCTTGATACTGCGCCGCAGTTGCCCCGCGATCTCCGTATTGGTCATGCCGGACACGAAAAGGCGCACCACTTCGAGTTCGCGCTTCGACAGGATGACGCCGCGCTGCTGCCCGGACGCGCCGATGCCCATGCTGTCGAGCGCCGCCTTCACCGACGGCCCGAGATACTCCTGCCCGCGCATCACGTGCTGAATCGCCCAGCCGATGTGATTCATGTCGTCGGCCTTGTTGATGATCGACACGACGCCGACTTCGCGCAAACGTTTGAGCAAAGCCGGATTTTCGAGCATGGTCAGCACGACGAGCCGCACCTTCGGGAACTGGCGGCCGATGTAGCCGAGGAGCGGCATGCCGTCGCCGTATGAACCGCCAGGCATGGCGAGATCCGTCACCAGCACGTCGCACGGCGTTTTTTGCAGTAGCTGGACGAGCTCGGTGGATTGACGCGCCTGGCCAACGACATCGACTTCCGGAAACTTGCTGAGCGCCTGCGCGGCGCCGAACAAAATCACAGGATGGTCGTCCGCAATGATGACCTGAATTCGCTGGCTCATTTATTCTTCTCCCAAATCCGGTCGACTGACTGCCACGCGAATCAAGTTCAAATGGTTCATATGTTGATCTACGAGTTTGAGTCTTCGCCATCAGCCGCGCGCACTAACAAAGACGACTGATTTCGCGCCATACGTTTGGCCCAAGGATCAAGCTTTTAATGCTTTGTTGCAATGTTAAACTGCATCCTCCTACGAAGCGCATCACTGAGACAAAAAACATCGTTGCAGCCGGCGAAACGCTGCTATATGGGTTCCAGCCGCTGCCAGGAGTCAGCCATGCGCCTCGCAAGTCGGAACGTGCGTTCCGGTCACGCTGTCGCTGCATTCACGCTCGGCGTCGCGAGTGCGGCGGCGCTTCTGTGTCATGCGGGCGGCGCGGCCGCGCAAGACGCCTTCTCCGTGACGAGCCCGGAACTGACGCCGGGCAAGACGATTGGGCACGAACTGCTCTTCAGCGATTCGGATTGCAAGGGCGGCAACCGCTCGCCGCAACTCTCGTGGCGCGGCGCGCCCGCGCAGACGCGCAGTTTCGCCGTGACGATTTTCGATCCCGACGCGCCGGGACGCGGCTGGTGGCACTGGGCCGTCGCCGGCATTCCGCCGACCGTGACGCACTTGCCGGCGAATGCGAGCGCCGCGAGCGCGCTGCGCAAGATCGGCGCGGTCGAGGCGCGCAACGACTGGGGCGCGGACGGCTACGGCGGCCCCTGCCCGCCGCCCGGCAAGCCGCATCGCTACATCGTCACCGTGTACGCGCTGAACAGCGCCGACTTGCGCCTGCGTCAGGGCACGCCCGCGCTCATGTTCGATCACGAAATCCGCGCGACGGCCATCGCGAGCGCGCGCTTGACCTTTCCCGTCGGACGATAGCGCCCGCGCGATTGTTTCGCCGCGTGCGTGTGAGCGTGCGGTAGCCCCGGTAGCACGCAAATTGGCTGCGCTAGACTGACTGCGTCCGTGCGTCCATGTTTCGGCCGCCGCGTGCGCCATGCATCGCCGCGAACCACGCACCCGGACACGACCGCCGCTCACCATGTAACACGCGCGTCGCTGGCGCGCGCCGCCACGCGCGGCAAGAGGGAATCATGCCGAACATCATCATCGTCTATCACAGCGGCTACGGTCACACGAAGAAAGTCGCGGAAGCCGTGCTCACCGGCGCAACCGACGCCGGCGCGAACGGCAGGCTGATGCCCGTCGGCGAGATGGACGAAGCCGCCTGGGCCGAACTGGAAGCCGCCGACGCCATCGTGTTCGGCGCGCCGACCTACATGGGCGGCCCGTCCGCCGACTTCAAGAAATTCGCCGACGCCAGTTCCAAACCCTGGTTCGAGCAGAAGTGGAAAGACAAGATCGCGGCGGGCTTCACCAACTCCGCGCACATGAACGGCGACAAGTTCCTGACCATTTCCTACTTCGTCACGCTGGCGATGCAGCACGGCATGATCTGGGTCGGCGCGGGCATCATGCCGTCGAACACCAAAGCGGCCACGCGCAACGACCTGAACTTCGTCGGCGGCTTCACGGGCCTGCTCACGCAAGCGCCTGCGGATGCGTCGCCGGAAGAAGCGCCGCCGCCCGGCGACATCGAGACGGCGAAGACGTTCGGCGCGCGCATCGCCGCCGTCGCCGCGCGATGGGCGGACCGTCCGGGCGCATCGGAAGCGGCTCCGGTCACGCCTTGACGCGTCAGCGGCAGCCGCGCGGTCCGCGGCTAGTCTCCTGAATCCTGCTGACGCGCCGGTCCGGATCAACGATGCGTACGCTTCGCGTGCCGCCGACCGTTACGAACCGGGCCGGGCCGGGCTAAACCGCTGCGCTGCGCGGCTCTCCTCCCCAGTCTAAGAGTGCGCCGCTTCAATGAACCCCGCTATTCCGCCAGCGACGTTGCCTTCGAATTCCGCGCAGGAATCGACATCAACCCGTCCCGAAATCGACTTAAAATGGCGGTTTTGCGGCGGCGCACGCGCGGCGGCCAAGAACCAGCGAGATCGAGATGACCACGAAAGTATTTGTCGACGGACAGGAAGGCACCACCGGCCTGAAGATTTTCGAATATCTGTCGCAGCGCCGTGACATCGAAGTGCTGCGCATCGACGAGGCGAAGCGCAAGGATGTCGAGGAGCGTCGCCGCCTGATCAACGCGTCGGACGTGACGTTCCTGTGCCTGCCGGATGTTGCTTCGCGCGAGTCGGTTTCGCTCGTGGAGCCGGGCAACGACCAGACCTGCGTGATCGACGCGAGCACCGCCTTTCGCACGCACGACGACTGGGCGTACGGCCTGCCCGAGCTTTCCCGCGCGCAGCGTGAACGGCTGCGCACGGCGAAGCGCATCGCGGTGCCGGGCTGCCACGCATCGGCGTTCGTGCTGTCCATGCAGCCGCTCGTCGCGGGCGGGCTCGTGCCGGCCGATTTTCACGCGCACGCCTATTCGATCACCGGCTACAGCGGCGGCGGCAAGAAGATGATCGCGGAATACGAAGCGGGCGGCGACGCGCGCCTCAATAGCCCGCGCGCCTACGCGCTTGGCTTGACGCACAAGCATCTGCCGGAAATGTCGGTGCGCACCGGCTTGTCGCGCGCGCCGGTTTTCACGCCGATCGTCGGACCGTTTCTGAAGGGTCTCGCGGTCACGACCTACTTCTCGCCCGACCAGCTTGCGCGCGCCGCCAAGCCGCAGGACGTGCGCGACATGCTGGCCGAATACTATGCGGGCGAGCCTTTCGTGCGCGTGATGCCGTTCGACGCAGAGAGCAATCTGGACAACGGATTCTTCGACGTCCAAGCCTGCAACGACACGAATCGCGTCGACGTCTTCGTGTTCGGCAACGACGAGCGGTTTGTCACCGTGACGCGGCTGGACAATTTGGGCAAGGGCGCGTCGGGTGCGGCGATCCAGTGCATGAATCTCGCCATCGGCGCGGACGAAACAACCGGACTCGCGCGCTGATTGCGCTGATTCGCGCACCGTGTCGAGGACGAGCCGGCCTGCGGGCCGGCTTTTTCATGCGCCGCAACACGAAAACGAGGGACAAAAAAAGCCCGCCTAGGTTGGCGGGCTGAATCCATATCAGTGGAGACATGGAGGAGACGGGAACCACTATAGCAAGAAATTTGGTGCGATGCAACAAGAGCGATCAGGGCTGTGTCATCGACAGGATGAACTGCAGCTGATCTGCCGAAACAGGTTTGACGAGGTGGATGTCGAAGCCCGCCTCCAACGTCATATCGCGATGCTGCGGCTGGCCCCACCCCGTTAGCGCGACGAGCAGCATGGCGGCTCCGTTCGGCGATTCGCGCAGCGCCCGCGCGGCGGCGAGCCCGTCGACGAGCGGCATGCCGAGATCGAGAATGACCACTTCCGGCGCGAACTGCGCCGCCACTTCCACGGCCTGCGCGCCGTCGGCGGCGAGCGCCACTTCGTGACCCATGCCGTTGAGCAGATTGGCGAGGCCGGCGAGCGCGTCGTCGTCGTCATCGGCTATCAGGATGCGCTTGGTCATGATGGCCTCACCGGTTGGCGTGGATTTCGAGCTTCAGCTTGTTGGAACCGGCTTGTGCAGCCGTGATTTCGGTGCGCGCGCCGCGTGCGCCGATATAGAAGTGCTGACGGGCGGGCGAGTTTTGATCGTGCGTCGCGTCCGGCAGACACGAGGCGATGTCCGCGGCGACGCCTTGCAGCGCGTCGGCGCCGGAGCCGCCGCGCGGCGTCCAGGTGCAGCGATAGTTCGTCTGCGAGGCGGCGCACTGGGCGTCGTCGCCGTAAGGCAGCGCGATCGGCCGGCCGTCGCTGGCCGTGAGCGAGGAGAACGTCGGCGATGCCGCGACGATGCGCTTGAGCGCATCGCAGGGGCTGGGCGTATCGTCGGCGCGGGCGGCGGGCGCGGCCGTCAGCACACCGCAATAAAATGCGGCGAGCGCGACGCCTGAAATCTTCGCTTGCATCCGTGTCTCCTGTCGGCCGCACTTAGGGCTTTAGCCCTTAGTGCGGCCCCATGCATCGCGGTCGGCTGCAGTTAGGGCTTCAGCCTTTCGTGCTGCTTTTATCCATCGCGGTCGGAAGCGCTTAGGGATTGAGCCTTTCGTGCTGTTCCTGCGTCGCGGTCCGCCGCAGTTAGGGCTTTGGCCTTTAGCGCGGGCTTGTCCTTGCGGTCGGCCGCACTTAGGTCTTTTAGCCCTTAATGCTTGCCCCATGCATCGGGATATGCCGCGCTCAGGGCTTTAGCCTTTCCTCCTGCTTCATGCATCGCGGTCAGCCGTTGTCCCCTACCCAACTCCGTCCAGAATCAACGCTTCAGTCAGCGCCTACGCACCCGTAACGAGCTCATGAATCGCGGCACCCGCGCCCCCCCCGCGCTGCGGCTAGAGATTCAGCCTTATATCGGCAGGCGTTGCAAAAGCGCTAGGCGCCTTCTTCGTCTCCGCATTCCCACCGCGCATTCTGCCGCCGCTACGGCGCAAGCCTTCATCGAAGTCCCGCCCAAACGGCCCCGCCAGGCCACGCGCCCGCGCACCGCTTCGCCGCAAACATAAGACCGATGTCCGAGCCACTATCCATCGCCCGCGTGCTCTCGTCTGTTCGGAACCGAATCAAACTTCGACACAAGTCGAGCAAACCGTGCGCCCGTTCGCTCGAGGCTTCGAGCGCCAGCGCACATAACCTCGGCGGTGAACGTTCAATGCCGAAGCAGCGCCATCATCCCGCCGAAGCCGACAAACAGGCCGCCGGTCAGCCGATTGAATGCCTGCGCGACCGCCGCGCTTTTCAGCTTGTCGCCGATGCGCGAGCCGAACCCCGCGTAGACCGCAGACCAACCGACTTGGACGATCGCCAGCGTCGCGGCGAGCAACGCGAATTGCGGCAGCATGGGCCGCGACGCATCGATGGATTGCGGCAGAAGCGCTGCCGCGAAGAAGATCGACTTTGGATTGCTGCCCGCAATCAGAAAGCCGTTGCGAAAGAGCGCGGATGGCGGCACCGACCACGCACGCGTACCGTAGCCCTCGTCGCGTACATCGACCGCGCTCGCCTTCGCGCGCCAGCTCTTCACGCCGAGCCAAACGAGATACGCCGCGCCGGTCAGGCGCAGCGCGTCGAAGAGACGCGGCCACGCTTGCAGAAAAACGCCGAGCCCCGCCGCCGATATCGACAGCATCAAAACGAGCGCGCTGAGACTGCCGGCCATCGTCGCGAAGGAGCGGCGCAGCCCGAAGCGCGCGCCGTGCGTCATTACGAGCAGCATGCCGGGCCCCGGAATCGCGGATACGACGAACACCGTGGCGACGAATAACCACCAGACATGCAGACTCATTACAAATCATCGGGAAAAGAGCGGGACGTCGATTATGCCGCGTCTTCCCCGCCCCGAAGTCACTGCCCCGCGCGCCGCGCCGCCACTTGACCCAGCACCGCGAAGTCCTTCTCGCCGTCGCCGTGAGCGAGGGCATCGACGAGGTTGTCTCGCACCACGCTCGCCACGGGCAACGGCACGTTCACGGCTTCGCCCGCTGCAATCGCGAGGCGCACGTCCTTCAGCCCGAGACGCGCCTTGAAGAGCGCAGGTTCATAGCGGCGCTCCGCGATCATCTTCCCATAGCCCTGATACACCGGCCCCGGAAACAGCGAGTTCGTGATGACATCGAGAAAGGTCTGCGCTTCGATGCCGTGACCCGTGACGAGCGCCGCCGCTTCGCCGACGGTCTCGATGGCCGAGCCCAGCATGAAATTCGCCGCGAGCTTCAGCACGTTCGCGTGCTCGGGCTGCTGGCCGACGCGCCACGTCTTCTGGCCCATTGCGTCCAGCACCGGCTGCACGCGTTCGATGTCCGCATCCGCGCCCGCCGCAAGAATGTTGAGCTTGCCCGCCGCGGCGACATCCGGCCGGCCGAGCACCGGCGCCGCCACATAGCCGACGCCGTGCTGCGCGTGCAACTGCGTGAGCTCGACGGCGAGCGCAGTCGAGATCGTCGCCATGTTCACGTGCACGAGGCGCTTCGAAGCATCCTTCGAAGCATGCTTGAGCAAGCCGCCTTCGACGAGAACGGAGCGCAGCGCGTTGTCGTCGGCGAGCATGGAGAACACGGCATCGCCGGAAAACGCCTGCTCGGGTGTATCGACCACGGACGCGCCCTGGTCCGCCAATGCCCGCGTTTTCTCGCGCGAGCGGTTCCAGACGCGCACCGAGTGACCCGCTTTGAGCGCGTTGCTCGCCATCGCGCCGCCCATTTCGCCCAATCCGATGAATCCGATATCCATTGCCTGTGCTCCTTTCACTGAGTTCCCGTCGCGCCCACGGCGCGCGGCCGTGCGCCAGTAGAGCACATCGCCCGGCAGCACGCAGCGGCGCGCAATGCCATACTTGCTCGCATGGTCAACGCGCGCTTTCATTTCCACGATGAATTGAACGACTTCCTCGCCCGGCCGCAGCGAGGGCGAACGTTCGAGTGCGCGTGCCCGCCGACATCGTCGACCAAGCACATGATCGAAGCGCTCGGCGTGCCGCACACCGAAGTCGGCCTGATCGTGCGTAAAGGCGTGCCCGCTGGCTTCGACGCGCAGATCCAGCCCGGCGACTTCATCGAGGTTTATCCGGCGGGCCACGCGCCGCCGAATCTCGCGGATGGCGGCTCGCTGCTGCGCCCGCCTTTGCAGCCGGCGAATCTGCGCTTCATCGCCGACGCGCATCTCGGCGGGCTCGCGCAACTGCTGCGGCTCGCGGGCTTCGACACGCGCTACGACAACAACTTCCCCGACGATGAAATCGAGCGCCTGGCGCACGAAGAATCGCGCGTCGTCCTGACCCGCGACCGCGAGTTGCTCAAGCGCCGCACCGTGCTGCACGGCTGTTACGTGCGCGCGCTGCAACCGGACGAACAATGGCGCGAGATCGCGGACCGGCTGAATCTCGCCGCCCATGTGCGCGCGTTCCGCCTGTGCCTGATGTGCAACGCGCCGCTGCGCGCCGCCGCGCCCGACGAGATCGACGGCCGCGTGCCCGACGGCGTGCGAGAACGCCACACACGCTTCGTCACCTGCGATGTCTGCCGGCGCGTGTTCTGGGAAGGCTCGCACTGGCGGCGCATGCGCGCGCGCATCGACGCGATGGCGGAAACCGGTCCGGCTTGAAGCGGGCACGGGCGAGCGCGGCAGCCGGGCCAGTACAATACGGCTCCATCGACACTGCGGCTCCGGAGCATCACGTGAACAAATTTCAGCTGGAACAGAACAAGGCGTTCAAACTCGCCAACGATCTTAAGCAAGGCGGGCGCGCACGCGTCGGCGCGGCGGACGCGCCGAAAGCCGACCGACGCGAGCAGCGCAAGCTCGATCAGGCGAAAGGGCTCGTCCCCTTCGCGTGCAAGCTCGACGAAAAGCTCGTGAAGCAATTGAAGGAACGCGCCGAAACGAACGAAGGCGGCATGACCGAAGTGCTCGCCGAACTGCTGGTCGCTGCGGGCCTTTCGCGCTGAGCGTCGCTCAGACGCTGCCTTCTTTCTCGATCACCAGAATGCGCGCCGCGCCGACCGGCTCGGCGTAATGCTCGTCGCCGGCCTGGGCGTGGAAGATATCGCCCGCCTTCAGCGTCAGCGTGCGCTCGCCCTCTGCGTCGCGCACGTGCATCCGCACCACGCCGTCCATCACGGCGAACACTTCCTCGCCGTCGTTCACGTGCCATTTGTACGGCGCATCCGTCCAGTGCAGACGGCACGACGTGCCGTTCATCACGCAGATATCGAGCGCGCCCCACGCGCGCTCGGCCGTGAACTTGCCGCTTTCGATCACTTTCATGCGATGCCGCCTAGCGAGTGAGTTCGGGCGCTTCGTCGACGTCGGCGTGGCGCGTCGCGGGGATCGCCGCCACCGCAATCAGCGAGAGCACGACGCCGGCCATCACATAGAACGTCGGCGCGAGTTGCGAGCCGGTGACGCGAATGAGCCACGTCACGATGAATTGCCCGAAGCCGCCGAAGATCATCACCGCGATGTTGTACGCGAGCGAGAGTCCCGTCGAGCGCAGGTGCGCGGGAAACAGCTCGGAGAGCAGCGCGCCGAACGGCCCGTAGTAGCCCGACAGCACGATCGAGAGCGCAGCCTGCACGATCACGAGACGCATCACGCTCGGTTCCGCCGCGAGCCACGCGAAGAGCGGATAGATGATGACGAGCGTGATCGCGAGCGACCACAGCGTGAGCGCCTTGCGTCCGATGCGGTCGGACCACGCACCCGCCACCGGCGAGAGCACCGTCAACAGCAGATTGCCGACGATCAGCGCCGTGAACGACTGGCCGTACGGCAGCTTGAGTTGCTTGACGGCGAAGGTCGGCAGATACGCGATCAGCACGTAGACCGTCACCGTCAGCGCGATCACCGCGCCGAGACCGCACAGCACTTCGCGGCCATGCGTGCGGAAGACCTCGCCGAGCGTCGCGCGGCGCGCGGTCTTCTTCACGTGCATGAAGGCTTCCGTGTCCGACATGTTGCGGCGGATATACAGGCCGATCGGTCCGATCACGAGCCCGATGATGAACGGCACGCGCCAGCCCCACGACTCCAGCGCTTGCGGCGACAGCCCGCGAGAGATCGCCGCGCCCACGACCGCCCCGAGCAAGAGCGCCGCCGCCTGACTCGCCATCTGGAAGCTGCCGTAGAAACCGCGCTTGGAAAACGGCGCGGCCTCGATCAGCAGCGCGGTGGAACTGCCGAACTCGCCGCCCGCCGAGAAGCCCTGCAACAGCCGCGCGACGACGATCAGAATGGGCGCGCCGATGCCGATGGCCGAGTAAGGCGGCGCAATCGCGAGCAGCAGAATGCCGAGCGTCATCAGCGCGATCACCAGCGTGAGCGCGGGTTTGCGCCCGGCGCGGTCGGCGTACAGCCCGAGCACGATGCCGCCCACGGGCCGCATCACGAAGGCCACGCCGAAGCTGGCCGTGGTGAGAAGAATCGACGAGTAGTCGTTGTCGCTCGGGAAGAAGAGCCGCGCGATCACCACCGTCATGAAGCCGAATACGACGAAGTCGTACCATTCCAGCGCGTTGCCGATCACCGCCGCGCTCACCGCGCGCGCATTCAATGGTCTGTCTGCCATGCAAGTCCCTGTAGATTGATCGATCGGCGCCGGGCGTGCGCGGCCGGGATATTTTTTCCTTGGCGAGTGTAAAGACCGCACGTGGCCTTATCAAGCGACAAGCAACGAAGAAAAGCGCGCCGGGCTTCGCAGCCGGGCGCGCTTTGTCGTGGTCGTCCGTTCTAGCTCAGGCCTTCTTCGCGTAGGCGCTGCACCAGCCCTTCGCGGCGACTTGCTTGCCGCCGAACATCGGGCACGGCGCGAACGGATCGGACGCCTTGCCCTGATAGAACTGGCAGTTGCCGCAATCCTGGCCCGCTGCGTACTTCGGGAACTTGGCCTTGTCGACCTTGCTTGCGTCCAGCTTGTAGCCGAGCGCCTGCGCGGTCGGATCGCTTTCCTCGACCTTCGGCGCATCGGCGAAAGCGACGCGCGAGCCGAGCGCGAGCGTCGACGCAACGCCTACGCTCGTCATCAAAAATGTGCGGCGGGATGTCTTCATGGTGACTCGCTCCATGTTGTATTGGGGGAAAGCGCCGTTCTGACGACGGCGATGCCCGAGCATAACAACACACAAGCGTTTCGATGAGGACAAATGTCGGAGATAAGCGCCAGCGAACGCTCAGCGCAACATGTCGGCGACCCGTTCGCCAATGGCGAGCGACGCCGTCAGCCCCGGCGATTCCATGCCGAACAGGTTCACGAGCCCCGGCACGCCATGCGCCGATTTGCCCTGGATCATAAAATCCGCCGCCGCCTGGCCGGGACCGGAGAGCTTCGGCCGAATGCCGGCGTACGCCGGTTGCAGCGCGTCGTCGGGCAAGCCGGGCCAATACGCGCGAATGGCCGCGTAGAAGGAATCGGCGCGGCGCGGATCGACATCGTAGTTGATCGACGGCACCCATTCCACGTCAGGGCCGAACTTCGCCTGCCCGCCCATATCGATCGTCAGATGCACGCCGAGTCCCGCTTCGTTCGGCATCGGATAGATGAGGCGCTCGAACGGCGCGCGTCCGCTCACGCTGAAGTAATTGCCCTTTGCGAAGTAGAGCGGCGGCACGTGACGGTCGTCCAGGCCGCGAATGCGCCGCGCGATGTCGTTCGCGTGCAGTCCCGCGCTGTTGATCAGATACGACGCACGAAAACGCGCCGGCGCTTCCCCGCCCGTTTCCACGATGAAGCAGCCTTCGCGCGCCTCGATGCTCGCAACCGGCGTATGAAACACCACGCCTGCGCCGTGATTCTCGGCGTCGCCTTGCAGCGCGAGCATGTACTGATGGCTATCGACAATGCCCGTGCGCGGCGAATACACCGCTTCGACGCATTGCAGTTGCGGCTCCATGTCCCGCGCCTCTGCGCCGCTGATCCGCACGAGCCCTTCCACGCGATTCTCGACGCCCTTCTGCTCGATCGCGGCGAGCTGCGGAATCTGATTGCGCGCCGTCGCGACGAGCAGCTTGCCGCATTGCCGGTGCGGCACGCCGTGCGCCTCGCAGAACGCGTACAGCATTTCGCGCCCGCGCACGCACAGTTCCGCCTTGAGCGAACCGCGCGGATAGTAGATGCCCGCGTGTATCACCTCGCTGTTGCGCGAACTCGTGCCGATGCCGATGGCTTCGCCCGCTTCCAGCACCATCACTTCGCGCCCGCGCAACGCGAGCGCCCGCGCGATGGCGAGCCCGACGACGCCCGCCCCGATTACCACGCATTCGATCCGATCCATGTCCTTTCCCGCGCCTTCCCGATGCGACCTATTCTACGTGCGGGATTATTGCGCGTCGCACAATAACGCACGCAGCAAGCATCGTTTTCCGGTGCAATTCGGAAAAAGGCAAGGGTCTGGCCGCCACGCGCTGCAAACAGCGGGTTTTCGGGAACCGCAGCCGGCTAGAAGCCCATGAATTTGCGGCGCGACTGCCGGTCCAGTTCGATGTCGCGCGCCTCGACATGGTGCCTGCCGTCGATGCGCGCGTTGCCGAACGCGTTCAACATCGCCCGCCGCATGCCGCGCGGCGACGCCTGCGTGAGCGCATCGAGCGGCGCGTCGCCGAGCGTCTCGGGAAAGCGGCTGCCCCACGCGTGCGCCTCGCGAATCTCCGCGTAGATGGCCTGCGCGATGCGCCGCGCGCCCTCGCGGTCCGGCGCCGGGATTTCGTACACGTTCATGCGGTTGAGAAGCGGCTCGGGAATCGCCCGCGCGTCGTTGGCCGTGGCGATCCACACGACATTGCCCGCGTTAATCGGCACCTCGGCGAATTCGTCGATGAAACTCTGCGCCGTGTCGTGTTCCAGCAAAGCGTAGAGCGCGCCGAGCGGATCGTATTGCGCGTCGCCGGTGGCCTTGTCGATTTCATCGACGGTCATCACGGGGTTCGCGTAGCTGCCGTTCACGAGCGCGTCGAAGACCTTGCCGGGCTTGGCATTGCGCCATTGCGACGACGCGCCCGACAGAATCCAGCCCGCCGTGAGCGAGCTCATCGCGACATAGTGGCAGGACGTGCCGAGCAGCCGCGCAAGCTGCTTTGCGAAGTGCGTCTTGCCGATGCCCGGTTCGCCGAGCAGCAGCATCGGCACGAGTTCGAGGCGGTCTTCGGTTTCGAGGCACAGCGCGATCTGCTTGCGGATATCGTCGAGCGGTTCCTCGAAATTCGGCAGCGATGCCGCGAGATCGTCGATGGAAGGCATGCGGTTGGGCTTCACGCAGAAGCGCAGATTGCCCACCTTCAGCATCTTTTCGTAAGTCGCGCGCAAGGCTTCGCTCGCGCCCTCGGAGAGATCGTTCAGCGCGGCCTCGACATCGTCGAGACTGTAGACCTTGCTGAACGACGCCACTGCCAGTTCTTGTTTGACCACGGCCGTCGTCATGTCGCACCCCGTCTTTTTTCGCTTCGACGAGTTCAGTGTATAGACGAAAGAATCGCGCGCAAGCGAGCAGTCGCGGGCGTCTGCTGCCAATTTTGAGAAAGCGGGGCGCGCACGGCGCACGCGAGTATCATCGTCGCGATGCCGCGGCGGGCGGGTTCGGAACGTGCTCACCAAGCCGCGAGGTTGAATCGACGGGACGCGGCCTCACATGATCCGCTCATGCGCTGAACCGCGCCCCGTCCGTCTTGTCAGAACGAAGTCGCCGGGCAACACGCGTTCGGCGGCCGCCGCGCCCTGTGAGTTGCGCGCGTCGGCCGCCATCCGATCAGCCCGCGCCGGAGAAGCTTTCAATGACTAAAACGAATCGCATCGCCTTTGCGCGTTTCATCCGATCCGCGCTCGTCTCCTGCGCGTGTCTCGCCGCGAGCCACGGCGTTTTTGCGCAGAGCACGCCGCAACCAGTCAACTGGGAGTTGCAAGTGGTGCGCGACGGCCAGCAGATCGACTCTTTTTCTGCCACCACGAACGTCGGCCAGGCGAAAACCGATACGCATCACAACATCGTGCAGAACCGCGTCGGCTGCGCGGACAAGCCGGCCGGCGACATCGACCTGCAACGCACGCTCACCGTTTCGCCGACGCACGCGAGCGCCGACGACATCACGCTCGCCATCGAGGCGCAGGAGACGCTGGAAAGCGACGCCTCGCAGACGTCGGCCTCGGGCTGCAAGGTGCCGCCGACGCCGCGTCAGGTGGCCGCGTCGCATCCGGGACTCGTATTGAAGCCGGGCGAATGGGCGCAGTGGCAGATCATCGACAGCAATCCGTCGCTCCTCTACCGGGTGCGCGCGAGCCTGGCTTCGTCAGCGCCGGCGCAGTAAGCCGGCGCACCACGCACACAAAAACGAACGCATGCGAAATCCAGAACATCTTCCGCCAGCACCGTCCGCGAATGCGGTCACGCCGGATTTCACAGCGGTGAGCTGGAATCTGCATAAGGGCCGCTCGCCGCTCGGCCTGCGCGCATGGAACGCCATGCAGCGGTGGGTGCAGACCACCAACGCGGACGTCTATTTTCTTCAGGAAGCCATGGCGCGGCGGCTGCCGCAGCCGGTGCTCGCAAGCGGCTTCGGCAAGCCGCTTTCCGCTCCGCTCGACGATGTCTGGCATTGCCAGGCCACCGAAATCGCCACTGCGCTGGAACTGCAAATCGCGCTCGGGCCGAACGTCTTCAAGCCGTCGTGGCGGCACGGCAATGCGATTCTTTCGCCGCATCCGCTGGATCTGTCCGGACGCTGGGATATCTCGGCGCATCGGTTCGAAAAGCGCGGGCTGCTCGTCGCGCGCGCGACGTTCGGGGGACACTCGATCACGCTCTTGTGCGCGCACCTCGCGCTCACGCGCGCCGCGCGGCTGCGTCAGATGAACTGGATCGCGCACTGGATCGCGAAGGAAGCGCCCGAAGGCCCGCTCGTGCTGGCGGGCGACTTCAACGACTGGCGCAACGATTCCGTGCCGCTCTTCGGCGAACTCGGCATGAACGAAGTGGCCACGATGCTCGGTGAATCCGGCCGTACGTTTCCGGCGTTCTCGCCGGCGCTCGCGCTCGACAAGATGTTCGTGCGCGGTCTGAAGCCGGTGCAGTGGATCGTGCCGACGCAGGATACCGCGTGGCTCTCCGATCACTTGCCGTACATGGCGAAGCTGCGGATCGCGGATTAAAACGGCCGCTCAAGGGCGCGTGATCAGCGCCTCGAGATCGTTGATGGAAACCGGCTTGGTCAGATGATGATCGAAGCCGGCGTCGAGCGCGGTCTGCCGGTCTTCCTCGCTGCCGTAGCCGGTGAGCGCGAGCAGCAGCGCGCCGCGGGTCGCATCGCGTTTGCGCATCTCGCGCGCCACCTCGAACCCGTTCATGCCCGGCAGGCCGATGTCCAGCACCACCACGTCCGGCCGGAAGTCGTCGATGGAGTCGAGCGCGCATACGCCGTCGGACTCGGTGCGCACTTCGTGGCCGAGCGCCTCCAGCAGCATCGACAGGGCGAAGGCCGCATCGGCGCTGTCATCGACGAGGAGGATACGGCGGCCCAGCGCGCCGTGATTCGTTTCGGCGTTGAGAGTCATGCGCAGTCTTCGCATTTTATTGAGATAGTCGGCCGACTGTAGCACATGCGGCACAGTCGGACAGGGTGAGACCGCAATGCCGCCGCGCGACGGCTCTGCTATCGTGATTCTTTCGGCTGCGCCCGCATTGCCATGTTCGATCTCTTCGACGACATTCCCAAGCCCGATATCGCGTGGCATCCGGACTGGATCGACGCGGACGCCGGCTCGGACCTGATGGCCGCGCTGATCGACGAAGTGCGCTGGCAGCAGGACACTATGAACACGCCGGGCGGCCGCGTGCCGCTGCCGCGTCTTACTGCCTGGCAGGGCGAGCCGGACGCGGTCTACGTCTATTCGGGCATCCGCAACGTGCCCCAGCCGTGGACGCCCGCCGTCGCGCAGTTACGCGACGCCGCGCAGGCCACGTGCGGCGCGCGCTTCAACAGCGTGCTCATCAACCGTTACCGCGGCGGGCAGGACAGCATGGGCTGGCACGCCGACAAGGAGCGCGAGCTCGGCCCGGAGCCGGTAATCGCATCGGTCAGTCTGGGCGCGACGCGCACGTTCGAATTCCGTCACGCGCGCACGCACGCCACGCACGCGCTTTCGCTGACGCATGGCAGCCTGCTCGTGATGCGCGGACGCACGCAGCAGGAATGGGTGCATCGCGTGCCGAAAGAGCCGGGCGCGCGCGGCGAGCGCATCAATCTCACGTTTCGCTGGGTGGACGCGTCGAAGGCGCGCAAGTAGACCGTCCAATCAAGGCCGCCGCGCGATGAAGTCGATCTCCACGAGCGCATCGCGCGCGAGCCCCGTCACGCCGATGCAGGTGCGCGCCGGCAACGGCTTCGGCTGAAAATACGAGCGGTAGACGGCGTTCATCGCGTCGTAGTCGCGCTTGAACTCCGTCAGGAAGATGCGCGCGCTCACCACGTGGTCGAGCGTCAGGCCGAGGCCGGTCAACACGAGAATCAGGTTGTTCATCACGCGCCGCGTTTGTGCCGCGACGCCTTCGGGCAGCGGCGCGCTGTCGTCGTCGGGATCGGTCGGCATCTGGCCGGTGAGAAACACCCAGCCGTCGGCTTCGGCTGCGTGAGAGAACGGGCCGACGGGCGTGGGCGCGCCGTCGATCATCGAGAATTTGGGTGGCTGGCTCATGGCGTGGTATCGAGTGCAGGGGAAGCTACGTTAGCGCGTCAAAAACGGCGTGGCTTGCATGACGGACCGCAAAACGAAAACGCGGCGAACTCTCGAGCCCGCCGCGTCATCCCGTAGCGTCTTTCATTACCAGCCGTGGCGATCGTGCCAACGCTCTTCGCGACGCTCGCGCCGCCATTCATGCTCGCGCCATTCGCGCCGCTCACGCCATTGGCGCTCGCGCCAGCGGTCGCCGCCGTCGCCATAACCGTAGCCGTAGCCGTATGCGACGGGCACCGCCGGCTGCACGTACACCGGCTGGGCCGGCGCATAGTAAGGCACCCCGTAGGCCGGCACGCCGATTCCCACGGCGACATCGACATGCGCGGACGCCGATGCCGACGCGGCGAGCGCCGCCATGCCCGCCAGCCCGATAACCGTACCAAGAAGTTTCTTTTTCATTTCGCTTTCCTCCCTGCACCGAGTGCCGTGTGAGTGAGATGCAGTCTAGAGAGCGACGCCTGACACAGGTGCAACAGCGATGCCAGAAAGGTAACGCGAAGTAACGGCTTGGAGCGCTAGCGCACGCGCTTGCCGGTCTCGTCGATGATCACTTCGCCGTCTTCCTTCGCAAAGGGCCCCTTCTGCGGCGACGGCAGCAGATCGATCACGAGTTCCGACGGACGGCACAGGCGCGCGCCGAGCGGCGTATCGACGAACGGCCGGTTGATCAGAATCGGATGCGCGAGCATCGCGTCGATGAGTTGATCGTCGCTGAGCAATGGATCGTCGAGCCCGAGTTCCGCGTATGGCGTGCCCTTTTCCCGCAGCGCCTCGCGCACGCTGAGGCCCGAACGCGCGATCAACGCGACGAGCGTCTCGCGGCTCGGCGGCGCCGTCAGATATTCGACTACGTTCGGCTCGATGCTCGCATTGCGAATCAGCGCAAGCGTGTTGCGCGAGGTGCCGCACTGCGGGTTGTGATAGATGGTGACGGTCATGGCGCGCTCCGTGTAACTTTGGATGCTCGCATTCTAGGGCCGCGCGGCGCGGCGCGTACACGGTGCATGTCGTTCTTGTCGGCGTCGCTTCATGTCGCCGACAGGATCGCGAGCGTATAAGCGAATTGGCTGTTCATTGGACAAACGCGGCCTATAACTTGAATTGCGCGCGGCGCACAGGTTGCTGAACGCGATCCAGCGACATGACACCGTGCCGCGAGTCAGATGCGCGGCCTGCGCGCCAGCGCGTCACTATCAAGGAGCACAACATGAAATCACGTCTCGTCATGGCGGCCGTCGCCGCCTCGTTGCTTGCTACCACAGGCGTCGCCTCGGCGCAGCAGAGCTACTATCGGACCGCACAGGTGCCGGGCCAGGCCACGCCCGACACGTGGACGCAGTCCGCCGACACCCAGAGCCAGACCGGCGACATGTCTTACGGCGGCGTTCCTTCCACCCGCAGCGATACAGGCTCCGCCGCCATGCGGCGCGACCCGATCTCGAAGCCGTGCGTGCGCGGCCCGCAGTGCGACATCTTCTTCGGCAACTGACGAACGCTTGCCTTAGCATCGGTGCATCGAGGGCGCGTCTTCTCGTCCACGCGGACGCGCCCCTTCTCACTCTCCCAGCCAAGACCGCCCTCATGCACCGCAATGCGTTCCTCGCCCAGCTTTCCGCCGAAGGCTTCCACGAAGTCGTCACGGTCGCGCGCGAACCGGACGTCTCGCTCGGCGTACACGCACATCCGTTCGAAGCGAAGGCGCTTATCGTCGATGGCGAAATCACCTTGCGCGTCGGCGAGGAGGCGCGGCTGTATCGCGCGGGCGATGTCTTTCATCTGCCGGCCAACGTCGAGCATTCCGAACAATACGGGCCGCAAGGCGTGAGCTATCTCGTCGGGCGCAAATAGCGTCAAGCCGCGCGGCGCACGCTCGTGCCGGTTCGCCGAGGGTTCGCTACACTCGTGTCATCCAGCGATCTTGCATGAGACCGGAGAGGCCCGATGGCGGCGAAGAAAAAGACGGAGAACGCGGCACGCATTCGTGTCGGTATCGGCGGATGGGATTTTGAGCCGTGGCGCGGCACCTTCTATCCCGAAGGTCTCACGCACAAGCGCGAACTGGAATACGCAAGCCGCGCGCTGACGAGCATCGAGATCAACGGCACGTTCTACCGTTTGCAGAAGCCCGACACGTTCGCCAAGTGGCGCGATGAAACGCCGGACGACTTCGTGTTCTCGCTGAAGGCGCCGCGCTATGCCACGAATCGCCGCGTGCTGGCCGAAGCGGGCGATTCCATCGAACGCTTCTTCGCGAGCGGCGTGCTCGAATTGCACGACAAGCTCGGCGCGATCAACTGGCAGTTCGCGCCGACGAAGCACTTCGATCCCGAAGACTTCGAGCGCTTTCTGAAGCTGCTGCCCGCCACCGTCGAGGGCCGCGCGATTCGTCATGCCGTGGAAGTGCGGCACGAGAGTTTCGCCGATGCCGCGTTCGTCGCGCTGCTCAGGAAGTACGGCATCGCGGTCGTCGTGGCGGGCGATTCCGCGTATCCGCAAATCGCGGATATCACGGCGCCGTTCGTCTATGCGCGCATCATGGGCACGACCGAGAAGCAAAAGCTCGGCTACTCGAAGGCGGCGCTCGACCGCTGGGCCGCCCGCGCGACGGAATGGGCGGCGGGCGGTGCGCCGGAAGACTTGCAGACGGTCGGGAAGGCGCCGACGAAGGCGTCGGCGCGCGATGTTTATCTCTACGTCATCAGCGGGCATAAGGCCGCTAATCCTGCGGCCGCGATGGCGCTCATCGAGCGGTTGAACAAAGCGGCGTAGCGCAAGTGTGCGTGGGCGCCTTTCCGGCGCATGAGACCAGGCGCTGCGACAGGGCAATTCCGTCGTCGCGCAGGCGATCAGGCGCGCCCGCCGGACGGCCCTTGCTTTGGCAGACGTCCCGGAACGCCGCTGCCGACCTCTCACGTTTCACCCGCATGACGCGCAACTCGCGCGGACACTCGGGTCGCAGCGCCCTTACTTCTCTCCCTGCCCGATCTCGTGGTTCGCCAGAAGCTCGAGCGCCCGCACCATCCCCGAGTGGTCCCACGCCTTGCCGCCGTGCGCCGCACACGCGTTGAAAAGCGCCTGGCACGTCGCCGTGTTCGGCAGCGAGACGCCGAGCGATTGCGCCGTCGAGAGCGCCAGATTCAAGTCCTTCTGATGCAGTTCGATGCGGAAGCCCGGATTGAACGTGCGTTTGGTCATGCGCTCGCCGTGGACTTCGAGGATCCGCGACGACGCGAAGCCGCCCATCAACGCGGTGCGGACCTTCTCGGCATCGACGCCTGCTTTCGACGCAAGCAGGAGCGCCTCGCCGACCGCCTCGATGGTCGCCGCGACGATCACCTGATTGGCGACCTTGCAGACCTGTCCCGCGCCGACATCGCCGATTAGCGAGACGTTCTTGCCCATCATGTCGAAGAGCGGCTTCACCTTGTCGAACGTGGCCTGCGCGCCGCCGACCATGATGGTGAGCGATGCGGCTTTCGCGCCGACTTCGCCGCCGGACACGGGCGCATCCAGATAATCCGCGCCGCGCTCGCGGACCTTCGCGGCGAACTCGCGCGTCGCGATCGGCGAAATCGAACTCATGTCCACGACGATCTGACCGGCACGCAGCGAATCCGCGACGCCGTTCTCGCCGAACAGCACGCGTTCGACATCGGGCGTGTCCGGCACCATCAGGAACACGATGTCGGCGTTCTGCGCGACTTCCGCCGGGCTGTTGCACGCGGTAGCGCCTGCCTGCGTCAGCTCGCCCGGCACGCCGCTGCGCGTGAACGCGGCCAGCTCCACGCCGTTCTTGACGAGATTCGCCGCCATGGGGTGCCCCATGATGCCGAGACCGATGAAGCCTGCTTTCGTCGTCATGAATCTGCTCCTTGTATTCGGGTTCGAGTCGGGCGAGCGTGCCGCTCCCGCCCTATTCTGCGATGAAGTGTTTTTTCACGGCCTGCGCCGCGTTTCTGAGCATGCCGAGATCGGCGCACACTGCGACGAGCGTACAGCCCATCGACAGATAGCGCTCGGCGTCCTGCTGCACGGGCGCAAGAATGCCGCTCGCCTTGCCGGCCGCGTGCGCGCGCTCGAAGACGTGCGCGATGGCCGCCTGCACGTCCGGATGATTCGCGTTGCCGAGCTGACCGTAGGCGGCGGCGAGATCCGATGGACCGACGAAGAGCGCATCGACGCCGTCTACGGCCGCGATTTCGTCGATGGCATCGACGGCTGCGCGGCTCTCGATCTGCACGGCGACGCTGATATTGTCGTTCGCGATTCGGAAGTAGTCCGCGACGGTGCCGTAACGGTTCCCGCGATGCCCGACCGACACGCCGCGAATGCCTTGCGGCGGATAGCGCGTCGCGGCGACCGCGCGCGTGGCGTCCGCGGCGCTGTCGACGAACGGAATCAGGAAATTGACGAAGCCGGCGTCGAGCAGCCGCTTGATGCCGACGGGCTCGTTCGCGGGCGGCCGCACGACCGGCGCGCTCACGCTGTCCTTGAGCGACATGAGTTGCGGGATGAGCGTGAGCGTGTCGTTGGGCGCGTGCTCGGCATCGAGCAGCATCCAGTCGAAACCGACGACGCCGAGCAGTTCCGTGACGATCGGACTTGCCAAGGACGCCCAGCAGCCGATGAGCTTCTCGCGCGCGCGCAGAGACGCCCTGAAGGCGTTGGGCAACGGTTGGTACGCGGTCGACGACGGCATGGTGCCTCCTTGAGGCGGCTGCGCGCTTCGTGGTTGTATGACGTCCTATGTAGACTACCGTGGATTGGCGGAAACGCGACACGCTCATTAACCCGGAAAGGGTCAGCTACCGCGCCGATGTCGCTGTGCCATGTGTTTTAGGACGTCTGACAGTAACCGCTCCGCGTCGAATTCCGGTCTGATCTGCTCAACTGCCGTTATAAGTAAACCAAAAGGATCGCATATGTATACGTGGTAGTAGTTAACAAGCCTCGCACGAATCGGTGGATAACCGACTTCTTGCGTTTGGCTTCAGGCACTTGCGAAGTAAACAACTTCGGTACGGACGCGCGGTTTACGGCGCGACGAGAGGACAACTTTCACCGTCTTCAGCGAAGCGCCGACTTATGCAGAAACGGCGAACAGGTTCCTCGGTGCAGTGATCACAGGGTTGTCCACAGAGGCGCGGTTGGCGGGCAAAAAAAAGCGCCTCCGAGGAGACGCTTCCCACGACATAACAAGCCCACCAGACAAACTCACTCCACCGTCACCGACTTCGCCAGATTGCGCGGCTTATCGACATCGGTCCCGCGTGCGCAAGCCGTGTGATACGCGAGCAACTGCAGCGGCACGACATGCAGAATCGGCGACAGCGCCCCGTAGTGCTCCGGCATGCGGATCACATGAATACCGTCCTCGCTGACGATGCGCGTATCCGCATCCGCGAACACATACAGTTCGCCGCCCCGCGCGCGCACTTCCTGCATGTTCGACTTCAGCTTCTCCAGTAGCGCGTCGTTCGGCGCGACGGTCACAACGGGCATCGCCTCGGTCACGAGCGCGAGGGGCCCGTGCTTCAGTTCGCCCGCCGGATACGCCTCGGCGTGGATATACGAGATCTCTTTCAGCTTCAGCGCGCCTTCGAGCGCGATCGGATAATGCAGCCCGCGCCCGAGGAACAGCGCATTCTCCTTGCGCGCGAACTCTTCCGACCACGCGATGATCTGCGGCTCCAGCGCGAGCACGCTATTGAGCGCCGCAGGCAAGTGACGCAACTGACCGAGATACGCCGCTTCCTGCTTCGCATCGACGCGGCCGCGCATCTTCGCCAGCGTCACGGCCAGCACGAACAAGCCGACGAGCTGCGTCGTGAACGCCTTGGTCGACGCCACGCCGATTTCCGTTCCCGCGTGCGTCAGAAACGCGAGCTCCGTCTGTCGCACCATCGCGCTCGTCCCCACATTGCAGACGGCGAGCGTATGCGCGTGCCCGAGCGATTGCGCGTGCTTGAGCGCGGCGAGCGTATCGGCGGTTTCGCCCGACTGCGAAATCACGACGACCAGCGCCTTCGGATTCGGCACCGACTCGCGGTACCGATACTCGCTCGCAATCTCGACTTGCGTCGGAATCTTCGCGATGGATTCCAGCCAGTACTTCGCCGTCAGCCCCGAGTAGTAGCTCGTGCCGCACGCGAGAATCAGGAGACTGTCGATGCCGGCGAACACGTCGCCCGCTTCCTCGCCAAAGAGACGCGGCTCGAAACTGTCGGCTTGCGGAATGGTGTCCGTGATCGCGCGCGGCTGCTCGAAAATCTCCTTCTGCATGAAATGGCGATACGGCCCGAGTTCCACCGCGCCGCCGTAAGCCGTCACCACGCGCACTTCGCGCTCGGCGGGCAGGCCGTCGCGGTCGGCTATCTTCACGCCATCGAGCGAGATCTCGACGACATCGCCTTCTTCCAAAAACGCAAACCGGTCCGTGCTGCCGGCAAGCGCGAGCGCGTCCGATGCCAGAAAGTTCTCGCCCTGGCCCACGCCCACGACGAGCGGCGAACCCTGGCGCGCGCCGACGACCGTATGCGGCTGATCTTTATGCATCACCGCGATGGCATACGCGCCGTGCAGTTGCTTGACGGCCTCGCGCACGGTCTGGAACAGATCGCCGCGATACATGCTGTGAATCAGATGCGCGATGACCTCGGTATCCGTCTGCGACACGAACTCGTAGCCCTTGTCGCGCAGCATCGTGCGCAGCGACTCGTAGTTCTCGATGATGCCGTTATGCACGAGCGCGACGGTATCGCGCGAAAAGATCGGGTGCGCGTTGTCCGTGACGGGCGCGCCGTGCGTCGCCCAGCGCGTGTGCGCAATGCCGGTCATGCCGCCGATGCCCGTTTCCCGCACCTGCGCGTCGAGATCCGACACGCGCGCGACGCTGCGCGCCCGGCGCGGCTCGCCGTTGCTGAGCACGGCCACGCCGCACGAGTCGTAGCCGCGATATTCGAGCCGCCGCAATCCTTCGACGAGCACCGAGACGATATTCCGTTGCGCAACCGCGCCGACAATTCCGCACATGGCGTTATTCCTTTGATGTCAAAACCGAACGCACAATGAAAAAAGGCCGAGCCTTCCGGCCCGGCCTCGCGCGCTTCATACTTTCTTCTTGGTCGGCCGGATGTAGTCCGTCTTGCTGACCTGGCGCTTTTCGTTCAGCACCAGTTCGCCTTCGCCGACATCCTTCCAGACGGTCGTGCCCGCCGCGATGGTCACGCCCCGCCCGACGCGCACCGGCGCCACGAGCTGCGTATCCGAGCCGATGAACACGTCGTCGCCGATCACGGTGCGATGCTTGTTCGCGCCGTCATAATTGCAGGTGATCGTGCCTGCGCCCACGTTCACGCGCGCCCCGATATCCGAATCGCCGATGTACGTGAGGTGATTCGCCTTCGAGCCGCGGCCCATCACCGCGTTCTTCACTTCGACGAAATTGCCGACATGCGCTTCGTCGCCGAGCACGGCGCCCGGACGCAGCCGCGCATATGGTCCGAGCACGACGTTCGCGCCGGCCGTGCCGCCTTCGATATGCGTGTACGCATCGACGCGCGTTCCCGCCCCGATCGACGCATCGCGAATCACGCAGTTCGGCCCGATGCTCACGTTGTCGCCAAGCGTCACGCGGCCTTCGAACACGCAGTTGACGTCGATGGTCACGTCCGCGCCGCATTCGAGCGTGCCGCGCACGTCGGTGCGCGCCGGATCGGCGAGCGTCACGCCCGCGTCCAGCAAGGCATAGGCGACGTTGCGCTGATGAATGCGCTCGAGTTCGGCCAGTTGCACTTTGCTGTTCACGCCGAGCGTTTCCCATTCGGCGTCCGGCTGCGCGGTGACGACCTCGACGCCCGCTTCGATCGCGCGCTCGACCACGTCCGTCAGATAGAACTCGCCCTGCGCGTTGTCGTTCTTCAGCGACGCGAGCCATTGTTCGAGCGTGCGCGTCGGCGAAACGACGATGCCCGTGTTGATCTCGGTAATGCGCCGCTCCGCTTCGCTCGCGTCTTTCTGCTCGACGATCTTTCGCACCGCGCCGCCCGCGTCGCGCACGATGCGCCCGTAGCCCGTCGGATCGTCCACCGTCACGGTCAGCACGCCGTAGCGTTCGGTTCCGGCGGCATCGAGCAGACGCTTCAGCGTGCTCGCGCGCGTGAGCGGCACATCGCCGTACAGAACGAGCGTCGGCACCGAGGAATCAAGAAGCGGCAGCGCCTGCTGCACGGCGTGTCCGGTGCCGAGCTGCTGCTCCTGCACGGCGAATTGCACGTCGGGCGCGCCGACGGCTTCGCGCACCTTTTCGGCGCCGTGTCCGACCACCACGACGAGGCGCGTGGGCGACAGCGTGCGCGCCGTGTCGATGACATGCGCGAGGAGCGGCCGGCCCGCCAGAGGATGAAGGACTTTCGGCAGGGCGGAGCGCATGCGCTTGCCCATGCCGGCAGCCAGAATCACGATGTTCATCGCTTGAGTTCTGCAGGGTTCAGGTCGCGCCAATATAGCATGCGAACTTTTTCGAAAATGACCGCGAAAGCCGCGCCGCGTCTGGTGCTACGGGCTTTCACAGATCGTCGAACTGAACAATTGAAATGGCGTTTGGCGATGCTGACGGTTCGCTTGCGCACGGTTCTTCGTCGAACGCGATATCGCCTTGCGGATCGGCCTCGCCGGTGGCGCGCAGGCTCGCGAACGGAAAGAGGGCGGGATCCATCAGATGCGAAGGCACCACGTTCGAGAGCGCATTGAACATGTTCTCGACGCGCCCCGGGAAACGCTTGTCCCACTCGCGAATCAGCGCCTTCATCTCCGCGCGCTTCAGGTTCGGCTGGCTGCCGCACAGATTGCACGGAATGATGGGGAATTCGCGTAGTTCCGCGAATTTTTCGAGGTCCGTTTCCTTCACATAGGCGAGCGGACGAATGACGACGTTCTTGCCGTCGTCGGATTGCAGCTTGGGCGGCATACCCTTCAGCTTGCCGCCGTAGAACATGTTGAGCAGAAGCGTTTGCAGAATGTCGTCGCGATGGTGCCCGAGCGCGATCTTCGTCGCGCCCAGTTCGCCCGCCACGCGATACAGAATGCCGCGCCGCAGCCGCGAGCACAGCGAGCACGTCGTCTTGCCTTCCGGCACCAGCCGCTTGACGATGCTGTACGTGTCCTGATTCTCGATGTGAAACGGAATGTCGAGCTTGCTCAAATACTCTGGCAGAACGTGCTCGGGAAAGCCCGGCTGCTTTTGATCCAGATTGACGGCGACGATGTCGAAGTCGATCGGCGCGCGCTCGCGCAGGCTCATCAGGATATCGAGCATCGCGTAGCTGTCCTTGCCGCCGGACAGGCAGACCATGACCTTGTCGCCCTGCTCGATCATGTTGAAGTCGCCGATCGCCTGCCCGACCTGACGCATGATCCGCTTGAAGAGCTTGTTGTTCTCGTACGCTTCCTTCTGCTGGCGCTTGGTCAACGCCTCGCGCGCGGGCTTTTGCTCTTCTGCGTGTTCCATGGCTTCACGCGCGTTCATGCTCGTTCCTCTTTGATGCGGAAGACTTCGACGCCCACCGCGTCGCAGTCGGGATAGACGTCGGGCTTTTGCGTCGATAACGCGACCGCGCGCACGTTCGGATGCGCGAGCAAGGCGGCGGCGACGTCGTCGCACAGCGTTTCCTGTAGATGGATGTGGCCGCGATTCACGCGCGCCGCGATGGTCGAGCGCATGAAGTCGTAATCGACCACTTCGGAGAGCTTGTCCGCGACGGGCGTGGACAGCGCGAGCGGCACGAACAGCTCGACGTTGAACACCACGCGCTGCTCGCCGCGCTTTTCGAAGTCATGCACGCCGATATTGATGCGCACTTCGTAGTTGCGCAGAAAGAGCCGCCGGCAATCGGTCAGCCGGGGATGAGAAAGTGCGGCAAGCATGGCGTTATCCAATAGTTATCGCGGCGCGGTTCAGGTTTTTTCCGCGCCGATCATGTACATCACATCGCGCGGGCTCGGCACGAGATGCTGGCCGCCATCGACCACGAGCGTCGTGCCGGTCACGCCGTGCGCGCTCGCCAGATAGCACGCGGCCTGCGCCACGTCCGCAACCGTCGATGCGCGCTTGAGCGGCGTCACGCGATGCGCCGCTTCGAACGATTCGGGCGTCTGCGCGGCGGAGATCAGCGTGAGGCCCGGCGCGAGTCCGACCACGCGCAGTTTCGGCGCGAGCGCCTGCGCGAGCGCGACGGTGGCCGTGTCGAGCGCCGCCTTCGTCAGCGTGTAGGACAGGTAATCCGGGTTCATGTTGTAGAGCTTCTGGTCGAGCACGTTGATGACCACGGCGCGCAGCGATTCGTCGTCTTCGGCGGCATCGGGCGTGGCTTCGTGCAGCGTGCGCGCGAGCGTGAGCGGCGCGGCGACGTTGACGGCGGTCATCTGCATGAGCTTCGCGTAGCCGAAGTCGGCGGCGGTGTCTTCATCGAAACGCGACGCGCAGTTGACGACGCAATGCAAAGCGCCGAAGGTTTCGACGCACGCCGGCACGAGCTGCGCGACTTCGGCTTCCACGCCGAGATCCGCGTTCAGCGCCACCGCGCGCCGCCCGAGCGACTCGATTTGCGCGACGGTTTCGCGCGCTTCCTGCTCCGAGCGGCCGTAATGCACGGCGACGTCCCAGCCTTGACGCGCGAATTCCAGCGCGATGCCTCGCCCGATGCGCTTTCCCGCGCCCGTCACGAGCACGGCGCGTCCGCGCTGCGTGGATGACGCCGGCGAGAGAGGCGCATTCGCGCCCGAAGACGGCGAATTGGCGGGAGAAAGCGGCGTGGAGGCGCTCATTTACAATACTGGGATGAATCCGAATCGACCAACCGATAGTTTACCTGCTCCCGGCCCCGACGCGCTCGCGCAATCGGCCGCGCTGACTGAAGTGATCCGCGAACGCATTGCGGCGGCGGGCGGCTGGCTGCCGTTCGACCAATACATGGAACTCGCGCTCTACGCGCCGGGCCTCGGCTACTACAGCGGCGGCGCCATGAAATTCGGCCGCCGCGCCGACGATGGCAGCGACTTCATCACCGCGCCCGAGTTGTCGCCGCTCTTTGCGACGACGCTGGCGCGCCCGATCGCGCAGGCGTTGCAGGAGAGCGGCACGCGGCGCGTGATGGAATTCGGCGCGGGCACGGGCAAGCTCGCGGCGGGTTTGCTGACGGCGCTCGCCGATCTCGGCGTGGAGATAGACGGTTACGCGATCGTCGATCTGTCCGGCGAGCTGCGCGAGCGTCAGCGCGCGACGATTGAAGCGCACGCGCCTGCTCAGGGCGCGAAGGTCGAATGGCTGGACGCGCTGCCCGATGCGTTCGAAGGCGTGGTGATCGGCAACGAAGTGCTGGACGCGATGCCGGTGCGCCTCGTCGTGCGCAAGCTGGGCGCGTGGCACGAACGCGGCGTCGTGATTGAGAACGAAGGCTTCGCTTTCGATGATCGCGCGGTCACGCCGGATGCGCAGATCGAACTGATCGATGCGGCCATCGACGAGGCGAACGACGACGAGCCATTCACCGAATATCTGACGGAGACGCACGAGGCCGCGCTCGCGTTCACGAAGACGGTTTGCACGATGCTTACGCGCGGCGCGGCGTTTTTCATCGACTACGGCTTTCCGCGGCGTGAGTTCTATCATGCGCAGCGCGCGACGGGCACGTTGATGTGTCATTATCGGCATCGCGCGCATGCGGACCCGTTCCTTTATCCGGGATTGCAGGATTTGACGGCGCACGTCGAGTTCACGGGCATCGCGGAGGCCGGCGTGGAAACCGGCGCGGATTTGCTCGGCTTTACGTCGCAGGCGCGGTTTCTGATGAATGCCGGAATCACCGATGTGCTCAGCGCGCTCGATCCTGCGGATGTGAAGCGATTTCTTCCTGCGGCGAATGCGGTGCAGAAGCTGCTTTCGGAGGCGGAGATGGGCGAGCTATTCAAGGTAATCGCGTTTTCACGCGGCATCGAGGGGACGCTCGATTCCTTCGCTGCGGGCGATCGGTCGCACGCGTTATGAGGCTGCGGTCATGATTCGCTGGGTAGTCACGACGTTTATCGCGCTTGCGATTCTTTCCGGGTCGATGCCTTGGCTCAGGAAGTTTGGCATTGGACGGTTGCCCGGGGATTTTACTTTGCGGATTTTCGGGCGGGAGTATTCGTTTCCGTTTATGTCTACGGTCGTGATTTCTATTTTGCTTTCTTTGATTGCGCGGGCGCTTTGATTGTTGCCTTTCGGCGCGGCGCGGCTGGCTCGGCTAGCTCCGCAATAGCGCTTGGGCTTCTGCCGCTTTGTTTCGTGAAACTTGTATTCGTGTCGGTCTATTAGCGTTGCCCCTCCTCGGGGCGGGGGTCACTTTCTTTGCTGTCGACCAGAGTGGGGGTGTCAGGATTTCCGTGTTCTAAGGCAGGTTGAGTAATTACACGGAGGGCCGAACGAATCGATCTGCGTAAAGGATAGCGAACTGGTTCATGGCCGTCTTCCAGTCATGCGCGGCACTTCCCCAATTCGCGGTGATGTTGCGCAAGGCCAGCCAGATGAGTTTGGTGGCGGCCTCGTCGCTCGGGAAGTGACCACGGGTCTTGATGATCTTGCGCAACTGCGAGTTGATATTTTCAATCGCGTTCGTCGTGTAGATGATCTTGCGCACACCCGGCGGAAACGCAAAGAACGGGATTACGCGATCCCAGGCGTTGCGCCACGCGCTGCTGACGGTCGGGAATTTCTGGCCCCACGGCCCATCAGCAAACGCATCGAGTTCGGCCTGGGCCGCTTCCGCGCTGGGCGCGGCATAGATCGGTTTGATCGCGGCAGCCAACCCTCGGCGGTCTTTCCAACTGGCGTAATCGAGGCTGTTGCGGATCAGATGGACGATACAGGTTTGCAGTGTGGTGGCCGGAAACACCGCCGCCAATGCTTCGGGCATGCCCTTCAGACCGTCGGTGACGGCGATCAGGATGTCGTGAACACCGCGCGTCTTCAGATCGTTGAATACCTTCATCCAGAATTTGGCCCCCTCGGTATTCTCGATCCACAGGCCCAGGATCTCGCGCGTGCCGTCGGGCAGCACGCCCAGCGCCAGGTACACCGCCTTGTTGCGCACGACGGCGTCTTCGCGAATCTTGACCCGCAGTGCGTCGAAAAACACGACCGGATACATCGGCTCGAGCGGCCGGGCCTGCCATGCGGTTACTTCGGCCATGACTTCGTCGGTGACCGAGCTGATGAAGTCGGGCGAGACATCGGTGCCGTACTGTTCCAGCAGGAAGCCCTGGATCTCACGTACGGTCATGCCTCGGGCATACATGGCGACGATCTTGTCGTCGAAGCCCGTGAAGCGCCGTTCGTGCTTGGGAATCAGGATCGGTTCGAAGCTGCCGTCGCGGTCACGCGGCACCTCGATGCGGATCGGACCGTCTTCGGTCAGAACCGTCTTGGCCCCTTTGCCGTTGCGCTGATTCGTGGCGTTGACCGGCTTGGCAGCACCGGGAGGGTAGCCGAGATGATGGTTCATCTCGCCGCCCAGCGCCCGTTCGATCAGCGCCTTCTTGAGCGCCAGCGTCGCGGCATTGATGGCTTCAGCCGTCATCGGACCGTTGCCGAACTGCTCAAGCAGTTCGGCCGGAATCGCCGGCAGAGCCGCCGGCTGGGCTTTCGGTTTGCGAGGCATAAACTCTCCTTGGGAGCATGTTATGCCTTAAACACAAAATTCCTGACAGGCCCACCAGAGTAGGCGCTTTAGCGCCGTACTCTGGTCCCATGCAAAGAAAGTAACCAAAGAAAGCAGCTTTTTTTTGGCCCGCAGCAGCAAAAGCGTGGTCACTCCGCAGAAAAACATTGGCACTCAGGTTGAATCAACCTTGAATTACCTTTCGCGCCCGCTGAACGCCACATCCTCCGAGCCCCTTGGCTCGACAAAACCAGTGGGACACTTCGCACCTCTGGGAAGAAGTCAACGACCAACATTGCCGTAGGCGCGGCCCAAACATGCCTCAGCTCGCCGCTGATGACGATGCTTCTGGGCCTTCTCTTGCACATCATTGCTTGGCTTGCCACGGGTTCATTTCTAGGCACAGCCGCTGTGCCCTTTGTGCGTCGTTGAGCGGCGATGCTTGTCGCGCATCCGCTTGCACGTCGTCGCCTGGCTTGGCTGACAATGTAGCACTTTGGGCACAGCCGTTATGTCGAAGTGACTTCGATCGAGCGGCGAAGCGTTTGCCGGTCCTTTAGCACGCCGTTCATCACGCTCGGCTTGCCATATGTTCGTTTATAGGGGAGCCATTGCGTCCCGTCGGTTTTATCGAGCCAAGGGGCTCGGAGGACGTGGCGCTCAGCGGGCGCGGAGGGTGATTCAAGGTCGATTCAAGCTGAGTGCCAATGTTTTTCTGCGAAGTGGCCATTCGTATCTGTGCATCGGGCGGTTCAGAAGAAAGCTGCTTTCTTTGGTTACTTTCTTTGCATGGGACCAGAGTACGGCGCTAAAGCGCCTACTCTGGTCGACAGCAAAGAAAGTGACCCCCGCCCCGGGGAGGGGCAACGCTAATAGACCGACGCGAAAACAAGTTTCACTAACGAACGAACGAACGAACGAACGAACGAACGAACGAACGAACGAACGAACGAACGAAAGAAAGAAAGATAGGACAACGCACCACCCGCCCAACAAGAACCAACGTTCAAGAAGAAGAACAAAGCGCCCCCGAGCGGCCCCCGCTCAACACCCTAGCGACCGCCTCCACCCGCGCCTCATGCACCGCATCCTTGATCCTTGAAGGCTCATGCGCGAACCGCTGCGCCACAGCCCCGGCATCGACCGACCGTGCAGCGACGAGCGCCTCCCGCAGCCGCTCCGCCTGCGGATACTCCGTCTGCTCGAGCCCGAGCCGCCCGCGCGCATCCGCGAGACACGCCTGTAGCGCCTCGGCAAAGCGCGCCGGCTTGCGCAGCGCATCGGTGCGCTCAAAAAGCCGCACGAGCGCCGCCGCGCCCATATCCATCACGCGATGAATATTGCCGTGCTCCCTCGCGACGAGCAGCGCCAGATCGCGGCATTCGTTCGGCACGCGCAGGCGTTCGCACAACGGCTTCAGCAAATCGACACTGCGTCCCTCGTGCCCGAGATGCCGCGGCAAGATATCGTCCGGTGTGGTCGCCTTGCCGAGATCGTGCGTGAGCGCGGCAAAGCGAACCGGCAGCGCATAGCCCTGCGAGGCCGCATAGTCGACCACCATCATCACATGCACGCCCGTGTCAACTTCCGGGTGATAGTCGGCGCGTTGCGGCACGCCCCATAGCGCATCGACCTCCGGCAGAATCCGCGCGAGCGCGCCGCAGCCGCGCAGCACCTCGAACATCCGCGACGGCCGCTTCTCCATCAGCCCGCGCGAAATCTCCTGCCACACGCGCTCGGGAACGAGCGCATCGACTTCGCCGGCTTCGACCATCTTCTTCATCAGCGCTTGCGTGTCCGGCGCGACGGTGAAATCCGCGAAGCGCGCGGCAAATCGCGCGAGCCGAAGTATGCGCACCGGATCTTCGATGAACGCATCGCCCACATGCCGGAAACGCTTCGCGCTGAGGTCGCTCTGTCCGTCGAACGGGTCGATCACCGGGCCGGTCAGCTCGCCCGCTGCGTTCACTTCGCGCGCCATCGCGTTGATCGTGAGGTCGCGGCGAGCTAAGTCTTCCTCCAGCGTCACGTCCGGCGAATAGTAGAACTGAAAGCCGTGATAGCCCGCCGCCGTCTTGCGCTCGGTCCGCGCGAGCGCGTATTCCTCGTGCGTCACCGGATGCAGGAACACCGGAAAATCCTTGCCGACCGGCTTGTACCCTTGCGCGACCATCTGCTCGGGCGTCGCGCCGACGACCACGTAATCGCGGTCCACCACCGGCACGCCCAGCAACGCATCGCGGATCGCGCCGCCTACCGCGTAGATATTCATCGCGCGTCGTCCTTCCGTGCGTCGTCGATCCACGCGGCCACGGCCGGCAGCGCGGTCACGCGAGCCGCATACTCGCGCGCGGACTCGCTGATAGCGGGCGAATACGAGTTGAAGCGCATGACGACGGGCGCGAACATGGCGTCCGCAATGCTGAAGTCGCCGAACAGGAACGGCCCGCCCGACTGCGCGACGCAGCGGCTCCAGATCGCGTCGATCCGCGCGATATCCGCGAGCGCACCGGGCGTCGCGCCGATGCCCGGCTCCATCGCCGTGATGTGCATCGGCATGTTCTGGCGCAGCTCCGCGAAGCCCGCGTGCATTTCCGCGCTGATGCTGCGCGCGTGCGCGCGGGCGGCGGCATCGCGCGGCCAGAGCGCATGCTGCGGATACCGCTCGGCAAGCGTTTCCATGATGGCGAGCGATTCCCATACGGTCTCGCCGCTATCGGTGATAAGGCACGGCACTTTGCCCGACGGCGTCACATCGAGAATCTTCGCCTTGGTGCCGGGCTGGCCGAGCCGGATGAGCACTTCATCGAACGGAATGTCGAAATGCCTGAGCAGCACCCAGGGACGCATGGACCAGGAAGAGAGATTCTTGTCGCCGATAACGAGTTTCATGCGGTCTGAAATCAACGGTGCGCCGTGGCGCGGAAAGTATTGAAGCGCGAACGCGGCGACATGCCAGTGAGATACAGCGGCGCGATCGCCTCGATGCTCGCCGGCTCGCCGATGCCGAGTTCCGGCGCAAGCGGCCCGCTCGCGATGCTTGGCGTCTTCATGGAATCGAGGTTGTCGCGCGACATCAGCGGTTCGCCGGGCGCCATTTCCAGCGTCATCGCCTGAAGGCGGCCGAGACTCTCCGGCAGCTTGACGATGCGCGCATGCTTGCCGATGGTTGCGCCCGCGAAGCGCACGAGTTCCGCGAGCGTATAGACGGCGGGGCCTGCGAGTTCGTAGACCATGCGGTTCGCGGCATCGAGGTCGAGCACGTTGACGATGGCCTTCGCGACATCGCCGACGAAAACCGGCTGGAATTCGGCGTCCGCGCACGCGAGCGGAATCACCGGAAACAGCCGTTCGAGGAACGCAAACTGGTTGAGCAGATTGTCCTCAGGACCGAACACGACCGAACTGCGGAAAATGGTCCAGTCGAGGCCCGACTCGCGGACTTGCTTCTCGCCATCGCCCTTCGAGCGCAGATACATGCTCGGACCTTCCGAGTCCGCGCCGATGGCGCTCATATGAATGAGCCTGCGCACGCCCTTCGCCGCGCACGCCGCGACGATCTTGCGCGGCAGCTCGACATGCGCTCGCGCGAACTCGGGCCCGTACGGATCGCCGCGCCGCCCCTGCAACACGCCGACGAGATTGATGACCGCATCGGCTTCCGCGACGAACGCGGCGAGCTTGATGGGATCGTGAACATCGGTTTCGAGCACGTCCACCGGCAGTAGCGTCAGATGCGCGGCGTTCGACCGACGCCGTGTCGCAATCCGCACATTCTTGCCGAGATCGACCAGCGCGTTGACGAGATGGCTGCCGATGAAGCCGGAGCCGCCGATGATCGCCACGTTCTGATGTTGCATGTTCGCCTCTTGTGTCGCGGCTGCCCGCTTGCGCTGACGAATGCGGGGCTACGAGGTAAGGACGAGCCGCCGCGCGTGCTTCCGATGAACGGATGGCCGAGCGCGGCGTGGCGTGAAGCGCGCTTACGGCGCGATATAACCCAGCCGCGCCTTCAGCGATTGCGGACGGCCTTCGAACAGCGCCGCGTAGTACACGGTGTTCGACAGCACGTTCTTCACGTAATCGCGCGTCTCGGAAAACGGAATGGTTTCAGCAAAAACCGCGCCCTCGACCGGCGCGCGCAAATCCTGCCGCCATTGGCGCGGCCTGCCCGGACCGGCGTTGTAGCCGGCGGTGGCGAGCACCGGCGAGTTGTCGAACTGATTGTAGATCATCGACAGGTAGTTCGTGCCGAGCAGAATGTTGGTGTCGATGTCGTTCATCTGCGCGCGCGACAGCGAGCCGAGACCGATCTTCTTCGCGACGAGTTGCGCCGTGCCGGGCATCAACTGCATGAGTCCGCCCGCGCCCACTTCCGAGCGCGCATTGATGATGAAGCGCGACTCCTGGCGAATCAGACCGTAGGCCCACTCGGTGTCGAGCCCGGTGCTTTGCGCGTCGCGCTCGACGATCTCACGGAACGGCGACAGATACCGCAGCGTGAAATCGTGCTCGGTCTTGGTCTTGTCGGCAGTGTTCACCGTGCGGTCGTACAGTTCGATGCGCTTTGCGTATTGCGCAGCGGCGAGCAACTGACGGTCGGTCATGGTGCGCAGCGGCCAGTTCCATTCGCGATTGCCTTCGAGCCGCATGTTGAGCGCATAGAAACGCTGCGACAGCGCGAAGCCCGGCACCGACTGCATCTGCGCAATCTCGGCGTCGGAGACGGTCGTGCGCGGCGGCAGCGTGATCTTCTGGCCGAGCTCTTCCAGCGCGAGCTGGCCGTAGAAGTTGTATTGATCCGCGATGCTCTGGAATTCCTGACTGGCCGTGGCCGCGTCGCCCGCCTGCTTGACGGCGCGCGCGTGCCAGTAGACCCACGCGGGCTGGCTGCGCAGCGTGGGCGGCATCTGCTCGATGGACCAGCGGACCATGTTCCAGTCGCCCGCGAGCAGCGCGCTGCGCGTGCGCCATTCGTACGCCGGATTCGACAACGGCGCATTCGCCGACAGCCGATACCAGTCCGCCGCCGACGGCATGCGCTTTAGCGCCGCCTGATAGCCGATGGTGCCCCAGCCGATCGCGCGCTCGGCGGGCGTAAGGCCCGGCGCGACGGAACTGAACGTGGCCGCGGCCATCGCCGGATCGTTGCGCGCGAGGCGCGTGATGGCGAGCAGCGTCAGTTGATGCGCCGGCGTGTTCGGCATGACGCCGCGCGCCAGATAAAGCGGCGGCTTGTTGACGGCGTTGTCGAGCAGTTCGGGCTTCGGCCGTTCCTGGCCGAGCGCATCGACGATATTCGCGCCGGTCGTCGTGTAGTTTTGCTCGTACGCGAGGCGGATCTGCTGCCAGATATCGTCGCTCGTGAACTGGCCGGACTCCGCGAGCGCCGCGATGAGATCCACGCAGCCGTCGCCGTACCATTTCGGATCGACGAGCAGCGCGCGCGCCGCCTCCGCGATGTTCTCGCCGCGCGACTGCCGCGCTTCGAGCGCATAGCATTTGACCTGCGTGTCGTCGTTCAGCACGAAGCGCGAATACTGCTGCTCGAAGTTGCGCCAGTCGTGACGGACGCCGAGCACCACGAGGTAGTCGTTGCGCATGCGGTCGGCAATGGCCTGGCCGTCGTAGCGTTGCAGGAACGAGAGCACCGGCGCGTCGGGCGCGTCCGGGCGCGCGTGGCCTTGCGCATCGAAAAGCTGCGGCTTGATCGTGAAGTATTCGACGTAACCCGGCGCCGGGTAATTCGGAATCTGCGCGGCGAGCGCGGCGGCACGGCCGGCATCGTTCGCGCGGGACGCCTCGCGCAACTGCATGAAGACGCGGTCGTCGGCGGACGGCGAAAAGTCGGCGTCCGGGCGCACGGCCGAGGCCGTTCCGCAGGCGACGAGCGTCGCGGCGGCAAGGGCGTAACCGACCGCAAGATATACTCGGTTGAAGCGTTTTGACATCGTTATGACTGGAGCGCGAGGTGGTCCAAAGATCGGTTGAAAGCATAGCACGCAACGTTTGCGCGGAACCTGTCCGCGCGGAGCCGAAGAGCGCCCTGCGCGCCACGCTGCTCGCGCGCCGCGAGGCGCAGGCCGAAGACCCGGCGCAAGCCGCGCGCAACGCGGCGCTGGCCGAGCGGCTGCGCGCGCTGCTCGATGAGCGCGCGGTCCGGTGCATCGGCTTTTATTGGCCGGTAGCGGGCGAATTCGACGCGCGTGCGGTCATCGCGGATTGGCTCGCATCGGACGATGCTCGCGAAGCCGCATTGCCGGTCGTCGTGCAGCCGCATGCGCCGATGGCCTTTCACGCATGGCACGCGCAATCGCCGATGAAGCCGGGCCGCTATCGCATTCCCGTGCCGGAAGAAGAGAGAGTCGTGGTGCCGGAATTGCTGCTCGTGCCGTGCGTCGGTTTCGATTCGGACCGATACCGCCTCGGCTACGGCGGCGGCTACTACGATCGCACGCTCGCGGCGTGGCCGGTCGCGAAGAAGCCGGCGACCATCGGCATAGCGTATGAAATGGGCAAGCTCGGCGCGCTGCCGCGCGAATCGCACGACATGCCGCTCGATGCGGTCGTTACCGAAGCGGCGCGCTACTGAGCCGCGCCTAGAGCGACGCCGCCGCGCGCGCGGCGGTGTCGTAGAGGCCGGATGCGTTGCGCATCAGTTGCGCCGCCTCGCCGATCTGTTCGTTGGTCAGCCGGCTTTCGCGCAGCGCGGAAATCAGGCAGCTTTCCCGCACTTCGCGGTACTTGCCGCACAGTTCGCGCCCCGCTGGCGTCGTCGTGAAGAACACTTCCTTGCCGGCCTTTTCGCTCGTCACATAGCCGCGCGTCACGAGTTTCTTGAGCGCGTAGGTCGCCACATGCGTGTCCTCGATATTCAGCACGAAGCAGATGTCCGCGAGCTTCTTCTTGCGGTCGCGATGGTTCACGTGATGCAGCAGCGACACTTCTACCGCCGTCATGTCCTTGGCGCCCGCCGCCGACATGCAGCGCACCATCCATCGGTTGAAGGCGTTGCTCGCCATGATGAGCGCGTACTCGAATTCGGAGAGTTCCGCGCTGGTTTCGGAGACGAGGTGCTCGGACGACACGATCTTGGTTGGCTGACGCGACATGGCGATGACCGTAGAAAAGTGCGTCGCAGTGTAGCGCAATGCGTTCGCGCCACACTCCAGACAAACGCGTATTGATAATTTCTTGATAATTTATTGACAATGTAACATTCCGAGACGGAGTGGCGAAAGCGGTCTTCCCACGAAAACGCCGCCGTGCTCGAAGGACATACTCGAACGCATGACCAGACCACGAATTTATCCGCTCGGCGAAAGCGCGCTCGTCTGCGACGTCGCGCCGCCCGCCACGATCGACTGCCAGCGCCGCATCTGGACGCTCGCGGATTACGCGCGCCTGCTGCCGCACGTCGTGGAGGTCGTGCCGGGCATGAACAATCTGACGATCGTGTTCGATCCGCTCGAGGCCGACTACGCAAGCCTCGCGGCGCAACTCGACGCGCAATGGGACGTGGCCGGCCACGCCGACACCGAAGGCACGCAGATCGACATTCCGGTGCGCTACGGCGGCGACGACGGCCCCGACCTCGCGGCGCTGGCCGAGCACGTCGGCTTGTCGGTCGATGAAGTCGTGAAGCGTCACACGCAAGCCGAATACATCGTGTTCTTTCTCGGCTTCCAGCCGGGCTTCGCGTATCTCGGCGGGCTCGATCCCGCGCTGCACATGCCGCGCCGCCGCGAGCCGCGTCTCGAAGTGCCGGCGGGATCGGTCGGCATCGGCGGGGCGCAGACGGGCATTTATCCGGCGACCTCGCCGGGAGGCTGGCAACTGCTCGGCCGCACGGACGTGAAGCTCTTCGACCCGGCCCGCAATCCGCCGACGCTGATGCAGCCCGGCGACCGCGTGCGCTTCATCCCGGTGGAGGTGCGCGCATGATCGACGTGATTCGCGCGGGCGTGCTCTCCTCGGTGCAGGATCTCGGCCGCCCCGGTTACCGGCATCTCGGCGTGAGTTCGGGCGGTGCGCTCGACGCGCTATCGCTCGAAATCGGCAATCGCATCGTCGGCAACCGGCCGGATGCGGCGGGCATCGAAGTGACGTTCGGGCCGACCGTGCTGCGCTTCAAGCGCGCGACGCGCATCGCCATCACGGGCACCGACTTCGGCGCGACGCTCGACGACGTGCCGGTCTATTCGTGGTGGAGCCTGCCCGTGCGCGCGGGCCAGGAACTGACGCTGCGCGCGGCGAAGCGCGGCATGCGCTGCTACGTGTGCATCGCGGGCGGCATCGACGTGTTGCCGATGCTCGGCTCGCGCAGCACCGATCTCGGCGCCTGCTTCGGCGGACTCGGCGGACGCGCGCTGCGCGACGGCGACCGCTTGCCGGTGGGCGTGCCGCAGCCGCACAAGGGCATCGCGTTTTCGCCGGAAGAACCCGCGTTCGGCGTGAAAGCGCCCGCGTGGTGCAAGTTCGTGCTCGTCGATGAACCCGTGCGCCGCGGCCGCCACGCGCCCGGCCTCGCGTGGGCCGCGCCGATTCGCGTGCTGCGCGGCCCGGAGTACGCGAGCTTCACCGACGAGTCGCAGCGCGACTTCTGGGACGACGAATGGACCATCACGCCGAACAGCAACCGCATGGGATTCCGCCTCGCCGGCAGGCCGCTCGAACGCCGCGCGAAGACGGAACTACTCTCTCACGCGGTGCTGCCCGGCACGATTCAGGTTCCGCCGAACGGCCAGCCGATCATCCTGATGGGCGACGCGCAGACCACGGGCGGCTATCCGAAGATCGGCGCGGTCATCAAGGCCGACTTGTGGAAGCTCGCGCAAGTGCGGCTGAACGGCGGCGTGCGCTTCGTCGAGACATCGGTGGAGGAAGCGCGCCACGCGCTCGCCGAAGAGCGCCAGTACGTGAGCCAGGTGGAAACGGCCATCGCGATGCACGAAGAACGCATCGGGCGATGAAGGACAACCCAACGCAACGACTACTTCAAACGACATCATCATGCAGATCGATCTGAACGCCGATCTCGGCGAAGGCTGCGGCTCCGACGAAGCCCTGCTCGACCTCGTCAGCTCCGCGAATATCGCGTGCGGCTGGCATGCGGGCGGCGCGACCGCCATGCGCGACTGCGTGCGCTGGGCGGTGCAAAAGGGCGTGGCGATCGGCGCGCATCCGAGCTTCAACGATCCGGAGAACTTCGGCCGCAAGGAAATGGACCTGCCGCCCGACGAAATCTACGCGGGCGTGCTGTATCAACTCGGCGCGCTCGCGGCCATTGCGAAGGCGGAAGGCGGGCGCATCGCGCACGTGAAGCCGCACGGCGCGCTCTACAACCAGGCGGCCAAGACGCCGGAAATCGCGGATGCCATCGCGGCCGCCGTGCGCGACTTCGATCCGTCGCTGCTCGTCTTCGGTCTCGCCAATAGCGGCCTGATCGATGCGGCGCGGCGCGCGGGGCTCGTCGCCATCGAAGAAGTGTTCGCGGATCGCGGTTATCGCGCGGACGGTTCGCTCGTGCCGCGCAAGGAGCCGGGCGCGCTGCTCGACGACGAAGACGCCGTGCTCGAACGCACGCTGTCGATGGTGCGCGACCAGCGCGTGCAGGCCGTCTCGGGCGACTGGGTGCCGCTCAACGCGCAGACTATCTGCCTGCACGGCGACGGCGAGCACGCGCTGGCGTTCGCGCGGCGCATTCGCGGCGCGCTGGCGGATGCGGGCATCGGCGTTCGCGCCGCTCAAGCCGCCTGAGCTTTTTTTGAAGCATCGAACGCCCCGCCTTGCCGGGGCGTTTTAGCAAGCGGCCGCAAGAGCCGATAGTCGTTCGCTGTCACCACGCGCTCGCATCGAGGCGCGATGTTTGAATCGACATACCGTTTGGAGATCTCATGGCAACCGCAGTCAATTTATGGCCGCTCATCGGCGTGGCCGTCATCATCGTGGGCTTCGTGCTGCGCTTCAATCCGATGCTGATCGTGGCCGCCGCCGCGATCGTCACCGGCCTGGCGGCGCACTTCCCGCCCGAGCGCATTCTCACCGCCATCGGCAGCGGCTTTCTGAAGACGCGCAATATTCCGCTCATCATCCTGCTGCCGCTCGCGGTGATCGGCCTGCTCGAACGCCACGGGCTGCGCGAGCGCGCGCAGATCTGGATTTCGAGCATTCGCGCGGCGACGGCCGGGCGTCTTCTGATCGTCTATCTGCTCGTGCGTGAGCTGACGGCGGCGGTCGGGCTGACCGGTTTGGGCGGTCATCCGCAGATGGTGCGGCCGCTCCTCGCGCCGATGGCCGAAGGCGCGACCGAAGCGCGTCACGGCAAGCTCTCTGACGCCGTGCGCTTCAAGCTGCGCGCTTACGCGGCGGCGACCGACAACGTGGGCCTTTTCTTCGGCGAAGACATCTTCGTGGCGTTCGGCGCGATCGTGCTGATGGTCACGTTCCTGAAGGAAGCGGGCATCGTCGTGGAGCCGATGCACGTCGCCGTCTGGGGCATCCCGACGGCCATCTGTGCGTTCCTGATCCACGGCTTCCGGCTGTGGCTGCTCGACCGCCAACTCACGCGCGAACTCGACGCACTGACGCGCAACGTCGCGGGAGAAAAGGCATGACGCTCACCATCAACTATCTGTTCTATCTCGTCGGCATCGTGCTCGTGGTCGTCGCGGGCATGATTCTCACGGACAAGTCGCATCCGCGGCGGCTCTCGGCCGGCACGTTCTGGCTCGTCTATGCGCTGATCTTTCTGATCGGCGACTGGCTGCCGGTGTCGGTCGTTGGCGTGCTGGTCGTGGCGATGGCGCTGATCGCGGGCTTCGGCGGCGTCACCGGCGCGAAGCCGAAGATGCTCTCCGAGGAAACGCGCCGCCAGAGCGCCGTGCGTCTCGGCAACAAGCTCTTCGTGCCCGCGCTGACGATTCCCGTCGTCACCGTGATCCTCACGCTCGGCGCGAGCCATCTCGTGTTCGGCGGCAAGCCGCTGATCGAACTGAAGAACGTGACGCTGATCGGCTTCGGCATCGGCTGCGTGATCGCGTTGGCGGTGGCGTGCGTGATGACGCGCGATACCGTCGGCCAGTCGATGCGCGAGACGCGCCGCCTGATCGACGCGCTTTCATGGGCGGCGGTGCTGCCGCAGATGCTCGGCATGCTCGGACTCGTGTTCTCGGATGCGGGCGTCGGCAAGGCCGTCGCGCACGTCACCACGGCTTACGTCAACATGGATTACCGGCTCGTCGCGGTGGCGGTGTACTGCATCGGCATGGCGCTGTTCACGATGGTGATGGGCAATGGCTTTGCCGCGTTCCCGGTGATGACGGGCGGCGTCGGCGTGCCGATTCTCGTCGGCGTGTTCCACGGCAATCCCGCGACGATGGTCGCCATCGGCATGTTCTCGGGCTACTGCGGCACGTTGATGACGCCGATGGCCGCGAACTTCAACATCGTGCCCGCCGCGCTCCTGGAGTTGCCGGACAAGAACGCGGTCATCAAGGTGCAGGTGCCCACCGCGCTGACGTTGCTGATCGTGAACATCTTCTTGCTGAACTGGCTGATGTTTATCTGATGCGGCGGTCGCGCTTGAACGTCAGGCAGGCGCGACCACGAACCCGCGCTTTCTCAGCAGCTCCAGCACGCCGCGCGGCCCGCCCAGATGCAGCGCGCCGATGGCCACGAACACCGGCTTGTCGGGCGCGGCGAGCTGCACCATCCGCGCGACGAAGCGCCGGTTGCGCTCGTAGACCACGCGGTTGTCCACTTGCGCAGCGAGCGCCTTCGACCGCGCGAGCTTGCTGCTTTTCGCGTCGTCCCAGGCTTTGAGCGCGTCCGCATCGCCGATACGCCATAGCCGATGCAGCTCCTTCACGTCAGCGATGTTCTCGGCCGGCGTCTGCACCAGATCTTCCGCGAGCATCTCGCGCTGCTGCGCGGAGCTGAGCCGCGTGAACGTCGAAATCTGCTCGTTCAAGGTCTCCAGTCCGACGATCTTCCCCCGCACGCGCAGATAGACGTTCTGCAATTGCGCCTCGGTGCCGTACTCGCTCTGGAAGCCGGCCTTCAGCGTGTCGTAGGTTTCGATCAGCATCGACGCGAGCCACGGCCGCGTATGCCGCAGTTCCTTGAGCGCCGCCGGATTGCTGCGCATGCGTGCTTCGACTTTCTTCCACATCGAATCCGGCAAATAGTCGATCAGACATTCGCTATGGCACATGCCATAGCGGTTCACGTCGTCTTGCGACGACAGGAGTTCGTCCGGGGAGATTTCGAGCGCGAGTGTCGGCGACGCATAGAGCGCCGCGAGAATGGGCTGGCGGAAAGGCTGCTCGGGCGGATAGTCGCTCGAAAAACCGACGTGCAGCGTGCCGAGCACGTAGAGCGTCGTCGCGCCCTTCGTCGCGACATAGAACGGCATGTGCGGCGGCTGCGCGCGCACCGGGCCGCTCGCTGTGGTGCCGTTGCTGCGATCCACACGCGGCGGCTGCGCGGGCCGATCTGGAACGTCGGTCGCGCTGGCCTCGCCGGCGGGCTGCGGCGTGCCGCCCGGCGGCGCACGCGATCCGGTGACGGCGAAGCTCGCGGTCGAAACGCTGACGCAGACCGCGAACGCCACCGCTGACGCCATGAGCGTGCGTCGAGCGCGAGCGGACAACGCCGCGACCCACAGCGCCGCGCAGACCGCGAGCGCCGCCGCACTCGATGCAACGCGGCGCGCCCGGTCAGCGACCGGCCGCGCCGCCTGCAATTCAGGCGTCGCCTTCACCGACCTCCTCGGCGCGGTGGCACGAGACCTGACGGCCATCGACCACCCGCAGCGCCGGCTCCTCGACGCGGCATCGCTCGATCGCATACGGGCAACGCTGATGGAACGTGCAGCCCGACGGCGGATTGAGCGGCGAGGGCATCTCGCCTTCCAGCTTGATCTTGATGCGCCGGTCTTCCTCGAAGATCGCGGGCGTCGCGGACATCAGCGAGCGCGTGTACGGATGCCGTGGATTCGCGAAGATCGTCTTCTTGTCGCCCAGCTCGGCGATGCCGCCGAAGTACATCACCATCACGTCGTCGGCAATGTGTTCGACCACCGACAAGTTGTGCGAAATGAACACATAGCTCGTGCCGAACTGCTGTTGCAGGTCCATGAACAGATTGAGAATCTGCGCCTGAATCGACACATCGAGCGCCGACACAGGTTCGTCCGCGACGACGATTTGCGGGTCGAGAATCATCGCCCGCGCGATCGCCACGCGCTGACGCTGCCCGCCCGAAAACATGTGCGGATAGCGCGACGCGTGTTCGGGCCGCAAGCCGACCGTGCGCATCATCTGCGCGATGCGCCCGGCGCGTTCCGTCGACGAGAGCTTCGTGTTGATGGCGAGCGGCTCGCCGAGCGTCTGCTCGACGGTCTTGCGCGGATTCAGCGATGCGAACGGGTTCTGGAACACCATCTGTACGCGCTGACGCAGTTCCGCGATCTTCGCCTTGCTTGCGCCTGCGACGTCTTCGCCTTCGATGAGCAAGCGGCCCGACGTCGGCGCTTCGATCATCGTCAATTGCCGTGCGAGCGTGGACTTTCCGCAGCCCGATTCGCCGACGACCGCGAGCGTGCGCCCGCGCTGCAATTCGAACGACACGCCGTTGAGCGCCTTCACCGTGCCTTGCGTGAACATGCTGCGCTTTACGGTGTAGTGCTTCGTGAGCCGGTCGGCGGCCAGCACGATGTCCTGCGTCTTTTCCTTCGGTACCGCGTTCATCGCGCGCCCTCCTCGACAATCTGCGCCTCGCGTTCGGCGCGCACCGCCTGCGCGACTTCCTGCGCCACATTCAGCGGCTTGATGCAGCGCGCGCGCACGGCGGCATCGCGCGCGTCGAGCTGATACAGATGCGGCCTGCCCTTCCAGCAGTCATCGACCACATACTTGCAGCGCGGCGCGAAGAGACAGCCGCTCGGCCGGTCGTCGCGGCCCGGCACCATGCCCGGCAGCGCCGCAAGGCGCGCCGCGCCGCGGCTGTGCTCCGGAATCGCGGCGAGCAACGCCTCCGTGTACGGATGATGCGGCTCGCTAAAAATCGCCGGCACGTGGTTCGTTTCGATGATCTCGCCCGCGTACATCACCGCGACGCGCTGCGCGACCTCGGACACGACCGCCAGATCGTGCGAAATCAGCACGAGCGCCATGCCGCGCTCCTTCTGCAAGCGCACGAGCAGCTCCATGATCTGCGCCTGAATGGTCACGTCGAGCGCGGTGGTCGGTTCATCGGCGATCAGCAGCTTCGGATTGCACGCGACCGCCATCGCAATCATCACGCGCTGGTTCATGCCGCCCGACATCTGATGCGGGAACGTGTCGATGCGGTTCTTCGCGTCAGGAATGCCGACCTGGTCCAGCAATTCGAGCGCGCGCTTGTTGAGCGCATCGCCGCGCAGGCCTTCGTGCAGCCGCAGCACTTCCTTGATCTGATAGCCGACGGTGTAGCTCGGGTTCAGGCTCGTGAGCGCGTCCTGAAACACCATCGCGATGTCCTTGCCGATGATCTTGCGGCGAGCGCGCGCCGATGCCTTCAGCAAGTCGTGGCCGTCGAAGGTGATCTGATCGGCGGTGACCTTGCCGGGATGGTCGATGAGGCCCATCAGCGCCATCATCGTGACGCTCTTGCCCGAGCCGGATTCGCCGACGACGCCGACCACTTCGCCCGGCTTCACCGATAGATTGATGCGATCGACCGCTTGCGTGCCGCCGAACGTCACTTGCAGGTTACGGATAGTCAGTAGATCGGTCATGTCATGCCATCCGTTTCAGTTTCGGATCCAGCGCGTCGCGCAGCCCGTCGCCGAGCAGGTTGATGACGAGCACCGAGACGAGAATCGAGAGGCCCGGCATCGTCACGATCCACCATGCGCTTTCGATGTAATCGCGCGCCGAGGCGAGCATCGCGCCCCACTCCGCAGCAGGCGGCTGCACGCCAAGGCCGAGAAAGCCGAGCGCGGCGGCATCCAGAATCGCCGATGAAAAGCCGAGCGTCGCCTGCACGATGAGCGGCGCGGCGCAGTTCGGCAGCACTTGCGAGAACATGAGCCGCGCGGTGCTCGCGCCCGCCACGCGCGATGCCGTCACGTATTCCTTCTGCAATTCGCCGAGCGCGGAGGCGCGCGTGAGACGCACGTAACCCGGCAACGCGACGATGGCGATGGCGAGCATCGTATTGACGAGCCCCGGCCCGATGATCGCGACGACGGCCACCGCGAGCAGCAGCGACGGCAGCGCGAGCAGCACGTCCATCACGCGCATGATCGGTGTATCGAGCCAGTGGAAGAACGCAGCCATGAGCCCGAGCACGACGCCCGGAATCAGCGCGAGCACCACGGACACGAAGCCGATCCAGAACGACAGCCGCGCGCCGTACATGAGGCGCGAGAGAATGTCGCGGCCCGCTTCGTCGGTGCCGAGCAGGAACATGCGGTTGCCGCCGTCGAGCCATGCGGGCGGAATCTTGACGTAGTCGCGATACTGCTCGATCGGGCTATGCGGCGCGATCAACGGCGCGAAGATCGCGATGAACAGCAGCACGAGCACGATGATGCCCGCCGCCACCGCGCCGCGATTGCGCGAGAAGTTCGCCCAGAACTCGCGCGCCGCGACGATGCGGCCGGACGGCGGCGTCAATGCGCCGGGCGGGATATTGTTTTGAACGTCAGCCATTCGTTATGCCTCGCGCCGAACCGCCTCGAATGAGGCATGCGCCCCCTTGGGGGGGCAGCGAACAAGTGTGAGCGTAGGGGACCATGTTTCCTCAGCGAGTATGGCGAATGCGCGGATTCAACACGCCGTACAACAGATCGACGACCAGATTCACGACGATCACGAGCGTCGCGATCATCAGAATGCCGCCTTGCACGACCGGATAGTCGCGGCGCGAAATGGCGTCGATGAGCCACTTGCCGACGCCCGGCCACGAGAACAGCGTCTCGGTCAGCACCGCGCCCGCGAGCAGCGTGCCGACCTGCAACCCGATCACGGTCACGACCGGAATCAGCGCGTTGCGCAGCGCGTGCACGACGACCACGCGCAGCGGCGAAAGGCCCTTCGCGCGCGCCGTGCGGATGTAGTCCTCGCGCAGCACTTCGAGCATCGACGAGCGCGTCATGCGCGCGACGACCGCGAGCGGAATCGTGCCGAGCACGATGGTCGGCAGGATCAGATGCGAAAGCGCCGAGGTGAACGCGCCTTCATCGCTCGAAAAGAGCGAGTCGATCAGCATGAAGCCCGTGACGTGCGGAATGTCGTATTCCACCGCGATGCGGCCCGAGACAGGCGTCCAGCCGAGCTTCGCCGAGAAGAACATGATGAGGATCAAGCCCCACCAGAAGATCGGCATGGAATAGCCGGTAAGCGCCGTGCCCATGACGCCGTGATCGACCGCCGTGCCGCGCTTGAGCGCCGCCGCCACGCCCGCCGGCAAGCCGACGACGAGCGCGAAGATCATCGCGCAGATGGAGAGCTCGACGGTCGCCGGAAAGCGCGCCATGAATTCGCCCATCACGCTCGTATTCGTGATGATGGACGTGCCGAGATCGCCCTTGAGCGCATGGCCGACATAGTGAAAATATTGAAGCGGCAGCGGCTGGTCCAGCCCGAGGCGCTTCATGGCTTCGGCGTGGGCCGCCGGGTCCACGCCCCGTTCGCCCATCATGACTTCGATGGGATCGCCCGGGATCAGGTGGATGAGCGCGAACGCGAGAATCGTAATGCCGATGAACGTCGGTATCACCATTCCTATGCGTCGCAAAACGAATCGGAACATGATCGCCCTTTGGTTCGTTCTTGGGGATAAATACGCTACCGGCGGCCGGATCGTTTCGACCCGCGCCGCCGGACGTGTTTCGACTAGTTATGGTTTAGTGCAAAAAGCATTCGGCCAGCAAGACTTACTGCAGGCCGACGCCATCGAAACGCACATAGCCGAGCGGCTCGATCTTCATGTTCGTCACCTTCTTGCTGACCGGCTGATAGACGGTCGAATGCGCGATCGGCGAGAACGGCAGTTGTTGCGCGAAGATCTGCTGCGCGTCGGTGTACGCCTTCGTGCGCGCGCCGACATCGGTGGTCGAGCGGCCCTTCACGACGAGATCGTCGAACGGCTTGTAGCACCACTTCGAGAAGTTGCTGCCCTTCACCGCGTCGCAGCCGAGCAGCGTGCCGAGCCAGTTGTCAGGGTCGCCGTTGTCGCCCGTCCAGCCGATCAAGAGCGCGTCGTGTTCGCCTGCGTGCGCACGCTTCAGATACTCGCCCCACTCGTACGACACGATGTTCGCCTTCACGCCGATCTTCGCCCAGTCGGCCTGAATCATCTCGGCCATCAGACGCGCGTTCGGGTTGTAGGCGCGCTGCACGGGCATGGCCCACAGCGTGATCTCGAAGCCGTTCGGGAAACCCGCTTTGCCAAGCAGTTGCTTCGCCTTCGCGGTGTCGTACGCGTTCGCCTTCAGGTTCTTGTCGTAGGACCACTGCGTCGGCGGCATCGGTGCGGTGGCCGGCTGGCCCGCGCCCTGATACACGGAATCGATGATCGCCTTCTTGTTGATCGCCATGTCGAGCGCGCGGCGCACGTCGGCGTTGCCGAGATTGCTCTTCGTCACGTTATATGCAACGTAGCCTTCGTTGAAGCCGGCCTGCGACGGCGTATCCACGTTCGATGCCGACTTCAGCGCCGCGATATCGCCCGGGCGCGGATAGCTCATCACCTGGCACTCGTTGCTCTTCAGCTTCTGCACGCGCACGGCGGCGTCCGGCGTGATCGAGAAAATCAGCTTGGAAATCTGCACCGCGTTCGGCTTCCAGTAGTCCGGATTGCCGTCGAAGCGGATGGTCGCGTCCTTCGTATAGCTGCGGAAGATAAACGGGCCGGTGCCGAGCGGATACTGGTTGATGTCCGCGGCCTTGCCGTCCTTCAGCAACTTGTCCGCGTATTCGGCGGAGAGAATGGAGGCGTACTCCATCGCCATGTTCTGAATGAACGGCGCGCTCACTTCCTTCAGCGTGAACTTGACGGTGTACGGGTCGACTTTTTCGATCTTCGAGATCAGCTTGTCGAGGCCCAGGTCCGTGAAGTACGGGAACTGCACGTTGTACGCCTTGCGGAACGGCTGGTTCGGGTCGAGCATGCGGTTGAACGTGAAGAGCACGTCGTCCGCGTTGAATTCGCGCGTCGGCTTGAAGTAGGACGTCGTCTGGAACTTCACGCCGTGACGCAGATGGAACGTGTACGTCAGGCCGTCCGGCGAGACTTCCCACTTTTCCGCAAGACCCGGTTCCACTTTCGTGCCGCCGCGCTCGAATTCGACGAGGCGGTTGTAGACGGTGAAGGTGTTCGCGGTGAAATCGGTGCCGGTGGTGTACTGCGCGGGATCGAAACCGGCGGGGCTGCCTTCCGAGCAGTAGACAAGCGTCTTGTTCGGGATTGCCGCGTTCGCGGCGCTCGCCACGAAAAGCGTTGCCGTGGCGACGGCGCCCATGAGCGCCGACATGCGGGCGACTCGCAACAGGCCATTTTTCTTCATGTTTCCTCCAAGTCAATGCCAGCTTTTGGCCGGCGTAGCGCGATCTTACTTGATCGCGTCCACCGCCTTGTTAGCGGACGAAAAAACCGGGCGCAACACTAGCACGAACAAATATGACGTGGGGAGACAGTTTTTCCCGCGATGCGGGCGATGGCGCCGACGCCAGGTATGCGCGTCAGGCCATCCGGGGAAGAAGCTGAAGAAAAGCGCGAACAATCGCGCGAGAAGGATGATATGGGCGTCGCGGGCTCAGTGCGCCGGCTTGGGAGCGGGCGGCGTGCTATCGCCGTTCGATGCGCTTTTGTTCGCCTCGGCCGCTGCTAGCCTGAGACGCACGCGTTCGAGGAACGCGGCCGTGGCGATGGCCCCTATCCGATTTTCTTCTGGCGTTGGTTCCTGTTTCAATTCCCGGTTGAAGAAGCGCCCCACATGGCTGTTGGGATGCCAGTAGTTGCGCACGTGCGGGCTACCGAGCAAATGGTCGCAGCCGAATAGTTGAACGATCACCCACTGCAGCGCATGATCTTCGCCTCCAACGAGGCGATATGCCTCGTCTTCGGGAAAGCCGCCTATGAGATTGAACATATCGCGGCGAATGACCAGGCTGCTGCTGATGGCCATACTCTGTATGAGCGCAATACTGTCGAACCACTCGTACGCATAGACCTCTGCCGGATAGCCGACGAATTGCACTTTGAGCCTGATCGCGGGCCTTTCGCGATGCTCGCGCAAATATCTGACGGCGATTGTGAGTGCCGATGGCAGATATTCGTCGTCGGCATCGAGAAAGGCGAGTACCGGCAGCGTGGCGTGCTCGACGCCGGCATTGCGCGCCCGAGCCGCGCCGCTGTTCTCCCGCAGCCTCAGCAATTCAACGCGTGGATCCTTCATTGCGAAGAACTGCGCGACCTGAGCCGACTTGTCCTGCGAGGCGTCGTCCACGACGATGATCTGCCCAACTTCCGGCTGCTTAAGGCAACTTTCCAACGCACGACTGAGCGTTCTCACAGCATTGAAGCAAGGAACGACAACTGATACGCACTGCGTGGGCCATTCGAGCATTACGTACTCCGATTCATTCGATATCCTGTTTATCGCATTAGCCTGGCAGCGACCAAATCTCAAAATTCCGAAAATCGATCCGATACTTGGGACGCGTCGTTTCGACCGCGAAGACGCGAAAAGACTTGCGCGCTCTGTTCAACGGAGGGAAAGAAAGAACCGCGCGGCGAGCGCCGCGCGGGTGATGCAAGAAACGCGAGATTCAGGCGCTCTGAAAACCGAGCCGTTCGCAGATCGTCCTGGTCGCGGCCGCGCCGTTGAGCGTGTAGAAATGCAGGCCGGGCGCGCCGTCGTCGATCAGGCGGCGGCACAAGCCCGTCACCACGTCGAGACCGAATTCGCGAATGGACTCGCGATCGTCGCCGTAGCTTTCCAGACGCCGCGCAATCCACCTCGGCACTTCCGCGCCGCACATGTCGGAGAAGCGCATGAGCTGCGAGAAGTTCGTGATCGGCATGATGCCCGGCGTGATGGGCACGTCCACGCCCAGCTTCCTCGCTTCGCCGACGAACCGGAAATACGCGTCCGCGTTGAAGAAGTACTGCGTGATCGCGGCGTTCGCGCCCGCCTTCACCTTGCGCGCGAAGTTCTCCATATCGGCGCGCGGCGAACGCGCTTGCGGGTGAAACTCCGGATACGCGGCCACCTCGATATGGAACCAGTCGCCGTGCTCCTGGCGAATGAACGCGACCAGTTCCGACGCATAACGCAATTCGCCGAATTCGCCCATGCCCGAAGGCAGGTCGCCGCGCAACGCGACGATATGGCGAATGCCGTGCTCGCGGTACGCGCCGAGAATCGCGCGCAGGCTTTCACGCGACGAGCCGATGCACGACAGATGCGGCGCGGCCTGCAAGCCTTCGGCCGCCATTTCGAGCACGGTGTCGAGCGTGCCTTGCTGCGTGGAGCCACCCGCGCCGAACGTCACGGAGACGAACTTCGGCGCGAGCTTCGCGAGCTCCGCGCGGGAAGCGCGCAGCTTCTGCACGCCTTCCTGCGTCTTCGGCGGGAAAAACTCGAATGAGAGTTCGATGGGTTTCATGATGATGTGTGCGCACGAAGCGCGGCGGCTAGCCGAAATTGCGCTGCCCGAACACGAGCGCCGACAGAAGCCACGACACGATGCTGTACAGAATCGAGCCGAAGAACGCCGACCAGAAACCCGAGACCTCGAAGCCCTTCAGCAGCGACGAGCACAGCCAGAAGCACAGCGCATTCACCACGAGGATGAAGAGCCCGAGCGTGAGGATGGTCACCGGCAACGTCAGGATGATGAGAACCGGACGCAGCACGGCGTTGATCAGCCCGAGCACCACCGCGACGATCAGCGCCGTGCCGAAACTGCGAATGTGAATGGACGGCACGAGATAGGTGATGATCAGAAGCGCGAGCGCATTGATCAGCCATGTCAGCAGCACGGTCATCGAGGATTCTCCGGTTTGTCGTCGTTCGGGCAAAGCGCGGCGCGGATGCATGCGCATCCGCGCCGGCCCCGCCGCCGCGTGCGATTAATAGCGGTAGTGGTTCGGCTTGAACGGACCGTTCTTGTCGACGCCGATATAGCCTGCCTGTTCGTCCGACAGCACGGTCAGTTCCGCGCCGATGCGGCCCAGATGCAGGCGCGCGACCTTCTCGTCCAGATGCTTCGGCAGCACGTACACTTTGTTCTCGTACTTGTCGCCTTGCGTGAAAAGTTCGATCTGGGCGAGCGTCTGGTTCGTGAACGAGTTCGACATGACGAACGACGGATGGCCCGTCGCGCAGCCGAGGTTCACCAGACGCCCTTCGGCCAAGAGAATGATGCGCTTGCCGTCCGGGAAGATGATGTGATCGACCTGCGGCTTGATGTTGTCCCACGTGTACTGGCGCGTGGAGGCAACGTCGATTTCCGAATCGAAGTGACCGATGTTGCAGACGATCGCGTTATTGCGCATCGCCTTCATGTGGTCGTGGTTGATGACGTGGTAGTTGCCGGTCGCCGTCACGAAGATGTCGGCCTTGTCGGCGGCGTATTCCATCGTCACGACGCGGTAGCCTTCCATCGCCGCTTGCAGCGCGCAGATCGGATCGATTTCCGTGACCCACACCGTTGCGCCCAGACCGCGCAGCGATTGCGCGCAGCCCTTGCCCACGTCGCCGTAACCGGCCACGACCGCGATCTTGCCCGCGATCATCACGTCGGTCGCGCGCTTGATGCCGTCCACGAGCGACTCGCGGCAGCCGTACAGGTTGTCGAACTTCGACTTCGTGACCGAATCGTTCACGTTGATGGCCGGGAACGGCAGGCGGCCGTCCTTTTCCATCTGATACAGACGATGCACGCCCGTGGTCGTTTCTTCCGTCACGCCCTGAATATGCGCGAGGCGCGTGGAGTACCACGTCGGATCGGCGTCGAGGTGACGCGAAATCGACTTGTACAGCGCGACTTCTTCCTCGTTCGTCGGCTTGGCGATGACCGAGCGGTCTTTCTCCGCCTTCGAGCCGAGAATCAGGAGCAGCGTGGCATCGCCGCCGTCATCGAGAATCATGTTGGCGAATTCGCCGTTCGGCCATTCGAAAATGCGATGCGAGAATTCCCAGTACTCGTCGAGCGATTCGCCCTTGAACGCGAACACCGGCGTGCCGCCATCGGCGATTGCGGCGGCGGCGTGATCCTGCGTCGAGAAGATGTTGCACGACGCCCAGCGCACGTCCGCGCCCAGCGCCTTCAGCGTTTCGATGAGCACGCCGGTCTGAATGGTCATGTGCAGCGAGCCCGCGACGCGCGCGCCCTTGAGCGGCTGCTGCGCCTTGTATTCTTCGCGGATCTGCACGAGGCCGGGCATTTCCGTCTCGGCGATGTCGAGTTCCTTGCGGCCCCATGCGGCGAGCGACATGTCGGCGACAACGAAATCCTGGGTATTGTTGGAATCGAGAACTGCGGCGTTCATCACGCCCTCCTTTCTAAAAAAGACTAGAAATGTTGACGTGAGCGCCGTTCGAATGCGGTGGCTCGGCGGGCGCTTTCAAAGGCGCTTTGGGACCATCCGGATTGAATGCCACCGAGCCTGGCGGATGAGCTTTTTGCAAGCCGCTCAACCGTCGCAACGCTCCTCGGGGGCGAGGGACGATTGTAGCAAAGTCTTATTGGATCGTTTGCGTTTCAGCACACGCTGATTCAAATTCTCGACGCCGCGTGAGCCGCATTTTACCGATGCGCGCGCCTAGAACGGCAGCGCGGAGAGCGCGGGCGCGAGCAGCACCATCACGACGCCCGCGATCATCATCGTCAGGCTCGCGACTACGCCTTCTTCGCTGCCCAATTCGCGCGCTTTCGCCGTGCCGACGCCATGCGCCGCCGCGCCGAACAGCGCCCCGCGCGCGAGCCGCGTGCGCAGCGGCACGAGCGCGAGCACGATCTCGCCGAAGAGCATGCCGCAGACGCCGGTCGCGATCACGAAAAGCGCGGTGAGGTCTTTCGGCGCGTGGATCTTGTCGGAGACGGCGAGCGCGAACGGCGTGGACACCGAGCGCGTCGCGAGGCTGCGCTGCAATTCCGGCGACAGATGCAAGAGCTTGGCGAGCGCGAGCGATCCGCCCACGGCAACCAGAATGCCGACCGTGACGCCGACCGTCAGCGAAATCCAGTGGCGCTTCAGAAGCGCGCGGTACTCGTAGATCGGCACCGCGAACGCGACGGTCGCCGGGCCGAGCAGCCACATGAGCCAGCGCGTATCGGCGAAGTAGACCGAATACGGGATGCGCGCGGTCACGACGATCAGCGCGAGCACGGCGGGAGCCGAGAGCATCGGCGTGAGCCACGGGCTGCGGAATCGCGCGTAGAGACGCTTGGACGCGAAGTACAGCGCGACCGTCAGCACGAAGCAGCCGGCGGCGATCAGGCGCGCGGCGTCGTCGGCGAGGAGCGAGGCGTAGAAGTCGTGCATGGCGGTCGGCTCAGGCTCAGGCGCGCGCCGCGTGACGCGCGACGAGCGCCCGGCGCAACGCGAGACGGCGTTCGAGGCGCGCGGCGCGATCCACCGCGAACGCGACGGCCACCATCACCATCAACGTGCCCGCGACCACGACGAGCGCGAGCCGCCAGCCGTCTTCCATGAACAGGCCGCCGTACTGCACGGCCGCGACCGCTGCGGGGATGAAGAACAACAGCATGTCGCCGAGCAGCCAGTCGGCGCCCGCCTTCACCCAGCGCGGCGCGATGCCGCCGCAAAACAGCAGCGCGAGCAACGCGACCAGCCCGACCACGCCGCCCGGCACCGGCAACGCGAGCTTGCGCGCGACGAAATCGGCGACGAACCAGATCACCGCGATGCCGCCGGCCTGCAACGCGACGCGGGCGAACCGGCTCATAGCGGCGCGGGCAGTATTCGTGGTGCTTGCGTTCGAAAGGACGGCGGACATGGCGTTGTGGGCGATTAGGGTTAACCTGTAGCCGAGTATAGAGCCGTCGTTTGCATAATAAAAATGACTTAACCTTATCCGTTTCATTCCAATTCGGAATCCGGAGTCGATCATGGAATTGCGCGCGTTGCGGTATTTCGTCGAAGTCGTCAGACAGAAGAGCTTCACGGCTGCCGCCGAGCACATGTTCGTTACGCAGCCGACCATCAGCAAGATGGTGAAGGCGCTCGAAGACGAAGTCGGCTCGCCGCTGTTGTTGCGCGAAGGCCGGCAGATGGTGCTGACCGATGCCGGGCAGATCGTCTACCAACGCGGCGTGGACGTGCTCGCGGCGCACGCGCGGCTGGAGGCGGAACTCAACGACCTCGGCACGTTCGGGCGGGGAACGCTCACCATCGGCATTCCGCCGATGGGCGGCTCGCTTTTCACGCCGGCCATCGCGGCTTTCAGGCGGCGGTATCCGAAAGTCGAGCTGAAACTGTTCGAGCGCGGATCGAAGGCGATCGAGGCCGCGCTGATGGACGGGGAACTGGAACTGGGCGGCGTCCTGCAACCCGTCGATACCGAAATGTTCGACGTGCTGCCGGTGAGCCGTCAGTTGCTATGGCTCGTCGCGCCGAAAGGCGCGCGCTGGGAGGACGTGCGTGAAGTGCCGCTCGCCGATCTCGCCGCCGAGCCGTTCGTGTTCTATGGCGAAAGCCTCGCGCTCAACGATATCGTGATGAATGCGTGCCGCGCGGCGGGCTTCACGCCGACCATCGTCGGGCGAAGCGGGCATTGGGATTTCATGGCGGCGCTGGTGCAGGCGGGAATCGGCATCGCGCTGCTGCCTGCGCCGTATTGCCGACGCCTCGACACCGACGCGTTCACGTGCCGGCCGGTCGTCGCGCCGGAGATTCACTGGGACATGGCGCTCGGCTGGCGGCGCAACGGCTATCTGTCGCATGCGGCGCGAGCGTGGATCGAGGTTGCGCGGGAAGTGCTGCCCGCCAACCTCGATCAGGACTTCATGGCCGATGGTTTCGCGCGTACGCGTGGCAAGAAGGCGGGCGCGGGCGGCTGATCTTCGTTGCGAAGAAACGCCCCCGCATTGCTCGCCCGCTTAATTGACTTCCGTGAACTCGATGCGGCGATTCGCCATGCGGCCCGCCGGCGTCGAGTTGTCGGCGATCGGATTGACCTCGCCGAGACCCTCGGCCTTCAACGAATTCGCCGGGATGCCGTGCTTCAGGAGATAGCCGCGCACGGCTTCCGCGCGCTTCTTCGACAGTTCGACGTTCAGCGCCGCGCTGCCGGTGTTGTCGGAATAACCGGCGATGCGCAGCATGATCGGCGCGCCGTGCGCGTCGCAGTCTTTCAGTGCTTGCGCCGACTTCGCGAGCGCGGCCATCGCGCTTGCGGGCGGCGTATTGGAACCGGTGCGGAAGTTGATGGGCTTGAGGTTCAGCATTCGCGCGATGGCCGGCGCCGAGCAGGTTCCCTCCGCTGCCGCAGCGGACGCAGGCGCGGCCGCCGATGCCGCCGATGCCGCCGATGCCGCTGAAGCCGCATCCGAAGCCGCCGCGTCCGCATGCGCCGAAGCGAGACCGATGTTCCAGCCCGAGCCAAAGAGCGCCTTCAGCTTTTCCAGCCAGCCGAGTTTGGCGTCGGCGGCCTTGCCGGCCAGTTCGATCTTGTCGCCGTCGATCTGCACGCGGGCGCCCGGCAGCGTCATCACGGGCACGAGGGTGTCCAGCTTGTCGAGCCACGCCGAAGGTTTCGTGTCCGGGTCGACCGAGACGTTCGCGTGGAACTTGTCCGCGCCGAACTTGGCCGACATGAGGTCGATCAGCCGTTGACGCTCCTCGTCGCTGCCGACGGTCGCCTTGACGGTCGGCACGCCCGACGCATCGACGGTGATCGCGGCGAGCGCGTTCTTGCCCGGCAGCAGCGTCGGCACAGACGCCTGGCTGGCCACGGCCGCGCCGCTCGCCACGGCGTCGGACGACGCGGCGGCAACAGCGGCTTCCGAGGCCGACCCGGAAGCCGCGCCCGAAGCCGACGCGTCCGCTTGCGCATCCTGCGCAGCGTCCTTAGGCTTGTCTTCCGTCGAGCAGCCGCGCGCGACGAGCGCCGCGAACAGCGCGAGCGCGGCGGCGTTCGCCACCCACAGCCATTTCCGCTTGTTCGACTTCTCCTTGTGTTCCTCGCTCTCCGGCGCGGGATACAGGTCGCTATGAATCGGGAACGCGGCGGCTTCCTGCGTGGACGGATGCTCCAGATGCGACGACACCGCCTTCAGCCGCGACGCCACGCCCGCCAGAAACGCGCCGACCGAGCCGAGGCCGAGCGCCTGCGCGAAGGCGTCTGTCATGTTCGCGCGAACGACAGGCAACTGGTGCCCGAGCAGCGTGGGCAACTGGCCGACCTGACCGTTGTGCTGCGTGAAGTGGCGCTTGAGCAGCCCGAGAATGGTCGCGCCGACCACGCCGGCCAAGACGCGCGTGACGTGCGCGGGCACGCCCGAATATTCGGCGATGCGTTCGGAGAGCGCGTTGACGTTGTCGTGCGAGGCGACCGCGCCGTCCACCGATGCGCTCGTGGCCAGCAGCGTTTGCATGCCGTCGTCGTTCAGCACGAAGTGCGGAAGTTCTTCGGCGATATGCGTGTTGACGGCCGGCGACATGACCGCGTTGAACAGATTGCGCGCGCCGTCGAGCGACGACGCCTTGTTCATCATCGAGCCGATGAGCGCGGGCCCGCACAGGGAAACGACGCGCTTGGCGGATTCGGGCGCGCAGCCGACGCGCGCGGCGAGATGCTGCAACACGCTTTCGTTCAAAGCGCCCTGCACCGACTGATTGAGGTTGATGCTCATTGAGAAGACTTCCAGAAAAGCGTTGTTGCACCGGGCCGAACGCCCGATTCAGGCCGAACGATTATAGGTTCGGGGTCCTGCAAGTCGGCATGGCGGACTGAACAATCGGATTTGTCTCAGCTCTCGTGCCTTTAGGACTGCGCCTCAGAAAACTTGTCGCCGCTGTGACAACCGGGCGCTCGCGTCCGGCCGCCAATGAAGAGAGCGATGCCTCTACCCGTGCGCCGAAACGCCGGCCTATGATTCATGAATTCGAGATGGCTCCGACGCCGCCCGAGACAGGAGGCCGCTGTATGAATGCTTCATCCGCCGATGCACCCGCCAGCCGGTTCGGCCAGACGCACGAGGTCACGAATCAGGCGCCGCCGCTCGAGCGTTACGACGCGTTCGCCACCGATTGCGCGCTCGCGGCGGCGGTCGAGCGGGAAGGCGCCGGCTGGCACGCCGACGCTCTCTCGCGTGACGGCTGCGCGCTCACGCAGCCCGATGTTCTCGCGCTCGCCGATCTGGCCAACCGCCATACGCCGGAACTCGCGACGCACGATGCGCGCGGCGAGCGCATCGACGCGATCGAGTTTCATCCCGCGTGGCACGAACTCCTGCGCCGGCTGCGGCACGCCGGCCTGCACGCATTGCCGTTCGAACCGCACGCCCGCGCCGGCTCCATGGCTGCGCGTTGCGCCAGCTACTTTCTGCACGGCCAGCTCGAATCCGGTTCGCTGTGTCCGATCACGATGACCTTCGCAAGCATTCCGGTATTGCGCAACGAGCCGGCGCTGTACGCGCGGCTCGCCGGACCGCTGCTGTCGCGCGAGCACGACCCGCGCGACATTCCGCTCGAAGCCGGCAAGTGTTCGATGATGATCGGCATGGGCATGACCGAGAAGCAGGGCGGCTCGGATGTGCGCAGCAACCGCACGCGCGCCGAGCCGCTCGGCGCGGGCGGGCGCGGCGGCGAATACCGGCTCCTCGGCCACAAATGGTTTTTCTCCGCGCCGCAGTGCGACGCGCATCTGGTGCTTGCGCGCGCTTCGGGCGAAGGCGGGCTGTCGTGCTTCTTTGTGCCGCGTTTCGCGCCGGACGGCCGCAAGAACGCTGTTCACGTACAGCGTCTGAAGGACAAGCTCGGCAATCGTTCGAATGCGAGCAGCGAGGTCGAATTTCTCGATGCCTACGGCGTCATGGTCGGCGATGAAGGGCGCGGCGTGCCGACCATCATCGAAATGGCGAACTTCACGCGGCTCGACTGCGTGATCGGCAGCGCGGCGCTCATGCGCGCGGCGCTCGTGCAGGCGATTCATCACGCGCGGCATCGGAGCGCGTTCGGCGCGCGGCTCGTCGATCAGCCGTTGATGCGCAACGTGCTCGCGGATCTCGCGCTCGAATCCGAGGCCGCGACGCTCTTGTTTATGCAGCTCGCGGGCGCGTTCGAACGCAGCGCGGCGGCGGGCAGCGCGCCGTCCGAGCGCGCGTGGCGGCGCATCGTGACGCCGGCCGCGAAGTTCTGGGTCTGCAAGCGCGCGCTCGAATTCACCGGCGAAGCCATGGAAGTCTGGGGCGGAAACGGCTATGTCGAAGCCGGCCCGATGGCGCGTTTCTATCGCGAAGCGCCGGTCAATTCGATCTGGGAGGGCTCGGGCAACGTGATGTGCCTCGACGTGCTGCGCGCGTTCGAGCGCGAGCAGGATGCGGCGCATGCGCTTCTCGACGACTGGCGCGACGCGGCATCCACGTATCCGGCGCTGGGCGCGGCGCTCGGGGCGCTCGTCGGGATGTTGACGGGCGATGCATCGGAAAGAGAAGCGTCGGCGCGGCGCATCGCGCAGCAATTGGCGTTATGTGCGCAGGGCGTGTTGCTCGCGCGTCATGCGCCGGAGGACGTGGCGCAGGCGTTTATCGAAACGCGTCTCGGCGACGCGCGCGGCGAAACGGGGCGCGTCTACGGCACGCTGCCCGCGCGGTTCGACCATGCGAGGATCGTGGCGCTGGCGTTCGCAGAGTAGCGCGACGGCGGCACGCAAGCGGGCACCGGCGCTTTCAGGTCGCAGGGAAAACAGCGGCATTCGACGATGCTTGCGGGGCTAGGGACAGCGTCGCCACCGACGCGCGACCACCCTCACCGCACCGCCCGCCCCGCCTCCCGCAGCGGCTCTTCGTTCTCCAGCCGATACACCCATGACAGCAGTTCCGCCACCGCCTGATACAGCGCAGGCGGAATATGCGCGTCGAGGTCCACCTGCATCAGCAGCGAGACCATGTCCGGCGATTCGTGCACGTAGACGCCCGCCTCTTTCGCGCGCTGGACGATCATCTCCGCGACAATTCCATAGCCCTTCGCGACGACGCGCGGCGTCGCTTCGCGATTGCCGGCTTCGTAGGTGAGCGCAGTCGCCTGCTTGCGGCCATACGGCGTGCTCATGTCGCGCCTCCTTCACTGCGCGGCGGCGCGCGAAACAGATGTTCGAGCGGCGACCGAACCGGCTTCGGCGCCGTATGGCCTGCGTCGTGCGCGACATCGGTGCCCGCCGCGCCGTCGACCGAACGCACCGAGAACGACGCCAGCGCGATGCCCGCCGCATCCAGTTGACGCGCGAACGCCGCGCCATCCGCCGCGAGCCGCGCCGCGCCCTTGTCGCTCGCATTGATGCGCGCGACGAGCTTCTCTCCACTCAGGACCAGTTCCGCGTCCACCGTGCCGAGCGCCGGCAGCGACAGCGTGATGCGGGTGCGCCACGCGCGCTCGTCCGCCGACGGTTCCGGCGTGCGGGCGTCGCGCGGCTCGCGGGCGATTTCCCATTCGAAGCGCGTGCCCGGCCACGCCTCGCCTTGCCAGCGAAACTGGCCGTTCGCGAGAAGATCGAGCTGCTGGCGCACGATGTCGAGCGTCGCCGGATGCACGCCCGCCGCCACCGACGCCTGCATCGCCGAACCGGAACCGGACGGCGCGGGCTGCGCGCCCGCACTGGATGCGCTCGCGGTTGCGCTCTGAGAATTCGAAAGGGCCGACGCGGGCGCGTCGCGCACCGACGCCGCGAGCGCCGCCGCCTGCTGCGGCGTCTGCGGCATCTCGACGGCGCGCGCGGGCGTCGGCGCGGCGGCGTCGTGAAGATCGGGGAAAGCGGGCGACGCTAAGAACGCCGGCGCGGCGTGCGCGGCGTCCGGTGCGCCTTCGTTCGCGAGATCGAACGGCAGCGACAACGCGCGCGGATCGACGCGGGCCTGCGGCTCGTTGCCGAGCGAGGCTGCCGTGCGCTGGCCTGCGAGCCATTGCGCCAGATGCGATTCGTAGAAGAGCCCGCTCTCGCCGACGGTCTTCGCCAGCTCGCCCGCCAGCACCGACGCCGGCAGCGGCGGCAAGTTCTGGCTCGCGGCGCGCGCCGCCGCGACGGCGGCAGCGTTAGACGAGAAAGCGGTATCGAAAAGGCCGGTGGTGAGCGCGGCGAACGCGCTCGCGGGGCGCGGCGGCGTCGGCCACAACGGCGCGTCGCCGAGGACGGCCGACGCCGTGCCGGACAAGCGCGAGATCACGTCGAGCGTGCGCGCGACGCTGGAAAGTTCGGTCTGCGCCGATGCCGCCGGGCCCGCGCCCGCTGCGCCGGATTCGGGCGTGTCGGGCGTATCGACCGTGGCGGACGTGCCCGCCTGCGTCGTCGTGCGTCCGGCGGCCGCGCCCGCCGCGCCGTTCACCGCATCGGCTGCGCGGATCGCGGAAAGGACGAGGTCCGAGCGGCCGGCCAGAAGCGTTGCTATCGCGGAGTCGAATCCTGTCATGCCGAGATTCCTCAAGTACGTCCGCGAAGCCTCGCGGCGTGTCTGCCTAACGCAGTCCTATCATCTTTTTGAGCACGCGCGCCGGACTGTTGACCGCGAAGAGCGCGGACAGGCGCGCGAGACTCGGCGATGTGAGGTCGCGGATGGCGGCGTCGTCGGCGAGAATCTTCTTCACGAGGTCCAGCTTGCGCGCCCGCGCGGTCTCGTCGAGCGCGGAGCCGTGGTCGGCGTCCTTCAACTGTTCGACGAGGTCGCGATACGTGCCCTGCATCGCCTTCAGATCGCCCAGGTCGCCTTCGCGCGCCGCTCTCAGCATCTGGGCGGACAGCGCGGCAATGGCTTCGTAGTGAGCGAAATATTCTTCTGTCGTTTTCATTCTTCTCCGGCAGTCGCCCACCGATTTTCGTTCAGACGGCCGCGGCGGTCATTTGCGCCACTTCCGGTCCGATACCGACCCACGCTTCCTCGAGCGTGGCCAGCAGATTGTCGACTTCCACGAGCATCGTCTCGCTCTGCTCCATGTTCGCCTGCAAGAGACGCCGCGTCATATACGAATAGAGCGCGTCGAGCCGCTGTGCGATTTCGCCGCCCGCGTCCTTGTTGAGCGCCTGCTGAAGACCGCTTTCGACGATGTTGATTGCCTTGCCGATCGCCTGGCCGCGCGCGCCCACGTTGTTCTGCTGCGTATGCATGCGCGCCTGCGCGATGGCCTGCCGCGCGCCCTGATACAGCATCACGATGAGCCGGTGCGGGCTCGCTCCCATGACGCCGGTCTGAACGCCCACGCGCGCATATGCGTTGGCTCCCGCCTGTCCCTGCGAAAACATCGATGGCTCCTGTCTCGACGACTGTTACGGCTTCTCGCCCCGGTTAGCCGGCGCGCGCGTTCGCGCGTGTTCCGGCCCCGTCTCGTCCCGTGCAAATCAATGCAGCCGGCGAGCGTGGCTCCAAGCCCTCACCCGCGCCGCCTGCAACCTGTATTCCCCGCGACGCGAAGCACGCGGCACGTCGCCGTGCCGCTTCCGCGTCTGCGCCGGCTTTTTCCGGCCTGCGAACGTCCGCTCCGGCTCGAAATACGATGGCGCGGCTCGCTTTCGCGAGCGAACCGTCGTTCGCCGGGCTGCTAACGGGGTTATCGGAGAAACACGCAAAAGCTTTAGGGCGCAAGGGTTTGAGGGCGAAACCACGCGTAAAGGCAGGATCGAAGCGGTACGCGGCGCTCGCCGGGGTCAGACGGAGATCTGCATGATGTCGTTGTAGGCGCTCACGAGCTTGTTGCGCACCTGCAAGCCGAACTGCAGGCCGACGTTGGCCTTTTGCATGTCCACCATCACGTCGTTGAGCGAAACGTTCGGCGCGCCGATTTCGAATGCATGCGCCTCGTTGAGCGCGGTCGTCTGGTTGGCGCTGATCTTGTCGATGGACGACTTCAGCGCGTCCGCGAAGCTGCCTGCGGTGGCCGCGCCCGAACCCGCGCTTTGACCGGTCACCGCGCCGGACGCCACCGTGGCCGCACTGCCTGCGCCGCCGGCTGCCTGCGCCGACATCGACTGAATGGCGCTCATCGCGGCGGAAAGCGGATTGATCGGAAAGTTCATATTGACTCCGTGTGACAGCAAATTGATGCAGGACCGTGGAATTGCCGGCGTCTGGCCGGCTCGGACGGGCCGGTAAAAATGGCTCGTCCGGGTATGAAAAAGATTAGCAGCGGGCCTCGTTCCGAAGCGTACGAAGAACGGGGAAAACCCCGCTCTATTCACCGAATCGACTTGCAAGGTAGTGCGGATAATCCGTCTCGTGAAAAGACTTCCTTTACCGCGGACGACACTGCGGCGCGGGAAGAAGCCAAGATTCGGAGCCTCGACGCTAATGGAAACGCCCAACAACTCATTGATCACGCCCGACGCCAGAATGGGCCTGGCGGGTGCGCAGCCGGGCGCGGCAGGTGCGCCCGCGGCGGGCGCGGGCCTTTCCGCCGGCGGTTTCGCGCAGCGGGTGCCAATGCTTTCGCAGTTCCGCTCGAACCCGCGCGTGCCGCTGATCGTCGCCGTCGCTATTCTGGCGATGGTCGTCGCCGGCCTCTTGATGTGGTCGCGCCAGCCGGACTATCGCGTGCTGTTCAGCAATCTGTCGGATCGCGACGGCGGCGCGATCGTGACCGCGCTTCAGCAGGGCAACATTCCCTACAAGCTGTCCGACGGCGGCGGCGCCATTCTCGTGCCGGCCGAGCAGGTTCACGAAACGCGTCTGCGTCTCGCGAGCCAGGGCTTGCCGAAAAACGGCTCGGTCGGCTTCGAGCTGATGGACAACCAGAAATTCGGCATCAGCCAGTTCGCCGAGCAGATCAACTACCAGCGCGCGCTCGAAGGCGAGCTGGAGCGCACCATCGGTTCCATTTCGTCGGTGAAGTCGGCGCGCGTGCATCTGGCCATTCCGAAGCCGAGCGTGTTCGTGCGCGACAAGGAATTGCCGACCGCTTCCGTGATGGTGAACCTCTACCCGGGCCGCGTGCTCGACGAAGGGCAAGTGCTCGCGATCGCGCACATGGTGGCCTCGGGCGTGCCGGACATGCCGGTCAAGAACGTGAACATCGCCGATCAGGACGGCAACCTGCTCACAAGCCAGAGCGCCGTCAACGGTCTCGACGCGTCGCAACTGAAGTACGTGCAGCAAATCGAGCACAACACGCAAAAACGCATCGACGCGATTCTTTCGCCGCTCTTCGGCGCGGGCAATGCGCGTTCGCAAGTGAGCGCCGACATCGACTTCTCGAAGCTCGAACAGACCGCCGAAAGCTACGGCCCGAACGCCAACCCGCAGAACACGGCTATTCGCAGCCAGCAGTCGAGCGAATCGAGCGAAACGTCGGGCAGCGGCGCCTCGGGCGTGCCGGGCGCGCTGTCGAACCAGCCGCCGCAGCCGGCGTCCGCGCCGATCGACGCTGCCGCCTCGGGCACGACCGCCACGCGTTCCGCGCCGAGCAACCTGCGCAAGGACACGACGACGAACTACGAAGTGGATCGCACCGTGCGCCACTACGAGCAGGCGACGGGCGGCATCAAGCGTCTGTCCGTGGCAGTGGTCGTCAACTACGAGCGCCAGGTCGATGCCAAGGGCAACGTCACGATGAAGCCGCTCGCCGCCGACAAGCTCGCCCAAGTGCAGCAGCTCGTGAAGGACGCGATGGGCTTCGACGAGAAGCGCGGCGATTCGGTCAACGTGGTGAACAGCGCGTTCTCGTCGGACTCGGACCTGACGCCCGCCGTGCCCTGGTGGCGCACGCCGGACATGATTGCGCGCGGCATCTCGCTCGCGAAGTACGTGGGTATCGGCATCGTCGGGCTGTTCCTGTACTTCAGCATGGTAAAGCCCGCAATGCGCCGCGCGTTCCCGCCGCCGCCGGAAGAAACGCCCGCGCTCGCCGCAGCCGACGAACTCTCGCTGCTCGACGGTCCCACGCTCAGCGGCGAAGCGAAGCAGGACGAAGACAAGGATGCCGAGGTCAGCCTCCTCGGCCATGAAAGCAACAAGGCCAAATTCGATCGAAATCTCGACTACGCGCGAATGGTCGCGCGCCAGGACCCGAGAATCGTCGCGACGGTCGTGAAAAACTGGGTGTCCGATGAACGCTGAAGGTCTCAATAAAGCCGCGCTCCTCCTGATGTCGATCGGAGAGGAAGAAGCCGCCGAAGTTTTCAAGTATCTCGCCCCGCGCGAGGTGCAGAAGATCGGCGCCACGATGGCGGCGCTCAAGAACGTGACGCGCGAGCAGCTCGACAACGTGCTGACCGAATTCGTCGGGGAAGCCGAGAAGCACACGGCGCTGTCGCTCGATTCGAGCGAGTACATCCGCTCCGTGCTGACGAAGGCGCTCGGCGAGAACAAAGCCGGCGCGCTGATCGACCGCATTCTGCAAGGCAGCGATACGAGCGGTATCGAAGGCCTCAAGTGGATGGACTCGGGCGCGGTCGCGGAACTCATCAAGAACGAGCATCCGCAGATCATCGCGACGATTCTCGTGCACCTGGACCGCGATCAGGCGTCGGAAATCGTGTCGCTCCTGAACGACCGCCTGCGCAACGACGTGCTCCTGCGCATCGCGACGCTCGACGGCATTCAGCCCGCCGCGCTGCGCGAACTCGACGACGTGCTCACGACGCTGCTTTCCGGCAGCGACAACCTGAAGCGCGCGCCGATGGGCGGCATTCGCACGGCGGCGGAGATTCTCAACTTCATGTCGAGCAATCACGAAGAAGGCGTGCTGTCGAACGTGCGCGAGTACGACGCGGAACTGGCGCAGAAGATCATCGACCAGATGTTCGTGTTCGAGAACCTGCTCGACCTGGAAGACCGCGCGATCCAGTTGCTGCTGAAGGAAGTGGAATCCGAAACGCTGATCGTGTCGCTGAAGGGCGCGCAGCCCGGGCTGCGTCAGAAGTTCCTCTCGAACATGTCGCAGCGCGCGGCCGAACTGCTCGCCGAAGACCTCGATTCGCGCGGTCCGGTGCGCGTGTCGGAAGTCGAGCAGCAGCAGCGCAAGATTCTCCAGATCGTCCGCAATCTGGCGGAAAACGGCCAGATTCAGCTAGGCGGCAAGGCGGAGGACGCGTATGTCTGACGCCGCCACCCAGAACCGGGGCGAGAAAGCGCCCGTCTCCGCGTATCAACGCTGGGAGATGGCGTCGTTCGATCCCGTCACCGTCGACAACAGCGCGGCGGAACAGGCGGCGCTCGAAGCGCATCTGCGCCGCATCGAGGAAGACGCGCACGCGCACGGCGTCGCCAAAGGGCACGTCGCCGGTCAGGCGCTCGGCTATCAGGCGGGTTTCGAGCAAGGCCACGCGAAGGGTTTCGAGGACGGCCGCAAGGAAGCGCTCGCGCAGGCGGCGCAACTCGCGCAGATCGCCGATGCGTTCAAGACCGCGCTTCAGGCTGCCGACGCCGCCATCGCCGAAACGCTGGCCGCGCTGGCCGTCGATATCGCGCAGCAGGTCGTGCGTCAGCATCTGGCGCTCGATCCGACCGCGCTCGTCGCAGTCGCCCGTGAAGTGATCGCCGCCGAGCCGGAACTGTCGGGCGCGCCGACGCTGATCGTGAGCCCGGCCGACCTGCCGATCGTCGATTCGTATCTGAAGGATGAACTGGAATCGGCGGGCTGGACGGTGCGTCCGGACCCGGCCATCGAACGCGGCGGCTGCAAGGCGCACGCCGCGACCGGCGAAATCGACGCGACCAACGCGTCGCGCTGGGAACGCGTCTCTGCCGCGCTCGGGAGGAACAAGCCGTGGTGAACCATCGAATCACGCAGGACGGGCTGTCCGCGCTGGAACAGGAAATCGCGCGGGCGTCGTTCGGGCCGCTCGCGAGCGAAGAAGCCGCAGGCGACGCCGCACCCGACGCGCACGCCGCGCACACCATCGCCGAACTCGCGAAGCTCGCGGGCAATCCGCACATCGACGCGTGGCGCGACAAGCTCGACGCGATGAAGTCGCGCAACGCCATCGCGAAGCCGCTGCGTCCGTGCGGGCGGCTCACGCGCGCCGCCGGCCTCGTGCTCGAAGCGGTCGGGCTCAAGATGGGCGTCGGCTCCGAATGCATGATCGAACTGCCGCCCGGCAGCGCGATCCCGACGGCGGAAGCCGAAGTCGTCGGCTTCGCGGGCGACAAGCTCTTTCTGATGCCGACCACCGAAATGGGCGGCCTTCTGCCCGGCGCGCGCGTCTATCCGCTGGAAAGCGCGCCGATCAACGATCCGATGGCGGGCGCGAAGCGTCTTCCCGTCGGCTGGGAAATGCTCGGCCGCGTGGTCGATGCGTCCGGCCGTCCGCTCGACGGGCTCGGCCCGCTCGGCGCGAAGGTCGATGCGCCGCTCGCCGCGCCGGTCATCAATCCGCTGAACCGCGAGCCGATTCACAAGGTGCTCGACGTGGGCGTACGCGCGATCAACTCGCTGCTGACGGTCGGGCGCGGCCAGCGCATGGGCCTGTTCGCGGGTTCCGGCGTCGGTAAGTCGGTGCTGCTCGGCACGATGGCGCGCTATACGAGCGCGGAAGTGATCGTGATCGGGCTGATCGGCGAACGCGGCCGCGAAGTGAAGGAGTTCATCGAGCAGATTCTGGGCGAGGACGGTCTCGCGCGTTCGGTCGTCGTGGCCGCGCCTGCGGACGTGTCGCCGGTGCTGCGGATGCAGGCCGCCGCGTACACCACTTCGCTCGCCGAATATTTCCGCGATCAGGGCAAGCACGTGCTGATGCTGATGGATTCCCTCACGCGCTATGCGATGGCGCAGCGCGAGATCGCGCTCGCTATCGGCGAGCCGCCCGCGACGAAGGGCTATCCGCCTTCGGTGTTCGCCAAGCTGCCGGCGCTCGTCGAGCGTACCGGCAACGGGCCGGAAGGCGGCGGTTCCATCACGGCGTTCTATACGGTGCTGACCGAAGGCGACGACCAGCAAGACCCGATCGCCGACTCGGCGCGGGCCATTCTGGACGGCCATATCGTGCTGAACCGGTCGCTCGCGGAGGCGGGGCATTACCCGGCTATCGACATCGAGCAGTCCATCAGCCGCGCGATGACTTCGCTCATCGACGAAAAGCATCTTGAGCGCGTGCGCCTCTTCAAGCAGATGCTGTCGCGCTACCAGCGCAACCGCGATCTCATCAACGTGGGCGCGTATTCGAGCGGCCGCGACGCGCTGCTCGACCGCGCGATTGCGCTGTACCCGCGGATGGAGTCGTTTTTACAGCAAGGTTTTCGTGAGCAGGCAAATTTCGAACCGAGTCTTGATTTGTTGCATCAGCTTTTCGACTAGTATTCGAGCCATTCGTCATAAGAACACGTAGAGCCCTGAAGACCACAGGAACCGCCACGTCATGTCCAAGAATCTGCCTATCAACACGCTCATCGAACTCGCGCAAGAAGAGCTCGACGCCGCCACCAAGAAGCTCGGAAAGTTGCAGCAGGAACGCAACGAAGCCGAGAAACAGCTCGAATCGCTCGTTGCTTACCGCGACGAGTATCACGCGCGCTTCACGGCATCCGCCCAGCAAGGCACGACGGCGCAGACGCTGCGCAATTTCCAGGCGTTCGTCGATACGCTCGATTCGGCCATCGCGCAGCAGCGCATGCTGCTCGTGACGGCGGATCAGCGCATCGAGGCGGCGAAGCCGGAGTGGCGGCTCAAGAAGCAGAAGGTCGGCAGCTACGAAGTGCTGGCGGCACGGGGCGAAGCGGTTCTCGCGCGCAAAGCGGCGCGTGTCGAACAGCGCGAAGCGGACGAGCACGCGGCGAAGGTGCTGCGCATGCGAGCCGAGCGCGCCTGACGGATTTTTAGCGGCGCTGCTGTCATGGCAGCGAGCGCCGCGTGTAGTTCATTACAGGATTTAAGAGGTCGAATATGTCCTCCGTTTCAACCATCGGCGCGCTTGCGGGCGCGAGCTCGTCGGGCGCATCGACGGCCAAGCGCGCGGCGAGCGCGGGCGTTTCGTTCGGGCAGACGCTGCAAGGCATCACCGACCGCGCGAACGCGGACGCCCTCGCGGCGAAGGCGCTCACGTCCGGCGACAAGTCGAGCGTGCACGACACCCCGAAGCCCGACGACAGCGCGAACGCCGGCAAGAGCGATGACGCGCAGGCGTCGACATCGGCGGACGCGAACGGCAAGACCGACGCGACGCACGACGCGCCGAAGCATGCGGACAAGAGCGACGGCGCGGACGCGTCGAAGCCGGCCGCGAATGCCGAGGCGAGCGCGAACGCGAAGCCCGCGAATGCAGCCGATGCCGCCGCGAAAGCCGCCGCCGAAGCGAAGGCGCGCGCCGACGCCGCCAACGCCGCCAAGCCCGCGAATGCCGATGCCGACGACGCAACGCTCGCCGCGCTCACCGATGCGGCGACTGGCGCGGCCACGGCGGCATCGACGGACGGCGACGCATCGGCGACCGGCGACGCGAAGAAGAGCACCGACGCGAAATCGGCAGAGGACGCGCTGCAAGCCGCGCTCGCAGCGATGAACGGCACGCCGGCCAATGCGGTTGCCGTGGCTGCGGCTGCGCATACGAGCGTCAACGGCGGCAATGCTGCGAGCGGCGCGAAGGCTGCTGACGGGACGAGCGACACGCAGGGCGCCTTACTCGGCGCGGGCGCGAAGGGTGCGCGCGGCATCGTGTTGACGAACGGCGCATCGGGCGATGCGAAGAACGCCGCCGCGAGCGCGGCGCAGACGAACGCCGCCGCGCTTGCCACGGCGCAGGACGCGCTGACGCCGGCCGGCGATGGCGCAAGCGCCGCGTACAAGCAGTCTGCCGATGCAGCGGCGCATGCGGTGGCGTTGCAGGCGGCATCGGCGAATTCGGGCGTATCGAGTCCGCAAGGCGCTATGACGTCGGCGACGAGCGCGGCGATTGCGCCGCACGTGGGCGCATCCGGCTGGGACGATGCGTTCAGCCAGAAGGTGGTGTTCGTGTCGAAATCGGATCAGCAGAGCGCCGAACTGACGTTGAATCCGAAGGATCTCGGGCCGCTGCAGGTGACGCTTCAGGTCGCCGACAACCATGCGCACGCGCTCTTCGTGTCGCAGCATGCGCAGGTGCGTGAGGCGGTGGAAGCCGCCATGCCGAAGCTTCGCGAGGCGATGGAGGCCAATGGCATCAGTCTGGGCAGTACCAGTGTGTCGGATGGGTCGGCGTTTGCGCGCCAGTCGCAGGGGGATGGTCAGGGCGGGGGTTCTTCTTCCTCTCGCGGAGGGCGGGGTGCTGGCGGCGGCGGTCTCGAGGCCGCTGGCGGGGGCGTTGCTGCGGTCGTGAGGCGGACTGTGGGGCTTGTGGATACTTTTGCTTAAGGGCTTTTGTTTCTCGATTGGCGTTGGTTCGGCTTCGGTCGTTGGCGTTGCACCGCTCTTTCTTTCGTTCTTTCTTTCGTTCGTTCGTGAAACTTGTATTTGTGTCGGTCTATTAGCGTTGCCCCTTTCCGGGGCGGGGGTCACTTTCTTTGACACTGCTGCAAAGAAAGCGACCAAAGAAAGCAGCTTTTTTTGGCCCGCAGCATCAACAGTGTGGTCACTTCGCAGCAAGTCATTGGCCCTCAGCTTGCCCAAGGGATAGTAGAGCGACAACCTGTTCCGGCGTTGCCGTGAATTCTCTTTCTGATTGCATTGATTATTCTCTCGATTGCACGAGCGAGACCACGAAGAGGCGGCACGACCGGTCAAGCCATCGGACCGTCCCCGCAATCTGGAGTGGCGGGAGGGGCGTTACCTAGGCGAGTGCAAGCGGGACCGTACTTCGCCGTGTGACGCTGGGACACCTCCCGTTTCAGTTGTTTAGATCAACCTGACCAAACGCCATGTCACCGCGCGTCCGTCCAGCGTCGGTAAGGTCACTCCATGGCCGAACGCACGCTCGATGCTCGGCGCTTCCTCGCAGGTCCAGACGCCTGGATAAGGGCACGGTTCGCCTGAACGTGCGCGCATACCGGGCGTATCTTCGAGCCATATCCAGCGGACAGGCTGGCCCGAGTGCAGCGGCAAGGGCTCGCCTTGCTGGACGTAGCAGCGCACGCGAGCGTCGCTGTCCATGCGCCAAAGACCCACGCGTGCCGCCGCTTCACCGCTTGACGCCTGCACGAGCGGCGCGGATGGAGAAACCGTCTGGTCGTCTTCCCACTGCCAGAGCACGAAGCCGCGCGCGGTCGCGCTGGGAATAGCCGGAAACACCTCGCCGAGCGCGAAGTAGCGGCGCGAGTCGCGCTTGGCCGAAGTGGACCACCAGCCTTCTCTTGGACACGCTTGTCCGGCTTCGGTCGGCGACGGCGGAATTGCCCGAAGCGCGGCTTCAGGGGTGCGGCGTGGCTGCGAGCGAGCGTAGTCTGCCAAATCCTTCGGATAGACCATCTCGTCGCGGTAGCTGCTGTCGTCGATGTCGAAGAGGTACGACAGCGCGGCCGCTTCCATCGTCCAGTAGCCGGTGTAGTCGATCAGGTTGTTCTTGTCGATCTTGGTGTGCTTGCCCCAGAACCCCGCGCGCCCCTTCATGCTGGGATACCACGCTTTGACGTACTCCCGCATGCCGTTTTCGCGTTCGGCGGCGGTTTTCTCATCCAGCGCTTCCAAGGCGATACGGTAAGGCTGATTCCACAACCATTCGTCAATTTCTGGGCGACCGGGTAGGTAGAACTTCAGCAGTTCCTCAATCACCAAGTCGTGCCCATCATAAGCGCCTCCCTCGATCAGCCCGTAGATACGCGGTATCAAGTCTTCACGGTGCAACAGGATAGTCACCGAAAGCAGGTTCAGATAATCGATGTAAGGGTCGATTGCCTCATCGAGAATGAAGGGATCGTAAAAGTCGTCGTCAAGCTCTGCATACAACTCATGGTGCTTGACAATTTCATCCAGCTCTTGAGCGAGGTCTGCAAGATTGTCACCAGCGGTGTAGCGCAGTTGCCATATCTTCCATAAGTTATTCGATATAGCATCATGGCAGCAACTCAAAACAGCTCGGTTCGAAGTGCTTTTGATTTCTTCAAGCGTCTCGCTGATGCCGTTTCGATAGTATGCCACTGTAGCTTCATAGGCTGTCTGAGGAAGAAGCAATTGCCGCCGCTTCTCCGTAAAATCGTTCGTCATTTGGTTCCTAAAATGTCGTTGCCGTACCCTTTGCATTGCCCGACTTGGCGGTCCGCTTTGCGCTGCCGCCTCTTTCTATGAAAGTAGCCTCTGCCTCGTTCAGTTCCTCATCGCCGAATTTTTCATAAGGCTCATGGTCGTTGTGATCGGCCGCGAACTGTTGCGCCTTCGCGGGCTGCAACACCATTTTATTGACGAGAATCTTCTCCAGAGCGGTCAAATGATCTAGCGCCTGAACGGAAGTGACCAGCATGACATGGCGAGTATAGTTACGCTTTCGGATGGGGAATTGGTGAGGCTCCGGAATTTCGCTCAAGTGCGACCTAATCCATTTGTGACTCATCTGCATTACCATACTCGCCGATGTACTCGCAGCCGTAGTAACGGTCTCCGTTGCAGAACTCGTTTTCGTGCCGCTTTTTTTGCCCTGTCCGCCTTCCCGTTTTGTGGCCTCACCTTTTGCTCGCTCAACAACCCATAAAGCGATCCCGTATATAGAACACGTGCCTTGGCTTCCACAATTGCATATTGCTGGCCGGGTGTTGTTCGGTTAGTGAGAAACGCCGAATCGATGCCATTTCTGAAAACAGTTCCGCTAGGTGTGCATAGGTAGACAGGTTTCTCGCCATCGGTGATCTTTCGCGGTACTCCATAAATTCCTTGCTCCGCTCCCGACCAGCCACCTCCCTGCTGCATACAGTCGTGAGCGTTCCATTTCAACCCCCAGCCCATTTTCTCGATGCAGTGGTAATCGACGATGTGCTCGCCAATTAAGCCGTTCGCTGCGTTCAGTGTGACGTCTTTCAGCTTCGCCGCTGTGCGTTGAAAGGCCGAAGCAGCGCGTCCGGCGTCGGGCTTCCCGTTGACTCGTGGTTGTTCCTGCACGTCCTTATGCTTCTGCGGCTGGCCCTCCGTATGCGGCGTCTCATGAGGGGCCTTCGGGTGCGGCTCTTCATGCGGTGACTTGCGGGACGACGGTGCAGCGGTTTCGTGGTTCCCGTGAGCGCCGGCCCGCGGGGCGTTCAACGCGGCCGTTTCGCCCACGGCCAGCACCACCGCAGCGGCATCCTCGCCTAGCATCTCAGTGAGAAAGTCCTTGATGGCCTGCGCGCCCTCCTTGATCGGAGTATCTAGCTTGCCCTGCATTGCGCGCAACTTCGGCGAAAGGTCACGCGCAAGGTTTTGCAGGTTATCCGGTATCCACCACGCGCCCGCCGCTAGCGTATCGAGCATCTGGATGCAGTTCGTCAGCGCCTGATTGCCGAAGGCAATCGCTTGCGCCGTTCGGCTTGTCCAGTCAAAAGCCTTGATCCAGCGCACGGCTCCGCCTTTGCTCATTCCGCGCATGCGCTCCAGCATGTCTACGCCCGTGTTCACCAGCGTCTTGGCGAGCTTGCGTTCTTTCCGCAGTGGCCTGAAGACCGTTTTGAACACCGCACCGGCCTCGGGAATGGCACCGATCACCGAAAACGCGAGATTGACCTTTTCCTCCAGTCCCACGCGCTCGATGCCGCCTTTCTTGTTAATCAGAAAGATGCTGCCAGCCACATCGCGAACAGCCATGACCTGTCCCAGAATGGGGATCAGTTGAATCACGCCGCTGGCAATCTGCACAGAGACGTGCTGCTCTTCCTGAAGTCGCCTACCACCAGCTCGGTGAGGAATTGTTCGATATCGTCGAGTATCGCCCAGCTCATCAGAATTGGTCCCCGTTGGAAGAAGAAGGTTTTCGGTCGTAGCCGGCTTGCAGCAACGCTTTGCGCGCCTTCTCGATGCTTGCGCGCGCCACGATCTGTGCCGATGCCTCGAGATACGCGGGCGCTGCCTCGGTGCGCTCCGGTTGCCATTCGCGCGGGTCTTCGCCCAATTCGAGCTTGTAGGGTCCGGGCGGTGCATTGTTGATTGTGGCGCGACCCTTTTCGTCTAACAGTCCCTGCATGACAACGCCGTTGTCGAACGTGAGCCGGTAAGGTGCATGCGGGATTGGATCGAGATCGTCGTAACGGTAGTCGATTTCAATGGGGTCGCCGGGAAGGCCGTCATAGGATGCCCCGGCGATGTTCAGCGCCTGACCTGCGCCACCGGTCTGCATGGAAACCGCGCCCTTGATGTGGACGGCCAGGCCTTCCAGCGTGATGCCAGAGCCGTCGAGCGTGAGCGTACCGCCTGCGCTTTTGAGGACGATCTTGTCGCTGACGTGCAGTTCATAACGCTGGGTCTTGCGCTCGATACTTTGGGCCGCCCTTAGCTGGTGATGACCCTGCACGGTATGTTCGACGTGACCACCCGTTTCGATGATGTGGTTGGCCGCCGTGGTGTCTCGTCGGTGATTGCCGACCCTGTCTATGCGGTCCTTGCCCACGCTGACGGAATGGTTGCGGCCAACGGCCAACGAATCGTCTGCGCCAATTAGATGACTGCGATTGCGCCCGATGCTCGCTTGCTCGTCGTTGCCGACCGTCTCGGTGCGGTCATGCCCGATTCCGATCGTTTCATCATTCTCGACGTTCTCGCGACGGTCGTGACCGACGAAAGTCGTCTCGTCGTGATTGACGTGGATGTTCTGATCCTTCTGAGCGTGGACGTAAATCTCTTCCTGATTCTGTTCGTCTTCGAAGCGCAACTCGTTGAAGCCATCGCCTTTATGCGTCTGGCTTTTGATGGTCATGCGCGTCTTGTGACGCGGGAGTTCATATGGCGGCAGATTCTGCGCGTTGTACGTGCGCCCGACGATGATTGGCTGATCCGGATCGCCGTCGAGAAAAGCGACAAGCACTTCCTGACCGACGCGGGGAATGGCCATATGACCCCACGTGGCCCCGGCCCAGTTCTGCGCGACGCGAATCCAGCATGAACTGTGCTCGTCGTTGTTGCCGTTACGGTCCCAGGGCCATTGAATCTTGACCCGCCCGAACTCGTCGCAGAATATCTCTTCGCCTGCCGGTCCTACGACGGTCGCGATTTGTGGCCCATCGATGCGCGGCTTCGGTAACAAGGGCGCTTTCCACTCGACATCGTCGGGTATGAGCTCGGCCTCGTAGCGGTAGTACGTGCCTTGTTCAGCGTCCGCCGACTCTTCCTGCTGGCTGACGTGCTGCTTGCCGTGGTGCTCGATACGCACGGGTCGCCAACCGCGATTCCATTCCTCACGAGGGTGATCGATGAGTTGGAAGGCCATGCCGGGAATCAGCCGTGCGTCGTCGCCCTCGGCGCTCGCGCGTCGCGCGTCACGCCGCAGCGCCAGCAGCCGCGTTTCCGTGAACGGACGCCCAGCCTCGTCTTGCTTGTACCGCCCGGGCCAATCGTAGCGCTCATAGTCGCGGCCTTGATGGTCGAGACTGACACCGTCGCGGGTGTGCTCCTGGCTGTAGCGCGGGTTCTTGAATGTATAGTCGCGCTGGCTTTGGCGCGCCGTCCTCACTTGCTCGGTATAGCGGAAGCTGCGCAAGCCCGGTTCGGGCTCGTCGCCGCCAGGATTGGGGTTATACGGAACCGGACCGCCTTCGATCGCGCCATGCACGGTAACCTTGTCGCCATGGATCAGGCGATGGCCGTTCGCCGAGAAGGTGTGGGCGTAAAAGAGCCCCTCTTCGGCGGAGACACGGTCAATGAAGCCCATGAGGGTCTCGCCGGGGATCACGCAGTATTCGCGTTCCAGGTGCGGCAGATAGATCTGCTGCTCATAGTCGGTGATGCCTTGCTCGCGCATCAGCGTCTGCAAGATTTGAGGGATGGACTGCTGCTGGAAAATACGCCAATCGCTGCTGAGCGAGGCGCGACTTAGACTCGGCGTGACGACAGCGTGATAGACCGTCCGACGAAATCCTGTCTCTCCCTGCTCAAAGGTGACGGTGATGCCGTGGACATAGCGCACGGGCACGTCGCCGCGCCATATCGTGAAAAGCGCCGGCTGGTCGAGCACCTTGCCAAAATCAATGGCGGGGTCCGGGCTGGAGAGTTGAAGCTTCAACTCGAACGGCTGCGATAGCGCCTCGATCAAGTCGAATTCGATCACATCGAGGTTGAGGCTACTTGCGGCCGTGAAAGTGAACCGTAGATCGGATTGACGCGGCATAAGTGATTGCGGGAATGTCCAAGCGAGCCGGGGCTTCGTTTCAAACTCTGAAGTCGGTTCGTCAATACGCATCGACTGTCACGTCAAGTATGGCTAACAGGAAAGTTTTTCCGAACTCGGAAATTCTGATTTTGCGTCGTGGGTTTAGACACGCCGGGTGACAGCGCGCACGGAGGCGCTGACCACGCGGCGAACAGAGACGAGTTCCGACGGATGAAGATCAGCCGAAGGTGCGGAATCGGATTTCTCGCAAAAATTGTATTGCGGGGTTGTGACGCACCGCACGGGGTCATCACGGGCCGCCCCCCCTGACCAACCGCCCGAGAACCCCAAAAAGGCACCAAAAACCCCCTCTGTTCGACCCATCACGACAAGCCGCGATAGCGAACAATTCAACCTATCGAAAGAGGCACGCATTCATGGCTACCACTACTGCAAACCAGCAACCCATCGTTCCCGCGAAGAGCGGCAAGCTCAAGCGCATTCTGATCATCGCCATCGGGGCGATCGTCCTGCTCGGCGCAGGTGCCGGCGGCGCCTACTTCGTGCTCGGCAAATCCGCGCACGGCCCCGCGAAGCCCGCGCCGCTGCCGCCGCCCGTGTTCTTCCCGCTCGAGTCGCTGACAGTCAACCTGCAAGCCGACGACGGCATCATGCATTACCTGCGCGTCGGTCTCACGCTCAAGCTCAAGGACGAGAAAGGCCAAGCCGCGCTCACCGAACGCATGCCGGAAATCCGCAGCCGCATCCTGCTGCTGCTCTCCGCCAAGCATCCGGACGACCTCGCCGGCATCGACGGCAAACGCAAGCTCGCAGACGAAGTGCGCGCAACCGTAGAAGCCGCCGCCAGCACGCCCGAACAGCCGGCCCACATCCAGGAAGTGCTCTTTACTGAATTCGTCGTTCAGTAAGCGCCCGGCACCCAATCAAGGAACGAGAGAGTCATGGGCCACGAAGAGTTCATGTCGCAAGAGGAGGTCGATGCCCTCCTCAAGGGCGTCACCGGCGAGATCGACCAAGTCTCCGACGAAAACAAGCCAGCCGGCGTCCGTCCGTACAACATTGCGACGCAGGAACGCATCGTCCGCGGCCGGATGCCCGGCCTCGAAATCATCAACGACCGCTTCGCGCGCCTCATGCGCGTGGGCATCTTCAACTTCATGCGGCGTTCGGCGGAAATCTCCGTCGGCCCGGTGAAGGTGCAGAAGTACAGCGAATTCACGCGCAATCTGCCGATCCCGACCAACCTGAACCTGGTCCATGTGAAGCCTCTGCGCGGCACGTCGCTGTTCGTGTTCGATCCGAACCTCGTGTTCTTCGTCGTGGATAACCTGTTCGGCGGCGACGGGCGGTTTCATACGCGCGTCGAAGGGCGCGAGTTCACGCAGACCGAGCAGCGCATCATTCACAAGCTGCTGAACCTCGTGTTCGAGCACTACGCGGCGTCATGGCGCAGCGTGCGCCCGCTGCAGTTCGAGTACATGCGCTCGGAGATGCACACGCAGTTCGCCAACGTCGCGACGCCGAACGAAATCGTCATCGTGACGCAGTTCACCATCGAGTTCGGCTCCATCGGCGGTACGCTGCACATCTGCTTCCCGTACTCGATGATCGAGCCGATCCGCGATGTGCTCTCCTCGCCGATTCAGGGCGAGGCGCTCGAAGTGGACCGCCGCTGGGTGCGCGTGCTGTCGCAGCAGGTGCAGTCGGCGGAAGTGGAACTGACGGTGGAGCTCGCCGAGATTCGCTCGTCGTTCGCGAAGCTGCTCAACATGCGCGCGGGCGATGTCTTGCCGATCGACATTCCCGAGCACGTCGTCGCCAAGGTGGACGGCGTGCCGGTGATGGAATGCGGTTACGGAATTTTCAATGGTCAATATGCGCTGCGTGTCCAGAACATGATCAGCAGCGCCAGCGATTCGACGAAGGAAGGTAGTTATGAGTGATCTGATGCAGGAAGGCACCCAGCCCGGCGCGACCGACATGAAAGACGAAGAACTCTCGATGGACGATTGGGCGAGCGCCCTTGCCGAGCAGAACGGCAACGAAGCGCCGGTCGCATCGGCGGGCGTGTTTCAGCCGCTTTCGAAGGCCGCGGCGCCCTCGACGCGCAACGACATCGACATGATTCTCGACATCCCCGTGCAGATGACGGTGGAACTCGGGCGCACGAAGATCGCGATCCGCAACCTGCTGCAACTGGCGCAGGGCTCGGTCGTGGAACTGGACGGCCTCGCAGGCGAGCCGATGGACGTGCTCGTGAACGGCTGTCTGATCGCGCAGGGTGAAGTGGTGGTCGTGAACGACAAGTTCGGCATTCGCCTGACGGACATCATCACGCCGTCCGAACGTATCCGGAAGCTGAATCGATGAAACGCCTCGCCACCGTTGTCGTGTTGGCCGCGCCGATCTTCGCCCACGCCGCCGACATGAACGCCGTGAACCACGCCGCGCAGATCGCCTCGGGCGTCGGCGCGGGCAGCGCGGTGCCGTCGCTCGGCTTCGGCGCGGTGCTGCAAACGCTGCTGGGGCTTGCCGTCGTCATCGGCTTCGTGTTCGGCTGCGCATGGCTCGCGCGCAAGTTCGGCTATCAGGGCGGCAAGCGCAGCGGACTCGTCAAGGTGGTGGGCGGCGCATCGCTCGGCAACAAGGAGCGCGTGGCAGTGGTCGAGGTCGGCGATACGTGGCTCGTGCTCGGCGCAGGCCCCGGCAACGTGCGGCTGCTTCACACGATGCCCGCCGGTTCCGCGGAAGCCGAAGTGCCGGCCGGCGTTGCAGGTTCGCCCGCGCAAACGTTGCCGGGCTCGTTCGGCCAGCGCTTTCGCGATGCACTCGCCGGCGAAGCGAACAAGCGGCTTCAGAAGTTCGTCAGTACCGGCAAGTAGAGCCTGTTCGTTCAGCCGATTCATCGGGCGTGCTCCGCAAGGGCCACGCCCGATTTGCTTTGGGCGACGCGCTTTCGCAATAGAACGAGTTAGCGCCGAATTGCCCTTCTGTTCGCGCCATCGTTTGCGGCCGGGATAGTCAACAATTCATGCTATCGAAAGAGGCAGGACATCATGGCTATCACATTCGTCATTTTTCAGAGTCAGCGGCTTGGCGACGCAATCAAGCGTCTCATGCAGTTCGTCGGCGGGAGCAAGTAATGCAGGTCGGTCGTCACATTGTCCGGGGCGTGAAGCTCGCGCTTCCGGTCGTCATCGCGCTGTCGCCGCTCGCGGCACTCGCGCAAAGCACGGCGGGTTTGCCCGCGTTCAACACGAGCCCCGGCCCCAACGGCGGCACGACGTATTCGCTCAGCGTGCAGACCATGCTGCTGCTGACGATGCTCTCGTTCCTGCCCGCGATGGTCCTGATGATGACGAGCTTCACGCGCATCATCATCGTGCTGTCGCTGTTGCGCCAGGCGCTCGGCACGTCTAACACACCGCCGAACCAGGTGATCGTCGGCCTCGCGCTCTTTCTTTCGTTCTTCGTGATGTCGCCGGTGCTCGACCGCGCCTACAACGACGCGTACAAGCCCTTCTCCGAAGGCCAGATCGCGATGGATCAGGCCATGACGCGCGGCGTCGCGCCCTTCAAGCAGTTCATGCTGAAGCAGACGCGCGAATCGGACCTTGCGCTGTTCGCCCGCATTTCGAAGGCCCCGCCGATGAACGGCCCCGAAGACGTGCCGCTTTCGCTGCTCGTGCCGTCGTTCATCACGAGCGAGCTGAAGACCGGTTTTCAGATCGGCTTCACGATCTTCATTCCGTTTCTCATCATCGACATGGTGGTGGCGAGCGTGCTGATGTCGATGGGCATGATGATGGTGTCGCCCACGACCATCGCGCTGCCTTTCAAGCTGATGCTGTTCGTGCTCGTCGATGGCTGGCAGTTGCTCATCGGCTCGCTGGCTCAAAGTTTCGTATCGTAAGGAGACGCGCATGACACCCGAATCCGTCATGACGATGGCGCATCAGGCGATGGTCGTCGCGCTGTTGCTCGCCGCACCGTTGCTGCTGGTCGCGCTCGTCGTGGGTCTCGTCGTGAGCCTCTTTCAGGCGGCCACGCAGATCAACGAATCGACGCTCTCGTTCATTCCGAAGCTGATCGCGGTCGCCGTGACGCTGGTGATCGCCGGTCCGTGGATGCTCTCGACGCTGCTCGACTACATGCGCCACGTATTCACGATCACGCCCGCGATCACCGGCTAAAGCGTTCGATGTTCTCCGTCACCTACGCGCAACTGAACGGCTGGCTCACCGCGTTTCTGTGGCCGTTCGTGCGCATTCTCGCGCTCCTCGCCACCGCGCCGGTGCTGAGCCACATGGCCATACCGGTGCGCGTGAAGATTGCGCTCGGCGCGTTCATCACGCTGATCGTCGCGCCGACTTTGCCCGCGATGCCGCAAACGACGGTGTTTTCGGCGGCCGGCATCTGGATCATCGTCAATCAGTTTCTGATCGGCGCGGCCATCGGCATGACGATGCAGATCGCATTCGCCGCCGTCGATGCCGCGGGCGAGTTCATCGGCCAGCAAATGGGCCTCGGCTTCGCCATGCTTTACGATCCGCGCGAGGGCGGCAATGCGGTGGTCATCTCGCGCTATCTGAACACGCTTGCGATGCTCGCGTTTCTCGTCTTCGACGGCCATCTGCAATTGATCAGCGCGCTCGTGACGACGTTCCAGAACGTGCCGATCGAGGCGAACGTGGTGGCGGCGGCATCGCATGCGCAGGGCTGGCGCGTGCTCGTCGGCTATGGGACCAGCATTTTCGGCACGGGGTTGCTGCTTTCGCTGCCTATCGTGGCGGCGCTGCTCATCTCGAACCTGGCGCTGGGCATCTTGAACCGCGCCGCGCCGCAGATCGGGATTTTTCAGGTTGGGTTTCCGGTCACGATGCTGGTCGGCTTGCTGCTCTTGCAGCTCATGTTGCCTAACCTGATGCCGTTCTTCTTGCGCATCTTCGATGCCGGTATCGCGCAAGTGGGGCGAGTGGCTGGGGCGCTTTATTGAGGTTTGCCGTCGGCGGCGGGTTGCCGCCTCGGCATTCGGTTTCTCCCACTTCCCTGCCACATCATCGGTTGTTCGACACGCGTATTCGATTGCGGCGGACCGACTGTCAGCGATGAAGTTGAGCCATCGTCGTCGTGCGATGACGGAGACCGCTCTGCCGGGCGATGCCCCGCACAAACCGCGCGCTTATCACGTCATCGATCGTTAGACACGCATATCTACTCGCGGCGGTGACACGGCATACCGATCGTCAGCAAGAAGTTGAGCCATCGTCGTCGTGCGATGCCGGAGACGACAAAAGGTCACCGCTCTCCCGGGCGATGCCCCGCACAAAACCCGCGCTGATCCGTCCGGTTCAACGTCTGCCACTTCCCTCCAACGCCATCCATCGTTCGACACGCCTATTCACTCGCGGCGTTCCAGACGGCATACCGATCGTCAGCAACGAAGCTACGCCATCACCGTCATGCGATGCCATAAACGACAACGGGGCACTGCTCTCCCGAGCAATGCCCCGCAAACCACTACCGCTTTGCGCGATACCGCGGTGCTTACCCGCCCAGATAATCGAACAACGACATCTTCTGAATCTGCGTGAACGCCATCTGCGCCGCCTGAAGCGAGTTCTGCGTCAACTCATACGAGCTGATCGACGAAACCAAGTCGATCTGCGTCAGGTTCGCCAGATCCGATGCGTTCTGGGTCTGCGTCGTCTGCATCGCCGTCTGCGTCGATTGAATCTGCTGCTCGCGTCCGCCCACCACAGTCTGCGCCGCCAGCACGTTGTTGAACGTGTTGGTGATCTTCGTGCCCGCGGTCGTCAGCGCATTGGTCAGCGCGGCGTGCGCGCTGTCCGATCCGGTCGGCTGCTTCAGCGCGCTCACGAGGTTGTCGAGCGTCGCGAAGATGTCGTTGTTGCCAGCGGTCGCGGGCTGCACCGTGAAGCTGTCGCCATTGCCGGGCGCGCCGGCAACGGACACCTTCTGGCCGCCGATCGTGATGTCCGCGCTGCCCGTGTACGCGGTCGGCGTCGTCGGCAACGATGAATCCGCCGGCACCGCCGTGACCGTGTAGCTCGTCGTGCCCGCGGTGGCATCGACGGCGAACTGGATCGTGTAGGTACTGCCGTTATTCGGATTGCTCGGGTCGGAGACGCTCACGCCGCTGATCGTACCCGTGCCCTTGTTCGTCGCAGCCGCGCTCGAAACAGGCGCGCTTTCCGTCGGCGATACGCTGCCGAAAATCGACTCGCCTGGATCGCCCACCGCAATCGACCGTCCCGCGCTGATCTGCACCGTGCGCTGGCCGGCATCGCCCGAATACGTCGCACCGACTCCCGACGGGTTGTTCGTGTACGGCTGCGTGCCGCCCTTGAGGCCCGAGAAGATGTAATTGCCGTCGCTGTCCGTGGTGTTCGCGATGTTCATCAGCTGATCGCGATAGCCCTGAATCGCATTGGCGATGGCCGCGCGGTTTGCGTCCGTCAGCGAGCCGTCGCCGGCCTGCACGAGCTTCGTCTTGATGCTTTGCATCACGTCGCTCACGTCGCTCAGCGTGGAGTCTTCCTGTTGCAGCGAGGAGAGCGCCTTCGTCTGATTCGTGCCGTATTGCGTGAGCGCGTTGCCCTGCATCGTGAGCTGCACGGCCTGCGCCGCGCCGAGCGGGTCGTCGGACGCGGTCATGATGCGCTTGCCCGACGAGATCTGCTGATACATGGACGCCAGCGTGCTCTGCTGGTCGCTCATGGAAGCGACGTTCAGATTGAAGTACTGGGAACTGGAAATACGCATCGCGAGTTGCCTCAGTTGAAGATGCCGAGCAGCGTCTGGAACAGCGACGACGCGGTTTGAATCACCTTGCTGTTCGCCTGATAGAGCTGCTGATACTGGATTAGGTTGGCCGCTTCCTCGTTCAGGTTCACGCCTTGCACGGACTGCTGTGCCGCTGTCGCCTGATTGAGCAGCGCGGTCTGCGACGAACTAGTCGCCTTGAGCTGATTGGCCTGGTTGCCGATGTCGTTCACGTAGCTCGCGTACGAACCGGTGAGCGTATCGGTGCCGCCGTTGAGCGACTTCGCGGAGACGAGGTTCGCCATCGCGAGCGCGTTGCTGCCGTCGCTCGTGCCGCCCTTGTTCGCGGCGATGTTGAACACGTCCTTGTCGGCGGGGGCGCCGCTCAATGTCGCGCTCACGCCGTTGGACGTGATCGTGAGTCCCTTCGAGGCATCGTACGGAATCGTCGAGTTCGCGGTGTACGCGGTGCCGTTCACGGTGACATCCACGTTCGACGTGAAGCCGCCTGCGGCCTTGTCGTACGTCAGCGAGATGTTCGACGGCATGCTGTAGCCCGCCGCCACCGTCGCCGACGTGATGGAGCCGGTGCCCGTATTCGAAGTCGATGCCGAGCTCACCGCCGGCGATGCCGCCGCGATCGCGGTGGGGCTTTTCGTCGTCAGCGCGAAGTTGTCCAGCGCGCCGCGCGTGGGCTGAATGCTGAAGGAGTCGCCCTTCTGCATCGAGCCGGACACGGTAATGTTGAGGCCGTCGAACGTGCCGCTGTTGGCGGGCGGCGTAATGCTGCCTAGCGATTTGCCCGACGCCGGGTCCGTCACTTCGTAGTCCGTACCGTTGTACGTCAGGGTGTAGTCGCCCGTGGAAGGCTGCGACGCGTCGGCGAACGAGACCGCCACGCTGCCGCTACCCTTGTTGCGCGCGTCGGAATATACGTTGGGCGTGCCGGTCGAAAAGAGCGCGCCGCCTGCCTTGCCGCTGAGGTCGAGGCCGAGCGCGTTCTGGCCATTCAGTTGCGAGGCGAAGCTCGTCGCGATGGCGCCGAGTTGCGCCTGCGCGGGATCGAGCGTCTGGGTGCGGAAGTCGATCAGGCCGCCTACGACGCCGCCCGTCAACGCGGAATTGTCGATGTACTGCGTGTTCGCGGCGGTTTGCGGCGTGCCGTCGGTCCGCTTGAACGCGACGGTGAGCTCGCTCGGATCGGAGGGCGACGTCACGGTCTGCAACCCGTACTGCGTATTGCCGACGACGAGCGGCTGCCGGTTGCCGATGAACACGTTGAAGTTACCGTCCTGCTGCACGACTTGCACGCCGATCATGGAACTGAGGTTCGCCACGGCCTGGTCGCGTTGATCGAGCAACTGGTTGGGCTGCTGGCCCGAGGCGCTCGCGCCGTTGATCTGCTTGTTGAGATCGGCGATTTGCTGCGCGTAGTTGTTGATCGACGAGACGGCGCTCGACAGCTGCGTGTTGACGCTCTGGCGAAGCTGGTCGTATTGCTCGCCGGCGGAGGTCATCTGGTCGGCGAGCGTTTGCGCGCTGCTGACGAGCGACTGACGCGAGGCGGTGCTGCTCGGCGAGTTCGCCACCGACTGCAAGCCGGAGAAATAGTTGCTGATGCCCGCAGCGATGCCCGACGTCGGATCGCCGACGAGGTTGTTGAGCTGCGAGAGCATCGTGTAATAGGTGTTCGCCGCGCTGCTCGCCGACTGCGTGTTGTTGACTTGCGTCGTCAGGTACTGGCTGTACTGTCGCGTGACGGTGACCGTCTGCACGCCATTGCCGAGATAGCCCGAGCCGGTGCTTTGACCGGACGCTTCCTGATACGCGACCTTCTCCAGCGTATAGCCGGGCGTGGCGGCGTTGCTGATGTTCTGGCCGGTCGTCGTGAGGCCCCACTGGGCCGCATTCAGGCCCGACAAGCCGATGTTGATGATGTTGTTGGACATGCACGAATCCTTTTCTGGCGCTGCCGCTTGATTGCACGTTATATCGGCTGTTCGCCGGGGAAATTTAATGGTTTCCTTTCTGACGCTTTTGGAGGGTCGCCTGCGGCGGGCGTTGTTTGGGTTCTTGCATTTTGCTTCTATGTTCGCGGGTGGTATGCGGCGATGTACGGGGCGTTCTTGGGCTAATTCGCGGGTTTGGTCTTGCGGGTTCTTTTTTGCTGCTGCTGCGGCGGTTTCTTTGTTCCGTTCTTTCGTTCGTGAAACTTGTATTCGCGTCGGTCTATTAGCGTTGCCCCTCCCCGGGGCGGGGGTCACTTTCTTTGCTGCTGTGTATAGACCGGAGACATGGGTAACAGGTGTGTCAGGACATAGGTAACACATTCAACTGCTTCGGGCCTGTCAGGAATTTTGTGTTTAAGGCATAACATGCTCCCAAGGAGAGTTTATGCCTCGCAAACCGAAAGCCCAGCCGGCGGCTCTGCCGGCGATTCCGGCCGAACTGCTTGAGCAGTTCGGCAACGGTCCGATGACGGCTGAAGCCATCAATGCCGCGACGCTGGCGCTCAAGAAGGCGCTGATCGAACGGGCGCTGGGCGGCGAGATGAACCATCATCTCGGCTACCCTCCCGGTGCTGCCAAGCCGGTCAACGCCACGAATCAGCGCAACGGCAAAGGGGCCAAGACGGTTCTGACCGAAGACGGTCCGATCCGCATCGAGGTGCCGCGTGACCGCGACGGCAGCTTCGAACCGATCCTGATTCCCAAGCACGAACGGCGCTTCACGGGCTTCGACGACAAGATCGTCGCCATGTATGCCCGAGGCATGACCGTACGTGAGATCCAGGGCTTCCTGCTGGAACAGTACGGCACCGATGTCTCGCCCGACTTCATCAGCTCGGTCACCGACGAAGTCATGGCCGAAGTAACCGCATGGCAGGCCCGGCCGCTCGAGCCGATGTATCCGGTCGTGTTTTTCGACGCACTGCGGGTCAAGATTCGCGAAGACGCCGTCGTGCGCAACAAGGCGGTGTACCTGGCGCTGGGCGTGCTGCCCGACGGCACGCGCGAGATCCTGGGCCTGTGGATCGAGAATACCGAGGGGGCCAAATTCTGGATGAAGGTATTCAACGATCTGAAGACGCGCGGTGTTCACGACATCCTGATCGCCGTCACCGACGGTCTGAAGGGCATGCCCGAAGCATTGGCGGCGGTGTTTCCGGCCACCACACTGCAAACCTGTATCGTCCATCTGATCCGCAACAGCCTCGATTACGCCAGTTGGAAAGACCGCCGAGGGTTGGCTGCCGCGATCAAACCGATCTATGCCGCGCCCAGCGCGGAAGCGGCCCAGGCCGAACTCGATGCGTTTGCTGATGGGCCGTGGGGCCAGAAATTCCCGACCGTCAGCAGCGCGTGGCGCAACGCCTGGGATCGCGTAATCCCGTTCTTTGCGTTTCCGCCGGGTGTGCGCAAGATCATCTACACGACGAACGCGATTGAAAATATCAACTCGCAGTTGCGCAAGATCATCAAGACCCGTGGTCACTTCCCGAGCGACGAGGCCGCCACCAAACTCATCTGGCTGGCCTTGCGCAACATCACCGCGAATTGGGGAAGTGCCGCGCATGACTGGAAGACGGCCATGAACCAGTTCGCTATCCTTTACGCAGATCGATTCGTTCGGCCCTCCGTGTAATTACTCAACCTGCCTTAGAACACGGAAATCCTGACACCCCCACTACTGCTTCTGCTGCGCTCTTTCAAGTTGACGGTATCGATTCGATGATGAAGGAAGTACACGTCATAACAGCCGTCGGTTTCCGGACACGCCCGCAGCGCGATCGGCAGGTTCGCCAGCGCGCTCGAGACTTTGAAGCGTTGCGACTTGAAGCGCACCTCGCCGTTGAGCCCGACCCGAACCACCGCGTCTGCGTCCCCGTATTCGATCGGCGGCATGCGCTCCGGATACGCTCGCGGGCTCGGTCGACAGCGCGAAATCGGTGTGGCCATGTCCAGCGCCTGATGCGGCCGCTCGTGGTTGTACACCTGACGTTTCTGAACCGCCCAATGCACATATACGAGTGGCCACTCCGCAGAAAAGCATTGGCCCTCAGCTTGAAGCAACCCTGAATCACCTTCCGCGCCCGCTGAGCACTACGTCCTCCGAGCCCCTTGGCTCGATAAAACCTACAGGACACAACGGCTCCACGCAGAAATAATCTAGTGCCAAGCCAAGCCAAGCCAAGCCAAGCCAAGCCAAGCCAAGCCAAGCCAAGCCAAGCCAAGCCAAGCCAATGGACTCGCAACTGGAGTAGAGAAGTCGCAATGAGCGCCGACGCGCGGGCACGTGTCGGGCGCCGGCGTGCCGGGCCCAGGGCGGCCCGGCACGTCTAAGACACGTTTAGTTGATTTTGTCGTTCAGTGGTGCGAAGTGCCCCACTGGTATTGTCGAGCCAAGGGGCTCGGAGGACGTGGCGCTCAGCGGGCGCGGAAGGTGATTCAGGGTTGATTCAAGCTGAGTGCCAATGCTTATTTGCGGAGTGCACCCTCATTCAAAACCGTGGGCGAAAAAGCTGCTTTCTTTGGTTACTTTCTTTGCATGGGACCAGAGTACGGCGCTAAAGCGCCTACTCTGGTCGACAGCAAAGAAAGTGACCCCCGCCCCGGGGAGGGGCAACGCCAATAGACCGACACGAAAACAAGTTTCACGAAGCAAGCGACGAGGTACTGGCGCGCGCCTCGCCCCGGGGAGGGGCAACGCTAATAGACCGACGCGAAAACAAGTTCCACGAAGAGAAGACCGCAAACCAAGCGGCGCCCGTGCGGTTCCAAGCAAACCGCAACCCCCTACCGTGCTAAAGCCCGCCGCTTCATCTCAAGCTGAGTAATGAGCCGCTGCAGCGTATTCTCCGCCGACCCGGGCATCGAAGTGAACTTGAAGCCGAGCGTAAACCGCCGGTCGCCCTTGAGCGTAGTCGACTCGCGATGCGACACCAGCCTCATGTCGAGCGTCACCTTGCCCGTCGCGGTAAAGTGCAGTTCGGCGTCCTGAATTTCCACGCCCAGTTCCATGTCGGCCACGCGCTCGTCGGTCGTGCGCAACGCCACGCCGCCCAGCGACAAATCATGTACCTCGAAACGGAATCGCTCGCCATCCGGCAGCGAGCCGCTGCAAATGTACGGATCGAGCACCGGCGCTTCCACGCGGAAATATTCGCGGCGCTGCATGTAATACAGCACCGGCGGAAACTCCGCCTCGAAAGCGGGACGGCCGTCGAACGTCGTCTGGCGCGGCGTGGCCGTCGTGAACTCGACGCGCACGCCTTCCGGCGCCGCGTGGAAGATCAGCTTCGGCGCTTGCAGCACGTCGCGGTTCTGCTCCGCAACGCCGCCCCAGTCAAAGGTGAAGCGGTGCGACGTCACATCGACATCCAGGAGTCGTGTGACGATCTGCGCGTCGCCGTACTGTGCGGTCAGGAAGTCCCCGCGATTGGCGAGATTGCGCAGCGCCACGCCGATTTCCAGCGGATTCCGGCGTCCGAAATCCACGTTGTGGTCGCTGTCTTCCTCGGCAATATCTTGCTTCTGATAACTGTTCATGGTGCTAGCCGTGTCCATTTTGCCCGCGCATCGCCTGCAGCCCACGCCACGCGGCTCGCCGGACCGCTATTGATCCGGCACTGTCGTCTTCGGGTTAGCGGCATGCCTGTGCGAAAGTTTAGGGGCGCTCGCGACTTTCTTATGTGGTGCGCCGTCCCATCCGACGTAAAACGTTTGCTGGACACGTGTGGTCCGCTCGCCATCGGCGATGCACCACGTCGGCGCGTCGTCAGGCGATCTGCCGCATGATCGAAATCAGCTTCTTCGCGTAGTGCGGATCGGTCGCGTAGCCCGCCTTCTGCATGCCGTGCGCGAAGCCCGCCACGTCGCGCGATGCCTCGATCACCGGCGCATAGCGCGGATTGTTCTTGATGACTTTCGCGTAATCGTTGAGCGCATCTTCGTACGAATCGTAGGCGCGGAAACGCTCGACGACCTTCTTCGGCTGGCCGTTGACGTACTCGGTCGTAAGGGAATCGACCGTCTTGCCGGTCCAGCCGGGCGTCGCCTTCACGCCGAAGATGTTGTGGCTCGTCGCGCCGTTCGCGTGCTTGATCTCGCGCTTGCCCCAGCCGGATTCCAGCGCCGCCTGGCCGATGATGAAGCGCGCCGGAATACCCGTCGCCGCGCTCGCCGCCTGCGCGGGCGCAGCCAGCCGCTCGACGAACGCATTCACCTTGTCGGAGCCCACGCCGCGCGCCGGCGGTTCGAGCGCGCTTGCCGCCGTATAGCCCTTGCCTTCCGAAAGCGACGCGCCGTTCTTGTTGGCCTGCGCGGCCGCGTAGGCCTTCGCCATCGCATTCATCGCGGCGATGTTGCCCGCGTTCGATTCGATATCGCCACCGCCGCCCGAGACCCCGCTCATCGCATTCATCGCATTCATCGCGTTGGCGCCGCCGCCCATGCCGCCCGCGTCGGTCTTGCCGCCTGCGTTTCGCATCAGCTGCTTGAGCATCATGTCCGCGACGCCGATTCCCTTCGAGGACATCTGCTGCGACAACTGCTGATCGAGCATCGCGGTGAAGGACTTCGAATCGTTGGAGTCGAACGGGCTGTCGGACGGCGTCGCGTCGCGCATGCTCTTCAGCATCATCTGCGTGAAGACGGCGTCGAACTGCTTGGCGGCCGCCTTCAGGCCCTGCTGCGGATCGACCTGCGCCTCGGCGCGCAGCGCGTCGAAGCCCTGCGTGTCGAGCGCGAAGCGGTTCGAGAGATTCGCGAGGCCACCGCTTCCATCGGTCGATGCCAGCGCGGAGTTGGCGATGCCGCTCGTCAGGTTCGAGTTCATGTGCCGGGCTCCTTAGATGATTTCGAGGTCGGCGCGCAGCGCGCCTGCCGCCTTCATCGACTGGAGAATCGAGATCAGGTCCGCGGGCGTCGCGCCGAGCGCGTTGAGCGCCTTCACGACATCGGCGAGATTCGCGCCGGCCGAAAGCATCTTGAGCGCGCCGCTGTCCTGCTTGAGCTGAATCTGCGACTGCTTTGCCGCCACCGTCTGGCCGTTCGAGAGCGCGTTCGGCTGGCTCACCGCCGTCTGCGTATTGATGACGACCGAGAGATTGCCGTGCGCGACCGCGCAGTTCTGCAGCGTGACCATCTGATTCATCACGATGGAGCCGGTGCGCGCGTTCAGGATTACCTTGGCGGCGGCCTGCGCCGGACGCACGTCGATGTTCTGCAACTGCGCCATGAACTGCACCTGCTCGCTCGCGTCTTGCGGCGCGCGCAGCTGAATGGTCCGGCCGTCCAGCGCGAGCGCGGTGCCCATGCCGAACTGGTTGTTCACCGCCGCGACGATGCGCTGCGTCGTGTCGAAGTCCATCTCGCGCAGTTCCATCTGCATGACGCCGCCTTGCTGCTGCAATGCTGCCGGCACCGCGCGCTCGACGATGGCGCCCGCGGAAATGCGGCCCACCGCGAGCTGGTTCACCTGCACCTTGCTGCCGTTCGCGCTCGCGCCCGCGCCGCCGACGACGAGGTTGCCCTGCGCCATCGCATAGACCTGGCCGTCCGCGCCCTTGAGCGGCGACATGAGCAGCGTGCCGCCGCGCAGGCTCTTCGCATTGCCGAGCGACGACACCGTGACGTCGATCGCTTCGCCGGGACGCGCGAAAGGCGGCAGCGTCGCGGTGACCATCACTGCGGCGACGTTCTTCAGCTGCATGTTCTGCGTCGTCGCCGGGTTCACCGTGATGCCGAGGTTGCCGAGCATGTTCGTCAAACTCTGCGTGGTGAACGGCGTCTGCATGGTCTGGTCGCCCGTGCCGTCGAGACCCACGACGAGGCCGTAGCCGATCAGCGGGTTGTCGCGCACGCCCTGGAACGAGACGAGGTCTTTCAGGCGCTCGGCGTGCGCGTGCTGCGCGGAGGTCAGGGCCACGAGCGCGGCCGCGAGCGAGAACGAAACGAAACGGAGAAGCGGATTCATGATCAGAACGGCGCCACGTTGAGGAAGAAGCGTTGCAGCCAGCCCATGTTCTGCGCTTCGTCGATATAGCCTTTCGCCGAATATTCGATCTTCGCGTCGGCGATCTGCGTGGAGTACACGGTGTTGCTGCCCGAGATGGTCGTCGGATTGACGACGCCCGAGAAGCGCACGAATTCGTTGCCCTGGTTGATGAGCATCTGTTTTTCGCCGCTCACCATCAGGTTGCCGTTGGGCAGCACTTCGGTGACGGTGACGGTGAGCGTGCCGCTGAACGTGTTCGCCGCGCTCGCGCCGCCCGCCGCCGTGAACTTGTTCGCGCCGCTCGCGGACAGGTTCGTGTTGTTGAAGAGCCCGCCGAAGATGCCGGGCGTCGTCGGCACCGAGAACGAGCCGGTGCCGCCGCGATTCGTGTTCGCCGCCGACGACTTCGTCGCGTTCACGTTTTCCGAGATCACGATGGTCAGGATGTCGCCGACATTGCGCGGACGCTGGTCTTCGAAGAGCGGCCGGCCCGCGTAGCCCGCGTTGTAGATCGCGCCGGGCGAGCGCCCGCCGCTGGGCGGCTGCGGCGGACGCGCGGTCATCGGCTGCTGGACGATCGGCTCCTTCGGCACGAGGCCGCATGCGCCGAGCGCGGCGACGAGTGCGGCAACCGCTGCACGCGTGAAGATTTGAGTGGGCGACATCTTGGTGACTCGTATGAAGCTGAATGAAGCGTTAGTGTGACGCCATCCCTTGCGTTTTCATCCGTTGAAAAGAGGGTTAAACCTGCATCTGAGAAAGCGTTTGCAACATCTGGTCGGACGTGGTCACGGCCTTGCTGTTGATTTCGTAGGCGCGCTGCGTCTGGATCATGTTGACCAGTTCCTGCACCACGTTCACGTTCGACGCTTCCACATAGCCCTGTTGCAGCGTGCCCGCGCCGTTCAGGCCCGGCTGCGACACGTTCGGCGCGCCGGAGCTGCCCGTCTCGGAGAACAGGTTCTCGCCGCGCGCTTCGAGACCGGCCGGGTTGATGAACGTTGCGAGCTGAACCGAGCCGACGTTCGTCGCGGCCGTCGAGTTCGGCTGCGTGATGGACACGGTGCCGTCCGAGCCGATGGTGATCGACGTCGCGTTGCTCGGAATGGTGATGGCCGGGTTCAGCTGATAGCCGCTCGACGTGACGAGCTGGCCCTGCGCGTTGGTCTGGAACGAGCCGTCGCGCGTGTACGCCGTGGTGCCGTCGGGCATCGTCACCTGAAAGAAACCCTGGCCGTTGATGGCCACGTCCTTCGAGTTGCCGGTCTGTTGCAGGTTGCCCTGCGTGTAGAGGCGTTCCGTTGCGACTTGCTGCACGCCCGTGCCGAGCTGCACGCCCGATGCGAGTTCGGTTTGCTGCGTCGAGTTCGCGCCCGGCTGGCGCGTCGTCTGGTACAGCAGGTCTTCGAACACTGCGCGCGAGCCCTTGAAGCCGTTGGTGCTCACGTTGGCGAGGTTGTTCGAGATAACGTCCATCTGCGCCTGCTGCGCATTCATGCCGGTCGCGGCGATATAGAGAGAGCGATTCATGTCTGTGTTGTCCTGAGTGTCTTGCAGGCCGCTTAGGAGAAGTTGAGCAGCTTGTTGGCCGATTGTTCGTTCTGGTCCGCCGATTCCATGAGCTTCGTCTGCATCTGGAACTGGCGCGCGTTGGTGATCATCGAGACCATCGCGGAGACCGGGTTCACGTTGCTGCCTTCGAGCGCGCCGCCGGCCACGACCACGTTCGGGTCCGCATCGGCGGGGTCGCCCGACGCGGTGCGATAAAGACCGTCGTCGCCGCGCGAGAGCGTCGACGGGTCCGGATTGACGAGCTTCAGCTGATCCACCGTCGCAATCGCGGTCGGCGGATCGCCCGGAATCAGCGCGGACACCGTGCCGTCCTTGCCGATGGTCACTTCAGCGCCCGGCGGCACCGACAGCGGGCCGCCGTTGCCGAGCACCGGAAGGTTGTTCGCGGTGACGAGCTGACCGTTCTGGTCCACGTGCAGATTGCCGGCGCGCGTGTATGCCTCGCCGCCGTCCGCCGTCTGCACGGAGAGCCAGCCCGGCCCTTGCACGGCGACATCGAGCGGGTTGCCGGTCTGCTGGATCGGGCCGGCCGAGTAATCCGCCGTCGGCGTCGACGAGAGCACGAAAGTGCGCGTCGTGCCGTCGGCGGACTGGTTCTCGAACGACATCGGCACCTGACGGAACGCCGCGAGTTGCGCCTTGAAACCCGTGGTCGATGCGTTCGCCAGGTTGTTCGCCACGACGGCTTGCTGTTCCAGCGACTGGCTTGCGCCGGTCATCGCGGTGTAGATCAGACGGTCCATGAATCGCTTCCTTCTTTCCTGATGCGTCTAGTGCTTGCGGACGGTGATTACAGATTGATCAGCGTCTGGTCGACGGTCTGCTGCGTCTTGATCGTCTGCGCGTTCGCCTGATAGTTGCGCTGCGCGGTGATCAGATTCACGAGCTCGCTCGTCAGATCGACGTTGGAGTTCTCCACCGCGCCGCCTTGCAGCGTGCCGTGGTTCGTCGAGCCCGGCGCGCCCACTTGCGGCGCGCCCGAAGCGGCCGTCTGCGCGTACACGTTGCCGCCGAGGTTCTGCAGGCCGTTCTGGTTGTTGAAGTTGGCGACCGCGATCTGCCCGAGCGCCTTCGTTTCGCCGTTCGAGTAATTGCCGGTCAGCATGCCGTCGGTGCCGACGGTGAAGCCCGTCAGTTCGCCCGTGCTGTTGCCGTCCTGATGCAGGTTCGTGAGGCCGCTCTTCGCGCCGTACTGCGTGGTGCCGGAGAGATCGAGCGTCAACGATTGCGTCGTCGCGCCGGAGGGGTCCGCGCCGTTCGGAATGGTGAACGTGAACTTCGAGCCGCTCGTCAGGTTGCCCGACGAATCGAACGTCACCGCGCCGAGGTCGGTCTTCTGCGAGACCGGATCGCCGTAGCCCGCGAACGCTTCCCACGAGCCGGTGCCGGTCTTCGTGAAGTACACGGACACCTTCTGCGTGCCGCCGAGCGTGTCGTACACGTCCACCGAAGTCGACGCGTTGTACGTGTTGCCGTTGGTCGGATCGAAGCTGCCCGCCGCGTGGTTCGTGTCCTGCGAGTTCAGGTTGAACGCAGCGGTGATCGTCTTGGTCGCCGTCGGCGCGATGTTCGCGGTCGGCACGGTGAGCGGCACCGTGCTCGCGCTGCTGACGACGCCGCCCGAATCGGCCGCGTAGCCCATCAGTTGCAGGCCCGCCGAGTTGACGATCTTGCCGCTGTCGTCCAGATGGAAGACGCCGTTGCGCGAATACACGGTCGCGCCGTTGTTCGACAGCTGATAGAAGCCGTTGCCGTTGATCGCGACGTCGAGCGCCTGGTTGGTCGTCGTGATCGTGCCTTGCGAGAACTGCTGCTGGACTTCCGCGAGGCGCGTGCCGATGCCGATCTGGTTCGACACGGCGGTCGCCATGGAACTGGCGTACATGTCCGCGAATTGCGCGGCGCCCTGCTTGAAGCCGACGGTGTTCGAGTTCGCGATGTTGTTGCCGATGACGTCGAGGTCGCTCGACGCGGCGCCGAGGCCGCTCAGTGCTTGTTGGTAGCTCATGGTTTATCTCTTCGCCGGGCGCATCCCGGCGTCAAAGGAAAGTGGAATCAAAGAATCGAAGCGACGCTCGACAGCCCGACCGTCGAACCGTTGGACAGCTTCAGGCCCGGCGTGCCGCCCGTCATTTGCACGACGCTCTGCACCTGCGAGGCCGACAGCGTCGTCGCGGTCGCCTGCTGGCCGTTGATCGTGCCTTGCGCGGTGATCGTGTAGGTGCCGTCGGCGAGCGTGGCGCCCTTCGAGTCGACCGGCTTCCAGCCCGATACCGGCACGACGCCCGAGCCTTGCGCGCCGAGGTCCAGCGTGTTGACGATGTTGCCGGACTTGTCCTTCACGACGATCTGCAGGTCGCTCACGTCGTTGGCGAGCTGCACGCCGAACGTCGACGACGCGCCGCTCGACACCGTCATGCTGCTTCCCGGCGCGAGCACGTTCGAGCCGATCAGCATGGCGGCCTGCGTGGACTGGCCCGCGGAAAGCTGCGTCGCGAGGGAGCTGAGCGACGTGTTCAGCTGACCGATGCCCGTCACCGTGTTGATCTGCGCGAGCTGCGAGGTCATCTGCGAGCTGTCGGCGGGATTCGTCGGGTCCTGATTCTTCAACTGCGTCACGAGCAGCGTGAGGAACGTGTTCTGCAGATCCGAAGCGGACGTGCCGCCCGTGCTGCTGGTGCTGCCGGTGCTGCTGGAGGAGCTGGACGCGCTCTTCGCGCCGTTCATGGTGTCCAGCAGCGTCTGCGACACCGTGGTGCCGTTGCTGCCGATGGTGGTGTTCGTCGTCACGGTTGGATTCCTCAGGTTCCGATGGTCAGAGTCTTGAGCATCAATTGCTTGGCGGTATTGAGCGTCTCGACGTTCGCCTGGTAGGAACGCGACGCGGAAATCATGTTGACCATTTCCTGCACCGGATCGACGTTCGGCAGCGTCACATAGCCGTCCGCGTTGGCCGCCGGGTTGCTCGGGTCGTAGCTCGTTTTCATCGGGCTCGGATCGTCGATCACGCCCGTCACCTGCACGCCGCCGACTTGCTGGCCGGAGCCGCTTTTCGCGCCGCCGAGCGGATCGACCGCGAAGACGACCTGCTTCGCCTTGTACGGCTGGCCGTCGGGACCGGTCGTGCTGTCCGCGTTCGCGAGATTCGACGCGGTCACGTTCAGGCGCTGCGCCTGAGCAGACATCGCCGAACCGGCGACGCTGAAAATGTTCATCAATGAAGGCATGGCTTTCTTAACTGTTGGACGTGATGGCGGACAACATCGACTTGATCTGCGAAGTCATCACGGTCATTCCGGCTTCGAAGTGCAGCGCGTTGTCCGCAAACTGCACGCGTTCGGCGTCGAGATCGACGGTGTTGCCGTCGAGCGAAGGCTGGCTCGGCACGCGATACGCGAGGCGGCCGTAGTCGTCGGTCGAGCCGCCGGACGCGGTAAGCGTCGAGGCGCCGGACATGTGGCCCTTCGCGGTCACGGCGAGCGACCCGCTCGCGCTCACCGAAACCGGCTGCGCCATCCTGAGCGTCGCCGTGTTCGAGGCCGTGGCGGACGCGCCGTCCTTCTTCAGCGCCCCGGCGAGCGCGGTCGAGAAATCGACATCGCGCGCCTTGTAGCCGGGGGTGTCGGCGTTCGCGATGTTCGACGACAGCAGTTCCTGCCGGTAAGCGCGCACATCGAGCGCCTCGCGGCCGAACGCGAGTTCCTTGTCGAGTCTGTCTAGCATTCGTTTCTTCTCCGGTCCCATCCGGGATGGTTGTCGCCTGTCCCCGCCCAATCGCTGAGGGGTTTTTGCATGACACGCATCTTAGGAGCCGCGCGCAATAACTAATCCGATGAATAACCGGGAAACGCGGCCTCTATTCGAGGCTTGAGCGCGGCCCGGCGTATCTAGAATCTGCGTCGAGAGTGGGAAGCGGCGTTTTCATGGCCGCGACCGCAAGAAGTGGCCGCAGCGCGCGGCCCGATCCATTCAGATACGCAGTCGCTAGCTACGCGGCGGCGAGGAGAGCAGTGATGAGCAGGTCCGTCAGACAGTCGTCGAACGTTGCGATGCGTGCGAGCGCCATGAAGCGCGGCGCGCGTGCAGCGGCGCGCGGCGTGGCGGGCGCGTCGCTGATGCTCGGCTTCGCGGCGAGCGCGCTCGCGCAGCAAAGCGACGGCATGATCGCGATTCCGGGCAACGCGGAGACGAATCCCGCCGCCGTCGCGGAGATGGCGAAGAGTCTGGGTTCGTCGAAATCGGTGGCCGCAGCCGCGCCCGCGCCGACGCCCGCTCCTGTGGCCGACATGGCGCGGGCATCGGGCTATCGCACCGCGACAAGTGCCGCCGACGCCGCCATGCGCCACGCCGCGCTCGCGCTGGAAGCGCGCGCGGAAGCCGCCGACGACGCCATGGACGACGCAGGCGGCATGATCGTCGTTCCGGGGCCGGGCGAAGCGAAGCCCACTGCGGCCACGCCGGCGAAAGCGCCCGTCGCCGTCTCGCGCGGCGATGCCAGCGCGACCAGCGCGGCCGGCGTGCGTCAGATCGCATCGCGCGACGTGATGCCGGTCGTCGTCATGCGCGACGACGCGACGCCCGGCGCGGCTGGCGCGCGCCCGATCGCGGCCGCCGCTGCATCGCCGGTTCGCTCCGCCAATTATTCAGCCGCCGCTGCCGCCGCCTCGCCGATGAAACGCGTGAGTTTCTCGCCGGCCACGGCAGCCGCGCAAACGCCGTCAGCCGCCGCCACGGCGCAGGACGGCGAATCCATCCGCGTCGCCGCGCTCACGTTCCTTCAGCAGCAGGCGGCGGGCTTGCCCGGCAAGGTGGATATCACCGTGACGCCGGTCTTCCCGCGCGGCCTCGCGCCCTGCTCCGCGCTCGATCCGTTCATGCCGACCGGCGCGCGTCTCTGGGGCCGCGTGACCGTGGGCGTGCGCTGCGTCGGCGAGCGGCCGTGGACGCTGTACGTGCAGGCGCGCGTCTCCATCAACGCGACGTACTACACCGCCGCGCGTGCCATTGCGCCGGGCGAAGTGCTCGCAAGCGCCGATCTCGTCGCCCGCGACGGCGATCTCACGGCGATGCCGCAAGCCGTCGTCACCGATCCGTCGCAGGCCGTCGGCGCGGTGGCGTTGTCGCGCGTGCCGGCTGGCTTGCCGCTGCGCACCGACATGCTGCGCGCCGCGAGTTCGGTGGCGATCGGCCAGACGGTGCACGTGGTCGCCGACGGCAGCGGCTTCTCGATTTCCGCCGATGGCAGCGCGATGAACAACGCCGCGCCCGGCCAGCAAGTCCGCGTGAAGACGGCCGGCGGACAGATCATTACCGGCATCGTGAAGGATAGTCAGACGGTGGAAGTCCGCATGTAAGCGGGCTTGTGTGCGGCAGCAGACGTTCTGTTGCAATTTGTTGCAAACCCGCCGAAGCCTTGTGGGACAAGGCAGAGCGGCAGATGACCAGGCACCGATCAGGTTGCGCTTCCTCCGGCAGGGTAAAGTTTTTCAAAGCCACCGCCGATAAAGGACTCAACACGTTCGGGAATGGACATCGTGAAAATCGAATCGAATAGCAACACCTCTTTGAGCGGCCTGCAAGACGGGCTGCAACGTGCATCGCAAGGCGATGCGAAGACTGCCGCGCCGACCGCGCAAGCGAACGGCGCCAGCGCCGGCCAGTCGACGGTCAGCCTGTCGAGCTTGTCGTCGGACCTGCGCGCGTCGAACGGCTCGGACATCGATACGGCGAAAGTCGAATCGATCAAGGCCGCGATTCGCGACGGCAGGCTGAAGATGGACACCAGCAAGATCGCCGACGGCATTCTGAGCACCGCGCGCGACCTGCTGCAAACGAGAACCCCGCCGACCGGCGGCTGAACGCAACGGCCCGGGCACGTCCCGGCGCGCGAAGTGGACACGAGCCGGGCGGCCTTTATGAACCGCGTTTTTAGCGAGCTGCAATGAGAGACGCCCTGCTTGCCACTGTCACCGAAGAAGTCGCCGCCGTTCAGGCCTTCGAAGCCCTCCTCGCGCACGAGGAAAAAGCCCTGATCGCCGCGCAGCCGCTGGCCGCGCTGCCGGAAATCATCGGCCAGAAGACGGCGCTGACCGAGCGCATCAGCGGGCTCGAAAAAGAGCGCGACGCGCATTTGAACGCGCTCGGTTTTCCGGGCGGATTCGCCGGCATGGAAGCCGCCGCCCAAGGCAATGTGCGCATCGCCGAGCAATGGAAGCTGCTCTGCGCCGCCGCCCGGCGCGCGAAACAGGGCAACAACAACAACGGCGTGCTGATCCGCACGCGCATGGAATACAACCGCAAGGCGCTCGCCGCCTTGCAGGTCGCGCCGTCGAAGGCCGGGTTCTACGGCCCGGACGGGCGCGTGCCGGGCGTTTGATCGTCTCCCGGAATCGTCTCACTGCGGCGCGCGACCTTGCACGAGGTCGTGCGCCGTTTTGTTTATCCGTCGATTAACCCCCCTTTCCCCGACTTAATCCCCCGATAGCCACTCGACGCCTTCCGCAATAATCGTTTGCATCAGAAAGCGGCTTCACGCCGTTGGCAACGAAGCACGAAGCGGAGCACGCAGTGGCAGAAGAAAGCGATCTCGAAAAAACCGAATCAGCCACTCCCAAGCGCCTGGAAAAGGCGCGGGAGGAAGGCCAGGTTGCGCGCTCGCGGGAATTCGCGTCGTTCGCGCTGCTGGCGGCGGGATTTTTCGGCGTGCTGGCGCTGTCGGGGTCCATCAGCGGACACTTGCAGTCGATTCTGCGCACCGCCTTCACGTTCAATCACGACGTGGTGCTGGACACGCGCCAGACGATGATCGGCGCGGCCAACGCCAGCAAGGAAGGCATGCTCGCCGTGCTGCCCGTGCTCGCGATGACCGCGTTCGCCGCGCTTGCCGCGCCGATGGCGCTCGGCGGCTGGCTCATCACCACCAAGCCGCTCGCGCCGAACTTCGGACGCCTCAACCCGATCAGCGGACTCGGCAAGATCTTCTCGATTCAAGGCCCGATCCAGCTCGGCATGTCCATTCTGAAGACGCTCATCGTCGGCGGCGTGGCGGGCTGGGAAATCTGGAGCCGCAAGGCCGAAGTGCTCGGACTGCTCACGAAGCCGCTCGGTATCGCGCTCGCCGACGCCATGCACCTTATCGTCGTGTGCTGCGGCATGGCCATCGGCGGACTGTTTCTCGTCGCCGCCGTCGATGTGCCGTATCAGATGTGGTCGTACGCGAAGAAGCTGCGCATGAGCAAGGAAGAAGTGAAGCGCGAGCACAAGGAAAGCGAAGGCGATCCGCACGTGAAGGGCCGCATCCGCTCGCAGCAGCGCGCGGCCGCCCGCCGCCGCATGATGCAGGCCATTCCGACCGCCGACGTGATCGTGACCAACCCGACGCACTTCGCCGTCGCGCTGAAGTACACGGACGGCGAGATGCGCGCGCCGCGCGTCGTCGCGAAGGGCGTGAATCTGGTGGCCGCGCGCATTCGCGAGCTGGGCCGCGAGAACAACGTGCCGCTGCTGGAAGCGCCGCCGCTCGCGCGGGCGCTGTATCACAACGTGGAGATCAACCGCGAGATTCCGGGCGCGCTGTACGGCGCGGTCGCGCAAGTGCTGGCGTGGGTCTACCAGTTGAAGCGCTACAAGGAAGACGGCGGCATCAAGCCGGACGATCCCACCGATCTCGAAGTTCCGAAGGAACTGGACAAAGGCGGCGTTTCCGACGCCGACGCCGATCAGGAAGCTGCCGAAGCCCTGAACGACGGTAACACTGACAAGGGAGCCGCAGCATGAACGCGCGCGCAGGATTTTTCGCCAAACGCCCCGACGCGCTGGGCACGCAGAACATTCGGGCGCTCGCCGGCCCGATCCTGATCTGCATGATTCTCGGCATGATGATTCTGCCGTTGCCGGCGTTTCTGCTGGATCTGCTGTTCACCTTCAACATCGCGCTGTCGGTGATGGTGCTGCTCGTCAGCATGTACACGCAAAAGCCGCTCGACTTCGCGGCGTTCCCGAGCGTGCTGTTGTTCTCCACGCTGCTGCGCCTGTCGCTGAACGTGGCGTCGACGCGTATCGTGCTGTTGCAAGGCCACACCGGCCCGGACGCGGCGGGACAGGTGATCGAGTCGTTCGGGCACTTTCTCGTCGGCGGTAACTTCGCGGTCGGTATCGTCGTGTTCGTGATCCTGATGATCATCAACTTCATGGTCATCACGAAGGGCGCGGGACGTATCGCGGAAGTCGGCGCACGCTTCACGCTCGACGCGATGCCCGGCAAGCAGATGGCGATCGACGCCGACCTGAACGCCGGTCTCATCAACGAGGACATGGCGAAGAAGCGCCGCCAGAGCGTCGCGCAGGAAGCCGAGTTCTACGGATCGATGGACGGCGCGTCGAAGTTCGTGCGCGGCGACGCCATCGCGGGCTTGCTCATCATGGTCATCAACGTGGTGGGCGGTCTGATCGTCGGCATGCTTCAGCACGACATGGACTTCGGGCACGCGGCGACCAACTACACGCTGCTCACCATCGGCGATGGCCTCGTCGCGCAGATTCCGTCGCTCATCATTTCGACGGCGGCGGGCGTGATCGTCTCGCGCGTCGCGACCGAGGAGGACATCGGCACGCAGCTGACCGGTCAGTTGTTCCAGAACCCGCGCGTCCTCATGATTACCGGCGTGATCATCGGCGTGATGGGACTGATTCCGGGCATGCCGCACTTCGCGTTCATGCTGCTGGGCGGCGGGCTGATTTACGCCGCGCGCACGATGAACAAGCGCGCCGCGAACAAGAAAACGAGCGCGGTCACGGATGTCACGCCGATCGCATCGGCCGCGGCGGCGTCTGCCGAGAACGCGGAGGCGAGCTGGGAAGACGTGGCGCTCATCGACCCGCTCGGGCTCGAAGTGGGCTACCGCCTGATTCCGCTCGTGGATCGCAACGCGGACGGCGAACTGCTCAAGCGCATCAAGGGCATTCGCAAGAAGTTCGCGCAGGAAATCGGCTTCCTGCCGCCGGTCATCCATATTCGCGACAACCTGGAATTGCGGCCGAACGGGTATCGCATTGCGCTCAAGGGCGTGGAAGTCGGCGTGGGTGAGGCGTTCCCCGGCCAATGGCTCGCGATCAATCCAGGTCAGGTGTCGGCGGCGCTGCCGGGCACGCAGACGACCGATCCCGCGTTTGGCTTGCCGGCCGTGTGGATTGAGACGAACATGCGCGAACAGGCGCAGGTGTACGGCTACACGGTGGTGGATGCGAGCACGGTGGTCGCGACGCACTTGAATCACCTCGTCGTGACGCATGCAGCGGAACTGCTCGGCCGACAGGAAGTGCAGGCGCTTCTGGAGCGTATCGGCAAGGACACGCCGTCGCTCACGGAAGACCTCGTGCCGAAGACGCTTTCGCTCACGACGCTGCAGAAGGTGCTGCAAAACCTGCTCGACGAAAGCGTGCCGATCCGCGACATGCGCACCATTCTCGACGCGCTGCAGGAACACGCGCCGCGCATCTCGGATCCGTACGAACTCACGTCGGCGGTGCGCCTGGCGCTGGGACGCGCGATCACGCAACAGTGGTATCCGGGCGCCGACGACCTGCAGGTGATGGGCCTCGATCCGACGCTGGAGCGCGTGCTGTCGCAGGCGCTATCGACGGGGCCGAATCCGGGACTGGAGCCGGGACTCGCGCAGACGCTGATGAACTCGACGCAGAACGCGATCATGCGTCAGCAGAATCTGGGCTTGCCGCCGGTGCTGCTGGTGCAGCATTCGCTGCGCACGATGCTTGCGCGGTTCCTGCGCCGGAGCTTGCCGCAGCTGAAGGTGCTGTCTTATGCGGAAGTGCCGGATACGCGGAATGTGAAGGTGGTTAATTTGATTGGGGCGTGAGCATCCGTCTCAATGCAGGACGGAGCCGATCAGACTGCGAAGATTGCGCGCGTCGAAGACGACCGTCTTCCATGTGTAGTAGTTCGCGCGCTCGAACTCCGTCTTGCCGACCGCCAGCTGACTTTCCGCAATCGCCAGCACTGAGCCCGGTAGTTTCTCGGCGCGGTATTGCAGATGAATGAGTTCGCCTTCCAGCAGCCGCTTGGCTGAAGTCGCGGCGATGACGATGGAGGGCGTCGGCGTTTCGATGACATGATCGGCAACAAGCCCGCCGGAAATCGGCAATTCGACTTCCGACCGGTGCTCGAGCCCGAACTCGGCTGCGATATCCGCGATCGCACGGGTAAGCCGTCCTTTGAAATCGCTTGACTGCTGACGCTCGACGCGGGATGTCGCGACCGCGAAAAGCTGCTGTGCCGCCTCGGCCACGCGAAAGACGTAAGGCGCAAGAAGACGCTCGTCAGAGGTCGCGGCGCGGATGACCTCGTCCTCGCACAGCCGAACGGGACTCAATTGCGCGATCTCCTGCGACCACCGTTCCACGGCGCCCGATTCGACTTCACCGCCCATCATGCCTGCGTTGAAGCAAGCTTCTCCGTTCTCATCAATCGAATAGCCGCCCTCGCAGGGACGAATGCGCACGACGACATGATCCCCCGTTCCCGGATATTGGAGCGGAGTGACGATTCGCTGCACGCCGTTTGTATCGGCGTGCACTTCGAACAAAGAGCAGAGCGTTTGCTTGAGCGGGTCCGCTAGCACAATAGATCGCCTTGTCCGTCGTGTTCGTTGAAGATGGTGATGCCCACAGCGTTGCAAAACAATACGATAAGCGCGGCACGGTCGTTTGCGGCACGCGGGTCAAAGCGTCGGGGCAGCTTTAAATCGAGTTCGGGTGCGCCGGGCAGCAAGCGATTCCTGTAATCGCTCGATGTATTGCAGGGCAGCTTGCAGTGCAGCCCCTTGTGACTCGGATGGTAATGCAGTTCGAAGAGCGGGTATATGTCGCCGTGCGGCATTGTGCAGACCAGGTGTCCGTAAAACGAGCGGTCTTCGAGCTGATCGCCATCGCGCCAGAGGAAAAGCACGGCGTGATCGGCTGAAACTGGAATAAGGTCGGTCGCCTGAACGCGGGGCCGAGCCATCTTGTTGAAGGGCTTCGGCCATCGCTGCTTGACCATGGGTCGGAACTTCGGGGAACCGCTGAGCGTTTTAGACGCATCCTTGTGCGCGGCAAGGTCCTTCGGTTTCGATGCGGTTCTCTCAGGTATTTCTACCGACGCATTGAGCGGCGCGCAGTCATCGTCAGACATGCATCGAGGATGCGGTCGATAGATTCGTTTGGGCTCCGACCATGCTAGCCCCTCGAACCGATGCCGCGCGCTACGTACAAGAAATGTTGCACTCGCAGGACGGAACGCCTGCCAGCACACAGCGAAAGCTCAACACTCCACAATATTCACCGCCAGTCCCCCGCGCGACGTCTCCTTATACTTCGTCTTCATATCCGCGCCGGTCTCGCGCATGGTCTTGATGACCGAATCCAGCGACACGTAGTGCGAACCATCGCCGCGCATGGCCATGCGCGCCGCGTTCACGGCCTTCACCGACCCCATCGCGTTGCGTTCGATGCACGGAATCTGCACCATGCCGCCCACCGGATCGCAGGTGAGCCCGAGGTTGTGCTCCATGCCGATTTCCGCTGCGTTCTCCACCTGCGCCGGCGTGCCGCCGAGCACCGCCGCGAGGCCGCCCGCCGCCATCGAGCAGGCGACGCCCACTTCGCCCTGGCATCCCACTTCCGCGCCCGATATCGACGCGTTCATCTTGTACAGGATGCCGATAGCCGCCGCCGTCAACAGGAAGTCGATCACGCCTTGCGCGTTGGATCCCGGCACGAAGCGGTCGTAGTAATGCAGCACGGCCGGGATGATGCCCGCCGCGCCATTCGTCGGCGCCGTCACGACGCGGCCGCCGACGGCGTTTTCTTCGTTCACCGCGATGGCGTACAGGTTGATCCAGTCGATCATCGAAAGCGGGTCGCGCAACGCCTGCTCGGGCCTGCCCGTCAGCGCGCGATAAAGCTGCGGCGCACGGCGCTTCACCTGAAACGGCCCCGGCAGATGCCCTTCCGCATCCGGATTGCCGATGCCGCACCCCCGCGCGACGCAATCCTGCATCACCTCCCAGATATGCAGCAGGCCCGCGCGGATTTCGTCGGGGCTGCGCCAGACGCACTCGTTTTCCCACATCAGTTGCGCAATCGACTTGCCGGATTCGGCGCACATCTTGAGCAGTTCGTCGCCGGTCTGGAACGGATACGGCAATTGCGCGTGCGCCGTGAGCACGGCCGTATTCGGCGCGCCCGCCGTCACGACGAAGCCGCCGCCCACCGAGAGATACGTCGCTTCGCGTAGCAACTGGCCGCTGGCATCGAATGCATACAGCTTCATGCCGTTCGGATGTTCCGGCAGCGCCTGCCGATAGAACGCGATGTTGTCCTTCACCGTGAACGGGATGTCGTGCTTGCCGAGCAAGGCGAGCGTCTTCGTTGCGCGCACCGCTTCGAGCCGCGGCACGATGGTGCCGGCATCCACAGTATCCGGCGCGTCGCCCATGAGTCCGAGCATGACGCCGCGGTCCGTGCCGTGGCCCTTCCCCGTTGCGCCGAGCGAGCCGTACAGCTCGCATTTGACCGATGTCACCGCGTCCAGCAGCGCGTCGCGTTCGAGCCCTTGCGCGAACATGAGCGCGGCGCGCATCGGGCCGACGGTGTGCGAGCTGGAAGGTCCGATGCCGACTTTGAAGAGATCGAAAACGCTGACTGCCATGACTGCTCCTGCAATTGGAAGTTACCGCGCCGGCAGCGGCAGACAGACCGCGAGCCACGCGGGCGGCGTCGGCGCGAGCCGCAGCGCCACCGGCGCATAGCGGCCGTCGAGACGCGCCGCCAGATAAAAAAGCTCCGCCGCGTTCTTCGGGTCCCACTGGCCCGAGTAGCCCGGCAAGCCGGCTTCGCGCCGTTTCGCGTCGAAGGCGACGCTCGAATGCACGAACTCGTCGTGCGTCTTCGTGCCGAGCGCGTAAGGCGTCAGCCAGTTGAGCGCGCCGGCGAGCGTCGCGCCCGTCGTCGCGCGCTCCGGCAGCCAGTTGCGGTTATGCCGCCGCGCCGCGAGCGCCGCCGTCACGAGCGGCTGCAAGTCGTAGGTGACGTAGTGCAGCGCGTCGCGCTCGGCGAAATCGACCGTCGAACCATCCGGCGCGATGTTGTCGCCGATATGCTCGACAAAAAGCCGTTGCGCCGCGTCGATCATCTTGCGGTCGTCGATGGTGAACGCGCCCATCGCGATCAGCTTCACGCGATGGCTCTGCCAGTTGTTCCGGTACGTGCCCTTGAGCGGCCGCGCTTGCTTGTCGATATCGGCGACATAGCCGTTCGCCAGCTTCGCGATGAACGCATTCGCCGCGTTGCGCGTTTTCACCGGCAGCGCGCTCGCCGTCAAATCGTACGCAAGGATCAGCGATTCGAAGTTCGTCTCGTCGATCGGGTTCAAGCTCGGCTGATACGTCGTGGTCCACGCGAGCAGAAACCGGTCGACAAGCCGCAGATAGCGCTCGTTGCCCGTGGCGCGCCAGGCGAGCGCGGCATTGCGCATCAGGTCGAGGTCTTTCTCCGCTTCGACGCTTTGGTCATAGATGCCTTCGTGCGGCAGCGTGCCTTCGGTGTGCAGCGTGGCGCGGGCCTTCGGCGTGTCGTTGACGTGCGATTGCACCGCGTTCACCAGCGCCTTCACGCCGGGATCGGCATTCGTGCGCTCGCTCGTCTGCATGGCCGGCGCGGCGCAGAAGTTCATCGCCGCGTGCGCGGCAGGCGCGGTCATCGAAAGCGCGCAAAGCGTCGCCAGCGTTGCGCGTGTCGCTCTGAAGCGGCTCGCCTCGTTCCCCTTTCGCACCTTCGGCGCCATACGCACTCCCTGATTGGCTTGGTCCGGGGTGAGATGTTAGCCGTTCTCGAACGCACCGCAAAACCGCCCGACAAAGCTTGACGCTTTCGGGCGGCGCGGCGCGCGTGCGTCACGCGTCCGCGTACTCCGACACCGGCACGCACGAGCACATGAGGTTGCGATCGCCATATGCGTTGTCGGCGCGGCCCACCGGCGACCAGTACTTGCGCGCGATGAGCGTCTTGACCGGATACGCCGCCTCTTCGCGCGTGTACGCATGCGTCCACTCGTCCGCCGTGACCACGGCAGCCGTATGCGGCGCGTTCTTCAGCACGTTGTCTTCGCGATCGGCGCGGCCTTCCTCGACTGCGCGAATTTCGTTGCGAATGGCGATCATCGCGTCGATGAAGCGGTCCAGCTCTTCCTTCGATTCCGATTCCGTCGGCTCGACCATCAGCGTGCCCGGCACGGGGAAGCTCATGGTCGGCGCGTGGAAACCGTAGTCGATCAGGCGCTTCGCCACGTCTTCCACCGAAATGCCGCTCGCTTCCTTGATCGGCCGCACGTCGAGAATGCACTCGTGCGCGACGAGCCCGCCCGGGCCGCTGTACAGCACCGGGTAATGCGGCGCGAGGCGTTTCGCGACGTAGTTCGCGGCGAGGATCGCGCTTTCGGTCGCGGCCGTGAGGCCCTTCGCGCCCATCATCGCGATATACATCCACGAAATCGGCAGAATCGCGGCCGAGCCGTACGGCGCCGACGACACCGCGCCGATGCCCGCTTCGTCGCGCTGATAGCCGGTCGATGTCTGGTTCGGCAGGAACTTGGCGAGATGCGCGCCGACCGCGACCGGACCGACGCCCGGTCCGCCGCCGCCGTGCGGAATGCAGAACGTCTTGTGCAGGTTCAGGTGCGAGACGTCGCCGCCGAACTGTCCGGGCGCGCACAGGCCGACCATCGCGTTCATGTTCGCGCCATCGACATATACTTGCCCGCCGTGCTGATGCACGATGTCGCAAATCTCGCGCACGTTGCGCTCGAAGACGCCGTGCGTCGACGGATACGTGATCATGATCGCCGCGAGATTCGCGGAGTGCTTCTCGGCCTTCGCCTTGAGATCGTCGATATCGACGTTGCCGTTCGCATCGCACGCGACGACCACGACCTGCATGCCCGCCATTTGCGCCGACGCCGGGTTCGTGCCGTGCGCGGACGCCGGAATCAGACACACATTGCGATGCCCTTCGCCGCGCGACTCGTGGTACGCGTGAATGATGAGCAAGCCCGCGTACTCGCCCTGTGAACCCGCGTTCGGCTGCAACGAGACCGCCGCGTAGCCGGTGCACGCAACGAGCATCTGTTCGAGCTGGTCGATCATCGTGCGATAGCCGAGCGTCTGCTCGGCCGGCGCGAACGGGTGAATCTGCGCGAACTCCGGCCACGTCACGGGCAGCATTTCCGACGTGGCGTTGAGCTTCATCGTGCAGGAGCCGAGCGGAATCATCGTGCGGTCGAGCGCGAGGTCCTTGTCGGCAAGGCTGCGCAGATAGCGCAGCATTTCGTGTTCGGAGTGATGCCGGTTGAAGACCGGATGCGTGAGGTAATCGCTCGTGCGCTTGAGGTCTGCCGGAAGCGAATCGCCGATGGACGCGTCGAGCGCGTCGATATCGAACGTTTCGGTCTTGCCCGCGACTTCCGCGAACAGCGCGAAGAGCTTCTGCAAGTCGTCGCGCGTGGTGGTTTCGTCGAGCGATACGCCGACTTGGGTCGCGCTCACGCGCCGCAGATTGATATGCGCGGCGTAAGCGGCCTGATGCAATGCAGTCGTGTTCGCGCCGCTTTCGATCGTGACGGTATCGAAGAACGTCTTGTTCGCGATGCTGTAGCCGAGCTTCGCGACGCCCGCCGCGAAAATCGACGCCACGCGGTTCACGCGCAGCGCAATCGTCTTGAGACCTTGCGGGCCGTGATAGACCGCGTACATGCTCGCCATGATCGCGAGCAGGGCCTGCGCCGTGCAGACGTTCGATGTCGCCTTCTCGCGGCGAATGTGCTGCTCGCGCGTTTGCAGCGCGAGACGCAGCGCGGAATTGCCTTGCGCATCGACGGTCACGCCGACCAGACGCCCCGGCATCTGGCGCTTGAATTCGTCGCGCACGGCCATGTAAGCCGCGTGCGGACCGCCGAAGCCGACCGGCACGCCGAACCGCTGCGTGTTGCCAATAGCGACATCCGCGCCCCATTCGCCCGGCGGCGTAATGAGCGTGAGCGCGAGCAGATCCGCCGCCGCGACGACGTGGCCGCCCGCCGCGTGAACCGCTTCGGCGAGCGCGCGATAGTCATGCACGTCGCCGTTCGCGCCGGGATATTGCAGCAGCACGCCGAATGCGTTCGCGCTGGCGGCATCCGCTGCCGGACCGACCTTCACTTCGATGCCCGCGGGCTTCGCGCGCGTCTTCACCACTTCGATGGTTTGCGGCAGCACGTCGTCAGCGACGAAGAACACGTTCGACTTCGGCTTGCCGACGCGTTGCAGCAGCGTCATGGCTTCGGCGGCGGCCGTCGCTTCGTCGAGCAGCGATGCGTTCGACATCGCGAGGCCGGTGAGGTCCATCACCATCTGCTGGAAGTTCAGCAGGGCTTCGAGGCGCCCCTGCGAGATTTCCGGCTGATACGGCGTGTAGGCCGTGTACCACGCCGGGTTCTTCAGCACGTTGCGCAGGATCACGGCAGGCGTGTGCGTGCCGTAATACCCCTGACCGATGAAGGTTCGAAACACCAGATTCTCGTCCGCGAGCTTGCGCAGCGCCGCGAGCGCCTCGGCTTCGCTCTTCGGCTGCGTGAACGCGCCGAGCGGCAGCGTTTCCTTGCGGCGGATCGTGTCGGGAATCACCGCGTCGATGAACGCCGCGCGCGACGCGAAACCGAGCGCGTCGAGCATCGCGCGCTGGTCGGCCTCGTCGGGGCCGATGTGCCGGCCGGCGAACGCATCGTGGCATTCGAGCGCGGCGAGTGACAGGGAAGTGCGGTTCATCGGACGATCCGGGTGTTCGAGCTTCATGTGAATTCCTGCGAAAGCGGCCCGCGTGGAACCGCTTTTCGTCTGATAGAGAGTTATTCGCCGATCGACTTGCCGTAGCCTTCGGCGTCGAGCAGCTTGTCGAGGCCCGCATCGCTTGCGGGCTTGATCTTGAAGAGCCAGCTTTCGTACGGCGCGCCGTTCACCTGATCCGGCGACGAGCTCAGCGCGTCATTGACCGCGACGACTTCGCCCGAGACCGGCGCGTAGATGTCGGAGGCGGCCTTCACCGATTCGATGACCGCAATCGCGTCGCCCGCCGCGACGGACTTGCCCGCCGCCGGCAGTTCGACGAACACGATGTCGCCGAGCGCTTCTTGCGCGTGATCGGTAATGCCGACGGTCAGCGTGCCGTCGGACTCCGTGCGGACCCATTCGTGCGATTCGGTGTATTTCAGATCGGCCGGGATGCTCATTGGATGCTCCTTGCGTGGTTCGTTCGTGAGATTCTGGGTCGGAGGGAACGGGCGCGACGGCGCTCGACAGTGTTATGCCAAATCGACGAGCACCTTGCCGTTGCGCACGAACGGAAGTTTTACCACGCGCGCAGGAACTTGCTTGTCGCGGATGACGACCTGCACCGTATCGCCCGGCGCGACGGCCGTCGGCACGCGGGCGAACGCGATCGATTCCTGCATGGACGGCGAGAACGTGCCGCTCGTGATCTCGCCTTCGCCGTGCGGCGTCACGACTTTCTGATGCGCGCGCAGCACGCCGCCCGCACGACCGTTTTCCTTGATGAGCACGAGCCCGACGAAATTCGCCTTCGAGCCGTTCGCCTCCAGCGCCGCGCGTCCGACGAAATCGCGCGGCGTTTTCAGATCGACGGTCCACGCGAGGCCCGCGTCGAGCGGCGACACGGTTTCGTCCATGTCCTGGCCGTAGAGGTTCATGCCGGCTTCGAGCCGCAGCGTGTCGCGCGCGCCGAGGCCGGCGGGCTTCACGCCTGCGGCGAGCAGCGCCTTCCACAGCTTTTCGATGTTCGCGGCCGGCACGACGATCTCGAAACCGTCCTCGCCGGTGTAGCCCGTGCGCGCGAGCATCAGTTCGCCGTACTGCGTGGAGGGAAACATGACCGCGTTGAACGGCTTGACGGCTTCGGTTTCGGCTCGCGTGTCCGGCAGCACGTTCCAGACCTTCTCGCGTGCGTTCGGCCCTTGCACCGCGATGATGCCGAGATCGCGGCGCGGCGTGATCGTGACGTTGAAGTTACCGTCTGCGTTCAGCTTCCCGAACCACGCGATGTCCTTGTCCGCCGTGCTCGCATTCACGACCACGCGAAAACGCGTTTCGGAGAAGTAATAGACGATGAGGTCGTCGATCACGCCGCCGTCGTCTTTCAGCAGGCAGGAGTAGAGCGCCTTGCCGGGCGTCGTCAGCTTGTCGACGTTGTTGGCGATCGCGTGGCGGAAGAACGCGCGGACCGCGTCGCCTTCGAAATCCACGACGCGCATGTGCGACACGTCGAACATGGCGGCGTCGGTGCGCACGGCGCGATGCTCGTCGATCTGCGAACCGTAGTTGACGGGCATGTCCCAGCCGCCGAAATCGACCATGCGCGCGTTGAGCGCGAGGTGAGCGGCGTGCAAGGGCGTGTGTTGAAGTTCGGTCATCGGGGCCTCGGTTCGCGGAGCAAAAAAGGCCACGCAGCGCGCTTCGCTGCGGATGATTGCCTTGGTCGCCGCTCGATGCAGCGAAGCAAGACACCGACCCGCGATGCGGTTGCGATGCGTGACCCCTCTGTCCTCGGTACCTGAGAGATTGCGCGGATTCGCGAGCGTGTGCTGGCGGTCCATCGCGCGCCCCTTCGGTGGGCAACTGGCCTGATGCGTGCCGTTGCCGCTCTCCAGAGTGCGAGGAATGTGTCCTCGACGCGGCCGGTCCTTTTGCCTGAGAGTTTGTGGGTGTGCCCCTTCGGCGGCGCGGCTCTCGCTTCCATGAAGCGGCCACGCGCTCTCCCGACGCGTGCGGCAGAATTTACGCGAGGGGGATGGGGTTGTCAAACGGATTCGGACCGGGGCGATTGCGTCGTTTCTTACCTCGTGCCGACTCGTCCGACGCCTCTCAGTTCATGGCGGCGACGCCCCCTCACCCCCGCACGAACTCCACCCTCCGCCCTTCCCGCTCGCTCTGCATCGCCAGTTCGATGACCGTCATCACATCGACGGCATCTTGCGGCGTCACCGGGAACGGCTTGCCGTCGATCACCGAAGCCGCCAGCGCCCGATAGAACTCCACATACGCGCCATCGCGCGTCGCGAATTGATGCCGCAGATCGTGATCGCCGTCCACTTCGCGCAAGAGGCCCGGCGGATTCTTGCCGAACTCCGCATTCCCCGGCCGCATGCCGGAGCGAAGCTGGTCTTCCTGCACGTCGAGGCCGGTCTTCACATAACTGCCGCGCGTGCCATGAATTGAAAAACGCGGCGGCTCCAGCGCCGCGAGCGCGCTCGCGTGCAGCACCACCTCCTTGTCCGCGTAACCGAGCACGAGATGCACGTAGTCCGGCGCGTGCGCGTGGTCGCGATGCGCCTTCACGAACGCCGTCACCGTCTGCGGCGCGCCGAACAGCGTGAGCGCCTGATCGATCAGATGCGGCCCCAGATCGAACAGCAGACCGCCGCCGCGCGCCGCTTCTTCGCGCCAACGCTGCGGCACTTTCGGGCGAAAACGGTCGAAATGCGATTCGTAGTGCGCGATGCGCCCGAGCCGCCCGCTTTCGATCAGCGTGCGCACGGTCAGGAAATCGCCGTCCCAGCGGCGATTATGGAACGGCGCGAACAGCAGCCCGCGCTCGGCGGCGAGGTCGGCGAGCGTGCGGGCATCGCGGGCGGAGAGCGTGACCGGCTTGTCGACGACCACATGCTTGCCCGCCGACAGCGCACGGTGCGCGAGGTCGAAGTGCGTGTCGTTCGGCGTGGCGATCACGACGCACGGAACGTCGGCGAGCGCGATGAGCGCATCGAAGTCGGCGACGATGCGCGCATCCGGATAATCGGCGAGCGCGCGCTCGGCCTGACTCGTCGCGATGGCGGCGACCTTCGCGCGGCCGCAATGCTCGATGACGGGCGCGTGGAACGTCGCGCCGGCCAGGCCATAGCCCATCAGGCCGACTTTCAGTGCTGAACTCATGGAAGGCATCATCCTGTCGTGAATCGGTCGGATATTGTGGCATGAGCCTGCACCGCCCAACGCGCCAACGGCCAGCGAACGGGGGCCAAAACCCGCCGCGTTCTATCGTGTTAACATCGCGCTCTCGAATTTGCCGCGCCATCAACGGGTTGCGCGGCGGTGTTCGCAGTTCAATCGGCGGCGCGGCTTGGCTCTTGCGCCGCTCGCCTCACTCGCCAAAGTCCAGAACGATGTCCGCAGGTCTCAACGCCGCCCAAAGCGAAGCGGTGCGCTATCTCGATGGTCCCTGTCTCGTGCTCGCCGGCGCGGGCAGCGGCAAGACGCGCGTCATCACGCAGAAAATCGCGCACCTGATCGAAGGACGCGGCTTCGAGCCGAAGCACATTGCCGCGCTCACCTTCACGAACAAGGCCGCGCTCGAAATGCGCGAACGGACCGCGAAGCTGCTCGAAGGCAAGACACTGACGACGCCCGGCAAGGAAGGCCGCAAGGTGCCGGTCAATCAGTTGACCATCTGCACGTTTCACTCGCTCGGCGTGCAGATCATGCGGCAGGAGGCGGAGCACGTCGGCCTGAAGCCGCAGTTTTCCATCATGGACGCCGACGACTGCTTCGGCATGGTTCAGGAGCAACTCGGCACCACGGACAAAGGCCTGATTCGCAAGATTCAGTCGATCATCTCGCTGTGGAAAAACGCGATGGTGTCGCCCGATCAGGCCGCCGTGCTCGCGAGCAACGAGGACGAGCATCAGGCCGCGATCGTCTATCGCAGCTACGCCGCGACGCTGCACGCGTATCAGGCGCTGGATTTCGACGATCTGATCCTGCGGCCCGCGCAGCTTTTCGCGGAGAACGAGCAGGTGCGCGAAAAGTGGCAGAACCGCCTGCGGTACTTGCTGATCGACGAATATCAGGACACGAACGCCTGCCAGTACGAACTGCTGAAGCTGCTCGCTGGTCCGCGCGCCGCGTTCACGGCGGTCGGCGACGACGATCAGGCCATCTACGGCTGGCGCGGCGCGACGCTCGAAAATCTCGCGCAGTTGAGCAAGGACTTTCCGAAGCTGCATGTCGTGAAGCTGGAGCAGAACTATCGCTCGACGGTGCGCATTCTGACGGCGGCAAACAATGTGATCGCGAACAATCCGAAGCTCTTCGAGAAGAAGCTGTGGTCCGAGCACGGCATGGGCGACACCATCACCGTGACCGGCTGCAACGACGAAGAGCACGAGGCCGAATCTGTCGTGTTTCGTCTGTCGGCGCACAAGTTCGAGCGGCGCGCGGCGTTTCGCGATTACGCCATTCTGTATCGCGGCAACTTCCAGGCGCGCATTTTCGAGCAAGTGCTGCGGCGCGAGCGCATTCCGTACGTGCTGTCGGGCGGGCAGTCGTTCTTCGATCGCGCGGAGATCAAGGATCTGATCGCGTATCTGCGTCTGATTGCGAATCCCGACGACGATCCCGCGTTCATCCGCGCCATCACGACGCCCCGGCGCGGCGTCGGCAATACGACGCTGGAGGCGCTCGGCGCGTTCGCGGGCGCGGCGAAGGTGTCGCTCTTCGAAGCGGTGTTCATGGGCGGCATCGAGGCGCGGCTGTCGGCGCGGCAAGTCGAGCCGTTGCGCACGTTCTGCGAGTGGATTCGCCGCCTGTCGGACCGCGCGGGCCGCGATCCGGCGACCGAAGTGCTCGACGACATGATGGAAGCCATCCACTACGAAGCGTATCTCTACGATGCCTTCGACGAGCGGCAGGCGCAATCCAAGTGGCAGAACGTGCTGGAGTTTCTCGAATGGCTGAAGCGCAAGGGCACGAAGCCCGAGGCATCGCCTGAAGCGGAGCAGACCGGGTACGACACCGCCGACGGCCTCGCCGACGAAGGCAAGAACCTGCTCGGGCTGATTCAGACTGTCGCGCTGATGTCGATGCTAGAAGGCAAGGACGAAGACCCCGACGCGGTGCGGCTTTCGACTGTGCATGCGTCGAAGGGGCTCGAATATCCGCACGTGTTTCTGGTCGGCGTGGAGGAAGGGATCATGCCGCATCGCGGCGGGTCCGACGACGACGCGCCGATTGACGACGCGCGCATCGAGGAAGAGCGCCGGCTCATGTATGTGGCGATCACGCGGGCGCAGCGCAGCCTGCATCTGAACTGGTGCAAGAAGCGCAAGCGCGCGCGGGAGACGGTGGTGTGCGAGCCGTCGCGCTTTATCCCCGAGATGCTGCTCGACGACGCCCCGCCCCCGACGCCCGAAGAAGCGCCGCTCTCGCCGAAGGATCGCATGGCGATGTTGAAGGCGATGCTGCAGAAGAACTGACGGTTCTTCGTTCCCGCGTTACTTCGCCGCGTTCACCATGTAATCGACGGCGGCCTTCACGTCCGCATCCGACGCGTTCGATCCGCCCTTCGGCGGCATGGCGCCCTTGCCGTGCAGCGCGTAGTTGTAGACGGTCTCCATCGAGTCCTTGAGACGCGGCGCCCACGCGGCCTTGTCGCCGAACTTCGGCGCGTTGAGCACGCCCGCTGCGTGACACGCCTGACAGACCTGCTCGTAGAGCGCCTTGCCGGCCTGCGACGCATCGGCGCTTTGCGCACCCGCCGCCGGAGCCGATGCCGTCTGCGGCACGGAAGCGAGGGCCGCGACGGCGGCCGCGGCTTGGGCGTTTTCGGTCGAGCTTGCACCGGCTGCGCCGGACGCCGGCGCGGAAGCGGACGAAGGCGCCGATGCCGAAGCCGCCGCGCCCGGCGCGGGCTGCGCCGGCTCGTCGAACTTCGCGCCGCCGTTGTTCGCCATGTAGACGACGGCGCGCGCAATCTCGAAATCGCTGTAATCGTCGGGGCTGGCGCCGCCGCGCGGGGGCATCGCGCCTTTGCCGTTCAGTGCGTTGTGGACGAGCGTGTCGTAGCCCTGACCGATGCGCGGCGCCCATGCGCCGGCATCGCCGAACTTGGGCGCGCCGGCCGTGCCGGTGGCGTGACAGGTGGAGCACACGGCCTTGAAGACTTCCTCGCCGGTTTTGTAGACGCGCGGCGCGTTGGCGTCGCGGATATTCACTTGAGCGGCCGGCGCGATTCTCTGTTCGACGGAGGCGTCGAGATTGGTGCCGGCGCCGGTGCGCGTCGTATTGTCGACGTAGACGGCGAGCAGAACGATGATGGCGACGGGAATGCCGAACCCAGCGATGACCGCCGCGATGAGTTGGCCGGGTGTCTTGATCGGGGCTCCGTGGGGGGCTTCGCTCATGCTTGTCTCGTCTCCCGTTTTTTTAGGTGAGTCGGTTCAGTGACAGCGTGACAGCTACCGCGCTTGACGCCCTGCGTCGCCGAGGGCACGGTCGATTATAGACGGAACGCTTACCGGAAGGCGCAAGGCGGCGGGCGCCGTGGCGCGGGCGTTTACCCGAATCGTGTGATGCTTCGCGGGCGGCGTCGAACGCCGCGCGATGGACGGATTCGCGGAAAACAGGTATCCTCTCGGATTCGCATGGGCCTTGCAGCCGTCTTCCGGCACCCGCACGCAAGGCTTTCCGCCGAAGCGCCCGTAGCTCAATGGATAGAGTACTGCCCTCCGAAGGCAGGGGTTGCTGGTTCGATCCCAGCCGGGCGCGCCAAGAGATAGTCGGTGTTCAGTCAGTGCAGGTCCCTTCCACCGCACGCACCGCCGCCTCCCCATTTCCGCCGCTGCCCAAATCACTGTACCTCGAGCCCCACTCGTGTCGCCGGGCCGTCTTCCCGTCCACCTCCCCGTATTGACCTGATTTGGAGGGGGAATCGGCCTCTGTTGACCGAATTGGATCATCGGGTGCGTCGGTATAGTCCCTTCATCTGCCGCCACTCCCGCTCGATGACGGGCGACGTGAGCACCATTCACGTCGTTCGACCGCTCCGACAGGACTTCCGGCAGCCAGGCTTGACAGGCTGCGATAATCAAACGCTCCCGACAAACCTGGTGCATGGCTCTTCGGCATGACCGCCGCCGAGCCGCCCATTCCGAGCGAATCACCTTTCGCGCCTTTGCCGCGATTTCCAAGGAGTCATTGATGTCTTCCGTCACAACGCATATCACGATCGAACAGTTCATCGAGCAATTCCTGATTGCGGTCGATTTCCAGGAACCCGTCGAAGTCACGGCGGAAACGGAACTCCTCAGCCTGCCTGAGTGGGACTCGCTCGCGTCGCTCGGCGTCATCGTCATGTTCGACACCGACTTCGGCAAAACCATTTCCGGCGACGACATCAGAAAGTGCGTGACGCTCGCCGACCTGCACAAGCTGCTCGGATAACATACACCATGGGCCTCTCCACTCTGCACAACGTGCGCTTCGCAGGCATGGCGACCTGCGTGCCCAAGCGCGTCGTTGACAACATCGAAGACGCGCCGCCGCAGATCCGTTCGGAGCGCGAGCGGCTGGTGCGCAATATCGGCATCCGGCAACGCCGTCTGTGCCCCGAGTGGCAATGTTTCTCGGACCTCGCATTCGTCGCTGCCGAAAAGCTGCTGGCGGACCTCGAATGGTCACGCGATGAGATCGACGCACTGATCGTCGTCTCGCAGTCGCCTGACTACATCATTCCCGCCACGTCCATCATTCTGCAGGACCGTCTCGGCCTGCCGCATACGACCATCGCGTTCGATGTGAACCTGGGTTGCTCCGGCTATCCGTTCGGCATTCATCTGCTCGGCAGCATGATTGCGTCGGGTGCGATCAAGAAGGGACTGCTGCTGGTCGGCGACCGCGCCGGTTCACTCAAGGATCCCATCTTCTCCGACGCCGGCACCGCGACCGCGCTGGAGTTCGACGCCAACGCCGCGCCGATGTTCTTCAACCTGAACAGCGATGGCAGCGGACACAAGGCGATCATGCTGCCCGTCGGCGGCCATCGCGAGCCTGTTACGACGCAACACACGCTTCAGCATCGGGATGAGAACGGCTTTATGCGTTCGCCGATGGATCTGATCCTCGACGGGACGGCCGTCCTCAGCTTCTCGACGCAGCGCGTGCCGCCCGCAGTCGACACGCTGCTGGACTACGCGAAAACGGAGAAGGAGCAGATCGATTACTTCGTCTTCCACCAGGCCAACCGCATGATCAACGAGACGATCCGCAAGAAGCTTGGCCTCCCCGCGGAGAAAGTGCCGTCGACGCTGCATGACTTCGGCAACACGAGCGGCGCATCTCTGCCCGTGACCATGACCGCGCGGCTTCACACTACCCTCGACGACGCAAAGCATCGGCTGCTGCTGTGCGGATTCGGCATCGGGCTGTCATGGGGCGGCGCGATCGTCGACATCGAATCCGCCACGTTCCCGGCGCTGATAGAGGCATGACCGTGCAAGACGCATTCTCACTCGACGGCAAACGCATACTGGTGACGGGCGCTTCGTCCGGCATCGGGCGGGAGATCGCGGTGCGCTGCGCGCAGTCCGGCGCCACGGTGGTCGCGACTGGACGCGACGAGGCGCGCTTGCGTAGCCTCATCGACGAACTGGGCGGCGAAGGTCACGGCTATTTCACGTGTGACCTCAGCAACGACGATAGCATCAAACAGTTGGCGCAAGACGTCGGCAAGTTCGACGGCATCGTGCACAGCGCGGGCATCGCTGCGCTGGCGCCGTTGAGGCTTGCATCGCGCAGCCACATCGAAGACCAGTTCCGCATCAACGCGTTGGGCCCGATCTTGCTGACGCAGCAGCTTCTTGTCCGCAACGCGGTGAACCGCGGTGGCTCGATCGTGTTCATCTCATCGATTTCGGCACATATCGGCGTAGCGGGCGTCGGGGCTTATGGCGGCAGCAAGGGCGCGCTTGAAAGCATGGCGCGCGTGTTGTCGATGGAAGTTGCCAAGCGAGCGATTCGCGTCAACTGTCTCGCGCCGGGCTTGGTCGAGACGCCCATGCTGCAAGCGGCGCGACGCACCACGGACAGCATCGACGAAACGGCCGCCCGCTATCCGCTGGGGCTGGGACTGCCGGATGACGTTGCCTATGCAGCCATCTTTTTTCTTTCCAGTGCAAGCCGATGGATCACGGGCACCACGCTCGTGATGGACGGCGGGCACACGGTCGGGTGATTCAGCCATGCGTAAGAGACTACTGATTATCGGCGGCGGCGGTTTGGGCCGCATCGTACACGACGTGCTGTCGAAAGACGCCTCGCTGCACGACGAATTTGAACTGGGCGGATTCCTCGACACGCGCGCGGACGTCGCTATACCGGAAGGCCTGGATTGCGCTGTCGTCGGCAATCCACTCGACTACAAGGTTCGGGAAGGCGATGTGTTCATTCCGGCAGTCGGTGATCCCGTTTGGCGCAGGAAGCTCGTGGCGCCGTTGCAGGCGCAAGGCGCGGCGTTCTTCAGCTTCAGGAATGGCGCGTCCGTGGCAGCGCGCGTGCGGATCGGCGAAGGCACCTTCGTGACGCCAGGCGCGGTCGTTTCGACGGACTGCGCGATCGGTGCGTTCACCTATATCGACACCTACACGATCGTCGGACACGACGTCACGGTCGGCGAGCATTGCATGATCGGGGCAATGACGTTCATCGCGGGCGGCGTGAACATCGGCGATGGCGTGACCGTCAATCCGCGCTCGACGATCGCGAAGGGCGTCACCATCGGCGCTGGGGCGACGATCGGCATCGGCTCCGTCGTCGTCAAGAATGTACCCCCGGGCGTGACCGTTTTCGGCAACCCCGCACGGACGATCTGAACGTTTTCACGCCGCGGCCGATGCTCCGCGGCGGCATCGGCACGCGCGTCGCGCACGGTTTCCGCGAAAGACACGGGGCCACTCGCAAGCGCGCGTCGTTGCATCGAACTCACTCCAGTGATGAACATTCGCCATGATCGAACCTGTCCTGCCACCCGCGTGCTATACGGACCAAGCGTGGTTCGATCGTGAGCAGAAGAAAATCTTCGGCGAGCTCTGGCTGCTCGTCGGTCTCACGCAGCAACTGCAAGACGAGAACAGCTTCATCACGCGTAACCTGGGCGGCGTGCCCGTGCTCGTACAGAGGGTCGACGGGGAGCTGCGCGCATATCGCAACGCCTGCGCCCATCGCGGCATGCCCATTCAGCAGACCGACTGCGGCAAACGCAAACTGATCTGCCCGTATCACAGCTGGTCCTATAACGGCGATGGAAGCCTGCGCGGCATCCCAAACGACAAGCTCTACCAGATCTGCAGTAGTCAACGAAGCGAACGGCGTTTGCAGACGTTCGCGCTCGAGGTGGTCGGCAACTTCGTGTTCGTCAATCTGAGCGCGGAACCGATACCCATCACCGAACAATACTCGAGCGACATGCTGCGGGTGCTTCAGGGAATCTCGGCGTACTTCGCGCCCGAAGTGTCGTACACGACCTTCAACGTCGATTACAACTGGAAGCTGAACTTCGAGAACATTCTCGACTGGAATCACGTTTCGTTCGTGCATAAGGACACCTTCGCACCGCTGTTCGAGTATGCGAGCGACGGTTCGCAGCACGGCGCGTCGACGACCGCCTCTCCATTGTTCGGAGAAGGGCGTCCTTTTGCGGACGTCGAATTTCACTCAGGCGAAATACCGGCGCGTCCCGTCAAGCTCGCGGATCTTTCGCAGCTCAGGCGGTGCAGCTTGCGTTATGCGCCTCACTGGTATTCCGGGCTGTTCGAGCGGGCGGCAGATCCAGGCGCGGTGCTCCACTGCGTGCTGTTTCCGAATCTGAACTTCGGCTCCATCCACGGCGAGCACTATTACCTGCAGCAGTATGTGCCCGTCGCACCGGACAAGTTCGAGTACCACTCGTGGGTCTTCACGACACGTTTCAAGGATGGCACGCCGCCGCAGCCGCATCTGCTGTGGGGCATCCATCATGCGGAAAAACGGGTCGTCGATGAAGACGTGGTTTTACTCAACGCGCTGCAGAAGTCGCTGAAGTCCGGGTCGCCCATCAACGTGCTGGGCGATCACGAGGCGCCGCTCGCGGCGATGGGGACGTGGTACATGCAACATCTGAATGAAGAAGGCACGCCATGAAGTCTCTGCTGATCGCGAGTCCCGACGATTCTCTGCGCGACGTCCACGCGCTTGCATTGCAGGCACATCCACAACGCGATGTGGCGATGCTGCACATTCCGTCGAAGGACTACTACGTCTTCGATCTGAGCGAACTTCAACGCTTCTCGCCGGAGGAGTGGGACATCGCCATCGCTGTCAACGAGTTCTATATAAACGATGTGAGACGCGCGCTGCACGAGGCGACAGCCGCGCTCGGCTATCGCGCTGTCTCGCTTGTTTCGCCTCGTGCGCAGATAGCTTCGGACGCGGTCATTGGTGAAAACACGATCATTCACGCGGGCGCTTTCGTCGGTGCTGGCAGCAAGATCGGCCATCACTGCGTGCTGCGTCCAAACGTCGTGGTGACGGAAGAAGTCACGGTCGGCGACTATGTGACGCTGGAAGCCAATGTCTCGGTCCGTGAACGGGCGATCATAGGCGACTTCGTCACCATCTGCGCGAACAGCAGTCTTGCACGGGCGTCTGTGATCGGCGCGCATTCATACCTGAACATCCCGCGCCAGTATGCGGGCAAGATTGCGCCGAGCACCTTCATCTCGCCGCAATTCGAGAATCCAGTGCGCGTGCTGCCCAGTCATGCGTGAGGACGCAAGCTGAATCGGAAGGCGTTCGCTTTCCTAATGAAAAAAGGCACGACTTACGCAGTCGTGCCTTTTTGCTTTGTTACCGTCACCCGCGCGACGCCGGTTTGCCATTACGCCGGAGCTTGGCCCGCATACTCGAATAGCGCGACGCCCCAGGACAATCCGACTCCGAAGCCGACCGTCATTACGATATCGCCGGGCTCCAGCAATGCCATCTGTTCCGCGAGCAGAATAGGCACGGAGGCCGAGACGGTATTGCCCATATACGCGCAGTTGTTCGGAACCTGCTCGTCGCTGAGCCGGAGCTTCTTCGCCAACTGCGATGTCACGAAGTCGTTCGCCTGATGGAAAACGAACTTCCTGATCTGACCGATGCTCAACCCAGTATCGCTCAATGCCGTTTCGACCGCTTTCGGGACTTCGCGCAGCGCGAAATTGAAAATCGCCGTGCCGTCCATGTAAATGCCGGGCGCGTGCTCGCTCGGTCGAATAGCGGACCCCTGAGCGACGAACGCATCGTAGCCCGAGCCGTCTGCAAAGCTGCGGCAGTACAGGAAGCGCAATCCTTGAGGACGCGTCGAGAATTCGCACGCCGTCGCTGCATCGCCGAACAGCACGCGTGTCGTGATGTCGTCGCGTCGAAGCAGACGCGAGTAGGTATCAGCGTTGATGAGAACCGCGCTCTTCTCTGTCGGGAAGGACCGCTGCAACGCAACGACCGTCTGTGTTCCAAGCACGAAGCCGGAGCAGCCCTGGTTGATGTCCATGACGAGGCAATCGTTTGCCAGCTTTGCCCTACCGTGAATGCGCGAGGATACGCCCGGAATCAGATGATCCGGCGTTTGCGTGCAGACGATCAACGCGCTCACGCCTGTAGCGGGGCTCGCTGCGAGCAGCTGTTGCGCGGCCGCGAATGCGAGGTCGCTCGTATATTGATCGGGACCTGCGACAGGCCGGCTGTGCACGCCTGTTTTTCGCACGATGCGCTCGTAATTCGCATCGGCAATGCCCAACGTCGAAGCGTCGTTTTGCTCAATTCGCTCGCCTTGAACGACGGCGATGGAGTTCAGGTAGACGTCGGGCATGGACAGCACATTTGACATAGAAGATACCTTGATGAATGGCGCACGGACCCGGTGCAACGGCAGCGCGCTGACGCCATGGCCGCTTACGCGTCCGCCAGTTCGGTGGCGCGATCACGCGCCGTCGCTGCCGTCAGCACCAGTTCGATGATCCTGTCCTGCGTGTCGCTGTCGAGTGCCGGGAAGATGGGCAGGCACAGCACTTCGCGCGATATAGCCGTCGCCACGGGCAGATTCGCCGATCCCGCCGACGGCAGTCCACGGTAGGTAGGAAACTCGCTGATAAGGGGATAGAAATACCGCCGCGCGAGGATGTCTTCCGCACGGAGCACATCGTAAAGCGCGTCGCGCGTGATGGGGAAGTCTGCCGTCACGCGGACCGGGAAGTACGAATGGTTGCTCGTACTGTCGATGGGCGCGACAGGCAGCAGCAGTCCCTTCACACCCGAGAGCGCCGCCTCGTAGCGCGCCGCAATCCGCGCGCGCGCGACGGCGATCCTGTCCATATGCTGCAACTGCAAGAGGCCGAAGGCCGCCTGCAGTTCGTTCATTTTCGCGTTGATGCCGGGTTTCACGACGGTGACTTCATCGGCGAAACCGAAGTTCTTCAGATGGTCGATGTGGCGCTTCGTCTTGGCGTCGTGACAGATGATCGCGCCGCCTTCGAACGTGTTGAAGATCTTCGTGCCATGAAAACTGAGCATCGACATGTCGCCGAACTTCAGCACGGACTCGCCCGACTTGCGCACGCCGAACGCATGAGCTGCGTCGTACAGCACGCGCAGGCCATACGTGTCGGCGATCCGTTCGATCTCTTCGACATCGCACGGGTTGCCGTAGACGTGAACGGGCAGGATAGCCGTGGTTTGCGGCGTAATGGCCGCTTCGATCTTGCGCGGATCGAGGTTCATCGTCACGGGGTCGATGTCGGCGAAGACTGGCTTGATGCCGTTCCAGTGCAACGCGTGCGTCGTCGCGACAAAGCTGAACGGCGTCGTGATGACTTCGCCCGTCACTTTCATTGCCTGCAACGCGGTGATCAGCGCGAGGGTGCCGTTCGAGAACAGCGACAGATACTCGACACCCAGGTATTCGCAAAGCGCCGCTTCGAGCTGCGTGTGAAAGGGGCCGCCATTGGTCACCTGCTTGCTGTCCCAGATTTTCTGCAGATACGGAAGAAACTCATCGAGGGGAGGCAGATAGGGCTGGGTGACCGGAACGAGTGTTTGCATGGCAGTCGCGAGTGAGCGGAATGCGCAACGGGCGCACGTCCAATGAAAACGAGAATAGCGTCGGCCATGGCAATCCGATCGATTGATCAAGCGGGTCAAACGCTGCTATTTCGAGGCATGGTTAGCACGCGCGGGGCGCGAGGATGAGCAAGCGAAATTCAGCGCGACATCAGGCGCGACATCGGGCACGAATAAGGACGAAAACGCCTCGCTGTTCCGTGGATGGCGTCGAGCGACCGCTCGCTATTCTGTATGCAAGCCGTCGTGCCATGGATGCCCGGGCGCGGCCATGCAACTTCAGGCTGCCGATGTGCGCCCTCTTTCTCGAACAGGACCCGTTTTTCCATGACCACCGTCAGCATCCTCATTCCCGCGTTCAAGCCGGACTACCTTGCGAAGGCAATCGCGAGCGCGCAGGCACAGAGCTTCGCGGACATCGAAATCCTGGTCGGCGACGACACCGCGGACGGTCGCTTGCGCCCCATCGTCGAGAGCTTCGACGATCCGCGCATTCGCTATTTCCATCATGGCAGCGGGGACGCGCGTCGCAATTCACTGCTGCTGTTCGAACAGGCGCGCGGCGAGTACATCAAGTGGCTCTACGACGACGACCTGCTCATGCCGCGCTCCGTGGAAGCGCTGGTCGACGCGCTGCGTCAGCATCCCGGTTCGGCCGTCGCCGTTCATGAGCGCGTCCTGATCGACGCCGACGACAACGTTCTGCACACGCCGCCGGCTCTCGTTCCGGCTGGCCAGATCGCGTTGGTCGAACGTCCGGCACTGGTCGAGCACATGGTCGCGCTGGCGAACAACTTCATCGGCGAGCCTAGCAACATCATGATGGTGCGCGATGCCGTCGACATGTCGACGGTGATGTTGTACCGCGGCTGGGACATCACGTTCCTCAACGACGTCAGCATGTATCTGAACCTCGCGGAGAAGGGACCGCTCGTGCTGCTGGGCGGCTATCTGAGCTGTTTCCGCCGGCATCGCACGCAGAATTCGGGGGTCGCGAGTCCCATTCTCGTTGCGGGCTACTACGAATGGGAAGTGATGGTGCGCGGCGAGGCGGCGGCGGGTCAGATGTCCGCCGAAGCGTTGATGCGCGCGAAAGCGCAGCTGACCCGTCTTTACACGCACGGCATCGACACGCTCGGCATGGTCGAATTGCAGGCATTGCGCGACAACCTCGACGAGCTGGTCAAACAGCCGCCTGCCGGACTCTATGCGTCCCCGCGCTTTCGCGCCGACGCGGCAATGGTGAACGAAAAGATGCACGCCCGCGCGGCGGCCCGTCTGCCGACGCCGCAGGCCAGTGTGGCCGCCGCCGAGAAGCCGGCGACGACGAATCCCGCTATCGAGGCGCTGCTCGCGCGCGCCGTCGAATGTCATCAGGCCGATCGGCTCGACGAAGCCGAGACGCTGTATCGCGAGATCCTCGCGACAGATCCGAACCACCCCGAAGCGCTGCATCTGCTGGGCCTTGTCGCTCACGCCTTCGGCCAGTACGCGACAGCCTCCGAGCTGATCATGGCCGCCATCGCGGTTCGACCGGCGGCCGCGTTCTATTACAACCTCGGCAACGTCATGCAGGCGGACAACCGGCCTGCTGCTGCCGTCGAGTGCTTCCGCCAGGCGATCGCGCAGCAGCCCGACTATATCGACGCGTACTACAACCTCGGGATTGCACAGCGCGCGACGCACGACCTGAGCGGCGCTGTCGATTCGTTCGTCAAGGTCGTGTCGCTGAAGCCCGATCACGCGCAAGCCTATAACAACCTTGCCACGACGATGATGGAGCTCGACGAACTCGATGCTGCCGTCGAAGCGTACAGCACGGCCATTACGTTGCGCCCCGAGTTGCCGGCGCCGCGCAGCAACCGGTTGTTCGCGTCGAATTACTACAGCGGCGTGACGCCCGCCGCGTACCTGGAGGAAGCCAAAGGTTTCGATGAAGCCATCACGCAGGGCGTAACGCCGTACCGTGACTGGCTCGGCGAAGCGACGCCCGCGACAGGCCGAGCTTTGCGCGTCGGCATCGTGTCGGGCGATTTGAAGCAGCACCCGGTCGGTTCCTTGCTCGAAAGCGTCGTGAATCATGTCGATGCAGCGCGCGTGGAGTTGCACGCGTATGCGACGCGCGATGTCGAAGATGCGCTGACGCTGCGCATCCGTTCGCGCTTTGCGACGTGGACGAGCCTCGCGGGCATGACGGACGATGCCGCCGCCGCACGCATCCGCGACGATCGCATCGACGTGCTGATCGATGCATCGGGTCATACGCAGTTCAACCGCCTGCCTGTGTTTGCGCGCAAGCCCGCGCCCGTTCAGGTGAGCTGGCCCGGTTACTTCGCAAGCACGGGTATGCGCGCGATCGACTACATGCTCGGCGACCGTTACGTGCTGCCGGAAAGCGAGGCACACCACTTCACCGAGCGCGCGTGGCGGATGCCCGACAGCTACTTGTGCTTCACGCCGCCTGCCGAGCCGCTGGACGCGGGCAAGCTGCCGATGCTCGACAACGGACATGTGACGTTCGGCTATTTCGGCAAGCTCGCCAAGATTTCCGATCAGACGGTGGCGCTGTGGTCGCGCGTGCTGCATGCCGTCGCGCATTCGCGTCTGTTCATCAAGGCGCAGAATCTGGATCTGAATCACGCCCGCGAGTCGATCGTCGCGCGTTTCGCTGCACACGGCGTCGATGCATCGCGCCTCATCCTGGAGGACCGTTCGCCGCGTGCCGAGTATCTGGCCGCGTATCGTCGGGTGGACATCGCGTTGAGCCCGTTCTCGTATCCGGGTCGCACGACGACGGCGGAAGGCCTGTTCATGGGCGTGCCTGTCCTGTGCCTGCGCGGCGAGCGGTTTCTGTCGCACATCTGCGAAAGCATGCTGCATGCGGCCGGTTTGCCCGACTGGATCGCACAGAGCGAAGACGATTATGTCGCGAAAACCGTGCAGTTCGCCGCCGATGCGTCGCAACTGCAAGCGCTTCGCAGCGGCCTGCGTGCGCAACTCGTCGCTTCGCCGCTGTGCGACGCGCCTCGCTTCGCGAAGCATCTGGAAGACGCGTTGCATGGCATGTGGGTGGCGCACGTCGCGGCCACCGAATCTGTGGCAGGTTAGCCAGCGCGTGCCCGGCTGCCTGTCGGCCGGGCGCGAAGGCGTCGTGAATTATTCGGGATGTCCTGCACACCGCGCAGCTTCAGGTGATTGACCACGCGCGGCCAGAACTTCGCGCCTTCGGCCTGCTCGATCCAGAGCCCCGCACGTCACGCGAGCCGTCGCGGCGCAGGCCCGGCGCCATGTAGATCCCCTTGTTGGGGACCACTTCTTCGTCGCCGATCTTGGCCCGCAGCGCGTCGGGGAACACCCACTGAATATATCGGCTCGAGCGGTCGCTGTGCCCATTCGCGCACCCCGTCGATCGCCCAGCCGGCCACCGTGCTGACCAAGTCCGCAGATTGTTCGATGTCGTGCATCGTCACGAGAAAATCGCGGTTCTCCCGCGCGCTCATTGCGCGCGATGATCTTGTCGTCGAAGTCGCCAAAGCGTGGCTCGCCCTTGGCAATGAGCACCGGATGGAAGGTCCCTTCTCGGTCGCGCGGAATCTCGATGTCGAGAATGTCGTCATGAGTCGTGATGCGCTTGCGGCTGGTGCCGTTGCGGTGGTCGTGCTGCCCACCGGCTTAGTTCGCCCTTCTCGTAGCCGTGATAGTGCGTCCGCTCGCCGCCCTGCGAGCGCTCGCGGGCCGTTGCTTTTTTATCCGCTCGGTTAAGCGTTTCGTGCGCCAGTCGCTGGATCAGCTTTGAGTCGAGTCCAGTCCTTTGCCCGATTCGATCGTCGGTTCCAGTCCATGCCTCATACACGAGGATTCGGCTAGGCGTCACGGCGCAGGCTTACGCGCGGGCTCCAAGCAGCCTGGACGCGCCCGATCGCAATTGACTCACTTCAACTGGTTTGCCGAAACAGGCGCCGGCTTTACCGTCCATGCTGCGTCGCCGCTATTCGGCGTACACGAGGGCCGTGCGATGACCTGCTCGATAACCGCATACGGAAAGAGAAAGGCAAGGGGTTGCTGGTTCGATCCCAGCCGGGCGCGCCAAGTCGCACATCTGTCGCTTCGTCGTCATCTCCCACGAAGCTCAAGCCTCGCACCTGCTTTGCCGTTAACCCTACGGCCGACCGCGCCCATTCCAAGCGCGTCGAACGAACAAAAAGCAAAATCCAGGGGTTCACATGCAGCAGGCTCATCACCCGCCACGCTGGCCTCATGCCTTCGCATGGGCGGCGCTTCGGCATCCCGAACGCGAACAAGCCACGCTGCGCGTCGTGCTGGGCGCCGTGGTGCTCCTCGCCTACGCCTGTTTCGCGTGGCTCGTCCCTTCGCGCGAAGCGTCGCTGGTCGCGCAAATCGTCGGGCTCTATGTGTTCTACGGCGCAGTCACGCTGCTGATCGTCAGCCGCATGGCGTCGCCATCGAAGAAGCGGCTCGTGGTCACGACCATTGCCGATCAGGCGCTCGTCGGCGCGGCGCTCGCCGCGGGCGGCGAAATCGCGCTGCCGCTCTTGTGGGTCGTCTTCTGGTTTCTCATCGGCTCGGGCTGCCGCTACGGCAAGCGCACGCTCGCCGTCTCGTGCGCCACCGCGATGACGGTCATCGGCGCGCTCGCGCTCTGGCAGCCGTGGTGGAACGCGAACCTGTCCGCCGCGCTCGGGCTCGCTTTGAGCGTGCTGGCGGCATCGGTGTACCTGACGGTGCTCGTCGATCGCCTCGGCAACGCCAATCGCGATCTCGCGCGTCAGGCATCGACCGATCCGCTCACGGGTCTCGCCAACCGCTACGCGCTGGAACATATCGTCAATCGCACGATGTCCGACGCAACGCAGGACACCGTGCTGCTTCTGATCGACCTCGACGGCTTCAAGGAAGTCAACGATACCTACGGCCACGCGGTCGGCGACCTGCTATTGCAGCAGTTCGCCAACGTGCTCGCCCGCCGCATGTCCAATAGCGACACCGTGGCGCGCCTGGGCGGCGACGAGTTCGTGGTGCTCGCGCATCAGGCGCAGAGCCGCACGGCCGTCCTCGCAATCACCGAAGGCATTCACGCGGCGCTCGCCTCGATCGCGTCGGTGGACGGGCGGCCGGTTTCGGTCTCGGCAAGCATCGGCGCGTGCATGCTGGCCAGCGCGGCCGACGCGCGCTACGCCGACATCCACGCCGTGCTGCGCGCCGCCGACCGCGCGATGTATCGCGCGAAAAGTCTCGGCATCGGCAAAACGGTGTTTGCCGAAGCGCGAGACTTCGAAGCCGGCTAGCGCATTACGCCTCGACGCTCGTCCACGACTGCTCGCGCAGCTTGGCGCGCAAACGGGCGACCGCCTGGCTGTGCAGCTGACACACGCGCGATTCGCTCACTTCCATCACCGCGCCGATTTCGCGCAAGTTCAGGCCGCGTTCGTAGTAGAGGCTCATCAACAGCTTTTCGCGTTCCGGCAGCTTGTCGATGGCTTCGATCAGCGCACCGCGCAGGCTGTCGTCGAGCAGCGCGGACAGCGGGTCCGAACGGTCGACGCAATAGCGGTCGAGGAACGGCTCGTCGTCGGCGGAGCGGTCGAAGTCTTCGTAGTAGATCAGCTGGCTGCCGTGCAGATCCTGCAGCATCGACTGATATTCGTCGAGCGGCATCTTCATGTGCTCGGCAATTTCCACTTCGCTCGCGGCGCGGCCGAGGTTCTGCTCGACCTTGTGCACCGCCGATTCCACTTCGCGCGACGTCTTGCGCATGCTGCGCGGCAGCCAGTCGTTCGCACGCAGCTCGTCGAGCATGGCGCCGCGAATGCGCTGGCTCGCGTAGGTTTCGAACTGCGCGCCCTGATCTTCCTTGTAGCGGCTCGCCGCATCCAGAAGACCGATCATGCCGGCCTGAATCAGGTCGTCGAGATCGACGCTCGCCGGCATCTTGGCGACGAGTTGCAGTCCGAGCCGACGAACGAGCGGCGCATATTTAGTCAGGACGTCCGACTGAGAGAGTTTGCCTTGGGCGTTGTACATCTGAGTCACCTTAATCTTGATCACATCGACGCCGTACTGGTCAATGCATGACTGGAAAACATCGACGCCATGCGCCCCGTCTCCCGTCCGCCCTTGTCAGCCTCGCCAACCGAAAACCGCGCGTCATTCCGGACCTGCGTCTCGCTCCCGGTCGGGGCGGGACGCATCGGCCAATGCAGAAGCTCCGCCGCGATCTGCCGGTAGTCGCGCGCCGCGGCTGTCGCCGGGAACGCTTCCACCACGCAGCGCGAGAGCTCCTTCGCCCGAGTGACGCGCGCATCCTCGGACACATACCCTGCCTGCACGAGCGACACGGCCAGATACCGGCTCCCGACGCCCGACAGATTGTCGAACGCGACCGCCGCGTCGGCCGGGTTCTGCACGTGATTGACGAGCACGCGGAACTGGCCGATCGCATGGGCGTAGTGCAGACGCTTGATGCACGCGTACGCCTCGGTGATCGCGGACGCGGCCACCCGCGTCACGATGAGAAAGTCATGCGCCTGCGCCGCGAGCGACGAGAGCGCGCCGTATCGATCGAGTTGCGCGTCGATCAGCACGATGTCCGCCTGACCTTCGAGCAGCGCGCGGCACTGCGCGGCGTCGTGGCTGATGCGTTCGTCGCGTGGCGCGGCGAGCAGCGAGAAGCCGAACGGCGTGCGCGTCACCGCGTCCTGAAGCGCCTCGCGGCCCGACATCACCGCGGCGAGCGCCCCGGCGCCGGACGTGCCGGCGAGGCGCGCAGCGGATGCCGCGTTCGCCCGCTCGTCGATCACGAGCACGTCCTTGCCATGCACGGACAGCGCCGCGCCCAGATTCACGACCGCCGACGTGCAGCCGATGCCCGCCGGCCCGCCCGCCACCGCCACCACGCGCGAACCGCCTCGCGTGAGCAGCCTTCTCAGACCTTCAGCCTGATCGAGCACGAACTTATCCAAAGCGGACCTCATGCAGTTCGGTGGTGGCGCGCGCGGACAATGCGGAGAGCAGTGCCGGCACCTCGTCGTCCTGCGGCACGAAGGGCGAACCCTCGCGCGGAATGCAGAACGCGCTCTTGATCAGAAACCGCTTGGTCGCGACGTACAGGTTCTCCGGCACCTTCTGGCCGGTCGAGACGTAATGCACCGGCAGCTTGTAGCGGATGACGGTATCGAGCACGCCGCCGAGATTCGTCGCTTCGTCGAGCTTGGTCAGGATGCAGCCCGCGAGCGGCGGCTGATCGGCCGCGCTCTTGTAGGCCTGCACCACTTCGTTGAGCGTGTCGCCGTGGCTTGTCGCATTGAGCAGCAACAGGCGCTGCACCGGATGACCCGCGCCGCAGAGCATCGAAATCTGGTCGGACACCATGCGATCGCGCTGGCTCATGCCGATGGTGTCGATCAGCACGATGTGCTTGTTGCGCAGCTCCGACAGCGCGAGTTGCAGGTCGGCGGCGTCTTTCACCGCGTGGACCGAGACGCCGAGAATCTTGCCGAAGATGCGCAGTTGCTCGTGCGCGCCGATCCGGTAGCTGTCGGTCGTGAGCAGCGCGACCTTGCTTGCGCCGAAGCGCATCACGCAGCGCGCGGCGAGCTTGGCCGTGGTCGTGGTCTTGCCGACGCCCGTCGGGCCCATCAGCGCGAACACGCCGCCGCGTTCCATCAGCGCGTCTTCGCTCGCCATGACCGGCAGGTTCGATTCGAGCACCTGCTGCACCCATTCCATCGCGTGCTCGGCGCTTTCCATCTCGGGCATGTTGTCCACGACCATGCGCACGAGTTGCGCGGAGAAACCGGCCGCGAACAGGCGCTTGGTGAGGCCGGCGTTGCCCGGGCTGCGGCGCTGGCGCTCGCCCCACAGGAGACCGGAGAAGTGCTCTTCCATCATCTCGCGCATCGACGAGAGTTCGTGCATCACCGTTTCGTTGACGACTTGCTCCATGCGTGCGCGGATCGCATCGGTCACGACAGCGGCTGCGTTCGCGGGCAGGCCTTCGAGCGCATTGTCGGGCGAGGCTTCCGCTTGCGGCGCGCCCGCGTTGATCTTGTGGGCGGCGCGGCGCGCGGCGACTTGCGCGGCTTCGCGAGCCCAGTCCGGCGTGTCGATCTTCGGCTGCGCGGACTCGCGCATCGCGTAGTTGCTCGGCTGGGGCTTGTCGGCGCGCTTCTCGGCACGCTGGTCGGCGCGCTGGTCGGCGAGCTTGTCGGCGGCTTTCGCTGCGGATGCCTTCGGCGGCACCGGCACGCCGAGACCTCGCGCAATGGCAGCGGATGCCGACAGCGGACGATTCGACGGCATAGCGGCCTGCTCGGCGATGCGTCGCGCGTGCTCGATCAGCCACGGATTCGATTCGGCCATCGTGCGCGGTGCGTCGTCGGCTTGGGCGTCGCGCGGGGCGTCGCGGTGGTCGAGGTCATCCGTATGGGCTTCAGGATTCGCGCCGAAGACCGACGAGAACACGTCGCCGCTCGCGTAAGGATTCGCGGCTGCGGGCTGCTTCGCGGCCACGGCGGCTGCGGCTTGCGCGAGCGCGGAGCGCGGCGTGGCGCTCGGGAATGCGGCCGGCGCCTGTTCGTGCGCGGCCGGCGAAATGGATGCGATGTCGCGATCCGCCACGCCCACGATCTCGACGGAACCGTCGTCGAGCGTGCGGTTCGACAACACGACGGCATCGGGGCCGAGCGCTTCACGAACCTGGCGCAGAGCGTCGCGGCTGTTGGCGCCAATGAATTTACGAATGTTCAAACTTGCCCCCGATGAGGTATGAGACTGCGATCTTTGCGAGGCGGGCGCTGCCGGATGGTTCGGGGCGTCCGCTTTTCAGTGAAGCCATTATTGCGAAGATGCCCTTCGGCCTATCGCGGGATAAAGGGTGGGAAACAGGGGTATTTCGACTGATGGACGACGCCCGGACGTTCCGGCGCCAGCCGACCGGGAAAAGATTCCGCTCGCCAGCGGACAACGGGCCTCGCGGCGGCGTAAGCTTTAGGGCTCAATGCGCAACAACGGCTTCGGCCGCAATACAACAGGAGACTTGACCGCATGACCTCCGACGCTTCCCCCGCTCTTTCCCGTCAGACCACCGGCGCGCGCCTCGTCGTGGATGCGCTCGTGCATCACGGCGTCGAGCGCGTCTTTTGCGTGCCGGGCGAGAGCTTTCTCGCCGTCCTCGATTCACTGCATGACGAGACCGCGCAGATCCAGACCATCGTGTGCCGCCACGAGGCGGGCGCGGCGAACATGGCCGAAGCCGTCGGCAAGCTGACCGGACGGCCGGGCGTCGCCATCGTGACGCGCGGGCCGGGCGCGACGCACGCGTCCATCGGCGTGCACACCGCGTATCAGGACTCGACGCCGATGATCCTGCTCATCGGCCAATGCGCGCGCGACCATATGGATCGCGAGGCGTTTCAGGAGATCGACTACCGCCGCATGTTCGGGCAGATGGCGAAGTGGGTCGCGCAGATCGACGATCCGCGCCGCGTGCCGGAATATATGAGTCACGCGTTTCATGTGGCGACGGCGGGCCGGCCCGGGCCGGTCGTGCTCGCGCTGCCCGAGGACATGCTGACCGAAGCGTGCGAAGCCGTGCCGCCCGCGCCGCATTACCAGCGCGTCGCGGCGTCGCCCGCGCCCGCGCAGATGGAGCGGCTGCGCGATCTGCTGGCGAATGCGAAGAAGCCGTTCGTGATCGCGGGCGGCAGCGGCTGGACCGAAGCGGCGACGCAGGATTTCGCCCGCTTCATCGAGCGATGGCAACTGCCGGCGGGCTGCGCGTTCCGCTTCCAGGACACGCTGAACAACGAGCACCCGAACTATGCGGGCGATGTGGGCCTCGGCATCAATCCGGCGCTGGCTGCCCGCGTGCGCGATGCCGACGTGCTCTTCGTGCTCGGCCCGCGCATGGGCGAATCGACGACGGGCGGCTACACGCTGCTCGACATCCCGAAGACGAAGCAGACGCTGATCCACGTTCATCAGGGCGCGGAGGAACTGGGGCGCGTGTATAGCGCGGATCTGCCGATCGTTTCGGGGATGCCGGAGATCGCGTCGCTCCTGGCTTCATTGGAACCGCCTGCCGAGGTTCCGTGGGCCGGAAGCGCCGAAGCCGCGCACGCCGCGTATCTCGACTGGCGCAAGCCTCGCCCGATGCTTGGCGACGTCCAGCTTGGCGAGATCATGCGCACGCTCTCGGAGCGCCTGCCCGCCGACGCGATTCTCACGAACGGCGCGGGCAATTACGCGACGTGGCTGCATCGGCACTACGCGTACCGGCACTTCCGCTCGCAGGTCGCTCCGACGAGCGGGGCGATGGGCTACGGCGTGCCGGCCGCGATCGCGGCGAAGTCGCTTTACCCGGAGCGCACGGTGATCGCCTTTGCGGGCGACGGCTGCTTCATGATGGCGAGCCATGAGATCGCGACGGCCATGCAATATGGACTGGCGGTGATTTTCGTGGTGGTGAACAACGCGCAGTACGGCACGATCCGCATGCATCAGGAGCGGCACTATCCGCATCGCGTGCATGGCACTGGGCTCACGAACCCGGATTTCGTCGCGTATGCGCGGGCGTTTGGGGCGCACGGCGAGCGTGTCGAGGCGACGGATCAGTTCATGCCGGCATTCGAGCGCGCGGTGGGTTCCGGGCTGCCTGCGGTCATCGAGATTCGTATTCCGCAGGATCAGAGCACGCCCGGGGCGACGTTGGAGCAGGTGCGGGAGCAGGGGAGGCGGTAACGAGGCAAAAGCCGGCATGGAGCTTTTCGGGCGCTGCGCGTTCAACCGTGGATCGCGCCGCGCGCCCGAAAAGCCATGTGGCATGCCCGAATCGGTCCAATGCCCGTTCAAGAGCACTGCTTTCGGGCAACCTTAATTCAGCATTTTGCACTGTCGGAGTGATCTGCCCGCTTCGGATAATCGCGCTCGCACTCTCATACAGAGAGTCGATTCCAAATCGACAAGAGGAGCGATTGCACGATGTCACATGCAGCCAGGCAATTGACCAAGATCGGCGTCTTCTACGACGGGAATTACTTCGATCGCGTCAGCAAGTACTATCGCCATCACCACGAGAAGCGCGCCTGGATCTCGATGCCGGGACTTCATGACTATATCCGTTATCGCGTCGCGGTCGGCGAGAACGTCGATATGCGCCATTGCCAGGTGATCGACGCGCATTACTTCCGGGGCCGCTTTTCCGCGCAGAAGACAAAGGAAAAGGGCGACAGCGCGTTCTTCTACGACCGCGCGATCGACGACATACTGATGCGCGAAAACGTCATGGCGCACTATCTGCCCATGAACTTCGTCGGAAAGGAAAAGGGCATCGACGTCTGGCTGGCCCTCGAAGCCTTCGAGTTGACCATCTACAAGAAATTCGATGTCGTCGTCCTGATTGCGAGCGACAGCGACTATATCCCGCTCGTTCGCAAACTGAAGACACTCGGAACGCGGGTCATGGCGCTTAACTGGTTCATCTCATATGAAGGCGAGGACGGCTATTCGAGAGAGACGCGGCCCAGTCAGATGCTGCTCAAGGAGGTGAATTACCAGCTCATCATGTCCGAGGTCATTGATGAAATGGACGAGGCGGAGGATGAAGAACGCAAACACCTAAGCGGACTTTTCCAACGGCGACGGGACCAGTCGCCACGCGCAGGCGCCGCAGAATCTGCCTGGAAGATCGGCTTCATCGAAAGCCTATACGCACACTACGGATTCATCCGGCCGGAAGGGTTGGGCAAGAACGTCTACTTCCGCTACGTGACGTTGGATGACGCCTCGCCCGATGAACTCGAGAAGGGCATGGAAGTGAGCTTTCTCGAAGGCCCCGAAACGCAGAAAGGTCCGAGTGCCGCGAAAGTCAGAATGACTTCTGCGTCCTGAACGTGAAACGGCCCGGTCGTCGATACAGACCGGGCCGTCTCCTCGAACGCTGCGACTAAGCCTTACTTCCCGCCCACGCTCTGCAACGTCGTCCACTTCCCACCGACGACCTTATACAGCGTAATCCCGCCGTTCTTCAGATCGCCCTTCGCGTCGTACGCGAGGTGGTTCGTCGTCACGCCTTGCATGTCGGTCTTCGCGAGCACCGGCAGATATTTCGCCGGGTCCGTGGAGTTGGCCGCCTTCATCGCGGTGAACATGGCCATCGCGCCGTCGTAGGCGTACGGCGAGTACGTCTGCACGTCTTCGTTGAAGCGCTTCTTGTACTTCGCTTCGTACGCCGCGCCGCCCGGCATTTCGTTCATCGGCAGGCCCGCGAGCGATGCCACCGTGCCTTCCGCCGACTCGCCCGCGATCTTGATGAACGTGTCGGTCTTCACCATTTCGCCCGCCATCAGCGGCGCGCGGAAGCCGAGCGTCTTCATCTGCTTGACCATCGGCGCGGCCTGCGAATCGGCGCCGCCGTAGTACACGAGGTCTGGATTCATCGACTTGATCTTGGTCAGAATCGCCTTGAAGTCGACAGCCTTGTCGTTCGTGAATTCCCGATCGACGATCGTGCCGCCCGCCGCCTTCGCCGCCTTCTCGAACTGATCGGCGAGACCCTGGCCGTACGCCGTGCGGTCGTCGACGATAGCGATCTTCTTGACCTTCAGGTTCTTCACCGCGAACTCACCCGCGACCGAGCCTTGCTGCGTGTCCGAGGTCATCATGCGGAACGCGGTCTTGAAACCCTGCGTCGTGTATTCCGGCGCCGTAGCCATCGCGATTTCGGGGATGCCGGCGTTCGCGTAAATGCGCGATGCCGGAATGGTCGTGCCCGAGTTGAAGTGGCCGAGCATGCCCTTAATGCCGTCGTCCACGAGCTTCTGCGCGACGGTCGTGCCCGTGCGCGGGTCGGCCTGGTCGTCCGCCGAATCCAGCACGATGCGAACCGGCTTGCCGCCGATCACCGGCTTCGTCGCGTTGAAGTCTTCGACCGCAAGCGTGATGCCGTTCTGGAAGTCCTTGCCGTAGTGGGCTTGCGCGCCGGTCATCGGGCCCGCGAAGCCGACCTTCACCTCGTCTGCCTGCTGTGCGAATGCGGTCCCCGCGAACGACAGGCCGGCGAGCGTCATGGCGGCTGCCAGCTTGGTCATCGTGTGCTTCATAGCTTCTCCTAATACCAGTGTGGATGGCAGCTTATTGCCGGGATCGCCGTGCCTGCTGCCGTTTGTTTTGAATTTGTCTGAACCGGGCGCCGCAAGTCTCAACCGATCGTCATCAAATTCGCGTTACCGCCCGCCGCCGCCGTGTTCACGCTCACCGAGCGTTCCGTCAGCAGACGTTCGAGCGCGTAGTCTTCGCCGTCGTGGCCAGCGTCGGCGAACGTGCCCGCCGCGACGCCCTGTACCGATACGATCGGCCCCGGCCGCTTGGCCACTTCCTTCACCAGCGACAGCAGTTCGTCACTGTCGCCTTCGAACAGCACGGCATCGTAGCCGGCTGCCGGATCCTTGCTCACCGACGCATGCGCCTTCAGCGCGGGCGGCAGCGATGCGACCAGTTGCTCGCCCGCCGATCCCGCGAAGAGCGCCTTGTTGCCGGTCGCCAGCACGGCGGCGAACTGCGCGCGCGCGCCGCTCGCCGTCGATGCCACGCAGAACACGGTGCCGCGCGCGCTCAACGTGTACGTGTTGCGCTCGCCCGTCGGACCCGACAGCACCGCCGTCGCGCCCGCCAGCACATGTTGCAGATAACCGTCGCAACGCGCGGCCGTCTGCGGATCGCGTTCGCCGATGGCCCAGTCGCGCAACGCGGTGAGCGCGGCGGCGGGCGTGCTGGCGGACGGCGTCTCATCGACGACCAGCGTGCTCGCGAGCGACTTCGGCAAGCCGGTCGGGCGCTTGGCAAGCAAACGCTGCAAATACAGTGCACCGCCCGCCTTCGGACCCGTGCCCGACAGACCTTCGCCGCCGAACGGCTGCACGCCGACCACTGCGCCGATCACGTTGCGGTTCACGTAGATGTTGCCCACGTGCGCGCGCTGAATGACATGCGCGATGGTTTCGTCGATCCGCGTATGGATGCCGAGCGTGAGTCCGTACCCCGTCGAGCGAATTTGGTCGAGGAGTTTATCAAGAGACGCGCGGCGATAACGCACCACATGCAGCACCGGCCCGAACACTTCGCGCTTCAGCTCGTCGATGCTTTCAAGCTCGATCAGCGTCGGCGGCACGAACGTGCCTTGGGCGCACGCATCGGGCAGCGGCTGCTGCACGACCTTGCGGCCCTTCTCGCGCATCGCCGCGATGTGCGCGTCGATGCTGCGCTTCGCGTCCGCGTCGATCACCGGACCGACATCCACCGACAGGCGATCCGGATTGCCCACGGCGAGCTGCTGCATCGCGCCGGTCAGCATGTCGAGCGTGCGGTCGGCGACATCGTCCTGCAGACAAAGAACGCGCAGCGCCGAGCAGCGTTGACCGGCCGAATCGAACGAAGACTGCATCACGTCCGCGACGACCTGTTCCGCGAGCGCGGATGAATCGACGATCATCGCGTTCTGCCCGCCGGTTTCCGCGATGAGCGGGATCGGGCGGCCATCGGAATCGAGGCGCTCCGAGAGCGTCTTGTTGATGAGGCGCGCGACTTCCGTCGAGCCGGTGAACATGACGGCACGCGTGCGGGCATCCGCGACGAGCGCCGCGCCGACGGTTTCGCCATCGCCCGGCAGCAATTGCACCGCGCCCGCCGGCACGCCGGCTTCGCGCAGAATGCGCACGGCTTGCGCGGCGATCAGCGGCGTCTGCTCGGCGGGTTTCGCGAGCACCGGATTGCCCGCCGCGAGCGCCGCCGCGACCTGACCCATGAAGATGGCCAGCGGGAAATTCCACGGGCTGATGCACACCACCGGCCCGAGCGGGCGATGCGTGTCGTTCGAAAACTCCGCGCGAATCTGCGACGCGTAATAGCGCAGGAAATCGACGGCTTCGCGAATTTCGGCGATCGCGTTCGGCAAGGACTTGCCCGCTTCGCGCACGACGAGGCCCATCAGCGTGTGCATCTGCGCTTCGAGCAGGTCGGCAGCGCGCGAGAGGCAATCGGCGCGATCTTCGACGGGCGTCGCCTGCCAGATCGGCGCGGCGGCCACGGCATTCGCAAGCGCCGCGCTCACCTGTTGCGACGACGCCTCGACCACGGTGCCGACCACATCGCGATGATCCGCCGGATTGCGAATCTCGCGCGCGACGCCGTTCTGCGGATCGTCGCGTTCCAGCATCGGCACGGCCTGCCACGGATGATTCGCGCTCGCGAGCAGCGCCGACGACAGCGACGCCAGCCGATGCTCGTTCGAAAGATCGAGGCCCATCGAATTGAGGCGCTCGTTGCCGTACAGCTGACGCGGCAGCGGAATCTTGGCGTGCGGCGCGCCGAGCGGCGTGATGGCTTGCGCTTCGTCGATCGGATCGCGCACGAGGTCCTTCACCGGGACCGATTCGTCCGCGATGCGGTTCACGAACGACGTGTTCGCGCCGTTCTCCAAAAGACGCCGCACCAGATACGCGAGCAGCGTTTCGTGCGTGCCGACCGGCGCATACACGCGGCACGGACGGTTCAGCTTGTCGCGGCCGGTCACTTCCTCGTACAGCGGCTCGCCCATGCCGTGCAGGCACTGGAACTCGTACTGGCCGGGATAGTAGTTCTGTCCCGCGAGGTGATAGATGGCCGACAGCGTGTACGCGTTGTGCGTCGCGAATTGCGGATAGACGGCATCCGGCGCGCCGAGCAGCTTCTTCGCGCACGCGAGATACGAGATGTCCGTATAAATCTTGCGCGTGTAGACCGGGTAGCCTTCGAGGCCGTCCACTTGCGCGCGCTTGATTTCGGTATCCCAGTACGCGCCTTTGACGAGACGAATCATCAAGCGATGACGGCTGCGGCGCGCGAGATCGACCAGATAGTCGATCACGAACGGGCAACGCTTCTGGTACGCCTGCACCACGAAGCCGATGCCGTTCCAGCCCGCCAGTTCCGGATCGAAGCACAGCGCCTCGAGCAGGTCGAGCGAGAGTTCGAGGCGGTCGGCTTCCTCGGCGTCGATGTTCAGGCCGATGTCATAGCGGCGCGCGAGTTGCGCCAGCGCGCGCACGCGCGGCAGCAGTTCGCTCATCGTGCGCTCCTGCTGCGAGCGCGAGTAACGCGGATGCAGCGCGGACAGCTTGATCGAGATGCCCGGGCCTTCGTAGATGCCGCGCCCGCCGGCCGCCTTGCCGATCGCGTGGATGGCCTGCTCGTAGGACGCGTAGTAACGCTGCGCGTCTTCTTCGGTCGTCGCGGCTTCGCCGAGCATGTCGTAGGAATAACGGAAACCGCGCGCTTCGAACTTGCGGCTGTTCGCGAGCGCTTCGGAGATGGTCTCGCCGGTGACGAACTGCTCGCCCATCAGACGCATCGCCATGTCGACGCCCTTGCGGATCAGCGGCTCGCCGCCCTTGCCGATCATGCGCGTGAGCGCCGACGAGAGGCCGGCTTCGCTGTTCGTCGTCACGAGCTTGCCGGTGATCATCAGGCCCCACGTCGCGGCGTTGACGAACAACGACGGCGCCTGGCCCATGTGCGAGCGCCAGTCGCCCTTGCTGATCTTGTCGCGAATGAGCGCGTCGCGCGTGGCGCGGTCGGGAATGCGCAAGAGCGCTTCGGCGAGACACATCAGCGCCACGCCTTCCTGACTTGACAGCGAAAATTCGTGGATCAGCCCTTCCACGCCGCCGCCCTTGCTCTTCGCGCGCAGCGTTTCGACGAGCTTCGTCGCGAGCTTTTCAGTGTCGGCGGCAACGGTGGCCGGCAGTCGCGCCTGACCGATCAGAAACGGCACGCATTCCGGCTCCGGACGGCGATACGCCGCCGTGATGGCCGCGCGCAGCACCGACTGCGGTTGCACGTTCTGCGCGAAGTCCAGGAACGGATGCGGCGCGCCGTCTTCGTCGCCTTCGACACTCGCGGCGTCGCTCATTTCCGATGTGCCGTTCACGCCCGAGAGTTCCGGCGGAAGCTGGCCGTGCTCGATCCGCTCCAGATACGCGAAGATCGCCTGCTTGATCAGCCAATGAGGAGTGCGTTCCAGCCGCGTGGCGGCGTCTTTCAGCCGGGACCGCAGCAAATCGTCGACTTTCACGCCAAGGGTTGTGCTCGCCATATTTCCTTCGTTTGCCGGTCACGCTTACCCGGCCAGGGACCTAAAAGTTGGCGAATCGTACCCCGCTGATATAAAAGGTGCAACCGGCATTTTCGAGACGGTTGCACCGCCGCCAAACCGTTGTGAGGCGGGCGTCTCGGCTGTTTTTCGGATGCTTGTCCGGTGGCGGAAATCGCCTAGTAGTTTCCCTAACCCGACGTTTTTTGGGACAACCCCTAAGTAAATGCGTCCCCGCTGCCGATATAAAGCGATGCGCGCCGTCCGGCGCTACAAAAGCAGCTACGGGGAACGACAACATGAGCACGTGGATGGTGGTGGTCGGGGTTTGGGCGATGTTCGCGCTTTGCATGGTGCTGTTCGTGCGCGGGGCGTCGTCGCGTACGCATCATGTCGACGATACGCGCGACGAGGCGACGCCGGTTCGCGGCGGCGCGGAGGCATCGCGCGCGAAAGTCTGACGAGCGGCGGGCGGCCCGCCGCCATTAAACGTCGAGCGGGTCGACTTCCACGTTCCAGCGCAGCACGCCTTTGAGCGAGCGCAGCACCGGCTGCCACGCTCGCAGCGCCGTTTGCAGCGCGGCGCGCGAGCCGCTTTCCAGCAGCAGTTGCGCGCGGTGCACGTTGAAGACCTTGACGATGGTGAGCGGCACGGGATCGTAGACGGTCACGCGGTCCGCGCCGGGCAACGGCGCGAACGCGGCGGCGGCGTCTTCGAGAAACGCGATCGCGGCTTCGAGCGTGCGGCCTTCGGCGCGCAGCATCGCCTGATAGACGAAGGGCGGCAGGCGCGCGTCCCGTCGCTCGGCAAGCGTGGCGTTCGCGAATCCGACGTAGTCTTGTCGCGACAACGCAAGATAAAGCGCGTGGCGCGGATAGCGCGTCTGGATCAGCACTTCGCCCGGCAGCCCGGCGCGGCCGGCGCGGCCGCTCACCTGCGTCAGTTGCGCGAAGAGCCGCTCGCTCGCGCGGAAGTCGTGCGAGAAGAGCGCCGTGTCCGCGTTCAGCACGCCGACGAGCGTGACACGCCGGAAATCGTGTCCTTTCGCGATCATCTGCGTGCCGACGAGAATATCGACCTCGCCCGCGTGGACGTCCGAAAACAGCGCCTGCGCGCTGCCTTTGCGCCGCGTGCTGTCGGCGTCGATGCGCAGCACCCGCGCGCCCGGCACCACGCTCGCGAGCGTCTCCTCGACGCGCTGTGTGCCACGGCCCATCGGCGCGATATCGATGTTGCCGCAATCCGGGCACGACTTCGGAATGCGCGACTCCCAGCCGCAGTGGTGGCAGCGCAGCGCACGCTCCGGCTTATGCAGCACCGCGTAGGCGCTGCAACGCGGGCAGCCCGCGACCCAGCCGCAGGCGTCGCACGAGAGAATCGGCGCGTAGCCGCGTCGGTTCAGAAAGACGAGGCTTTGCTCGCCGCGCTCCAGCCGCGACTTCAGCGCCGCGATGAGAAGCCCCGACAGCCCTTCCACCGACGCCCGGCCGCGCCTGTGTTCTTCTTCCAGATCGATGAGCCGCACGGTCGGCAGCGCGGCGTCGGTCACGGCGCGGCGCGTCAACGTGAGTCGCGTGTAGCGGCCCTGCTCGGCCTGCCACCACGTTTCGAGCGAGGGCGTCGCCGACCCGAGCACCACCGGAATTTCCAGTTGCTTCGCGCGGTAGACCGCCAAATCGCGCGCCGAGTAGCGCAAGCCTTCCTGCTGCTTGTAGGCCGGATCGTGTTCCTCGTCGACGACGATCATCGCGAGGCTCGGCATCGACGCGAGAATGGCGAGCCGCGTGCCGAGCACGATGCGCGCGCTGCCGGTGTGGGCCGCAAGCCAGTTGCGCGCGCGCTCGCCCTCGGCCAGGCCGCTGTGCATGGTGACGATGGAATCCGGCGGGAGCGCGGCAAATCGCTGGCGAAAGGCCGCTTCGAACTGCGGCGTGAGGTTGATTTCCGGTACGAGAACGAGCGCCTGCGCGTCGGGCCGAGCCGCGAGCAACGCGGCAAGCGCGTGGAGATAGACCTCGGTCTTGCCGCTGCCCGTGACGCCGTGGAGTAGGAACGGCGCGAACCCCTTAGCGCCCGCGATGGCATCGACGGCTTCGCGTTGTTCGTCGGTGAGATGCGGAAGCGACGCCGCGCCGGTCGGCGATGACGGCGAGTCGGGCCGCGTCGGTTCGCTTGGCGCGGCCTGTTCGATCCAGCCGCGCGCGAGCCAGTCGTCGAAAGTGGCGGACGCCTTCGGTTGCAGCGCGCGCGCGTCGGATACGGTCACCAACTCATGTTCGGCGAGCGCCGCAGCCAGACGGCGCAGCGCGTGGGCGCGAACGGGCAGCGCGTCCGGGAGCGCATCGCGACCAGCGGGCAGCAGCCGAAAACGCTCCTCGACCGAGAGCAGCCGATCCCACCGCGACGCGTCGCGCAAGGCTTGCGGAAGCGCCGGCAGCGCCACTTCGCCGAGCCCGCGCTGGTAGTATTCCGCCGCGAATTGCGCGAGCGCGATCCACTGCGCGGAAAGCAGCGGGCATTCGCGGCAGATGCGTGTCACGTCGCGCAACTTATTCGGCGGCACCTCGGTCGCGGACGTGATCTCGCAGATCAGCCCGACGACGTCGCGCCGTCCGAACGGCACCTCGACGAGTGCGCCGACGGACGGTTCGCCGCCCAGCGCATAGCGGTAGTCGAACAGCACGGGCATGGGCTGATCGACGGCAACGCGCACGAAAACGTCCGTCATCGCGTGAAGCGTCCGCAAGGCCCGGCACTGCGGGCGCGAGACGGCGGTGCAAGCCTCGCGCGGGCGAAGTTAATGTGAAACGTCAACGTCGCCGGGAAGTGTCCGGTTTTTTTTGGTTTTCCGCCGCTTTCCACAGCCCTGTGGATAACTTTGTTGAGAAGTTCCGCGCGGTCCGCCGCAAAGAATGTCGCGGATCGCTTGCGTGCGTTTGCCCACATATCGGACAAGACTCTTATAAGTTGTTTGGAATCAGCGACTTACAGCAAGAATAGCCGGCTTTTATGGGCTATCTGCGGCGATACGTCTGATGGCGCGATGCAACGAACAAAATGTGCATAAGTCCACCTTGACATCGCGAGAGACCGCCAACTGCGGGCAGTCCCGAAAGCGACGTACGCGCCCGCCATGGACGAGCATCGACGCCCGCTGCGCCGCAGCATCGCTGATTATCGCGAGGCGCCCTGCGCGCGCATGGCGCGACTGTACTCATGCACCTCGTCGACCAGTTCCGCGACGTGCTCCGGCGGCGTGAACTGCGAAATGCCGTGTCCCAGATTGAATACGTGGCCTGGAAAATTCCCGAAGCTGTCCAGGACGCCGCGCGCTTCGGCGCGAATCGCTTCGGGCGGCGCGAAGAGCACGGCGGGATCGATATTGCCTTGTAGCGCGACGCGATCGCCGACGCGCTCACGTGCCGCGCCCAGGTTCACCGTCCAGTCGAGGCCGACCGCATCCACGCCCGTGGCGGCGATCTCGTCGAGCCACAGCCCGCCGCCCTTCGTGAAGGTGATGACCGGCACGCGCGCCCCGTCGTGTTCGCGCTTCAGACCCGAGACGACCTTCGAAATGTAGTCGAGCGAAAAGCGTTGATACGCGCCGTCGGCAAGCGCCCCGCCCCACGTGTCGAAGACCATGACGGCCTGCGCGCCCGCCTCGATCTGCGCGTTCAGATACGCGGTCACGGCTTGCGCATTGATGTCGAGAATGCGGTGCATGAGGTCGGGCCGCGCATAGGCCATGGCCTTCACGGTCCGGTGATCGTCCGAGCCGCCGCCTTCGACCATGTAGCACGCGAGCGTCCACGGGCTGCCGGAAAAACCGATGAGCGGCACCTTCTGGCGACCTTGCGCGTCGGTGAGCGCGCGGCGGATCTGGCTCACGGCGTCGGTCACATAGCGCAGCGTCGCGCCGATGTCCGGCACCGAGAGACGCTTCACATCCTCTTCCGTGCGCACCGTGCGTTCGAAACGCGGACCTTCGCCTTGCACGAAGTTCAGGCCAAGGCCCATCGCGTCCGGCACAGTGAGGATGTCGGAGAAAAGAATCGCGGCGTCGAGCGGATAGCGTTCGAGCGGTTGCAGCGTGACCTCGGTGGCGAAATCCGGATTCTTCGCGAGGCCGAGGAAGCTGCCGGCGCGCGAGCGCGTGGCATTGTATTCGGGCAGATAACGGCCGGCTTGACGCATCAGCCAGATCGGCGTGTATTCGGTCGGCTGGCGCAGCAGCGCACGCAAGAAGGTGTCGTTGAGAAGTGTGTGTGCCACGTCGCTCGGTGCCGAAGCCTGAAGAATCGCCCATTCTACCGGACCGGCTGCCCGTTTTCGCGGCAGCGCGGCGGCAAATCGGCGCGCGTCGCGGCGTTTTCGAGATGATTTGCAGACGCGCGGACGGTCGTTATCATCGATGGCCGCCGGCGTCGTCGCGGCCCATCACAACTAGAACCAGGAGCATCGATGAAACGCATGTCCTTCCGTCTCGCCGCCTGCGCGCTGACTTGGCCGCTTCTCGCATCGAACGTCGCGCACGCTCAGACCGTTCAGGGCGGCAGCGTCGTGCAGGCCGCGCCCGCGTACGCCTCGCGGCTCGACGAAGTGCTCGCGCGCCACACGCTGCGCGTCTGCACGACCGGCGACTACAAACCGTATTCGTTCTTGCGGGCGGACGGTCAGTTCGAAGGCATCGACATCGATCTCGCGGACAGCCTCGCGAAGTCGCTCGGCGCGAAAGCCGATTACGTCAAAACGTCGTGGTCGGATCTGATGAACGACTTCGTCGCGAAGTGCGATATGGCGGTCGGCGGCGTGTCGACGACGCTCGAGCGGCAAAAGCGCGCATTCTTCACCGCGCCGTACATGGAAGACGGCAAGACGCCGATCGTGCGTTGCGGCGACGTCGACAAGTATCAGACCGTCGCGCAGATCGACCAGCCGAACGTGCGCACGATCGTCAATCCGGGCGGCACCAACGAACGGTTCGCGAAGCAATACTTCTCGCACTCGCAGCTGATCGAGTATCCGGACAACGTGACGATCTTCAAGCAGATACTCGACGGCCGCGCCGATGTCATGGTCACCGACGCCTCCGAGACTCTGCTTCAGCAGAAGCTGAATCCCGGTCTGTGCTCGGTGCATCCGGACAAGCCGTTCCAGTTCGGCGAGAAGGCGTATCTGCTGCCGCGCGGGGACGTCGCGTGGCAGCAGTATGTCGATCAGTGGTTGCACCTCGCGCGTTCGACCGGCGAATTTCAGACTGTCGTCGACAAGTGGTTGAAGTAACGCGTCAGCGTTCCGCGCGCAGCAGTACGCCGGCGCGCTCGCCGGTTCGCCGCAACCAGTCGAGCGCCGCGCCGGACTGCGCATGCAGGCGGCCGAAGCCATGCGTCATGTTCGCCGCGTCGATGAGTTCGACGCGTCCGCCGTTCGCTTCGAGGAAACGCTGAAGTTCGTAGGCGTCGTCGTAGAGCGGATCATAGGCGGCCGCGACAATCAACGCGCGCGCGGGCGTCCGCTCGTACGGCTCCGCGAGCGGGAACGCGCGAACGTCGTGCTCGTCGGGCGCGGCGCCGGACAGAAACTGCGTCCAGTACCAGCGCATTTCGTCGTTGGTGAGGCCCGGCCCATTGGCATTGGCGAGACAACTCGGGCTGTCGAACTGGCGGCGCATCACCGGATACAGCAGCAGTTGCATGTTGACGAGGCCCGCTACGCGCTGATTCGCGCCGCGCGCCGCGACGACCGCCAGATGCGCGCCGGCGCTGTCGCCGCCGACGCCCAGCCTGTCCATCGCGAAACCAAGCCGCGAGCGATGTTCCGCCAGCCACAGAAGCGCGTCCAATGCGTCATCGCACGGAGCCGGGAACGGATGCTCCGGCGCGAGCCGGTAATCGACGCTCGCGACGGCACACTGCGCATCGAGCGCGAGCCGCGCGACGAGGCCGTCGTGCGTCTCGATGTCACCCACCACCCAGCCGCCGCCGTGAAAGTAGACAAGCAAGGGCAGCGGTCCGCTTGCCGCCTTCGGCCGATAGATGCGCGCGGCAAGCGTGCGGCTTTGTAAAGAAACGTCAATGTCCTCGACGGCGATGGCGTCGTCGCGCGCGCCCGAGTACGCCTGGGCGACCGCCTTGAACCGCTGGCGCACAGCGGACGCATCCGCATCGGGTCCGAGCGGCGGGAACGCTTCCGCGACGCGGCCGTAATAGTGAAGAAGGTCCGAATCGATGGTCAATGCATGTCTCCAATTAGCGATTTGCGTAGTCACGGCGCATTGAAAACACACCAAAAAATCGTTTTCATGCGTCCGCCCGTGCTATTTTTCTGACGAATAGCCAATACGGCCGCCGCCGTTTAAACTGCATTTTGCACTGGCATTGCGGCGAATGAATAAATGGCCGGATTAAGGCGCAATAATTGGGCAGGAGTAGGCGGTTTCGAGCGACAATGTTGAGCTTGATGATAATGAGTTTTGGGTTACAACCTGAAACACTTTGTTACGGCCATCGTCAATCAATTCGCCCACAATCTGTTCAAACGGTTTCAACACGGGTGGTCTCGATTGCGCTGCGGAAATCGCGACGCAAATCGCAAGCCGGCATGTCCCGGCGCTCCGAATAGGGGGCATCCGTGTTGGGATCGTTCTTCGGTTTAAAGGCATAACCGAAGCTCCCACAGTTGGTCTCCTCGCGCTAACCCCGTAGCGTGTGGTTTTTAGCGGGCTCCAGGCCCGCTTTTTTTTCGCCTCGACAAACGTTTGCGCGCGTCGACGCAGGCGTTTTTCGTATCGTTTGCCCATGACAGAAGGGAGCGCGCTGCGCTCCCTTTGTCTTTCCGCGACGGCGCGGAGGCGTGCTCAGGCGGTCTTCGCTTCGGCCAGCTTCAGTTCGTCGATCATCTGAGCGCGCATCACGAACTTCTGCACTTTGCCGGTGACGGTCATCGGCAACTCGTCGACAAAGCGGATATAGCGCGGAATCTTGTAGTGCGCGATCTGCCCTTCGCAGAATGCACGGATCTCCTGCTCAGTCGCCTGCTCACCCGGGCGCACCACGATCCATGCGCAGACTTCCTCGCCGTATTTCGCGTCGGGCACGCCGAAAACCTGAACCGACTGGATCTTGGGATGACGGAACAGGAATTCTTCGATCTCTCGCGGATAAATGTTCTCGCCGCCGCGTATCAGCATGTCCTTCAACCGCCCGACGATATTGCAGTAACCCTCCGCGTCGAGCGTCGCAAGATCGCCGGTGTGCATCCAGCCATCGACGATCGCTTCGCGGGTCTTGGCTTCGTCGCCCCAATAGCCTTTCATCACCGAATAACCGCGCGTGCAAAGTTCGCCCGTCTGTCCGACCGGCACGATTTGCCCGAGCGCATCGACGATCTTCACTTCGAGATGCGGCTGAATGCGGCCGACAGTGGCGGTGCGCTTGCCGAGGGGGTCCGTCGTCGAACTCTGGAACGAAACGGGGCTCGTCTCCGTCATGCCGTACGCGATGGTGATCTCGTTCAGGTGCATCTTCGACACGACGCGCTTCATCGTCTCGATGGGGCACGGCGAGCCCGCCATGATCCCCGTGCGCAGGCGGCTGAGGTCGTATTTCGCGAAATCGGGGTGATCCAGTTCCGCGATGAACATCGTCGGCACGCCGTGCAGCGCGGTGCAGCCCTCTTCGCTAACGGCGGCGAGCGTCGCGGCGGGATCGAATGCTTCGCCGGGAAAGACCATCGCCGCGCCCGTCGATACGCACGCGAGCACCGCCAGCACCATGCCGAAGCAGTGATACAGCGGCACGGGAATGCAGAGCGAATCGGCCTCGGTCAGGCGCATGGCCATCGCGATATATCGCGCGTTGTTGACAATGTTCCGATGCGTGAGCGTCGCGCCCTTCGGATTGCCGGTCGTACCGCTGGTGAACTGGATGTTGATCGCGTCGTGCGCGTCGAGCTTCGCTTCGAGCGCGTCGAGTCGCGCAGTGTCGAGCGCGGCGCGGCCCCGGCGCATCACGTCGTCGAAATTCAGCATGCCGGGCGTCGTGCCGTCGCCCATGCGGATCACCGTGCGCAGCGCAGGGAGCTTGGCCGCGTGCAGGTCGTTCGGCTCGGCGTCGGACAACTCGGGCGCGAGCGCCTGAAGCATATCCAGATACTTCGATGTCTTGAACTGCTCGGCCGCGATGATCGCCGTGCAGCCGACCTTGTGCAGCGCGTATTCCAACTCGGCGAGCCGATACGCCGGATTGATGTTCACCAAGACAGCACCGATGCGCGCGGTGGCGAACTGCGTCAGCAGCCACTCGGCGCGATTCGGCGACCAGATGCCGACGCGATCGCCCGCCTTGAGGCCGAGTTGCAGCAGCGCGGTCGCGAGCGCGTCGACCTCATGGGCGAACTCGCGCCACGTCCAGCGGACGTTCTGCTCTCGGAACACGACGGCCGGTCGGTCCGGAAAGCGCGCAACCGTTTCCAGAAGGAAGCGCGAGACGGTGGCATCGCTGAGAGGGATATCGGTCGCGCCGCGGACATAAGAGAGGCCGTCGCGCGGTTCGATCTGCGCGCCGGCGTGCGTCGGTTCGTGTGCCATCGATGGACTCCGCCCGGATGAAGGCTAATTGGAAGGCCATTGTGCATGGCGACGCGGCCAGCGGGCATTCAGTGTTACCCGCAATGCTTGTCGGTCAGATCGGTCGAGGCTTCGGGGAATCAAAGCATTACGTGCATACCGGAAGCGTCGCGCATCCGATATGCACATTTGCCGAGGCTTGCACGCATAAAAAAAGCAGCCCGGAGGCTGCTTTCCTGACACGCGAATGTGCGTCTTTGCTCAGTGCTTCGCGTGCGCCTTGCGCAAACGCTGGATCGCTGCGAGCTGCGCCGCTGCATACGCCAGTTCGGCTTGCGCCGTAGCGTACTCGAGTTCGGATGCGTTGTTCTGCATCGCTTCCTCGGCGCGCTTCTTCGCTTGCTCGGCCTTGGCTTCGTCCAGATCGGCACCGCGAATTGCGGTGTCGGCCAGCACGGTCACGATGCCCGGCTGAATCTCCAGAATTCCGCCCGCGACGAACACGAACTCTTCCGAGCCGTCTTCCGCCTCGATGCGCACTGCGCCCGGACGAATGCGCGTGATGAGCGGCGTGTGACCCGGCAGAATGCCGAGCTCACCTGACTCGCCCGGCAGCGCGACGAACTTCGCCTGGCCCGAGAAGATCTGCTCTTCCGCGCTGACGACGTCTACTTTGATGGTTGCCATGTTGTCCAACTCCTGGGTTGAGCGTAGTTCGAGGACGCCGGCACAAGCCGGCGTCCGCTTCGATACACCCGACCTTTACTGGATCTTCTTGGCCTTTTCGAAGGCTTCGTCGATCGTGCCAACCATGTAGAACGCCTGTTCCGGCAGATGATCGCACTCGCCATCGACGATCATCTTGAAGCCACGAATGGTTTCCTTCAGCGGCACGTACTTGCCCGGCGAACCCGTGAACACTTCAGCGACGTGGAACGGCTGCGACAGGAAACGCTGGATCTTGCGCGCGCGCGCGACCGACAGCTTGTCTTCCGGCGACAGTTCGTCCATGCCCAGAATCGCGATGATGTCGCGCAATTCCTTGTAGCGCTGCAGCGTTTGCTGCACGCCGCGCGTGATCGAGTAGTGCTCTTCGCCGATCACGTTCGGGTCGATCTGACGCGAGGTCGAATCGAGCGGGTCCACTGCCGGATAGATACCGAGCGAAGCGATGTCACGCGACAACACGACGGTTGCATCCAGGTGGCCGAAGGTCGTGGCCGGCGACGGGTCGGTCAAGTCGTCCGCAGGGACGTACACGGCCTGAACCGACGTGATGGAGCCGGTCTTGGTCGACGTGATGCGCTCTTGCAGCTTGCCCATTTCTTCAGCCAGCGTCGGCTGATAGCCCACTGCAGACGGCATACGGCCGAGCAGTGCCGACACTTCCGTGCCTGCCAGCGTGAAACGGTAGATGTTGTCCACGAAGAACAGCACGTCCAGGCCTTCGTCACGGAAGTGCTCGGCCATCGTCAGGCCGGTCAGCGCGACGCGCAGACGGTTGCCCGGCGGCTCGTTCATCTGGCCGTACACCAGCGCGACCTTGTCCAGAACGTTCGAGTCCTTCATTTCGTGATAGAAGTCGTTCCCTTCACGGGTACGCTCACCCACGCCTGCGAACACGGAATAACCGCCGTGTTCCTTCGCGATGTTGTTGATGAGTTCCATCATGTTCACGGTCTTGCCCACGCCTGCACCGCCGAACAGACCCACCTTGCCGCCCTTCGCGAACGGGCAGATCAGGTCGATAACCTTGATGCCGGTTTCCAGCAGCTCGGTCGACGGCGACAGTTCGTCGAACGAAGGCGCTTGCTGGTGAATCGAACGCAGGTTCGTCGATTCGATCGGGCCCGCTTCGTCGATCGGACGGCCCAGCACGTCCATGATCCGGCCGAGCGTCGGCTTGCCGACCGGCACGCTGATCGGCTTGCCGGTGTTCTTGACCATCGTGCCGCGGCGCAGGCCGTCGGATGCACCCAGACAGATGGTGCGGACCACGCCGTCGCCCAGCTGCTGCTGGACTTCGAGCGTCAGTTCCGTGCCTTCCAGAATGAGCGCGTCGTAAATCTTCGGCATTTCCGCACGCGGAAATTCCACGTCGATAACGGCGCCGATGCACTGTACGATCTTGCCTTCTACCAAAGCAGTAGTACTCATCGCATTTCCTTTAGATACTGTGTTCTTTCACGCGGTCAGCAAACTCAGACCGCCGCGGCGCCGCCGACGATTTCCGACAATTCTTTCGTAATCGCTGCCTGACGGCTCTTGTTGTAGACGAGCTGCAGTTCGTTGATCACTTGTTTCGCGTTGTCCGACGCCGCCTTCATCGCGACCATGCGCGCTGACTGCTCCGACGCCATGTTCTCCGCGACCGCCTGATAGACGAGCGCCTCGACGTAACGCACGAGCAGGTCGTCCACCACGGTTTGCGCGTCCGGCTCGTAGATGTAATCCCACGACGTCTTCGGCGTTTCGCCTTCGCTCCCCTGTTTATGGAGATCGTCGATCGACAGCGGCAGAAGTTGCTCGATCACCGGCTCCTGCTTCATCGTGTTGACGAAGCGCGTGTACGCCAGGTACACCGCGTTGACCTTGCCTTCCGAGTACAAGTCGAGCTGCACCTTGATCGCGCCGATCAGCTTTTCCAGATGCGGCGTGTCGCCCAATTGCGTGACTTGCGACACGACACGGGCGCGCAGCCGGTTCAGAAAGCCGAGTCCCTTGCCGCCGATGGCCGACGCCTCGATGGACACGCCGCTCTGATCCAGTTCCTTGATGCGGTTCAGCGACGCACGCAGGATGTTCGTGTTCATGCCGCCGCACAGGCCCTTGTCGGTCGTGACGAGGATCAGGCCAGCCGCTTTCGCGCCGTCGTTCTTCACCATGAACGGGTGACGATACTCGGGATTCGCGGCGCTCATGTGCGCTGCGATTGCGCGGACTCGGTCGGCGTACGGGCGGGCGGAACGCATGCGCTCCTGGGCGCGGCGCATCTTGGATGCGGCGACCATTTCCATCGCTTTCGTGATCTTGCGCGTGTTCTGCACGCTCTTGATCTTGCCGCGAATTTCCTTCATTCCAGCCATTGCTTACTCCTTGATCGAAGCCGCGCGGCGGTCATCGACGATGCGCCGCGCGTTGCTCCTCAGTCCCGATCAATAAGCGCCCGACTTCTTGAAGTCCTTCAGCGCGGCATGCAGCGCGCCTTCGTCGTCCTTCGACAAGTCTTTATTGTCTTCGATGCGCTTAATCAGATCGGCATGGCTCGTCTTCAGGTATTCGCGCAGGCCCTTTTCGAACGGCAGCACTTGCGCAACTTCCAGATCGTCGAGATAGCCGTTGTTGGCCGCGAACAGCGCCACCGACAGTTCCCACACTTGCAGCGGCTGATACTGCGGCTGCTTCAGCAGTTCCGTCACGCGGCGGCCGCGCTCCAGCTGCTTGCGGGTCGCTTCGTCGAGGTCCGACGCGAACTGCGCGAACGCCGCCAGTTCACGATACTGCGCGAGGTCGGTACGGATACCGCCCGACAGCTTCTTCACGACCTTCGTCTGAGCTGCGCCACCGACGCGCGACACCGACACGCCCGCGTTGATCGCAGGGCGGATACCGGCGTTGAACAGGTCGGTTTCCAGGAAGATCTGGCCGTCGGTAATCGAAATCACGTTCGTCGGGACGAACGCGGTCACGTCGCCGGCTTGCGTTTCGATGACCGGCAGCGCCGTCAGCGAACCGCTCTTGCCCTTCACTTCGCCGTTGGTGAACTTCTCGACGTACTCTTCCGAGACGCGAGCCGCGCGCTCGAGCAGACGCGAGTGCAGATAGAACACGTCACCCGGATACGCTTCGCGGCCCGGCGGACGACGCAGCAGCAGCGAGATCTGGCGATACGCCCATGCTTGCTTGGTCAAGTCGTCATACACGATCAGCGCGTCTTCGCCGCGATCGCGGAAGTATTCGCCCATCGTGCAGCCGGCGTACGGCGCGAGGTACTGCATCGCTGCCGATTCCGAAGCCGAAGCCGCGACGACGATGGTGTAAGCCATTGCGCCGGTTTCTTCGAGCTTGCGCACCACGTTCATGATCGACGAAGCCTTCTGGCCGATCGCGACGTAGATACAGATGAGGTTCTTGCCCTTCTGGTTGATGATCGCGTCGACAGCCACGGCGCTCTTGCCGCACTGACGGTCACCGATGATCAGCTCGCGCTGGCCGCGGCCGATCGGCACCATCGCGTCGATCGACTTCAGACCCGTCTGCACCGGCTGCGACACCGACTTACGCCAGATCACGCCCGGCGCGATCTTTTCGATAGCGTCGGTCATCTTGGCGTTGATCGGGCCCTTGCCGTCGATCGGGTTGCCGAGCGCATCGACCACGCGGCCGATCAGTTCCGGGCCGACCGGCACTTCCAGAATGCGGCCCGTCGTCTTGACGATGTCGCCTTCCGTGATGTGCTCGTACTCACCGAGAATAACGGCGCCGACAGAGTCACGTTCGAGGTTCAGTGCAAGACCGATGGTGTTGCCCGGAAACTCGAGCATTTCGCCCTGCATCACGTCCGAAAGGCCGTGGATACGCACGATACCGTCGGTCACGGAGATCACGGTGCCCTGGTTGCGAACGTCCGCGCTCGCTTCAAGGCCCTGGATCCGGCTCTTGATCAGCTCGCTGATCTCAGAGGGATTGAGTTGCATTATTCGCTCCTGATAGTCAATTCTGTTGCGTGCCAGCTAAGGCGCTTCCAAGAAGCGTCAGGCGGTGAGCGCCGTCTGCATGCTGGCAAGGCGCGCGCGGACCGAGGTATCGAGCACTTCGTCGCCAACCGTCACGCGAACGCCGCCGATCAGCGACTGATCGATTTCGACGATCGGTTTCAGCTTGCGCTCGAACTTGCGTTCGAGGCTTGCGACCAGGTCGTTCAACTGTGCGCCTTCGAGGGGGAACGCGCTGACGATATGCGCGTCGGCCGCACCTTCACGGGCGTTTTTCAGCTCGTCGAACTGGACGGCGATTTCCAGCAGCAGCGGCAGACGATGGTTGTCCACCAGCATGCGCACGAAGTTCTTTGCCTGAGCGTTGCTCTGAGCGAGCGGCGACTTCACCGCGGCGAGCAGCAAGTCGGTGATCTGCTCGCGGCTCACTTTCGGGCTCGAGGCGACCGATTCCACTTCGGGCAGACGCGCAACCTGTGCCAGCTCCTCGACGAAGGTGGACCAGCCCGCGAGATCGCCGGTTTCGGCCACGCGGAACAGCGCTTCTGCGTAAGGACGAGCGATGGTTGCAAATTCGGCCATGATCAGAGCTCGGTTTTGAGTTGATTCAGCAGATCGGCGTGAGCCTTCTGATCGACTTCGCGTCTCAGAATTTGCTCTGCGCCCTTCACGGCCAGCGCCGCGACTTCAGCACGCAGCGTTTCGCGGGCCTTAACGATTTGCTGGTCGGCGTCCGCCTTGGCCTGCGCGATGATGCGCGCGGCTTCGGCTTGCGCGTTGGCCTTGATTTCTTCGGCGACGGCGGCGGCGCGCTTCTCGGCGTCCGCAATGCGCTGCTGGCCGTCGTTGCGAGCCTGCGCGAGTTCCTGGTCGACGCGCTTGTGCGCGGCTTCCAGCTCCGCCTTGCCCTTGTCGGCGGCGGCGAGGCCGTCGGCAATCTTCTTCGAGCGCTCGTCGAGGGCGTTGATCAACGGCGGCCACACGAACTTCATCGTGAACCACGCGAGGATCAGAAACACGACCATTTGCGCAAACAGGGTTGCGTTGAGATTCACGGTGTTTCCTTAAACGTTGCTTGATCGGAGAGTGAAACGGTTAAAAGGCGCTAACCGGCTGTTGTGCTCGATCAGCGCCTCACCCGTTCCGTTCTGCGTCCTGTCAAAAATTCGGACGCGCACTTCCGAGAAACCTCAGCCTGCGAGACGTGCGAGCAGCGGGTTCGCGAACGCAAACAGCATTGCCACACCAACGCCGATCAGGAACGCCGCGTCGATCAGACCAGCCAGCAGGAACATCTTGGTCTGCAGCGGGTTCATCAGTTCCGGCTGGCGGGCGCACGCTTCAATGTACTTGCCGCCCATCAGACCGATACCGATACAGGCGCCGATTGCACCCAGGCCGATGATGATGCCGATACCGACGGCGGTCAGACCCTGGATGTTGGCGATGAAAGCTTGCATGATCACTCCTTTGATTAAAGACTTTGGAACTGGATTTATAAAAATTAAAACTGTGATTCTGTGACGATTCCGGACCTCGGCACGCTCACGTCAGTGCGTGTCATGCGCCTGGCCGAGATACACCAGCGTCAGCATCATGAAAATGAAGGCCTGCAGAAACACGATCAGGATGTGGAACACTGCCCACACCGTGCCCGCGATCACATGGCCAATGAAGCCGAGCACGGACAGGTTCGCACCGAAGGTCCACATGCTGCCGAGAAGCGCGATCAGCAGGAACAGCAGCTCGCCGGCGTACATGTTGCCGAAAAGTCGCATGCCGAGGGAAACCGTTTTGGCGGCGAACTCGATGATGTTCAGCGCGAGGTTCGGAATCCACAGAACCGGATGCGAGCCGAACGGAGCGGACAGCAGTTCGTGCACGAAACCGCCGGCGCCCTTGATCTTGATGTTGTAGTAGAGCATCAGCAGCAACACGCCCAGCGCGATGCCGATGGTGCCGTTGAGGTCAGCGGTCGGCACGATGCGATGATGCGGAAGCGCGTGCTCGAGCCCGAGCCAGCCGATTACGCGGCCAGGCAAGTCAACGGGGATGAAGTCGAGCGAGTTCATCAGCGCGACCCAGACGAACACGGTCAGCGCGAGCGGCGCGATGAAACGGCGGCTGCCGTGGATCATCGACTTCGACTGGTCCTCGACCATTTCCACGAGCATTTCGATTGCGCACTGGAAACGGCCGGGCACGCCGGACGTGGCCTTGCGCGCAGCCAGGCCCAGAATGATGATGGTCAAAAGGCCGCATACGATGGACCAGAACAGCGTGTCCAGATTCCAGACGTGGATGTCGAAGATCGACGTCTGCGGATGCGTGGAAAGATTCTGCAAGTGGTGCGCAATGTACTCGGACGGATCCAGAGCGTGCGTTCCTTCGCTAGCTGCCATATCGTTAAAGCCACCCAAATTGTCAAAAATCTTTCGCCGCCTTCGCTTCCGAGCCGCCGCTTCGCGTCGCGGCTCCGGGGCGAGAGGCCCGTGTGCGGAACGCGTCCCGCACTCATGTTCATGCTACCTACTGCCACCCTGCGCGGCACTTACCCCGGAGGTCATGAAGACCGGCCGGCGCAAGGTCATCGCAGCGCCATCGCAACCCAGTACGCTTTCAGCGCGACGATGTACGTGACGAGCAACGGCAGCCACAGCGCGCTCTTATACCAGAGCGCGACCGCGACGAACATAGCAATCGTCGCTCCCATCTTCACGCCTTCGCCGATCATCCAGCTCATGATCGTTTCGGCGCCGCTTTTCGCCTTCAGGCGCGCGGCGAACAGAGCCGCAGGCACCCAGGCGATCGCTCCTCCCAGGAAGGCTGACAGCGCAGCATCGCCCGGCGGCTTGTAGAACAGCCACCAGAGCAGCGTCGCACCCAGGGACAAAACCATTTGCGCCGCCACGACCCGATACGGCGTGACACGCGATGGACGACTCACTTGCGGGCCGAACAGCTTTTCTGCCTGATCCCGTGTGAGCGGAACGATATTGTTATCTTGCGCTTCGGCGTCCCACGAGTCGTCAGTCGAATTGCGCGGCTGATTTCCGGTGGCGTGACTATCGCCGGTCGAGCGAGCACTGACTTGCATGTTTCCTTTGCGCATGTGCGTCGCATCCGCCTGACGTCCGCACGCGAAGTACTCGCGCTCGGCTTCAGGCCTTCAACCCAGTGTCCGGAGAATCACCTTGCGCTTTCGTGGCGCTTTCGAGGTGGCCTAGCTGATAAATCCGGGGGATTGTAAGCGATTGTTGTCACGGATTCAATAGTTTAGGTGCGTCAAAAGCCAAGCGGACGAACCTTAAAAAACGGTCTCAGAAGCGAGATTTTTCTTGCGATTGCAAGCAGATTTTCAGATTGAAACGGGTTGTGTCGGACGCGTCAAAGGAGCACCCAGCCGATAAGCATGGCCGCGATCCAAAAGGGTATCGACACGACATGGAACGGCGCCCACATGCCCTTCTCGCCGGACAAGCGCACGGCGATGAGATTCGCGAGCGAGCCGATTGCCACGCCGAACCCGCCCACGCTCACGCCGAACGCGAGCGCGCGCCAGTCCTTCGAGAACTCGGCGAGCACGATGGCCGCCGGCACGTTGCTGATGCCCTGCGAGAGCACCGCGCCGGCGGCGAACGCGCGCACCGGCGAGTGGATGCCGATGCGTGCGATGGCATCGTGAATCGTCGGCAACGCGGCCGCACTGCGAAGCACGATGAACATCAGCACGAAGATGAGCAGCAGGAGGTAGTCGATCTTCAGCACGACCTCGCGTCGCCATAGAAGGAAGCCGACGGCCAGCGCCGCCAACGCCGGACCCGCGTGATGCGCATCCGCCAGCGCGACGAAAACGCCGAACGCGGCGATGCTGACGCCGCACAGCCTGCGGTCTACGCGATGCGCCTCGGCATCCCCGGATAGGTCGAGGGGCGTCGCGCGGAATATCGCGAACGTCAGCGCGAACAACAACGCCATCAGCGCCGCGCACAACGGCAGCAGCTTCCACACGAACACACCAAAGGAAACGCCGCTTGTTTGCCAGAGGAACAAGTTCTGAGGATTGCCGAGCGGCGTCAGAATAGAGCCGGCGTTCACTGCCAGCGCAATCACGATCACGAGCTTCTTGAGCGGCAGCGGCGCCAGCTTGTTGAGCGACAGCGCGAGCGGGACCACGGCGAACAGCGCGACATCGTTCGTCAGCAGCGTGGACAGGCCGGCGGCCAGCGCCACAAGCAGCAGCGCGAGCCCGCGCTCACCGTGTATGTGATGCACCAGCCGATGCGCCGCCCACATTAGGAATCCTGACAATTCGATCGCTTTCGTGAGAATCAGCAGACCGGCGAGCGTGAGAACCGTTTGCCAGTCGACCAGACCCGGCAGCGCCGTCAACGGTTGTGGACGGACGATCTCGATCACAACCAGCGCGAACACGAGTATCGCGAGCACTGGTTCCTTCGAAATCGCCTTCCAGATGCGCGTCGGAAAGTCGGGGCGCACGCCCTTGGCATCGAGCTCGGACAAGATCGACCCTTGCCCTTACGCTGCGGGCGTTGTCGTTTCGATGCTGCCGCGCAGCTTCGTCAGAATCCCTTCGAGCGCGTCGAGATTGCCGAAGTCGATCGTGACCTTGCCGCGCCCCCGGCCGCCGACCTTGATCTTCACGCTGGCGGCGAGCAGGTCGGACAATTCCTCTTCCAGACGACGCGTATCGCGTCCGCCGTCGCTTGGCGGGCGCGCCTTCGCGGGCGTCTGCTTGAGCGTCGCCGCGACGAGACGCTCCGTTTCCCGCACCGACAAGCGGCGGTTCACCACATGGTTGGCCAACTGGATCTGCGTGGCGGCGTCGACGGACAAGAGTGCGCGCGCGTGTCCCATGTCGAGATCGCCGGCGAGCAGCATCGTCTGAACGGGCGACGCCAGATTCAAAAGACGCAGCAGGTTCGACACCGCGCTGCGCGAACGCCCGACCGCTTCGGCCGCCTGTTCATGCGTGAAGCTGAATTCGTCGAGGAGCCGCTGGATGCCCTGCGCCTCCTCCAGCGGATTCAGGTCTTCGCGCTGAATGTTCTCGATCAGCGCCATGGCGGCGGCGGCCTGATCGGGGACGTTCTTTACGAGCACCGGCACTTCGTCGAGACCGGCAAGACGCGCCGCACGGAAACGCCGCTCGCCCGCGATGATCTCGTAATGGTCGTCGCCCACGGAACGCACCAGAATCGGCTGCATCAGGCCCTGCGCGCGAATGCTCGACGCGAGTTCCTGCAACGCGCCCTCGTCCATGCGGGTACGCGGCTGATACTTGCCTGCTTGCAGCTTGTCGAGCGCCAGCACCGTCGGCGTGCCCTCGCCGCGCACGGCTTCCGTAATGTCGACGCTGCCGCCGAGTAATGCATCCAGACCGCGGCCCAAACCCTTTTTCTTCATCACAGCGTTCATTTCGGTTCCTCCGTCGGCGTTTCCTGCCGCATCGATTGGGGTTGCAGCGCGCGCAGGCGCTCGATCATTTCCGCGCCGAACTGGACGTACGCCTGCGCGCCGCGCGACGCCTTGTCGAACACGACGCCGGGCAGGCCGTAGCTGGGCGCCTCGGCAAGACGCACGTTGCGCGGGATAACGACATCGAACACCTTGTCGCCGAAGTGTGCTTTAAGCTGATCCGATACCTGCTGCTGCAGCGTGATCCGCGGATCGAACATCACGCGCAACAGTCCGATAACCTTGAGGTCGCGGTTGAGATTGGCGTGGATCTGCTTGATGGTGTTGACGAGGTCTGAGAGTCCTTCGAGCGCGAAGTATTCGCACTGCATCGGGATGATGACGCCGTGCGCCGCGCACAGCGCGTTCAGCGTCAAGAGCGACAGCGCCGGCGGGCAATCAATAAGCACGAAATCATAGTCTGACGCTATGTCCGCAATCGCTGCGCGAAGAATGCGCTCGCGGTTCTCCATGCCGACGAGTTCCACTTCTGCGCCCGCCAATTCGCGGTTAGCCGGCAGCACATCGTAGCCGACGGCTTCGGGACTGACGCGTGCCTCGCGCAACGTGACGCCATCCACCAGCACTTCGTAAACCGTGTTCTCGCAGGCAGCTTTATCCACCCCGCTGCCCATCGTCGCGTTGCCCTGCGGATCCAGGTCGATCAGCAGCACGCGCTGGCCCAGACCGGCCAGACTCGCTGCCAGGTTCACCGCTGTCGTCGTCTTTCCAACGCCGCCCTTCTGATTCGCGACGCAGAAGATTTTTGCCATCGTTTAATGTCCTCGTTTCTTCGCTGTCAGAAGATCAGCATGGCTACAGTACGGCACGGGCTCAGGCATCGAATCGAACCTCGACGAGATGGCGCTCGGCGTCGAGGAACGGCACCGCCAAGCGTTCGATACCCTTGACCGCCGCGCCCTGCGGAAGGCGCGCGATTTCAGCGTCGGGCTTCACCCCTTTCATGGCGAGGATGCAACCGTCCTCCGCGACCAGATGTCGGGCAAGTGTAGCGAAATCCGCGAGCTCTGCGAACGCGCGGGACACGATCACATCGAATTTTCCCGGGACGTCGACGCCCGGCTTCAGTGTTTCGACACGGCCGGTCACGACCGACAAGTTTGGCAGGCCCAGCTGCGCTTTTGCTTGTGACTGGAATGCAGTTTTCTTATGAACGATATCGTTCAGCGTCACCTGCACATCGGGCAATGCGATGCCCAGCACGATGCCCGGCAGGCCGCCGCCCGAACCCACGTCCAACAACGTCGTTGCATGCAGGCCCGCCACGGCCGGCACAATCGCGAGCGAATCCAGAATGTGCTGAATGAGCATCTGCCGGGGCTCGCGGATGGCCGTCAGGTTGTAGACCCCATTCCATTTGCTCAACAGCGCGACGTAATCGAGCAGCGTGCGTTTTTGTTCTGCGGAGAGCGCGACGCCTAGCTCGACGGCACCCTGATCCAGTAACGAATCGAGATCCGTCATTGCACCGCCGACGTCGTGGGCGTCTGCTCGTCGCCGCTGCCGCCCTTGCCGCGACGGCCAAGCCCGCGCTTCAGATGAACCATGAGCAGCGAGATAGCGGCGGGCGTGATTCCCGAGATTCGTGACGCCTGCCCGATGGTTTCCGGACGATGCTGCATCAGCTTTTGCCGCGCCTCGAATGACAAGCCTCGGACGTCGTTGTAGTCGATCCCGTCCGGCAAGCGCGTATTCTCCTGTGCGCCGTTGCGCACGATCTCGTCCGCTTGCCGCTCGATATAGCCTTGATACTTCACGCCGATCTCGATCTGTTCCTTGATTTGCTCGAGGAGAACCGGATCATCTGCGAGCGGAGCATCCGGGCCAGACGTGCCGCCGCGCAGCGCGCAGACGCCGTCGTACGACACGCCCGGGCGACGCAGCAGATCTGCCAAGCTGTATTCGTGGTCAATCGGCTTGCCGAGCAACGCAGTCGCCTCTTCCGCCGGAAGCGTCTTAGGGTTGACCCACGTAGAGCGGAGACGTTCTGTTTCACGTGAAACAGCGTCGCGCTTCCGACTAAATGCGTCCCACCGTGCATCGTCGATGACGCCGATGCTTCGGCCGATCTCGGTCAACCGCATGTCGGCATTGTCTTCGCGAAGCGACAACCGATACTCTGCCCGGCTCGTGAACATGCGATACGGCTCCGACACTCCACGGGTCACAAGGTCATCCACCAGGACGCCGAGATACGCTTCGTCGCGCCGTGGGCACCATGCGTCCTTCCCTTGCACCTGCAACCCAGCGTTAATGCCGGCCAACAGCCCTTGTGCAGCAGCCTCCTCGTAGCCGGTCGTACCGTTAATCTGCCCGGCGAAAAAGAGGCCGTTGATCGCCTTCGTCTCCAGCGACGCCTTCAGCGCGCGCGGATCAAAGTAGTCATATTCGATCGCGTAGCCCGGCCGAAGAATATGCGCGTGTTCCAGGCCACGCATTGACCGGACGAGCTCGAGCTGCACGTCGAACGGCAGGCTGGTGGAGATTCCGTTCGGATAAAACTCGTTGGTCGTCAGCCCTTCCGGCTCGAGGAAGATCTGATGCGCGTCTTTGGAAGCGAACCGGTGGATCTTGTCCTCGATCGACGGACAGTATCGCGGGCCGACGCCTTCGATCACGCCCGTGTACATCGGCGAGCGGTCCAACCCGGAGCGAATGATGTCGTGCGTACGGGAATTCGTGTGCGTCACCCAGCACGGCATCTGCCGCGGGTGCTGCTCGACGCGTCCCAGGAACGAAAAGACCGGGATCGGATCGAGGTCGCCGGGCTGTTCGTCTAGGACGGAGAAGTCGATGGTTCGCCCGTCGATACGAGGCGGCGTCCCAGTTTTGAGCCGCCCTTGCGGCAGCTTCAGCTCCTTCAGACGCGCCGACAACGAGACCGCGGCCGGATCGCCCGCCCGCCCGCCGACATAGTTGTTCAGGCCGACGTGAATCTTGCCGTCCAGGAACGTACCGGCGGTCAGCACGACGGCCCGGGCGCGAAACCGCAGTCCGACTTGCGTAACGGCGCCGACGACGCGGTCGCCTTCGACCATCAAGTCATCGACCGCTTGCTGGAAGAGCCATAGATTCGGCTGATTTTCGAGCCGATGCCGGATGGCCTGCTTATAGAGCACGCGGTCCGCCTGTGCACGCGTGGCGCGGACGGCCGGGCCCTTCGACGAATTAAGGATGCGAAACTGGATGCCCGCCTCGTCTGTCGCCGCTGCCATCGCACCGCCGAGCGCGTCGACCTCTTTAACGAGGTGCCCCTTGCCGATGCCGCCGATCGACGGATTGCAGCTCATTTGCCCGAGCGTTTCGATGTTATGGGTCAAAAGCAGCGTTTCGCAGCCCATTCTCGCCGAAGCCAGCGCGGCCTCGGTGCCTGCATGACCGCCGCCAACGACGATCACGTCAAATTCTGTGGGATAAAGCATGGAGATTTCGTGTGCGGACGACACGAACCGAAGAAGGAATATCGCAAGATTATATAGGCATCGCGTGCTCGCGTTCTCGGCGTGAGATGCACGGGCGAAAAAAATGGCGTGTTTCACGTGAAACACGCCACCTGAGCTGCGCCCGCTACAACCCTATGCCGCTTTCTTGGCTAGGCCGAGGTAAGTCTCTATCACCTGCGGATTGTGCCGGAGACTGTCCGCCTGCCCTTCCAAGGCGAATTCGCCAGTCTCGAGCACATATCCATAGTCGGATATCTGCAGCGCAGCCCGGGCATTTTGTTCGATCAGTAAGGTCGCGACGCCCGTTTGTTTGAGGGCGCTGACGATATGGAGAATCTCCTTCACGATCAGAGGCGCAAGCCCGAGACTCGGCTCGTCCAGCATCAGAAGGCGCGGTTTCCCCATCAACGCCCGACCCACAGCGAGCATCTGCCGTTCACCGCCAGAAAGCGTTCCGGCTGCCTGCTTGCGCCGCTCCTTCAGCCGGGGAAACAGCTCGAAGACGTGGCCCAACTGATCCAGATAATCGCGCTCGCCAGCCCGCTTCCGCCGATATGCTCCGAGCACGAGATTGTCCTCGACCGTCATCGTCGAAAACAGCTCACGTTTCTCCGGCACGAGACACATTCCGCGTGAAACGCGTCGCTCGATCGGCAGCGCCGACACGTCCCCGCCCATGTAGCGGATCACGCCCTTCGCATGCCCGGTCTGTGGCAACGCCCCCATGATGGCGTTGAGGAGCGTCGATTTCCCGGCGCCGTTCGGTCCGATGACCGACACGATCTGCCCGGCGGCTACTTGCAGCTTCCCGTTGCGCAAGGCTTCGACCTTGCCATACCGCGCGGACAGGTCGCTGACTTCAAGAATGGTTTCAGCCATTACTCCACCCCGCCCAGATAGGCTTCGAGCACAGCCGGGTTCTCCTGCACGTCCTTCGGCAGTCCCTCGGCGATTTTGGTCCCGAACTCCATGACGACGAGCCGGTCGGTTAGGTTCATCACGAAGTCCATGTCGTGTTCCACCAGCAAGATGCTCATGCCTTCCGCCCGCAATTTTCGAAGCAAGTCCGCCAGCTGCTGTTTCTCCTGATAACGCAGCCCTGCTGCCGGTTCGTCGAGCAGCAGCAGCGTCGGATCGCAGCACAGCGCACGCGCAATTTCAAGAATCCGCTGTTGGCCGAGCGCGAGACTGCCCGCCTCGGCGTAAAGGTGCTTCTCCAGCCCGACGCGCGCAATCTGCTTCGCCGCCTCGGACATCAGGCGCGCCTCCTCGGCCGCATTGAGTCGGACGACGCTGCGCCAGACGCCGGTGCTGCCGCGCAGATGCGCCCCTATTGCCACGTTCTCCAACACGGTCATCCCGGGCAGCATCTTGACGTGCTGGAACGTCCGTCCGATGCCCCGCTTCACGATTTCCCGAGACGTCAGCTTGTCGATGCGCTCGCCGTGAAACGTGATCGCTCCACTTGTTGCTTGCAGCACGCCGGTGACGAGATTGAACGTGGTCGACTTTCCGGCCCCGTTCGGCCCGATCAAACCGACGATCTCGCCGGCTTTCACGTCGAAACTCACGTCATTGACGGCGACGAGCCCGCCGAATTGCTTCCGCGCCGTATCGACGATCAGCAGCGGCTCGCCCGCCGCGGGTTTGCTGCGCTGCGGCAAAGGCTCGCCGTGCTCCGGCACGTGCGCGCGCGGCCCACGCGGAAAGACCCGCGCCACGAACGGCCACACGCCCTGCCGCGCGTATTGCAGCAACAGAACCATCACGACTCCGAACACGATGATCTCGAAATTGCCGTTCGCGCCGATGAGCTTCGGCAGCAGCGTCTGGAGATAGTCCTGCAGCACGGTGAGGATAGTCGCCCCCAGAATCGCACCCCAAACATGCGAAACCCCGCCCACGACCGCCATGAACAGGAATTCGATGCCGTGGTTGAGGCCGAACGGCGTCGGATTCACCGCGCGCTGCAAGTGCGCATAGAGAAAGCCCGAGATAGCCGCGAGCACCGCCGCATAAATGAAGATAACGACGCGCATCCAGGCCGTATTGACGCCCATCGCTTCCGCCATGATGCCGCCGCCGCGCAGCGCCCGAATCGCGCGGCCGGGGCGACTATTAAGCAAATTCTGAACAGACACGACCGCGAGCAGCACCACGACCCAGATCAGGTAGTAGATGCTGCGCCCCGATTCGAGTTGCCAGCCGAACAGGTTCAGCACCGGAATGCCGTTGATGCCGTCGTACTTGCCGAGCAGTTCCATATTCCCGAAGAGATAGAACAGCGAGAGCCCCCACGCAATCGTGCCGAGCGGCAAGAAATGCCCGGAGAGCCGCATGGTGATCAGCCCGAGCAACAGCGCGATGAACGCGGTGAGCACGACGCCCGCGATCAGCGCGAGCCACGGCGAGACGCCATAGCGCGTCGTCAGAAACGCGGTCGCGTAGGCGCCGACGCCTACGAACGCCGCCTGTCCGAAGCTCGTCATGCCGCCGACGCCAGTCAGGAGAACCAGCCCAATCGCGACGATCGAATACAGGCCGATGTAGTTCAGAAGCGTGATCCAGTACTCCGGCACGGCAACCGGCCCCGGCAGCACCGGAAGCGCGAACACGACGAGCAGAAACAGCCAGAAGAAGCGATATCGATGGAGAAAGGTCATGGCTTACTCCTCGTCTTCGTCGGAATGCGGGCTGGCAAGGCTTCGCCATAACAGCACCGGAATGATGAGCGTGAAGACGATGACCTCCTTGTACGCGCTCGCCCAGAACGACGAATACGACTCCAGCAGCCCGACGAGCAACGAGCCGGCCGCCGCCAGCGGATAGCTGACGAGACCGCCGACGATTGCGCCGACGAAACCCTTGAGGCCGATCAGAAAGCCCGAGTCGTAATAGATGGTCGTGATCGGCGCGACCAGCACGCCGCACAGCGCGCCGAGGCCCGCCGCGAGCGTGAACGCGAGACGCCCGGCTTGCGTCGTGCCGATGCCGACGAGCCGCGCCCCCAGCCGGTTCACCGACGTGGCGCGCAACGCCTTGCCCGAAATCGAGCGGTCGAAGTAGAAGTACAACCCGACGATCAGCACGAGCGCCGTGCCGACGACCCACAGACTCTGCCCCGATATCGATACGCTGCCGACGTTGAAGCTTGCGTCGGAAAACGCCGTCGTGCGCGAGCCTTCCGCGCCGAACATGACGAGCCCGAGCCCGACCATCGCGAAGTGCACGGCGACTGCCACGATCAACAGCAACAGCGTGCTCGCCTCCGCGATCGGTTCATACGCCAGCCGGTAGACGAACGGGCCCATCGGCACGACGATGAGCAGCGTCAGCGCGATCTGCGCAATCATGGGCAGGGTTTGTGCGAACACCGCCTGCGTCAACGCCCACACCGCGATCGGAAACAGCAGATACTTGCCCGCGAGCACGGCCAGGAGCCGCCCTATCCGATGATGCCGCCCCGGATGCCGCACGATCCCCGCTACTTCGGCGATAAAACAGCCCACGCCCATCGCGATGAGCAGGAAGCACGTCGCGGGCAGCTTCTGCGTTTGCAGCGCGGCCAGCGTGAGCGCGCCATAGGCGACGAACTCGCCCTGCGGAATGAAGATGACGCGCGTCACGGAAAACACCAGCACCAGCGCGAGCGCAAGTAACGCGTAGATGGCGCCCGTCGTGATGCCGTCTTGCGCGAGAATCGCCGCAATCGATAAGTCCATACTTCCTCTTAGAGCTTCTTCGAAACGTGAGGGCCGTCATCGGCCGATGAACATGGGAAAAGCGGCGCACCACCGGCGCGCCGCTTCCTCTATCTTGAAAATAAACCGCGCGGTCAGTCGTTCAGCAGCTTCCACTTGCCGTCGACGATCTGCACCATCACGCGCGCGCGATCGTCGAAGCCGTTGTGGTCGTTCGGCGTCGTGTTCATGATGCCGTGCGCGACCGGCAGGTCCTTGAGGTTCTCCAGCGCCGCGCGCAATGCCTCGCGGAACTCGGGCGTGCCCGGCTGGCCCTTCTTGAGCGCCTCGGGAATCGCGCGGGCAAGCATCTGTCCGGCGTCCCAGGCGTGGCCGCCGAACGTCGAGAGCGAGCCCGCGCCGTACGCCTTCTCATACGCGCTCTTGTACGCGGCCGACGACTTCTTCACCGGATTGCTGTCCGGTAACTGCTCGGTCACGAGCACGGGACCGGCGGGCAGAATCTCGCCCTCGCAGTCCTTGCCGCATACGCGCAGGAAGTCGTTATTGGCGACGCCGTGCGTCTGATACACCTTGCCCTTGTAGCCGCGCTCCTTCAGCGTCTTGGCCGGCAACGCGGCCGGCGTGCCCGCGCCCGCGATCAATACGGCATCGGGATTCGCGCCCATCGTCTTCAGCACCTGACCCGTCACCGATGTATCGGGCCGGTTATACCGCTCGTTCGTGACGATCTTCAGCTTGTGCGCGGCCGCAGCTGCGTTGAAGACCGAGTACCAGCCGTCGCCGTACGCATCCGCGAAGCCGATGAAGCCCACCGTTTTCACGCCGCGCTTTTCCATGTGACTCGCGATGGCATCCGCCATCAGCGCGTCGTTTTGCGGCGTCTTGAAGACCCACGCTTTCTTGGCGTCCATCGGCGCGATGATCGACGCGGACGCGGCCATGGAGATCATCGGCGTCTTGGCGCTCGACGCCGGATCGATCATCGCGAGCGAATTCGGCGTGACCGTCGAGCCGATGATCGCATCGACGTGATCTTCGTCGATCAGCTTGCGCGTGTTCTGCACGGCGCGGCTCGTGTCGGTGCCGTCGTCGAGCACGATGTATTCGACCGACTTGCCGGCGATTTCCTTCGGCAACAGCGCGACGGTGTTTTTCTCGGGAATCCCGAGCGATGCGGCCGGCCCCGTCGCCGACAGCGTCACGCCGATCTTCACCTGCGCGAACACCGCGCCCGCGCCGAACATCGCGCTGCCGGCGACGGCCAGCGCGATGCCCTTCTTGACCCATGCTTTCTTCGTTTTCATTGCTCGTCTCCAAACGCGATCCTGCTTTTGGCGCACCCCCGCGGTGCGCTGCTGCGAGTTGTTATCGATAGCCCGGCGATTCAGCCGCCCCAATCTATGGACCACCCCGGCGCATGCCTAGGCTCGTTTTCCCTGACCGATCGGGCCGTCGCGCGCGGCTACGCGCCCTCTCGTTTCGAACGAAAAAAAAGGCGCGTTCGTGGAAACGCGCCTTGGTTGGAATCGACTCACATATCGACGGTCAGTTGCCCGAGAGCTTCCACTTGCCGCCGACGATCTCCACCATCACCCGCGCCCGCTGATCGAGGCCGGAGTGGTCGTTCGCGCTCATGTTGAAAATGCCGTGCGATGCCGCGAGATTCTTAGTGTCTTCGATAGCCGCGCGCAATGCCTCGCGAAACGCGGGCGTGCCCGGCTGCCCCTTCTTGAGCGCGACCGGAATTGCGTGTTGCAGAATGAGGCCCGCGTCCCAGGCGTGGCCGCCGAACGTGGACACCGAGCCCGCGCCATACGCGCCTTCGTACGCCTTCTTGTAGGTCAACGCGGCCTGCTTCACGGGATTGCTGTCCGGCAGTTGTTCGGCGACGAGCAGCGGCCCGGCGGGCAGGAACGTTCCTTCGCAATCCTTGCCGCATACGCGCAGGAAGTCGTTGTTTGCGACACCGTGCGTCTGATAGATCTTGCCCTTGTAGCCGCGCTCCTTGAGCGTCTTCTGCGGCAGCGCGGCCGGCGTGCCCGCGCCCGCGATCAGCACCGCGTCCGCGTTCTGCGACATCATCTTGAGCACCTGGCCGGTGACGGACGCGTCGTTGCGCGCGAACCGTTCATTCGCGACGACGCGGATCTTCGCGAGGTCCGCCGCCTTCGAGAACTCTTTGAACCAGCTCTCGCCGTACGCGTCCGAGAAGCCGATGAAGGCTACCGTCTTCACGCCGTGATTCGCCATGTGCTGCGCGATGGCCGTTGCCATCAGAATGTCGTTCTGCGGCGTCTTAAAGACCCACGCGCGCTTGCTGTCCATCGGTTCGACGATGCTCGCGGCCGCGGCCATCGAGATCATCGGCGTGGTGGTGTCGGCGGCGATGTCGATCATCGCGAGCGAGTTGGGAACGACCGTGGAACCGATCAGCGCGTCGACGTGATCTTCGCTCGTGAGCTTGCGCGCGTTCTTGACGGCCTGCGTGGAATCGGTGGCGTCATCGAGAACGATGTACTGCACTTTCTGCCCCGCGACTTCCTTCGGCAATAGCGCGATGGTGTTCTTTTCGGGAATGCCGAGCGATGCGGCAGGACCCGTGGCCGATACCGTCACGCCTATTTTCACGTCCGCAAAAACCTGAGTGCTGAATACCGCCGATAATCCCGCGACGGCCATTGCGACCGCCTTACCGCGTAATGCCCACTTCATTGATTTCCACCCCGTCGATCGTGTGTTCGAATAGAAGTAACGCTTGATTCTTTGTTGCGGATTATCTCTTGCGAATCGCCGACCGAAGAGTCGGGAAATGCAGTGTAGCCATGGGCGCGCCGCGCATCAAGCGTTTCGGCCACATCCGGCAGACGTTTTAGTGGTTATGCTCTGAGCGATGAATCGCGCTCGATGCGCGGCTCCGATGAATCCGTCAGGCGAATCGTATTATCGGCCCGAAAAATAAAAAGGCGCCGTTGGACTCATCCAACAGCGCCTTCCGTCTCGGGCACTTCGTGCCTCATGTCTCCTCGTTCTCCACCTCAAAAATCTGGGTGCTTCAGAACTAGGACGGATATTAATATCCGCATCATTTCGCCACAACCTAGCATTTACCCTAGTGGTGCATAAAAGCACCTTAAAAGGGCGTGTTTCGCGCCGTTAACCGTCAGGCTTCCAGAAACGCAGTTGCTTCGCACTCCAATTGAATGCTATCCCTGCAACGGCCTCACCCGCGCGACGATTTCGCCCACGATGCCGCGCCTGAACGCCAGCACGCACGCAATGAAGATGATGCCCGTCACGATGGTCACCGATTCGCCGAGCGAGTTGAACCAAGCGACGCCCGTCACCTTCGCGATGCCCGCGCCGATATCGCCGAGCCGGTCTTCCAGCGCCACGATGATCGCGGCGCCGAGCAACGGCCCGAACATCGTGCTCATGCCGCCGACGAGCGTCATCAGCACGACCAGGCCGGACATGGTCCAGTACGCATCGCCGAGCGTTTCGAAACCGAGCACCAGCGTCTTCGTCGCGCCCGCAAGGCCCGCGAGCCCCGCCGACAACACGAACGCGAGCAGCTTGTAGCGCGCCGTGTCGTAACCGAGCGAGACCGCGCGCGGCTCGTTTTCCTTGATCGCGATCAGCACCTGCCCGAACGGCGAATGCACGATGCGCACGATCAGCGCGAACGCGAGCAGCATCAAGACGAGCACGACGTAATAGAGCGTCACGTCGCTGCTCAAATCCAGGACGCCGAACAGTTTGCCGCGCGGCACGCCTTGCAGGCCGTCTTCGCCGTGCGTGAAGGGCGCTTGCAGGAACACGAAGTAGACCATCTGCGCGAGCGCGAGCGTGACCATCGCGAAATAGATGCCTTGCCGCCGGATCGCGAGCAGTCCGACGATCACGCCGAGCAGCGTCGCGACTGCCGTGCCGAGCAAGACGCCGAGCTCGGGCGTGAAGCCGAGCGTCTGGATCGCATAGCCGGCCGTGTAGCCCGCGCTCGACAGAAACATCGCGTGCCCGAACGACAGCAAACCCGTATAGCCGATCAGCAAGTTGAACGCCGCCGCGAAGAGCGCGAAGCAGAGCACTTTCATCATGAAGACCGGATACACGCCCGCGAACGGCACCGCGATCAACGCGACCAGCAACAGCGCGTAGAGCACTTTTCTCTGCATCATTTTTCCTTGCCGAAGAGTCCCGCCGGGCGCACGAGCAGCACCAGCGCCATGATGACGAAGACGACCGTCGCGGACGCTTCCGGATAGAACACGCGCGTGAAGCCTTCGATCACGCCGAGCAGCAGACCCGTGAGAATCGAGCCCATGATCGAACCCATGCCGCCGATCACCACGACCGCGAACACGGTGATGATCATCGACTGGCCCATGAGCGGCGACACCTGAATGACCGGCGCGGCCAGCACGCCCGCGAACGCCGCGAGCGCGACGCCGAAACCGTAGGTCAGCGTGATCATCAGCGGCACGTTCACGCCGAAGGCTTCGACGAGCTTCGGGTTCTCCGTGCCTGCGCGCAGATACGCGCCGATGCGCGTCTTCTCGATGACGAACCACGTCGCGAAGCACACGATAAGCGACGCCACCACGACCCACGCGCGATAGTTCGGCAGGAACATAAAGCCGAGATTCGTCGCGCCGGACAAAAGCGACGGCACGTCGTACGGCTGGCCCGACGAACCGTAGATGGAACGGAACACGCCTTCTATCACGAGCGTGAGGCCAAAGGTCAGCAGGAGCCCGTATAAATGGTCGAGCTTGTACAGCCAGCGCAGCATGGAGCGCTCGATGACCACGCCCAGCAAGCCGACAATGATCGGCGCGAGCAGCAGCATCGCCCAATACGGGACGTTGAAATACGAATAGCCCATCCACGCGAGCATGGCGCCCAGCATGAAGAGCGCGCCGTGCGCGAAGTTGATGACGTTGAGCAAGCCGAAGATCACCGCGAGCCCGAGACTCAGGATCGCGTAGAACGAACCGTTCACCAGTCCGAGCAGCAACTGGCTCATCATCGCGGCGAGCGGGATGCCGAATATTTCCATTGAACCTGCCGAGGGTTGGATCGAAGCATGGCCGCAAGCAGTCGCGCCGGACCGCTTGCGGCGTCAGTCGCCGAAAAACTTACTTCCAGGCCGCGCAGCGCGATTCGGCCTTCGTGCCGAAAGCCTGATCGCCCGGAATGGTGGCCGTGATCTTGTAGTAGTCCCACGGTTCCTTCGATTCCGACGGCTTCTTCACTTCCATCAGGTACATGTCGTGAATCATCGCGCCGTCCTCGCGAACGTAGCCCTTCGCGTAGAAGTCGTCGATCTTCGCCTTCTTGATCTGCGCCATGACCTTGTCGCTGTCCGTCGTGCCGGCGGCCTGCACGGCCTTCAGGTACGTCGTGACGGCGGAGTAGTCGGCGGCTTGCAGGCTCGTCGGCATCTTCTTCATCTTCGCGAAGTAGCGCTTCGCCCATTCGCGCGTCTTGTCGTCCTTGTTCCAGTACCAGCTATCCGTCGCGACGAGTCCTTGCGTCGTCTCCAGTCCCAGGCTGTGGATGTCAGTAAGGAAGATCAGGAGCGCGGCGATCTTCATCGACTTGGTAATGCCGAATTCCTTCGCGGCCTTGATCGAATTGATCGTGTCGCCGCCCGCGTTCGCGAGCCCGAGAACCTGCGCCTTCGATCCTTGCGCCTGCAACAGGAACGATGAGAAGTCCGACGCCGACAGCGGATGACGCACCGTGCCGAGCACCTGTCCGCCGTTCGCCTTCACGACATCCGACGTGTTCTTTTCCAGCGCCTTGCCGAACGCGTAGTCGGCGGTCAGGAAGTACCACGTCTTGCCGCCCTGCTTCGTCACCGCCGAACCGGTGCCTTTGGCGAGCGCCATCGTGTCGTATGCGTAGTGCACGGTGTACGGCGAGCACTGTTCGTTCGTGAGGTTGTCCGCGCCCGCGCCGATGTTGATGTACGGCGTCTTCTTTTCCGCCGCGACTTGCGCCGTCGAAAGCGCGGTGGCCGAGTTCGTGCCGCCGATGATCGCGTTCACGCCGTCGCGGTCGATCCACTCGCGCGCACGCGATGCCGCGATATCCGCCTTGTTCTGATGGTCCGCATACACCAGTTCGATGGGCTTGCCGTTCACCTTGCCGCCGAAATCCGCAATCGCCATGCGGATGGCTTCGAGCCCGCCTTGTCCGTCGATGTCGGCGTAGAGGCCCGACAAGTCGGTGACGAAGCCGATCTTGACGCTATTGCCGTCGGCAGCCTGCGCGCCGCTGCTCATGAGCGTCACACTCGCCGCCGCAGCCGCAAAGCAAAGAGTAGAGAGGCGCGCGAGGGTCTTCTTTTTCATTCCAGTCTCCATGAGTTTTTGATTGTTGCTGCGCTGCTGGTGTTGCTTGCATTGCCGTGCTGCCTGCGCGACGCGTTCTCACACGCCGAGCAGTTCGTGCAGCACCGGCATCTTCGCTTCGAGTTCCCCCGCGCCGAAATGCTCGACGATATTCCCGTGCTCCATCACGTAAAAGCGGTCCGCGAGCGGCGCCGCGAACCGGAAGTTCTGCTCGACCATCACGACCGTATAGCCGCGCGATTTCAGCATCAGGATCATGCGCGCGAGTGTCTGCACGATGACGGGCGCGAGGCCTTCGGAGATTTCATCGAGAAGCAGAAGGTTCGCGCCCGTGCGCAGGATTCGCGCGACGGCGAGCATCTGTTGTTCGCCGCCCGACAGACGCGTGCCCTGGCTCGCGCGCCGCTCGTTCAGGTTCGGGAACATGGAATACAGCTCGTCGAGCAACATCGCCTGTTTCGGATCGCCGATGAGCGGCGGCAAAAGCAGGTTCTCCTCGCACGACAGGCTGGAGAAAATGCCGCGCTCCTCCGGACAATAGCCGACCCCTTGATGCGCGATCTTGTGCGTGGGCAGCCCGATAGTCTCGCGTCCGCCCACGCGAATCGAGCCCGTGCGCCGCCCGGTGAGACCCATGATGGCGCGAAGCGTCGTGGTGCGTCCCGCGCCGTTGCGGCCGAGCAGCGTCACGACTTCGCCGCGATTCACCTTCAGGTCCACGCCATGCAGGATGTGCGATTCCCCGTACCACGCCTGCAAGCCTTCGATTTCCAGCGCCGGCGCATTCCCCGCCGCGCCGTTCGCCTCGCGCGAGCGGCGTTCTTCCGCGATCGTGCTCATGCGTGCGCTCCGGTGAGCGCCGCGTCGGCGCTGCCCATGTAGGCTTCCATCACGAGCGGATTCTTCGATACTTCCGCGTAGCTGCCTTCCGCGAGCACTTCGCCGCGTTGAAGCACGGTAATGGTGTCGGAGATGCCGGCAATCACGTTCATGTTGTGCTCGACCATGAGAATGGTGCGTCCCGCCGATACCTTCTTGATGAGCGCGGTCACGCGGTCCACGTCCTCGTGTCCCATGCCTTGCGTCGGTTCGTCGAGCAGCATGAGTTCGGGTTCCATCGAAAGCGTCGTCGCTATTTCGAGCGCGCGCTTGCGGCCGTACGAAAGCTCGACGGTTTTCACGTCGGCGAAATCGGTGAGGCCGACTTGCGTGAGCAGGTCCATCGCGCGATCGTTCAAGGCATCGAGCGAACGTTCGCTGCGCCAGAACTGAAACGACGTGCCAAGCTGCCGCTGCAAGCCGATGCGCACGTTTTGCAGCACGGTCAGATGCGGGAACACAGCGGAAATCTGAAACGAGCGGATGATGCCGCGCCGCGCGATATGCGCCGGGCGCTCGCGCGTGATGTCGGTGCCGTTGAAGACGATCTGGCCCGCAGTCGGTTCGAGAAATTTGGTGAGCAGATTGAAGCAAGTGGTCTTGCCCGCGCCGTTCGGTCCGATCAGCGCGTGGATCGAGCCGCGGCGCACGCGCAGGTTCACGTCATTCACGGCCGTGAAGCCTTTGAATTCTTTCGTGAGCCCTCGCGTTTCCAGAATGGTGTCGCCGAGAATCATGTCCCCTTCCATGCGAAGTGAGGCGCTGAACGATGTGTTCGCCTGCGCTTTATTTTTCTGTCGCGCGCATCGGACGGTGTCTCCGTCACGATGCCGCTTCGCTTCGTAGCCGATTGCGCACCGCAGGAAAGGAGGCGCGACAAACAGCGAGCATCACGTGATCCGGGGCCATTGTCGCGCCAATGATGCAGCGCAATCATTGGGATTTGCACTAAGGGATTTGCACTGACTCATGCAAGCCTCGAAGCGCCGTCCATGCACGCGCAGAAGGCATGACGCGTGCTCCGCGACGGCCTGCGGCTACGCGAGCGCCGCCGCGATGACTTCTTGCGACCGCACCGCGCGCCGGTCTTCGCGAATCATGTCGCTCGCGCGTTCCGCGATCATCAACGTCGGCGAGTTGGTGTTGCCCGACGTGATGACCGGCATCACCGATGCATCGACTACGCGCAAACCCTGCACGCCGAGCACACGCAAGCGGCTGTCGACGACCGCGCCCGGATCGTTGTCGATGCCCATGCGGCATGTGCCGACCGGATGAAAGATCGTCGTGCCGATATCGCCCGCCGCCTTCGCGAGTTCTTCTTCCGTTTGATACTGCACGCCCGGCAGAATCTCTTGCGGCGCATAGCGCGCCAATGCGGGCGCGCTCACGATGCGCCGCGTGAGACGCAGCGAGTTCGCGGCCACTTCGCGGTCGCGGTCGGTCGAAAGATAGTTCGGCGCGATGAGCGGCGGCGTATGCGCATCCGGCGACGTGATATGAATGCTTCCGCGCGATGTCGGCCGCAGATTGCAAACCGATGCCGTAAAAGCATTGAACGCATGCAGCGGCTCGCCGAAGCGTTCGAGCGACAACGGCTGCACGTGATACTGAACATCAGGCCGCTTGATCGATGCATCGGCCGGATTCGACTTGGCGAACACGCCGAGTTGCGAAGGCGCCATCGACATGGGACCGCTGCGCATGAACGCGTACTGCATGCCGATGAAGAGCTTGCCCCACCAGCGCGCCGAGAGCGTATTGAGCGTGCGCACGCCGTTCACCCTGTACGCCATGCGCAACTGCAAGTGGTCCTGCAGATTCTCGCCGACGCCGCGCAGATCGCGCACTACGTCGATGCCGAGCCGCTGCAAGCGCGCGCCATTGCCGATGCCCGAGAGTTCCAGTATCTGCGGCGAGTTCACCGCGCCCGCGCTCAGCACCACTTCACGGCGCGCCTTCGCGATGTAATCGACATCGCCGCCGCGATATTCCACGCCCGCGCAACGCGTGCCCTCGAACACGAGCCGTTGTGTGTGCGCGCCGGTAATCGTGGTGAGATTCGGGCGCTTCATCGCTTCGCGCAGGAACGCTTTGGCCGCGTTCCAGCGAATGCCGCCGCGCTGGTTCACATCGAAATAGCCGACGCCCGTGTTGTCGCCGCGATTGAAGTCGTCGGTGGCGGGAATGCCGCTTTGCTGCGCGGCTTGCGCGAACGTCTCCAGGATCTTCCACTTGAGCCGCTGCTTCTCGACGCGCCATTCGCCGCCCGCGCCGTGCCATGGATTCGCCCCGCCGTGGTGATCCTCGCTGCGCATGAAAACGGGCAGCACCGAATCCCACGACCAGTTCGAATCGCCCGTGATATGCGCCCACTCGTCATAATCTTCGCGCTGACCGCGCATGTAGATCATGCCGTTGATCGACGAGCATCCGCCGAGCACGCGCCCGCGCGGATACGACAGCGCGCGTCCGTTGAGGCCGGGTTCGGCTTGCGTCTTGTACAGCCAGTCCGTGCGCGGATTGCCGATGCAGTACAGATAGCCGACCGGAATGTGGATCCAGTGATAGTCGTCCTTGCCGCCCGCTTCGAGCAGCAGCACGGTGACGTCGGGGTCTTCGGTGAGGCGATTGGCGAGCACGCATCCGGCCGTGCCCGCGCCGACGATGATGTAGTCGAATTCGCCTTCGAGCTTGCGGGCGTTCTGTTTCATGACTTGTCTCCTGTTCGGCTGGCGTCTGTGTGTCTCTTTCTTCTGCGCCTTTGTTTCAAGCGTACTGCGGTCGCCGTCCGCCGATCCAATGAGATATGTTCAACAGCGATATAAGACGCGCTAATATCAGCCGATGGACTACACCCTGCTCCGCGCGTTTCTGACCGTGGCGCGTGAAGGCAACCTCACGCGCGCTGCGGCGCAACTGCATCTCACGCAGCCGGCGGTCAGCCTGCAGATCAAGAACTTGCAGGAGACGCTGGGCGTCGTGCTGTTCGCGCGGACGTCGCACGGTCTTTTGCTGACGCGCGATGGCGAAGCCCTGCTGCCGCACGCCGAGCGCGCGCTCGCCGCCGCCGCCGACGTGCAGCGCGCGGCCGCTGCGCTGCGGCATGACGTCAGCGGAACGCTGCGCATCGGGACTATTCTCGATCCGGAGTTCCTGCGGCTCGGCGGCTTTTTGCGGCAATTGGTCGAAGCGCATCCGCGCATCGAAACGGCGCTGCGTCATGGCATGTCGGGCTGGGTGCTGGAACGCGTGCGCTCACGCGAGCTGGACGTCGGCTATTACATCGGCGATCCGGCAAAAGACGGTTCGCGCGACGGCGAGCGTTTTCATGTCGTGCGGCTCACGCCGTTCTCGTATCGCGTGCTCGCGCCGGCCGGCTGGCACAACCGCGTGAACAAGGGCAAGCGCGCGTGGACGACGCTCGCCAAGCTGCCGTGGATCTGGACGCCGCCGGAATCCGCCCATAACCGGCTGCTGTCGCGTGTGTTCCGCGAGGCGGGCGCGACGCCGGTGATCGTCGCGGAAGTGGATCAGGAGCCGTCGATGCTCGATCTCGTGAAATCGGGCGTGGGATTGTCGCTCGTGCGGGACTCCATCGCGCTGGCGGAGGCGCATGCGCACGCGCTCACGATCGTCGAAGGCGTCACCGTGCCGACGCAGCTTTCGTTCGTCGCGCTCGCCGAGCGTCGCGAGGAACCGGCCATCGCGGCGGCGCTGCGCCTGATGGATGCGCAGTGGTCCGTGTAACCCAGGCTTCACGGATTCTTTGCTAGTCTCGCTGCTGCGCCCTCACCCGAAGGACAACCGGAGACCTCGTTTATGGCACGCAATATCGAAATCAAGGCACGAGCGCATCAATTCGACCAACTGCGGGAACGCGCTGCCGCGCTCGCCACGGATGCGCCACTCGTTTTCCGGCAACAGGACTTCTTCTACGACGTGCCGACCGGCCGCCTGAAGCTGCGCCAGTTCGACGACGGCACGCCGTCCGAACTCATCTTCTATCAGCGCGACGACCGCGACGGCCCCAAAGTCTCGTACTACTCGCGCAGCCCGGTGACGAACCCGGAAGCCATGCACGCGCTGCTCGCGCAGGCGCTCACCACGCGCGGCATCGTCTCGAAGGAGCGGCATGTGTTTCTGGTCGGGCGCACGCGCATTCATCTCGATCGCGTGGACGGCCTCGGCGATTTCGTCGAGCTGGAAGTGCTGCTCGGCCAGGACGACGACGAAGCCGGCGGCGAAGCGGAGGCGCACGCCATGTTCGAGCGCCTCGGCGTGGGCGCGGCGGATCTCGTGCCGCTCGCGTATGTCGATCTGCTGAACGCCGGTCAGGACGCGTCCGCCGCGAGGTGAGCGAGCGGCAGCGGGCCGTTGCGCTTGAACGTCGTGAGCACGATGTTCGAGCGCACGCTGTCGACGCCCGGCACGCGCATCAGCTTCTTCATGACGAAGCCGGAAAGCGCGTTAAGATCCGGCGCGACGATGCGCAGCAGATAATCCGCATCGCCGACCGTCGCGTGGCATTCGAGCACTTCGGGCAGCGTGTCGATTTCCTGCTGGAACTGCTCGATCACCGAATCGCTGTGATGCTTCAGCTTCAGGCTGGTGAACGCGGTCACGCCGAGGCCGAGCTTCTCGGGCCGCAACATCACGCGGTAGCCTTCGATCACGCCGATGGCCTCCAGCCGCTGCAAGCGCCGTCCGATCTGCGACGGCGATAGCGGCACCTGCTCGCCGAGCTGCTGATGCGTCGCGCGCCCGAAGCGTTGCAGGACATCCAGCAGGGCGAGGTCGAAATGGTCCAGTTCCAGCATGGCGGGCGCGCGAAGAGGGGGGAAGATGCGACTTTAGCGCATCGGACATGGAAAACCGCCATAACCACGCGGGAAGCGCGCCGTTCGCGCGCGACCTGAATATCGGCTTACGGTAGCCAACAAGGTAACGGGCGTATTACCAACCATGACATTGCCGAAAGGCATCCAATGCCGTCCGCGCCCGGCGTCACGCGCTCTGCAAGGCAAAAAAAGAAAGACCGTAAGCCGCTGCGGAGCCTATCTTTCATTCATGCAGGCGGATTTTAAAGTCGGCGTAAACTTGTTCAACTTCGCCGCCGACAGGCGTTCCGCCGTCAACGAGCCTCGCGAGATTGAAGCTGTACAATCAGCAGCGCACCACGGACAGCGCAGTGCCGCTGAGAGACGGCAAGCGGCCGCATCCACGAAGATTCGGCTCGACGGTGCGCCGAGTGGCAGACAGCCACGTCCAGGGACAGGCATTCGGTGTATAGCCGCTCGCGCGAACGAGGCGCCGGCGGCGCCGCATAAGAGGTAACGGTTTTGATCCGGCTCGAACCTGCGCCGCCGCGTCGTCAATCACCGGCCTGCGCGTCGGCTCGAGCGCAACCCAATTGTACTGAGCGACTTCATGCGAATCCTTCTGATCGAAGACGACCGCCCTATTGCGCGCGGCATTCAAAGCAGCCTGGAGCAATCCGGCTTCACCGTCGACATGGTTCACGACGGCATCTTCGCCGAGCAGGCGCTCGCGCAGAACCGCCACGAGCTCGTCATTCTCGATCTGGGCCTGCCCGGCATCGACGGCATGACGCTGCTCTCGCGCTTTCGCCAGGGCAACCGGCACACGCCGGTCATCATCCTCACCGCGCGCGACGAACTGCACGACCGCGTGCAGGGCCTGAACAGCGGCGCCGACGACTACATGCTCAAGCCGTTCGAGCCGCAGGAACTCGAAGCCCGCATTCGCGCCGTGATGCGCCGCAGCGGCCCGCACGGCGACGTGCCGCGCCCCGAAGTGACGCTCGGCGGCTTGCGGCTTTCGGGCGTGGATCGCCGCATCTTCAACGACGAGCGCCCGCTCGAACTCTCGCCGCGCGAATTCGCGGTGCTCGAAATGCTGCTGCTGCGTCATGGCCGCGTCGTGAGCAAGGCGCAGTTGCAGGATCATCTGACGCACTTCGGCGGCGATCTCGGCGATACCGCGATCGAAGTCTACGTGCATCGCGTGCGCAAGAAGCTGGAGAACACGCGCGTTGAAATCGTCACGGTGCGCGGTTTCGGCTATCTGCTTCAGGAGATCCGGCAGGCGGCGTGAGGAAACGCCGCTTCTGCCCTAGAACGCTTTGCGACTTCCAACCCGGCGCGCGGGCGATCAGCGTTTCGCCCGCGAAGACTGGCTCGATCTGGCGCGATCGAAGCCCGCAGAACCTGCCGCGCCTCCGAGCCTGCGGCGCACGCTGCTGCGCCGCCTCGCCGCGCCGCTGTCCCTGCTCGCGCTGATGAGCGGGCTCATGGCGTATTGGCTCGCGTGGCAGTACACGCAGCATGTGGTGGACCGCTCGCTCGCGGATCTCGCCACGGCCATCTCGAAGCAGATCCAGCTTGCCGGCGTCGATGCGCCCGTCACCGTGCCGCCGCTCGCGCAGGCGATGTTCTCCGATCCCATCGAGCAGCTCGTCTATCGCATCAGCACGGGCGATCAGGAAATCGCCGGCGATTCCGACTTGCCGCTCACGGGCACATCGGTCCGGCGCATTCACTACGCCTACGTCTTCGAGACGCACTATCAGGGCACCAGCGTGCGCGCCGCGCAGGTTCGCGTGCCGCAGCCGCATGGCAATCCGATCGTCGTCGAAGTGGCGCAGCGCGTGGGGTCGCGGTATCGCATCGCGGTGGAGTTTCTCGTCGCGATCATGATGCCGCTCCTGTTGTTGCTGCTCGCCGGCTGGGTGATCGTGTGGCGCGTCGTGAACCAGCAGTTGAATCCGCTCACCGATCTGGCCGACGCGCTCAATCGGCAGACGCATATCTCGCTGGAACCGGTCGACGAATCGCACGTGCCGAGCGAAGTCCGGCCGCTCACGAGCGCCATGAACGCGCTGCTCGTGCGCTTGCAGGCGGCGCTGGATGCGCAGCGCAAGTTCATCGCGGATGCCGCGCATCAGTTGCGCACGCCGCTGACCGCCGTGAAGCTGCACGCGGAGCAGGCGCTCAGTTCACGCGATCCCGCGAAGGCACTCGAAGCGGTGAAGGAATTGCGCGCGTCGGCGGACCGTGCCGTACGGCTGTCGAATCAGTTGCTGTCGCTCGCACGCGCCGAGCCGGGCGAGCAGGCGGCGCGCTTCGCGGATTTCGATCTCGCCGCGCTCGCGTTCGAAACCGGCGCGGAATGGGTGCCGCGCGCGCTTTCGGCCGGCGTCGATCTCGGCTTTCAGCGCACGGACGATCCCGAGAACGAACATCCGATCGTCGTGCGCGGCAATGTCGTGCTGGCGCGGGAAGTGATCGCCAATCTGATCGACAACGCGCTCAAGTACGTGCCGCCTTCGCGCTATGACGGCGCGCGCATCACGCTGACGGTCGGCGAATGGCGCGACGCAACGGGCGCGCGCTTCGGCGAAGTGGTGATCGAGGACAACGGTCCGGGCGTGCCGGGCGACCAGCAGCCGGATCTCTTCAAGCGATTCTTCCGTGGCGACGGACAAAGCGTGGAAGGCGGCGCGGGCCTCGGGCTCGCCATCGTCCACGATATCGTCGTGCTGCACGGCGGCACCGTCCATTACGAGGATGCGCCGGAAGGCGGCGCGCGGTTCATCGTGCGTCTGCCGGTCAAAGCGAACGCCGAGGCGACGGATTCCGCGCGGCACTAGGCGGCGCGGTTCGCTTACTTCTTCTCTTTCTTGGCCTTCTTTTCCGGCTTCAGCGCGAGCATCGTTCCTCGACACTTCTTCGCGCCGCAGCGGCACTCGTATTCCTTCTTGAGCTTCTTGGTGATGCGCCCTTCGATCACGAGGCCGTAGTCGTAGTTGAGCTCTTCATCCGGCTCGATGTCGCGCAGCGCGCGAATGAACACGCGGCCTTCGATCTCCTCGGCCTCGCAATTCGGCGCGCAGGAATGGTTGATGTACTTGGCGCTGTTGCCGTCGATCTTGCCGTCGATCACGCGCCCGTCTTCCAGCGCGAAGTAGAACGTGTGGTTCGGCTCGTCCGGGTTATGCGGATGCCGGCGCAGCGCCTCTTTCCACGAGATGCGCTCGCCCTTGTACTCCATCACCTCTTCGCCGGCCGCAATGGGCTTCGCGGCGAACACGCCCTTGCCATGCACGCCCGAGCGGCGAACGGTGATCCTCCGTGAACTCATCGAACGAATCCTTCAATAACGAATCTATGTGGGACGCTTTGGCCCGCGGCAATAAAAAAACGCGGTGGCCTCGAAGGCGCCGCGTTCGACCGTCAGCACGGTATCGTACACTCCCGCGCGCTTCAGTCTCAACCGCTTGACATCAACGCTGTCCGAACGAGATGTCGCCGAACAGATGCTTCTGCTCGCGCGGCTGCGAGCGCCAATATTGCGGCGGCGCGCTGACGGTCGCGCCGAGTTCGGCCGCCGCGTGCCACGGCCAGCGCGGATCGTAGAGCATGGCGCGCGCCATCGCGACGAAATCGGCCTGCCCGCTCGCGACGATCTCTTCCGCGTGCTTCGCATCCGTGATGAGACCGACTGCGATGGTGTTCACGCCGGTCGCTTCCTTCACGGCCTTGGCGAACGGCACCTGATAGCCGGGCTCCAGAGGAATCTTCTGCTGCGGCGATACGCCGCCCGAGGAAACGTCGATCCAGTCGACGCCGCGCTCCTTCAATTGCGCGGCAAACGCGATGGTGTCTTCGATATCCCATCCGCCTTCGACCCAATCCGTCGCCGAGACGCGTACGCCGACCGGCTTGTCGGCGGGAAACGCGGCGCGCACCGCATCGAAGATTTCGAGCGGATAGCTCATGCGGTTCTCGCGCGAGCCGCCGTACTCGTCCGTGCGCTGATTGGAGAGCGGCGACAGAAACTGATGCAGCAGATAACCGTGCGCCGCGTGCACTTCGAGCGCGTCGATGCCGAGCCGCGCCGCACGCCGCGCCGACGCGGCAAACGCTTCCTTCACGCGCATGAGGCCGGCGGTATCCAGCGCGAGCGGCGGTGTTTCGTCCGGTTTGTGAGCAATGGCAGACGGCGCATGCGTCATCCAGCCGCCCTCCGCGACCGAGATGAGCTGGCCGCCTTCCCACGGCTTCTGGCTCGATGCCTTGCGGCCCGCGTGCGCAAGCTGCATCGTCACCGCGATGTTCGAATGCTGGCGAATGGCGGCGAGCACGGGACGCAAGGCCGCTTCCGTCACATCGTCCCAGAGGCCGAGATCGCCCGGCGTGATGCGTCCGTCCGGCTCCACGGCCGTCGCCTCGATGCACAGCATGCCCGCCCCGGACAGTGCGAGATGGCCGAGGTGGATCATGTGCCACGCGGTGGCTTCGCCGCGCTCGGCGGAGTACTGGCACATCGGCGAAATCACAATGCGATTCGGCAACTGCAGACTGCGCAGCGTGGCCGGAGTGAACAGCGCGCTCATGTGTGAAGCCCGTCGCGAAGAAAGAAGCGAACGAGAATAGCACCTGCGTTTTGTTCGTGCAGCGCCGCGCTCAGTGTCGATGCACGTCGACGGGAAAGCGGTCCAGCCATTCGCCGAACATCGCGCGGGCGGCGCGTTCCAGTGCGGGACCGTGCTGCGCGGTCGCTTCACGCAACGCGGCGGCGGTCGTGCCGCTGCGCGCGAGATCGCCCGGATAGGTGACGAGCCAGTTCTCGAAGCGGTCCGCAAGCACTTCGGCGTGGCATTGGAGCGCGAGCACATGGTCGCCCCAGGAGAACGCCTGATGCGCGCATCGCTCGGTGGACGCGAGCAGCGTCGCGCCGTCGGGAAGATCGAACGTATCGCCGTGCCAGTGGAAAACGGGCACCGCGCGACCGTCCGCTTCGAGATGACGCAACGGCGACGCGCGCCCCGCTTCGGTCAGCGTGAGCGGCGACCAGCCGAGTTCCAGATCTTTGGATGAATAGACGCGCGCCCCGAGCGCCCGCGCGATGAGTTGCGAGCCGAGGCAGATGCCGATGGTGGGAAGCCCCGCGGCGATGCGTTTTTCCAGCATCGAGAGAAGCGGAGCGAGATGCGGATACTGCGCGTCTTCGTACGCGCCGATGGGCCCGCCGAGCACGACGAGCAGCGACGGATCGAGCGGATTGGGCGCGCCGATGCGCCCGCGCCCGACATCGAGATAGCGCACGAGATGGCCGCGGTCGCCGACGACGAGTTCGAGACTGCCGAGGTCTTCGAAATGAACGTGGCGAATGGCCAGGACTTCAGGTTTCATCGGCGGCTTTCCGTGGATCGGCGTGCGTGGCTCGGAACGTCTCTACATGACGAGCCGCGCCTCGCGGCGAGGCGCGACGGGCACAGTCTAACCGACTGGCCGCCGCCTCACAGCGTGGAATGCCGCAAATGCCGCCGCGTCCGAACTCAGGCGATCTGCGCGAAGACCTTCCAGCTCTTCTTCTGCGTGTTGAGATCGCCTTCTTCGTATACCGAACAGTCGAGACGAAGATCGGTATCCGCCATGTCGATCTGCAGGAGCGCGCAATGGTGCGGGACCTTCTTCGGGTTCTTGCTGACCTCGAAGTGCGTGCACGAGAGACACATGCGATGCGCCGGAATGTGCTGCTGGGCTTCCAGTTGGCGGATGGTCTTGAGCAGCGTGCGATAGAACGTCGCCTGCTCGTCTTCGCGCAGCGTGCCGACGGCCTTCGACAAGAAGTCCGGCCATTGCAGCGCCTTCTTCGCCGCCGTGCGTCCGCGCGACGTCAGGCGCACGGCCAGCGCGCGGCCGTCGTCCAGCGCGCGGCGCTTTTCGACGAGCCCCTTGCCTTCGAGCGTGCTCACGGCATCGCTCGTGGTCGCGGCCGTCAGCGCCGTCTCGCGCGCGATCTCGCCGAGGCGCATGGGCCCCTTGCGCTGCATCAGCAACACGAGAATTTCACCCTGGGTAGGCGTCAGCCCCGCACCTTCCGCCCATTCCCATGCCTGGCTGCGCATCGCCGTGCTCAGCCGCAGCAGGCCGTGGGTCACCCGCCCCGTCGCCTGCTCTCCGTAAACGCCTTCACTCATAATGTTTCGCTTGTTTTCCGCTTTATGGGTTTCGACAGCCCGTTCGCCGATAAGCGAACACCTCTCCCCGAAAGCCGCCCCGATTCACGTTGCCCCGTTCTTCGGCATAACTCCCGGTTTGTGGTCCCCGCCGTCTCAAAATTCAGGCGTACCAAGCCAATTCGGTTTGCCTGAATGGGGACATTGCACCCTCTTCGTTTTGCGCCTTGTTGTGTCGTGCCGTGGCGCTGCTTTTTCGCCGACTATACCCCGCCATCGGCGAAGTCGCCATTCTAAGCGACTGAGACCAAACGTACACCTTAATTATCCACGCAAAACTGTGGATAACCCGTGGAAAAGCGCGGTATTTCGTTGAGACTGCGCTCTGGACCACCAACCGACTGCCGCCCGAACTGAACAGACTGCCGCCCGAGCCGAAAGGACTGCCGTTCATTGCCAATACCGTCATGGTGCCTGCTTTTTTGCCAACGGCTATATGCCCCGTAACGCCCGGTAACGATTCTTACCGCTCCGGGGAATCCTGCGTTGTCCGCAATAACTCCGCGTTCACCGACAGCCTTCCCGATGTATACGGACGCTTCACGGAAACCTTGAGGAAAGTGCTTCGGGTTCTGCTCAAACGTTAGCGCGCGCATTCTATTCTCACCGCCGCATGCACGCATTCCATAAACACGAAAAACAATAAAGCCGCTTAGAAGTTGTTCCAAGCGGCCTATGTGCGAGAACCGTCAAAACATCACGATGCTCGAAAAGTCTTAAGCGTGCCTTAAGGTTTTGCTTTGCGCCATTCGCGCCATTCACGCGCTTCGCTTACGCACGCCATTGCAGACATTGCTGTCTCACGGCTTCGTGCAGCGACTTCTCCTTGTCGAACACGCCACGCAGCCACGTCGCATCGTTGACGCCGCCGCGCGCGATGTCGGCGATCTGCGCGAGCGCCGCCTGCGATCCGAGCGCTTCGGCATGCGGCGCGAGAACATCGAGCGTCGCCAGAATGTCTTCGGCAACCGTGCGCCGCTCGCCCGTCTGCGGATGGACGCACGTGCCTTCCATCCCGAAGCGGCATGCCTCGAAGCGGTTGAACGTATAGACGAGGTAGTCGTCTTCCTGCGGCATGAGCGGCTTGTCGAGCAGCAGATAGCGCGAAAGCGTCTGGATATAGCACGCGATGGCCGCCGCCCGATCGACCGAAAGCGGCGTATCCATCACGCGGACTTCGATGGTGCCGAAGCCGGGCTTCGGGCGAATGTCCCAGTAGAAGTCTTTCATGCTGTTCACGACGCCCGTGTGGACCATCTTCGAGAAGTATTCCTCGAAGCTGTCCCACGTGAGCACGAACGGCGCGCGGCCGGACAGCGGAAACGCGAACACCGAATTGAGCCGCGCCGAGTGAAAGCCCGTATCGACGCCCTGAATATACGGCGACGAAGCCGAGAGCGCGATGAAGTGCGGAATGTAGCGCGACATCGAATGCAGCAGGAAAAGCGCGCTGTTCGGATCGGGGCAGCCAATATGCACGTGCTGACCGAACACCGTGAACTGCTTGGCGAGATAGCCGTATAGCTCAGAGATGTACTGAAAGCGCGGTGCGTCGTAGATCTGGCGGTCGCTCCATTGCTGGAACGCATGCGTGCCGCCGCCGGCCAGCCCGACATTCAGCTGGTCCGCCGCCGCCACGAGCGTATCGCGAATCTTGCGCAAGTCCGTCAAGGCTTGTTCGTGCGTCGTGCAGATGCCCGTCGAGAGCTCGATCATGCTTTCGGTGATCTCGGGCGTGATGTTGCCCGGAATCTTCTCGTCCTTGATAAGACGCATGAGGTCGGACGCGGCCTTGGTCAGGTCGTAGTCGTGTGTATTCACGACCTGGATTTCCAGCTCGACGCCGAACGTGAACGGTTCCGAGTTGATGAAGGGTTCTAGTGCCATGACGCCTCTTGTTGAATCAATGCTTTGCCGGCCGGGCGATGCTTGAATGCGCTTACTCGCGCCGCTCGCCCACCGCCGACAAACTACGGTACACCACGAACGGCGTCGCGATCTGCAGCAGCACGATCGAGCACATCACGATGGCGCGCAGCGTCGGATCGTAGTCGGGATACAGCACATACATATCGTCGACGAGCAGATACGCGAGCGCCGACATCGGCGTCAACGCCACGCCGAGCGCCACGCCCTGCTTCCATTCCAGCCCGCTCGGCTTCGCGAAGATCAGCACGCCGATCAGCTTGCCGATGAAGCGCGCGAGCACGAGGCCCAGCGCCGCGACGCCGCCGAGCGCGATATCTCGCCACGCAAACGATGTCAGCGTGAGCGCAAACAGAATGACGGTGAGCAGCCATCCCGCCGACCCGAAGTGCGACGGCCACAACTGCGGCCGCTCGTCCGCGTTCTTCACGATGATGCCGGCCGCGAGCAACGCGAAGATCGTCGAGAGCTTGAAGAGGTGAGCGATGGCGATGGCGAGCAGCACGAGTCCGAAGAGCGCCACGAAAGAATGCTCATCGTTGGCGTTCAGGCGTCGATAAAGCAGATTGCAGGCACGCGCCAGCAGAAACGCCAACACCAGCGACCCGATCAGCAGATAAAGCGGCTGGAGGATCGTCGCGAATGCGTTGCCGTAGATCTCCTGATGCAGCACGCCCGCCGCCAGTTTTTCGACGATCACCGCGTACATGCTGTTCAACGCGGTCAGCGTCATCAGGCGCTGCGTCACCTGACCTTCCGCGCGCAATTCGGTCTTTAGCTGAATCACCATGGCGGGCGACGTGGACATCGCGATGGCGGCGATCACCACCGACGGCATGGTCGGCACATGGAACAGGATCAGCGCGATCAGCACGAGGCCGAACGTGAGCGTCGATTCCGCGATGCTCGACAAGATCAAATACGGATTGCGACGGATCCAGCGCAGGTCGAGCCGGCCGCCCAGTTCGAAAAGCAGCAGCCCGAGCGCGACGTCGAGGAGCGGTCGCGACAGACCGCCCGCGCTCGCGTCGATCACGCCGAGCCCTGCGTTACCCGCGATCAGCCCGATCACCGCATAGCCGGTGATGCGCGGCAGACGCCACGCGCGCCATAGCAGTTCTCCGGCGAGCCCCGCCGTGACGAGCGCGAGACCGGCCCAGAGAATGGCGTCGGGTTCGAGCGGCCAGGCGGGCAGAAATGAAAATGCCGAATTCATCGTGTGGGCTTCTCCTTCGTTGCTTCAGGCAGAGGGGCACGTCCGGCCGCGTGGTGGGCGAAAAACGTCAGCGGACGGCACGCATGCTCACGACCCGCTCCCGCCACGGGCGTAGTTCATTCAGGCGAAACGAATACGAACGAACACGGCGTCACGGAACGGCCGTGCACGGATTAGACGATGCGTCCCGGTCCAATGCGACGCTTAAAGCGAGACTGGCCGGACGCAGCGAACGGCGTTGCAGCGCGATGATCGGAGTTTCGCGTTGCAAGCGTCGTTCCATTGAGGCGCTCGCCGTCTGGACGGCGCGACGCAGGAAGAAGCGCGATTGTGCCACACAGTCATGTCCCCGGCTGAAACTCCAAGTTTATGATTCTTATGAGGTAAGTCCAACCGTAGACGTTCCGGTTCGGAAAACCTGACCGGCGGTCCGCGCGCTTCTTGCGGTTCCGGTGACGTCGTCTTCAGGTGTTTACAGGTTTACTGTATATAAACGTAGTAGTAGTTAACAAGGCGCCGCGTCCGCTGTGGACAACTGGCTTTTCCGCTTTTCCATCAAGCAGATGTAAACCGAAAAAGCGCGCGGTAAACCCGAGCGTCTCGCGCCGTTAACTCGGAATAACTTTCGGCGGTTAACGGGCGGTCTCCGGCTTGTCCCGTTTACGTGCACAACGCGTACACAGCTCTTTCTTGCGGATCTCGCCGGGTTATCCACAGATATCCGAGGATAACTAGGCCGGGCCGATATCTCCGTGACGTAACGCTCGTAAGAAGAATCGCGCGGGATCGACGGCTTCGGCCAGTTCGCGTTCGATCGGCCACGGCTCGCCCTCTACCTGTGATGCGATCAGTTCCGCCGCGAGCGTCGCCCAGACGAGCCCGCGCGAACCGAAGGCGAACGCGCCGTATAAGCCCGGCATGCGCGGCAGGTCGAGCGGCCATGCGCCGGAAAGACGCCGGGCATCGCGGCGGGCGGCGGTTTCGTCGGCGAGCGAGCCGATCATCGGCATGCGATCGCTCGTCACGCAGCGAAACGCCACGCGGCCATGCGCGACCCGTACGTCCTGCAAGCCGGCGAGCATGCGTCCGACGCGCTCGACGTTCTCCGCGTGCCCGGCTTCGCGGATGTGCGGATCGGTCTCGTCGATGTCGTAGGTGGCGCCGATCAGCGTGCGCCGCGCGCCGAGCGGCACCGCATAGCCGTCGCCGACCACGGGCAGCGTCAGCGCATCGAGCGGGCTCTTCTCGACAATCGAAAGCTGACCGCGCACGCCGCGCGTCGGATCTCCGTAAAGACCGGCGAGGTGCGCCGCATCGTGCGCATTGGCGAGCACCAGAACCGGCGCTTTCGCGATCAGTTCGCCTTGGGCGTCGAAGGCACGCCAGTCGCGGCCGTCGAATGCAATCTGCGTGACGGCCGTATTCATGCGCATGGTGAGCGCGTCGCCGGAAGCGGCGACTTGCGCCGCGCAGACCGCGGCCGGCGAAATGGCGCCGCCGCGCGGAAAGAGCCAGCCGCCGCGCGCCACTTCTACGCCTGCCACGCGCGAAGCGTCGTCGCGCGCTATCGGCGTCACGTAGTCGCGCGGATAGCCGAATCGCGCGATGGCGTCGGCGAGCGCATTCGCGTCTTCTTCCGAATCGGCAATTTGCAGCAGACCGGCGCTGCGCCGCAAGTCGTGGCCGGCGGCTTCGAGCGTCTGCCATCGTTGCAGCGCGCACAGAAAGCCCGCCCGCGTGAGGCGCGCGGCGATGCTGTCGTCGCGCCACACGATCGGGTGAAAGACGCCGGCAGGATTACCCGACGCGTCCCGCGCGGGCGACGCGTGCCGGTCGATCAGCGTCACGCGCCAGCCGCGCGACGCGAAGGACGACGTCACCGCGCATCCAGCCAGTCCCGCGCCGATGACGATGGCCTCGCGCGCTGTTACTTCCAAGGCCAGCGGCGGCTCGTGACGGCGCACGCGCCAGCGCGGCGCGAAGCGCCCAGCGATTCGACCGTCGCTTTGGCCGCACTCGAATCCTGAGGCAGCGAGCGCGCGCGTCCACGAGTCGCGGCCCGGCTCGGCGACGTCGACGCAGAGCGTCGCGCCGTCGCCGGCGAAGCGCGCGAGCGTCTTGCCCCACTTGCGCGGATCGTCGTCTGCCGTCGCATCGACATGAAACGCGTCTGCGCGCAGCCAGAGCTTCGGCAGCATGTCGTCGCCGACGGCAAGCGTGAGCACGACGCGCCCCGCTTCGAATTCGAGCCGATGCACGCCGGGCACGCGCATCGGCCAGACGCGGGCAAGTTCGGCTAATAGTGGATCGCTGCGAGCGGGCGGCGGCGTATCGAGCGCACGCAGCGGCGCCACTGCGACCACATACAGACGCTCAGAGCGCGCGGCGTCGTCGCGCCAAAGACGCCATAACGCCAGAAAGAGACTGTGAGTGTCGAAGCGCGCGGCGGCATCGACAAAGGTGAACACGCGCTTCGTCTTCCAGCGCGCCGGAAGATCGTGCAGCGCGAGAAGCGGCTCGCTAACGGGCGATGTATCGGTCATGCATCAAGCCTGGGAGGAAAAGCGGGCGTCTGAGGGGCGTCGGATAGTCGGCGAACGCCGCCACGCGCCGCACGGAAGCACGACCGGTTGCATCCGCGAAAGCCAGTACCGGCAAGGCTTTCAGCGCGAAACGGCCAGAGAATTGGCGATGAAACGTTGGCAAAAACCAACGGCGCGCTGTCCGATCAGGGCGGCTTCGGCGGGCGAAAGCGAGTCGCGCGTGATCGACCCGCGAAGGCCGCCAGGAACACCCCGTTACATAAGGGTAAATCTTTGAAACCCTTGTCCAGATTGGGTTTGCGCTGCGCTATCATACCAAGCGCCTCGTTCGAAGGCGGCGCGAGGGATTTGATGGGAAGCAACGCCGGTGACATGGCGCGAAACTGCGCCTGATTGTCGGACGGGCGCGCCAGAGGCCCGCCCCTACTCGACTGCACGGCTTGCGCACGTATAATCGGCGCGTTCGCGCTGTTCGTGTCAACCTAAACTGATAAAGGAACCTTAATGAACAAACAGGAATTGATCGACGCCGTAGCCGCTCAGACCGGCGCCAGCAAAGCTCAAACCGGCGAAACGCTGGACACGTTGCTCGAAGTCATCAAGAAGGCTGTCTCGAAAGGTGACGCAGTTCAGTTGATCGGTTTCGGCAGCTTCGGTTCGGGAAAGCGCGCAGCGCGCACGGGCCGTAATCCGAAGACCGGCGAATCCATCAAGATTCCGGCCGCCAAGACCGTCAAGTTCACGGCTGGCAAGGCATTCAAGGACGCAGTCAACAAGCGCTGAGCGCCTGGCCCGTCGCGGCCCGCCTCGCTGCGCAGCGCCTGGCAGCACTTTTCAGCGCTCATCAGCGCCATCGCTCGTGTTTAGTTGTTCCGTGTTCGTATCTTGATAGCGCCCGTCTTGCGCAAGCTACTCAGGTTCGTCCGCATGAGCGGAAAAAAGCCGGAGACCAAGAGGACCATGAAACCCGCCATCGGCGGGTTTTTTTTCATCTCTAATGCCGATGGTCTTCGCAATCGCAGTCGGGGCCGTGGCCGTGGTCGTGCTCATGCTCATGATCGTGATCCTCGACATCCCACGCGGGAAACGGGTCGTCGAACTGCTGCCACGCATCGCTGCCGAGCGTCCATTCGTCGTCGGTCAACAGGCACGCGTCGAACTTTCGCTGCCATGCGTCGATGTCGAGATCGACGCCCATCAGCACCAGTTCCTGCCGTCGATCGCCGATGCTGTTGTCGTCCGGATCGCCGAACCATTCCGCGACGATCTCGGCTTCGAGCTCGGGATCATCCGTTGGCCATTCGCTTCTGTCCTGCGCGGCCCACCATACGCCAGCCGGGCCGTGCCGCAACGTGCCGCCCGCCTGCGACAGCGACCCGCCGACGACACTGCGCGTCGCGAGCCAGAAGAAGCCCTTCGCGCGCAGCACGTCGCGCCATTCCTCATGCAGCAGATTCCAGAGCCGTTGCGGATGAAAGGGCCTGCGCGCCCGATAAACGAAATGCCGGACGCCCGACGCATCGGCGTCGCTAGCGTCTTCGCGTTCATCGTTAAGAATCGCGAGCCAGCCTGCGGCGCTGCCGGTGGCGTCCAGATCGAAACGGCCCGTGTTCACCAGTTCGCCGAGCGGCGCTTTGCCGTGTTCCGCGCGCAGCAGAACGGCGCGCGGATTCAACGCGCGGAAGATCTGCGCCAGCCGGTCCAGTTCGTCCTGGCCGACGAGGTCCGTCTTGCTCATCACGATCACGTCGCAGAATTCGATCTGCTCGACGAGCGCTTCGACCACGGTTTTGTCTTCGTCGGACGCTTCGCCGTTCAGCACGACGCCGCGTTCGGCGAGCGACTCTGCCGACGCGTAATCGCGCATGAAAGTCGATGCATCGACGACGGTCACGAACGTATCGAGATGCGCGCGGCCAGCGAAAGGCGCGTCTTCGTCGTCGCCGAAAGCGAAGTGTTCGGCGATATCCATCGGATTCACGCCGGGCGGCGCTTCGATCACGATCGCATCGAAACGCGGCTGCTGCTCGGCGAGTCGCGTGATGGCATCGGCGATGGCGTGCATTGCGTGCATCGCATCCTCGCCCGCGCGGCAAGCAAAGGACCCGAGGCGCACGCCTTCGCTGTTGTCGCGCAATGCGTCGAGAAGCGTGGATTTGCCCGCGCCGACGAAACCCGAGAGCACGGTGACTGGCAGTGGCGTTTGGTTCATTGCGGGCGTGTGGACGAGAATCGAAGTCACGATTCTGCATCAAACGCGGGGTGAGCGGAGGCAAGGCGCCGAGCGGCGCGGCGGCTCGCGCGCGGAAGAACCGGGAATTACTTCGACGCCTGCAGCAGCTTCCAGCGCCGCAGAATCTCGATGATCTGCGCCGAGTACTTGTCGCGCAGCGCAGGCGTTTCGGAATGGTAAGCACCGACGGCCTGCCACGAATTGCCGTACTTGTTCATCTTCTGGCGCAAATGCCACGCGGCGACGTAGACGCTCTTGCACGGCTCCATCAGCGTGCCGCTGGAAATGCCGTATTGAGACAGCGTGTTGAGGTGGATGGAGTTGATCTGCATGAGCCCGTAGTCGGTCGAGCCATTGGCGTTCCTGTTGATGGCGTCGGGCTTGTTGTGGGATTCCTGCCAGGCGATGGCGCGCAGAATGAGCGGATTGACCTTCTGATACTTCGCTGCTTCGTCGAAACAGTCGGCGTGAGCGGAGGCGGCCGCCAGCATGGCGCCGCAACCCATCGCAAGTATTCGCAGGAATCGCTTCATCTTCGTTCTACTCCATCCGCCCGTGCGGAACCGTCATGCTGCCGGCGCCGCGCCTCGCGCGTACGCCAAGATTCGTTGTCCGCTCGCTGCTGCCGCTGGCGGCATCGGGAAAACCCGAGCTTTACGCCGACGCCGGGGGAACGGAACCGCCCGTATGATACCGGCTGACGTCTTCGACCATAAGTTGGCTAGCCGACATAGGTCTAACGGACCGCGGATTGAACCAACGGGAATCCTCTGCTGACTATCGGCGCTTTCTTAAACGTATGAATAATAAAGTAATCTAATCGGGTTACAATTCGGGTCCCGTGTGCATCGCTTGTCTGACAAAAGTCTTCCGATGGGTTATCGGCAGGCCGTTGGAAAGCTTGAGCGCACTGGAACCCTTGGCATGCAGCCGCCGGGCGCAAGCGGCGGCGAACGAAGTTGCACTATTTCGTTACACAAAGCTGCTATCGTCATATTTTTATAAATAATCGTGGTCGGGCGGACACGTTCGCACCACGGTTGGCAGCGCCCTCGGATAGACGAACGGTGCTGCCTTAGCCGGTTCTTTGTACCCCGGCTCAGACATCACATCCATGAGAAGACAACCTATGGCACTGCGTCGCATCGCGACGGCACTGCTGGCGGCGGGACTTATCGTCGCGCAAGCCGCGCACGCGCAAGTGACGTTGAATTTCGTCAATGCCGATATCGACCAGGTCGCGAAGGCGATCGGCGCGGCCACCGGCAAAACCATCATCGTCGATCCCCGCGTCAAGGGACAGCTCAACCTCGTCTCCGAAAATCCGGTGCCGGAGGAGCAGGCGCTCAAGACGCTGCAGGCGTCGCTGCGCATGCAGGGCTTCTCGCTCGTGCAGGATCACGGCGTCCTGAAAGTCGTGCCCGAAGCCGACGCCAAGCTGCAAGGCGTGCCGACCTACGTCGGCAATGCGCCGCCGGCGCGCGGCGATCAGGTCGTCACGCAGGTGTTCGTGCTGCACAACGAGTCGGCGAACAACATTCTGCCGGTGCTGCGGCCGCTCATTTCGCCGAACAACACCATCGCGGCGTACCCCGCGAACAACACGCTCGTCGTCACGGACTACGCGGACAACGTACGGCGCATCGCGGGCATCATCGCGGGCATCGACACGGCGGCGGGCCGTGAAGTCGACATCGTGCAGCTGAAGAACGCGAACGCAATCGATGTCGCGGATCAGATGAACAAGCTGCTCGATCCCGGCACCATCGGCAGCACGGACGCGACGCTGAAAGTCACCGTCACGCCCGATGCGCGCACGAATTCGCTGATGTTCCGCGCCTCCAGCAGCGCGCGGCTCGCGGCCGCGAAGGCGCTGGCGAAAAAGCTCGACGCGCCGACGTCCCAACCCGGCAACATGCACGTCGTGCCGCTGCGCAACGCCGACGCGACGCGGCTTGCCAAGACGCTGCGCGCCATGCTGGGCAAGGGCGGCGGCAACTCGGACAACTCGTCGAGCAGCTCCGGCTCCAACTCGTCGAATTCCTTCGGGCAGAGCGGGCTCGGCAACTCGTCGACTTCCACGGGCACCTCGGGCGTTCCGCCGTTGCCCGGCGGCCTCGGCAGCAGCGGTTCGGGCACGGGCAATAACCCGATGTCCGGCACCGGCGGCACGCGCGACGCGGGCTTTTCCTCGAACAAGGACAACGACACCGGCAACGACACGAGCGGCGGCGGCATGATCCAGGCGGATTCCGCGACGAATTCGCTCATCATCACGGCAGCCGATCCGGTCTACCGCAATCTGCGCACGGTGATCGACCAGCTCGACGCGCGCCGTGCTCAGGTCTATATCGAAGCGCTGATCGTCGAACTCTCGGCCACGAGCGGCGCGAATCTCGGCATCCAATGGCAGGGCCTGCTGCTCTCGAATGGCGGCAACAACGCGCTCTACGGCAGTTCGAGTTTCGGCTCGGGCAACACGAACATCTTCGACCTGACCCTTCAGGGCAATGCGATCGCGCAGAATCCGTCGGCGGTCACCTCGACCACGGGCCTGCTCGCCAATGGCCTGAACATCGGTCTGCTGCACCGCTTCGGCAATCTGTTCGGGCTCGGCGGCCTGCTTCAGGCGCTCTCCACCTCGGCGGATGCCAACATCCTGTCCACGCCGAACCTGATCACGCTCGACAACGAGGAAGCGAAGATCGTCGTCGGCCAGAACGTGCCGGTGGTGACCGGCTCGTACGCCACGCCGACCGCGAACGCCGCCACGTCCGTGACCGCGTTCAACACGTTCGACCGGCGCGACGTGGGCGTGACGTTGCACGTGAAGCCGCAGATCACCGACGGCGGCGTGCTCAAGCTCCAGATCTATCAGGAAGATTCGAGCGTCGACGCGACGACGAAGACCGATCCGGGCGGCGTGACCATCAACACGCGCTCGGTGCAGTCGACCATTCTGGCCGACGACGGCGAGATCGTCGTGCTGGGCGGGCTGATGCAGGATCAGTACAACAACAACAACAGCAAGATTCCGCTGCTGGGCGACATTCCGTTCATCGGCAGCCTGTTCCGCAGCGAAAGCAAGACGCGCACGAAGACGAACCTCATGGTGTTCCTGCGCCCGGTGATCGTTCGCGATCAGGCGACGGCTTCGCAGATCGCCAATACGCGCTATGAGTATCTGCGCAATCAGCAGTACGGTTCGACGACGGACAACCGCATCGTCAAGGATCAGAACGTGCCGATGATGCCGCCGAAGCCGCTCGGTCCGAGCGAAGGCGGTGGCGCCCCGGCCCAGAATCTGCTCGACTGGAACAACCTGACGCGCGGCGTGCCCAGCTCGACGCTGCCGCAGGACCCGAACGCGGGACCCGCGCCGCAGCCGTATCAGAGTGCGCCGCAGAATAGTTACCCGGCGCCCGCGAACGGCGCGACCAACGCGATGCCCGGCAACGCGGCGACGAACGCCATGCCTGGCAACGCGGCGACGGGCTATGCGGTGCCGAACAACGCGCCGAGCGCCGCGCCGCTCGGCGGCAATCAGACGGGAGGACAGCCGTGAACACGCTGAACGCCGAAGCCGAAACCACGACCGCCACGGAAGCAACGGCCGCGTCGCCGCTCGCAGCGCGGCTCGTGCCCTACGGCTTCGCGCGTACCGGCCAGATTCTGGTCGCCCAGCAGCATGCCGACGGCATCGAAGTGTGGATCAGCGAGCGCACGAACGACGCGGCGCTCGCGGAAGTCGCGCGCAATTTCGGCGCGCTCACGATTGTCCGCAAGTCCGGCGACGAACTCGCCGCCGCGATCAACTCGGCGTACGCCCGTAACGACGGCAGCGCGGCCCAGGTGGTCGGCGAAGTGGAAGGCGAAGTCGATCTGTCGCGCCTGATGCAGGACATTCCCGAAGTGGAAGACCTGCTGGAATCCGAAGACGACGCGCCGATCATCCGCATGATCAACGCGCTGCTGACGCAGGCGGCGCGCGAACAGGCGTCGGATATTCACATCGAGCCGTTCGAGAACGCGTCGGTCGTGCGCTTTCGCGTCGACGGCACCTTGCGCGACGTCGTGCGTCCGAAGAAGGCGCTGCACGGCGCGCTGATTTCGCGCATCAAGATCATGGCGCAGCTCGATATCGCCGAGAAACGTTTGCCGCAGGACGGCCGCATCACGCTGCGCGTCGGCGGCCGTCCGGTCGACGTGCGCGTGTCCACGCTGCCGACCGGCCACGGCGAGCGCGCCGTGCTGCGTCTGCTCGAAAAGGACGCGCAGCGGCTGAATCTCGAAACGCTTGGCATGGCGCGCGACACGCTCGTCCAGTTCGACAAGCTGATCGGCCGGCCGCACGGCATCGTGCTCGTGACCGGGCCGACCGGCTCCGGCAAGACGACCACGCTCTATGCGTCGATGTCGCGGCTCGAAACCACGACCACCAACATCATGACCGTGGAAGACCCGATCGAATACGATCTGTCGGGCATCGGCCAGACGCAGGTCAACGAGCGCATCGGCATGACGTTCGCGCGGGCGCTGCGCTCCATTCTGCGTCAGGACCCGGACATCATCATGATCGGTGAAATCCGCGACCTCGAAACCGCGCAGATCGCGGTGCAGGCTTCGCTGACCGGCCACCTCGTGCTCGCGACGCTGCACACGAACGACGCCGCCTCCGCCGTCACGCGTCTCACGGACATGGGCGTGGAGCCGTATCTGCTCGCGTCGTCGCTGCTCGGCGTGCTCGCGCAGCGTCTCGTGCGCCAGTTGTGCCCGGTGTGCAAGGAAGAGCGCGAGGAAGAAGACGGCGTGAAGCACTGGCATCCTGTCGGCTGCGACCGATGCGGCCAGTCGGGCTACGTGGGCCGGCGCGGCGTGTACGAACTGCTGCTGATCGACGACGCCATTCGCCCGCTGATCCATCGCAACGCCGCCGACGCCGAGATTCTCGCGGCGGGCCGCGCGCACGGCATGCGCACGCTGCGCGAGGACGCGAACCGCTGGCTGAACGCGGGCGTGACATCGCTCGAAGAAGTGCTGCGCGTGACAGGCGGAGAATAAGCGTATGCCGGCGTTCCGTTTCGAAGCCATCGACCAGGCGGGCAAGACGCAGACCGGCGTGCTCGACGCCGACAGCGCCCGCGCCGCGCGCAGCCATCTGCGCACGCAAGGACTGACGCCGCTCGTCGTCGAGGCGGCGGGCACGCGCACGCGCGGCGAACGGCAGCAGCGGCTCTCGCTCGGGCGACGGCTCTCGCAGCGTGAGCAGGCCATTCTCACGCGCCAGCTCGCGAGTCTCTTGATCGCCGGCCTGCCGCTTGGCGAGACGTTGTCCGTGCTCACCGAGCAATCCGAGCGCGATTACATCCGCGAACTGATGGCCGCGATCCGCGCCGAAGTGCTCGGCGGCCATTCGTTTGCGAACGCGCTCGCGCAGCATCCGAAGGACTTCCCGGAAATTTATCGCGCGCTCGTCGCGGCGGGCGAGCATACCGGCAAGCTCGGGCTCGTGCTCTCGCGTCTCGCCGACTACATCGAGCAGCGCAACGCGTTGAAGCAGAAGATCGTTCTCGCGTTCACGTATCCGGGCATCGTGACGATTATCGCGTTCGGCATCGTCACGTTTCTGTTGAGTTACGTGGTGCCGCAGGTCGTGAACGTGTTTGCCAGTACGAAGCAGGCGCTGCCGTTCCTCACCGTGATGATGATGGCGCTGTCCGCCTTCGTGCGCAGTTACTGGTGGGCGGTGCTGATCGGCGTGGTGCTGGTTGCATGGCTCGTGCGGCGCATTCTGTCGCGGCCCGGGCCGCGCCTGGCGTTCGACCGCTGGCTCTTGACGGCGCCGCTCGTCGGCAAGCTGGTGCGCGGCTATAACACGGTGCGCTTTGCCAGCACGCTCGCGATTCTCACGGCCGCCGGCGTGCCGATCCTGCGCGCGCTGCAAGCGGCGGGCGAAACGTTGAGCAATACCGCGATGCGCCAGAACGTCGACGACGCGATCGTGCGCGTGCGCGAAGGCTCGGCGCTCTCTCGCGCGCTCGCCAATACCAAGACGTTCCCACCCGTGCTGGTGCATTTGATCCGCTCGGGCGAAGCCACCGGCGACGTCACCACGATGCTCGACCGCGCGTCCGAAGGCGAAGCGCGCGAACTCGAACGCCGCACGATGTTCCTCACGAGCCTGCTGGAACCGCTGCTGATCCTCGCGATGGGCGGCGTCGTGCTGGTGATCGTGCTCGCGGTGATGCTGCCGATCATCGAACTGAATAATCTGGTGCAGTAATGAACGCCCTGCAAACCCGCCTGCTCACGCTCGCCGCTCTCGCGCTCTTTTGCGTGACGGTGACTTATTGGGTCGTTACGCTGACTTCTCGCCAGACCGCGCCGCTGCCCGCCGCCGCCGCGACGCGCACGCCGTCGGTCGAACAGGCCGCGACGATTTTCGGCGGGCAACTGGAGCGGCAAGCGAATTCGGACGTGCATCTGTTCGGCATTCTCGCGCTGCAAGGCGGCGCGGCGGCCATCGTCAGCTACGGTGGCGAGCCGCCGCGCGCGGTGTCGCTCGGCGGGCCGCTCGCGCAGGGCGTGAAGCTCTCGCAGGTGAAAGCGCGTTCGATCATCGTCGAGCGCAACGGCGTGAAGTCGGAAATCTTCCTGCCGCCGGTGCCGCCCGGACCGACGATCTACGTCCGTTGAGCACGCCAGGCCGCGCGTTGACAGCGGTCACGGCGCGATGAGAGCCGGTCGATAGAATGCTCCGGCGGCTTCGGTCAAACGAAGCCGCATGTTTCTTAAATCAAGCGGGCGCAAGCCCTGAATCAACACGAGGTAGCAGTCATGCAAATGTGGACGCAACGCCGCATGGAAATCACCAAGGCCAAGGCGCGCCGTCAACGGGGTTTTACGCTCATCGAGATCATGGTCGTGATCGCGATTCTCGGCATTCTCGCCGCGCTGATCGTGCCGAAGATCATGAGCCGCCCCGACGAAGCGCGCCGCGTGGCCGCGAAGCAGGACATCGGCACCATCATGCAGGCCATGAAGCTGTACCGGCTGGACAACGGCCGTTATCCGACGCAGGAGCAGGGTCTGCGCGCGCTCGTCGAAAAGCCGACGACGGAACCCGTGCCGAACAACTGGAAGGACGGCGGCTATCTTGAACGCCTGCCGGCCGATCCGTGGGGCGGCCAGTATCAATATCTGAATCCGGGCGTGCACGGAGAAATCGACGTGTTCAGCTACGGCGCGGACAACAAGGCGGGCGGCGAGGGCAACGATGCCGACGTCGGCTCGTGGCAGTAAAAGGAACGTGAAGTGAACAGGCACGGCAGGCACAGGGCGGCGCGTCGCAATGCGGGTTTCACGCTGCTGGAAATGCTCGTCGTGCTGGTCATCGCGGGCTTGCTCGTGTCGCTCGCGTCGCTGCAGCTCACGCGCAATCCGCGCACGGATCTGAACGAAGAAGCGCAACGGCTCGCGCTGCTGTTCGAATCGGCGGGCGACGAAGCGCAAGTGCGCGCCCGGCCGATCGCGTTCCAACCGGTGGAAGGCGGGTTCCGCTTCGACATCCGCACCGAAGACGGCTGGCGCCCGCTGCGCGACGACCTTTTGCGCGCGCGCCGCTGGGAAGGCGGCGTGACGAGCGTGAGCATCCAGTTTCTCGATTCCGACAAGACCGTGAGCCGGCTCGTCTTCGGCACCGAAGCCATCGACACGCCCATGGAAATCACGCTCGTCTCGGCGGTGGGGCGCGCGACGATCATCGGCAGCGGCAACGGCCGCTTTCAGGTGCGGTGATGCGCGCGCGATCCACACAACGCGGCGCAGAACGCGGCTTCACGATGATCGAAGTGCTCGTCGCGCTGGCGATCCTCGCGGTGGCGCTCGCGGCGTCGCTGCGCGCGGTCGGGTCCATGGCGACGAGCGAAGCGGACCTGCATCGGCGTCTGCTCGCGGGATGGAGCGCGGACAACGAACTCGCGCAACTGCGGCTCGCGCATGTGTTTCCGGACATCGGCTCGCGCACCTTCGACTGCTCGCAGGGCAACCTGAAGCTCGTCTGCACGCAGCGCGTCTCGGCCACGCCGAATCCTATTTTCCGTCGCGTCGAAATGTTCGTCGCGACGCCCGGGCGCGCCGGTTATCTCGCGCAGATGGTCACGGTGGTGGCGAATGAAACGAATCGTTCGCTCTGAGCCGCGCCGCGCGACGCGGCGGCAGCGCGGTTTCACGCTGCTCGAAATGCTTATCGCCATCGCCATTCTCGCGGTGATTGCCGTGTTGTCGTGGCGCGGGCTGGACCAGATCATTCGCGGCCGCGCGACCATCACGAACGCGATGGAAGACGAACGCGTGGTCGCGCAGTTGTTCGATCAGATGCGCATCGACGCGCGTCAGGCCGCGACCGACGACGAAGCCGGCCAGCCCGCTGTGTCGCTCGGCAACGGGTCGCTGCAGATCGTGCGCGGCGTGTTTGCGCCCGCCACCGCGCCGCGCCTGCAGGTCGTGCGCTACCGGCTGACGGACGGGCGCATCGTGCGATTCGCGTCGCCGCCGCTCGAAAACGTCGGCGAAGTGCGGCGCGCGCTTTCATCGAGCGATACCGCTGATGGCTGGAGCGCGGTTCCGCTGCTGGGCGGCGTCCGGTCGCTCGCGACGCGCGTCTACATTCCGCAGAAGGGCTGGACGACGCGCATGGCCGACGTGCTTTCGCAGATCAACGAGAACGACAACAATCTGAAGGTGCCGCAACTCGGGAACGCGCCGCTTGCGCGTGCCGTGTCGGGCATTCAGGTGGCGGTCGGCGCGCCGAATCTGCGCGTGCCGATCACGCGCGTGTTTCTGGTCGGAGAATGAGGATGCGTGCATCGGGCCTGAGCAAAAGACAGCGCGGCGTCGCGATCATCAGCGCGTTGCTGGTGGTCGCGCTCTCGTCGATTCTCGTCTCGGGCATGTTGTGGCGGCAGCAGGTGCAAGTGCGGCGCATCGAAAATCAGCGGCTGCTTGCGCAGGCGCAGTGGATTTCGCGCAGCGCGCTCGACTGGACGCGCCTCATTTTGCGTTCCGAAGCCGATACTTCGCCGACCGTCACGTATCTCGGCGGCGTGTGGGGCGTGCCGATCGCGAAGACGAAGCTCTCCGACTTCCTCGGGCAGATCGGCGAAGTGCGCTCGCAGGAAGGCGCGCAGACGTTTCTGTCCGGCTCCATCGAGGACGCGCAGGCGAAGTTCAACTTGCGCAACCTCGTCGCGACGCCGACGCCCGGCGTGCTGACCATCAACGTCGAGCAGATTCAGGCGTTTCAGCGCCTTCTGACGATGCTCGGCATCAACGGATCGCTCGCGAAGACGGTCGCCTTGCAGATGCGCGCGGGACTCTCGCGCTCCGCCACGCGCTTCCAGACGCAGACCGGCAACGGCGCGACTGCGGCGAGCTCGCCGGCGGAGGCCATGGCGGCGATTGCGCAAGGCGGCGGCACGGGCGGCGGCAATTTTACCGACGATCCCGGCCTCAAGGACGCCGATAGCGACGCGCCGGTCGCGCCGCTGCAAATGATCAGCGTGGATTCGCTGCTCGACGTGCCGGGCTTTTCGGCCGAAGCGGTCGCGAAGCTGCGGGCGTTCGTGACCGTGCTGCCGACGACGACCTCGGTGAACATGAACACCGCGCCCGCCACGGTGGTCGCGGCCGTGGTGCCGGGCATGAGCCTCTCGCAGGCGCAGGCGTTCGTCGCCCGGCGGGAGACGGTGTTTTTCCACGATATCGGCAACGTGCAGCTCGCGTTGACCGGCGCGGGCGTCCGTTCCACGTCGATCGATCCGAACCAGCTCGACGTGACCACGCGCTATTTTGTGATTCACGGCCGCGTCGAACATGAGCGCGCGCAACTGGAGCGCACGACGCTCGTGTACCGCGATCCGACGACGCACACCACGCGCATCGTCTTTACGCGCGACGCGCTCTGATGACGCTGTTACTGACAAGAGGAAGTGGTCTTTGAGCACACTGATCGTTCTATTACCGCCGCGCGATCCCGCCGTGCGCTCGCAGGAGTGGCAACTGCCCGACCTGCCGTTTCTGCTGCTGGACAAGCGCGGCGAAACGCAACGCGCGGGCCGCGCCGCTGTCGGCGTTCTGCCGCGCGCCAACGCGACCGTGCTGATCGTCGCGGCGCGCGACACGCTGCTGCTCGCCGCTACCGTTCCGCCGCTCAAAGGTCCGAGGCTGCGTCAGGCGCTGCCGAACGTGGTCGAAGACCAGTTGATTCAGGACCCGCAGACGTGCCACATCGCCGTCGATCCGGTCGCGCTCGCCGACGGACGGCGCGTGGTCGCAGTGATCGATCGCGGCTGGTTCCGCTTTGTGTGCGATGCGTTCATGAGCACCGGGCATCGCAATCTGAAGGCGGTTCCGGCCATGCGCTGCCTGCCCGTTCCGGCCGCCGCGCCTGTCATCGCGACGCCGGAAGGCGAAGAGCAAGCCGCCGAAGCCGACGCGCCGCCGACGCCCTTCATCGCGGGATTGCTCGGCAACGTGATCTCGACCGCGCCTGCGCTGATCGGCGACGTGCAGGCGGCGGCGCCCGCGACCGGCGGCGCGCCGCGCGTCGAGATCGCCATCGCGCGCGGCGAACGCGCGGCGCTCGGCGAAGGCCTCGCGCTGCCCGTCGATTCGATTGCGCCCACGCTCGACGCACTCGCGGGCGAGCATCCACTCACGCTGTATTCGCTCGCCGATATTCCCGGCGACGAGCCGCGCCTCGCGGCGTCGGGCAGACATGCGGCCATCGCGGGCGCGCAGCCGCTCGCGTTCGAGGCGCTCGCCCGCAATGCGCTCGCGAGCCGTTTCGACTTGTGCCAGTTCGAATTCGCGGCGCAGCCGTGGCGGCTCGACCGCGCGACCATGCGCCGCCTGCGCGTGCCGATCGCGCTCGTGGCGGCGTCGGTCATCGTGTCGATTGTCGGCATCAACGTGCAGTGGATTCAGCTTTCGCGCCAGCGCGACGCCATCAACGCGCAGATGACCGAACTGCTGCTCAACGCGTTCCCCAAGACCACGACCGTGCTCGACGCGCCGGATCAGATGTCGCGCAATCTCGACCGGCTGCGCGTGGCGTCGGGCGAGCTGTCGCCGTCGGATTTTCTGTCGCTCGCCGACGGCCTCGCGCGCTCGCTCGGTCCCGTGCCGGTGAACGGCATCGCCGGGCTGGATTATCGCGACCGTCATCTGGAAGTGACCTTCAAGCCGGACACCAAGGTCGATCCTGACCTCGGCAAGCGCCTCGCGGCCAATGGGCTGAACGGCGCCATCGACACGAACACCGGCAAATGGACCATCAGGAGCGGCCAATGAAAGCGGAGATCGGACGAACGCTCTCTGAGTTCTGGGAGGCGCGCACGCCGCGCGAAAAAACGCTGTTGATGTGGGGCGGCCTGCTGCTCGGCATCGCGCTGGTTTATCTCGTGCTGTGGGCACCCGCGTACGAAGGCCGCGCCCGCCTGCGCGACACCTTGCCGACGATGCAGCGCCAGCTCGCCACGATGACCGCGCAGGCGAACGAAGCACGCTCGCTCGCGGGCAGCGCCGAGGGCGTGACGCCGACGGGCGGCGCGCTGCGCGATGCGCTCGCGAAGTCGCTCGCGGACAACAACATGCAGCCGACGCAGGTGCAGGTCATCGGCGCGGCGGTGCAGATTCAGTTGAAGAACGCGTCGTTCCCGAACTGGACGATGTGGCTCGACGACGCGCGCAAGCAGTTCAAGGTGCAGGTGTCGGAAGCGCACATTCAGGCGCTGAAGCCGGACGGTCAGGTGGACCTGACGGCATCGCTGCAACCGGCCAGCGTCAAATGAGCTACTGGACTCGCCGACTCAGGCTCGCGCTGCCGGGACTTATCGTGATGGTGCTGTCGGTGGCGGGAACGCTGCTCGTGATGATGCCCGCCGCGTGGATCACGCCGCAGTTCGCGAAGGCTACGGGCGGCCACGTGAATCTTGCCGATCCTTCGGGGTCGCTCTGGCGCGGCTCCGCAACGCTGATGCTCGCGGCGAGCAGCGACGGCTCCGGCGCGACACTGCTGCCGGGGCGCATCGAATGGACGACGGCGTTCTGGCCGCTTTTCACCGGCCGCGTGCACATGACCATGCGGCAGACGGAGGCGATGCCGGACCCCGTGATCGTCGATGCCACGACGCGCGGCGCGACGCTATCGGCGGGCGGAATCGCGGTTCCGGCAACGCTGCTCGCCGGTCTGGGCGCGCCGTTCAACACGCTGAATTTCGAGGGGACGGTGCGACTTTCGTGGACCGAGTTCCGCTTGCTCGGCAGGAATGCTTACGGACAGTTCGTGGTGACGCTCGACGACATGGCTTCGCGCGTGTCGCGGGTCAAGCCGCTCGGGTCGTACCGCGTCGCGTTGCAGGCGCAAGGGGCGACGGCCAGCATCGATCTCTCGACAACCCGGGGCCCTTTGCTGTTGACCGGCAGCGGCGTGGTCTCGCAAGACGCGACGACCTTTGAAGGCGCCGCAAAGGCCGAACCGGCGCAGCGCGAAAATCTCGCGGGACTCTTGAATCTGCTCGGCCGACACACCGATCCGGACACCGTCGCGCTGACGTTCAACCATTATTAGAGCGCGAAATCAGCCGCCGGCTGAGTCCTTTTGCGTCGCGGAGATCGCCTCGGGCGCGGAAGCCGGCGCCGGCGCCGGCGCCTTTGCGCCGCCCGTCTCGCGGTTCATCTGCGCGACGTCCCAGCCGCCGCCCAGCGCCTTCACCAGCCCGACCGACGCCACCATGCGCTGGCCCGCGATGCTCGCGAGCTTCTGTTCCGCCGTGAACGCCGTGGTCTGCGCGGTCAGCACGCTGATGAACGCGACCGTTCCCGCCTTGTACTGATTATTAATGATGGCGAGCGCCTGCTGCGCGGACTGAACCGCCTGCTGCTGCACGACGATTTCTTTCTCCAGAATGCGCAGGGACGCGAGATTGTCCTCGACGTCCTGAAACGCGGTCAGCACCGTTTGGCGATACGTCGCGACGTTCTGATCGTAGGCGGCGCGGGCCGCTTCGGTACGCGCCGCGCGCAAGCCGCCGTCGAAAATCGTCGCGGCGATATCCGGCCCGAGCGTCCAGAAACGCGACGGCGCGCGCAGCAATTGCGACAGCACGGAGCTTTCGAAGCCTCCCTGCGCCGACAGCGTGAGCGTCGGGAAATACGCCGCCATCTCGATGCCGATCTGCTCGTTCGCCGCCGCCGCCTTGCGCTCGGCCGACGCGATATCGGGACGCCGCTCCAGCAGCGCGGACGGCATCGCCGTGGGAATGGTCGGCGGGGTGGCGTCGAGCGGCATCGCGGGGAGCGAGAACGTCGACGCCGGCTCGCCGACGAGCACCGCGATGGCATGCTCGTATTGCGCGCGTGCGACGCCGTTGTCGATGGCTGCGGCCTGCGCCGACTGCAACTGCGTCTGCGCCTGAATCACATCCGAGCGCGCGACGATGCCTTGCGCGTACTGATTCTGCGTGAGCCTGAGCGACTGCTGATACGCGGCAACGGTCTCGTCGAGCAGCTTTTGCTGCGCGTCGAGTGCGCGCAACTGGAAGTAGGTCTGCGCGAGCGTCGCCTGAGCGGACAGACGCGCGTTGGCGAGGTCTGCTGCGGCGCCCTGCTGCCCCGCCTTCTGCGCCGTCACCGTCCGGCCGATGCTGCCCCACAAGTCCGGCTCCCACGATGCATCGAGCGCGAGACTGTAGTCGTTGCCGACCGTGCTGCGGCTCGTGGCTGTGCCGGTCGTCAGGCGGCTGCCCGAACGCGACGCCGACGCGGACGCCCCGATAGTCGGGAAATACGCCGCCCGCGCCTCGCCGACGAGCGCGCGCGCCTGGCGATATGCGGCAGCGTACTGCGCGATGGTCTGGTTCGAGTGGTTCAGACGCGTTTCGAGCTCGTTCAGTTGCGCGTCGGCGTAGACGGTCCACCAGTCGCCGCGGTCCGTGCGGTCGGCGGGCTCGGCGACTTTCCAGCCTTCGGGCGCTTCCTTGAAAGCGGCGGGCATCGGCGTGGCGGGACGCTGATAATCCGGGCCGACGGCGCAACCCGCGATAAAGGCCGCGCAGGCGGCGGCAATCGCAATGGTGATCAAATTGCGAGCGGCGGGATGGCGCGACGTGATGGAAGCGGAAACGGCGGGGCGATACGGCATCTGCTTGTCGAGAATTCGGTTGGCGGCGGTTCGTCCGATGCGGCGAACGCGGTCAGCCGAGATGGTAACGGAACGCCCGCTGCGCGGTTCCGCAGCGGGCGTCGGGCAGACGTTAGGGTAACGGCTTCGCCGTAAGGCTGGTGTTACGTGCGGGAAGATATAGGTTACGGCGCGTTACTCGTGACGATGAACGCGACTTAACGGCCGGTCGAGCCGCCCGTGCACGGCCCGCCGATCAGCGCGCGGGGCGACGCACCGCCCGTTTTCTCCGCTACCGCGCCCTTGCGCCGATGCCGATTTTCGAACCAGCCCATTCCGAGCACCGCCAGCGAGCCGCCCGGCAGCAGGAACACGATCAGATAAAGCGCGAGCTTCCACGAACTCAGCTTCGGCGGGACGAAGTGACGGGAAGCACTGGCGATCGTGCTGCTGACTTGGCCGATGCGTCGGCGGGCGGTGCGGGCGGTCTCTGCGAAGCGGCTCATTTACGGTCTCTTCAGGCGTCGATGGAACGACGCGGCTGGATCAAAACATGGTCTCGGGCGGCGCATTAAGCGCGTAACTCGTTGCATAGAATAATATTGACTATGCAAGTAGTTTTCAAGATACTGGCGATTGCTTTTTCTCGCACTGTTGTTTCGCGGCACGCCGCGCCGACGTCAAACCGCATGGATAGCGAACCGCTCTACGATCCCGCCACGATCCGCCTCGAAACGAGCCTGGGGTATCACCTCGCGAAGGCGCGCAATGTGTTGATCGCGCGCACGGACGAGGCGCTGAAGCCGCTCGATCTCACGTCGCAGCAGATCGGCGTCATCCTTTCGCTGGCGTCGGGGCGGGCGCGCACGCCGCTCGAACTGTCGCGCGAGATGTCGTACGACAGCGGCTCGATGACGCGGATGCTCGACAGGTTGGAGAAGAAGGGCTTCGTCAGCCGCACGCGCAGCGACGCGGACCGGCGCATTGTCGAACTCTCGTTGACGGAGCGCGGGCTAGACGCCGCCGCTCAACTGCCGGCCATCGGCGCGGCGGTGCTCAACGAGCAGCTGCACGGTTTCAGCCGGTCCGAACTGGATCTGCTGATCGCGATGCTGGCGCGCATCATCGGCAATTCGCCAACGGACGCGAGCGCCGGCTGCGGGCTCGACGAGTCCGACGCCGACTAGAGCAATCCATCGAGTTCGGGCGGGCACGAGTTGCCCTATTCACTGTCTGGGCAGAGAATGCCGCGACACACATAATTCACGCGCTGGAGCACAACAACGATGTCGACGACCGCCACGACCGCGCCCGATCCCGCCGCCCCGGCTCCATTGACCGGCGGCATCCTCGCCTTGCTGACGATGGGCCTCGCGCTCGGCACGTTCATGGAAGTGCTCGACACGTCCATCGCCAACGTCGCGGTGCCGACCATCTCCGGCAGCCTCGGCGTCGCGACGAGCGAAGGAACGTGGGTCATCTCGTCGTATTCGGTGGCGTCCGCGATCGCGGTGCCGCTGACCGGATGGCTCGCGCGGCGCGTCGGCGAGGTCAAGCTCTTCACCATTTCCGTGCTGCTGTTCTCGATCGCTTCGGCGCTGTGCGGGTTCGCGCAGAACTTCGAGTCGCTGATCGCATTCCGGCTGCTGCAAGGTCTCGTCTCCGGCCCGATGGTCCCGCTCTCGCAAACCATCCTCATGCGCAGTTATCCGCCGGAAAAGCGCGGGCTCGCGCTCGGCCTCTGGGCGATGACCGTGATCGTCGCGCCGATTTTCGGCCCGGTGATGGGCGGCTACATCACGGACAACTACACGTGGCCGTGGATTTTCTATATCAACGTGCCGATCGGCGTGTTCTCCGCGGCTATCGCGTACTTCCTCCTGCGCGGCCATGAGACGAAGACGACGAATCAGCGCATCGACGGCGTCGGGCTCGCGCTGCTCGTCATCGGCGTCGCGAGTCTGCAAATGATGCTCGACCTCGGCAAGGACCGCGACTGGTTCAATTCGAACTTCATCGTGGCGCTGGCGATCATCGCGGCCATCTCGCTGGCGTTCATGTTCGTCTGGGAGATCACGGAGAAAGAGCCGGTCATCGACTTGTCGCTCTTTCGCGACCGCAATTTCGCAATGGGCGTGCTCATCACGTCGCTCGGCTTTCTCGCGTTCTTCGGATCGGTCGTCGTGCTGCCGCTATGGCTGCAAACCGTGCTCGGCTACACGCCGTGGCTCGCGGGACTCGCGACCGCGCCGGTCGGCATTCTCGCGCTCGTGCTTTCGCCGATGATCGGCCAGAACATGCATCGCATGAACCTGCGCGTCGTGGCGAGCTTCGCGTTTATCGTGTTCGCGTTCGTGTCGTACTGGAACTCGACGTTCACACTCGACACGCCGTTTCACGACATCGTGTATCCGCGTCTGGTTCAGGGCATCGGCGTGGCGTGCTTCTTCGTGCCGATGACGACGATCACGCTCTCCAGCGTTTCCGACGAAAGGCTCGCGGGCGCGGCGGGGCTATCGAATTTCCTGCGCACGCTGTCGGGCGCGATCGGCACGGCGGTGAGCACCACGTTCTGGGAAAACGACATGATCCGGCATCACGCCGTGCTGACCGAATCGGTCACGCCGTACGCGCAGACGACCACCGCCTATTCGGATTTGCTCGCGGGCGTCGGCTTGTCGGGGCAAGCGCTCGCCGCGCAACTGGATCGCGTCGTGGCCGCGCAGGCGTACATGATGTCGACCAACGACTTCTTCCGCATCTCGTTCTATGCGTTTCTGGTGCTCGCCGCGATGGTCTGGCTGACGCGTCCGCGCAAGGGCGCGTCGGCGTCGATGGGGCATTGACGCGCGGGCGTCACTGAATCGGCGTGACGGATTGCGCCGGCTGGCTGTCCAGATTCAGCGGCACCGACTGCATCTGCTGCGGCTGCTGCGGCTGCTGCACGGCTTGCGGCGTCGCGTTCACGGGCCGCGACGTGCCGTTGCGCACGAACTGCTTGAAGTCAGCGCCCGCCTGCCAAGGATTCGGATCGCATCCCAGTGGGCTGTCGCAGTGCGCCGCGAAGCCGATGGTCGCGGTGCCTTCGTTGCTCGGCGTCTTCGTGACCTGATAGGCAAGCGCGCGCTTGCCGCTCGACGGACCGGCCGTCTGAATCACCGAATCGGTGATGGCCTGCAACTTGTACTCCGAATGATTCGTTACCCAGACCTGAGCGCGCGCCCACCAGGCGTCGCATTCGAGCTTGCTCATGCAGGTGAGCGGCGCGGTGGCCTGCTCGATCGTCTGGCTGCTGACCTGCGTTTCGGCCGCGCATCCGGCCATCAAGGCCAGCGACGCGGCTGCGCTGATGAGTCGGTAGTTCATCGCATTCCCGATAGTCGATAAAAAGCCGATTTTGGCCCGCACGCGCGTGCGGTGTTCGGCGCGTTTCCGTCTGTTGCAAAACGCGTCGTTTTTGCCGCACGCGCCACGGCGCAGCAAGAAAAAAGTGCTGGTTATGTGCGCTCAGACACCGACGCTGTCGGGCTTGTAATTCCCGTACGCGGCGATGAACGCGTCGAACGGCTCGGTCTGCTCGCGTTCGATGGCGGCTTGTTCGGCCAGCGACTGCGCCGCGAGCGCTTCCATCTTGCGCTCTTCGTCAGGCGGCAGCGGGCGACGGCGAAAGTATTCCGCGTGCTCGCGGCTGATTTCGAGCGCGAATTCTTCGAAGGACTGCTTTCTGTCGCGCATCGTCTGAAGCACGCGCGCCGACGGCGTCAGCGAAGCATCCGCGATGCGCGGGCGCAGCGCCGTGAGCGCGCGCATGTGGTCGTCGCTGCCGGAAAGCGCGTCGAGCGTACTCGCCACCGGCTCGATCGCATCGAACAATTCGTTCGCCCATTGCTGCATGGACACTTGAGCGCCCTCGCGACGCAGCGTGAGGCCCGGCTTGCGTCCTTCCTTCGTGATGGCGCTGAAGTTGTCGTTTGCCTCGATGCTCGCCTCGCGCGGCAACAGCGGGCTGTCTTCGAGCGCGCAGTAAAGAAGATACGCATCCAGAAAGCGCGCGGTCTCCAGTGCAATGCCAGCCGGCGCGAAAGGATCGATATCCAGACAGCGCACTTCGATGTACTGCACGCCGCGCTCGGCCAGCGCGTGCAGCGGACGCTCGCCGGAGCGCGTGACGCGCTTCGGGCGAATGGTCGAGTAGAACTCGTTCTCGATCTGCAGCACGTTCGTGTTGATCTGCACCCACTCGCCGTTGCGCTGCGTGCCGATGGCTTCGTACGGCGCGTACGGCTGGCTCACGGCTTTCGCGAGCACGTCGAGGTAAGCGTCCAGACGATCGTAGCTCGGCAGCAGATCGGCCTGCGCCGGATTGTTCGTGTAGCCGAGATCGCTCATCCGCAGGCTCGTCGCATGCGGCAGGTAGAACGTGTCGCTGTCGAAGGCTTCGAGCTGATGCGGCTTGCCTTCGACGAAGCGCTTGTTCAGCGCAGGCGACGCGCCGAACAGATACATCAATAGCCAGCTCGTGCGGCGGAAATTGCGGATCAGCGCGAAATAGCGCTCCGAGCGGAAGTCCTGCAACGACAGCGTGCTCGCCGGATCGAGCGCCTGCCACGCGCGCCACACATTCTCGTCGAGCGAATAGTTGTAGTGAATGCCGGCGATGCATTGCATCGTGCGGCTGTAACGCAGCGCGAGTCCGCGGCGATACACGTGCTTCAGCTTGCCGATGTTCGACGTGCCGTAATAGCCGAGCGGAATCTCATTCTCGGGCGGCAACGCGTTGGGCATCGAGTGGTTCCACAGCAGCTCGTCGCCGAGATGCGCGTACGCGAAGCGATGGATCGCGTCGAGGCGCTCAAGCGCGCGCGCGGCGTCCGGCTCGGCGGGCGTGATGAGTTCGACGAGCGCTTCGGAGTAGTCCGTCGTGATCAACGGATGCGTAAGCGCCGAGCCGAACGACCGGGGATGCGGCGTCATCGCGAGCTTGCCTTCGGGCGTCACGCGCAGGCTTTCTTTTTCGATGCCGCGCAAGCCCTGGCGCAGGGCGTCGGCATGCGAGCCCGACGCGAGCGCGGCGAGCCTGCGCCGATACGCGCCGGCTGCGGAGTGAGCGGAATTCGTGTTTGCCATTGAAGCGTTCTGCGAAGAGCGCATGGGAACGCGCTCGGTCAAATTTTCGGGTAGCGGGCACTTTAACATCTCGGTGTTGCCCGTGCTTGGGGCGCCGATTGGCGCGGTTCGCAGCGCGATCGACGCGAAACGCCGATGCAATGAAAAAGCGCCCGCGCGTCGTTCGACGCCGGGCGCATCGGCCGAAATCCGGCGCTCAGGCGACCTTTCCTGCTTCGCTATGCGCGCGTTCCGTGTCCAGCAACGCTTCCTTGCGCGACAGCCCCCAGCGATAGCCCGCGATCGCGCCGTCCTTGCCGATCACGCGATGACACGGAATCGCGAGCGCCACCGGATTCGACGCGCACGCGCTCGCGACGGCCCGCACCGCGCCCGGCGAACCGACCGACGCGGCGATGTCCGTGTAGCTGCGCGTCTCGCCGTACGGAATGCGGCAGAGCGCGTCCCACACGCGCTGTTGAAACGCGGTCGCGCCGATGTCGAGCGGCAGGTCGAAACGCTCGCGCGTGCCGTGCAGATACGCGCGAATCTGCGCGATGAACGGCTCCATGCGCGCGTCGTCCTGCGTGCGCTCCGCGAGCGCGAAGTCGACCGCGAGTTGGTCGACGAGCGTAGCGGGATCATCGCCGAATGCGATCTTGCAGACGCCCTTGTCCGTCGCGGCGACGAGCACGGCCCCGAGCGGCGTGGCGGCGGTGGCATAACGCACGGTCAGCCCCGCGCCCTTGCGCCGGTACGCGGAAGGCGTCATGCCGAGTTCGGCGGGCGCGGCCTCGTACATGCGCGACGGCGAACCGAAGCCCGCGTCCTGCGCCGCGCGCGTAACGTCGCGGCCGCGCTGCAACGCGTCGCGCAGCGCGCCTGCGCGTCGCGCGGCCTGATACTGCCGCGGCGAAATGCCGACGATCCGCGAGAACAGCCTTTGCAGATGGAACGGACTGACATGCACGGCGTCGCTTAAGTGCGCGAGCGTCATGCGCTGCTGCGGATCGGCGTCGAGCACCTTGCACGCGCGCTCGACGATGGCGAGTTCGCGCGGCAGGCTCGTCGGCTGGCAACGCTTGCATGGGCGATAGCCGGCGGCTTGCGCTTCGTCGGTCGTCGTGAAGAACGAGACGTTCTCGCGACGCGGCGCCCGCGACGCGCACGACGGCCGGCAGAACACGCCGGTCGTGCGCACCGCGAAGAAGAATGCGCCGTCGGCTTGGGCGTCGCGCTCGGCGACGGCTTGCCAGCGGCTTTCGTCGGTTTGATAGCGGGGGAATTCGGCAGCGTTCATGATGACCTCGGCGGCTTCAGGGTACGCGTCCAATGTAAAGCCGTGCCGGTGAGGTTACGCGCCGTTCCTTGCTCTGTCATTTGCGGCTCGTCCAGCGCCGCAATAAAAAGTGACGCGCAGATACCACACTTCGACGCCATAGGGGTTTTTACTAAAATTTCTATTGCGTCGCATCAACTCGCTGTGTATGATTGGAACTGTCTCCTCCATGTCTCCTCCTGATATGGATTCAGCCCGCCGACTAGGCGGGCTTTTTTTTGCCTTCTCGCGCAGAAGGCGAAGAAAAACCGGGCGCGAAGGCCCGGTTCTCTGTATGTCGGCGCGACTTACAGCACGTAGCGCGACAAATCCTCGTCTTCCGCGACATCGCCCAATGCGCGATCCACGTACGCCGCGTCGATCTTCACCGGCTGGCCCGCGTGGTTGCCCGCCGCGAACGACACTTCCTCCAGCAGCTTTTCGATCACCGTATAAAGCCGCCGCGCGCCGATGTTCTCGGTCTTCTCGTTCACCGAGAACGCAATTTCCGCCAAACGCCGGATGCCGTCGTCGGCGAAGTCGAGTTCCACGTCTTCGGTGGCGAGCAGCGCCTTGTACTGCTTGACGAGGCTCGCATCAGTCGAATTCAGGATCGACTCGAAATCGCCTACGGACAGCGAATCCAGCTCGACGCGAATCGGGAAACGCCCCTGCAGTTCGGGAATGAGATCGCTCGGCTTGGCGAGATGAAACGCGCCGCTCGCGATGAACAGGATGTGATCCGTCTTGATCATCCCGTACTTCGTGTTGATGGTCGTGCCTTCCACGAGCGGCAGCAGGTCGCGCTGCACGCCCGCCCGCGAGACTTCCGCCCCGCCGACTTCGCTGCGCGACGCGATCTTGTCGATCTCGTCCAGAAACACGATGCCGTTCTGCTCGACGTTCTGCACCGCCTTCGTCTTGACCTCTTCGTCGTTGAGCAGCTTGCCGGCTTCCTCGTCGGTCAGGAGCTTCAGCGCCTCCTTCACCTTAACCTTGCGGCGCGTCTTCTTGCCGCCGCCGATATTGGCGAACATCGAGCGGATCTGCTCGGTCATGTCTTCCATGCCCGGCGGCCCCATGATGTCCATGCCGACTTGCGGCAACTCGACGTCCAGTTCGATTTCCTTGTCGTCGAGCGCGCCTTCGCGCAGGCGCTTCCTGAACGTCTGACGCGTGGTGTTATCGCCTTCGCTGGTCGCTTCCGCCGCGCCGAAACCCACCGGGCGCGCGCTCGGCAGCAGGATATCCAGAATGCGATCTTCCGCGCGATCTTCCGCCTTGGTGCGCACCTTCTTCATTTCCGCCTCGCGCGTCTGCTTGACGGAAATTTCGATCAGATCGCGCACGATGCTGTCGACATCGCGGCCCACGTAGCCGACTTCGGTGAACTTCGTCGCTTCGATCTTGATGAACGGCGCGTCCGCGAGCTTCGCGAGACGCCGCGCGATTTCGGTTTTGCCGACGCCCGTCGGCCCGATCATCAGAATGTTCTTCGGCGTGATCTCCTGGCGCAGCGGCTCGGCGACCTGCTGGCGACGCCAGCGGTTGCGCAGCGCGACGGCAACCGCCTTCTTGGCGCGCCCCTGACCGATGATGTGTTTGTCGAGTTCGGAGACGATTTCGGAGGGAGTCATGGTGGTCATCGCTAGGTTCCTTTATTCGATCGTCTCGATGACGCGATTGTGATTGGTGTAGATGCACATGTCGCCGGCGATGGTCAGCGCCTTTTCGACGATCTCGCGCGGCGAAAGCTCGGTGTTCTCCGCGAGCGCCTGCGCGGCGGCTTGCGCATACGCGCCACCCGAGCCGATCGCGCAGATGCCGTTTTCGGGATCGAGCACGTCGCCGTTGCCGGTGATGACGAGCGTGGCCTGCGCGTCGGCAGCGATCAGCATGGCTTCGAGACGGCGCAGCATGCGGTCCGTGCGCCAGTCTTTCGCCAGTTCGACGGCGGCGCGCGTCAGGTTGCCCTGATGCTTCTCCAGCTTCGCTTCGAAGCGATCCAAGAGCGAGAACGCGTCGGCCGTGCCGCCGGCGAAGCCGACCAGCACCTTGCCGCCATAGATGCGGCGCACTTTCTTGGCGCCGCCCTTCATGACGATGTTGCCGAGCGTCACCTGACCATCGCCGCCCAACGCGACTTTGCCGCCGCGTCGCACGGAGACGATGGTCGTGCCGTGAAATTGTTCCATGTGCGTTCCTTAAGAAAACCAGAAGAACGCGGGCGGCTTGCGATCAGTGACGAGCCGCCACGCAGTCGAGAATTCGATGGAGTGCACGGCGCGGGGTTCCGCCTGGCCGGAAGGCTCGAAGCGTACGGCGCCGCGCGCGCGCCTTCGCGATGAGCGGGCGCGTCGAGTTCAGTTTAGGGCGCGGCGGCGTTTATCAAGGTGCGGGTTTGTCGGACGCGCGAAAAGCAAAAAGGCACACGATTCACGTGTGCCTTTTGTTCGTGCTAACGCCCGACTTCGCGGTTTTTCGCGGCGGCGCGTTCCCCGTTGCGGGCGGGCCCGCACCGTTCGCCGCGCGGTTGCCGCTTCAGTCGCCGAAGAGTTTCTGGCGCAGTTCGCGGCGCTCTTGCGCTTCGAGCGAGAGCGTGGCCGTGGGGCGCGCGAGCAGACGCGGAATGCCGATCGGCTCGCCGGTTTCTTCGCACCAGCCGTAGTCGCCGGATTCGATACGCGCGAGAGATTGCTGCACCTTCTTCAGGAGCTTGCGTTCGCGGTCGCGCGTGCGCAGTTCCAGTGCATGCTCTTCCTCGATGGTCGCGCGGTCCGCCGGGTCCGGCACGATCACCGTTTCCCGCAGGTTTTCCGTCGTCTGGCCGGCATTCTTGAGAATGTCCGCTTGCAACTGCTCGAGCCGGTTCTTGAAGAAGGCGAGTTGTTCCTCGTTCATGTAGTCCTTCTCGCTCATCTTCAGGATTTCGGCTTCGGTCAAGAGTTTCGTTGTCATCTGCTTGCTTCTTCAATGTAAGGCGATGTCTTCGCAACGCCCGCACTTGCGTTGCCCGCATGCATGCAGCGTTTTGGCGTCACGCGACACTCGATGCGGGGCCGAACTCCTCTGGAAACCGATATTGGCTGCTCCGTTTCAACGCTCGCCTTGTGGCCCTCCCGGCCTGTCAGCAGATCGTCCGCCGGGGCATCCTTTTCTGACATCCGACGGCCAACGCCCGTATTCGTATGCGCCGAACGGATTCGCCCTTCTCCAGTGGGGCTGTATTGTAACTGAACCGCAATTTCCGACGATAACCGAGGAAAACCCTGTCGAAAGCCGCCGGAATTTCAAAAATATAACGCCTGAACCCGCAAAAAGCGATGTCGTTTGGTGGGCGCGACTACATAACCGCGACAATAAACGCCCACGAAAAACGCCGCCGGCGAGGCTCGCGGGCGGCGTTTAACTTCGAATCGACGTTGCGTCCCGCCTTTTCGCGCGCTTGGCGAAGATTAGCGAAATACGTGCCGCGGTTACGTCCGCGACTACTTCACCAGGCAGGCGTCGAGGCCGTCGGTGATCAGATCCTTCGGCAGCTCGATACCGATGAACACCATCTTGCTGTTCTTCTTCTCGATCGGCATCCACTTGGCGGCGAGGTCGCTGCCCATCATCTGATGCACGCCCTGAAAGACGACCTTGCGATCGACGCCCTTCATATAGAGCACGCCCTTGTAGCGCAGCAGCCGCTCGCCATAGATCTGCAAAATGCCGCCGAGGAAGTCTTCCAGGCGGTTGGGATCGAACGGCTTGTCGCTGCGATACACGAACGACTTGATCTTGTCGTCGTGGTGCGCGTGATGGTGGTGATGATGATGCTCGTGATCGTGGCTGTGGTCGTGACCGCAGGTGGCGTGGTCGTGATCGTCGTCGTGCGCGTGATCATGCGCGTGATCGTGGTCATGATCGTGCTCGTCTTCCGCGAGGAAGTCCGGGTCGATTTCCAGCTTCGAATTCAGGTTGAAGCCGCGCAGATCGAAGATTTCCTTGATGTCGGCATCGCCGAAATTGACGACCTTGATCGCCGCGCGCGGGTTCATGTGCAGCAGCCGACGCTTCAGCGCTTCGAGCGCGTCTGCATCCACGAGATCGGACTTGGTGACGAACAGCCGATCCGCAAAACCGACTTGCCGCTGCACCACTTCGTGCTGGTCGAGCTGCGCATTCGCGTGCTTCGCATCGACGAGCGTGATGATCGCGTCGAGCAGGAATTCGTCGGCGACGGTGTTATCCATGAAGAACGTCTGCGCGACCGGGCCCGGATTCGCGAGACCCGTGGTTTCGATCACCACGCGGTCGAAGTCGAGCGTGCCCGCTTTCTTACGGTTCGCGAGGTCTTCGAGCGCGCGCGCCAGATCGCCGCGAATCGTGCAGCAGATGCAGCCGTTGCTCATCTGGATGATCTGCTCGTTCGTTTCCTGCACGAGAATTTCGTTGTCGATGTTCTCTTCGCCGAACTCGTTCTCGATCACGGCGATCTTCATGCCGTGCTTCTCGTTCAGGATGCGCTTGAGCAGCGTGGTTTTGCCGCTGCCCAGAAAGCCGGTCAGGATGGTTACGGGAATCATGGTGTCGCCTGTTTCCTTGTCAGTGTTCGGAGTCGCGCGGCCGGTCGGTGGCGCACTGAATCGGTTATTGGAACATATTCGCTAAGCGGACGCTTTGCGCCGCGTGACCTTGCCGCAGCCAGATAAGGCCGCTTACGCGATTTGCAACAGCAGGCCCTTGAGGTACTCGCCTTCCGGAAACGCCGTGAGCAGCGGGTGATCGACGCCCGCAGAGAGGCGCTTCAGGATGCGCGCATCGACGCGGGCATCGGCCGCCGCCCCCGCGACGATCTTCTGGAACAGATCCGCATCGATCGCGCCCGAGCACGAATACGTGAACAGCAGCCCGCCCGGACGCAGCAGCTTGAAGCCGCTCAGATTGATGTCCTTGTACGCACGCGCGGCGCGGTCCACGGTTTCGCGCGACGGCGCGAACTTCGGCGGATCGAGCACGATCAGGTCGAAGCGCTGGCCTTCGTCGTACAGACGGCGCAGCGTTTTGAAGGCGTCGGCGTCGAGCCATTCGGCCTTCTCGGCGTCGAAGCCGTTGGCCTTGACGTTCTCACGCGCGAGCGCGAGCGCCTCGCCGGACGAATCCACCGACACCACGCGCGCAGCGCCGCCCTTCAACGCCGCGAGCGAAAAGCCGCCCGTATAGCAGAAGCAGTTGAGCACGTCGCGGCCTTGCGCGTTCTGTTGCACGAGCACGCGGTTGTCGCGCTGGTCGACGTAGAAGCCGGTCTTGTGGCCGTGCTTCACGTCGACGTGATAACGCACGCCGCATTCGTTCGTGATGAGCGTGTCCGGCGGCGGATCGCCGGCGAGCACGCCGGTCGTCTGCTCCAGCCCTTCCTTCTGGCGAATTGACACATCGGAGCGTTCGTAGACGTTCGGGCAGCCGGTCGCGGCGATCAGCGCATCGACGATCGCCGGCTTCCACGCCTCGACGCCCGTCGCCATGAACTGACAGACGAGCTGCGCATGCGAGCCTTGATCGGCGACGTAGTAATCGACGATGAGGCCGGGCAAGCCGTCCGCTTCGCCGAAGACGAGGCGCGTCGCGCCGGTATCGCGAACCATCGTCTGCCGATGCGCGACTGCGCGCTGCACGCGGCGCTTGAAGAACGCGTGATCGACGGGCTCGGCTTCGTCGAACGTCCAGACGCGCGCGCGAATCTGCGAATGCGGGCTGTACGACGCGCGCGCGAGAAAGCGGCCATCGGCGGCGCGCACGGTGACAGTCGCGCCGGGCGCGGGATTGCCGTCGATGCGCGCGATGGCGTTCGCGTAAATCCACGGATGGCGGCGAACGAGCGACTTGTCTTTCGCCGGTTTGAGCGTGATGGTGTTCATTGCGATGATGAGAGCAGCGCGCGTTGCGCCGCGGTGTTAGTCGCGCTTCTTCGCGCGCGGATGCGCCGAGTCGTAGACGCGAGCAAGGTGCTGAAAATCCAGCGATGTATAGATCTGCGTCGCGGTAATGCTCGCATGGCCGAGCAGTTCCTGCACCGCGCGCAGGTCGCCGCTCGACTGCAAAACGTGCGTGGCGAACGAATGCCGCAGCACGTGCGGATGCACATTCGCCGGAATGCCCGCCAGAAGCGCCATGCGCTTGACGCGCTCGCGCACCACGCCAGGCGACATGCGATTCCCGCGCACGGAAAGAAAAAGCGCGTGAGGATCGAGCTTGACGAATTCGCCGCGTACGTCGATCCACGCGCGCAGCGCATCGATCGCCTTGCGGCCGACCGGCACCTTGCGCATGCGCTTGCCCTTGCCGAGCACGGTGACTTCGGCGGCGGCCAGATCGAGCCAGCCGGCGGACTGATGTTCCTTCGTATCGACGTGGCGGACATCGAGCCCGACCAGTTCCGAAAGCCGCAGCCCCGACGAATAGAACAGTTCGAGCATGGCGTGATCGCGCAGCGCTTCGGTGCTGTCGGCGCGCGGCGCGTCCATCAGGGCCATCGCGTCGTCGACGGAAAGCGCCTTCGGAAGCGTCTTTTCGCGCTTCGGCGCGCGCACCGTCGCGACGGGATTCGCGGACATCTCGACGCGTTCGGCGAGCCAGCGGTAGAACGCGCGCCACGCCGAGAGCCGATGCGCGATGGAGCGCGGCGACAGGCCCGCCGCATGCGCGCGCACGACCGCGCCGCGCATGTCGGCGGCCGTGAGCGTTTCGAGCGCGCGGCCCTTGGCGAGCGCGCGCAGTTCGCCGAGTTCGTACGTATAGCCGCGCAGCGTGTGCTCCGACAGACGCCGCTCGTGTTCGAGCATCGCGAGATAAGCGGCGATGTGGTCGGCGGGCTGCATGTTGCGTCGTTCAGTTCGGCAGCAGGCGGGAGAGCGCCGCGCTCGCCAGCACGCCGATCTGCGCGAGGAAATCCGTCGCCATGCCGTCGTGGAAGCGTCGCGCGTCGGGCGATCCCATCACGAGCAGGCCGAACGCGGGCGCATCCGGGCCGGCTTGCGGATCGCGCAGCGCGACGAGCGCAATCGACTGAATGCCGCGTTCGGCGGACGCGTCTTCGAGCGAGCCGCCGCTGGACGCCGAAGCCGAGTTCGCCACGCCGAGCCACTGCGCCGCCGCGAAGCCGCTGTTCGCGCCGCAATACGGCGCGTCGAGGCTGCCCGCGAAAATGCGCACTTCCTCGCCGACATGGCGCGCGAAATCCGCCTGCCGGTACGCTTCATCGACATCCCACATGCGCAGCGCGGCATGCGGCACGTCGAACACTTCGCACAGTCCTTTGCTGATGGTGGACGGCAGCGCGTACGGATCGCGCTGGCCGGTCACGCGCACGGTCCAACGGTTGAACTTCGTGGCGATGCTGTCGTTTTCGTGGCCGTAGCGCAGCAGTTCGGCGAGCCGCCGTTCGAGCTGCTTGTTCTTGTCGCGCAGCATTTCCATCTGGCGTTCCTGCAACGACACAGCCGACTTGCCGTGCGGATTGGAAAGCCGGATGGTGCCGAGCAGTTCGGCGTGCTCGACGAAAAAGTCGGGGTTGTCGAGCAGATAGTCGGCGACTTCGCGTGGATTCATGTTTGCCTGATACGTTTGAATGCGTGGGCTCAAGTCAGCCGATGTCCGAAAGCTCGATGTCGCCTTCGAAGACCGTCGCGGCGGGTCCGGCCATGAAAAGCGCGGCGGATTCGTCGCGTGCGCCGTCCCAGCTGATCGTGAGCGTGCCGCCGTGCGTCTCGACGCGCACCGGCGATTCGAGCACGCCGCGCCGGATGCCCGCAGCCACCGCGGCGCATGCGCCCGTGCCGCAGGCGAGCGTTTCGCCCGCGCCGCGCTCGAAGACGCGCAGCTTCACCGAATGACGATCCACGATCTGCACGAAGCCCGCGTTGACGCGCTCCGGAAAGCGCGCGTGGCGCTCGATCTGCGGCCCTTCGGCGAGCACGGGATACGCTTCGACGTCGTCCACGATCTGCACCGCGTGCGGGTTGCCCATCGACACGACGGACACCCAGCACGTCTTTCCGCCGATATCGAGCGGCCAAAGCGTATCGTTGCCTTCGCTGCGGCCTTCGAGCCCGCTCGCGTCGAACGGCACGCGCGGCGGATCGAACACCGGCGCGCCCATGTCGACGGTCACTTCGCCGTTGTCCTGCATCGTCAGCGTGATGACGCCCTTCTGCACCTGCACGCGCACCGTCGAAGCAGCCGTCAGCCCGCGATCGCGCACGAACTTCACGAAGCAGCGCGCGCCATTGCCGCAATGCTCGACTTCGCCGCCATCGCAATTGAAGATGCGGTACTTGAAGTCGACGCCATCGACGGTCGGCTTTTCGACCAGCAGCAGCTGATCCGCGCCGACGCCGAAATGACGGTCGGCGAGCGCGCGAACCTGCGCGGCGCTCAGATCGAGCGCCTGCGAGTAGCCGTCGAGCACGACGAAGTCGTTGCCCGCGCCCTGCATCTTGGTGAACTTGAGTTTCATGGCCGCTATTGTATGTGAGCCTCGGTGCGGCGTTTCCTGCCGCTTGGCGCCGCGCGGCTCAATAAAAACTCGCCTCGCCCGGCGGCCGCGTCTTGAAGCGCTTGTGAACCCAGTAATACTGCTCGGGAATGCGCGGAATCTGCTCTTCGAGAAACGCGTTCATGCGGCGGGCGTCGGCATCGTCGTCGCCAGTCGGGTAGTTCTCCCACGGCTCGAAGATTTTCAGCCGATAACCCTTGTAGTTCGGCAGCACTTCGCCGATGAACGGCACCACTTGCGCCTTGCCCGTCTTCGCCAGCCGGCCGACGGCAGTCAGCGTGCACGTCGGAATGCCGAAGAACGGCACGAAGGTGGAATTGCGCATGCCGTAATCCATGTCCGCGCCGAGCATCACGGGCTTGCGGTCGCGCAGCCAGCGCAGCACGATGCGCGCGCTGTCCGCGCGGCTCGCCATGTCCGCGCCGAAGCGGGCGCGCTGCCGCTTGGCGATCTCTTCGACCTGCGGATTCGAGAACGGCTGATATAGCGATCCGCATTGCCGGTGCAGCGAGTAGTTCAGAAAGATCGACCCCGCCTCGATGCCGACGAAGTGCAGCCCGAGAAAGAGCGTGGGCGGCAGATCCGGATCGGTGAGATCGACGGCGCTGTCCACTTCGATCAGCTTTTCCAGCTTCTTCGCCGATCCGAACCACTGCACGCTGCGCTCGACATAGCTGCGAATGGCGTGGCGGAAGTGCATCTGCGCGACTTCCTCGCGGCGCTCGGGCGACCATTCGGGAAAGCAGAGCTTGAGGTTCGTATGCACGATGCGCTTGCGCCGGCTCGGAATCTGATAAAGCAGCCAGCCGAGGGCATCGCCGAAACGCGCGGTAATGCCGTAAGGAATGATCGCGAGAAACTTCAGAAAGCCGATGGCGAGCGACACGCCGATGCGCCCTAACATGACGTGCTCCCGCGAACATACGGGCGGCGGCTGCCGGCGGAGGATAAGCGCGGGACGAATGACGACAAGCGTTCGACTCTGTAAAAACACGGGAAACCGGTATAATACGGGCTTCGCCGAGTTAATGGACAACTTGCGGGGCGAAGCCGGCCTGAGCCGAATGCATGCATCGCGTGCATCGAGGTTCAGGACGGAGAAAGGACATCCGCTAAAGCGTCGCCGCTTCAGACTCCAAACGAAGTCGGCTACGTGAATCTCAACCGTACTCAATTGGAGTCTGAAGCGTGTCGAACGACTACCTGTTTACCTCCGAATCCGTTTCCGAAGGCCACCCGGACAAGGTCGCCGACCAAATCTCCGACGCTATTCTCGACGCCATCCTGACTCAGGACAAATACTCGCGCGTCGCGGCGGAAACCCTCTGCAATACCGGTCTCGTCGTCCTCGCGGGCGAAATCACGACCACCGCGAACGTCGATTACATCCAGATCGCGCGGGACACCATCAAGCGCATCGGTTACGACAACACGGACTACGGCATCGACTATCGCGGCTGCGCGGTGCTCGTCGCGTATGACAAGCAATCGCCGGATATCGCGCAAGGCGTGAACAAGGCGCACGACGACAATCTGGACCAAGGCGCGGGCGACCAGGGTCTCATGTTCGGTTACGCGTGCGACGAAACGCCCGAACTCATGCCGCTGCCGATTCACCTGTCGCACCGTCTCGTCGAGCGTCAGGCGAACCTGCGCCGCGACGGCCGTCTGCCCTGGCTGCGTCCGGACGCGAAGTCGCAAGTCACCGTGCGCTACGTGGACGGCAAGCCGCACTCCATCGACACCGTCGTGCTCTCCACGCAGCACGCGCCGGACATCGAGCTGCCGCAACTGCGCGAAGCCGTCATCGAAGAAGTCATCAAGCCGACGCTGCCGAAGGAACTCATCAAGGGCGACATCAAGTTCCTGGTGAACCCGACGGGCCGGTTCGTGATCGGCGGTCCGCAAGGCGACTGCGGTCTGACGGGCCGCAAGATCATCGTCGATACGTACGGCGGCGCGGCTCCGCACGGCGGCGGCGCATTCTCGGGCAAGGATCCGTCCAAGGTGGACCGCTCGGCCGCTTACGCGGGCCGTTACGTCGCGAAGAACGTGGTCGCGGCCGGTCTGGCGTCGCGCTGCCTGATTCAGGTGTCGTACGCCATCGGCGTTGCGCGTCCGACTTCGGTGATGGTGAACACGTTCGGCACCGGCCGCGTGTCGGATGCCGAGATCACGAAGCTCGTGCTCGAACATTTCGATCTGCGTCCGAAGGGCATCATCCAGATGCTCGACCTGCTGCGCCCGATCTACGAAAAGTCGGCGGCGTATGGTCACTTCGGCCGCGAAGAGCCGGAATTCTCGTGGGAAGCCGCGGACAAGGCGCTGTTGCTGGCCGAAGCCGCCGGCACCGAACCGGTGGTGCGCGTGGCGTAAGCCTCAGGCGCGATAAATAAAAAACCGGCAGGCATCGCGCCTGCCGGTTTTTTTTGGGGCGATGCGCGTCGTTCTTCAGCGCACCGCGAACGCATACCAGCCGGGGCTGGTCGCCGACGTGCGACGCGGCCGGCGGCTCGTCAGCGCGGCGGCTCGCGGCTTCGGCGATGGCGCGCGCAGTTGCATCGGGCGGCGCAGCAGCGTGCGCAGCGACACGTCGCGCGAGGCGGCGCGTGCGCGCAGATTCAGAAAGAATCCGCGAAACCAGGAGCGGATGCCATCGACCGGATGCGTGTTCGTCGGTTGCGGCGCGAGCGCCTGCGTGCGGGCGGAATGATGCCGCAACGCGCGGATCATGCCGCGCCGGGCGGGCCGAGCGGCACGGGATGCGGCGCGTCGAAGGCCCTTAGCGATTCGGTGGTTCATGTCGGCGATAGGTTCGTCTGCGTGGTGGCAAACTCGACAGTAGTCGTCTCAAAAATAGCGTTCAAGGCTTCGATTCAACCCCGGCAGCGAAGTTGCACCGAAACGATGCGGCCAATGTACCGGACGTGCGTGACTGTCGTAAGTCCGCGTTTTCCCTGCCGGCTACTGAAGCAGTCCCTTCACGGCGCGGCGCGCGAGCCATGCTGCGAGCGCCTTTGCGGCCCGCGCGACTTACAATGCCCGTATTCGCCCCAATTTTCGGGTATTGCGCTGGCTGCATGAGGCGATATCGAAGCCGCGCCGAGGCCGACCAACATGTCTGAACAAACGTCGCTGAAATCGAAGAGTGATCAGGTGCACGAGCTGCGCCAAATGGGCTTCGTCATCGTGAAGGGGCTCGTGTCCGAGGCGCGCTGCGACGCGCTGCGCGAGGTCGCGCAGCGTCAATTGGCCGAAGCCGTCGCGCCGGTCGAATACGAAGCCGACCTGAAGTATCCGGGCGCGCCGGAATCGAAGCACGCGCCGGGCGGACATACCGTGCGGCGGCTTCTGGATGCGCACGGGCGCCATCCGCTATTCGCGGAATTCGCGACATCGCCGGAAGTGCGCGGCTGGATGGAGTTGTACTTCGGCGAAACGCCGTATCTATCGCGTGCGCATCACAACTGCGTGATGACGAAGCACCCGGCGTACGGCAGCCTGACGGGCTGGCATCGCGATGTGCGTTACTGGGCGTTCGAGCGGGACGATCTGGTTTCCGCGTGGGTCGCGCTCGGCGATGAAACCGTCGAAAACGGCGCGCTGTGGTTCGTGCCGCGATCGCACAAGCTCGCGTTCACGTCGGACCGGTTCGACGACGCGAAATTCTTCCGCGCCGATTTGCCGGAGAACACGCCGCTGATCCACACGGCGGTCTCGCCCAAGCTCGCCAAGGGCGACGTCGTGTTCTTTCACTGCAACACGCTGCATTCCGCAGGCAAGAATCTCACCGATCAGGTGAAGTTTTCGCTCGTCTACACGTATCGCGGCGCGAGCAACGCGGCGTTGCCGGGCACGCGATCCGCGTCGAAGCCGGAAGTCGCGCTCGTCTGATGGTTCAGCGTTTCGAGGGCAGCGCGAGTCCGATCAGCCCCGCGAGCGACGCGACAATGCCGCCCGCGATCAGCCAGATCGTCTTGTTGGTCGGCGAGCCCGTGAAGAAGCGCGAGACGTCGTTGCTCAACGAGTGAAACGACTGTCCGCCGAAGTACAAGAGCACGATGCCGCCGACGAGCAACGCAAGGGAAATCGCTCGGGTCATCAAGGGTCCTCGTTAGTTTCGGGATAGGGCGCGCCAGCTTACAAGGCGCGCCGCAGAGCGTCCAGTCAGGCCACGGTCACGCCGCGACCGGCACGCGCGTGAGCGGCTGAATCTGGCGCAGCAAGTCGGCCTGCACGGCCGGATGGTCGCTTGCGCGCGTCCACACGCCCACGTTGAACTTCACGCCGGTATCGGTGTAATCGGTGACGGCGATCCACGGCGCCGACGCGCCGTCCTGCACGATGCGCGCATCGCCCGTCACGAGCCTGCGCAGCTCGCCGAGCACGCGCTCGACGTCCTGACCGTGCTGCACCAGAAAGTTGAGCACGACGCGCCGCTGCTCGTTCGCGCTGTAATTCGTCACCGGATTCGCCCAGATGATGCTGTTCGGCACGTACATGACGACGCCGTCCGCCTTCGTGAGCCGCGTGGTGAAAAGGCCGATCTCGTTGACCGTGCCCGCCGTCACGCCGATTCCCTCGATATAGTCGCCGACGCGAAACGGCCGCAACAGCAGCAACATCAAGCCGGCTGCGATGTTTTGCAGCGTGCCCTGCAGCGCCAGTCCGATGGCAAGCCCCGCCGCGCCGAGCACGGTCAGGATGCTCGCCGCCGCGATGCCGAACTTGCCGAGCGCCGCGACGATGGCGACCACGCGTATCGCCCACATCACGAGACTGGCGAGCACCGGCGTCAGCGTGGCATCGACGTTCGTGCGGTTGAGCGTGCGCCGCAGCGCGTTCGCGACGATGTTCGAAATCCACCAGCCGACGGCGACGATCAGAATCGCCATCAGAAGGTTGACGCCGTACGTCAGCCCGAGCGTGAGCATGAAGTCGTAGGCCGGGCGCAGTTTGTCGATTGAATCCATAAAAAGGCTCCTTGTGCGATGAATGCGTTGACCAGGCGGCGCGCCGTGTGCTCCCGCATATCGGGAGGCGAATGCCCCCCGCTCGCGCCGTCGCCGATTGGCTTAACATTGACGGCTTTGGTCGATTCGCGAGCATAGAGCAGCGGCGCGCATCCACCGGCTTCACGATTGTCAAAGTTAGTCCAAAACCGCCACTCGCAAAGGAAATCTGTCATGGCTTACGAAGCAGCATCCGAGCGTTACTCCTCGCAGATGCAGTACCGCACGTGCGGCAAATCCGGGCTCAAGCTGCCGGCGCTGTCGCTCGGTCTCTGGCATAACTTCGGCGACACCACGCCCATTTCGACGCAACGCGACATCCTGCGCACCGCATTCGATCTCGGCGTCACTCATTTCGACCTCGCGAACAACTACGGGCCGCCGTTCGGCAGCGCGGAAACCAACTTCGGGCGTATCTTCAAGGACGACTTCAAGCCGTATCGCGACGAACTGCTGATTTCGACGAAAGCCGGCTGGGACATGTGGCCCGGTCCGTACGGGCAGGGCGGCGGCTCGCGCAAGTACGTACTCGCGAGTCTGGATCAAAGCCTGAAGCGCATGGGGCTGGATTACGTCGATATCTTCTACTCGCATCGCTTCGACGCCGATACGCCGCTCGAAGAGACCGCCGGCGCGCTCGCGACCGCCGTGCATTCGGGCAAGGCGCTGTATGTCGGCATCTCGTCGTATTCGGCCGCGAAGACGCGCGAAATGGCCAGGCTGCTCGCCGAACACAAGGTGCCGCTGCTGATCCATCAGCCGTCGTACAACATGCTGAACCGCTGGATCGAAGAAGAACTGCTCGATACGCTCGACGAGATCGGCGCGGGCAGCATCGCGTTCACGCCGCTCGCGCAAGGGCTGCTCACGAGCAAGTATCTGAACGGCGTGCCGCAGGATGCGCGCGTCAACAAGCCGGGCGGCGGATCGCTCAAGCAGGAACACCTGAGCCAAGAAAATCTGGAGCATGTGCGCAAGCTCAATGAACTGGCGCAGCGGCGCGGCCAAAGCCTGGCGCAGATGGCGCTCGCGTGGGCGCTGCGCGGCGGGCGCGTGACCTCTGTGCTGATCGGCGCGAGCCGCGCGGAACAAGTCACCGAAAACGTCGGCGCGTTGAAGAATCTGGAGTTCAGCCAGGAAGAACTCGCGGAGATCGACAAGTACGCGCAGGAAGGCGGCATCAATCTGTGGGAAAAGCCGTCGACGGATCAGCGTATCTGAGCGTCTTAGGGCCGCATTCCGCCAGAAGGGTGATTCGGAAGCGGCTCCGCTACGGTTGCTATCATGCGGGCTCGCGGTTCATTCGCTGCTGACCGGCAGCGAGCAGAATCGGCGGCAGCGGCGGCGGCGCGTGGCGGATCGTCACGCGCTGCTGGCGATCCGGCCCGAGGACGCCCGGCGGCTATCGGGTTAGAATAGCCGATTGCACCCATGCAATGCCCGGCCGCACGACTGCCGACGCGGGCCTGCCGCAAACACGCCGCACAGAGCCGAAAGTTCGGACGAAAGCGCAAGCCGCTCGTCCTTCGCGCGGCGTCGAGCGACCCGCGTTCCGGCGCTCCGGCCGTGAGCGTCACCGTTTTCGCATAGTCCAAGAAGCCATGAGCAACCTCAACTCTCAAACCGTTCTGAGCGTCCACCACTGGACCGACACGCTTTTCAGTTTCACCTGCACTCGCGACGCCTCGTTCCGCTTTGAGAACGGCCAGTTCACGATGGTGGGCCTCGAAGTCGACGGCAAGCCGCTTCTGCGCGCCTACAGTCTCGCGAGCGCGAACTACGAAGAGCATCTCGAATTCCTGAGCATCAAGGTGCCGGACGGCCCGCTGACTTCGCGCTTGCAGCACCTGAAGGTCGGCGATTCCGTGCTGATCGGCAAGAAGCCGACGGGCACGCTCGTCGCGGACAACCTGTTGCCGGGCAAGACGCTGTGGCTGCTTTCCACTGGCACGGGCCTCGCGCCGTTCATGTCGATCATCAAGGACCCCGACGTCTACGACCGCTACGAGAAGATCGTGCTGACGCATACGTGCCGCTTCGTCGATGAACTCGCGTACAAGGACTTCATCACCGAGCACCTGCCGGCGCACGAGCACATCGGCGAGATCGTCTCGGAGAAGCTCGTCTATTACCCGACCGTGACGCGCGAAGAATTCGCGAACCGCGGCCGCATCACGGACCTGATCGAGACGAAGAAGCTGTTCTCGGATCTGTCCGTGGAGCCGTTCTCGATCGAAAACGACCGAGTGATGCTCTGCGGCAGCCCGCACATGCTGCGCGACACCCGTCAGTTGCTGGACTCGCTGGGCTTCCAGGAAGGCAGCAACAACCATCCGGGGCATTACGTCGTCGAAAAGGCGTTCGTCGGCTGATTCTGGTTGGCGTGTTCGCGAAGAAGCCGGGGCAGATCGCTCCGGTTTTTTTTCGCCTGCTTGCGGGCTGCTTGTTACAACTGCGGACAGCCTTTGCCGCGCTTCAGCTGCGCTGCTGTTATCAATCGACATGAAGTTCTGCCGCCGCGGCCTTGTCGGACATGGATCAATCATATTTTTGAGATATGATGCGATCACGTCGAAGCGATGCGCAAATCGTGCATCGTCCGATTTCCATGTTACAGAGTGTAAATTTAGTTACGCCGACTCGCGGTGCGAGGACGTAGCTCAAGTTGCGCTCAAAGCGAGGAAAAATGAACCCGTCGGCCCTGATCGGACTGGATCAGCGTGCAACGTCCAGCGCGACCGTGCGCGGCGTGTCGTCAGCGACGCCGGAGGCATCCGGCTTACCGTTTTCCGTTCTCTTCGACGCCAAGCGGGAAAGCGACCGCGAGGTCGAACGCCTTCGCGCCCGCGTACGGGACCTCGCTTCGCAAGTCTGCGCGGCCGATGAGCGCGTTCGCCGCAGCATCGCCGCCGATCTGCACGACGAAGCAGGCGCGATTCTCACCGCCGCGAACCTCGCAGTCGCGCGCGCCGAATATCTGCTGCCCGCCGATGCGCCCGCTGCCTGTTCGGAAGCACTGCGCCAGGCGCGCGAATGTCTCGCCGAAGTCGCTGCATCGAACCACCGGATCGTGGAGGGCCTGCACGCGCCGGCGCTCGACGACGGACTTCCCGCCGCGCTCGCCGAATGGCTCGCAACCTTTGGCGCGCGCGCCGGTCTCTCCGTCAATTTATCTTGTTCAGTTGAAATTTACGCGAAGCGCCTGCCGCAAGGTCTGTCGCATGCGTTCTTTCGCATCACGCAGGAAGCGCTGAACAACGTCGCGCGGCACGCGCATGCGACGCGCGCGAACGTGACGCTCACAGCCGACGACGACGCGCTCACGCTGGTGGTGGACGACGACGGCATCGGCATCACGCCCGCTGCGCGGCGCAAAGCCGGGCGGCTCGGGTTCGAGAGCATGCGCGCTCGTTGCGAGGCGTTCGGCGGCACGCTGCGCGTGAGCGCATCGAAAACGGGCGGGACCTGCGTGCGCGCCCGCCTGCCGTGGACAGCCGCACCGCGCGCCGCGCTGCGCGCGGTCAACGACTGAGCGCGCGCATGGCGCTCAGGATTCTTCTCGCCGACGATCACGCCATCGTGCGCCGTGGCGTCGCGCAGTTGCTGCTGGAGCGCGGCGTCGCGTCGGAGGTCAGCGAAGCGGCATCGGGCGCGCAGGCACTCGCGCTGGCGGCGCGCGCCTCGTTCGACGTCGCGCTCCTCGATATTTCGCTTCCCGATACCTCCGGCCTCGACGTGCTGAAGCGCCTCAAGCGCGACACGCCGCGTCTTCCGGTGCTGATGTTTTCGATGTATCGCGAAGACCAGTATGCGGTGCGCGCGTTGAAGGCAGGAGCGGCAGGTTATCTCTCGAAGACGGCGGACCCCGCGCTGATGATCCGCGCCGTTCAACAGGTCGCCGCCGGCCGCAAGTACGTCAGCCCGGAAATGGCGGAGGCGCTCGCCACCTACGTCTCGCTGGATAGCGAGCGGATGCCGCACGAGAACTTGTCGGACCGCGAGTTCCAGACGCTGTGCATGCTGGCGTCGGGCAAGCGGCTGACTGACATCGCAAACGCGCTGTCGTTGTCGGTCAAAACAGTGAGCGTCTACCGCACGCGGTTGCTGGACAAAATGAAGCTCGCCAACAACGCCGAACTGACGTTCTATGTCCTCTCGAACCGCCTCGTCGATATGAACCCCGCGATCGCAGGCTGAGCGGCGGTTTATCGCAAACAAGATAAAACGCACCGCGCGGGCGCATGCTGCCCAATTTCTGGGCATTCTCGAAGTCTCCGATAGAATGTCGGGTTTTCCCGCAGCAGGGCGCGCGAGCGCCGCATGGAGACTTACCGCAATGTCGTTGTTCCGCAAGAAAAACATCGAGCACATGCTGGCCGGCGCGCACAGCACGTCACTCAAGAAAACGCTCGGCGCGCTGGACCTCACGTTTCTCGGCATCGGCGCGATCATCGGCACCGGCATCTTCGTGCTGACCGGCACCGGCGCGGTGCAGGCCGGGCCCGCGCTGATGGTGTCGTTCATCGTCGCCGCGATTGCGTGCTGTTTCGCCGCGCTCGCCTACGCGGAGTTTTCGTCGACCATTCCGGTCGCCGGTTCCATCTACACGTATTCGTACGCGACGCTCGGCGAACTGGCCGCGTGGATCATCGGCTGGGACCTGATGCTCGAATACGGGCTCGCGACGTCCGCCGTTTCGGTCGGATGGTCGGGCTACCTGCAATCGCTGCTGTCGGGCTTCGGCATCAGCCTGCCGACCGCGCTCACCGCCGCGCCCGGCGCGCTGCCGGACCACGTCACGTACTTCAACCTGCCCGCGTTCCTCGTGATGATGGTCATTACGTGGCTGCTGTCGATCGGCGTGAAGGAATCCACGCGCATCAATAACGTCATGGTCGCGATCAAGGTCACGGTCGTGTTGCTGGTGATTGCGGTCGGCGTGTTTCACGTCACGCCGGCGAACTGGCATCCGTTCATGCCGCACGGCTGGTCGGGCGTGTTCGGCGCGGCGGCGGTCATGTTCTTCGCGTTCATCGGCTTCGATTCGGTGTCGTCCGCAGCCGAAGAAGTGAAGAACCCGAAGCGCGATTTGCCCATCGGCATCATTTCGTCGCTCGCGGTGTGCGCGGTGCTGTACGTGGCGGTGGCGGCGGTCGTGACGGGCATCGTGCCGGCAGCGCAGTTCGCGCATATTTCGCATCCGGTGTCGTACGCGCTGCAAGTGGCGGGGCAGAACTGGGTGGCCGGTTTCATCGACCTGGGCGCGGTGCTCGGCATGCTCACCGTAATTCTCGTGATGAGCTACGGCCAGACGCGCATCATCTACGCGATGTCGCGTGACGGACTGCTCCCCGCCAAACTCTCGAGCGTGCATCCGCGCTTTGCGACGCCGTTCTTCACGACGTGGCTCGTCGGCATTTTCTTCGGCCTGATCGGCGCGCTCGTGCCGCTTAACGTGCTCGCCGAGCTGATCAACATCGGCACGCTCGCCGCGTTCTCAATGGTGTCCATCGCCGTGCTGATCCTGCGCCGCACGCATCCGGACCTGCCGCGCGCATTCCGCTGCCCGGGCGTGCCGGTCGTGCCGATTCTCGCGGTGGCGTCGTGTTTATTCCTGATGCTCAACCTGACGGCGACGACGTGGATTGCGTTCGTCGTCTGGCTCGTGATCGGGCTCGTGATTTACTTCGCGTATTCGCGCCGTCATTCCGCGCTGGGCCGCGTTCAGGCGCAGCCGACGAACGCGAAGGCCGCGAAGCGGGAAACCGTGACGCATTAACCGCTTGTCTGATGGATCAGCGCAGAACGCCGCTCCCTTTCGGGCGGCGTTTTTTTTCGCCCGTCGGCAAGGGCGGCACGGGCGTGCGCCTAATAGCGACGCCCGCTGATTTGTGCTTTACTCGCCGTACACATAACACGAAATTCCAGCCGGACGCGACGCGCGGGCAGGTAGAGACGTGGCGACGTGCGTGACCCGAGTGACGTTAAGGCTGGTCCATCCCCTTGCAATCATGCAAGGACCGTAGCGAGGCGAAAAGCCCGCCGCGGTCGACAAGGAGACAGTAATGACGCTCAGCATCAGCCTGACGGTCAACGGCAAACCCGTGACCGCGAAGGTGGAACCGCATGTCCTGCTCGTTCAGTTTCTCCGCGAAAACCTCGGGCTGACCGGCACGCACGTCGGCTGCGATACCGCGCAGTGCGGCGCGTGCACCGTTCATCTCGATGGCCGCGCAATCAAATCGTGCAACATCCTCGCCGCGCAGGCCGACGGCATGAGCGTGACGACCATCGAGGGCATGTCGAAAGACGGCCGGCTTCATCCGATGCAGGCGGCGTTCAGGGAATGCCACGGCCTGCAATGCGGCTTCTGCACGCCGGGCATGGTGATGAGCGCGAGCGCGCTCGCAGCCGAATCGCCCGATCTTACGGAAGAAGAAGTCCGCGATCAGCTCGACGGCAATCTGTGCCGCTGCACGGGCTATCACAACATCGTGAAAGCCGTTCTCGAAGGCGCGCAGAACATGAAAGCGGGCGCCTGACTCCCTCGTTCTCTTTTCGACACCACGAATCGCGCCTATCACGGAGACCGCGATGAATGCCCCTGAGCAACAGAAACTGATCGGCGCTGGCGTCAAGCGCAAAGAAGACTATCGCTTCCTGACCGGCGCGGGCCAGTACACCGACGACGTCGTGCTGCCGCGCCAAAGCTATGGCGTGTTCCTGCGCTCGCCGCACGCGCACGCGCGCATTCGCGGCATCGACATCGCGCAGGCGCTCGCATCGCCGGGCGTGATCGGCGTGTTCACCGGCAAGGATCTCGCGGGCGAAAACGTCGGCGGCTTGCCGTGCGGATGGCTGATCCACAGCACGGACGGCTCGCCGATGCACGAGCCGCCGCATCCCGTCATCGCGCATGACAAGGTGCTGCACGTGGGCGATCAGGTGGCGCTCGTCGTCGCGGAATCGGTGAAGGAAGCGAAAGATGCGCTCGAACTGATCGAGGTCGATTACGAAGAACTGCCCGCTATCGTCGATACGGGCAGCGCCGCCGACGCAGGCCAGCCGCTCGTGCACGACAGCGTGCCGAACAACGTCTGCTACAACTGGGGCCACGGCGACAAGGCGCGCACCGACGCCGCGTTCGCGCAGGCCGCGCATGTCACCACACTCGATATCGTGAATCAGCGGCTCGTGCCGAACGCCATCGAGCCGCGCGCCGTCAACGCGAGCTATTCGAAGCACGACGACAGCTACACGGTCTACGTCGCGAATCAGAATCCGCACGTCGAGCGTTTGTTGATGGCGGCGTTCGTGCTGTCGCTGCCGGAATCCAAGCTGCGGGTGATTGCGCCGGACGTGGGCGGCGGCTTCGGCTCGAAGATCTTCCTGTATCCGGAAGACGTGGCGCTGACGTGGGCATCGAAGAAAGTCGGGCGTCCGATCAAATGGACCGCCGAGCGTTCAGAAGCCTTCGTCTCCGACGCGCACGGCCGCGACCACGTCACCAAAGCGGAACTCGCGCTCGACAACGACGGCAAGTTCCTCGCGATGCGTGTCCACACGACGGCGAACATGGGCGCGTATTTGTCGACCTTCGCGTCGTCGGTGCCGACCGTGCTGTACGCGACGCTGCTCGCCGGTCAGTACGCCACGCCCGCCATCTACGCCGAAGTGAAGGCCGTGTTCACGAACACTGTTCCGGTCGATGCCTACCGCGGCGCGGGCCGTCCGGAAGCGACGTATGTGGTCGAACGGCTCGTCGAGACGGCGGCGCGCGAACTGAATATCGATCCCGTCGAATTGCGCCGCCGCAACTTCATCCGCGAGTTTCCGTACGCGACGCCGGTCGGCCTCACCTACGACACCGGCGACTACGACGCGTGCCTGAACCGCGCGCTGGAACTCGCGGACGTCGCGGGTTTCGCCGAGCGGCGCGCGCAGTCGGAGAAAGAAGGCAAGCTGCGCGGCATCGGTTATTCGTGCTACATCGAGGCGTGCGGGCTCGCGCCGTCGAACGTGGCGGGCGCGCTCGGCGCGCGGGCGGGCCTCTTCGAAGCGGGCGAAGTGCGCGTGCATCCGACCGGCTCCGTCACCGTGTTCACCGGCTCGCACAGCCACGGTCAGGGCCACGAGACGACGTTCGCGCAAGTGGTGGCGGACCGGCTGGGCGTGGCGCTGGAAAACGTCGAGGTCATTCACGGCGACACCGGGCGCATTCCGTTCGGCATGGGCACGTATGGATCGCGGTCGATTTCGGTCGGCGGCTCGGCGATCATGAAAGCGCTCGACAAGGTGGAAGCGAAGGCGAAGAAGATCGCCGCGCATTTGCTGGAAGCGTCGGCGGAAGACATCGAGTTTTCGAACGGCGTGTTCCGCGTCGCGGGCACGGACCGAACCAAGAGCTTCGCGGAAGTCTCGCTCGCCGCCTACGTGCCGCACAACTTCCCGCTCGAAACCATGGAGCCGGGTCTCAACGAAAACGCGTTCTACGATCCGACGAACTTCACGTATCCGTCGGGCGCGTATGTCTGCGAAGTCGAAGTGGATCGCGACACCGGCGAAACGCGCATCCAGAAGTTCACTGCGGTGGACGACTTCGGCAACGTGATCAACCCGATGATCGTGGAGGGCCAGGTGCACGGCGGCTTGGGCCAGGGCATCGGCCAGGCCATGCTGGAGCGCTGCGTGTACGACAAGGAGAGCGGCCAGCTGCTTTCCGGCTCGTTCATGGATTACGCGATGCCGCACGCCATCGACTTGCCGAACTTCACCGTCGAGACCGCGAAAGGCACGCCGTGCACGCACAATCCGCTCGGCGTGAAGGGCTGCGGCGAAGCGGGCGCGATCGGCTCGCCGCCCGCCGTCATCAACGCGATTCTCGATGCGCTCGCGCCGCTCGGCGTCAAAGACTTGCAGATGCCCGCGACGCCGCACCGCGTCTGGACTGCGATGCACGCGGCCCAAACGGCACAATCCGCCCAAACCGCCGAAACCGCCTGACGGAGACCGATATGTACGCATTCGACTATCAACGGCCGGACGAGGCGCAAGCGGCGGTGGCCGCGCTCGCGGCGAACGGCGACGCCAAATACCTCGCGGGCGGCCAGAGCTTGCTGCCGACCATGCGCTTGCGGCTTGCGCAGCCGTCGGCGCTCGTGGATGTGACGCGCATCGCGTCGATGAAAACCGTCACGCTGGATGCCGACAAGCTGACCATCGGCGGCGCGATGTGCCATGCGCAGGTCGGCGCGAACGCGGACGTCAAACGCACGCTGCCGGGCTTGGCCGACTTGGCGAGCCGCATCGGCGACCGACAGGTGCGCGAGCGCGGGACCATCGGCGGCTCGCTCGCCAACGACGACCCCGCCGCGTGCTATCCGTCCGCCGTGCTCGCGCTCAACGCGACCATCGTGACGGACCGCCGCCGCATCGCCGCCGACGACTTCTTCCTCGGCATGTACGAGACCGCGCTCGAACCGGACGAACTGATCACCGCCGTCGAGTTTCCGCTCGCCGAGCGCGCGGCTTACGAGAAGTTTCGCAACCCGGCGTCGCACTTCGCGCTCGTCGGCGTGTTCGTCGCGAAGCATGCGGACGGCGTGCGCGTCGGCGTGACCGGCGCGGCGCCTTCCGCGTTCCGGGCCAGGGAACTGGAAGCGGCGTTGTCGAAGGACTTCTCGGTGGCGTCCGCGCGCAGCGTGACGATTCCCGCCGACGGCCTCAACGACGACATGCACGCGAGCGCAGCCTACCGCGCGCATCTGATTCCGGTGCTGGCGGGCCGCGCCATCGAACGCGCGCTGTCGTTCTCGGCGTGATGATCGACGAACCGGCTTCCATCGACGACACGCTCGCGCGCCTGCGCGAGCAGCAGTACTTCGCAAGCCGCGAGCTGGCGACGGCGCTCTTTCTCGCGCTGAAGATGCAGCGCCCGCTCTTTCTCGAAGGCGAGCCGGGCGTCGGCAAAACCGAACTGGCGAAGGCGGCGGCGGGCTTGTGCGGCACGACGCTTTTGCGTCTCCAATGCTACGAGGGGCTCGACACGGCGAGCGCGCTGTACGAATGGGACTATCCGCGTCAGATCATGGCGCTGCGCCTCGCGGAAGCCGCGGGCGAAACGCCGTCGAACGATTCGCTGTATCGCGGCGAGTTTCTGCTGAAGCGGCCGCTGTTGCAGGCGCTCTTGCCCGATTCCGCGAACGCGGACGCGCGGCGCGTGTTGCTGATCGACGAAATCGACCGCGCGGACGAGCCGTTCGAAGCGTTTCTGCTGGAACTGCTGTCGGACTTTCAGGTGTCGATTCCCGAGTACGGCACCGTGCGCGCGGCGCGGCCGCCGCTCGTGATCATGACGTCCAACCGCACGCGCGAAGTCCACGATGCGTTGAAGCGCCGCTGTCTGTATCAGTGGATCGGCTATCCGGCGCGCGACGTCGAACTCGATATCGTCGCGGCGCGTGCGCCGGAGGCGGGCGCGGCGTTGCAGGCGCGGGCCGTCGCGTTCGTCCATCAGTTGCGCACGATGGACTTGTTCAAGGCGCCGGGCGTCGCAGAGACGATCGACTGGTGCCGCGCGCTTGCGGCGTTGTCGGTCTCGGAACTCGACCCGCAATCGGTGCAGGACACGCTCGGCGTGCTGCTGAAGTATCAGGACGATCTCGCGCGCATGGACGCCGCGACGCTCGCGCAATGTCTTTCGACGGCGCGGGCGTGACCGTGGAACCGTTCGCGCGCAACGTCGTCCATTTCGTGCGCTTGCTGCGCGGCGCGGGGCTCGGCATGTCGCCGTCGCAGGCGGTCGATGCGCTCGACGCGCTGCGCTTCATCGACCTGGGCCGGCGCGATGACGTGCGCGCGGCGCTCGCGTGCCTGCTGGTTCATGCGAGCGACGAGCGCGAGATCTTCGATTCCGCGTTCGATCTGTTCTGGCGCGATCCCGATTGGGAAAGCAAGCTGCGCGCGCTCTTGCTGCCGAAGATTCAAAGCGCCGCGCCGCCGCCGAAGCGCAACAACCGTCTCGCCGACGCCCTCGCCACGCGCACCGACGCGCGCGAAACGCGCGAGAAGCCGCAGCCCGAATCGCCCGCCGAAGAGACGCACGCGCGACTGTCGTTCAGCGCGCAAGAGCGGCTGAGTCATCGCGATTTCGACACCCTCAGCGCCGACGAGTGGCGCGCGCTGCGGCATCAGATTCGCGCGCACCGGCTGCCGCTCGCGACCGAGCCGACGCGCAGGCTGAAGGCGGCGTCGCGCGGCATGCACGCAGACTTGCGCGCGAGCGCGCGGCAAGCCGTCCGCGCGGGCGGCGACTGGACCGTGTGGAAGTATCGCGCGGCGGTGGAGCGCAGGCCGCCGCTGGTTCTGCTGCTCGACATTTCCGGTTCGATGAGCGCGTATTCCCGCGCCGTGCTGTACTACTGTCACGCGCTTTTGCAATCGCGCGAACGCTTGCAGGTGTTCCTGTTCGGCACGCGGCTCACGAACGCGACGCGCGCCTTGCGCGAGCGCGATCCCGATGTCGCGGTGACCGCGCTCGGCGAACAAGTGGCCGACTGGTCGGGCGGCACGCGCATCGGCGCGGCGCTCGCGGAATTCAATCGTCGCTGGGCGCGTCGCGTGCTGTCGGGCCGCGCGACCGTGCTGCTCGTGACCGACGGGCTGGACCACGAGGCCATCGACGTGCTCGATGCGGAAATGGCGCGGCTCAGGCGCTTCGCGCATCGGCTCGTGTGGCTCAATCCGCTGTTGCGATTTGCCGGCTTCACGCCGCGCGCGCGAGGCGTGCGCGCGATCCTGCCGCACGTCGATGCGATGCTCGCGGCTCACAACCTCGACAGCCTGGCCGCTGTCGGGCGGGAAATGGCGGCGCTTTCCGCGCGCGGCGCGCCCCGAATGCCAGGAGGACACACGCAATGGAACTGACCGAAACGCATACCTTGCCGGTGCCGCAGGATCGCGCGTGGGAGGCGCTCAACGACACGGCCATGCTCAAAGCCTGCATCCCGGGCTGCGACAGCATCGAAGCGGACGGCGAAAATGCCTATGCCGTCGGGATGACTGCCGCCGTCGGTCCGGTGAAGGCACGCTTCAAGGGACGCATGGAACTGACGGATATCGACGCGCCGCACACCTATACGATCGTCTTCGAAGGGCAGGGCGGCGCGGCGGGCTTCAGCAAAGGCACGGCCAAGGTGAACCTCGAACCCGGCGAGGACGCGGACACGACCAAGCTCACCTACAGCGCGCACGCGCAGGTCGGTGGCAAGCTCGCGCAGATCGGCTCGCGGCTCGTGGACGGCGCAGCGCGTAAGATCGCGGGTGAGTTCTTCAAGCGATTCGGCGCGAAGTTGCAGGGCGCAGGGGAAACCCAGTCGGATGGCGTCGCGGACGAACCGGCTGACGCCGACAAGGAAGAGAAAGGAAAGAAATCATGGACAGCGTGGATCTCGAAGTCCTGAAGAACAGCGCGCGATGGCTCGAGGAAGGGCATCGCGCGCTGCTGGTCACGGTCGTGAAGACATGGGGCTCGTCGCCCCGGCCGGAAGGCGCGATGCTCGCGGTGCGCGACGACGGCCATGTGGTCGGCTCGGTGTCGGGTGGGTGCATCGAGGACGATCTGATCGACCGCGTGCGGCAGCGGGGCATCGAGCAGTCGAAGCCGGAAGCCGTGAAATACGGCATCAGCGCGGAAGAAGCGCACCGCTTCGGCTTGCCGTGCGGCGGCACCATTCAGCTCGTGCTGGAGCCGCTCACGCGCGAAAGCGGCATCGCGGAACTGTGCGCGGCGGTGGAAAGCGGGCGGCTCGTCGCGCGCACGCTCGACATGGCGACGGGCGCCGCGCGCCTCGAACCCGCGCAGGCCACGGACGGCGTGCTCTTCGACGGCGCGAAGCTCCTCACCATTCACGGTCCGCGCTACCGGATGCTCGTGATCGGCGCGGGGCAGTTGTCGCGCTATCTGTGCAGCATCGCGGTCGGGCTCGATTATCAGGTGACCGTGTGCGATCCGCGCGAGGAGTACACCGACGAGTGGGACGTGCCGGGCACGACCATCGTGCGCACCATGCCCGACGACACCGTGATGGACATGAAGCTCGACGAGCGTTGCGCGGTGATCGCGCTCACGCACGATCCGAAGCTCGACGATCTCGCGCTCATGGAAGCGTTAAAGACGCCGGCGTTCTATGTCGGCGCGCTCGGTTCGCGGCGCAATAACGCGGCGCGGCGCGAGCGGCTAAAAGAGTTCGATCTCAGCGACGCCGAGCTCGCGCGGCTGCACGGGCCGGTCGGCATCTATATCGGCAGCCGGACGCCGCCGGAGATCGCCGTTTCGATTCTCGCGGAAGTGACGGCGGCCAAGAACGGCGTGTCGCTGCCGGAACTGCTGCAAGTGGAAGGCGCGAAGGCGGCACGCGAAGTCGCCGGAAAAGGCGAAGTGTGCGGCGTGTGACGGCCGCACAATAAAGCGCCGCCGTTGCCGCTTACATCAGCCCGCACACGATCATCGCGACGAGCGACACCGTCACGATCGCCGCGCCCGCCGTGCGCCGCTTGTTGAGCTCGGTCCACAGCAGCACGCCGGTGAGCGACAGAAGAATCAGACTGCCGGCGAGCGTGTCGATCAGCAGCACCCAGCCGACGCTCAGGCCAACGCCCTTGTGAAGGTTCGTCAGCATCGCGAGGAAGGTGTTTTCGGTGCGCTTCACCGAGACGAAGTTGTTGCCGACCCAGTACTCCGCCATGACGCTGCTGCCCGGCGACGCGATCATCGTCGACCACTGCTCGGGCTGCATCGTGCTCTTGTCGCCCCAGCCGACAGGATGCGCCGGCTCGCGCCGCGTGCGGCCGAGGTTGCCATCGAGTTGGAGTTCCTTCTTGAGCCACATGCCCATGTCGCGCGGCGACTTGAAACCGCCCGCGGGTAGCGGAAGCTGCATCTGCGAAACTTGCGGCTCGCCGGTCGAGACGCGCAGCGGCGGCGCGCGGTGGTTCAGCAGAAAACCGGTCACGCCGAACAACAGCCCAAGCAGCGCGCCCCACAAGCCGACCCAGCCGTGAACCTTGCGCAGCCACTTGAGAAACGTCGAGCGGCGCGAGCGGTTCTTGCGCGCGGCTTCGTCGGCGTGGTCCATCGGGCGTCCTTGCGGACGGTAACGAGCGTTGTCGCGCGTCGGCGGCGGGGTGAAAGTGTCAGGCGCGTTCAAGCGTCTCTCCGGGGTCGGCGGGTTCGTCGGCAACGCCACGCCCTGACCGACGCAGTCGTTCAGGGCGGGCAAATGAGAATCGTTATCATTGCACGTCGAAACGCCTGACACAATGCTTTCTGGCGTCGCAAAGACGCCGCTTCGTCACCAAAAATTTCAGACGGGCCAGAGCGGCCCTTCCTGCATCGCGCCGATTTGCTCCCGCAGTTCGAGGATGCGGTCTTCCCAGTAACGCTGCGTGTTGAACCAGGGGAACGCGGCGGGGAACGCAGGATCGTCCCAGCGGCGGGCGAGCCACGCGGCGTAGTGGATCAGCCGCAATGTGCGAAGCGCCTCGATCAGATGCAGCTCGCGCTCGTCGAAGTCGCAGAAATCTTCATAGCCTGCGAGCAGATCGGAGAGCGCACGCGACGCTTCCGCGCGGCCGGCCGGCAGCAACAGCCACAAATCTTGGATCGCCGGGCCCATGCGGCTGTCGTCGAAATCGACGAAATGCGGGCCCGCGTCCGTCCACAACACGTTGCTCGGGTGGCAGTCGCCGTGCATGCGCAGATGCCGCACGTCGCCGGCGCGCTCGAAGCATTGCGCGACGCCGTCCAGCGCCATCGACACGGCGCGCTCGTAGGCTTCGCGTACGTCGTCGGGCACGAAGCCGTGCGTCAGCACAAACTCGCGCGGTTCGTAGCCGAAGGTTTGGATGTCGAGCGTCGGCCGCTCGCGATACGGCTCGATGCCGCCGACGGCGTGAATGCGCCCGATGAAGCGACCGAGCCATTCGAGCGTTTCGCGGTTGTCGAGGTCGGGCGCGCGGCCGCCGCGTCGATCGAAGACGGCGAAGCGAAAGCCTTCGAACTCGTTGAGCGTCGCGCCTTCGAGAACGCGTGCCGGAACCGCCGGAATCTCGCGCGCGGCGAGGCTCGCGACGAACGCGTGTTCTTCGAGAATCGCTTCATTCGACCAGCGCCCCGGCCGATAAAACTTCGCGATGACAGGCGGCCCGTCTTCGACGCCCACCTGATAGACGCGGTTTTCGTAGCTGTTGAGCGCGAGCAGCCGGCCGTCGGTGCGCGCGTCGGCGGTCAGGAGCACGCTGTCGACGGCGTCGAGCACTCGCTCGGGCGTGAGGCCGGCGAAGGGCGGCGCGGCGTCGGAAGCGGGGACGCCGGCGGAGTCGGAATGATTTGAGTTCATTCCGGCATTGTGCGCCTTCCGGCGGCGGGCATCAGTGTCGCTTCAACTCGGCGCACAGGTCGCCGACACAACGCCGCTCAATGAACGACCGAGTTCGACGGGCGCACCATATCGCCCGTATCGATCAGGTCTTCGAGAAAGAACGGCTCCGTGTTCAAGAGCTTCGTGACGCCGGGCTCGCCCGCGTACCACGCGACCATGGCCATGTCGCCGAGAATGCGCATGACGATGCCGCGCGCGCCGTGAGGCACGGCAATATGCACGGAGCGGACAATCGAACCGATTTGCATGATGAAACCCCGTTTCCATGCCGGCTCAATGAGACGCCGGTCATATGTTCCAACAGCACGGGCTTGTGACGGCGCGTGCACCAGACAATCGCCGCGTCTTTGTTGCGGGAAGCGCGACCTGCGCGGCTTTCATGAACGATTGTGCGCTTACTTTAGCCTATGGCAACGCGCAAACGCGATGCCCAATGCCGCGATTTGTTGCCCAGCGCAGACGTTCGACGCATGTTTGCTCTCTGCGGCACATGGAATGCGCCGCTGCATCCGGCAAAACCCTGAGGGACGGCGTATCGTTGAGGCATTCAGTTTTAAGCGGAGACTTCATTCGTGAACGCATCACCCGCGCCGCAGCGCAAAGATGTGCCGCCCGCGTCTGCGGAACTCTATCTCGAGCGCGGCTCGCGAGCCTACTGGCGCGCTGCGCTCGCGCTGCTCTTCGCGGGCTACGCGACGTTTTCGCTGCTGTATTGCGTGCAGCCGCTGCTTCCTGAATTCACGAAGGACTTCGGCGTCAGCCCGGCGGTCAGCGCGCTCGCGGTGTCGGTGAGCACGGCGGCGTTGGCGGTGGCCATTTTCATCGCGGGATTCGTCTCGGAAAGCTGGAGCCGCCACCGCTTGATGACGCTGTCGCTGCTCGCGTCGTCAGTCCTGACGGTCATTGCGGCATTGCTGCCGAACTGGCACGCGCTGCTCGTGGTGCGCGCGCTCGAAGGCTTCGCGCTCGGCGGCGTGCCGGCCGTCGCGATGGCGTATCTCGCGGAAGAAGTGCATCCCGAAGGACTCGGCCTCGCGATGGGCCTCTATGTCGGCGGCACGGCGATCGGCGGCATGGCCGGGCGCGTGATCAGCGGCGTGCTCGCGGACTTCTTCGGCTGGCGCGTCGCGATCGGCGGCATCGGCGTGCTCGGACTGCTCGCGACGCTCGCGTTCCGGTCGCTGCTGCCGCCGTCGCGACGCTTCAAGCCGCGGCGCGGCGTCGGGTTCTCGCATCACCGGAGTTCGCTGGTCGGGCATCTGCGGCATGGCGGCCTGCCGTTTCTCTTTCTGATCGGCTTCGTGCTGATGGGCAGCTTCGTCACGGTGTACAACTACGTCGGTTATCGGCTGCTGGGCGCGCCGTTCGGGCTCAATCAAACGCAGATCGGCGCCATTTTCACCGTGTATCTCACGGGCGTGGTCGCGTCGCCGTGGTCGGGCAAGATGGCCGATGCCTTCGGCCGTGGCCGCGTGCTGATTGCCGCGATCGTGCTGATGATGACCGGCATCGCGCTGACGCTTTCGATGTCGCTGCCGGTGATCATCGGCGGAATCGCTTGCCTCACGTTCGGCTTCTTCGCGGGCCATTCGGTGGCGAGCGGCTGGGTCGGCCGGCTCGCGACACAGGCGAAAGGGCAGGCCGCCGCGCTGTATCTGCTGGCGTATTACCTGGGATCGAGCCTGATCGGATCGTATGGCGGGCACTTCTGGACCGGCTTCGGCTGGCCGGGCGTGGCCGGGTTGATCGCCGGATTGCTCGTGCTCGGCGTCGCGGCTGCCGCTTATCTGAACCGCCGCGAACGGGCGCTGACTCGCGCGCCGTCGAAAGCCGAATGAAATCGGACGAAACTAAGGGTTTTACCGCGTTCGCTTAATAACGCGGGCTGCGGAGCCTTCTGTCGCAAGGCTTCGGCGCTTTCAGCGAGCCCTGTTTCGCGACGACAGCGCAACGCGCTTTCTCCCGCCGCCTATACTCGAATCGTCGATGCGCACATTTGCGCCGGCACGATTCGAGCAAGAAAAGCAGGACGATGGGAGACGCACCATGACGTATTTCACGATCGGCGATTTCATTCTGGTCATCCCGATGGCGCTTGCCGGCGCGCTGTTCCTCGGCGCCATTCCGTGCGCATCGCACTTCAAGAACAACGTGCTTCGAGCGTGCGGCGCGCTGGTGGGCGTGCTCGTCGCGTTCCTGCTGGTCGAGGGCTTGCCCGCGCTGATATGACGGCGCGCGGCGTTCGCCGCGCGCGCTTCGCTGCTTACAGGTGCTGGCCGAGGAACGTCAGCGTGCGGCCGTGCGCGAGCGCCGACGCCTTCGCGTTGTACGACGCGCGATCGCCGCAGTTGAAGCCGTGATCGGCGGCCGGGTAGACGTACAGTTCCGAATCCGCGCGGCCGGCGAAACGCTGGCGCACCGCATCGACGGCATCGGCGGGAATGTGCGCGTCGAGTTCGCCGTAGTGGAACTGAATCGGCGTCTTCACCTGATCGGCCTTATCCAATTGATTCTGGATGCCGCCGCCATAGTAGGCCACGGCCGCATCCACCGAGCCTTGCGCCGCCGCGAGATACGCGAGCCGGCCGCCGAAGCAATAGCCGATGGCGGCGACCTTGCCGCTCACTTCCGGCAGCGCGCGCAGCGCCTTGGCAGCCGCGCCGACATCGGCGACGGCCGAATCCAGGTCGGTCTTTTGCAGCAGTTCCATTGCCTTTTCGCGATCCGCGCCTTCGTAGCCCAGTTCGACGCGCGGCTGCGTGCGCCAGAAAACGTCGGGCGCGAGCGCGACATAGCCATCGGCGGCGTATTGGTCGGCGACGCTGCGGATATGCGCGTTCACGCCGAAGATCTCCTGCAGGATGATCACGGCGGGCCCCGTCCCCGTCTTGGGCAGCGCGAGGTAGCCCTGGAAGCTGCCGCCGTCGGCGGGAATGTCGATCCATCGGGAAGTCACGGTTACGGTCACGTCGATGCTCCTTGCTCGGTTGACTGATAAGAACAGGCGAGTGAGTTTGCCAGCTTTCCCTTTCAGCCGCCTGAGCGCGGTCAGCTGTTGGCGAGAAGCAGGCACGCGGATTGACCGGGCAGGCGATTTTTAGAGGCGCATGCCTAAAGCCAAGCGTTAAACGGCTTTTGAAACCGGCTAATGGCGACCAGCGCCGCGCGATTATCGGCAGACTGGCAGAGGGCGTAAAGGCCGGTCGGAAACCCGCATCGGTTGGGCCTCGCGGCGCAATCGCCACCACAAACGGGCAGCGTTCTCAACTGGCCGTTAATCGGTAGTCACACCAGTATCTTAAAAAACTTCCCTAAATTAATTTGACAACCCTACACTTCTCGCGCGGTGCGGATGGCGGCTGCCACAAACAGCCGGCCGGAAGGACTTGCCAAGTGCAATACGATGCATCCGGCGTGGTCGTCCACGGGACTGAGCGATCGTGATGAAAGACGGGGCACAGGGCGATTACGTTGTTTTTGGGACCGAAACTGGAGACTTACATGAACACCAAGCTTCACAAAGTGTTGCCGATCAGCGCCGCAGCCGTGCTGTTCGCTACGTTGGCAACGTCCGCAGCAGCCGACCAGGTCGTCAAGATCGGTCACGTCGCTCCGCTGACCGGCGGTATCGCTCACCTGGGCAAGGACAACGAAAACGGCGCGCGGCTCGCAGTCGAAGAGATCAACGCGAAGGGTCTCACCATCGGCGGCCAGAAGATCACCCTGCAACTGGACCCGCAAGACGACGCAGCCGACCCGCGGACCGCTACGCAAGTCGCGCAGAAGCTCGTCGACGACAAGGTCGTCGCAGTGGTCGGCCACCTGAACTCCGGTACGTCCATCCCGGCATCGAAGATTTATAGCGACGCGGGCATCGTCCAGATCTCGCCGTCCGCAACGAACCCGACCTACACGCAGCAAGGCTTCAAGACGACGTACCGCGTCGTCGCGACCGATGCGCAGCAAGGCCCGGCGCTCGCGAATTACGCGGCGAAGAACCTGAAGGTGAAGAGCGTCGCCGTGGTCGACGATTCGACCGCCTACGGTCAGGGTCTCGCGAACGAGTTCGAGAAGACCGCGAAGTCGCTGGGCCTGAAGGTCGTCTCGCACGACGCGACCAACGACAAGGCCGTGGACTTCCGCGCGATTCTGACGAAGATCAAGGGCGAGAACCCCGACGCCGTGATGTACGGCGGTATGGACGCGACCGGCGGCCCGTTCGCCAAGCAGGCGAAGCAGCTCGGCCTGCGCGCGAAGGTGCTCGCGGGCGACGGCGTCTGCACGGAAAAGCTGGCTGACCTGGCCGGCGACGCGACCGACAACGTCGTGTGCTCGGAAGCAGGCATGGCGCTGGAAAAGATGGAAGGCGGTCAGGCGTTCGCTGCGAAGTATCAGAAGCGTTTCGGCCAGCCGATCCAGATCTACGCGCCGTTCACGTATGACGCCGTGTACATCATCGTCGACGCGATGAAGCGCGCGAACTCGGCCGATCCGGCCAAGATCCTCGCCGCGATGCCGAACACGGACTACAAGGGCGTGATCGGCCAGACGAGCTTCGATTCGAAGGGCGACCTCAAGCACGGCGTGATCTCGCTGTACGACTACAAGGCAGGCAAGAAGACGCTGCTCGACGTCGTCAAGATGTAATCGCAGTCGGGCGTAAGCTCGGAACAACGCGCGGACTTCGAAGGTCCGCGCGTTTTTTTATATCTTCAGGCGTCTGAGGATGCGCGGACCGATCAGCGCGATCGCCGCGCAGCACGCCGCGACGACGCACAAGCCGATGGGCAGCGTGCTCACCTGCGCGACGCCGCCGATCAGCACCGGCCCGAGCAGCAGACCGAAGTACGCGAGCCCGGCGACCTGCGCGAGCCCTTCGGCCGCCGTGACGCCTTCGACGCGCGCCGCCGCCGCGAAGAGCACCGGCATCATGTTCGCGAGCCCGAGGCCCATCAGCGTGAAGCCCGTCATCGTGACCAACGCGTGCGGCACGACGAGCGCCATCACCATGCCGACGAACGCGAGGCCCGCGCTGCCGAACACGAGCTGCGGCGCGCCGAAGCGCGCGCGCACCGCATCGCCGCCGAAACGCCCGGCCGCCATGCCGCCGGAGAATGCGGCGTACGCGGCGCTCGATAACGACGGCGACGCCTCGACGACATCGCGCATATAGACGGTGGCCCAGTCGTACATGGCGCCTTCCGCGATCAGCGCGACGAGCGCGAGGCCGCCCAACGCCCACAGCGCCCCCGAGCGCCAGCGATTCGAGGACGACGCCTTCGCGTGCGCCTCGTGATGCGGCACGTGCGGCAGAACCGACGGCATCGAAGCCAGCAGCACAATAAGACTCGCGCCCGCCGCGAGCGCCAGGTGCGCCGCCGGCGCGAGCCCGTGCGCGAGGAGCGTGCCGCCGATTGCCGCGCCCGCCATCCCGCCGATGCTGAACATGCCGTGCAGCGACGACATGATCGGCCGCCCGAGCGCCTCTTCGACGGCGCTCGCTTCGGCGTTCATCGCGACATCGAGGGTGGCCATGCCCGCGCCGAACAGCGCGAGCACGATCAGCAGCAGCCAGAAAGACGGCACGACGAGGATGAGCGCGCCGCATACCGTCATCGCGATGCCGCCCGCCATGCAGGCCGCGCGCGTGCCGGCTCGTGCGATCCACGATCCGGTGGTGATCATCGTGAAGATGGAGCCGCCAGCGACCGCGAACAATGCGAGCGATAGCATGCCGGGACTGAGCGCGAACTTGTCGCGCACGGTCGGAACGTGGACGCCCCACGACGCGTACATCATGCCCGCGATGAAGAAGACGGCCATCGTGGCGTAGCGTGCGCGCTGGCGTGTGGCTTGAGGGAGACTGCGATGCACCGCGAGCGATGGATTGGACTCGCGGGCGGAAGAAGCGGAAGTCGAGTCGGACACGGTTGAGCCGTTGGAAAAGTGGCGCGTGGCGGCAATGACGCGGGACAACCGCCGATCATGCCGCCTTTCGCGAGAGCTTACGATTCTATCGAACGGCCAGGAGACACGCTGACCGCGCTGAATTACCATCTTCGGCAATTCATCTGCCGACCTCTTCATGAATATTCCGCCGCAAGCGCCGCTTCATTTGCTGCATCGTGTTTCCGAAGGAACGCTCGCGACTCATTCGCGCGATCCGGCGGGCTTTCCTTATCCGACTGCGTTGCCGTTCGCGCTGACCGCGCGGCACGCGCCGATGCTGCTCATCAGTCACCTCGCTGAACACACGCGTAATCTTCAAGCCGACCCGCGCGCCGGCTTTCTCGTCGCGCATGCCAGTAGCGGAAGCGTCCTGGAAGGCCAGCGTCTGACTCTGCTGGGCACATTCGAACCTGCGGCGAAATCGGATCACGAACAACTCGCGCGGCGATATCTGCGCTATCACCCGGATGCGGCGCGTTATCTCGCATTAGGCGATTTCGCTTTCTGGGTACTGTCGACAGCGCGCATGCGCTTTATCGGCGGCTTTGGCGCAATGGGCTGGCTCGACGGAAATGACATTGATCCGCTGGAACCGTTGAGCGACGACGAAGAAGCCGCGCTTTGCGCATTGTCCGAGACACATCCAAGCCGGCCAGCCGACATCCGATTATTGGGGATAGACCGGTATGGCTGCGATTTGCTTGATTCGGGCGCGCGCAATCGTTTCACATTCGATAAACCCAAGCTCGACGCAAAAGAATTGAAAGCCGCGCTCATCGACTGTTTCGAACGACATGCGTAGGACGCATCGGTAACTTGCATGCGCTTTACAGCGCCGCCACTGTTCCCGACTGTTCTTTAGGCAACAAACTGCACCAGAAGCTGCCATCCGATGAGAATTTGTTTGCCGAGTGGAACTCGTTCTTTTCGTCTCATGCGATTCTCACGTTCATCGGACACTGAATCGGAGATTTACGCCAGAGCGCCAGTGTTCGAAACGGCGAACGAGTCGGCAAATGTTACGAGTAATTAGCCAATACACTTAATCGCAATCCTTCTATGCCGCGATTTAGCTGAAATGTGTTAATCTGCGATTCAGTCCGAGGCTATACTGATAACCGAAGAGCGAGCACTCGACTCGCAAGCCAATACACTACTAGGGATTTGCCATGCCTTCATACAAGGAACTGCTCGCACAGCGCGAGTCTCTCGAGCGTCAGATCGAAGAAGCGAAGTCGCGCGAATACGCCGAAGTACTTAATGAGATCAAGCAGAAAATGGCCGATTACGGCATCACGCTTCAGGAACTGGCCGGCGGCCGGGGCGCGAAAGCCGCTAAGGCATCGCGCAGCCGCACCGGTGTCGCGCCGAAATACCGTGATCCCGAGAGCGGCAGCACGTGGTCCGGCCGTGGCAAGCCGCCAAAGTGGATTGCGGGTCAGGACCGCGATAGTTTCCTGATCGGAAAATAAGCCGCTTCAGTCGGACCATAAAAGGCCGCGCCCGATGGCGCGGCCTTTTTGTTGGCGCCGGCTATTCGCGCACTGCGTTCAGTTAATCGTTTGGCGAGAATGCGTCGCGTTATTAAGTTGTTGATTTAAAAGCGGAAGCGGTGCGTGCCTGATAAAATGCAGTCAATGGTCACCCCGAGCACTTTACATGACACTTTCGACGGCGCACGCAACGGAAAAGCACGATGTCGCAGTTCGAACAACCTGGACAAGTATCGCGCTCAACAGCGGACTCACTACCGCACAACTCGCGGTCGGTCTGATCGCGCATTCGCAGGCACTGATTGCCGACGGCGTTCATTCACTCGCCGATATCGTTTCGGATCTCGTGGTTCTGATTGCGAACAGAAAGGCGGCGGCGGTACCGGATGTGGATCACAACTATGGTCACAGCCGTTACGAAACGGTAGCTTCGCTATTCCTCGGCGGATTGCTGATTGCCGTCGGTATCGGCATGTTGTGGCGCGCGGGCGTGCGCATCATGAATCTTGGTGCAATTCCGCCGGTTCATGCGAGCGCATTGGTTGTTGCCATAATCGTTCTCGTGTCCAAAGAGGCGCTGTTTCGCTATATGCTGCGCGCGGCCGAACGCGTGCGGTCAGCAATGCTCGTCGCGAATGCGTGGCATGCGCGATCGGATGCGGCTTCTTCGCTTGTCGTCGCGCTCGGCATCGTCGGCAGTATCGCAGGGTTCCGTATTCTCGATCCCATTGCGGCGGCGCTCGTGGGTTTTCTGGTAGGCCGAATGGGATGGACGTTCGCGTGGGATGCGCTGCAAGACCTTTCGGACCGCGCGCTGGATGAATCCACCACGACCGATTTTCGCGGCATTTTGCTCGGCACACCCGGCGTACGCGATGTGCACGATTTGCGTACCCGCAAAATGGGCGATCTCGCCATTGTCGATGCGCACATTCTCGTGGACCCGCTGATTTCCGTTTCGGAGGGTCATTACATCGCCGAGTCCGCGCGGGCGCATATCCTGGCCGATTCCCGGGTAATCGACGCGCTCATCCACGTCGATCCGGAAAGCGATGCGGTGAATCCGCTGCCCGGCAATTTTCCGCTGCGTTCCACGGTGACGAAGGCGGTTACCGCTGCGTTTTCGGAACAGGGGTTAACCGTCGATACACTGAACCTGCACTATCTGAAGCGCGGCTTCGACGTGGAAATTGTTCTGCCGTACGCGGAACAAAGCGAGACGGGGCCCCGACTCGCGAATGTGAATCTGGACGCGCTCAGGCAACGACTCGGCGCGCGTCAGATTCGCGTGACGCAGGCTGTCAAAGTGGCCGCGACTCAACCGGCACAAAACGCATCGGAGTCAGGCGCGCGCTTCTAAAGCGGCAATTGCGTATCGAACTTGATTTCCCGCAGCACGACGCTCGTGCGCACTTGCGCGACGGCCGGAATCTTGAAGATGCGGTCGTGAAGAAACGCGTCGTACGCCTTGATATCGGGCGCGACGATCTTCAGGATGTAATCGGATTCTCCCGTCGTGCTATAGCACTCGGTCACTTCGGGACACGTCGCGATTTCGCGCTCGAATTGCTCGACGCCGCCTTCCGTATGGCGCGTCAAATGAATATGCGCGAGCGCGCAGACGTGCAGCCCGAGCTTTTCGCGGTCGAGCAGCGCCGTATAACGCTGAATGACGCCGGACTGCTCCATGTCCTTGATACGGCGCCAGCACGGCGTACTCGACAGCCCGACCTGATCGGAGATTTCCTGAACGGAGCGGCGAGCGTCCAGTTGCAGGAGACGCAGGATCTTTTGTGAAAATGTATCGAGAGTCAACTGCGCCTCCGTTCGGTCGCGATCTGACTCCAATGGTAGAGGCCCCAGAAAAGAAGCGCAATGCAACGTGGGCGCAGCGAGGGAGATTCCCTAACTCACTGGCTCTGCGGGCGGTGTTTTACCTTCCGGATCACTTTCCGTCGGTTCGTCAGCGCTCGCTGCCGCTTGCGATGACGCCAAAGCCGCCTGTGCGGCGCGCAGATCGGCGAGCATGTTGCAGAAGAGCGCGCCTTGCTCGATGGCGTCGTCGAGCGCCACATGCGTGTGCGGCAAGTCGTCGAACCAGTGCTTTGGCAAGCGCGGCTTGATCGCCTTCCGATACGGCAGGCCGGTGATGGCGAAAGCGAGCGTCTTCATGTCCAGCGCCGACCACGAAAACGGGCAGCGTTGAGCGAAGCGCATCATGTACCAGAACATGTGCGTGAAGTCGAAGCCCGCCGGATACGCGACGAACACGGGCTTGCCCGGCAGCGCTTCGACCCATTCGACGTAGTTCACGAGCGCCACTTCCGGCTTTTGCAGATCCGTCCGGCATGCGGCCCACGCTTCGGGCTGCGTTTTCCACCACGCGGCCTGCACCGGATGCGGGGCCGCGCCTTCCAGCGTTTCGAGATTCGCGGAGAAGGTGGCGATGAGTTGCTTGTCGGCCGTGTACGCCGCCGACGCGAAACTCAGCATCGAGTGCGGACCGGGAATCGGGCCGTCTGCTTCGACGTCCGTGCTGACGTAGATTTCGGGGATTGCGTTCATGCGGCGACTCCATCGCGCACGAACGGATTCGTGCGGCGTTCTTCGCCGAAAGTCGATGCCGGGCCGTGACCCGGAACGAACGTGACGTCGTCGCCGAGCGGCCAGAGCTTCTCGCGGATCGAGCGGATGAGCTCGGCGTGATTGCCGCGCGGAAAGTCCGTTCGGCCGATGGAGCCGGCGAACAGCACGTCCCCGACGAACGCAAGCCGATGCTCGCGGCTGAAGAACACGACATGCCCCGGCGTGTGGCCGGGACAGAAGAAGACTTCCATCGTCTCGTTGCCGAATTGAACGGTCTCGCCGTCTTCCAGCCATCGGTCGGGCGTGAAAGCTTGCGCGTTCGCGAAGCCGAACCGCTGTGACTGCGCCGGCAACTGGTCGATCCAGAACGCGTCTTCCTTCTGCGGCCCTTCGATCTGCACGCCGTAATGATCCGCGAGCGCCTTCGCGCCGCCGCAGTGATCCAGATGACCGTGCGTGAGCAGAACCTTCTCGACCGTCACGCCTTGCCGATCCACCTCCGCGATAATCCGCTCGATGTCGCCGCCCGGATCGACGACGGCCGCGCGGCGCGTCGCCTCGCAGACGACGATAGAGCAGTTCTGCTGGAACGGCGTAACGGGAACGAGAGTGACTTTCATCGGTCTGTCCGGGGGACGGCGCCTGTAAAAACGTTCATTGTACCGGCGGCTCGGAAGCCGCGACGGTCGCGCGAACAGGGCTGTCGCAATCGGAAATTCTTGCGCTCATAGGCAGAATCAATGACGATTTCCACAGTCGGCGAAGCCAAACCCCGCTTTTTTTGTATAATGGGCTCACTAGTGCATGGCTTCGGCCATGCCGTCAATGGGCGACTGCCGAAACGCCTGTGCGTTTTTACAATCGCCATCAGTAAGCTGTTAGGGGCCAAAAGCCTCGCAACTGCAACTCAACGCACCTTCTTGTAGGTGCACACGTCTTGTCCAGCCGGGCGCTGCGCGTCCGTCCGACGGCCTTTGCCGCTGTCACGCTGGATGGGGCCTACGCCGCCGTTCCTGCGCCGTCTCGTGGTCGAGGCGGGCACGAGCGTGATGCCACGTTCGATGGCGGCATGTGGGGTCTGGTCAGGCTGCCGGGGACAGGTTGCGCCAGACGTGAACGATAACCGGGCGTTTGCGGCACGAGTACGCCGCATCCGAGCATCAGTCTGCCGTTCGCCTACGCGAGCGGCGCGCTGCTTTGCGCGGAGAAGCCTTTGGCTGCCTGACGCGCGCTCACCAGCGCGGCGCGGCGGCCCTTTTACCGTTGGTAACCGCCTATGAATGCTCGATTCATTCGACATATCGCAAGCCTGTTCGCTGTCGGCGTCCTGGCAGGTTGCGCCGCGCCCGGTTCGGGCGACGTCGCGTCATATCATCAGACCACGCCTACTATCAGCATGGCAAGTGCCCGCTCGAATGCGCCGCTCGCATTCGACACGAACCTGAGCACGGTTCCCGCCGACACCGCGAACAAGAGCCAGTCGCTCTCCGACGCACAGCCGATCACCGACGGTCCGGACGTCGGCACGTTCGAACAGCAGGGCAAGGCTTCGTGGTACGGCCGCTGGTTTCATGGCCGCAAGACGGCAAGCGGCGAGAAGTTCGACATGAACGCCATGACCGCCGCCCACCGCACGCTGCCGCTCGCGTCATGGGTGCGCGTGACGAACGAGTCGAATCACAAGACCGTCGTGGTGAAGATCAACGATCGCGGTCCTTACGTGCGTGGCCGGGTGATCGACCTGTCGTATGCCGCCGCCGCCGCGCTCGGCATGCGCGGCGCGGGGACGCAGAAAGTGAAGATCGAAGGCCTCACGCAGCAAGAGGTTCGAGCGGCGCGCGAACAGTCGCAGTCGCTCGCGGACGACAGCGTGAACTGAGCTTTTCGCGCTGCTCCGACAACGGACGGGCCGTCTTTCGACGGCCCGTTTTCATTCCTGCGCCGGCTTGTTGAGCCGCAGCGCGCGCTCGTACAGCGCGTTGCGCGGCGCGCCCGTCAGCGTCGCCGCGATTCGCGCCGCGCTTTTCACCGACAACTCCTCCAGCAGCGTCAGAAGCAGCGCATCGTGCGCGTCCTCGGCATCCTCCGCTTCGGGCGCGCCTTCCACAACGAGCACGAACTCGCCGCGCTGACGATTGGCATCGCCTTCGAGCCACGTTGGCCCTTCGGCCAGGGTGCAGCGATGCAGGCTCTCGTGTAACTTCGTCAACTCGCGTGCGATCAGAAGCTGCCGCTCGCCACCCAACGCATCGGCGAGCGCACGCGTCGTTTCGACAATGCGATGCGGCGCTTCGTAGAAGACGAGCGCCGTCGGATGCTGCGCGAGCGTGCGCAATTGCGAGGCGCGCTGCTTCGCCTTCGCCGGCAGGAAGCCGACGAACGTGAAGCCGTTGACCCATGCGCCCGCCGCGCTCAATGCGGTGACGACCGCGCTCGGCCCCGGAAGCGGAACCACGGGCAGGCCGGCCTCGCGCACGGCATCGACGAGACGCGCGCCGGGGTCCGAAATGCCGGGCGTGCCTGCATCCGATACACACGCGATGCGCTCGCCGCTACGCAGATGCTCGATCACGCGCTCGGCCGCGCTGCGCTCGTTGTGTTCGTGAACGGCGATGGACGGCTTCGAGATGCCGTAACGCGCGAGCAGTTGCGCAGTGTTGCGCGTGTCCTCGGCGGCGATGCGATCGACGAGCGAAAGCACATGCAGCGCGCGCACGGTGATATCCGCGGCATTGCCGATGGGCGTGGCGACGACGTACAGCGCGCCCGCCGGATACTGCTGCCCGGCGGCCAGTTCAGTGATGTGCAACATGTGCGCGGGCGGGCGTAGAGCGAAGAGGAGAGGACGTCATTTTGCCACGCGCGCTTCGGCCTGCCCGCCGACAACTTTCACGAGGCACGAATGTCCAAAACGCTCGGCGATGCTTTCGAGGCACGCGCGCTCCACTATCTCGAGCGGCAGCGCATGCGCCTTGTCGCGCGAAACGTGCGCTGTCGCGGCGGCGAGATCGATCTCGTGATGGTCGATGAAGGCGGCGCGCTGGTGTTCGTCGAAGTGCGGGCGCGCAAGAGCCGCCGGTTCGCGGATGCAGCGACGAGCATCGGCGCGACGAAGCGCGCGCGTCTCGTGCGCGCCGCGCAGCACTATTTGACGACGTGGCGCGGCGCGCTTCCGGCATGCCGCTTCGACGTGATCGCGTTCGACGCGGGCGAGATTCGCTGGCTGCCGGATGCGTTTCGCGCGGACGAGTCGTAGCGCGCGGTTCGGCGCAGGGTGCATGCGGTAAACTGCGCAGACTCAACGCCGGACGCTCGCCGCGATTTGCGCGCGCCTCGCTCCAACGCCACACGCAACGAACGCCGCATCGCGGCCGAACACCGAGAGTCGATGTCAGTCGAACGCATTCAACAGCAATTCCGCGACAGCGCCGCGCTCAAGCTCGAAGCACTCGATACGCTCGCGGTGCCCATCGCGGCCGCCGTCGATACGCTGTTCAGCGCGCTCGCCAACGGCTCGAAGATTCTCGTGTGCGGCAACGGCGCCTCGGCAGCGGACGCGCAACGTTTCGCAGCCGCGCTCATTGGCCGCTTCGAACGCGAGCGCCCCGGCTTGCCGGCTATCGCGCTGACCACGGATTCCTCGATTCTCACGGCCATCGGCAACGACTTCGCGTTCGAGCAGATCTTCTCGAATCAGGTCCGCGCGCTCGGACAAGCGGGCGACGTCTTGCTGGCGATCAGTGCATCCGGCAACTGCGTGAACGTGCTTGCCGCCGTGCAGGAAGCGCACGAACGCGAGATGGTCGCGATTGCGCTGACCGGCGACGGCGGCGGCGCGATGACCGACGTGCTCGCCGATACCGACATCCACATCTGCGTGCCGTCCGAACGGACCGCGCGCATCCACGAAATTCATCTGTTGACCATTCATTGCCTGTGCGACGGCATCGACGCGATGCTGCTGGGCGAAGACTGAATCCAAAAGGGGGAACGGAGTTGATGAAGAAGACACGCGTCAAGGCGGCGCTGACTCAAGCCACGCTGACGGTCAGCCTGTTGTCCGGCGTCGCGCTGACGCTGCAGGGCTGCGCGCTCGCGGTGGTGGGCGCGGCGGCGGGCGGCACGCTGATCGCCACGGATCGCCGCACGCTCGGCGCGCAAACGGAAGACCGCGAGATCCAGGTCAAGGCGCTTTCGCGGATCAAGGAGAACGTGTCCGATCAGGCGCACATCAACGTGACGGTGTTCAACCGGCGCGTGCTGCTGACGGGCGAAGTACCCGACGACGCGTCCAAGCAAAAGGCCGAAGCTGTCGTGCGCGATATCAACAACGTGGGCGGCATCGTGAACGAACTGTCGGTGCAGCCGGCGAGTTCGATATCGTCGCGCGCCAACGATTCGTACCTCGAAGGCCGCGTGAAGACCGCGATGGTCGGCGAGAAGGATCTGTCGGCCAACTACTACAAGGTGGTGTGCGAGCGAAGCATCATTTATCTGATGGGCCTCGTCACGCAGGATGAAGGCGCGCACGGTGCGGATGTCGCGGCGCGCGTGTCGGGCGTGGAGCAGGTCGTGAAGGTGTATCAGTACATCAAGCCGGAGGAGGCGAAGGCGCTGGCAGCGGCGGCGGCGTCGGGCGCGAGTGCATCGACGACGGCGACGCCTGCGCCCGCGGAAGCGACGGTCGGCACGGTGCCGGATTCGTCGGTGAGCTCGCGACCGCTCGATCAGCAGACCCCGGCGCCCGTGAAGAATTCTGATGTGCGTCCGGGCAGTTCCAGTTCAGCGAAGTAATGGTGCGTGAAGATGGTTGAAGCAAGGTTTGTCGTGGCTGCGTTGTTGGCGGCATCGGGCTATGCGGTGGCGGCTGAACAGCCGGTTGCGTCGGTTTCCTCTGCGAACGCGATGGCGATTGCGCGCAGCAATGCGTGCATGGGCTGTCATGCGGTGGATCGCAAGCTCGTGGGTCCGTCGTTCCAGCAGGTCGCGCAGAAGTACAAGGGCGATGCTCAGGCGAGTGCGAAGCTCGCCAAGAAAGTGAAGGACGGCGGCGCCGGCGTCTGGGGCTCGATCCCGATGCCCTCCCACCCCGCGATGAACGATGGCGATATCAAGACCGTCGTCGCGTGGGTGCTCGCGGGGGCGCCGCAGAAGTAACGTGTTGTGGCGCAGCGGAGGGGCTTGCTTGCAGGGCGCTTCGCTGTGGTAGAATCGCACTTCGTCGGGGGGGTAGCTCAGCTGGGAGAGCGTCGCGTTCGCAATGCGAAGGTCGGGAGTTCGATCCTCCTCCTCTCCACCACGAATTCCAAAGGGCTCGGTATCACACCGAGCCCTTTGTCTTTTCCGCGTCTCCCGCAAACCACATCCCGCGTACACTGCCCCTCAAGCACCCCGCGAGCGAGCAGCGCACCATGCCCATCCACATCCACGAAATCGATCACGTCGTGATTCGCTGCATCGACCTCGACGCGATGATCCACTTCTACCGCACCGCGCTCGGCTGCGCGGTCGAGAAAGAGCAGCGCGATATCCGTCTCGTGCAGATGCGCGCCGGCCGCTCGCTGATCGATCTGCTTGCCGTCGGCGCATCCATCGACCGACCGGAAAGCGGTCAGCCCGGCGCGGGCCGCAACATCGATCACTTGTGCCTGCGCGTCGAACCCTTCGATGCCGCCGCGCTGCGCGCTCATCTAGAGACGCACGGCGCGCGCATCGGCGAAGAGGCACGGCGTTACGGCGCCGAGGGCTTCGGCCCGTCGCTCTATCTGTTCGATCCCGAAGGCAACATGATCGAGCTCAAAGGGCCGCCGGAAGCCTGACGCTCACGCGCCCGGCGCCTTCAGCACGTTCCAGCGAATCGCCACCGGATCGACCGTCGCGCTGCCGAGCGACGCCTCGCCATCCTGCACGGTCAGTTGCAGGCGCATTGTCCGTTCGGCCAGCTTGCCGAGCGCTTCCGCCACGCCGTCCGCGAGCGACCACACCGTCACGTTCTGCAGGCGCTCGACCTTCGCGCGCACGCCCTGCCACCAGATGTCCGCCGTCTTTCCCGCATACGCGATCACGACCACCCGATCCGCGCGACCGCTCGCCTTCGCAATGCGCCGTTCGTCCGGCTGACCGGCCTCGATCCAAAGCTCGATCTGTCCGGTGAGGTCCTTTTGCCAGAGATCCGGTTCGTCGGTATCCGAGAGGCCCTTGCAGAATTCGAGTCGCTCGTCGGCGAACAGACCGAACGCCGCGACGCGAATCATCATGCGTTCGTCCGTCTCGGACGGATGCCGCGCGATGGTCAAGGAGTGGTCGCCATAGTAATGACGGTCCATGTCGGCGATCTGGAGATCGGCCTTGTAGATGGTGGATTTCAGAGCCATGCAGCGATGACGCCGGCGCTCGCGGCCGGCGATTCATAAGAAGTTGGAAAGCGGCACGGCGCAACGGCAAAAGCCGCACATCGGGCGCGATGAGCCCGACATTGTGCGGCGAATCGATGTGGAATTGGAAGTGCGGATCGCGCGGTCACCCAAGCAGGCGACCGCGCCGTATTCATGGCGCGCTAGGTACGACCGCTTATTGGTCGATAAAGCGATCGGCGGTCCACATGCCTTGCGTGTCGCTATTGGCGGCATTCACGAATTCAATGTCGTGGCCGACCACCCGCAGCACGCGAAAATGCGAATTCACCGGCGTCGATATGCACTCGTAGCCTTCGAAGAACTGCTGCATTTGCTGATGTTCGCCGGCTTTCGCGTGCTGATCTGCTGAATCGAATTTATCTTTCGACAAGCAGCCGTACGAGTTCGGCCTGAATTTGAACGTCTGCTGTGGCTGGATCGCGTTGTCCTGCGCGTATGCCGCGGAAACCGCGACAACCAAGCTCACCACGGCGAAGACAGCACTGGCGCGTTTCTTCATGAATAGAGCCTCCGGACTCAAGCCGCGACATTAGCAACGTATATAAAACCCGTTCCGTGAACTCATGCTAAATGAGCGGTGTCGCGTTGCAAGCATATGTTGTGTGCGATCGCAACAAGACGCAATGTCGCAGTTTTTATCCCGGAGATTACCTGCGCTCCCTTTTACGACGAACGGCCGATTAACTCGCGAAAGCGAAAATAAATCTTTCGAAAGGAGAGGGCCGGTGCGACGATTTGTCTCGTTGCGCTTTTGGTGCGTCGCAGAAGCGATTCCTGTCGCGCCGCGACACGCGCCTAGCAGTCGATGTCCAGTAGCGGAAGCTAGCCGAACGGCCTATTGTCACGCACGCCGGTTCGTGGATAAATCGACGGCATTACTCAAGGAGAATCCGGAATGACGCTCGCTCAATGGCTGCCGTTTGCAATCGCTTCGGCGATTCTCGTGGCGATTCCCGGGCCGACAGTGCTGCTCGTCGTCTCGTACGCGCTCGGCCACGGCCGCAGATACGCTCTTGCGACGACAATTGGCGTCGCGCTCGGCGACCTCACGGCCATGACTGCTTCGATGCTCGGTCTCGGCGTGGTGCTCGCGGCATCGGCGGAGCTTTTCATGGCTGTGAAGTGGATCGGCGCGGCTTATTTGTTCTATCTCGGCGTGAAGCTGTGGCGCGCGCCGGTCGTCGATACGGATGCCGTCAAGCCGGTCGGCGAACTGCGCACGAGCCGCATCTTCGCGCACGCCTATGCGGTCACCACGCTCATCCCCAAAAGCATCATCTTCTTCGTCGCCTTCGTGCCGCAGTTCGTGGATCCGCACGCGGCGTCCGTCTCGCAGATCGCCATTCTGGAAGCTACGTTCGTCGGCATTGCGGCGGCGAACGCGTTCGCCTATGCGCTGCTCGCATCGGGAGCGCGCCGCGCGATCCGCAAGACTTCGGTGCAGCGCGCCGTGAACCGCACCGGCGGCGCGTTGCTGATGGGCGCGGGCGTCTTCGCTGCGGCCTGGAAGAGGGCAGCATGAACAGCATCGACGACTGGACAGCCAGCGCGCGGCGCGTGTACTTCGCACTGCTCGACGACTGGAATCGTCGGGACGCCGCCGCTATGGCCGGGCGCTTTGCGGAGCGAGGCAGCCTCGTCGGCTTCGACGGCAGCGCCATCGACGGCCGGGCCTGCATAGAGGCGCACTTGAAGCCGATCTTCGCGGCGCATCCCACGCCACTTTTTGTCGCGAAGGTGCGCGAAGTCAGGCGCATGGCGGCCGGGCAGACGCTGTTGCTGCGCGCGGTGGCCGGCATGTGGCCGCGGGGACAAGACGCGCTCGATCCGCGCTTCAATGCCGTGCAGACGCTCGTGCTTTCCCTTTGCGACGGAGCGTACGCGATCGAGATGTTTCAGAACACGCCGGCGGCATTTCACGGACGGCCCGAGGAAGCCGAAAAGCTCACGGCCGAATTGCGGGAGTTGGGGCCTCCGCGTGTCGCCTGATGCGCTATTTCCCGATGCAGAAGCGGCTGAAGATGACGCCGAGCAGATCGTCGGAAGTGAATTCGCCGGTGATCGCGTTCAGGCTGTCCTGCGCGAGCCGCAACTCTTCGGCGAACAGGTCGAGCACCTGCGATTGCTGGCTCGCGTGATCCGCGGCGAGCGCAAGATGCTCGCGCGCTTCGCGCAGCGCGGTGAGGTGCCGTTCCCGCGCGAGGTAGACGCTTTCGGCGCCCGCCTGCCAGCCGGCGATTTTCAACAACTGCTCGCGCAACAGCGCGATGCCGTCGCCCGTCTTGGCGGACAGGTTCACTTCGCGCGCTCGGTCGTCGCGTTCGCGCACGGCGGCCGGCGCGCCCGCGAGATCAGTCTTGTTCAGCACGCGGACGACCGGCACGCCCTGCGGAAAGCGGGCAGCAATGGATTCGTCGTCGGCCGTCATGCCCGTGCGAGCGTCGAGCAAATGGAGCACGACGTCCGCGCGCTCGATCTCGCCCCACGTGCGCTCGATGCCGATGCGCTCCACTTCGTCTTCGGTCTCGCGCAAGCCGGCGGTGTCGATGATATGCAGCGGGATGCCCTCGATCTGAATCGTCTGCGCAACCTTGTCGCGCGTGGTGCCCGCAATCGGCGTGACGATCGCCAGTTCTGCACCGGCGAGCGCATTCAATAGCGACGATTTCCCGACGTTCGGCTGCCCCGCCAGCACGACCGACATGCCTTCGCGCAGGAGCGCGCCTTGCCGGGCATCCGCGAGCACGCGATCCAGCCGTTCGCGGATGCGGGTGAGCTTGCCGCGCGCGTCGGCGGCTTCGAGAAAGTCGATCTCTTCTTCCGGAAAATCGAGCGTCGCCTCGACCAGCATTCGCAGCGTGATGACGTCCTCCACGAGCGCGTGAATTTCGCGCGAGAACGCGCCTTCCAAGGAGCGGCCGGCCGAACGCGCGGCGGCTTCCGTGCTCGCTTCGATGAGGTCGGCGACGGCTTCGGCCTGCGCGAGATCGAGCTTGTCGTTCAGAAACGCGCGGCGCGTGAACTCGCCGGGCTCCGCGAGCCGCAGGCCGAAGTCGCGTCCCGCCTCGATCGCCCGTTGCAGCAAGAGCTGCAGCACGATCGGCCCGCCGTGGCCCTGCAATTCCAGAACGTGCTCGCCCGTGTACGAATGCGGCGCAGGAAAGTACAGCGCGATGCCGCGGTCGAGTGCTTCCCCCTCGCCGTCGATGAACGGGACGTAGCTCGCGTGGCGCGGCGTGAGCGGCTGGCCGCATAGCGCATGCATCGACCGCTGCGCGGCCGCCTGGCCCGCCCGACCGAACGAGAGCCGCACGACGCCGATTCCGCCGCGCCCCGGCGCGGTGGCGATAGCGACGATGGGATCGGTGTCGTTGGTCAACATGGCGGCGGTCGGAGCGGAGGCGTCGGAAGGAGCCGGCATTGTATCGCGCGCTTCTTGATCCGATTCGCTAGGATAATTCTTGCATTATCTTAAACAAGATACAATTTCGAATCGCTCTGTGCAGTACCGTTGTGGATGGAGAATCGGCCCGCGCTTGTCGGAACTCGTCGGGCGGCGCCTACATAGCTGACATCAGGCAAGAAATCAATTGCTCGGACAGGATAAACGACGTCCAATGCGCGCCACATCTAGCGCGGTTGGTTGACGTATAGGCAGCGGTTGCCTTGCACAATTGAACGCATGCCAACACAGCAAGAGAAGGCCGATTTCTCAGAACGGCTCAAATTTTCCATGGCCCGCTCGCCCGAGAAGATGCGGGGCGCGACCGATCTCGCGAACAAATTCAACTTGCGGTACCAGGGCGAGCCGGTGTCCCCGCAAACCGCGCACAAGTGGCTGACCGGGCGCTCCATTCCCACGAGCGACAAACTCCAGACGCTCGCTGAATGGCTGAAGGTGGATCTTCACTGGCTGCATTACGGTCCGCCGCCGAGCGGCGGCGCGCAGACCGCGCCCAAACCGCTCGCGCGCGACGAGAGATACCCCGCGTCCGAGGACACGCTGGAGCTTGCGTCGAAGATCGAGGCGCTGTCGCCGCATCACCGGTACCTGCTGGAGGAGCTTATCGACCAGTTCTATGGGGCGATGAAGCGGTAGGGCGCGCTGGCTGCGACCAAATTTTTCATATCGATCGGCGGGAAGTATCTTGTGCCGTTGAAAAGCGGAAAGCCTGCGCGGTAAGGGACTTCTGGCGGGTCCGGCTGCTAATCCAAGTTCGAACCGAAAAACTCAAATTCGAACTCGGCGACGCCGATTGGAATGTCTACGACACTATCTGCATGGCGACGAATCGTACAAAAAGGGCTTTCGCGGATGGATTAAGGCTGCTGGTCGAAGATGCGGCCGACACCATCCAGCGTGACGTTCCCTATTTCAAGCAAAACAAAAAGACCTTCCGCGTCGGACATGCGGGCGACCTCGTCCGCGCGCTCGAGCATGCGGACCCGGACGCGAATGTCACCTCTACGACTGTAAAGAACTGGTTCGATGGAAATGCAATGCCGAGAAGGAGGAATCGCAGGTCATTGACGATGCTTCTCGGCCGGCGGGCGACATTGCTGCTAGACGGCGAGGACATCACACCGTATATCTCTTCTCGGGCGGAGGCGGCGGAAACCCTACCGGCGTTCCGGAGTCACGAGGAGAAGGACGCCTTTCGTCGCGATGTCCGTGAGGCAACGGCCGCGGCGAGACTTTTTCTGGCCAAATTGAGCCGGTTAGACGAAAGACTAAGCAACCGCGCTTCTTCCGCCGCAACCCGACAAAACAACGAGGGGTAAAAAAAGCGGTGCGGTAAGCGGTCAAAGCAGCGCGAAAACAAAAACGCCCGGCAAGCCGGGCGTCTCCCCATTCAAAACCAGCAGCCAAAAACCTCAAGCCACCTTCTTCTTACGCTGTCCCATCATCCGCGTGATGTAGTACTGCTGCGCGATCGACAGCACGTTGTTCACCACGTAATACAGCACGAGACCCGCCGGAAAGAAGAAGAACATGACCGAGAACGCGATCGGCATGAACATCATCATCTTGGCTTGCACGGGGTCGGGCGGCGTCGGGTTCAGCTTCGTTTGAAGGAACATCGACACGGCCATCAGCACCGGCAGGATGAAATACGGGTCTTGCTGCGACAGATCGTGAATCCAGCCGATCCACGGCGCGCCGCGCATTTCCACCGACGACAGCAGCACCCAGTACAGCGAGATGAACACCGGAATCTGAATTACCACCGGCAGACAGCCGCCGAACGGATTCACCTTCTCGGTCTTGTACAACTCCATCAACTGCGCGTTCATCTTCTGCGGATCGCTCTTGAAGCGTTCGCGAATCTGCTGCATGCGCGGCGTGATTTCCTTCATGCGCGCCATCGACTTGTAGCTCGCCGCCGACAGCGGGAAAAACACCGCCTTGATCAGCAGCGTCAAGAGCACGATCGCCCAGCCCCAGTTGCCGACGAATCCGTGAATCTTTTCGAGCAGCCAGAAAAGCGGCTTGGCGATGATCGTCACCATGCCGTAGTCCTTCACCAGCTCCAGACCCGGCGCGATGCCTTCCAGCATGCGCTCTTCTTCGGGACCGGCGAAAAGACGCGCATCGACCGTCACGCTCTGTCCCGGCGCGATGGTCTGCACCGGCTGCTGCACGCCCACGCGGTACAGGCTCGGGTCGATCTTCTGGACGTATATATCGCGCTGCGCGCCTTCCTTCGGAATCCACGCCGACGCAAAGTAGTGCTGCACCATCGCGATCCAGCCGTTGTTCGCGGACGGCTCGAACGCGGCCTTGTTCTTGTCGATGTCGCTGAAATCGATCTTCTGGAAGTGCTTCTGATCGGTATAGACAGCCGGCCCGATGAACGTGTGCGAGAAGCGCGGCGTCTCGACCGGCGTGTTGTCGCGCACGAGTTCCATGTAGAGCTTCGGCGTGACCGGCGCATTGCCGACGTTCTCGATCTTCGTATCCACGTTGATCACGTAGCTGCCGCGCGTGAACGTGTAGGTCTTCACGACCTTCACGCCGCCCTTCACCGGTGATTCGAACGCGAGCGTCAGCGTCTTCGCGTCCCCCGACAGCGACGTCTGGCCCGGAACCGCCGTGAACACGTCGTTGTGATTCGGGAAGTCGCCGCCGAGCAGGCCCGTGCGCGCGAGGTACGTGTGGTTCGCGGTGTGATCGAAGAGCGTGATGTAGAGGTCGGGCTGCTTGCCGTCGCCTTCTTTCAGCAGCGAGAGCTTCGAGAGCGTGCCGCCGCGCGTGTCGATCTCACCGGAATACACGTCCGTCGTGAACTTGACGAGTTGCGATGCGGCGGTGGCCGGCGGCGTCGACGTGCCCGGCGCAGCGCCTGCCGGCGCGTTCGTCAGTTCGGACGGCTGCGCGCCCGGCGTAGCCGAGCCCGGTGCCGGATTGCTGGCGGTCTTGGCCGGCTGCGTCGCGCTCGGGAAGAACATCGACGGGCGCCCATGGTCGCGCTGCCAGTTGTCGAACAGCATGACAACTGACACGAAGAAGATGACCCATAGGACGGTGCGTTTGATATCCATGCGTTGTCTCAGTGTCGATCGGTAAGCGCTTTTGCGCCGTTTAGTGGTGAATGCTTTTCTTGGGCGGAACCTGCAGCCGGGCTATCCGCCTGATTGGAAGCGGATGGAGAACCGGAGCCACGGGACGGTGTCGGCACGAGATCGACGCCGCCCGCCGAAAAGGGATGGCAGCGGCAGAGCCGTTTTGCGGCGAGATACGTGCCATGCGCGGCGCCATGATACTGGATTGCCTCGCGCGCGTAGTCGGAACAGGAAGGGTAAAAGCGGCACCGGTTGCCGAGCAGGGGGCTGATCGCAACCTTGTAGAAGCGCAACAACGCGATGAGTGCCGTTTGCATAAGCTTCGCGCTGCGCGTTCGGTCTGCCGTGGAAGACAAACCGTCGCTGCCGCGCTTCATGACCCAGAAGGGCCGGATGAATCGTCGACGGCGGGCGCCGAAGGCGGCGCCGCCACGGTTTCGGCCACGCGGCGCGCTGCTTCGCGCACGGCACGGTCGAAAAGTACTTCCAGTTCGCCGCGGCACAGCGCGCCGAGCGGCGGCGAACTGGCGCTCGGCATCGCCTTGCGGTCGATTTTCGCGTGCAGCCGCACGAGGATGTCGAATCCGCGCAGCTCTTCGCGACGCAGCCGGAACGCCTCGCGCGCAAGCCGCTTGATCAGATTGCGCGTGACGGCGCGCGGCGCCTGCTTCTTGCCGATGACGAGCCCGAGCCGCGCTTCGTTGCCCGTGGGCTTGCCGTACAGCACGAAGTGCGGCGAACGCCGCCAGGGGCGCAAACGAAAAACGGATGAGAACTCATCCGTTTTCAGCAGCCTTGCGGCCTTGGGGAACGCGGCCGACGCCGGCAACTCGACGATGTCCTGTTTCAAGACTTCTGTGCGGCGCTCGGCAAGCGGCTCGCCACCTTCCGATGCGTCCGTCTCCGAACGCGACGCGGCTGCGAGCAGCACCGATCTGTATTAGATGGCCAGGCGCTTGCGGCCCTTCGCGCGGCGAGCGTTGATGACCTTGCGGCCGCCGGCGGTCTTCATGCGAACGCGGAAGCCATGGGTGCGCTTGCGGCGCGTCACGGAAGGTTGGTAAGTACGTTTCATGGTGCTCTCACTTGAGTTGATTGACCGCGCGGGCTTGGCTCCAGTGTGGTCACTGCAAGCACGATGGCCGGAGGTTCAGGAATTCTGTTTTCGCGGAACCCGCTATTTAAACCGTTTTCCTATTGACCGTCAATAGTTTAGCGCCCATCGCCGGTGCAGCGCGGCTCTTTCGCCCTGTTTCGGCGCGGTGATTTGACCCTGTGGATAACTCGCGCGCCGCGAGGGTTTGGCGTTAGAATCTCGCCTTACTCCCAAATATCCGCCCGCTGCTTCGGCCCGCCGTTCGCCCGCAAACCCTTGCGGCGTAAGCCTCCGGAGCATGCCTGCTTGGCCGTGCCGGGACTTGCCGACCGATCGTATGTCATCGGACGCGTTCGGCAAGCATGGCCGCAGGTGGCGCGCAGCAACCATAACGACCGCACTCG